>CAVZRQ010000007.1:0-36782 GCA_963777735.1 uncultured Gammaproteobacteria bacterium | reverse complement strand
ACGCGGCGCTGCGCTTCCAGCGCGACCGCGGTGAAACACAGGGCATTGGCGAGCAGGTAGACGAGGTTGTAGTAGACCGTATCGTCGAGCCGCTCGGGCAGCGTCCGGACGCTCCACATCAGATCGCCAATGATGTTCGCGATGCCGGCCAGCATCAGCAGCGCGAGGCTGCGATCCTTCGACCAATCCACGACATGTGTGTAGAGAATCCCCGCGAGCACGGCGGGAAACAGCACGCTGAAGCCAAGCCCGAAGGCCTGCGCGAGGGTGAACACGCCGGCGGTCTCGCCGTAGGCCGGCAGGATAACGAGACCGTAGAGTGCAGCCGCCGCGCCTATCGAAAGTGCTGCGGTATCCAGCAGTGCGCCGGGACGCTTCAATGATCCGCCGGCATCCCGCAGGAAGAAGATCATCGCGATGACGACGGCGGGTGGATACGTCGCCATGAAGAACAGGTTGTTGTCGAGCGGGATGTCGGCACCGCGCTGGAACGTTGCCGTCACCGCCCAGGCCACGGAGCCGACGAGGTTGATCGCCATGCCGATGGCGAGAAATATCCAGGCGCGCCGCCGATCGGGGCGCAGCGGTGCGGTGCGCACCATGCGCACCATGTAGAGGATCAGTGCAGAGAGCGTGAAGCAGGGTGCCCAGATGGCAATGGCCAGGCGATGCGCTTCTTCGAGCCACGGCAGGCTGACCACCGCCAGAAACGCGACCGTGTAGTGTCCCGACAGCCAGCGATGGCCGCCAGGGAAACGCAGCTTCTGTGCGAGCCGGAATCGGGTTATTTCCCACGGCGGCATTATCCCGCTAAAACGTGGGGGCGCAGCACGCCTGTCCAGGTTTTATTTCAGGCGTTTGCCTTCGGCGTCCCAGTTCGAGTTGGTGCACAGGCCGCACTGCTTGCCGGTGAACATCTTCGCCGCCTGCTTGTCGCCCTTGAAATGCCACCGCACCCAGTTCGAGGCGACATTCGCAAACTCGCCGCCGCCGGCGTGATACGCCGTCGCGGTATGCCCGGCGCCATGCCGCGCACCATAGAAGGTGGGCAGTTTGTCGATGGCGTCGTACGTCGCCTTCGCGGGGCCCATCATGAAATCCCGCTCATGGCCGTTGATGAGCAGCACCGGGCCGTGCAGCTTCGCGAGCAGCGCCATCTGGTCGGGCTGCAGGCCGGCGTTGAACACGCCGATGGTTTTCACGCGCGGGTCGGCGCCGAGCTCGATCGAGAGCCGCCCGCCGCAGGATTGGCCCATCACCGCGACCTGGCTGGTGTCGATCTTGCCGCTGAGCGGCGAGCCCGCACGGGTGTTCTCGCGTTCGGCCCAGTCGATGCCGGCTTTGAGATCGGCGTTGGTGGCGGAACGGCGCGGGGCGCCGGGCTGCGCGGGTGCCTGCGGCGCGGCGCTGGCCGCGGTGGTGACGACGAGGAAGCCGTGCGAGGCGATGGTCTCGAGGAAGCCGCCGTAACGCGGGTTGTCGATGGCGCAGCCGCCGTTGCCCCAGACCACCACGGGCAGTTTGTCGCGGCGGGGGAAGTTGTCGAGCTTCGCGGGGTGGAAGATCTTGAACCCATCTGCACCAAAAGCGGGCGCGGAACTCACCGCGTACTGGCCGGGCTCGGCCTTGGGCGCGCCCTCTTCGGGAAGCGTGGTGTTCACCTGCTCCATGGTGACGCCGGGGGGCAACTGGGCGGTGGCAACGGCGCTGAAAAGCACACTCGCGGCAGCAAGGTACAAGGATGTTCTGGTCATGGTTCGGTCCCCCCGGATTTGTTAAGGCTGCGGCGGTGTCACCGCCGGTTCGGCAGTATTCTCCATCAACCGCCACCCTTTCCAGCTGCCATCGGCTTCGCGCTTGAAAATGTGGATATGCCGGCCGCCCATGGGCGGCACGGCCGCGCCGGTGGCCTTGTCCGTGATCTCGATGTGATAGGTGCCTCGCTCGTACGCCAGGTCGCCGGCCACCGCCATCTCCTGCGTGTCGAAGCGCATCTTCACGGCCATTTCCGGAGGCAGCGAAGCGGCCAGCGAATCGCGCCAGGCCTGCTTGCCCACGATGTCCGGCACGCCGGGCGATGAGACCACGACGTCGTCGCGATACAGCGCGAACATGGCGTCGTAGTTGCCGGCGTTGAAGGTGCTGGCGACATCGTCGAGCACTTTCCGGATGGCGGCTTCATCGGCGGCGGTGTCTGCCGTCGGGGTGGAAGTGCGTGGTTGGCAGGCGCTGAGCGCGAGCACAAGACCGAGCAGCCCTGCTGCGGCAATCGAGAGTCGATTCTTCTTCACTTTGCTTTCCCCTTCGCTGCATCTTTGTGATTTGCGGTCAATCTACCGCGCCGGCGCGGCCAAAAGTACACTTCGTCCATGCTGCCAGTTCTTCGCGCGCTCATTCTCCTCTGCGTCCTGTCATGGGTGCATGTTCCAACCGGTTCTGCAGCCGCACCTGCGCCGCCGACCACCCCGGATGGATTCCAGCCGCCTCAGAGGTTGAAGCTGGCCTTCACCTACCCAGGCTTCGTCGATCGCGAAGCATTGGTGAGCGTGCGATTCCGCGTGCACGCGGATGGGAGCATCTCCGAAGTGGAACTGCTCGATACCGGCTTTCATGAGAAGCGGTTTGTCGACGAAGTCTTCCGGGCGTTGAAGACGGCGAAGTTCAAGCCGGCGACGATGAACGGCGTTCCCATGGATGACTACTACGCCATCCAGCGCATCGTCTTCGGAGTAGGCGATCTGGAGAAAGGAATCTCCGCCGACTTCCGCAAGGAACTCGACAAGGTCGGGAAGCTGATCAGCAGTGGCGACAACGAAGGTGCGCACCATCACGCGGAATGGATGCTGTCCGAGAAGGCCAAGCTGCTTTATGAATACGCAGCCCTGCAGGCGCAACTCGCGTATACACACGCGAGGGTGGGCAATGTCCATCGCGCGATTGCGGCCGCCAAAGCAGGTTCGGAACAGAAATTGCCGACGCCGCGCGAGCTCGATCTGGAAAAGCTGGCTCCGCCCAACAGCGCCAGCTACTACATGCTGCCGCAGAAGACAGTCATCGACCTGCTGGAGATGCGATTCCGGCTGGCCGCTTCAAAAGGCATGCTGCTGGAATCCTTCCTGGCCTTTCAGGAACTGGCGGGCCTCGAGAAGATCCCCGACGAGGATCCACGCGCCCGGATGGCAGTAGCCATGGTCGCCGCACTCAAGGGTGACAAGCCGCTGGTCGCGCAGTTGCGTGTCGATGAGCAGCGCTACGTGGGGTACAAGTTGTTCCGGCAGACTTTTTCGATTGCGCCACGCAAAGGTGTGCCCGACAGGGTGTTGCTGAACTGCGCAGGGCACAGCCGGGTGCTGGATTTCCAGCCCGGTGTGGATTGGACGCTCCCCGCAAAGTGGGAAGACTGCACGGTTCGCGTCGAGGCCGATCCGGGCACCGAGTTCGACTTTGTCGAGTACGTGCCCAGCGATACAGACGTCGTACTGCCCGAGGGCTGACTTTCCGGCCTAGCGCGGAGCAGGCGTGGCGCGTTGACTTTCGGGCGGCAGATCCTCGGTTGAATCCGGCCGCGAGGTGTTCATCCCCGACTTCGGATCATCGGCGTCTGCATCGCCGGTGACGGCCGGCGTCCTGGCGGATGTGGCCGACATGGCCGGGTTCATCTTCCGGTCTGACTGCGGGCTATCGGTAACGGGCTTCTGCATGCACGCGGTCATTGTCGCGAGCGAGCCCATCCACATGGCCACCAGAATGGCGCGCCTCACGAGGGTTGCCCATCCGGATACGCGGGTTCGCGCACCTCGTCGATGCGCTCGAATTCTTCCGGTGCTTCGGTGTCTTCGCCGGGCGCGTCGAGGGGGATTTCGTTTTCGCCTTCCCGCTCGTCTCCGGTCAGGGGATCATGGATGGGCCGCTCATCCGGACGAGGCGATTTGATTTCGGTGTCTGGGGTTTTCATGACACAGGAATACACCCCGGTGCGCCGGGACAACGTCGGCGCGAACCCCCGCCGCACGTAGGACATTGCGGCGCGCCCAAAAGAAAATGGCGGGGCCCTTGCGAACCCCGCCATTCCTGCTCGATTGCTTTTACGTGTGGATCAGATCATCCGCACGGCAACTGCATCGGAGCGTCCATCGATTGGACTCGTTCGCACGCGTAGCATTTCAGCTTGCGCGCATCCCTCCGTGGCCTTTGGCGCCCAGAGACGCGACCGAACCAACGATTGAATGTGCCATTGGATCACCTCCTTTCAGTTGCCAGCGGGCTCACCATCAGCGCTTGCCGCCCGCCTGAGCCTAGCGCCCCTTAATCTGTACGTAGAATAATACCGGCGCGCGCGCTATTTCCAACCCCCATCACGTTTTTCGATCGGCAGAATCCGGATGAACGCTTCCACCGCGTGCATCTGCCCGTCGAACACCTTGAAGGCCTCGAACGCGGTGAGCTGGTCGCCGCCTTCTTTTTGCACGCCCCAGGCGAGGCGCAGCCAGACGATGCCCATGCGTTCATCCACGGCGACCACGCGGGTGATGGGGTCGCCCAGGCGCTCGAAGATGGAGAGCGACTGCGTCGAGATGTTCTGGCATCCCGCCTGAAACTTGCAGTCGGGGCCGGCCATGATCTGGCCGTTCTCGTAGCGGTAGGCGGCGGGTGCGAACGGCAGGTTCACGGCGGCGAAGTTCTTCGCGAGGGTGAGGCCTTCGGGGTATTTCATCGCGATCCGGATGGCCTCTTCCCGCGTGGGCAACTGCTCGGGGCGCGGCGCGTAGTTCATCATCTCGCTCGCGACCTTCAGGCCATCGATGTTGAAGATGAGCCCATCGGTGCGGCTGCGCGTGGGCACGAGCTCGATCTCGGTGAGCTGGTTGGCCACCACCTTCAACCGCACCACCAGCATCACTGGCGCGCCGCTCTCTTCCACCATCACATGGGCGCCGGCGACGCCGGCACGCTCGTCGATGAAATCCTGGCGGTAGCCGCGCAGCGCGGTGACGCTGGTGACGAGGGCCACCTTGTCGAGCGTCTTCTCGACGGCGTCTTCCGTCACCCGCACATTGGTGGCGACGGGCAGGGATTTGATGTCGTGCTTCACCAGGGCGTGGAGCAGCTGGGTGACTTTGCTGCGCAGGCATTCGCGGTCGCAGGTGGTGGCGGGCTGCGCGGCGTTGGCGGTGAAGCTGGCCAGCAGCAGCAGCGGGAGGATGGCGGAGCGGTGGGTCATGGCGGGGGTCCCCTAGTTGTTTGGGGGGATGGTACGACAGCTCAGCTACCTGCCGAAACGCCCGGACTGTTTCTTGGGCGGAACACAAGCCGGCGATACGGGTGCTGTCGTGACGAACGCGATGGTAATCACCCTGCCTTTCTGCTTGTGCATCGATCAGGCGGCATCGTAAGTTGCCTTTCGGGCGAATCGAGCAAGAAGTCCGCAGACCACTGCGGCTCCCCAGGGGCATCATGCACAAGGTGGCAACAGCAGCGCGGTCGGGCATGGCGCGTTTGGTTGGGTCTTTGCTGCTCGCACTGAGCCTGGCGGCCTGTGGCGGCGGCGGCGAGAGTGGCGGCACTGCGCCTCCGAACTCGCCACCACCGGTGACGCCTCCGGTCACCCCCCCTGTTACACCTCCGGTGACACCGCCGTCCACGGCATTCTCCGTGTCATTCGCGTCGAGCCAGGTTTCGATCAACGCGGACACCAGCGCCACGACTTTGCCCGAGGCGATGGTGTCCTTCACCGCCGCGAACGTGCCGGCTGGTGGCATCTGGTACCGATGGAACCAGACTGGTGTCGCGGTGAACGACGTGATTCTCTCCCGCGACACGGCCACCAGCGGAGGCCTGCGCCTGCTCATGTGGCTCCCCTCGTCGATTGGCGCCGGGGTCTATTCGACAACCTTCCGGATCGAGTTCTGTCCGGATGCAACCTGCGCCACCGTGCTGGCCGGCCCCTACTCCATCGCGGTGACCTACACAGTCACCGGCAGCCCGCCCCCGGTCACGCGCGTCCAGTGGGGAGTCGGCGCACGGATCGCCACACACCACCCTGTTTCGCAGACCACACCGATTGTCTTCGATAGACATTTGGGCTTCACGGTGGAGAACATGCCTCCGGCCGGTCTCTGGATCGGTCGCGTGGGCCAGTCGGATGGGATCGTGACGCAGACCAGGCTCAGCGATGTAGGCTTCACCCGGAACGGGGCATCGGCGACAGGGTTTCTCGCAATTACGATTGCTCCACCGGCAGCGCTGGGCTCGGGCTTGATGACAGGTCGCGCGCAGTTCCATGTGTGTTTCGACTCACAGTGCAATCGCGTGGTGCCGGACAGTGAATACGAGGTGTTCGTCGACCTCGTCCTCCACGCAAGTGAGGGATTCCAGTACACGCGTCACGCGCTGCGGCCATCCAATGGCGCCACCGACGTAGTGTGGTCTCCGACGCACAACTCCCTGTACGTGGCGTCCAGCATCGGACTCACCAACGAACCGAGGATCCTGCAGGTGGACCCGGCCACCGGCGTCGTGGGCCAGTCCTTGCTGCTGGCCAACCAGACGCTTGGCCGCCTCGCTGTCTCCGACGATGGTTCGCGGCTTTTTGCCAGCTCTGCGCCGACATCGCCGGTCTCGATGCGGTCTGAATCACGTATGCGCCGCTTGACGCTGCCGGGCCTGGTCGAGGAAGCGGCCGTGGTGCTCGATCAGTCAGACGGAGTTCGGCACACTCACGGTTCGCGATCTCGTGACCTTGCCGGGCGACAACACGGCATTCATGGCTTCGCTGGAAGCGTTTGCCGCGGACGAAGGCGTCTTTGCCTATGACTCGGCGCGCAAGGCAAATGGTATCCCGCGGGTTTCCGTGAGCTACCAGCGTCCGCGATATTTCACGCGCGGCGCAACTCCCGACGTCTTCTATTCACTGCGCCGCCACCCCTTGCCGCCCTACGCCGGCACTGTGGAGACGCTGCAGGTTGACGGCCAGGGCGTGCAGGTGGTCGGCAGTTTTGCGCTGAACACGGAGACGACGGGCCGTGCACTTCGGCGCGGGGCGACTGTACCTGCTCGATGGCAAGGTGCTGAATGCCCAGACTGGTGCGCAGCTGGGCCAGCTGCAGATTCCTGCAAGCTGGGTCCTGTATGCCATGGTGGTGGATGCTGTGCACTCACGCGTGTTCGCGGTAGCGCAGAACGATTACGTGCTCAGCTTCGACATGAACACCTTCGAATTGCTGGCGCTGGCGCCGCTCGGTGTCTCGACGCAACGGGCGACCTTCGATCACCCGCTCATGACTCTGTGGGGCAACGACGGACTGGCCGTGGTGGATGGGACGAATCTGGTGATTCTGTCCGGGCCGTTCTTCACGACCTATGACGGTGCCCCGACGACGGCAGCGCCCTAGCTCCCGAGTATGGGGTAACCGGCGAGTGAGGTAATTGGCTCCATAATCACCTCAGCCAATGAGGCGTTCATCTCCGTCACCGTCATGGCAGATCGCACTCCATCCAAATCCCGCTTCATCGCCGCCATCGATCAGGGCACTACCAGCACGCGCTGCATCCTCTTCAACCAGGACGGCAACGTGCACTCAGTTGCCCAGCGTGCTCACGCCCAGCACTACCCGCAGCCGGGTTGGGTGGAACACGATGCGCTGGAGATCTGGCGCAACACCCAGTGGGTGGTGGCCGAGGCGCTGTCGAGCGCGGCGCTCACTGCGAAGAACGTTGCGGCCATCGGCATCACCAACCAGCGCGAGACCACGGTGCTGTGGAACCGGCACACCGGCGAGCCGGTGCATCGCGCGCTGGTGTGGCAGGACACGCGGGTGGAATCGCTGGTCGCCCAGTACACGCGCGAGGGCGGTGCCGATCGCTTTCGCACGCTCACCGGCCTCCCCCTCGCGAGTTACTTCAGCGCGCTGAAACTCCAGTGGCTGCTCGACCAGGTGGGGGGCGCCCGCGCGGCGGCGGAAGCTGGCGACCTGCTCTTCGGCACGATCGACAGCTGGCTCACCTGGAACCTGACGGGCGGCGTGCGGGGCGGCCTGCATGTCACCGATGTCACCAACGCCAGCCGCACACAGCTGATGAACCTTGTGACACTTGAATGGGATGCATCGCTGCTCGGAGCCTTCCGCATCCCGTCTGCCGTTTTGCCGCGGATTGTTTCTTCCAGCACACAGATAGGCGTTGCAGAGCTGGATTCAATCGCGGGCGTTCCAATCACCGGCATTCTGGGCGATCAGCAGGCGGCACTGGTGGGCCAGACCTGCTTCGAGCCTGGCGAAGCGAAGAACACTTATGGCACCGGCTGCTTCCTGCTGATGAACACCGGCACGCGCCTCGTGCCATCGCGCTCGGGGCTGATCACCACGGTGGCCTACCGCTTCGGCAATGAGCCGCCGCGCTTTGCGTTGGAAGGTTCGATCGCGGTGACCGGCGCGCTGGTGCAATGGCTGCGCGACAGCCTGCGCATCATCGATACATCCGCTGCCATTGAAGCGCTGGCGCGCGAGGTGGAGGACAACGGCGGGGTTTATTTCGTGCCGGCGTTCTCGGGGCTGTATGCGCCGCACTGGAACGCGCGGGCACGCGGCGCAATGCTGGGGCTCACCGGTTATGCCACGCGCGCGCACATTGCGCGGGCTGCGCTCGAGGCCACGGCTTTCCAGACGCGCGAAGTGCTGGAGTGCATGCAGCAGGATGCGGGCGTGGCGATGCCGGAGCTGCGGGTGGATGGCGGCATGGTGGGCAACGAACTGCTGATGCAGTTCCAGGCGGACCTGCTCGGCCGTGCAGTGGTATGCCCGCGAGTGACAGAAACCACGGCGCTGGGCGCTGCCTATGCGGCGGGGCTTGCGGCGGGTTACTGGGAGAGTCGCGATGAAATCCGGCGCAACTGGAGCGAGGCACGTCGGTGGATGCCGGCGATGGATGCCGGGCAACGCGAACGGCTGTATGGCCGCTGGCAAAAAGCTGTGGGTCGTACGCTGGACTGGCTGGACGTTTAGCGCAGTTGGGAATTTGCGCAGTCACGGCAGATTCACGAATTGCGGGGCAAAACCCTGCATAGCGAGAATGGTCAGGAGCCTTTCTTTACTTCTCGCCTTGACGAGGTGTAGCGTGCCTAACGTGGCTTCCACCCCAAGAATCCCAGAGCTTGCATCTCTCAGCGTCTCAGAGCGCCTGGAGTTGATGGACGATATCTGGGCAAGTCTCACCCCAGATCCTGATTCCATTCCGCTCCCCGAATGGCATGTGGCCGAGATCAAGCGCCGGTTGGTCGCCTTCGCGTCCGATGGCAATCGAGGTCGGCTTGCTGACGAAGTCTTCGCTGAACTGAAGCGCCGCTAGTGCTTTGGCGTGTACGAGTTCGGCCAGAGGCCGAACTCGACCTGCAATGCGCGAATCCATGCTGAAATATTTGATGGAGTCAGACGCGTGATTGCGCGCCGTTTCCCGTATGCCGTGGCATACCGGGTTGTCGACGACGAAGTCGTCGTTCTGTCAGTCCTGCATCTGCGCAGGAACCGCCGTCGATAGAGCCGTATCAGGCTCGGCATCAACGATACCGGATTCAGTGCTCACGACCGCGGCGACCGCCTCCTCTTCAGGAGAACGTTCGCCGCGTCGCGCGAGGCGTTCGGACTGGCGCTCTTTACGCGCCAGTTCCTTTTGCCGCTTGTTATGGCGGAAGTTTACTTTCGCCATAACGGAGGGCGCTGCTTACCAGCGACCGCCGCCGCCGCCGCCACCACCGCCGTAGCCGCCGCCACCGCCGCTGCGACCACCGCCGCCGCCGCCGTAGCCACCGCCACCACCGCCGCCACCGCCGCGGGGCTTGTCCTGGGCTTCATTCACACGCAGTGAACGACCGCCGAGGTCCTTGCCGTTGACGGCCTGGATGGCGCGCGCTGCATCAGCAGTGCTCATTTCCACGAATCCGAAGCCGCGAGGGCGGTTGGTTTCGCGATCCATCGGGAGGGCAACCGATTCAACGGCACCGTGCTCTGCGAACAGCGCGCGGACCTGGTCTTCAGTTGCAGTAAAGGGCAGGTTGCCCACGTAAATCTTGGCCATGTAGCAAATCTCACTATGAAAAATATTGGAACTCAATGACAGGAGAGATGCAGTTTCTAGAGAGCCGAGTGACGGCAGCCCGCGAACCAGTAATCCTGACACCTGATCGGCAGGCGTGTCGGTTCGAGCGGGAAACGCCTAGATGAAGGCGCACAGGACGATTCGGACGGAAGACGATCTCGGGCAGTTTACCGCGTTTTTGCAGGAACGGAAGTTATTTCTGCCTGCGGCTGCTTCCCGGCGAGCCCCTGCCGAGGCAATGATCAGCGCGACAGCACGGCGTCGACGCGGGCAGCCAGCGCCTTGACCGTCACCCCCGCATCGATGACGTTCGATGCGCCGCTGATGGCATCCACGCCTTCGAGTTTGATGTTTCCGTCTGCCGAGGTGGTGTGCACCACCAGTTTCTCGCGGCTCGGTGAGTTTGTCGACGAAGTCCTGCACGGCATCGGGCGGACGCTCCATTTCCCAGGTGTGCAGCAGCACGATGGCCTGCCACTTGGCGGGCTCCACCTTGTCGAGCTCGATGACATCGATCACCTCGACGGCCACCGATTTGCCCTTGAGATATTCGACGAGCCCGGCCGTGACAGCTTCCTTGTAGGGAGTGGGCTGCGTGGCGATGAGCACGCGTGGCGCAGTGGGTGCGGCAGCGAAGGTGATCCCTGTGGTTGCGAACAGCAGGGCGGCAAGGGCAAGCAGCTGCTTCAGGGCTGCGCCAATGGTTGTGTTGCGAGTGTTCATGACTCCAACTTTGCCACAAGCAGGTGTCAGTCGGGCGAATACGCGAGGTTCAGGCTCTGGAAGGCGCCGTAGATAAAATCATTCGCATTGCCGAACTCGCTTTCGAAATCCTTGAGCGGCCGCGCGGCGATGCAATCGCCGGAATCCATGCCCCTGTTCTGGAAGACCACCATCTGTTCGTGGAAGGCGGCGAACATCGCGTGCTGACGTTGCAGCTCCACGCCGCTGAGCACGCGTCCGTTGGCGGGCACCACGCGGGTATCCGGCTTTACGAGTGCGGCGAGTTTCTCGTGTGCCTTAACGAGGCCGCCGAGCCACGCGCCGTTGCGGTAATCGAGCACTGGCCAGCTATTGGCGCACACCGGACCGCCGGCCACGAGCACGTTGGCTTCGGGAAGGTGGATGTAGAGATCGCCATTGGTGTGCGCGGCGGGCAGGTATCCGTAATCGATGTGCTGGCCGGCGAAGGTGAGAGAGCCGCTGGTGCGCGTGGTCTTCGTGGGGCGCGCGGTAGTGGGCAATGGGCCATACAGCCCTTCGTAATCGATCGATGCGATGGGCCTTGCGAGATACAGGCGCGTGACTTCATGCGCGATGATCTGCGCGCCGTCACGGCCCGCGGCTTCATTCGAACCGGTTTGTGCGGGATGCCAGTGCGTGTTGATCAGCGTGCTGACTTTGCGGTTGCCGGTGGCGCGCGCGGCGGCGGCGAGCAGTGCCTTCGAATGCCTGGCGTAGCCGCCATCGACGAGCAGCGAACCTTCGGGGCCCTTCACGGCGAGCACGTTGCAGCCGGCACCATCCAGCATCGTGATGCCGGGCGCGAGCGTCGAGGCTTTGATGGCCGGCGCACGCGCCGCAATCGATGGTGCTGGCCAGGCCAGTGCGCCAAGCCCGGCGACTGCCGCCATCTGCACACCGGCTCCGAGAAACGCGCGACGTGTGCTCACAGCGGCCAGATCTCCGACTCGTGATCGCGCGGCGGGCCGATCGGCGGAAATTCGCCGGGCCAGTCCGGCACCTGCTTCAATTCGACGGTGGCGCCGAGATCTCGCAGCACCTTGGCAAGATCATTGCGCGGTGGTGGCCGCGTGGTCAGGAAGGTGAGCCAGCCGCGCGACATCGCGTAATCCAGCGCGGTGAGGCCGTCGTTGTCCTTGATGTCGGGGTTGGCGCCGAGCTTCACGAGTTCGGTCATGAGCTTCGGGGACGCCTTCTTCGTGGCGGCATGCAGGGCGGTGCCGCCGCGGGTGCGGGTGATGAACATGGTCTGGTGCACCACGTTCAGGTCGGCACCGGCCGCATGCAGTGCGCGCAGGGTCTGGATGATGTCGTCGTCGCGGCCACGGCCGCCGATGGCCAGCATCATCGCGCTCTCGCCGGCGGCGGTATGCAGGTTGATTTCGGCGCCATGCGCCAGCAGATACTGGATGAGCTCGATGTTGTTCGCGGCGCAGGCACGATGGAACGGCGTGGTGCCGCGCGCGCTGGCAGACACCTGCCCGGCTTCCTTCGGTGCACGGAAGAACATCTGCTGGTTGGGGTTGGCGCCACGCTCCACCAGCATCTTCACGAGATCCCTGGCATCGGTGTTGTTCGGCGTTTTGTCGGAGCCAGGGTTGGTGACGCTGGCCGGCGCGACATACGCGCCTTCGATGGCCACATGCAATGGCGCCTGGCCGTAGATATCCCACTGGTTCACATCCGCGCCGGCTTCCACCAGATGTTTCGCGATGTCCCAGTTGTCGTTCATCATCGCGAGCGTGAGTGGCGCGATGCCATCCGGATCCGGCAGCGCGATATCGGCGCGATGCTGCAGCAGCGCCTCGACGCAGCCCAGGCAGTTCTCGCGCGCGGCATACAGCAGCGGCGTGAGGCCGCCGGTGTGCGTATTCTTGTAGCGCTGCTCCACGGTGATGTGGCGTTCGAAATTGCGCACGATGGCGCGGGCGTTCACATCGGCGCCCTTCGAGGCCAGCAGCTTCACCATGGCGGGATGGCGGCGCGCGGCGGCCCACATCAGCGCGGTCTGCCCGCCGAAGCGCTCTTTGGCGTTGACGTTCGCGCCGCGTTTGATCAACAGCGCTGCGGCTTCCACGTTGCCGGTGCGCGCCACACTCATCAGCGCAGTCTGCCCTTCCGGGTTCGGCGATTCCACATCGGCACCGGCGGCGAGCAGCAGCTGGATGATGGCGGTGTTGCCGGTCTCGGCCGCGAGCTGCATCGGCGTTACGCCGTAGGCATTCGCCTCGTTCACTTTCGCGCCAGCGACCAGCAGGCGCTTCACTTCCGCCGCATCGTTGCGAAAGGTGGCCCATTGCAGAGGGGTGCTGCCATCGGGCGCGATGGCGGCATTCACGACGGTTGTGGCCGTGTTGCCCAGCGCGGCGGAGGCCAGCAGCGCAGCGCCCAGCAGACTCGCGAAGGAAAGGCGGAGATGGCGCACCGTCACACCTCGGCGAATGCGCCGGTGCTGTCGGCGAACTTCTCGAGCGGCAGGCCCACGCGCTGCGCCAGCGTCAGGAGCAGGTTGGCGTGCGGGGTATCCTGCGGGAAGGCCAGATGCTGGTTGCCCTTGATCTTGCCTGCGGCGTGGCCGATCAGCGCCGAAGGCACCGGATCGGAATCGTGCAGATCGCTGTTGGCCATGTTGCTGCCGAACAGGATGGCGGCGCTGTCGAGCAGCGTCATTTCTCCATCGCGGATTCCCTGCAGGCGCTTCACGAACTTCGCCATGCGTTCGGTGTGATACACCTGCACGCGCAGCAGGCGCTGGATCTTTTCCGGATCCTCGCTGTGATGCGAGAGCGGATGGAAGGCTTCGGCGATGTCGAGCCAGTTGTAGACGCGCATCGACACTTCATTGGCCATGCGGAAGGTGGTGACGCGCGTCTGGTTGGTTTGCCAGGAAAGCGCCATCAATTCGAACTGCACGTCGAGCAGCTCGGTGAAATCGTCCGGCGCGCCGAGTGGTGCGTCGGGCGGGTCGAAGGAATGGTCGCTGCTGGCCTTGAGCTTCTGCACCCGGCGCTCGATCTCGCGCACGGATTCCAGATAATCGCTGACGATGACGCGATCGCCAGCGTCGAGCTCGCGGTTGAGCGATGCGGTGGCATCACGCACGTAGTCGAGCAGGCTGCCGGTGGTCTGCACGATCTGCTGGCGTTCTTCCTTGTTATCGCCCTGGCCGAACAGGGTGTAGAACACCTTGCGCGGGTTGCTCTCCATCTCGAGCTGCTGCGTGGGTGTGCGATAACTGAGCGAGGTGTAGCCACCGGGCTCGGTGCACATCTCGAGCGAGGGCAGCGGCGTGCCCTGGCCAATGTGCCGCACCACGAGCTGATCGACCGTGACGCCGGCCTGGCTCGACGCATTGCGTCCGGTACGACCCTGGCAGGAAAGCCAGGAGATCTCCTGCGAGAAATGCGGCGCGCCGGCATTCTCGGCGCCCTTGTTGCGCAGGCCGGAGACCACCGTCACATGCTCGCGGAAAGGCTCGAGCGGTTTCAGCACATGACTGAAATCGAAATCGCGGCCGGTTCGCTTTGGCGTCCAGAACTGCCGCACGGCGCCGTGCGGGAAGTAGACGAAACCCATGCGCACCTTCGGCGCCGCGGCGGTCTGCGCCAGCGCCGTGTGTGCGGGAATCATCGCATCGAGCAGCGGCAGCGCGATGCTGGCGCCTGCTCCCTGCAGCAGGGTGCGACGCGAGAGATGTTTCTTCGTGATGAACATGGGCTATGGGCCTCCTGCCGCGGCCACGGTGGTCGCAGGCTTCGCCGCTTCGCGGCGGCGGAACGCATCGCTCGCCACGATGGCGCTGACGATGGATGCGAAACGGTTGTTGTCGCGGGCGGCCGTGCGCACGATGCCGCGCACGACGGGCATGTCGCGATGGTCCACGTGGCGGCCCAGCGCATAACTCATCAGATGTTCGGTGACGGTCTGCACGAACTGTTCGGGGCGGGCCATCAGGGCATTGCGCAGATCATCGGGGCCGCTGATCTGCGTGCCATCGGGCAGCACGCCGGCGGTATCCACCGCGCCTCCGGTTTCCGGATCACGCGTGCGGTATTGGCCCACGGTGTCGAAATTCTCGAGCGCGAAGCCCAGCGGATCCATCACGCCATGGCAGGAGAAGCAGGTGGGATTGCGGCTGTGCTGCTCGAAGCGTTCGCGCAGCGTGGCGGGCTTGGTGCGCGCGTCGTCTTTCAGATCGCCCACATTCGGCGGCGGCTGTGCGGCGGGCGTGCCCATCATGCGCTCGAGTATCCAGGCACCGCGCAGCACCGGGGCCGTGCGGTTCGGGTAGGCCGTGGCCATCAACACTGCGCCCTTGCCGAGCAGGCCATGGCGCTTCGAATCCGGCAGCGTCACGCGCTGGAACTGGCCGCCCTTCACGGTGTCGATGCCATACAGCATCGCCAGGGTTTCATTCAGATAGGAGTAATCGGCGGTGAGCAGCGCGGTGATGGGCTGCTCGCTGCGCAGCACGCTGTCGACGAAGAGTTCGAGTTCGCGCTTCAGGAACGGTCGCGCATCGAGGGTGCCGCTGGCATTCGGGAACAGACGCGAATCGGGTTCGATTTCATCGAGCTTTGCCATGCCGAGCCACTGGAACGCGAAATCCGTGCTCAGTGATTTGGCCCGGGGATCCGCCAGCATGCGGCGCACTTCGGCATCGAGCGCTGCGGGTTTCGCGAGTTCGCCGCGCATTGCGGCCTGCAGCAACGCGTCGTCGGGAATGCTGCCCCACAGGAAGAACGACAGCCGCGAGGCGAGCTCCACATCCGTGAGTGTGTAGGTGCTGTCGGCGCCGCCACCTTCCACGCGATACAGGAAGTAAGGGCTCGCGAGAATGGCCGCGAGTGCATCGCGCACACCGGTTTCGAATCCTCCCGCCTGGTGCCCGCTTTCATAGAAGGCGAGCAGCGGTTGCAGCATCGCCTCGGAAACCGGGCGACGGAAGGCGCGCTGCGCGAGAGTGCTGATGATCTGCCGCGCACAGGCGGCTTCCTGTGCAGCCTGCGATGGCTGGCAGAGGAAGATCTTCGCGCGCGCGGGAGATTCGCGGAAGCCTTCGATCTTCATCGGGCCGCGCACCTGCAATGCGCTGAGGAAGGCCTGGCGTACTTCGCCACCTTCGGCGGGGTTCGAGGGGAAACGCTCCTCGCTCTCGATATTGCTGCGCTTCAGGAAGGTGACGGCGATGCGGTGCTGCCCGGCCGGTGCCTGGAAGCGGATGTCGCGCAGGCGCGAGTTGATATCGGCGACGGCCGATTCCTGCTTCTGGTCGATGGCCTTCTGGTCGCGCTCGCCACCGACTTCGGTGCGGAAGAATTCCTTGCCATCGAGCAGCGCGATCACGGTGTTGCTGAATTCCATGCGCGGGATCTGCCGGCCTGAAGCGAGATCGCCGATGGTCAGCGCGTATTCGCCCGCTGCGGGAAAATCGTGCAGGAAGCTGATGCCACCGCGCGTGCCGAAGGGCATGCCTTCCTTGTAGATCAGCTGCGAACCCGAGCCGGGCAGGCCTTCGGCCGCGAGCGCGATGACCATGTCGGCCAGCGTGCCGTAGCTGGTGGTGACGGGCTGCGCCTTCGGATTGCCCACGGCCTGCCGCGCCACATTGCGCGCGGCAGAGAGATATTGATCCAGATAGGAAGGCGAGACCTGCAGATGCGCGGCGTCGTTGTCGAAGCCATCCTTGCGCCGATCGGCGGGCAGCAGCGTGGCCACATCGGCTTCGACACCGATGAGATCGCGCACGGCGTTGGCGTATTCGCGCTGGTTGAGGCGACGCAGCGGCACGCGACCTGGCGCCGGCGC
This sequence comes from uncultured Gammaproteobacteria bacterium, assembly GCA_963777735.1. Lineage (GTDB taxonomy): Bacteria > Pseudomonadota > Gammaproteobacteria > Steroidobacterales > Steroidobacteraceae > ZC4RG30. Next base: position 20,141 of record CAVZRQ010000007.1, on the reverse strand, counting down.
AACCTGTTCCGCATCCAGCCGGGTCTCGAGAAAGCCGATCAGGCCCTCGACGGATTTCTGGTCAGGGCGCTCCTTCACACCAGGTGGCGGCATGAAGCCGGCGCGCAGTTTGCGCACGGCGGATTCCCAGACCTTGGCGTCGCTGCCCAGGGTGTCGAAGGACATGGTGTCGAAGGCGGCGCCACCGGCCCAGTCCGTGGTGTTGTGGCAGTCGTAGCAGTAGCGTTCGATCAGGGTCCAGCGGGCGTGCGCATCCGCGGCGGGCGCAGGCTCGGCAGCCATGCCGGGCAACGCAAAACCAGCGGCCAGGGCTGAGGCGATCAGCGCCGCGGTAGTGCGCAGCCGGAAATGGCGTCCGGTGCGGGATGGGGTCGGGCTCATAGGCTGCAAGGCTAGTACTGCGGGTTGGCGGTAGCAACGACCGCGGGGTTCAGGTGCTGGAAATTCCGGGCTGCGTCAGTTCGATGCGCATCTGCAGCGACTGCCTCGCGCCCTGCGCCACCCGGAATACGCCGGGTTTGTCGTTCAGCGAACCCGTGAAGCCCACCGGATCCGCCACGCCACGCCAGGGTTCGATGCACAGGAAGCCGGCGCCGGGTTTGCTCCACAGGCCGAGGTGCGTGGCGTTGGGAAAGCTCACCTGTAGGCGGGGGCCGGTAGCGGCGCCGTAGCTGAGTCGGCGACTCTTCATGTGATCGAAGATCACGACATCCTCTTTGAACAGGGCGTCCTGCAGAGGCAGACGCCGGCCCTGCACGGGAGAGGGATGACGCTCGTCGGTGAGCAGACCACCGGCATCGAGACGGCGGATGCGGCCCGGCTCTTCGGTTTCGAATTCGATGTAGTGCGCGTCTCGCGCCTCGCCAAAAGGCAGCGGCCAGCGGAACGCGGGATGAAAGCCGAGGCTCGCGGGCATGGGCTCGTTGCCGGTGTTGCGCACGGTGGCTTCGATCTGCAGTGCGGCGCCTTCGATGCGAAATGCCACGTCGAGCTCGAAGCGGAAGGGATACACCTTCAAGGTTTCGGCATCGGCGATCTGTCGGAACACGGCCTCGCGTTCATTGCTGCGCACCACTTCGAAACGCCGGCCGCGCGCGAAGCCATGGCGCGGCAGCGCATAGCGATCGCGTCGCCAGGAATAGTGGCCTTCGTTCAGGGCCCCGACGATGGGAAACAGGATGGGAGCGCGGCCGTTCCAGAAATCGGCATCGCCATTCCAGAGCAGATCGTTGCCAATGGCATCGCGCAGCACGGAAAGCTGCGCGCCTTGCGGATCGATCTCGGCAGTCAGGGAATCGGTGTGAAGGCGGATCCAGTCGGTCGGGCTTGGGCTCATGCGCGCCAGCCTAGCCGCCATCACGCCACCGCCGCGCGAGTGCTTCGCGCGGCGGTGGGAATCAACGGGCGATGTGCGCTTAACGGGCGCCTGGCGCTGGCGGTGGGCCACCGGGGCCGGCGCCTGGCGCACCCGGACCACGGGGCGGGCCACCCGCACCGGCTTCACCCTTGAAGCGACCCACATAGGATGCCTTGCCGACAACCTTGCCCTTCATGGCCTCGAACAGTTCGGGGCGGCCTGCGGTTGCTGGCAGGTCGATCTTCGAGTTGACCGCGAAGAAATCGAACACGTAGTGGTGATAGCGCACGCCGGCGGGCGCGCCAGGACCCATGTACCCCGGGCCGCGGCCTCCCTTGCCCATTGCGCCTTCTGGCAACTTGCCCTCTTCCATCATGGCGGTGCCATTGGTGACGGGAATGTTCCAGACCATCCAATGCATGTTGTCGTTGTCGGGGGTACCCACCACGATTTCGATGTCGTGGAAAACGAGGACGACGCTCTGCGCAGTGGCCGGAATGCCGGTGATCTTGAAGTCTGGCTGGACGTTTCCGCCATTCATGGAGTTCTTCGCCGGGACGATGCCGCCATCGGGGAAGGAGTTGCTCTCTACCAGCATGCTCGTGGAGATGACGAAGCCACCGCCGCCGCCGCGCGGCGGACCGCCAGGAGGTGGGCCACCAGCCGGTGGGGCCTGCGCCAGTACAGCGCCGGCGCCGAGCGTGGCCATGGCCAGCAGCGCCAGCTTTGCCGTGAGTTTGTTTCGCATGTCGAACCCCCTGTAGGAATGTTGTTCCGAGTATAGACGTGGCCCGGCTTCAAAAAGTCGCGTGTCGGGGCCAGCCTTTTCTGACTACTTCCCGATGCAGAAGTTGCCGAAGATGTGGCCGAGCAGTTCGTCGCTGGTTACATCGCCGACCACCTCGCCCAGTTGCTGCTGCGCGGCGCGCAGCTCGAAGGCCGCGAGTTCTCCCTGCTTCGACAGCAATTGCGAACGCGCCTGGTCGAGGTGCTGTGCCGCGCGGCGCAGTGCATCGACATGACGGGCACGGGCCGAGAAGGCGCCGGGGCCGGCGTCGCTCTGGCCGGCGGATGCGGCGAGCAGCGCGCGCAATGCGGGGATGCCCTCGCCGGTTGCTGCGGAAATCGGCAGACGCCCATGCACGCCAGTTGCTGGTGTCATTGCGCTCGGGAGGTTTGCGGAATCCGCGGCGTTCGACGCCGCGAGGTCACACTTGTTCATGACGAGTGTGACGGGCACACCTTCCGGCAAGGCCTCGCGCTCGGCTGCAAAGGATTCGCCCGCCGGATCTGCTGCGCCATCGATCACGAACAGCACATGGTCCGCGCGGGCGATCGCGGCACGTGCGCGGCGCATGCCTTCGGCTTCGATGGCATCGCCGGTGGCATCGCGCAGGCCGGCGGTGTCGATGAGTTCCACCGGCACGCCCTCGATCTCGATCCGCTCGCGCAGCAGATCGCGCGTGGTACCGGCCACGGGCGTGACGATGGCGACATCGTGGCCAGCCAGGCGATTCATCAACGTGCTCTTGCCTGCATTGGGCCGGCCGGCAATGGCGATGGTGAGGCCGCGCGTCAGCACGGCGCCCTGCTCTGCCGCAGCGAGCACGGAGGTCAGGCGCTGCTGCACATCTTCCAGGCGTTCGCGCAGTTCGGCGCTGGCGAGGAAATCGATTTCTTCTTCGGGAAAATCGATGGCGGCTTCCACGTACACGCGCAGCGAGATCAACGCCGCGCGCGTGGCGTTCACCCGCTCCGAGAACTCGCCCTGCAAGGAACGCAGCGCGGCCTGCGCAGCGCGACGTGAGCCGGCATCGATGAGATCGGCGATGGCTTCGGCCTGCGCGAGATCGATCTTGTCGTTGAGGAAGGCGCGTTCGCTGAACTCCCCTGCCCGCGCGCGGCGCGCGCCGAGCTCGACGATGCGCTCGATCAGTGAGGCAACCACGACATCGCCGCCATGGCCCTGCAGTTCCAGCACGGCTTCACCGGTGAAGGAATGCGGCGCGGGGAAATACAGCGCAAGGCCGATGTCGATCAATGCGCCGGCGGCGTCTTGCCAGCGCGAGAAAGTGGCGTAACGCGCGGTCGGCAAGGCGCCCAGCAGTTCGATGGCAATGGCCGGCACAGCCGGCCCCGACACCCGCACCACCGCGACCCCACCGCGGCCCGGTGGGGTGGCCACGGCAACGATGGTGTCGTGACTTTCGCGCTGCATTTCGGACTTTGTCATAGGTCAATTCCAGACAAACACACCAGATTCCCGAGCCGCGTCCACGGTACAGCGCACGCCACACTGGAGCCAGTTTCCCGTGATTGCTATATACACGAAATGTAGCTACAGTGATCTTCGAATGGGATGAAACCAAACGACTCGCCAATCTGCGGAAACACCGCATCGATTTCCGTGATGCTGCCGAGATCTTTTCCGGCCCTACCTTCACCAGAGACGATCGGCGCAACTACGTTGAGCAGCGGCATGTCACTCTCGGATTGCTGCGTGGCAATGTGGTTACTGTTGTCCACGCAGAAAGGCGCGATTCCATCCGGATAATTTCACTTCGAAAGGCTAACCGTGGCGAAGCGCAAATCTTCTTCTCCCAGATCGCAGACTGACTATGCGCGGCTGCACCGCATGCGCGATGCAGACATCATTGTCGACGACGAGAATCCGGAATGGACACCGGCGATGTTTGCCCGCGGCGTCTGGCGAGTCGGGTTGAAGCCCATGCCACCAAAGACACTGCTTTCCCTGCGCATCGATGCAGATGTAGTGGACTGGTTCAGGGCGCAGGGTCCGGGGTATCAGTCGCGCATGAATGCCCTGCTTCGGGCGTACATGGATGCCAGCCAGCAGAAGGGAGTGGGCGGCCCGAAGCCGCCCTCCCGTTAGATTGCGCTAGTTGCGGTTGGAAGCTGCGCTCGCCGCCTCGATGCGGCGATTGATGTTCCACTGCTGTGCGATGGTGAGGATGGTGTTCGTGACCCAGTACAGCACGAGGCCGGCCGGGAAGAACGCAAACGTCACCGACATCACGATCGGCAGGATCATGAACACCTTGGCCTGGATCGGATCGGCCGGGGTGGGTTGCAGCTTGTATTGCAGGAACATCGCGCCGGCCATGATCAGCGGCAGGATGTAGAACGGATCACGCGAGGAGAGATCCTGGATCCAGCCGAAGAACGGCGCCTGGCGCATCTCGACGCTCTCGAGCAGCACCCAGTAGAAGGCCAGGAACACCGGCAGCTGCACCAGCATGGGCAGACAGCCCGAGGCCGGATTGATCTTCTCTTTCTTGTAGAGCTCCATCATCGCCGTGCCGAGCTTCTGGCGATCGTCCTTGTAGGTTTCCTGCAGCTGCTTGAGGCGCGGCGCGACGAGCTTCATCTTCGCCATCGATTTGCCGCTGGCTTCCGACAGCGGATAGAACACGAGCTTCAGCAGGAAGGTGATCGCGATGATCGCGAGGCCCCAGTTGCCGAAGATCTTGTGCGCCTGGTCGAGCAGCCAGAACAGCGGGCGCGAGAGGAAAGTGAGGAAGCCGAAGTCGGCCGCGCGGCCGAGCTCGGGATGGATGGGTTCGAGCTGTGCCTGCAGCTTCGGGCCGACGAACAGCGTCTGCTTGATGGTGGCCGTGCTGCCGGCCGCAACGGTGACCGCCGGGCCGACATCGGTGCCGAGGTATTCATCACCGCGCACGCCGAGCGTGAAGCGATGGGTTTCGGACTGCTCCGGCGCAATGGCCACGACGAAGTGGTGCTCCAGCGAGGCGAGCCAGCCACCGGCGATATCGCGGTTGAGGCTGGCGTCTTCCTTGTTGGTGATCTTCAGCTTGTCGTACTTGGTGCCGTCCCAGTAGGCCGGGCCGGTGAAGGAGTAGCTGTCGACATTGAAGTAGGAGCGTTTGATGGCCGGGCCGGTCGTGCAGGATCCGCGCATAGGCGGCGACGGACCAGGGCGCTGCGGTGGGGTTCTTCACCTCGTATTCCACATCGATGCGATAGGAGCCGCGGCGGAAGATCAGCGTCTTCACGACTTCGACGCCTTCCGGCGAGGTCCACTCCAGCGGCACGCGCAGCTCGTTCGAGGCTGCTGTCCATCAGGAAGCCGGAGAAGTCGCTGTGGAAGAGCGCGAGATGCGTGGGGAAGGCTTCGGGCGCGGCGGTGCTGCCGGCACCGGCGAGACCGGTCTGCAGCAGGTACTGATCGCCGGGGCCCTGATTGCGCAGCAGGCGGATCGGGGTGGCCTGGCCCTTCACCACGGGGTAGCTCAGCAGGTCGGCACGCGTGAGCTCGCCACCGCGCAGGCTCACATCCACATCGAGCACGTCGGTGCGCACGTTGAGGATGGTGGCCGGCGCGTTGGCCGCCACTTCGGCGGTGGGCGCGGCCGCCGGCGCGGCGACGACGGGCACGTCGCCGGCAGCTACGGGTGCGGCCGCGGCAGGAACAGCAGGTACAGCGCTGGTCGCCGGTGCGGCCTGCGTTCCGGGCACGTTCACCTGCGGCACAGTGCCAGCCAGCGGATTGGTGACCCTTTCGTCTTGCGCGGCCTGTGCCGCAGCGGCCGCAGCGGCGGCATCACGCGGGGCGTAATCGGAAACCCAGGTCTGATAGTTCAGCAGCAGGGCCAGGCCAAGGCCTGTCCACAAGATGGTTCGCAGATGTTTCATGGTACGGGGTCGATCCCGCCTTCATTGAAGGGATGGCAACGGAGGATTCGTCTGGTCGTGAGCGACAGTCCCTTTATCGGGCCATGTCTTTCAATTGCTTCACGGGCATAGCAGGAGCAGGTCGGGTGAAAACGGCAGCATTGGCCCAGATGTGGACTAATGATGGTCTGATACCCTCTTATCAATCCAATCAGGATACGGCGCATCGTCTTTGGATCTCTTTCCAGAGGCCGTCGAGGCTCTCCTGCAGGCGCGCATTATGCGCGGTCCGGGCGCCGTTGCGCGCACCAACCACCACATCGATGGCGGGCAGCTGCGCGGCAATGTGCCGGAAGGATTCGCGCACCTGGCGCTTCACCCGGTTGCGGGCCACGGAATTGCCGACGGCTTTCTTGCCGATCGAAAGGCCGACGCGCGGATAGCCGAGGGTGTTGGAGGCCACGTTGATGGAGAAGAAATTGTCCATCACGCGCTGGCGTCGGGAATAGACGGCATCGAATGCAGCCTGGTTGAGGATGCGCTGATGCGGGGCAAAGCCCTGCCGGGCAACAGGCGCGCCGGTCATGGGCGCGAGCCGCTGCGTTACGGGATCAGGCGCTTGCGGCCCTTGGCGCGACGGCGAGCCAGGACCTTGCGACCGTCGGCGGTGGCCATGCGTGCACGGAAGCCGTGCGTGCGGACACGCTTGACCTTGCTCGGCTGGAATGTGCGTTTTGTTGCCATGGCGATGCTTCAACGGGTCGGAAAATTCGGGTCCGGCAGGGTACGCACGGTGCCGGTCCAAGTCAACACCGGCCACGCAGAAACAGGCCGGAAGTGATTGCCAGTTGCAGCCTATGGCAAGTCGAGCCGAGGCGAGTAGACTCGCCCTCCCCCCTTGATCGCCCAGCCGGACCCGCACTTTTGGAAATGTCAGAACTCTGGACCCGAGTGCTGGATCGGCTGGCCGACGAACTGCCGGAACAACAGGTGAACACCTGGCTGCGCCCGCTGCAGGCCGTGGAGTCAGATGGCCAGCTGCGGCTGCTGGCGCCCAATCGCTATGCGGTGGACTGGGTGCAGCAGCATGCGGCACCCCGCATTGCCGCATTGCTGCGGGAACTGGTGGGGACGGATGTCGGTGTGCTGGTGGAAACCGGCAGCTCTGCCCCGCCGCCGGCTGCGAACGGCGATGCGCCCCGCCCTGCCACCAAGCGTGCGGTCACGGAATCCTCGCTGCAGATCGGCGTGAAGCTCAATGCCGATTCCACCTTCGACCGCTTTGTCGAAGGCAAGAGCAATCACTTCGCCAAGGCTGCCGCCATGCAGGTGGCCGAGAACCCGGGCAAGGCCTACAACCCGCTGTTCATCTATGGCGGCACGGGCCTTGGCAAGACGCATCTGATGCAGGCCGTGGGGCATGTGATCAAGCAGCGCGACCCGGCGGCGCGCGTGGCCTATGTGCATTCCGAGCGCTTCGTCGACAACATGGTGCAGGCGTTGCGCCACAACACGATGAACGAGTTCAAGAGCGCGTATCGCGGACTCTCGGCGCTGCTCATCGACGACATCCAGTTCTTCGCCAACAAGGATCGCTCGCAGGAAGAATTCTTCCACACCTTCAACGCGCTGTTCGAAGGCCAGGCGCAGATCATCATGACTTCGGATCGTTACCCGAAGGAGATCCCGGGCCTCGAGGAACGGCTGAAGTCGCGCTTCGGCTGGGGATTGTCGGTGGCGATCGAGCCGCCGGAACTCGAGACCTGCGTCGCCATCCTGATCAGCAAGGCGCAGGCTGCGCATGTGGATTTGCCGGAAGAAGTAGCCTTTTTCGTCGCGAAGCGCATCCGCTCGAATGTGCGGGAGCTCGAAGGCGCGCTGCGGCGGATCATTGCGAATGCGCGCTTTACTGGCGCGCCGATCACGCTGGAATTCGCGAAGGAAGCGCTGAAGGATCTGCTGAACCTGCAGGCGCGCCTCGTGACCATCGAGAACATCCAGAAGACGGTGGCCGATTATTTCAAGGTGCGCATGGCCGAGCTGCTGTCGGAACGACGCAGCCGTTCGGTGGCGCGGCCGCGGCAGATCGCGATGGCGTTGTCGAAGGAGCTCACCGCGCACAGCCTGCCGGAGATCGGCAGCGCGTTCGGCGGGCGCGACCACACCACGGTGATGCATGCGTGCAAACGCGTGAAGGAATTGCAGGCCAGCGAGCCGCGGGTGCAGGAGGATTATTCCAACCTGCTGCGCATCCTCACGGGCTGAAATCCTGTGCACAACGGTGTGCACAAGGCTGGGGATAAAAACGGTATGAAAATGTGGATGGAATTATCCACAGGCGGTCAACAGGAGAAAGACAGGTCGTTCGCCAGATTGACCGGCGTGAATGTCGTCGTAAAGTCATGACCCATAAGGGCTTCGTGATTTATCCTCGCTGTCCACAGGCCCTATTACGACAGTAATAGTCTTAAAGATTAAGACTTCCGATTAAGATCCATCCGGAACGAAGCACAAGGTTTGCTCATGAAATTCAGCGCGACTCGGGAACAGATACTCGGACCACTGCAGGCCGTCATCGGCGTGGTGGAGCGCAAGCAGACCATGCCGGTGCTGGCGAACGTGCTGCTGGCAGCCAAGGGCAACCGGCTGTCGGTTACCGGCACGGATCTGGAAGTCGAGCTCGTGGCATCGGGTGAAGTGAACGTTGGGCAACCCGGCGAGATCACGGTGCCAGGGCGCAAACTGCTGGAGATTGCGAAGACGCTGCCCGCGAATGCGGCAGTTACCGTCACGATGGACGGAGAAAAGATCAAGATCGCCGCAGGTCGCAGCCGTTTCGTGCTTTCTACCCTCGCCGCCTCCGAATTTCCGGTGGTGGATTCGGTGAATGCCACCCAGACGCTCACCCTGCCCCAGGCTGAGCTCAGCCGGCTGATCACCAAGACCCATTTTTCGATGGCGCAGCAGGATGTGCGTTATTACCTGAACGGTACTTTGCTCGAAACAGACGGCAAGTTGCTGCGAACGGTTGCGACTGACGGTCATCGTCTGGCAATTGCCGAGGCGGTGCTGGCGGTCAGCGGCAAGGCCATCAATGCCCAGCAGGTGATCGTGCCGCGCAAGGGCGTGCTGGAATTGCAGCGCATCCTGGGGCCAACCGGCGAAGTCGAGATCATGATCGGCTCGAATCACATTCGGCTGCAGATCGGCGATATTCGCTTCACTTCGAAGCTGATTGACGGCAAGTTCCCCGAATATGGCCGCGTGATCCCGGCGAACCCCAGCAAGACGGTGGTGGTCGACCGGGAGTTGTTGCGTGCTGCACTGCAGCGTACGGCGATTCTCTCGAACGAGAAGTACCGCGGGGTGAGGGTGAGTCTGGCCAAGGACGCCCTGAAGCTGCAGGCGCACAACCCGGAGCAGGAAGAGGCGCAGGACGAAGTCGAGATCGACTACAAGGGCGAGGAGATGGAGATCGGCTTCAACGTCACCTATCTCCTGGATGCGCTGTCGGCCGTCGATACCGAGACGGTCGAGATCGGCCTGACCGATGCCAACAGCAGCTGCCTGATCCGCTCGCCGGGCACCACCCAGTCGCGCTACGTCGTGATGCCAATGCGGCTGTAAGCCGCTGGCCGCCAGCTGTGAGCCTGGCATCCCTCAAAGTGTCCGGACTGCGCTGCCTGAACCAGGTGGCGCTGGAGTTCGGTCCGCGCCTGAATCTGATCCATGGCGCCAATGGCTCCGGCAAGACCTCCATCCTCGAGTCCGTGTTCCTGGTCGGGCGAGGGCGCTCGTTCCGCACCCGGCACACCGAACAATTGATCGCCCGCGGGGCCAGCAGCCTGCAGCTGTTCGCCCAGACCGTCGAACCGGCCCATCGCATCGGTTTTGAATACCGACGGGACGAGTCCTATACCGCGCGGCTGGATGGGGCGGATGTCCGCAGCCTGGCCGAGCTGCCCGGGGCGTTCTTCGTGGAAGTGATCGATCCGGAAGTGCATCGGCTGGTGGAGGGGGCTCCGGGGGAGCGGCGGCGCTGGCTGGATTGGGGAGTGTTCCACGTGGAACATGGCTTCCTGGAGCATTGGCTGCGGTTCAGCCGGGCGCTGCGGCAGCGGAATGCGGTACTGAAGCAGGGTGGGGATGCCAGCCCCTGGGATGTGGAGATTGCGCAGCACGGGGAGCAGGTGGCCCTGTTCCGGGCGCGCTGGTTCGAATCCGTCCGCCCGTACCTCACTGAGGCGGTCCAGCGGCTCTCGGGCCTGGAGTTGGAGTGGAGCTACTTCCGGGGCTGGTCTGCCGAGCGCAGCCTGGCCGAGGCGCTGTCAGACGGCCTGGAGCGGGACCGGGCGCGAGGCAGCACGCTGGCCGGACCGCAGCGCGCTGATGTGCACCTGCGGGTTGCCGGCAAGGCGGCGCGGGAGAGTCTCTCCCGAGGACAGCAGAAACTGGTGGCGGCTGCGATGGTGCTGGCTTTGCTGCGCCGCCTGCGGGAGCTGCAGAGCTCGCCACCCACCTTGCTGCTGGACGATCCCGGCCGCCGAGCTGGACTCGCAGCGGCTGGCTGCACTGGTGCAACTGGTGGCCGAACTGGACTGCCAGCTGATCATCACTTCGCTGGATCCGGACCTCGGAATCTTCGGCAAACCCGAGCGTGTGTTTCACGTGGAACAAGGAGCCGTTCAGCGGCTATAATAATAAGGAGCAAACACCGGGTGGATAGATGAGCTCTGAAGAAGTCTACGATTCCAGTAAAATCAAGGTCTTGAAGGGTCTTGATGCAGTGCGGAAAAGGCCTGGCATGTACATCGGTGACACCGATGACGGCACCGGTCTGCACCACATGGTGTTTGAAGTCGTCGATAACGCCATCGACGAGGCCCTGGCGGGGCATTGCACCCGGGTCCAGGTAGTCATCCACGCGGATGAATCCGTCACCGTGCGCGACAACGGTCGCGGCATTCCCGTCGACATCCACCCCGAAGAAGGGCGCTCAGCGGCCGAAGTCATCATGACCGTGCTGCATGCCGGCGGTAAGTTCGATGACAGCTCCTACAAAGTCTCCGGCGGTCTGCATGGCGTTGGCGTGTCGGTCGTCAATGCGCTTTCGGATGTGCTGGACCTGACGATCCATCGCGCGGGCAAGACGTACACGCAGCGTTACCAGCTCGGCAACCCGGTTGCTGCCCTGGCCGAGACGGGTGTCACCACCGAACGCGGCACCACGATCCGCTTCCATCCCTCGCCCACGATCTTCAACAACATCACGTTTGAATACGAAATCCTCGCCAAGCGGCTGCGCGAACTTTCGTTCCTGAACTCCGGTGTGCGCATCGAGCTCACCGACGAGCGCGACGACAAGGCCGATGTGTTCGCAGCACGAGGGTGGCCTGAAGGCATTCGTCGGGCATCTGAATCGCGCGCGCTCCGCCGTGCATCCCAGCGTGTTCTGGTTCAGCACGCAGGAAGGCAACACCGGCGTCGAAGTGGCGCTGCAGTGGAACGACTCCTACCAGGAGACGATGCTCTGCTACACGAACAACATTCCGCAGCGCGATGGCGGCACGCATCTGTCGGGTTTCCGCGCGGCGCTCACGCGCACGCTGAACGACTACATCGACAAGGAAGCGAAGAAGGAAAAGATCCAGACCACGGGCGATGACTCGCGCGAAGGCCTGACGGCGATCCTTTCCGTGAAGCTGCCCGATCCGAAGTTCTCGTCGCAGACGAAGGACAAGCTCGTTTCTTCCGAAGTGAAGGGCGTGGTCGAAACCGCGGTGGCCAGAAGCTCGCCGAGTTCCTGCTGGAGCACCCGCAGGAAGCCAAGGCCATCGTCGGCAAGATCCTCGACGCCGCGCGTGCACGCGAAGCGGCGCGCAAGGCGCGCGAAATGACGCGCCGCAAGGGCGCGCTGGACATCGCCGGGCTGCCCGGCAAGCTCGCCGATTGCCAGGAGAAGGATCCCGCGCTGTCGGAGATCTTCATCGTCGAGGGCGATTCCGCAGGTGGCTCCGCCAAGCAGGGCCGGGACCGCCGCACCCAGGCCATCCTGCCGCTGAAGGGCAAGATCCTGAACGTCGAGCGCGCGCGCTTCGACAAGATGATTTCATCGGCCGAAGTCGGCACGCTGATCACCGCGCTGGGCTGCGGCATCGGCCGCGATGAATTCAACATCGACAAGCTGCGCTACCACCGCATCATCATCATGACCGACGCGGACGTCGACGGATCCCACATCCGCACGCTGCTGCTGACGTTCTTCTATCGCCAGATGCCGCTGCTGATCGAGCGCGGCCACATCTACATCGCGCAGCCGCCGCTCTACAAGGTGAAGCGCGGCAAGAACGAGATGTACGTGAAGGACGATCTCGAGCTCAACGCCATCCTGCTGAACAACGCGGTGGACGATGCCGCGCTGTACGTGACGGCTGGCGCGCCGCCGCTGCAGGGCGCCGGCCTCGAGATGCTGGCCCGGCAGTACATGGAAGTGCAGGCCATCATCAAGCGCTGGAGCCGCCGCTACGACGCGCGGCTGCTGGAGCAGCTGATCTACACGCCGGTGCTCTCTGCCGAGAGCTTCGACAAGCCCGACAGCTTGCGCGACTGGAGCGCGCAGCTCGAGCGCCAGATCAACCTGCGCAACGATTCCAACCGCCAGTACCAGATCAAGGTGCAGGCCGGCGTCGAAGCCGTGGACGGCGAGGGCGGCCGCGCCGCGCGCATCCTGGTGCGCCGCGTGGAACACGGCAGCTACACCGACAAGGCGCTGCCGCGCGAGTTCTTCACCTCGGCCGAATACCGGCACATCGCCGAGCTCGGCACCACGCTGGACGGCATGATCGGCGAGGGCGCGCATGTCACCAGCGGCAACCAGCGTCGCGACGTGGGTTCGTTCAAGGAAGCCATCACCTGGCTGTTCGACCAGGCGCGCAAGGGCCAGACCATGCAGCGCTACAAGGGTCTGGGCGAGATGAACCCCGAGCAGCTGTGGGATACCACCATCAATCCGGAGACGCGGCGTCTGCTGCAGGTGCGGATCGAGGATGCGATCGCGGCCGATGAAATCTTCAACACGCTGATGGGTGACCAGGTGGAGCCGCGGCGCGAGTTCATCGAGAAGAATGCGCTGACGGTGGCGAACCTCGATGTCTGACCGCGCAACGGGCTGAGCGGTATGAACCTGGACCTCCTGCTGCGGGTTCCGGGTGAATGGTTGCAGCAGACGATGCTGACGCCGTGGGCGCAGTTCTGGCCCGCGCAGGCCCTGGCGCTGCTGCTGCTGCCGATCGTTGCGGCGCTGACGATCTGGAGAATGCGTCCCCGGCGCGTTCATCCGTCCTATCCACTTGGCCAGCGCGTGCTGGTGACTAGCAGTGTCTTTGTTGACGGCATTGCTGGCTTATGGCCTGTTGTCGGTGCTGCAGCAGCCGCGCACGTTGCTGCTCGCTGCCGCCTTCGCAGCATTCCTGCTGCTTCCCATCCGCCTGATCCTGTATGCCATCTCGCGCCAGGTGCATCCGCCGCGACCGATGGGCATGGCGGAGCGCATTGCCGGCTGGGTGATCTGGATACTGCTCGTCCTGCTTCTGCTGCAGCGGCTGCAGCCCGTGGTCGATGTGGTGGACTCGGTGTCATTGCCGCTGGGCAAGACGCGCGTGTCATTGCTCGACGCATTGCGCGGCCTGTTCGTGGTGGCCGCATTCGTGGCCGCGGCTTCGTATCTGGGCGGGCTGTTCGAGCGGCGCTTCCTGCTGGTGACGCAGCTGCCGATTGGCGTGCGCCTCGGTGTAGCCAAGGTCACACGCGTGATGCTGGTGCTGATCGCCGGTCTCGTCGCCCTCACGGCAGTGGGGCTGGATCTCACGGCGCTGACGGTGATCGGCGGTGCAATTGGCGTGGGCCTCGGTTTCGGCCTGCAACGCATCGCGGCGAATTTCGTCAGCGGCTTCGTGCTGCTGGGCGATCGCTCCATCCGCCCCGGCGATGTCATCACCATCGGCACACGATTCGGTGTGGTGCTCGAGCTGCGCGCCCGATATGTGGTGGTGCGTGACCGCGACGGCGTCGACACACTCATTCCGAATGAAAACCTCATCACCTCGGAAGTCATCAACTGGAGTTATGGCGATCGACAGATCCGCCTGAAGCTGCCGCTGGTGATCAGCTACAAGGACAATCCGCGGCAGGCGATGGAGCTGATGGTGGAGGTGGCCATGGCGCATCCGCGCGTGGAAAAGGAGCCCGCCCCCGTGGCACGGATCATGGCCTTCGCCGATAACGGCATCGAGATCGAGCTGCGCTTCTGGATCCGTGACCCGGAAGATGGCATCAACAATGTCCGCTCGGATCTGTTTCTGGGCATCTGGGATGCATTCGGTGCGGCGGGGATTACCATTCCCTACCCGCAGCGTGTGCTGCATACACCGGCAGGTGCTCCAGAAGCGCCTGTTGCTGCACGAGAGGAATCACATGTCGAGCCGCAATCGAAACCTTCCTGAGAGCTACGGACGCCGCCTGTTTGCCGCCCTGTTGTGCCTGAGTCTGGCGCCGTTGCCGGTACTCGCGGCTGCACCGCCTGAACCGGTTGCCGGCATCGTCGCGCCCAATGTCGTGGTGGTGAGTCCGAACCTCGTCACCGCCGGCCAGCCCACCCGGGAATCCCTGCTGCGGCTGAAGGCCGAAGGTTATGCCGCGGTGATTTCGCTGGCGCCTGGCAACACGGCGGATGCCGTGGCCGATCAGGCAGAGATCCTCAAAGCGCAGGGCATCGAGTTCGTGCATGTGCCGATTCCGTGGCAGACGCCGGAAGCCTCGCACCTCGCCGCCACCGCGGCCGCACTGCAACGCTACAAAGGGCAGAAGGTGCTGGTGCATTGCCAGATGAACATGCGCGCCTCGGCCGTGACGTTCCTGTATCGCGCGATCTACGCGAAGGAAGACCCTGCAGCGGCGTGGGCGGATGTGAAGAAGACCTGGACGCCGAATGGGCAGTGGGCGAAGTTTGTGGATGAACAGTTGCTCGCCAACGGCATTGCTTTCAAGGCGCAATAGTTCCGCTTGGATGCCGCCGCAGTACTGATCCTGGTCTCTGGCCTCGCGCATGCCATCGTCAATGCGATTCTGAAGGCAGGAAAGGACAAGATCTCGGGTCGCGCGCTGATCGATGGATCCAGTGCACTGCTCATCGCCCCAGCGGCGATCTGGGTGTCATTGCCCCATGGTGCCTGGGGCTGGCTCGCCGCATCCTGGGCCGTGCACATGGTGTATCTGGTGGCTCTGGTGAAGTCCTTCGAGCGGGCAGACATGAGTGCGGCGTATCCGATCGCCAGAGGAATCGCGCCGGCCGTCGCTGCGGCGGCTAGCGTCATGGCGTTTGATGAGCCGATCAGTCTCACCGTAGGTGCCGGCATCGGACTGGTCGTGGCGGGTGTGCTGTGCATCAGCGCCGGCCGTGTAACCCGCGCTGCGCTCACCTGGGCCATCACCACCGGATTGTGCATAGCGGCGTATACCGTCATTGATGCCCAGGGAGTTCGGGCCGCACCAACTGCCGAGAGCTACATCGTCTGGGTGTTCCTCACCATGGGAACCGGCATTGGTGTGCTGTTCGCGATCTGGCGCGGGCCCGCATTCTTTGCCGCCGCCGCTGCGCAGTGGAAGCCTGGTCTGATCGCGGGAGCGCTTTCGATTGTCACGTATGGCCTGGCGTTGTACGCGTTCCGGCTGGGGGCAACGCCGCGGCTGGCAGCGCTGCGCGAGACGTCGATCCTGTTTGCCGCCGTGATCGCCGTGGTTTTCCTGAAGGAACGACTGACGCCGGGCAGGCTGGCCGGCGTTACAGCCATCGCGATGGGGGCGATGGTGCTGGTGGGTTGGGGGTGATAGAACGAACCCGGATGGCTTCACGGAGATCCGCCAGATGAATTCGCAGCTACTTGTCTACCCGATGGCGGCCATGGTGGGCCTCACCATGAGCGTGCTGGTCAGGCTGTTCCGGGCGAGGGTGCGCGCCATCAAGACCGGTGAGGTCGACGCCGCCTACTTCCGCATCTATCAGAACGGCGCCGAACCCGCGGCCTCGGCAAAGCTGGCGCGTCATTTCACCAATCTGTTTGAAGCGCCGGTGCTGTTCTACGTGGCCTGCGTGGCAGCAATGGCGGTGAACCAGGTCAGCGTTGCACTGCTGGCACTTGCGTGGCTGTACGTTCTCGCGCGCGCCGTGCATACCTTCGTACATACCGGCACCAACCGCCTGCGGCAGAGGGTCAATGCCTACTTCGTCAGCTGGCTGGTGTTGCTGGCGCTCTGGATAGTGCTGGTCGCGAACATCGCCCTGGCGGGCTAGGCCGGCTCATCCCACTCTGGCCGGGCCGCCAGGACCTGCCTCGCCTCGATCAACTGCTCATCCGGTACGAGGATGGCCAGCGCGTTGCGGCTGCCGATCTGGGCACCGGGGTAGAGCGAGTTGAATCCACTGCCATTGCCGAAGCAGGCAATGCCAAAAGCCTCGAGTAGCGCGACGGTTGTCATGCGCTCGACTTCAGATGAAGGAGTGGTCAGCGGGACAAGGGCCATTGGAAACGAGATCTCCAGCTGCATGCGGCAGCGCCAATGGAAACACAGTTACAGAATGGAGGGACCCGGAGTTCACTTCAACTCCGTCCCGTCCACCTTCGTAATCGTAGTATCGTTCTGAAAACTACTGCTTATCGCGCGGTGGATACCTTTAACAGTGGGCAGGATGCATACATGAAAACCGGACAGTTGTTGATTGTTCTTTCGTCGCTCGTCCTGGCGTCATTCGGCGAAGCCCAGGCGGCGACCGCGGTCTCGCCTTTGCCGCCAACCGCCGACTACGCAAGCTTCGGACCTTTCAAGACAAGCTCCGAAAACAACACTGGCCCGGACGGTACATACACGATTGTCCGGCCCGAGACTTTGGGCAAGGATGGCTTTTTGCACGCTCCCATCATCTTCGGACCCGGCATTGGTGGATCGGTCGACTCGATGATGAATCTGCTGCAGCGGATCGCCTCTCACGGCTTCGTGATCATTGGCCGGCAGCTCGATGCCGGGCCGAATAATCCGGAAAACAACAGGCGCATGATCGCGGGCCTGGATTGGCTCATCGAGCAAAACACCAAAGCGGGCAGCCCGTTCGAGGGCAAGCTCGACGTCGCGCACGGTGCATCGATGGGCTATTCGGTGGGAGGAACCGGTGCGGTCGATATCGGTGGGCACAAGGCCATCAGCACAGTGGTATCGATCCATGGCCACAGTGCGAAGGCCGAACTCCACGGGCCCCTCCTCTTGATAGGCGGCTCGAATGACGTCATGCGAGACGGCCAGTCCTGGTTGGCTCCAACCTACCAGGCATCACAGGTGCAGACCTTCTTCAGCCTGGTGGACGGCGCCAATCACGGATACCCTGCACGCGCTGTGGATGGCGTCCAATCCGGAGTCGAAGCACCCGCGATGATCGCCTGGCTCCGCTACTGGATCTACAACGATCAGGGTGCGAAGCGCTATTTCTTTGGTGACGACTGCGTGATGTGCGGCTCACCCTGGACCAATACACAGCGCAAGAAGTGGCCCTGATCGGGTCATTCGGCCGCCGCACGTCGCTTCTTGAACGCCATTTGACGCACGACGTCAGCCGGCTGCCCTTGGCCGAAAAGGTGCGCATCACCGAAGACTGCGTCGAAAAGACCATCGACAAGGTTGGGCTGGTGAAATCAGTCACGAAGATCCGCGGCTATCGCCAGGACTTCCTCGACGAGCGCATGGGCATTGTGTGGTTGCGTATGGCATGGGGCGGCGACCGCCCACCGCGTGACGGGGGCCAGCGGACAGAGCTGACGGTCTGGGAATCCTTCAATATCTACGATGGAAAGATCCACGCCGTCGAGGCGTTCATGAAGAACATGCCGGTGGGTCTGGGTTCGGGGTGGCCGGGGACCAACATCCAGCGATGATGACTGTCCCGAGCGGCAGCTTCCTAGCGGTGGAGATCAGGAACCTGGCCGGCATTTGCAGGCTACGACACGGGCGGATCACCTGACTCCCCGCCCGTCTTGTCTTGCTCTTCCTCCGCCTGCTCAACGCCTTGCTGCGGCGGCTGGATCACAATGCCCATACCCAGCCCCAACATGAGCGCACTGGCAGCCAGGCGAGCAGCGGTACCACCGCGTCGCGCCCAACGTATGCCACCCAACGTGCCGAAGAGCACAGCCATGATCAGGAGACCCACCACAATGACGCGCAGTGCATCCTTCATTTGACTTGATCGCTTTGATGCCCAGGGCTGAAGTACTTCGAGATGGGGTGGTAGATCCAGTTTCCAATGGAGTCAGGCCGCGAATTTTCGCCTTGTGAGCAGCATTTCGGAATATGTAGGGACCGCTTCTGGCCGGTAGCAGACCAACTGACTCCCTGGAACCAGACACCACTCTCGCAGTCCCGGTTCTGACCCATAGCGGATGCTCGCGAGTGACTGCTACCTGGAACTCTCACCGAGGCGCTGCCGCGCTTCGCTCCGAGCACTTGAACAACGCGAGAAGTGGGCTATCTCGCCGAGTGACCCGGATTTACCCGCAAGCGCTCGAGCCCATCGAGCAACAGGTCGAGGGTGAATTCGAACTCGGTTTGGCTGTCGCACCAGCCGATTGTCGGGTTCCCGGCAGCATGAAACTCTGATGAAATCATGGCGCACAGATGTGGCAAGGCCGATGCCATGCGCGCGAACTCCGCCTCCGCCTGCGCGGTATTGAGCCTGCCGCCTGAAGCAGGCGGACTGAACAGTTCCTGCACGAAGCCGAACATCAGGCTGCCGAGCGCGTGCAATGCGCGATGCGCAATCTGATAGCTGAAGCCGGCACCCACAAGCAATGCCACGATCTGCTCGACGTACAGATAGAGCGCGCCCGGCACGAACTTTCGCGTGGCAAACAGGGCGGGCATCCACCGGTGCCGCAGCGCAACCTGCCGCGCAGCGAGGCAACGGCTGCGAAGATCAATCTTCCAGTTGGCAGTGAGCTCCAGAGGACGTTTCGCGGCCTCGGCCGAAATTTCCTCCGTCAGCGCTTCAGCCAGCCCCTCCAGCAAACCATCCTTGCCAGGCAGATGGTTGTACAGCGACATGGCTTCAACGCCGACTTCCTTGCCCAGGCGTCGCATGCTCAGTGCCGCCAATCCTTCGCGATCGGCCACCTTTATGGCCGCCTTCAGCACGCGTGCGCGAGTCAGGGGCCGACGGGTCTTCTGCACCAAGTGGATCTCCAGAGTGCCCCACAGGCCGACGGAGGAGCTTGCGTTCATCTTACACTGCGTGGTGTACTTACAGTGTAAGGTGAAATTTTGCGGAGGCACTCTCATGTCCAGTGTCACGATTTCCCGGCGCGACAGCCTGCTCACTGGTCTTTTCTATCTCGGCTTGGCCGTCACCGGCGCGCTGGGCTTCCTACTGGTCCGTCCGGCGCTGTACGCCGACGGTGATCCAGCGAAGACGCTGGCGAACCTGGTGGAGCACGCAAGCCTGGCGCGCGCTGGCATCGCGCTGGAGCTGGGCATTGTTCTGTTCCAGGCCCTGGCTGCCGTCTTGTTCGCAAAGCTGTTTCGCGAAGTCGACGCCTTCGCCGCCGCATCGCTGGCGCTGTTCGGCATGGTCAATGCTGTCGCGATTCTGGCCAGCGCTGCGCCGTCTTCTACCGCGCTCGCTGTCGCCCTCGGCTCCACCGGTGCAGACCCGTGGATGGGCCACTTCGCCTTTGTGCTCAGCGGGAGCTTCTGGCAGGTCGGTGCACTGTTCTTTGGACTTTGGCTGCTGCCCATGGGATGGCTGGTGCTGAAGAGCGGAATCGGCCATCGCGCGCTAGGGTGGATCCTTATCTCGGGCGGCGTGGGCTACGTGCTGAGCGTGTTCGTCGCGGTGTTGCTGCCCAGCGCTGGCACATTGGCCGGCGCTCTATCTGTTCCAGCCACGGTGGGTGAGTTCTGGATCATCGGCCTGCTCGTCTGGCGGGGCCTGTACTTTCGGCCACTCCGGCGTTAACAGTAATGCATGGGTTTCGCTGGAGGAGCGTGTGCACGTGCCGGAACGGGCCTGTTGGAATGGATCGCAGGTGTTGAC
>CAVZRQ010000006.1:0-140954 GCA_963777735.1 uncultured Gammaproteobacteria bacterium | reverse complement strand
CATGACCGTAGCAGGGAAGGCAATGGCGGTTGGGCTGGTCACGGCCCTCATGAGCTTCTGCCCGCCCGCGCAACCCGCAGAAACTCCGGCAAGGCCTTTGCCAGAGAACCACGGACGGGTAGACGCAAAACTCACGCTGGGCACCGGCAAAAACCAACCCCTGATCGTTGGTTTCGGTGGTGCCGAGGGTGGCAATCTCTTCGACTCCGATTTCGCGAAGCCTGCTGTGGCAGCGTATGTGGCCAAAGGCTATGCGTTCCTCGCAGTCGGCTACTTCGGGGCGCCCGGCGCACCCAAAGAACTCGATCGCATTGCCCTCGAGGGCGTTCATCAGGCCATCGAGACTGCGGTGCGCAATCCACTGATCAACGGCAAGTGCATCGCGGTCATGGGCGGCTCGAAGGGCGGTGAGCTGGCCCTGTTGCTGGCGAGTTACTACCCGGACATCAAGGCAGTGATCGGCCTTGTGCCGGGCAACGCCGTGTTCATGGCCCACACCAGCACAGCCGACACCTCGGGATTCAGCCTGAACGGCGAGCAGTTGCCATTTGTGCCGATCCCGGAGAGCGCGGTTCCGTTCCTTGTGGGCCCGGGTCGCAATCTCCGGCTGGCCTTCGATGAAATGGTGAAGGACAAAGTTGCCGTCGAAAAGGCGGCGATCGCCGTTGAGCGGATCAATGGCCCGATACTCCTTGTCTCTGCCAAGCGCGACGAACTCTGGCCTTCCATGGAAATGTCTGAGGCAGTGGTTCAGCGCCTCGCCAGAAACAAGTTCCCCTTCAAGTATGAGCACGTGGTGATCGATGGCAGTCACAATGAGGCCTACGATCATCCGGATCTCGCGGAGAAGTTCCTGCAGGCGAATCTGCTGCAGGAAAGTGCGGCGGGCTGTCCAAGATAGTGCGCGGCAAGTTTCCCCATCGAAGCCCGCTCGCCACCATCCTGCTGGTGATGTCCGCCGCACTACTTTTGCAGGCGTGTGAATCCCTCACTCGCGGCGCGCTCTTCTATCCCACCCATCATGACAACGATCATGGACTGACCAGATGGATGCACGACGGCAAGCTCATGGGTTTTGCGCGAGAGGTTCAGGCGCCAGAGAACGTGTGGCTGATGCTCCACGGCAATGCAGGGCAAGCGGCCGACCGCGTCTACGCCCTCGGAGCCTTCTCGCCACGCGATTCGGTTTTCATCATGGAGTATCCCGGGTACGGCCAACGTGCTGGCAAGCCCTCGCGCAGCAGCCTGGATGCCGCGGCGCGCGAAGCCTACGAGGCGCTGCGCGCGAGATTCAAGGAAACACCGGTGTGCGTTGTCGCGGAATCAATTGGTAGCGGTCCCGCTGCGACGCTGGGCGCGTTGAAGCAACCGCCAGACAAGCTGGTCTTCATCGTTCCGTTCGACAGACCTGAAGTCCGTGGCCAGGGATCACGTGAGCTCCGCGCCAGTCGGTCTGCTGCTCGCCAACTCCTGGAACAACGTGGAATCACTCGCGAACTACCACGGTCCCATGGATGTGTTCGGCGCGCGGCAGGATGCCGTCATCCATGCGCGGCATGCGCAGGCACTGGCGGCAAGCCGGGCACAGGCCAGGTTTCACCTGATCGATGGTGGTCACAACGACTGGTCAGCACCGCAGCGGAAAGTTCAGATCCGCAATCCCTGACCCAGAGTCGCAGCAGTTATGCTGCTTCCCCGCCAATCACCCACTCTTCGCAGGCCCGATGCGCCAGCTGCTTCGCGACAATTCCCTCTCCGCCATTGCCGCCGGCTTCGTGACCGTGCTGGTCGGGTTCACGAGTTCTGCCGCCGTCGTGTTCCAGGCGGCGCAGTCGCTGGGCGCTACGCCCGAGCAGATCGCCTCCTGGATCTGGGCGCTCGGCATGGGCATGGGGCTCACCTGCATCGGCCTCTCGCTGCGTTATCGCATGCCGGTGGTCACGGCATGGTCCACGCCGGGTGCAGCGCTGCTCATCGGCAGCGCTGCAGGCTATTCGATGGCAGAGGCCATCGGCGCATTCATGATCTCGGCCGTGCTGATCATCGTCGCGGGGTTCTCCGGCGCGTTTGAGCGCCTGATCAATCGCATTCCGATCTCGATCGCATCCGCCATGCTGGCCGGCGTACTGCTGCGCTTCGGCCTCGATGCGTTCCTGGCGCTGCAAAACGCAGCTCGCGCTGGTGCTCGCGATGTTCGCCGCGTATCTGCTCTCACGCCGCTGGCTGCCGCGCTACGCAATCATCCTGACACTACTCGTGGGCGTGGCACTGGCGGCGGGGCAGGGTCTG
Organism: uncultured Gammaproteobacteria bacterium; assembly: GCA_963777735.1. Taxonomy (GTDB): domain Bacteria; phylum Pseudomonadota; class Gammaproteobacteria; order Steroidobacterales; family Steroidobacteraceae; genus ZC4RG30. Next base: position 138,665 of record CAVZRQ010000006.1, on the reverse strand, counting down.
CTGCGCACCGAAGCACTGGACTGGCGGCTGGTAAAGCCCGTGTTCGTCATGCCGGAGTTCTCCCTCATGGCCGCCATCGGCATCGCGTTGCCGCTGTTCATCGTCACCATGGCTTCGCAGAACGTGCCGGGCGTTGCGGCGACACGGGCCTCCGGCTATGCGACGCCCATCTCGCCGGTGGTGGGCTGGATTGGCGTCGCGAATCTGCTGTTCGCGCCATTCGGCGCCTTCGCCCTCAATCTTGCAGCGATCACCGCCGCCATCAGCATGGGGCGCGATGCGCACGATGATCCCGCGCGCCGCTATGTGGCAGCGATTGCCGCGGGTGTGTTCTATCTTCTCGTCGGGCTTTCGGGCGCCACGGTGGTGGCGCTGTTCGCCGCGTTTCCGCACGAACTGATCGTGGCGATTGCCGGTATCGCGCTGCTCGCGACCATCGGCGGCAGTCTGGCTGCCGCATTGAAAGAGGAAGCGGGGCGCGAACCGGCCATCGTGACATTTCTCGTCACCGCTTCCGGCGTCTCCCTCGCCGGCATTGGTTCTGCCATGTGGGGGATCGTGGCAGGCACGCTGACGATGCTGGTGCTGGCTCGCTCCAGATAGCGCGGGGCGCTCAACGCCGACGCAATAGCCACGCAGTGCCGGCGAGTGGAAGCGCCACGGCACCCAGCACCAGATAAAGATAGTAAGGCACGCGAATCACGCCCGACTTTGCGGCATTCGCAACCTGGTCAGGCAACGCCACCGGCGCATAAGGAGCAAGCCAGAAGGCCACCGCGGCTACCGCCACAGCGAACAGGGCAACCAGCGCAACCTTCCGGACTCGCCGCCGCCCACGCCGAGCAGCCACCTGCAGGCTGACCGCAGCAACGAACGATTCCTCTGCTGCCACGGGCTCGCTCTGCGCAAACACACGCTGCAGCCGTACATCCGTTGTTTCGCTCATGTCACCTCCTCGCCCAGCAGCTCGCGCAGCTGCGCCGAGCCCCGCGCCACATGCGATTTGACGGTGCCCAGCGGCCAGCCCGTCATCGCAGCGATTTCAGCATGACTCATCCCTTCGGCATGGCACAAGACCACGCACATACGTTCTGCCGGCTTCAGCAGCGCCAGCAGCCGATCCAGATCCAGCGCCGTGGAAGGGTCGGTCCCGGGCACCGCCGTGGCATGCGCGGGCATCTTCAACTCTTCCAGCAGCAGTTCCCGCCGCGAGCGCGCCGACTGCAACCACAGGTTCACCGCGAGGCTGCGCAGCCAGACACCGAAGGCGGCCGGCGCGCGCAATTGTCCGAGCTTCTGCCAGGCCGCAAGGAACGCCTGTTGGGCAAGGTCGTCTGCCAGGGCGTGGTTCCGGCACAGGCGGCGGAGCAGCGCGCGCAGCCAGGACTGGCGGCGGCGCACCAGTTCGGCAAAAGCTGCATCGTCACCGCCCGCCGCGCGTAAGACCACCGCGGCTTCGGCAGCCGAGGACAGATCTGTCCTCGCCTGCGCATCGGTCACTGAGTGGTGTCAGCCGGATCGAGCAGCGCCCGGCGATCCGCCGCGGCCTGGCGTCGCATCACCCAGGAAGACGTGATGAGCCCGAGTCCAGCGCAGCCCACGATGGCAGCGGCGCCCGACATGGCGAGCAGCGCATCGTCATCTATCCGGCCGATGATCTGAGCGCCGATGGCAAGGCCCAACCCTATGAAGGTCATGACGATGCCGCCGATCAGCAGGCCGCGCTCCGCGGAAACCGGGGAGCCAGATCTATGCGAAGCGGGGGATGCTTTCGGCAGCAGCTTCTCGAGAGTCTCCGCATCCAGTGGCTGACCCCGCTCGGCAAACATGCGCAAGGTCTTCTGCCGCTCGAGATCCTTCAGATACCGCGACCAGACAATGATGAAAAGCCAGATGAATACACCCATCCAGAAGACGAAGCCGAGTATCGGGAAGCCCGTTTGAAAGCCCATTTGCTATGCTCCTTGAAACTGATCCAGCCGCTCGTGTCGAACCGCTTTGGAGAGAAGAGATGCATCGAGGCAGCTGTTTGGATGCAGCCAGCTGATCCCCGCTACAAGGAATGTATTCCGTAACAGCCATGCACGCCGCCATATTCGACATCGACGGAACTCTGCTCGATTCCTACGGCGTCGATAACTCCATGTACGCGCATGCCGTCCGCCTCGCGCTTGGCCCCGTGACCATTCGGGATGGATGGGAAAAATACGCCAGGGTCACAGACACCGGCGTGCTCGCCGACATCTGCATCGACAACGGCCTGCCGTATGACGAGACAGTTTCCGACAGGGTCATGCATGTTTACCTGCAGTTCCTGCTGTCGCATCAGGCAGAGCACGGGCCCTATCGGGAAATGCCCGGCGCAATGCAGTACCTCGCTGCGCTGCGGGCGAGACCGGATGTGCGAGTTGCCTATGCGACCGGCGGCTGGCGGGCCACTGCCGAACACAAGCTCAGAAGCGCGGGATTCCCGCTCGATGGCATCCCACTGTCGAGCGCCAACGATCATCCGGATCGAACCCTGATCATGCTGCACGCGCTCGGGCAACTCGATGGCCCGTTCGCGTCCATCACATACTTCGGCGACGGTATCTGGGACCGCAGGGCGTCCGAACAGCTGGGCTGGAACTTCGTGCCCGTCGGGCCAAAGCTGGGTGGCCTGCTGGAGTTTGGCGCCGCAACCGACTTCGGGGTGCGCAGCCGCTAGTCGGTTATGGGTGGCCGCCTGGAGATGTGAACTCGCGTCGTGCCGTCCGGTCATACCCTGACCGACCGCTCCAGGACAGGACGAAGTGCGCTCGCCCGCCAGTAGCCAATCACGAACGCTGGTATGGGTCGGGATCATCGCCGGCCACGCCGTGCTGATCTATCTCATGGCGACCAGCAGAACGCCGCATCGATTGGATCGCGTCGAAGAGTTCCATTCGCAACCGATCTATCTCCTGCCTTTCATCGAAGAGCCGCCTCAGGTTCCGAGGGCCGATGTACCGGCGCCCGCGATCAGGCCGCGGCCGGTTGTGGCAGAAAGCACGGCCATTACCATTGCTGAGCCGCAGCAGGTTCCGGCTGTCGAGAACGCGCAGGCACCGCAGGTGGATTGGGCGAATGCGGCAACAACCGCAATTCAGAACATGGCGCGCAATGCCACGGTGCCAGAGACCTTTGGGGAGCGGAAACAGGAAGAGGCGCCGGCCAAGGGGCCTCCCGGCATCTTTGAAAAACAATCACCGCGTGAAGCCGGCTACACGGAAGAGCTGGCGCCCGGCATTACACGCAGGTGGCTCAGTGAGAAGTGCTACATGGAGTTTGGCCATCTACCAGAGCTCTTCCCGACGCCTGGGCCGAAGTTCATTCCCGTCCGCTGCATAGTGGGGTCCGCGGAAGTGGAAGGGAAACTGTTTGACCACCTGAAGCCCGACTACCTGAAGAAGAAGTAATGCGCCAGACTGTGGCGTCGCTGACGTCAGACCAGGAGGGCCCATGCCAGCAGATCAATCTCCCCTTGCGTTGCTCGCCGCAGAAGTTCCAGTCAGAACCAAACCCTCCGTCTACCCGGAGCCCTTTGCCTCACGCATGGCTGGTCGCCACAAGCGCCAGCTCGGCGAGGTCTTCGGCCTCACGAATTTCGGTGTCAATCTCACGCACATTGCGCCCGGCGCATTCTCTGCGTTACGCCACGCCCACACGACGCAGGATGAGTTCGTCTACATCCTGAAGGGCCACCCCACGCTGCATACCAACGCGGGGCGACAGCAGCTTTCGCCCGGCATGTGTGCAGGTTTCAAGGCGGGATCGGGTGATGCCCATCGTTTGGTGAACGAGACCCAGGAGGAAGTCATCTACCTGGAGGTTGGGGACAGAACTCCCGGCGACAAAGTGAGTTATCCCGACGATGACATCCAGGCCAATCTCGTGGATGGGAAGTGGCAGTTCGTGCACAAGGATGGCGCGCCTTATGGTTGAAGGCGCGGATGTAAGAAAGGTCCGGCAACTCAACAGGGGAGCCTCGGATATTTTCCATCCACCGCTGCCACTAATCTACTCATGCGGTTGGAGAACCTGGAAACAGTCTTCTCCACATGCAACCTGCGCCCGGTAGAGCAGCCCCCCCAATGAGCTCTCTCTACCGGGCTCAGTTTCAACTACTCCCAGGTTCAGGCACACTGCATCGGGCTATAGATGTGCTGCGCTGCACTAAGGAGTGGGAGCCCATGCGTAACGCTAACCGGAATCTGTTCTTCCCCTTCGCGGTGCTGATGTCCGTGTGGATGGTCGCACCCTGCGTGGCTGCCGATGCAACCGCGCCGCAGGCCATCGAAGAGATCCAGGAGCTGGACGAAATCTGGGTCCGGGGAAAGTTTCTCTCGGAAGTGATCGAAGCGGCTGAAGATGACTTCTTCAAGCGCTACAACAAACTGAACAAGGATCAGAAATACGACGTCTACTGCGGCGTGATGGCCTTGAACAGCAGCATGATCATGGTGCGCCAATGTGTGCCCGGCTACATCGTCAACAACAGCTACGATTATCGGACGAACACGGTCAGCCTCGGTTCGTCCTGCGAGTCGTACAGCGGTACTGTCAGCTATTTCTGTGGCCCTTCTGCCACGGGAAGCCCGTCGTACCCGCAATCCGTGCTCCCCTCACCGGAATTGCTGGCGATGGCGCAGCGTCCGGTTTACGCCAGAAACGTGTTGCAGGTTGTGACCAGCGATCCACAACTGCGCGAGATGGTCGGCGGATTGCGCGGTCTGTACGAAGAGATGGAGTTGACTCAACAACGCTTCGTGAAGGTCCGGCAATCGACAGAGCCGGGCCGACCGGCTCGCAAGCGCGCCAGGTCTTACACCAGTCCGCGATCCCTGTAGGCAACCAGCCAGCCGCTCCGCCGAACGACACCACCAGGTGCTAGGCTTGCCAGATCGCAACGGGGGAACTGTCATGAAACGCCTGCTCGCCACCATCGCGTCACTGCTTTGCCTCGGCTCGGTCGCGCACGCGCAATCCTCGTTGCAGATCCTCGATTACGGCGCTGAGCCGCGCACGCCGCTGCGCTACAAGTTCGCGGTCGGCAAGACCGAGCGCATGACGATGGAAATGACCATGAACATGGCCACCGAGGTGAATGGCAAGCTCACGCCCGCGACCACCATGCCTCCCACCCGCACCACCATGTTGCTGCGTGTTGCCGAAGTGGCGGCAGATGGAACAGCCCGTCTGGAGTTTGAAACGCAGTCGACCGAATCTCCGGTGGGGCAGGTTGTTGGGCAGGCCAATCAGGCTGTCCTCGATCGCACTCTGGCGGGACTGTCGATGCTGAAAGGCTGGTATCGCACGGATACCCGCGGCAGCGTGCTGGATATGGGAATGACGCTGCCCGAGGGCATGGTGCCCGACATGGCCAAGCCGATCATGGACGAAATGATGAACGAAGCGAGCGATGCCCTGCAGCAGCTTCCCGACGAGGCATTGGGCATCGGCGCGCGGTGGCAGGTGATGCAGAAGCTCGACATCGCTGGAGTGAAGATATCGCAGGGGCAGGAGTACACCCTGCGTTCCCGGAATGGCAGCCGTGTGGAGCTGGCCACCCGGATCGTTCAACCGCCCGATGCAGCGAGCACGACGCTCGCCCCCGGCATAACGATGCAAAGCGTGACGACCGGTTCCGGAACAACGGTGATCGATCTGAACGGAATTTCGCCGACCATGACCATGGAAGTGAATACCACTGCCACGATGTCGTCCGCTTCCCCGAATCAGACGGTGCCCACGAAGATGGTCATGCAGATGAAGATGACCTCGGGGCCTGCGCTTTACTGATCGTGCACCGCCTCAGAAATTCTTGCGCAGCGAAAGCCCGATCATTCGCCCCGTCGCATTGAGCAGATACGGCTGATACCGGAGCGGTGTAGCACCGTTCTGGTCTTCGACGCGCTGCTGGGAGTCGAGCAGGTTGTCGACGCTCAGCGTCACCCGTACCCCTTTCAACAGGGGCTTGCCGGGAAACAGCGTGTCGAGGTTCGAGAACGCCGATACATCCACCCGCAGGAACGGACTGAACTCGATGTTGTTCGGCGCACTGGCCGTGCCGCCTGAAATCGTGGAAGCGCTCTTCCAGTTCCAGGTGGACTGCAGGCCGGTGCCATTGCGCGCAAGTCCCAATCTGCCCTGCACGCTGTGCCGCGAGGCGGCGCTGTACCCGGAAGTGCCGCCGGCAAGCAGATCCACAACCGGCAGCCCCGCGCGCGCGAGCCGGGTGCTGGATAACAGCCAGGTATGGGTGAAGTTGCCGCTGAGTCGCCATCCTGCGCCGGTGAGATCCTGGCCATCGTCCATCATGACGATCACCATTCCAGTGTTCTGGACGGGGGGAGTCTTCGGCACGCCAAAAGCGCGCCGGAAATTGCCACCCCAGCGAATGGTTTCGTTCTGGCTGCGCGCGAACGACACCAGCCGTGCATCGATCTCGTACAGCCGGCCGTCGATGTCGCGCCGGTAGCGATCCGGAAACGCGGCCTGCACTTCCTCGCTGACAGGCGGCAACCCGGCCACGGCATTGCGCCCCACCGTGCGTGTGTACTCCGCGTTGAGCGTGAGGTCGACTGGCGTGAAAGGGCGCAGCGTGCCGTTGATGCGTGTGATGCGCCGGCGCTCCAGGGCGAGATCCGGATTGCCGCCGGTGATGTAGCGCACCAGCACGGTCTCGTCACGGATGAAGTCATAGGCCCGAAAGCCATCGATCGTCACGACGGGATCGGTGAGCGCCTGGGGTTGCGGTGCAATCTCCTGGTTGCCGATGTCCCCGCTCAGCGTGAAGCGTGTGCCACCCCGCCAGTTGAGGCCGATGTTGTAGTCGAGCAGTGTCCCCGATGCGGTCACCCGACGGGCAGTTGCCGAAAGCTGGCCACCGAGTGCGCCCTTGTCGCGTGCCTGCGGGCTGCCCAGCAGCGGCAGCTGCAGCGAAGCAAAGGCGAGCTGATCCTGGCGCGTGCGATCGTTGCGCACGTTGTTGGTGCCGGTGGTCGTGGACTTCTGCCGGTTCTCCACCCACGAGACGCGCAGTGACGCATTGGCATTGCCTGCCGGCAGTACGAAGGGCGAGCCGGTTGCCTGCAACTGCGCAGAGGCGTTGTAGCCGTGCGACCTCGCCCGATCCCTGAGCACGTCATCCAGATACTCATCGGGGATGGTCTCGAATGGATTCAGCGTGCCTGCCAGGATGGCATCCTGCAGGGGCACGGCGTTCACACGACGATCGCTGAGCGTGCTGCTTGAGCGCCACGCGAAGCTGGAATCCAGCGACACACGCCATTTGCCCCGCTGGGTGTTGATGTTGCCCGACAGGTTCAGATTGCTGGGGTGGCTTTCCTGGCGCAGCGGATCGCCCAGATAACGCGCAATGCTGACATCGCGACTGAAGGGCGAATACGGTGATGCAGCAGGCAGCGTCAGCAGCACCGGCGTCGCTCCGGTTCGCGACAACGACTCGCTGCGTTGTGCATTGAAGTTGAGGCTGAAACTCGAGTTGCGCGGCAACGGCTGGCTGATGTTCATGTTCAGGCCGTAGCTGTACTGGTCGGCAATCAGGGTGCGATAGCGGCCCATGTTGCTGGTGTTCGCGAGATTCGCACCAGCCGCGAGATCGCCCAGCGCGGGATTGCCCGTGCCTGCCGGAATGCCCAGCACCGTCACCGGGTAACCGAGCTGTGTGCTCAGCACCGGATCGATGTCGGCCCCGATCACGGGATAGCCCAGCACATTGCCCACGAGGTCATAGGGCACCACGCCGGGATCACTCACGATGCCGCGCTGCGACTCCAGCAGCGGCGCGGTGCGGTTCACCTGCAGCGAGAAGTTGCGGAAGCGGTTGCCGTTGAGCCGCAGCATGCTGACATTGCCGTTGGCCGCGAAGCCCTGGCCGGCCGTGGCAGCACGCGTTGTGACGTTGGCGATTCCCTGCTTGAACTGCTGCTTCAGCACCACGTTGATCACGCGCCGCGTGGGTGCGTACCCCAGTGCGGTGGCGGCCTGGGGCGGCAAAACCTGGATGCTCTGCACGGATTCCGGCGGCAGATCGTTCACGCTGCGAATGCCGTTGGCCGGCTTGCCGTTCACCAGGATGACGGGGCCTTCTTCGCTGTTGTCGACTTCCGGCGCGATCTGGCTCAGCAGATCGCCAATGGTGTTTGCGCCGTAACCGGCGATGCCTTCTGCATCGAGCTGCGCTTCAGCCTGCATGCCGGTGATCAACCGGCCGTCATTGCCGTAGACGATGACTTCTTCCAGTTCCTGGAGATCTTCCTCGACCTCCACCTCAGGTTCTGCAGCGGCCAGGGCGAGTGGGCTTGCAGCCAGCACGGCTGCGCACACAACAACACGAATCCATGTGATGAATGAATGCGACATGCAACCGAAAGTAGAAGTTGAAAGTGGCAAGCATGATGGAAGTTCCATCTGCTCGATTTCAACCCGGTTGTCGCAACAATCGAATCAGTTATGACTGGAAACGCGGAATGGGAGATCCGCGGGAATCCTACGCAGCAAGGTCGCAACGATAGATAACCCCGGCGGTGTTTGGCGAAGCCTATAGTGGAACCATGGACAACGATGCTCAGAGTCTTGAACAGCTTGCCAAGTCAGGTTCCGACCTGACGAAGCTGCATCAATTCGACTTCACCTTGCGCTTTCCCACCCAGAAGGCGGCTGAGCGAGCCGAACTGGAACTCATGGGCTTCGCCTTCGCCACGAAGATCGGCCCCGGCAAGTCGGCAGACGAACGGGTCATCGTGGCCACCAAGAAGATGTATCCGGTCGAGTCCGACCTCATGGGTCTGCGCGAAAAGCTCAACGCCATTGCCACAACCGGGCGCGGTGCCTACGAAGGCTGGAAGGCCCGGCTGCTGGCGGCTGCAGGCGCAACCGGGAATTGAATGTACGTTAAACGTTACATGGAGTAATGTGTAGCGTACATTGTGCCCTCCACGGAGGTCACCATGTCAGAAACCGCGGATGCCACGGCGCACGATGAGCGCGACGAACTGATCAGTCTCAAAGCAAGCCGCAATGCCTATGGCGTGCTGTCTGCGTCCCTCATCATCGTGCTGTTGCTGTTGGCGCTGACCCTGGGCGGGATCACGGTCTATGCCAGCCGCATCTTCTACTACCGCAGGGGGTATTAGTGTCCCCGACGGCGATCACCAATCACATCCGTCGACTGCGCTTCGAGCATGGCGAAATGACGCAGCAGCAGCTGGCCGACAAGGTCGGTGCCACGCGGCAGACGATCATCGCGATCGAGTCCGGCAAGTACGCACCTTCACTGGAGTTGGCATTCCGCGTCGCGCGCGTGTTCAACGCCGGTGTCGAGGATGTCTTTGACTTCGGTTCCTGACGGCACCACTCGAGGCGTTAGAATCCGGTCATGCCCGCAGAGAATTCAAGGATCCGCTTCAAGGCCGTGCTGATGCAGCAGGCGGCGCCCGCGAAGGGCAAGGCTTCGATATTCCTGGTGCTGCCGGCCAGTGCCAGTGCAAAACTTCCTTCGCGCGGCTCCACGACGGTGGAGGGCACCCTCAATGGCCACTCGTTCCGCGCGGTGCTGCAGCCAGATGGCAAGAAGAGCCACTGGCTCAAGCTCACGGCCGGCATGCTCAAAGGCGCAGCCGCAGCAGTGGGCGATGAGGTCCTTCTCGAGATCAGTCCTTCCTCCACGGAACTCGAGTCGAAGGTTCCACCGGATCTGCGCAAGGCGCTCGCCGCCCATCCCGCAGCAAAGGCCACGTGGTCAGACATCACACCCATTGCCCGCCGCGACTGGATTCTGTGGATCACCACGGCGAAGCAGGCGGAAACTCGCGCGCGCCGCATCCTGAATGCCTGCGACATGCTGGGTTCCGGCAAGCGGCGCGTGTGCTGCTTCGACAGATCCGGGTTCTACAGCAAGAGTCTGGGCGCTCCCCGAGCCGCCCGCTGACGTTCCGCCTGCGTTCAGCTGCCATCCGTCAGTCTTGTCTCCAACGCCCCAGGAAGCCGGGGCAGGTTTTGAGGAGACAGACCATGAAGAAGCTTTTCGCTGCACTTGCATTGACTGCCGCGGCCTTCGCCGCACCAGCCATGGCCGCCAACGTCGGCATTTCGATCCGCGTGGGCGAGCCGGGCTTCTACGGACAGCTCGACCTGGACAACGGTTACCGTCCCCGCGTGATCTATCGGGAGCCGTTGGTTGTCGAGCGCCGGTATCGCAACGCGGCGCCGATCTACGTGCGGGTTCCCTCGGGGCATTCCCGGAACTGGAGCAAGCATTGCAGCCGGTACAATGCCTGCAACCGGCCCGTATACTTCGTGAGGGACGAGTGGTATCGCGATGTGTATTCGCCGCGGTATCGCAGGGACCACGCGCCCAACTGGCGCAACGGCCGCAACGATGATCGCTGGGACGATCGGCGGGATGATCGGCGCGACGACAGGCGTGATGATCGCCGGGACGATCGCGACGACCGTCGCGATGATCGCCGCGACGACCGCAGTGACGACCGTCGAGATGATCGCAAGCCTGGTCGGAAGTGACCTGTAGCGGGGGCCGGCTTTAGAGCCGGCTCCTCTTGGAGAGAGCCATGAAGACGCTGGTGAGGCATCGGCAGAAGGGCGTCCGCGCAAGCGGCAACTGGCTGGCGATGATTCTTTGCGCAGCGTGCTGGTGGTCTGGAGCGGCTACGGCGCAGAGTCCCGACTCGGCATCCGCTACCGCTACCGCCATCGATGCGGCCCTTGCCGCGCCGCACCGCAGCGATCGCAACAAGGCGCGCGATCCATACCGGCACCCGAAGCAGACGCTGGAGTTCTTCGGCCTTCGCAGCAACATGACCGTAGTCGAGATCTGGCCGGGTGGCGGCTGGTATACCGAGATTCTCGCACCGGTGCTGAAGGGCACGGGCAAGTTGTACGCCGCGCAGTACGGCGCACACGCCATCTTCAACTATCAGCGCCAGGAAGACGCAGCGCTGGTCGAAAAGAAGAAGTTGCACCCCGACGCTTTCGGCGATGTGCAGTTCACGTCGCTATGGTCGCCAAACCTGCTCGTGATCGCGCCACCCGGAACGGCCGATATGGTGGTGACATTCCGCAATGTGCACAACTGGGTCAGCCCCGACTACAAGCAGGATTCCGAGAAGATATTCGACGCATTCTTTGCGGCATTGAAACCGGGTGGCATCCTGGGCGTTGTCGATCATCGCTGGCCCGATGCAAAGACCGAAGATCCGAAGGCGGTCAATGGCTATGTATCCGAAGAGCGCGTCATCGCGCTGGCAAAGGGCGCAGGCTTCGAATTCGTGGCCAGGTCCGACATCAACCGCAATCCCAAAGACACCCACGATCATCCGAGCGGCGTGTGGTCGCTGCCGCCGGATCTCTCGGTGAAGCAGGGCGACGACAAACAGAAGTATCTCGACATCGGCGAGTCGGACCGGATGACCTTGAAGTTCCGGAAGCCCGCCGCTCAATCGAAGTGAGCGGAAGTCGGGCTATTTCACCCGGCCCGCGTAGCCCCTGGCCAGCAGCGGAATCGCGACGATCTGGTTGCGCGCGCTCGGCGTTCCCCAGCCACCGTAGAACACGATGGCGAACAGTGTGTTTCTCTCTCTGCCGCCGATCACCACGCCATGAGTGCCGCGGGGCGCAGCGATGGATCCCAGAAATTCACCAGCGGGTGAGAACACGTCCACCGATGCGCCGGTGGTGACGTACACGCGGCCCTGTGCATCGACGGCCGAGCCGTCCCCGCTCTGACCGCCGCGGAGCTTGCCGAATTCGCGCTGGTTCGTGAGTGAGCCATTCGACTGCACATCGAACGCAACCACCACGCCGCCATTCGTGACATACAGCGTCTTTTCATCCGGGCTCAGGATGATGCCATTGACGTTCGGCACATCGCCGTACTTCGAGACTTCACCCTTCGGATTCGCATAGAACACGCCACTTCCGGAGATGGCGAGGTAAACACCGCCACGCGCATCGGCCATGAGATCGTTCACGCTGCCGCCGACGCACTCGAAAGCCTCACCCTGGAAGGTGTTCGCGAAGACCCTGCGCTGGGGCTCGAGCTGCTCGATGCCGCTGCCCAGGCCGCGCACGGCAAGGAACAGCGCGCCATTCTTGCTGCGCGACAGTGCGCCGCCGGTATTGGTCTTGTCGAACAGCACGGTGGCGAGGCCCGTTGCCGGATCGAGCCGCATCACGTTGCTGGCATCATTGTTGGCGAACAGGATCGATCCATTGTCGCCAGCAATCGGGCCATCCGCGTTATTGCCTTCCCACGCCCATACCACCTTCCACGCCTGACCCGCAGCGATCACGCCGGGAATCGCCTCCGGCAGGGGCAGGGCGGGAGCAGGCGGGGCCTCGTTGTTGGTCGGCGCCGCACCGCGGCCACGGTTCGCGCGTGGCGTGGGCGGTGTCTTGCACTTCGCGGTGGCTGCCGCATAGCCTGGATCCTGCGTGGCCTGCAGGCTGCTGCCGCGATCGAGTTTCGAAGCGGGCTGCTGTGCAAGGGATATTGCCGGGAGGCAAAGCATCACCAGCACAGGGAGTGTTGCTTTCATCCGATATCACCGAGCCAGCGGATCGGGCCGGATCTGGAACTTCACGACCTTGCCCGTGGTGCCCTTGCCGCCTTCGGTATGCCACACCAGATGCGTGCCGTAGTTCGCGTACAGGCCCCGTCCCTTCCAGCCACCGTTCGGATCGTCGATGCGACCATCCAATCCGCGCTGATAGAAGCCCAGTGGATAAGGCACGCGCAGGTAGGTCCACTTGCCGGTGGCGGGATCGAGCGCGATCAATGAATCCGAGTTGGAGCCGGTCAGGATGGGCGTGTCCTTGCCCAGGCCCGAGATATCGTGCTGATCCACCCAGCCGAAGTAATGGAAATCAGCGGGGTAGTTGCTGCCCTTGAACTTCGGGCCCGGCGTCTGCCACACCGTCCAGCCTTCCGGGCAGAGATCGCCTTTGTCGGCGCCAGCACCATTGGTCTTCGCGCACTTCCTGCGATCGAAGCGGGCCCACTGCGAGGTGGCGGCCATCGCGACCCAGGGCGTGCCGTTGCTGTCGATATCCATGCCGCGCGGGTTCAGTGTGCCCTTCGGCACGCGGTACACCTCGGAAACGCAGGTTTCGGGTGGGTTGGCGCCACGGTTCAGCCGCACGATGTAGCCGCGATCTTCGCCATTGCCGCCTTCGGATGCGCCCCAGACGATATTGCCGTCGGTGGGATCAGGGATCACCGTGTAGAGATTGCGGCGGACTTCCGTATCGAGCTTGGGATCCGGATTGCGGTTGTTCGCGGCGTTCCACGGTTTGGTGATCTTGCCGTCGCCATTGGTATCGATGATCTGCGGGCACCAGCCCTGCGACAATTGCTCATCGCGCGTCTGGTCGTACAACCGCGTGTTGAGCCAGCCGAACATCGGCCCGGTCAGTTCGTTGAAATAGAGCGTGCGGTCTGCATCCTTCGCGAACTGCAGGTGGTGGGTGCCGAAGCAGGTATCGATGAGTTCGAACTTCCCGGTGGCCGGGTCGTAATAGGAAGCCTGCCGGAAGCTGCTGCGCAGCGGGTAGTACTGCGCGTACTTGTTCTTGCTGCCTTCCTTGCAGAAGTCGGGCTGGGCATCGCGGATCTTGGAGGTCATCCACACGCGGCCGCGTTCATCCATCATCGGATTGTGCGGGTCGGAGGGATGCTCCTGGCCCCAGAGATGGTCCATACCCCAGAAATTGGAAGGGCGCCCTGCAGGGGGGAAACGTGTCGGAACCTTGCGCGGATCCTCGCGCGTGGGAATGACGAGCTTCCAGGAATCATTGGTGACCGGATCGACCACGGCGAGCGTGCCGTGACCGGCTGAGACGGCATAAATGGGGCCGTAGGCGTTCACCGTGGGTTTGTTCTTGTCGGTGGCGATTTCATCATGCATGAAATCCTGCGGACCGCCGATGTCCCACAGGGTCACCACCACGTTGCGCTCGATGCCCTGCGGTCGTGGCGGCATGGGAGGAACGACGCCGGCTTCCACCGCGCGCGTCCAGTCAGACATCGTCTTGCTCATGCCCTCTGCGCCAAATTGCAGGAACGCCGCCGCCATGCTGGTGCCACGCACGCCGAGCGAGGTGCGATACAGCCAGGCATCTTCGTGCGATGTGAATCCCAGCTGCGCGAAATTCATGTGCCCGAGCGTGCGGGTGATCTGGTTGCCCAGCTGGTGACAGAAGTTGCAGTCCTTCTTGAAGCGGTGCATCCAGTCGTCCTGACTCAGGATGGCGGGCTGGAAGCCATTGCCGCCCGTGGCCTTGCCGCCAGTGCCGGGGAAATTGCCGGCAGCCGGCACTTCCAGCAATGACAGCCAGTAGTCGCCGGGGTACACCTTGGCAGCGTCCTGCGGCGTCTTCGCGGCTTCGACCTTGAGTTCGAGGTTCGTATCGCCGGGACGGCCTTTCACCCGGGCGGAGTCCAGCAGGCCATAGCCGCGCACCCATACGCTGTAGGTGGCGCTCGGCAACTGCGGCAGCGTGAAGCGGCCTTGATCATCGGTGACGACGATCTTGATGAAAGGGGTATTGGTTTCTTTGGTTTCCGCAATCACCCACACGCCGGCTTCGGGCGCGCTGCCCTGAAGAACGCGACCGGTGATGAAGCCGTCGGGGTAAGCTCGTGGGGAGGGTGAGGGGGCCTGAGACATGACCGTGCCGGCCATGGTGGCAAAAGCCAATGTGAGACCCGCGCGCAGCAATAGCGACTTCATGATTCCCCCCAGGTTGCCACGCAGGATAGTACCTTACGACCAGAGCTGATACCTGGGGGGGGCGTTGATGCGAGTCTGGATTCGCGCCGCTGCGGCGGTGCAGCTGGTTATCGGCTGTTCGGGTCTCCATGCCATGGAGATGCAGGAAGGCATGCAGCTGTTCGCCACGCACTGTGCCACCTGCCACGGCGCCGATGGCCGCGGCGGCCAGATGGCACCAAGCGTTTTGCCCAGGGTGGCCAGTTCCGACAACACCGCGTTGGCTGCACTCCTGCGCGAAGGGGTGCCGGCCAAGGGCATGCCCCCCGCGCCCATCCAGGCTACCCAGATGCCGGCGCTCACGGGATACCTGCGTTTTCTGGCCCGCTCGGCGGGCAATGCCGACAACACGGTGAAGATCGACGCGGAAAATCGCTATGCATCGATGCCGCACATCACGCGGTTCACGCCCGTTACCGACGCCATGCTGCTCAACCCTTCGCCAAACGACTGGCTATGGTTCAGCAGGACGCCGGACGCGCAGCGCTTCAGTCCGCTGGATCAGATCAACCGCGGCAATATCGGCCAGCTGACGCTCGCCTGGTCCAAGGGATTGCCGGAGGGCATTACCGAAACCATCCCGACGGTCTACGACGGCGTGATGTACGTGTCGCTGCCGGGTGGCAATGTGGCGGCACTCGACGCCACCACCGGCGACACCATCTGGCGCTACAACCGGCAATACAAAGAAAGAAATGCCGGCGCCTCGAGCCGTTCGAAGACGCTGGCCATCTACCTGGACATGGTGTTCTTCACCGCGCCCGACGAAACCATCGTCGCGCTGGATGCGAAGACCGGCGCATTGCGCTGGGAAGCGCCAACCAAAGGGCGCGGCAATACCACCGGCGCAATCGTGGTGGATGGAAAAGTGGTGTCGAGCGGCACCTGCGGTGGCCAGAGCAAGCGCGAACACTGCAACATCACCGCCCACGATGCGCGGACAGGCAAGCTGGCGTGGCAGTTCCAGCTCACCCAGGCAGCGGACGATCCCGTGCCCGGCATCGACGGCAAGCGCGACACCTGGGCTGGTCTGCCGCTCGATAAACGCAAGGCATCGTCCTGGGGATTGCCCGGCTCCTACGATGCGGCCACGAATACGCTGTACTGGACCGTGGCCAATCCCACGCCCTACACACGGCTCGCGCGGCACGGCAATTCAGACGCCATTCCCACGCAGGCGCCTGCCGATCTGTACAGCAATTCGACGCTGGCACTCGACCCCGCCACCGGCAAGCTCAAGTGGTATTACCAGCATCTGCCGGGCGACGACTGGGATGACGACATGAACGAGGAGCGCGTGCTGCTGCGCACGCGGGTGAACCCCGATCCCGCCCATGTGCGCTGGATCAGCCCGAAGCTGAAGCGCTGGCGAAGAGCGCGACATCCTGGTGGGTGTGGGCGAAGCCGGCGGTCTGTGGGCGCTGGACAAGGCCACGGGTGAATTTCTCTGGTCCACGCCGTTCCCCTGGGATTCCCCCAACTATTTTCTCAGCGACATCGACGTCAACACCGGTGCGACCACCATCAATCGCAAGCTGGTGCTCGACAAACCCGGCGCGCAGAGCCTGATCTGCTTCTTCAATACGCGCAGCTACTGGCCCACGGCCTACAGCCCGCGCAACAACAGCCTGTATGTGCCGTACATCAACAACTGTCTGCGGATGACGGCTGCAAAGCCCTCGAGCGGCAATGTTCCGGGGCAGCCTGAAAGCCGGGTTGGCGAACCCATGCCGGGCAAGAGCATGGAAGAGATGAACGGTCTGGCGAAGATCAACATGGAGACGGGCCAGATCACGCATTGGCCGATGGGGCCCATCCCGACCAACAGTTCCATGCTGGCCACCGCCGGCGATCTGGTGTTCATGGGCGACATCAATCGCCGCTACTGGGCGCAGGATGCCGACACCGGCAAGGTGCTGTGGCGAACCGTGCTGCCCTCGCCGGTGTCGACCAGCAACATCACCTACGCGGTGAATGGCCGGCAGTACATCGCCGTGATCACCGGCAACAACATGGCGCACCCGGGTCTGAACACCGGCACCATGGGCCCGGTGCAGCTGAACCTCGACAACAGCGGCGAGAGCAACGCGATCATGGTGTTCGCATTGCCTTCGCTACCCTGATGAACAGCCGGCTCAGGAGAAAGCCATGCGCACTCTGACGACCATCGTGCTCACCGCTGCGGTTCTGCCTGCCATCGCACAGACTCCTGGTCAGGATCTGTCTTCGGCCATACCTACCTACAAGCAGTTCCAGGCCGAAGTCCGGGGCATGTCTGCGGAAGAGGTTCAGGCGCTGCGGGATAGCCAGGTCAGCAAACTGCCCGCCAGGATCCTCTCCGGTTCGACAGACTGCTATTTCATCCGGCAGGTCAACAAGAACCTGAAGAAGCCCGCGGAAAAGCCGGAATTCGTTCCGCTGGCATCCGCTGAGGCAGAGCCCCTCGACATCACCAATACGGATTGCCTGAGCGATTCCATCGTGCGCAAGCCAATGCGCTGATCCGGGTTCTATCCGGTCAGTTGGAGTTCAAGTGTGTACTGCGCCGTCTGTCCGTCCCGGGCGGCCAGCCGCAGCAGAAACACCTTCACGAGATAATCGCCCGATGTCTGCGCCTGCAGCTGATGCGTGCTGCCCGAGTCGCCGCCGACATAGATCGGTTTGAGTCGTGCCTGGTGCATGGATATCGAAACAGTTGGAGGCATTGGTGGTCGCGAGCATCACGCGCAGCGACTGGCCCTTGTGAAGCGTCACCACATAGGTCACCACATCGAAGTCGCTGATCGAATCGTCGAAGCTGCGTGTGGTTTTGCCATCTGCAAACATGACCGGGACGCGTCGTTCCGCGTTCTGCGAGAAGGCTGCTGAAGCAACCACCGTTGCAGCGATGGCACGCAGCAGCCGGCGTCGCGGCGAGGGAATGTCCATCAATCCAGCGGGCGCTCAGGGTGGTAGAGTTTTGTCATGCACCACATCATCTCGCATGAAGAGCATGGGAAGGGCGGAATCTTCTACCTCGAAAGCGATGGCGCCCGTGTCGCCGAAATGACCTACCGGCGTAATGGCGAAGCCCGGATCGTCATCGATCACACCTACGTGGATGTGAGCTTGAGGGGGAAGGGCGTTGCCAGGGAACTGCTCGACGCAGCGGTAGCCTGGGCCAGAGCGACCGGCACGAAGGTCAGTGCGACCTGTTCCTATGTGATCGTGCAATTTGCAAGGGACTCTTCACTACAGGATGTGGCCGACATTCTCTGAACAGGCCGTCGGCCTGGCGTGCAGCCCTCAACGTTTTCGCGCGGGCTTCTGGTAGTGAAACACCGCGTCTACGGGCAGCCCGAAAACCTCCGCAATGCAGAATGCCGCTTCCAGCGAAGGCGAATACTTTCCCGCTTCGATGGCGTTGACCGTCTGGCGCGTCACCCCGATCCGCTCTGCCAGATCCTGTTGCGTCATCTCGCCATGTTCGAAGCGTAACCGGCGGATCGAGTTGGTCACCCGGGTCGGGGACACTTTCAGGATCCCCGTCGGTAGTAGGCGATGCGGGCGGCGTGCTTGGCCAGTTGCGCGAGCACGAAGGCCATGAATACAGTCATTCCCAGACCGACAGCACCCGTATTCACAAGGTGCAAAGTCAAGAACATGCCGCCGAGGGAACCGTAGACGAATACGTAGTAGGCGACACGCAGTGCCTTCAGGTCGATCAGCCGCTCGCGCTCGTCTTTGGGCAGGCGTGCCTCCTGCCGGTTGCGCAGGCGCAGCACCAGATAGGCAGCCGCTTCGATCAGCAGATAGGCCAGCAGGCTCGCGCCCATGGCATGCAGCACCCGTGGCGGCGAATGAGGCACGAACGGGTTGGGCAGGTGGAGCCAGTACATCAGCGAAACGACCACGATGGCAAACAACGTTACCCATGCGGTTTTTTCACGGAATGACATGGCTGTTCTCCAGTGCGGGCTGTGATCGGTGAGAACAGAATGTAAAGAAAGATATACTCCGTGTCAAGAATTCTATACAACTGATCCGGATGGCAATCGGCTGTGGATCGGACAGCTCAGCGCCCCCAGCGCTGGCTGAACGCCACGCTGCCCAGGATCATTGCGCAGGCGATCGCCATCGTGGCGGTGATGGGCTCGTCAAGAAAGATCCAGCCCCAGGCCACACCGAAAAGTGGCACCAGATAGGTGACGATCGAGGCGCGGTTCGCACCGAGGCGTGTGATCAGTCGATAGAACATGGCAAAGGCGATGCCCGTGCAGAACACGCCGAGTGCAAGGGCGCTGAGCCAGGCCCGTGGCGCGATGACATGCTCAGGCCAGGTAGCGATGGCAAATGGTGCGGCCAGCAGCGCGGATGTTCCGAGCGTCACGGCAGCCAGTGCCGCAGGGGGCAAACCAGCGAGATGTCGGCGCGCCATGTGAACGGAGAACCCGTACATCAGGGAAGCCATTGCCCCCGCCAGGCTTGCCCAGCCCACGCTCATGCCGGCCATCTTGCCGCTGGCCAGCACCAGGATTCCGGCGAACCCCGCGCACAAGGCAATGCTGTGTCGCGCAGTGAGGCGTTCCTGGAAGAACAGGAAGCCCATCAGCCCGGCGCACAGCGCGGTCATGCCATTGGCAATGGCGCCAACGCCTGCCGGAGCACGCTCTGCTGCCCAAGCAAACAAGAGGAAGGGAAGCGCGGAATTCATCGCGCCGATCAGCGCCATCATGGGCCAACGCGCGAGCGTGAACTGGGCGCGGTCGCGCCACAGAAAAGGCAGCAGCAGCAGCGCGCCGAGCCCCAGTCGCATTTCCACGAGCGGCACCGGACCGAAATCCTTGACGGCCAAACGCATGAACAGGAAGGAGGCTCCCCAGATGGCACCCAGCACAATAAGTTGCAGGAGGCCGGTCAGGGGTGGGGCGGAGCGCATGGACAGTATTTTAGTCAGGCAAAGCGCCGGGCAGGTCCTTTCCAATCGGGATGCCGTAGGAGACTATCGGGCCATTCGGGTAGGCAGGGTTGTTATGCGCCAGGCAGTTGCACGTCTGATTCTCCTCGGCTCGGCAGCCCTGCTGCTGATGTCTGCCTGCGGCGGCGGGGGCAGTGATGGCGGCAGCAATGGCGGCGGGAATCCGCAGCCTGCCAATGTCGCGCCCACTGCGAATGTTGGTGCACGCGCAGACTGTGACGGCCAACGCCACGGTCACGTTGAACGGTACGGCAAGCAGTGATCCGGACGGCAGCATTGTCGAGTTTGCCTGGACGCAAACCGAGGGCACCGCTGTCACGTTGCTCAATGCCACCACTTCCCAGCCGTGCTTCGTTGCGCCTACCGTCACAGGCAATACCACACTGACCTTCAGGCTGATCGTCACGGACGACGATGGCGCGGCGAGCGCGCCGGCTACGGTGGGAATTTCCGTTACGCACCGCTCCCCTCGAACGTGACTGTTTCGGGCACGGTGCGGTACACGCGTCCGCAGTTCCTCAATGTGTCGCCCTTCGGCCTGGACTACGCGAATGTTGACTCCCGGCCCGTGCGCGGCGTGATTGTGCGTGCAATCGACGCCAGCACCCAGGCAGTGCTGGCCACGAGCGGCACCGACGCCACTGGTGGGTACTCCTTCGACTTGCAGCCAATACCCTCATCGCGATTCAGGTGGTCGCGCGCTTGCAGCGGGACACCACACTGCCGCTGCCTCGCTGGGACGTGCGCGTGCAGGATGGCGTGCCAGGCACGGCGCCCTACACATTCACCAGCGCTGCGTTCAACAGCAGTCAAGGTACGCAGGAATTTCGAGATTCCCTTGGGAATCAACAGCAGTGGCGTCGGCACGGGTGCGCGCGCTTCGGGGCCATTTGCAGTGCTCGACACCATCTATTCTGCGATTCAGACCATTACCGCCACTGTCGCGCCCACCGCGACTTTCCCTCCCTTGATCGTCGACTGGGGCAGCCAGACGGCAGGCACGTTCTTCTGACTGCAGGCGGTCAGCACATCGCGCTGATGGCTGATCTGACCGAAGACACGGATGAATTCGACCAGCATGTGGTGGCGCACGAGTTCGGGCACTACATCGAGCGCAATTTCGCGCGCTCCGACAGCATCGGTGGCCCGCATGCCGATCGGCGACCAGCTCGATCCTCGCGTCGCCTTCGGCGAGGGCTTTGGTTATGCATTCGCGGCCATCGTGCTCAATGATCCGCTCGTGCGCGACACCTTCGTCGACGGAACGGCGTTTCCGTGGAGGTGGCTTCAGTGTCGAAATCAACCCGCCGAATCTGTCGACCGCCGGCCCGGGATGCTGGTGCAGCGAGACCTCCGTGTGGTCGATCCTCTGGGATCTGTATGACAGTCGTTCCGATGGCAGTGACGGCATCCCGCTGGGGCTTCGCGCCGATCTGGGAGGTGCTGACCAACGCACCCCTGCGCACCGCACACGCCGGCAGTCACCAGCATCTTTTCGTTCATCGCCGCGCTGAAGGCGGCGCGGCCGGGGCAGGCGCCGCCATCGACACGCTGGTGTCAGCGCAGAACATCAATGCGAGCACCACCGTCAATGCCATTGACGCATTTGCCACCACTGAGAACCAACAATCCACTCAGCGCCCCCAGCAATTCGCGCTGCCGGTGTTCACCGATATCCCGTGGGAACGCCAGTGGTGGTTCGCAGCCTCGGGAACGGCGGATCGTCACTACAACAAACTGGGAAATCATCGCTTCCTGCGTTTTACGCCTGCAGCGATCGGGCAGTTTCACGGTGACACTGCGATACATCGAATGCCGGCCGCGAACCCTGATCCGGACTTCATGGTCTATCGTTCCGGCACGGTGGTCGAGCAGGGGCAGATGATCCGCCCGCCGAATACCCGGAGACGGAGACGTTCAGTGTAACAGCTGGCACGACCTACATCATCGATGCCTACGACTGCGCCAATGGCTGTTCCACCGAACAGGGCACACCCGGCGATTACGATCTCACCGTGACGATCAATTGAGGCGATGAATCATGCGTACGCTGTCCTTTGACACGAAAGCCGGCGCCATGGGCGCCGCATTGCTGGTTGCGCTGCTGACCGGCTGTGGCAAACCCGTGCCGGTTCCCGATGTGCCTGAGCCAACGGTGGCCCCTGCACCGGTGGAGTCGGCGCCCGCTCCCGCAGCGGTACTCACGCCAGCAGCGGATGCCGTCGTAGCGGATGCCGCTGTGCCCGATTCAGCCGCGGCGGTGGCGACCGCGCGCCCTGCCGATGTACCAGCGCTTGCAGCCATGCTGTCGGCACAAGGCTCATCCAAACTCAGCGTGCCTGTCGATCTGCGTTACCAGTTTGAAGGCCCGGTGCAGGATGGCCAGCCAGTAACGTTGCACCTGGCCGCTGTGCCACGCGTGGAAGGCAGCAATCTCGCAGTCAGCATCAAGGAAGTTCCCGGCGTCCGCACCACCACCGGTGAACTGCGTGCGCAGAAGGCCACCGCCACAACGGCCTATCGCCGCCAGTTGTCGGTGACGAAGCTGGCTGGTGGTCCGCGGGAGCTGCGCGTGCTGGTCACCATGGACATGCCCATGGGTTCGGCATTCGGCTGGTTCAGCGTGCCTTTCGAACCGATGCCCACGAACCAGAAGCGGGCAGTCGACAAACAGCAGTAATCCGGCAGGGACTACCGCAGCGTCACCGGCACATTGCACAGGTCGATGTGCCCGGCCGGCCGCTTGTAGAATTCATCGACGCGGTTGCGGCGCGCTTCCACGGCTTCCCTGAACACTGCGGTATCCGTGCGCAGCACCTGTATCGGGATGCGCACTGATTCGGGTATTTCGCTGGCAAGCCGGATCACGCGAATCGGCGTGCGTTCGGCAGCAGTTTCGTAGAAGCCGCCGGATCCAGTGCCGCGCGGCAATGCGCTCAGCAACTCCATGCCCTGCAGCACGCGACCCACCACGGTGATGTTGTTGTCGAGCTGCCGCGGCGCCTGGCCGATGACCACATACAGCTCGGTGCCGATGCTGCTGTCTTCGGCATTGCCGCGGCCGGCCCCGACGACGCCATAACAATGCGCAAGCCAGGCGCGACCGGTCTTCGGATCGCGGGCTGCGGGGAAGCCACCACTGAAGCCCACCTCGGGTGCCCAGCCGTCCACATCGGGGAGCCGGTCGAATGCCAGGCCTTTGGCTTCGCGATGGAATTCGGCTGGCAGTTTGTCTTTCGCTGATCCCAGCGGCTTTGCCTTGGCGGGATCGTCGCCATCCGGATCACCGAACTGCACGACGAAATTGTCCTGCGAACGATAGACGCTGGTGCCATCCCAGAAATGCTCGCGCGCCAGAGTGCGGATGTTGGCGACATGGGCCGGCGCGAACTCCGGCGCGAGTTCGATGATTACGACTCCGGTGCCGACCTGCATGTACAGCAGATTCGCCGGGTCGGGAGTGCGCCAGGCGCTGTCCGGGGCGGCGTCGATGATTTCGCGCGGCGCTGCGAGACGCGGGCTTGGGAGCGGCCGCATCGGCCGGTGGAGCAGATCAAGGCAAGCACCCCCGAGTGCTGACAGCCGTGCAACGTGGTCAGCCGTGCTTAGCTCCTCCCGAATCGTGCGGCAGTTGGCAGTTCACATAACGTGCACTTCTATATAGTCTTGATGCACCCTGTTTGCCAATGCACCGGAGACCTAGTCATTCGTCGCATTATCCTCACTTTCCTGTCGCTGGCCATGCTGCTGCCGGTGTTCGCGCAGGCGGCGGAAAGCCGCATCCCGCATCCGCCCGAACTGCAGCGTGACGTGGATTTCTGGATCCGCGTCTACAGCGAGATCAGCACCAGCGAAGGCTTCCTGCACGACGAGCGCGATCTGTCGCTGGTCTATCGCAAGCTGAAGTTCGAACAGCGATGTCACGCCCAGGGCCCGCCGCGACGCGGTGGATGCGGAGCGCGTCAAGATCGAGGCCATGCTCAAGCGCCTTGCCGCCGGTGCCACCGATCTTTCCGAGGAGGAGCAGAGCCTGGCAGCAATCTTCGGAACCCAGGCCAGCAGTGCCCGCTATGCGGAGGCCGCCCGCAATGTACGTTTCCAGCTGGGCCAGTCCGATCGCTTCCGTGCAGGCCTGGAGCGTTCGGGCATCTGGGAATCGCACATCGCGCAGACCTTCGCGAAACTCGGTCTGCCGCCGGAACTCGCGGCCCTGCCGCATGTGGAGTCCTCCTTCGACCCGACGGTCTATTCGAAAGTCGGTGCGGCAGGCCTGTGGCAGTTCATGCCCGCCACCGGCAGGCTTTATCTTCGCGTAACGGATGCTGTGGACGAGCGGCTGGATCCCTTCCGTGCCACCGAAGCGGCCGCACGGCTGCTGGAGTCCAATTTCGGCTTCCTCGACAGCTGGCCGCTGGCCCTGACGGCCTACAACCATGGTGCGGCAGGCATGCGCCGCGCGCGTGATGCAACGGGCACCACCGATATCGCCACCATCGTGCGCACGTACCAGAGCAGGAGTTTCGGCTTCGCATCGCGCAATTTCTATGTGTCGTTCCTGGCGGCGCT
Source organism: uncultured Gammaproteobacteria bacterium (assembly GCA_963777735.1). Classification (GTDB taxonomy): domain Bacteria; phylum Pseudomonadota; class Gammaproteobacteria; order Steroidobacterales; family Steroidobacteraceae; genus ZC4RG30. The sequence continues at coordinate 114,311 of CAVZRQ010000006.1, read as the reverse complement.
TACCATCGATCGCAATCCGGAAAAATACTTCAGCGGCCTGGTTCGACATCCGGAGCTCGCCTTTACCGAGGTGGAGGTTCCGGCCTTTGTGCCGGTCGCTGCCCTGCAGCGAATCCTGAACGTAGACCGCGCACAGCTGGCAAGCCTCAATCCCGCGCTGCGTTCGCCGATCTGGGATGGGCGCCGGTATGTGCCGAAAGGCTACAAACTGCGCCTGCCAGCAGAATCGCAGAACTGGACGCCCGCATCGCTGGCGCAGCAGCTGGATCCGAAAGAACAGTATGTGAACCAACCCCGCGCCCGCAGCTATCGTGTTCGCTCGGGCGACACGCTGGCTTCCATCGCGCGCAAGCATGGCGTCACCACCAGCACCGTGGCAAAGCTCAATGGATTGAAGGAAAGCGATGCCCTGAAGGTGCGCGCAACCTTGCGGCTGCCGGATATTCCGGCAACCCGTGTCGCTCGGGCGAAATCCGAAGCGCCGGAACAGGTCGCCAGCGGGAACAGCATCATCGCGGGCAACCACGCCGTCGGGGCCGAGGCTCATGTTGCGTCCCGTTGATTCGCCCTGGACGGTGTCGCAGTGGCACGGCAGGTTGCCGGCGTGGCGGGTATTGCATTACAACGCGGAGATCAATTTCGGTACCCTGTCTGCAGGGGCCTTGCCGACCGTTTGAGGTGATTCGCTTGCGAAGCCGGTTTTTCAATTCACTGATTGCGTTGCTGTGCGCCGTTCTGGGCGCCACCAGTCTGGCTCGCGCCGAGGCGCTGCCCACGGCCACCAAGGTCGTGGTCTACAAAGCCGAGCGGCGCATGGAGCTGTTGCGTGGCTCGGAAGTGCTGCGCAGCTACAAGGTGTCCCTCGGTCTCGTGCCACAGGGTCACAAGGAGCAGGTGGGTGATTTCCGCACGCCCGAGGGCCGCTATTACCTGACGCGTCGCAACCCTCGCAGCGATTTTTTCCTTTCCATTCAGGTGTCCTATCCCAGTTCGCGCGATATCCAGCAGGCGAAGGCCAATGGCCGGGATCCAGGCGGCTCGATCATGATTCACGGCCTTCCCAACCAGCTGAAGCGCGACCCCGATTACTACTCGCGCGACTGGACGGACGGCTGCATCGCGGTTTCGAACTCCGACATGCTCGAGATCTGGCTGCTGACCAACAGCAATACGCCCATCGACATCCTGCCCTGATCCCCGGGGACCGCGAGCCATTTTGGAAACCATTGTTGATCTCCCCGAACTCGTCGACGCGAGCGTAGGTCCGCGCGGCAGCCTTGAAATGCTGTCCCAGTCGGAGATCGACGTGCTGCTGAACTCCGGGCAGGGCGGCATCCACCCGCTGTTCCGGCGCTGCGCGCTCGCCATCCTGAATTCCGGCAGCGACAACGACAACCCCAAGCAGCTGTTCGAGCAGTACCGCGATTTCGACATCAAGGTCGTGCGCCATCCCTGGGGCATCCGCCTGCAGATCCGCAATGCCCCGGCCGGCGCGTTCGTCGACGGGCAGATGATCCATGGCATCAAGGAGCATCTGTTCGCGGTGCTGCGTGATGTGGTGTACATCGCGCACGAGATCGACAAGGGCGGCCGCTTCGACCTCACCAACACCGCCGACATCACCAATGCCGTGTTCCACGTGCTGCGCAACGCGCGCGTGATGGATCGGCGCATCAAGCCGAATCTCGTGGTGTGCTGGGGTGGGCATTCGATCAGCGAACCCGAATACCAGTACACCAAGAAGGTCGGCTACGAATTCGGCCTGCGGGGCATGGATGTCTGCACCGGCTGCGGCCCGGGCGCCATGAAGGGCCCGATGAAGGGCGCCACCATCGGCCATGCCAAACAGCGCAACCACCATGGTCGCTACATCGGCCTGACCGAGCCCGGCATCATCGCGGCCGAGCCGCCGAATGCCATCGTGAACCAGCTGGTGATCATGCCGGACATCGAAAAACGCCTCGAGGCGTTCGTGCGCCTGGCGCATGGTGTCGTCATCTTCCCGGGCGGCGTGGGCACGGCCGAAGAAGTGCTGTATCTGCTCGGCATCCTGCTCGATCCGCTCAACGCGGAGCAGCTGCTGCCCGTGATCCTCACGGGCCCCGAGCAAAGTGCCGGCTATTTCGCGCAGATCCGCCAGTTCATCGATGCGGCAGTGGGTCCGCAGGCTGCGGAGCGGTTGCAGATCGTCGTCGGTGATCCCTGCGCCGTGGCGCGCCAGATGGTGGAAGACATCTCCCATGTGCGCACGCGGCGCCGCGCCAGCAACGATTCCTATTCGTTCAACTGGTTGCTGCACGTGCCGGAAGACTTCCAGCATCCCTTCGAAGTCACACACGAGAGCATGCGGGGCCTCGCGCTGCATCGCGACCAGCCGCAGCACCTGCTGGTGGCCAACCTGCGGCGCGCGTTTTCCGGCATCGTCGCGGGCAACGTCAAGGAACAGGGCATTGCTGCCATCGATGCGCATGGCCCCTTCGAGCTCACCGGCGACCCGGCACTCATGCGTCTGCTCGATGAATTGCTGCGCGGATTCGTTGCCCAGGGCCGCATGAAACTTCCCGGGAGCGTCTACACCCCCTGTTACCGGATCATCACGTAGGCGGCGGCCGATGTTTGCCGCTCCCGTGACCCAGTTCCTGTCGATTTAACAGCACTACTGACTACCCTCGTTCCCACCTACACACACGGTCCGATTTCTTCGGGCCAGGGCGAACGGGTATGTCGAACAATGATCCGCACGGCGATGATCTGGTGGCTACGGGTGAGCGTCCCGGCCCCGGCAATTCCGAGCTGTACGCCGAGTGGGCCGCCCGCATGCAGCGTGGCCGTGGCCGCCATGCCGCCATCAGCCGCAACCTGAACACCTGGGCCAACTACAAGAACTGGTCGGACAAGATCCGCCAGGGTTGGGAATCCGAAACACAGCCGAAGAAGAAGTAGGTTTTCGCATGGAACGCCTGCTGCTGCTTTGGGATGAACTCGACGAGATCGTGGGTTATGGGCGCCATCTGGCGGCCCAGTGGCGCCGGCGGCGCGGGGCGGCCTCGCCCCCTTGAATTAGCCTGATCCGGCCTCATATTTGGCGACGGTTTCCCCCGTTAGTCCAAGCCGGAGTTTTCCATGTCCGAGACCGCTACCGCCTCCCAGACACTTGGGTTCAAGGCCGAGGTTCGTGAGCTGCTGAAGCTCATGATCCACTCGCTCTACAGCCACCGCGAGATCTTCCTGCGGGAACTGATCTCCAACGCTTCCGACGCCAACGACAAACTGCGTTTCCTGGCGCTGGCGAACCCCGAACTCCCAGGCGAAGAGCGCGAGCTGGGCATCTGGATCGAGGCCGACGAAAAAGCCGGCACCATTTCCATCCGCGACAACGGCATCGGCATGACGCGTGATGAAGCGGTGGCGCACCTCGGCACCATCGCGAAATCCGGCACTGCCGAGTTCTTCGGCAAACTCACCGGCGATGCCCAGAAGGATTCCGCCCTCATCGGCCAGTTCGGCGTGGGTTTCTATTCGGCCTTCATCGTGGCCGACAAGGTGGAAGTGCGCAGCCGCAAGGCCGGCGAGCCCACCGCGAACGGCGTGCGCTGGGAATCCGCTGCCGACGGCGACTTCACCGTGGAAACCGTGGAACACGCCGCGCGCGGCACCACCGTCACCCTGTACCTGAAGGAAGATGCGAAGGAATTCGCCGACAGCTGGCGCCTGCGCTCGCTGGTGCGCCGCTATTCCGACCACCTGGCGTTCCCGGTGTACATGCAGAAGCAGGGGGAGGCGACGCTCGATTTCGAGGCCGTGAACCAGGCCAAGGCCATGTGGACGCGCCCCCGCACCGAGATCAGCGACGACGAATACCGCGAGTTCTACCGCCACATCAGCCACGACAACGAGGCACCGCTTTCCTGGAGCCACAACCGGGTCGAGGGCAAGCGCGAATACACCAGCCTGCTGTACATCCCGGCCCGCGCGCCCTTCGATCTGTACCAGCGCGATGCGGCCCGCGGCCTGAAGCTGCATGTGAAGCGCGTGTTCATCATGGATGACGCCGAGCAGTTCCTGCCGCTTTATCTGCGCTTCATCAAGGGCGTGCTGGATTCCAGCGATCTGCCGCTGAACGTCTCGCGCGAGCTGCTGCAGAAGGATCCGGAAGTCGAGGCCATGAAGAGCGCGCTCACCAAGCGCGCGCTGGACATGATCAGCAAGCTCGCCAAGGACGACGCCGACCAGTACGCGAAGTTCTGGAAGGAGTTCGGCCAGGTCATCAAGGAAGGCGTGGCCGAGGATTACAGCAACCGCGAGAAGCTGCTGCCGCTGCTGCGCTTTGCGAGCACCCATGAAGCTGGCAACGACGACAAGGTGGCTCTCGCCGACTACGTGGCCCGCATGCAGCCCGGGCAGGACAAAATCTACTACGTGCTGGCCGAAAGCCGCGCGGCCGCCCGCAGCAGCCCGTTCATCGAGCAGCTGCGCGCCCGCAAGGTAGAAGTGCTGCTGCTGGGCGATCGGGTAGACCCCTGGATCATGGGGCAGCTGCACGAGTTCGACGGCAAGAGCTTCCAGGATGCCGCGCGGGGCGATCTCGACATCTCGAAGCTCGGCGATGCGCCGGCGCCGGCAGAGGCTGCCGCTGCAGACAGCAGCCACGAGGCACTGTTCGGACGCATTACAGCCGCGCTGGGCGATGCGGTGGCGGGCGTGAAGGTCAGCCAGCGGCTCACCGAGTCGCCGGCGTGCCTGACGCGCAGCGACGACGACATGAGCGAATCGATGCGCCGCATCCTCGCAGCGGCTGGCCGTGGCGATGCCCCACCCAGCAAGCCGCAGCTGGAGCTGAACATGGGCCATCCCCTGGTAAAGCGCCTGGAAAGCCTGGACGGCGAGGATTTCAGCGAACTCTCGCAGCTGCTGTACGATCAGGCGCAGCTGACCGAGCAGGGTCACATCGACAATCCGGGCGATTACGCCCGCCGTCTGAACAGCCTGCTGCTGAAACTCCTGAAATGAGGCAAGCCGGATGAGCCAGAGCCGCAAACCCAGCCAGGAAGAGCTGCGCAAGCGGCTCTCCTCGCTGCAGTACCACGTGACGCAGGAAAAGGGCACCGAGCGGCCCTTCACCGGCCAGTTTGCCGCACACACCGATGTGGGCACCTATTACTGCGTGGTCTGCGGCAGCGACCTGTTCGAATCCGCGAAGAAGTTCGATGCCGGCTGCGGCTGGCCGAGCTTCTGGCTGCCGCTGGCGGGCGAGCGCGTCCGGCAGCATCGCGATACTTCCCACGGCATGGTGCGCACCGAGGTCACCTGCGCCAGCTGCGAGGCGCACCTCGGCCATGTTTTCGATGATGGCCCGGAGCCCACGGGGCTGCGTTACTGCATCAACTCCGCTTCGCTGGGGTTTCGCGGGCAGGGCGAGTGAACGGCGCCCCGGTTGCAGAGCCGTTGCTGCTGGCTGGCAGCACTGGCGCGCTGGAGGCTGTGGTGGAAGTGCCGGCGGGAACAACTGCGCCAGCCGCCTTCATGGTCGTCTGCCATCCGCATCCGCAGCACGGCGGCACCATGCACAACAAGGTGGTGACAACGCTGGCGCGCTGCGCGCATGAGCTCGGCGTGCCTACTTTGCGTTTCAACTACCGCGGTGTGGGCGCAAGCGCCGGCACCTACGATGGTGGCCTCGGCGAAACCGAAGATGCGCTGGCTGCTGTCGCATGGGGGCGACAGCGCTGGCCCGATGCGCAGTTGTGGCTCGGTGGATTCTCTTTCGGTGGTGTGGTGGCGCTGCGCGCCAGCACCACGCGCGGTGTGGGCACCGTCAGTCGTCTGGTCACCGTGGCGCCTGCACTGGGGCGCAACTTCGGCGCACCGCGTGAAATCAGCGTGCCTTCCTGCCCCTGGCTGATCGTGCAGGGCGATGCCGATGAAGTCGTCGATGCGTCCGTTGTCGTCGACTGGGCCGAGCAGTTGCAGCCGCCGCCCGAACTCGTGGTGCTGCCGGGAGTCGGGCATTTCTTCCATGGCCAGCTGCTGGCGCTGCAGACGCAGGTCATCCCGTTCCTGCGCGGGGCCTGAAAAGCAAAAAAGCCCGGAAAACACTGGTTTTTCCGGGCTTCTGAAGTCTTGAGGAAGACTTGCGGCAGGTCTTAGTTGACCATCGCCTTCAGGTTCTTCAGCGGCAGTGCGCGAACCTTCTTGCTGGCCGGCTTGGCCTTGAAGGTCATCTCTTCACCGGTGAAAGGGTTGGTGCCCTTGCGTGCCTTGGTGGCTGGCTTCTTCACAACCTTGAGCTTCAGCAGGCCTGGCAGCGTGACGATGCCGTGGCCGCGAAGGCTCTTGCGGATGACGCCGTTCAGCGATTCGAAAACCGCGCTGACCTGCTTCCGCGACAGTTCTGTGTCCTTCGAAATGGTGGCCATGATTTCGGACTTGGTCGGTGCGCCGCCCTTTTTCGCCATGTCTGGATACTCCCGCAATTTGGTGTTTAACCGGCGCAGAACATCCGCACCGCTGTATTTCCGCGCGAAACATAGCATATGCACAATGTCGCGCAAGCGCTTTTTTCAAAGCACTTTAGCGTCAGGGAAGAATCTGGAGCAGTGTCAGTATGGCAATGCTTGCCCACAGCGGCGACAGATCAAGGCCTGCCACAGAGGGAATGTAGCGCCGGATCGGATTGAGTACGGGATTGCAGATCGATGCGAGCAGCGCCTGTAACGGCGAGTAGTTTCCGGGTGAGGCGAACGACAGTATCGCGTTGATAAACAAGCAGTAGAGATAGGTTCTGAGCACCAGATCTAAGATGTCGAACAGCGTGCCGAGCAGCAGTGTCTGCGCGCCTGGCGTCACCGTGCCGAGCAGCAGTACCTGCAGTAACCAGACCTTGAACAGCGTCACCAGCAGGATGGCCGCTACCGAGGCCGAGTCGATGCGGCGCAACGGTGGCAGTATGCGCCGCAGCGGCAGGATCACCGGGTCGGTGAGCTGCACGATGGCTCTTGCGATGGGGTTGCGGAAGTCGGCGCGAACGAGTTGCATCAGCAGGCGCAGCAGCAGCACCAGCTGATAGAGGAAGATCAGTGTGTCGATCAGGAAGTACAGCGCCCGCATGCTTTGGCCCTTGGGGTTAAGGCTGGTTGCCGAACTGCTCGGCCAGCTCGTGACTGCGTTGCGCCGCGGCCTGCATGGCTGCGGCCACGGTGCTGCCGAGACCCAGCGCCTCAAAGCGTTTCAGCGCGGCTTCGGTGGTGCCGCCCTTTGAAGTGACCTCGGCGCGCATGCGCGCAAGGTCTGGTGTTGCCTCGGAGGCCACCAGTTGTCCCGCACCAGCCAGCGTCTGTGCCGCCAGTTGTCTTGCCACACCGGCATCCAGGCCCTGGGCGATGGCTGCCTCGGCCATGAGTTCTGCCAGTCGGAAGAAATAGGCCGGACCGCTGCCCGACAACGCCGTCACCAGATCGATGTCGCTTTCACGCTGCACCCAGACGGCGAGGCCGGTGCTCGCCAGCACCAGTTCGGCCAGCTCGCGTTCGACAGGACCCACCGAGGCATCGGCATAAAGTCCGGTGGCGCCTGCGCCGATCAGCGCGGGACGGTTGGGCATGCAACGCACCATCGGAACATCGGGGCCGGTCCAGCTCACGAGATGGCTGCTCTGGATGCCGGCCGCCACCGAGATCACGAGAGGGCGCGACTGCTGCAGTGCTGGCGCCAGCGTACGCACTACCTGCGCCATGATCTGCGGCTTCACCGCGAGCACGATCACCCTGGCGCCCGCCACCGCTGTCGCGTTGTCACCGGTCACTGCCACACCATATTGGCGCTGCAGGGCTTCACGGCCGGCTGCATCGGGCTCAGCCACGGTGAGGTATGCGGGGTTTGCGCCCCTGGCGATCAACCCGCCAATCAGGCCGCGTGCCATGTTGCCGCCGCCAATCAAGGCGATGCGCAGGGAAGAAAGTGCTGTCATGGCCGCTATTCTACTCTGGCGCGTGGACCGAATAGCGCGGTGCCCACGCGCACGATGGTGGCGCCTTCGGCGATGGCCGCATCCATGTCGTCACTCATGCCCATCGACAAGGTGTCGAGTTCAAGGCCTGCTTGCCTGGCGGCCTCCAGCAGTCTGCGCAGGCCGGCAAAAGCCTGGTGCTGACCGGCAACTGGCAAGTCATACGGCAGCATGCACATCAGGCCGCGCAGCTTCAGCCTCGGCAGCGCATGAATGGCTTGCAGCAGCGCGAGCGTCTGCTCCGGCGCCACGCCGCCCTTGGCGGGATCATCGGCAATGTGCACCTGCACGCACACATTCAGTGCAGGGGCGCCTGCCGGTCGTTGTGCGGCCAACCGTTCGGCGGTCCGCAACCGGTCGACGCTGTGCACCCAGGAGAAGTGCTCGGCAACGACACGGGTCTTGTTGGCCTGCAGTCGGCCGATGAAATGCCAATGGGCGCCGCTGCCCTGCAATACGCGGATCTTGGGCAGCGCCTCATCCACATAGTTTTCCCCGAACTCGGTCTGGCCGGCCGCAAGCGCGACACGGATGACGGCCGCGTCCTGCCCTTTTGTCACTGCCAGAAGCGTGACCGACTGCACATCGCGACCGGCGCCGGCAGCGGCTTGTGCAATGCGCTGACGGACATGGCTGCAACGCGCGGCGAAGTCTTCAACAGGGGGTGAATTCTGCGGATTGCTTAACATAGGGAGGATCAATACCGTGGACTATACTGCCGCGGAAGCCCCCGGAGCACTCATGGCCCTTGATATTGCCCAGCTGCTGGCGTTTGCGGTGAAGAACCACGCGTCGGACTTGCATCTTTCAGCCGGCGTGCCGCCGATGATCCGCGTCGATGGCGACATGAAACGGGTCAACATGCCTGCGCTTTCCCACAAGGAAGTGCACAGCATGGTGTACGACATCATGAACGACAAGCAGCGCAAGGCCTTCGAAGAGTTCTTCGAAACCGATTTCTCCTTCGAAATTCCGAAGCTGGCGCGGTTTCGCGTCAATGCCTTCAACCAGAACCGCGGCGCGGGCGCCGTTTTCCGCAGCATTCCCTCGAACATCGTCAACCTGGATGATCTCGGCGCGCCGAAGATCTTCCGCGACCTGTGCATGCTGCCGCGCGGCCTGGTGCTCGTTACCGGCCCCACGGGTTCGGGCAAGTCCACCACGCTCGCGGGCATGGTCGACCACTGCAATGACAACCGTCCCGACCACATTCTCACCATCGAAGACCCGATCGAATTCGTGCACGAGTCGAAGCGCTGCCTGATCAACCAGCGCGAAGTGCACGGGATACCCTCGGTTTCAGCGAGGCCCTGCGGTCGGCGCTGCGTGAAGATCCGGACATCATCCTGGTCGGCGAAATGCGCGATCTGGAGACCATCCGCCTTGCACTCAGTGCCGCGGAAACCGGCCACCTTGTCTTCGGGACACTGCACACCAGCTCCGCCGCCAAGACCATCGACCGCATCGTCGACGTGTTCCCGGCTGCCGAAAAGGAAATGGTCCGTTCGATGCTGTCCGAGTCGCTGCGCGCGGTGATCTCGCAGACACTGATGAAGAAGATCGGTGGCGGCCGCGTGGCGGCGCACGAGATCATGATCGGCACGCCCGCCATCCGGAACCTGATCCGCGAAGGCAAGATCGCGCAGATGTATTCGGCCATCCAGACCGGCCAGGCCAACGGCATGCAGACGCTCGACCAGTGCCTCACCGAGCTGGTGACGAAGGGCGTGGTCAGCAAGGAAGAGGCCCGGTACAAGGCCACGAACAAGGACGCGCTGTAAGGCAGCAAAGCATGGATCGCGAACAAGGCATCAAGCTCATCCAGGACCTCCTGCGCCGCGTGTGCGAGCGCAAGGCATCGGACCTCTTCATCACCGCGGGCTTCCCGCCCGCCGTCAAGATCGACGGTGAGATCCGCCCGCAGACCGAACGCGCCCTGACCGGCGAGCAATCGGCCACGCTGGTGCGCGCCATCATGAACGACCGGCAGTCGAAGGAATTCGACGCCACCAAGGAATGCAATTTCGCGATCGCGCCGCCGGGCATTGGCCGCTTCCGCGTCAGCGCCTTCATGCAGCAGGGCCAGGTCGGCTGCGTGATCCGCCTGATCAACCCGACCATCCCCACGTTTGAAGAGCTCGACCTGCCACCGGTGCTGCGCGACGTGGTGCTGTCCAAGCGCGGTCTCGTGATCATCGTCGGCGGCACCGGTTCGGGTAAATCCACCACGATGGCCGCCATGATCGGCTATCGCAACGAGAAGACCCGTGGCCACATCGTGACCATCGAGGATCCGGTGGAATACATCCATCCGCACAAGGGCTGCGTGATCACGCACCGCGAAGTGGGTGTGGACACCGATTCCTGGCACAACGCACTGAAGAACACGCTGCGGCAGGCGCCCGATGTCATCCTGATCGGCGAAATCCGCGATCGCGAGACGATGGAATACGGCATCCAGTTCGCCGAAACCGGCCATCTGGTGCTCGCCACGCTGCACGCCAACAGCGCCAACCAGGCGCTGGACCGCATCATCAATTTCTTCCCGGAAGAGCGGCGCGAGCAGCTGCTCATGGATCTGTCGCTGAACATCCGGGCGCTGGTCTCGCAGCGGCTGGTGCCGCGCGAGGGCGGGGCAGGTCGCATCGCGGCCACCGAGATCATGCTGAATTCGCCGCTGATCCAGGACCTCATCTTCAAGGGCGAGGTGGCCAAGATCAAGGAAGTCATGGCGCGCTCCACGCGCATCGGCATGAAGACCTTCGACCAGTGCCTGTTCGAACTGTACGAAGCGAGCTTCATTTCGTATGACGATGCGATCCGCAATGCGGATTCGAAGAACGAGCTGCGCCTGCGGGTGAAGCTGGAGAGCAAGCGCGACAGCCGGCCTGCCGATGATGCCGGCGCGCTATCGCTGCTGGAAGAAGAAGACGAGGGACGTTCGCTGTGAGTGATTTCGGTTCCATGAACGACACGGATGATTTCAAGGTCAATGCCTCGACCACGGGGCTCAAGACACGGCCGCTGTTCAAGCTGATGGTCGAGCGCAAGGCCTCGGACCTGTTCTTCACTTCCAACGCCCCCATCAAGATCAAGATCGAGGGCCAGATCCACTCCGTGAACAAGCAGGTGCTGTCGCCGGATGCGGTGCGTGCCGCGGCATTCGGCCTGATGTCGCCGGAGCAGATTGAATACTTCCAGCGCGAGCTGGAGATCGATTTCGCCATCTCCGAACCGGGCCTCGGCCGGTTCCGCGTGGCCATTTTCTACCAGCGCGGTTTCCCCGCGATGGTCATGCGTTACATCACCGCCGACATGCCGCGCCTCGACGAGCTCGGCATGCCGGACCTGATGACGGATCTCTGCAAGCTCAAGCGCGGCCTGATCCTCATGGTGGGCGCCACCGGCTCGGGCAAGTCCACCACGCTCGCGGCGATGCTCAACTACCGCAACGACAACTTCGCCGACCATATCGTCACGATCGAAGACCCGATCGAGTTCCTGCATTCCAACAAGCGTTCGATCATCAACCAGCGTGAAGTGGGGCTCGACACCAAGTCCTACGCGCGTGCACTGCGCGGCGTGATGCGCGCCGCTCCCGACGTGATCCTGATCGGTGAAATCCGCGACCGCGAAAGCATGGAAGCAGCGATTGCGCTGGCCGGTACGGGCCACCTGGTGCTCGCGACCCTGCATGCCAACAACTGCGCCGAGACGCTCGACCGCACCATCAACATGTTCGACCACAACCAGCACCCGCAGGTGCTGCTGGATCTTTCGCAGTACCTGCGCTGCATCCTGGCGCAGCGGCTGGTGCCGGGCGTGGATGGCAAGCGCGTGGCAGCGGTCGAGGTGATGCTCAATACACCGCATATCTCCGAGCTGATCCGCAAGGGGGATGTCAGCTCGATCAAGGAAGCCATCCGCAACAGCGGCGAGAAAGGCATCCAGAGTTTCGATCACTCGCTGGTGCAGCTGTACAAGGCGGGCCGCGTCTCGGTGGAAGACGCGCTCGTCAACGCCGACTCGCGCTCGAACCTCGAGGCGAAGATCAACTTCGGCTGAAGTCCTTGCGCACGCGCTGGATCGCCATCCAGCTGCCCGTGATGCAGACGGCCGTTACCCCGGCCAGCAGCAGCAGTGCCACCACATCCCACAGGGGGCGTGAGCGCAGGCCATCGAAATCCAGGCCGTGCAATCCGCGTTGCCACCATCTGGCCTGCCTGGCATCCCTGTCCACGGTGCGGTGTGCGCCGGTGGTCGGGCTGATGTACACCCTTGTTGTCTGCGCATCGGCGAGGATGGCGCGGTATACGGGCAGTTCCACCGGCTCCTTGTGTCCGTAGTAATAGGCATCGCTTTCGGTCAGCAGCGTCAAGGACTGCACGCCCGTGCCGAGCCGACCAACCGCTTCCCGCACGGTCTCAACCAGCAGTGGCGCGGGCTGCGCCGCGGCATCCAGCCGCTGCGAACTGCCATCCGGGCGCTGCGCGATCACAAACAGGCGGCCACCAAACGGCTGCGCGCGCAGCTGCGTGAATTCCCCTGGACTGAGCTGACCCGGCATGGCCTGCAGGAACTGCCGCAATTCGGCCGTGGTGAATGAACCCGCAAGCTGCTGCCGCACCCGACCACCGATCTCGCTGCCGAGCAACAGACCCCAGGGATTCATGGTCAGCAGGCCGCTGAATACCCAGGTGAGTGCGAGAACGCCGAAGCAGAGGCCCGCGAGGTGATGCCAGTACCACCAGCCGCGGTAGGGTGAGCCGAGCTTGCCGTCCTGGCGCCGCTGCAGGCGCGAGATGCCCACGTAGAGGCCAGTGGCGGTCAGGAAGGTGCCGATGACGGCCGTCCAGATCACGAGCTTCGACCACAGGGGCCCGTTGCGTCGCAGTGCTGTGGGATACAGCCAGTGCGGAATTGCTCCGAGCCAGGCAAGGATCCGCTCACGACGTGTGGTCTGCTGGAATATCTCGCCGCTGGCGCCGTTCACATAGAGCTCGGTGCCGGCGGCGTCGTGCAGGGCGAGGTGATGGGCCGGCCGGTGGAGCCTTGCCGTCTGCACCGTCCACTGGTCGATGTCCACCTCGCGCAGCCAGGCGGGTTCACCCGCCAATCCGCGCCGGGTCGCATAACCCCGTGCAATTTCCACCATTCCTTCGCGGGTGAGTTCAGACAGGGGCATGCCGCTGCTGAGGTCGGTTGCCACACCGTCCTGACGCAGCACCGGGCGTCCCAACAACATCTCGATCTGGAAGGCGCTGGTGCGCGTGTCGTCGGCCGGCAGGAAACGCGTATTGCAGCAGGCAACGGTGCGGATCGGCTCCAGCGTCTGCGCGCGCTCGTCCCGGGTGAAGTCGGGAAACCCCTGATACAGCATCACGAAGCCCGACAGACACCACAGCGCCATCAGCAGGCCCACCGCCACGGCCAGGTAGCGGTGGGCGAACAGCAGAACGCGCAACGCCATTTTCAGAAGTCGTAGCTGTAGTTCAGGAAGGCAGTGCGCGGCGCGCCGAGGTTGCTGTACAGCAGGCGCTGTCCGGTCGTGGAGCCCGCCAGCGCGGCCGAGCGGATGCGCGTGGCATAGTCTTCGTCGAACAGATTCTCGATCCGGATGCCAAGCCGGTGTTTGCGCGAGGCGCCATCGGGGAACCAGTGCGCACCGAGGTTTGCCACCACCATGTCGCCATAGGATTGCACCCCGAAACCGTTCAGATTGCCGGTGAACATCTCGCCCGCGAATTTCAGTGCCACATCCACGCCCCAATGCTGACCGGCAGGAGCGAAGTCCAGGCCCACCTTGGCGCTGTGACGGGGCCGGTCCGTGAGCCGCGCACCGGAAGCCGTGCGCTCACGGCTGTTCATGTAGCTGGTGCTGAACGACAACGCATCGCTCAGGTTGCCGCGCAGCAGCAGTTCGAAGCCCGACATCTTCACCTTGTCATCCACATTGATGAACACGGTGTCGAAGCCCGGCGGCGGATTGGTGTCGTCATCAACGATCAGGTTCTTGACACGCCGCTTCCAGCCAGAAATCTGCCAGGCCAGTGGGTGCGTTCCGGCTGCGAGCCGTCCGCCCAGCGCGAGATTGATATTGAAGCTCTCTTCCGGCTCGAGGTCCGGATTGCCGCGGGTATCGAACGGGTCGATCGCGAACAGCTGGTAGGCATCGGGCAACAGGAAGGACGTGCCGAGGGTGCCTTCCAGATACAGCGCTTCCGTCAGGTTGAACAAACCCGAGGTGCTCCAGACCGTGGCCTGCTTGCTGCCGACATCGTTGTAACGCAGACCGGCGGTGAACCGCGCGCGGGTGGAAAGTTCATCGGTGGTGCGGATCTGGCCGTAGAAGGCATGCGCCTGCTCCGTCATTTCCTCGATCAGCAGCACATCGTCGCGACCGCGGTAGTTCTGGAAATCGTAGCCCAGGTGATATTCCAGCCCTTCCGTCAGGTTCAGGCGGGTGGCGGCGCTGAGGCCGAAATCCTTGTATCCCCAGAAGGCGCTGTCCGCCGGGTCCGTCACCGGAAAGTAGTGGGTGTCCCAGTCGTGCAGGTATCCCTTCACGAACAATTCCACACGGTCGCTGGGCGAGTAGTCGAGGCGGCCGCTGAGGATATCTTCGTTGCGGTCGTTGACGTCGGTGCTCGCGGGGCTCGGGTAATCCACCGCCGCCTCGGTGTGCACGGCCTGCAGCGACAGACGCAGGCTGTCGGTGAAGTCGTAGCCATACTTCAGGCCGAAGCTGTCCACATCGTACTGGCGGTCGCGGGTGGTGGAGCCCGGCTGATAGGCGTCGTAGAGGCTGTAACCGTCGGTCTTGTCCTTCGAGGCCCAGGCGACCCAGCGATGGTCGCCCAGGGCGCCCCGCGCATAACCGTTCACGTGCAGTCCATCGCGGCTGTCGCCGCCCATGCTCACGGATCCACCCGGCTCATCGGAGAAGGCGCGCGTCACGAGGTTGATGACGCCGGCCACCGCCTGCGTGCCGTACAGCAGGCCCTGGCCGCCCTTCAGGACTTCCAGCCGCTCGATCATGGTGGCGGGCAGGGTGTCGGCGGGGCTCGTGCCGTTGTACAGGCGGTTGTTGATGCGCACGCCATCCACCGTCCACAGCACATCGCCGGTGCGCGATCCCTGCAGCGAGAGGTTCACGTAGCTGAAGGCGCCCATCTGGGTGGCCACATGGGCGCCGGGGATCAGCATCTCGAGCGCCTGCGTGGTGTCCACGAAACCCTGGTTCCGGATTTCCGCGGAGGTCACGAACTCCACGTCGTTGCCGTAACGGGAGAGCGCCAGCGGCGTCGAGATCTCCAGACTCCTGGCACTGACGACGACCTCGTTCAGCTCTTCGTCCGTGCTCTCCACCGCAAGGCTGGCAAGGGGCAACAGGGCGAGCAGGGCAATGGCGCGGCTGACGACCGAATGACGGCAATGGAACATGGATCCCCCGGGACTTGTGGATAAGAAGCCCGGGGAGGATGGGGCGAGCGGCAAGGCTCGCCCAGTTGAGAACGGTTACGAGAACCGTTACGGCGGCCGGTTTCGGCTCGCCGGGATGCGTCAGGGCGCTTCGGGCGCCGTCCAGCCACCGCCCAATGCCACAAACAGCGTCAGCGACGCCGTCAGGCGGGTGAGCCGGGCCTGCGACACCGAGTCCTGCGCCGAGTACAGCGAACGCTGTGCATCGAGCACTTCCTGCAGGTTGGCCGAACCTTCGCGGTATTCCAGTTCGGCCAGCTCCAGCGAGCGGATCGACTGCGCCAGCGTGGCCTGCTGGCTCTCCTCGGCGCGCTGCGCGTTCACCGCCGAGGCCAGCGCATCATCCACATCCTTGAGCGCTGTCCGGATCGTCTGGGCGTAGTTGATCAGCGCGAGGTACTCGTTGGACTGCGCGTTGAGCACGCTGTTGCGGCGCGAGCGGTAGCTGAATATGCCTTCGGCAATGCGCAGCGCCCCCGACACCGAGAAGTTGCGCGAGTCCGTCAGCTTGAACAGTTCGTCGGAGGTGGCCACGGAACCGCTGGCATTCAACGACAGCGACACCGGGATCAGGCTGGCGCGGGCCACCACGAGATTGGCCTTGGCCACGGCCATGTCGGTTTCGGCAGAGGCGAGGTCGGGCCGGCGCAGAAGCAGCTCGGAGGGCACCCAGGGGGTGACTTCCGGTACCTGCAGCTGCTCGATGGGCTCGCCCTGCAGGTGGAAATCCTGCGGGGTGACGCCGAGCAGCAGGCCCAGTGCCGTTTCGGCCTGGCGCATCTGGTTCTCGAGCGGGATCAGGTTGTTGCGCTGCTGCAGCACGGTGATGTTCTGCTGCGCGAGATCAAACGCGCGCGACACGCCATTGTCGAAGCGAGCCTGGAAAATGCGCAGGATGCGTTCGGCGATGGTCAGGTTCTCGCGGGCGATGGCCACGCGCGAGCGTACTGACAGCAGGTTGAAATAGGAGCGGGCGACGTTCGCGCTGAGCTGGATGCGCGCGAGGTCGGCGTCGTACTTCGTGCCGATGAAGTTGGCCACACTCGAGCGATAGCGGGCCGCGGTGGCGCCCCACAGATCCACGGTGTAACTCGTGCTCAGGCTGAGCGAGGTGGAATCGCGGGTGACTTCATCTGGTGGATCGCCATTGCCGCCGGTGCGGGTCTGGCCGGTGCTGGCGCTCAGGCTCAATTCCGGGAACAGGCCGTCGCGCGAGCCGCTCAGTGCGCGTTCTGCCTGCTTCAGGCGCTCTTCCGTGCCGATGATGCCGGGGTTGTTCACCGCCGCATCCGCGATCAGCTTCTCGAGCACGGGCGAGTTGAAACCCTTCCACCAGTCCTTCTGCACGCCCGTGGTGGCGTTGACCGTGGCCGCGGAATCCCAGGCCACCGGCATCTTCACCGGGTTCTCGGTGCGATCCATGCGATAGGAATGGCAGCCGGCCAGCAGCGCCACTAACGCGGCGACGGAAACCGGGCGGAACACGTTGGCGCGACGCCGCGCCTTGCTTGCTTCAGAACTCACGACATCACTCCGATTGCAGCGCCACGACCGGGTCGAGGTACGCCGCCTTGCGCGCGGGCAGGAAACCGAAAATCAGGCCGATGGCAAAGGCCGAGCCAAAGGCCAGCAGCACCGGGAACAGGGTGTAGGCGACGGGTGTGCTGGGGAAGAAATGGCCCACCACCCACGCGGCACCCAACCCGAAGGCCACGCCGATGGCACCACCGATCAGCGACACCACCAGCGCCTCGATCAGGAACTGCTGCAGGATGTTGCCCGTGCGCGCGCCGGTGGCCATGCGGATGCCGATCTCGCGCGTGCGCTCGGTGACGCTCACCAGCATGATGTTCATCACGCCGATGCCGCCCACCAGCAGCGAGATCGCCGCGATCGAGCCCAGCAGGATGGTCATCGTCTTTTCCTGCTCGACCCGCTGTTCGAGCATGGCGCCCATGTTGAAGATGCGGAAGTCGACCTGGCCATGGCGTTCGGCCATGAGGGTCTCGATGTCTGCCTGGGTGTTCAGGATCTTGTCCACGTCCTCCACGGCAACCTGGATGCGGCTGACGAAGCGCTGGCCAGAGACGCGCAACGCGTTGGTCTGGTAGGGGATGATCACGTGTTCATCCTGATCCTCACCATTCGGGCTCGCGCCCTTGCGGGTCAGCACGCCGATGACCTGGAAGCTCAGGTTGTCCATCAGGATGTACTGGCCGAGCGGATTCTCGCCATCCGGAAACAGCGTTTCGGCAACCGTGCGGCCGATCACTGCCACCGGGGCATACGCGCGTTCATCATCCGGCGTGAAGAACGTGCCCTCTGCCACGGCCCTGTTGGACACCTGCAGATATTTCTCCGAGCTGCCAATGACCTTGGCGCGGATGTCCCGATCCTTGAAACGGAAGGTCCGGGAGTTTTCCTGGTACGGCACGGCGGCGATGACGTTCGGGATCTCGCTGTCCAGGGCGTTGACGTCTTCCAGCGTGAGGCTGCTCGAGCCGCGGTCGCTGCCGCGGTTGTTGCCGCCTGCGCCCGGATTGATGTTGAGCAGGTTGGCGCCCATGGCGCTCATGGCATCCACCACCTGCTTCTTGGCGCCATCGCCGATGGCCAGCATGGTGATCACCGATGCCACGCCGATGACGATGCCGAGCAGCGTCAGGAACGAACGCAGCATGTTGTGCCGCAGGGCACGCACGGCGCTCTTGGCCGATTCGTAGCCGGTCGCGAACTGGCTCATCCGGCCTTTCTTTGCCGTCCAGCTGTGCACGGCAGGCGCTGACGCCAAAGGCATCGGGCCTGGATCGGAGACGATGTTGCCGTCGCGGATCTCGATCACGCGGCGGGCGTGGTCGGCCACTTCCTTGGCGTGGGTGATCAGGATGACGGTGTGCCCTTGCGCCGACAGTTCGTCGAGCAGCTTCATCACATCGACGCCGCTCTTGCTGTCGAGCGCGCCGGTGGGTTCGTCGGCGAGGAGGATCTCGCCGCCGTTCATCAGTGCACGCGAGATGGAAACTCGCTGCTGCTGACCGCCAGAGAGCTGGTTCGGCAGAAAGTGAATGCGTTCCGAAAGGCCAAGCCGAGAGAGCAGGGCATGCGAACGTTCGTGCCGCTGGTGCAGCTCCACGCCGGCGTACATCGCAGGCACTTCGACGTTCTCGGCCGCCGTGCTGCCGCTGATCAGGTTGTAGCTCTGGAACACGAAGCCGAAGGATTCGCGCCGCAGGTCCGAGAGCTCGTCGCGATCGAAGTCCGAGACATCACGACCCTTGAACAGGTATTGCCCTGTGGTCGGCCGGTCGAGGCACCCGAGCAGGTTCATCATCGTGGACTTGCCCGAGCCGGACGCGCCCATGATGGCCACGAACTCGCCCGGATAGATCTTCAGATCAATGCCGTGCAGAACCTCGGTCGAAAGCTCGCCGTTGTAGTAGGTCTTCGTGACCCCTCGCAGTTCGATGACTGGAACTGAGGAGGCGTGATTGTCTTGCTGGCTCATCAGAAGGGCCTGAAGTTGCCGCCGCCGCCGCCGCCAGGGAAGCCGCCGCCCTGGAAGTTGTTGGGACGGTTCTGGTTCTGGTTGGCGTTCGGGGTCTGGACGGCGGATCCGGGCGCGGCCACAGGTTCACTCAGGCCGATCACGACTTCCTCGCCTTCCTTGAGGCCCTCGAGCACCTGGCCATACACGCGATTGGTGACACCGATCACCACCTGCCGAGGTTCCAGCTTGCCGTCGGCCAGCTTGACCATCACCGTGCCGCGGCGCTGCTGGGGTGCGCGTGCTGCGCCACCGCCACCGCCACCCGCGTTCATGCCACCAAAGCCGCCCGGCGGGCGCTGGCCACCGAAGCCACCGCCACCCTGGCCACCCGCTGCGCGCATGCGGCGGAACTGTTCCATCTGTTCTGCGGTGGGTGCCTGACCGCCATTGAAGCCACCGAAACCACCTGGAGGACCGCCGGCGCCACCGGGGCGCTGTCCGCCGGGCCGCTGGCCGTTGGCGCCAGGTTGTCCGCCACGCATGCCTTCGCCCGCGCGATTGCCTGGGGCGGCGGCGCCTTCGCCACCAGCGTCTGCAACCGCGGGACGGCCGCCTGCATTCGCAGGTGCGCCTGCGGCTGTCGCCCCGTTCGGCGCTGCGCCTGGAGCACCGGGAGCACCGGCACCTGGAGGGCCTGCGCCTGGAGCACCGGGAGGACCTGCCGGGGCCTTCTCGCCCTTGGCTTCCCTTTCCTTCGCCGCCATTTCACGTGCGATCTGCTGACCCTGTTGCAGGGCGGCCATCGGCACCGTCAACACGTTTTCTGCCTTGGCGGCCACAAAAAACACCTGTGCAGTCATCGAAGGCATCAAGGTGCCGTCGTTGTCCACATCGAACAGCGCGTTGTAGAGCACCACGCTGTTCTGCACTTTCGGGGTGGGCTCGCGGCGCTTCATAACACTGTTCCAGCGACGGTTCTGGCTGCTCAGCGTAGTGAAGTAGACAGGAATTCCCTCGTAGAGCTTCGAAACGTCAGCCTCGGAAACCTCGGACCGCACCGTCATCGTCGAGAGGTTCGCGATGCGCATGACGTTCGGCACGTTCTGCGTCGCGTTGACGGTCTGGCCTTCCTTCACGGCAATGGTCATCACAGTGCCGTCGATCGGCGCGACGATCTGCGTGTACTGCAGGTTCCTTGCCTCGATCCGCATGTTGGCATCCTGCTGTGTGATCTGGGCCTTCGACGTGATGATCTGCCGCTCGGCGTTCTCCAGCGTGGTCTTCGCGTTGAGCACCGCCTCTTCCGTGGTGGCGTCCGCAGCCTTCAGGTTGACCTGCCGCTGGTAGTCGCGCCGTGCCTTCTCGAGGTTGGTTTCCTGGGTTTTCAGGTTCGTCTGCGAAGACAGCATCTGCGCCTGGTTGGCTTCCACCCTGGCCCTGGCCTGGGTGGCGTCGATCGTGGCGAGCACGTCGCCTTTCTTCACCTCATCGCCCACTTCAACCAGCAGCTTCTCGATCTGGCCCGAGACCTGCGCGCCAACGTCCACGTAATCACGTGGCTCCAGCGTGCCGGTGGCGGTGACCAGGTCTTCGATCTCGCCAGTGGTGACGGTGGCGTAGATGTACTTTTCCTTATCGCCGCCACTCTTGAGGTACTTGCTTACCCCGTACCAGCCGCCTGCGGCTACAACCACTGCAACAGTGGCGATCAGCGCGCGATTGGGCTTGTTGCGCGATCGGCGGGAGGTGGATTCAGTAGTGGTGTCGTTCATATAAGCGGTTCCGTTACGGGAAACATGGTGGAATGGCCCGCCGCAGTTGCGACCGGACGCAAGGCAGGATGACCGGGGAGTGTGGAAAGAATGTGGATATCCCTGTTCACAAAGTTTGCTCTTTCGCCAAGTAGCGTAGTTGCAATGAGACTGCAGCCATGAACCCCGAGGAATCCATACGGCCACGACCTCTTGCGGGTCGGGTCCGCCGTAATCTGGACAATCTCGGCGTCAAATTGTTCCTTGCCATCGCCAGCGCGAATCTGGTGCTCGTTCTTGCGGTCTATCTCATCTATAGCTGGAGCTTCGAGAAGGAATTCGTTGACTATGTCAGGCAGTCCGAGGAGGTACGGCTTGACCCCATGATCACGAGTCTGGCCGACGGCTACCGCCAGCGTGGGAGCTGGGATTGGCTGGAGCAGGACCGCGAAGAGTGGATCGTGCTTGTACGCGAAGTCTTCGGAATGCGGGGAAGAATTTTTTCGCGCGATGATCGTGGGCCGCCCCGGGGCGAACAGCCCCAGACGCCGCGCAATTTCACCCGGGGCGGCAATTTTCCGCGGATGGAAGATGAAATCGCGCAACCGATTACCCTGGATTGGCGCCTCATGCTGCTGGACGCCAAGGGCGAGGTTGTGATTCCTGCACCGGGCAGCGACGCAACCATGGTGGCAGAAGCCGTGAAGCTGCCGATCATGGTGGATGGCACCAATGTCGGTTTCCTGGGGTACAAGCCCCGGCTGCAGCAGGTACAGAACCTGGAAATCATGTTTGCCAAGCAGCAGTCGTACAGTTACGGCGTCATCGCGATCGGCATGCTCGCCGCCGTGCTGCTGAATGCCGCGCTGATCTCGCACTGGCTGTCGCGACGCCTGCGTGCGCTGGGGCACGGGGCCACGGCGCTGGCGCGTGGCGACTACGCTGCCCGCATTCCGGTCAGGGGACATGACGAACTCGCACACCTGGCCGGCGACTTCAATCATCTCGCCCAGGCGCTCGAGGCCGCGCAACGTGGCCGGCAGCAGTGGATTGCCGATATCGCGCACGAGTTGCGCACTCCACTCACTTCTTTGCGTGCGGAGATCGAAGCCGTGCAGGATGGAGTGCGGCCGCTGACCCAGGGCAGCATTGCCTCGGTTGCGCAGGAAGTGCACCAGCTGACTCGGCTGGTGGAAGATCTGCGACTGTTGTCGCTGTCCGATCTCGGCGCGCTCACCTGCCGCAAGGAGCCCGTGCAGCTGGCGGAGATCATTGACGATGCCCTCTCTGCAGGCCGTGCCGCGATCAGCGAGAAAGACCTGCAGGTGCAGGTGAACGTGGACCCCTCCATCGTGGTCGACGCCGATGCCGATCGAATCGCGCAGTTGTGCAGCAATCTGCTGCAGAACACGCTGCGTTACACGGAAGCGCCCGCCCGACTCTCCATTCATGCCTTCTTGGAAGCCGGGGAAGCGCGCATGGATTGGGAAGATTCTCCGCCAGGCGTCGACGACAAGGATCTCCACCGACTCACCGAACGCCTTTACCGAGTGGACAATTCACGCTCCCGCGCCAGCGGCGGCAGCGGACTCGGGCTTGCCATCGTGAAGGCGATTGTCGAGGCGCATGGTGGGCGCATGCTGGGTGGTCGCAGCAAACTGGGCGGCCTGCGCTGGAGCATCTGGTTGCCGCTTTCCGATCGGCCTGCCTGAACCATGAACGAGACTGCAGCGACGATCCTCGTTGTCGAGGATGAAGACAAGATCGCCGATGTGCTGCGTGACTACCTGCGCCAGCAGGGTTACATCACGCATCGCGTCGCGCGCGGCGATGAAGTGGAACCGTGGGTGCGCAGCAACCAAGTGGACCTCATCCTGCTGGATGTCATGCTGCCCGGGCGCAGCGGGCTCGAGCTGTGCCGCGAGCTGCGCACCTTCACCGATGCCGCCATCATCATGGTCACGGCGCGGGTCGATGAAATCGATCGGCTGCTGGGCCTCGAACTCGGTGCCGATGATTACATCTGCAAACCCTTCAGTCCGCGTGAAGTGGTGGCGCGCGTGGCCACCGTCCTGCGCCGCACGATGCGCGCGCGTTCGTCGGCGCCATCTGCTGGTGGGCTGGTGCTGGATGAATCCGGCTGGCGCGCCACGCTCGATGGCCAGGCGCTCGATCTCACCGCCGTGGAATTCAAGCTGCTCAGCGTGCTGGCCAGCCAGCCCGGGCGGATCTTCTCGCGCGATCAGCTGATGGACGCGATGTACCGGGATGAGCGCATCGTGGCGGACCGCACCGTCGACAGCCACATCAAGAAATTGCGCCGCAAGATCGCCGATGTTGTGCCCGGCGAAGAGTTCATCCACTCTGTCTACAGTGTCGGTTACCACTACGAGGACCGACGCTAGAGATCTGGAGGGCCCTTACATGCGCATGCGCCGCCTGTTGATCGTGCTGCTGGGGATGTGCCCCGCAGTGAATTCGCTGGCGATGGCAGCCGATGCATCACCACCCACCATCTCATCCCGCTACACCTTTTCCTGGCCCACGGGCCCTGGCGCGCCAGCGCCGCGCGGTGGCACCACCCGCGGCGTGCCGGTTGAGCCCGAGCGCGCGCCTTCTGCCGAATGGCTGGCGCTGCAGCAATCGGGCATTGCCGCAGCAGAACGTGACCGCCGCGCCATCCTCGCCATGTCCGGCAGCTATCGCGTGAATTTCGATTTTCTCGAGATCGCGAGTTTCACGGGCAACGGAGATCGACCGCGACCGTACCAGTCATGGGGAACAGAGAAGGTCTATGTCGATCGCAATGAGCCCCGCCACATCAGCCTGGTGCACATCCTCGACATGCGCATCCTGGGCGAGGATGGCAAGCCCGGCGCATCGATGGTCACCAAGCACTGGCGACAGGACTGGCTCTACGAGCCGGCATTCGTCGTGGAATACCAGGGCGGCAACCGCTGGGTGAAGCGCGCGCTGTCGGCGGCAGAGCGGCGCGGCCAGTGGGTGCAACAGGTGTATCAGGTGGATGAAGCGCCGCGTTACGGCAGCCTCGGACGCTGGGAACACAACGCGGCATTTTCGTCCTGGCTGAGCGGTGATACGGCGCGGCCATTGCCACGCCGCGAATGGAGTGTGCGCAAGGATTACGAACTGCTGCGCGGCACGAACCGGCACACCGTCACGGCAACGGGCTGGATCCAGGAAGAAAACAACCTGAAGGATGCCGCGGGCGCGGGTGCCGCGCCGTTCGTCGGGCGCGAATATGGCGTGGCGCGTTACGAGCGGCTGAAAGGCGCGGATTTTTCTGCGGCAGACAGCAGCTATGCGGCCGAGCGGGAATTCTGGAAGGCCGTCATGGCCGATTGGGAAACGTACTGGCAGCGCAGCGGAGAACTGCAGCTCACTGCGCACAGCGACCAGTCAGGAGCCTTTGCCGAGCTGTTTCAGCTCGCGGATGATTTTGCCTCCGGCAAGCTGCCCGCGAACCGCGTGGCTGCGGAAATCCGTGCCGCCCACGCGAAGCAGGGCGTAAGGCTGAAATAAGGGCCGGGCGGCCTTCGCTGGGCGAAGCAGCGGGCCTGGTGTCGGGAATGGCCAGGCCCCCCGAGCGGGAATGCGCCCCCCGCATTTACGGCATCCGCCAATTGTTCGAAACTCCCCGGCTGGCGCTGGTCTATGGTGGTATGGCGCAGCGGAAAGCTGGGGTTATCGGGGGTTCGAGTTGACCAGGCAAACGAGCAGATGGGTAGTGGCGATGGTGCCTGTCTGGGCGTTGGGCATGGCTGTGCCCGCCCTGGCGGCAGACGCGAATCCGCCCCGGCAATGGAGCATGCTCGAACCGCTGTGCGGCAACTGCCACAACAGCACCGACTGGGCCGGCGGCGTGGCCTTCGACACGCTCTCCGCCGATTCCATCCATGCCGATGCCGAGGTGTGGGAAGAGGCCGTGCGCAAGCTGCGGGGCCGGCTCATGCCGCCTCCTGGTGAGAAGCAGCCCGCGCAGCAGGACATCGATGCCCTGGTTTCCTGGCTCGAGGGCACCCTCGACCAAGCGGCCGCCGCAGATCCGGATCCCGGCTTCGTCGGCCTGCACCGACTCAACCGCACCGAGTATGCCCGCGAGATCCAGCGCATCCTCGACATGCGCGTGGATGTGGGCACGCTGCTGCCCAAGGATGTTTCCAACGAAGGTTTCGACAACGTGGCGGCGACGCTGCGCATCTCGCCTTCCTTTCTCGACCAGTACATCACTGCCGCCCGCACGGTGAGTCGCCAGGCCATCGGCCGGGCCACGGGCAAGGCGAGCAGCAGTGAATATCGTGTGGACACCTCTGCCGACCAGTCGCGCCATGTCGATGGGCTGCCGCTGGGCACACGCGGTGGCTTCGTGGTCGAACATGATTTTCCCGCGGATGGCGAATACGTATTCGCCATCCGTGACTTCCTGTTCATGGGCGCGGGTTACGTCACCAAGGTGGATTCCACGCATCGCGTGATCCTCACCATCGATGGGCGGCGGGTGTTCCAGCAGGATGCGGGTGG
This sequence comes from uncultured Gammaproteobacteria bacterium, assembly GCA_963777735.1. Lineage (GTDB taxonomy): Bacteria > Pseudomonadota > Gammaproteobacteria > Steroidobacterales > Steroidobacteraceae > ZC4RG30. The sequence continues at coordinate 89,044 of CAVZRQ010000006.1, read as the reverse complement.
TCCGGAAGATCTGAAAGCGGTGGACCAGCGGCAGGCGATCGCCGCCGATGAAATGCAGAACCGCTTCAATCACATCAGCGTCCAGGTGAAGGCGGGGGTGCGTCGCGTGGGTGTGGCCTTCGTGCAGCGTTCGCTGGCGCAGTCGGATTCACCGCTGCAGCCGATTGCGATGCTGCCGGAGATGGAGCGCGCGCCGAATATTCCGGGGTTGACGGTTTCCGGGCCGTTCAACGTCACGGGCGTCAGCGAAACGCCCAGCCGTCGCCGGGTATTCGTGTGCCGGCCCGCCACCGCCGCAGAAGAGCTGCCCTGCGCGCGCCGCATCCTGGGCAACCTGGCGACGGCAGCGTTTCGTCGGCCGGTCACGGAGGAAGATCTCAAGGCACCGCTGGAGTTCTACACGCGCGCCCGCGCGCTGCAGGATTTCGATGCCGGCGTAGAGAGCGGCCTGACCGCCATTCTCTCCAGCACCCGCTTCCTGCTGCGTTCGGCCCCCACCATGGCCGATGAGAAGCGTGGCGAAGTCGAGCCCCTTACCGATCTGGAACTGGCCACGCGGTTGTCGTTCTTCCTGTGGAGTGCAGGGCCTGACCAGCAGCTGCTGGATCTGGCCACGGCTGGGCGGCTGCGCGATTCCGCCGTGCTCGACGCAGAGGTGCGGCGGATGCTGGGCGATGCGCGTGCGCAATCGCTGATCACCAACTTTGCATTCCAGTGGCTGAACGTTGGCCGCATGGACAACATCAAGCCTGATCCCGTGACCTTCCCGGATTTCGATGCCAACCTGCGCGCCGCGCTGCGCGAGGAAATCCGCCTGTTCCTCGCCAGTGTGCTGGTGCCGGATCGCAGCGTGCTGGATCTGCTGCGCGCCGACACCACCTTCCTGAACGACCGGCTGGCAAAGCAGTACGGCATTCCGAATGTGCAGGGTTCGCAGTTCCGGCCGGTGCGGCATGCCGATGCGAATCGCTTCGGGTTGCTCGGCAAGGGTGCCTTGCTGATGGCCACCTCCTATGGCAACCGCACTTCGCCGGTGCTGCGGGGTTCCTGGGTTCTCGAAACACTGTATGGCACTCCGCCGGCCTCACCGCCGCCGGGTGTCGAACAGTTCAAGGAGAACGAGCCGGGCAAGAAGATGGCCACGGTGCGTGAACGCCTTGAGCAGCACCGCGAACAGAAATCCTGCAACAGCTGCCATGGCGTGATTGATCCGCTGGGTTTCGCGCTCGAGAACTACGATGTGCTGGGCACCTGGCGCCACCGCGACCGGGATGCGGGCACGGTGATCGATGCGAGTGGCCAACTGGCCAGCGGCGTGCCGGTGAAAGGGCCCGCGGACCTGAACAAGGCGCTGCTCGCGCGGCCAGACCAGTTCGTGCAGGCGCTCACCGAAAAGCTGATGGTGTACGCGCTGGGCCGGCCGCTGCGGCATCAGGACATGCCCGCTGTGCGGGCGATCGTGCGCCGCGCCGCGGCCGACAATTATCGCTTCGGCACTCTGGTGCAGGCCATTGCTGCCAGCGAAGCATTCCGTCTGCGGCGACTGCCGCAGGATCCGCCCGCTGCAGCCGCGCAGGTTGCGCACGAGTCGGGGAGGTAAACGCATGACGTTCATCACCAGAAAACATCTTTCACGTCGCACGGTGCTGCGGGGCATGGGCGTCAGCGTCTCGCTGCCGCTGCTCAACGCGATGATTCCTGCTGCCACCGCGCTGGCCCAGACAGCCGCCGCGCCCAAGCCGCGTTTGGGGTTCTTCTACTTTCCGCATGGCGCGGTGATGGAGAAGTGGACGCCGGCGCAGGCGGGCCGTGAGTTCACGCCGGGCCCGATCCTCGATCCGCTGGCGCCGTTCCAGAAGCAGCTCACCGTGATCAGCAACCTGGGCAACAAGCCCGGCGAGAGCAGGGCAGTGCATGCGCTGGTGCCGGCCACCTGGCTGTCGTGCACGCATCCGCGCGAAGCGCTGGAACCATTCATGGCGCCCACGGTGGACCAGATCGCCGCGCAGCACATCGGGCAGGACACACCCTGGCCTTCGCTCGAAACCGCCACGGCGCAGGGGCATGGCGCCGGCAGTGCCTGCGAGCGCGGCTATGGCTGCAGTTTCTCCGGCACGCTGTCGTTCCGCACGGCATCGACGCCGCTGCCCGTGGAGAACAATCCGCGCCAGTTGTTCCTGCGCCTTTTTGGTCAGGGGGATTCCGCCGCCGAGCGGCGCTTCCTCACCGAGCAGACCAGCAGCATCCTCGACATGATCGCCGGGGAAGTGAGCTCGCTGGGGCGGCGGCTGGGCGCGGAAGACCGCAACACGCTCAACGATTACCTGGAAAGCGTGCGCGAGATCGAGCGGCGCGTGCAGAACAATGCGCAGGGGGATCTCGCGAAACTGCAGCTGCCCGATGTGCCGGGCGCCACCTCCGAGAATTTCGACGAACACCTGAAGCTGATGTTCGACCTGATCGCACTGGCCTATCAGGGCAATCTCACGCGGGTGCAGAGTTTCATGCTGGCGCCGGAAGTCAGCGAGCAGACCTACAACCACATCGGTGTGCCGGATGCCTTCCATGCGCTCTCGCATCATGCGAACGATCCGGCCAAGAAGGATCGCCTCGCGCTGATCCAGCGCTATCACACGCAGGAATTCGCGCGGTTCGTCGAGAAGCTCGCGAAGATGCCCGATGGCGACGGCACCATGCTCGAGAATTCGATGCTGCTGTTCGGCAGCAACATGAGCAACAGCAATGCGCACAACCAGTATCCGCTGCCTACGGCGATCCTGGGCAATGGTGGCGGGCGCATCCGGGGCGGGCAGCACATCAATTTCAAGGAGCGCACGCCGCTCGCCAATGTGCTGCTGACGGTGCTGCAGCGTGCCGGTGTTCCCATCGAGAAAGTCGGCGACAGTACTGGCGCCATCGCGGAGATCTGACAGATGGTGGATTCAATGCATGCAGGCCTGCGGGTCGCGATCGCCTCGCTGGCAATGTTCTGCGGCACCGCCGTGGCGCAGACCGGGGACACGGGCGATGGCACGACCGAGTTGCACTGGGCCGTCTACAACAACGACGTGCCGGCCGTGACCCGGCTGATTGCGGCACGTGCGAATGTGAATGCCCGCAACGACTACGGTTCGACGCCATTGTCGGAAGCGGCCGTGACCGGCAATGTGGAGGTGATCCGCAAGCTGCTGGCAGCCGGCGCCGATGTGGAATCGTCGAACGACGACGGCATGACTCCCCTGATGATCATCGCGCGCACCAGCAATCTGGAAGCGGCGAAGCTGCTGCTCAAGCGTGGCGCGAAGGTGAATGTGCGCGAGGGCTGGCGCGGCCAGACGGCATTGATGTGGGCGGCGGCCGAAGCCCAGCCCGCCATGGTGAAGCTGCTGCTGCAGCATGGCGCCGAGGTCAACGCGCGTTCCACCGTGAATGACTGGGAGCGGCAGGTCACCGCCGAGCCACGCAAGCAGGCGCGACCCTCCGGCGGGTTCACGCCGCTGCTGTACGCCGCGCGCCGCGGTTGCGCCGAATGCGCACAGCTGCTGCTGGATGGCGGCGCCGATGTGAATCTCACCGATCCGGATCGCGTCACGCCGCTGCTGCTCGCGACCATCAACCTCAGTTTCGATACGGCTGCCTTGCTGGTGCGCCGTGGCGCCGATGTGAACAAATGGGATACCTGGGGGCGCGCCCCCCTGTATGCCGCCGTGGACATGAACACGCTGCCCACCGGTGGCCGCGCAGACCGGCCATCACTCGACAAGACCACGGCCATCGAGCTGATCGAGATGTTGCTGAAGGCCGGCGCGAATCCCGACATGCAGCTGAAGCTTTATCCTCCCTATCGCTCGCTGCGTGATGATCGCGGTGCCGATGCGATGCTGACGGTGGGCACCACGCCGCTGCTGCGCGCAGCCAAGGCGGGCGATGCGGCAGCCATCCGCTTGCTGCTGCAGTACAAGGCCAATGTCGAGCTGCCGAACGTCAATGGCATCACGCCATTGCTGGCGGCTGCCGGAATCGGCTCCAGTGCGCTGGACACGCGCGGGCGCTACAAGACCGAGACCGATGCACACGAATCCGTGAAACAGTTGCTGGGCGCCGGTGCGAACCTCGCGATCCGCGACCGCAGTGGCCAGACGCCGCTGCATGGCGCGGCAAGCTGGGGCTGGAATTCGGTGGTCAACACGCTGGTGGAACACAGGATCGACCTGCATGCCAAGGATGCACGCGGTCGCACCGCCGTGGATCTCACCCGCGGGGAGGCCAGCACTTCGGGGCGATCTGCTGGCTCGCAGCCGCGGCCCGAGACGGAAGCGCTGCTGCGACGGCTGATGGCGGCGAGCCCCGTGGGGAGCGCCGCGCCCTGAGGCGCAGCGAAGATGAACATGGATCGACGCAGTTTTCTCACCCGGGTTGTGCCCGCGGCAAGCTTTACCCTGGCGGCAACGCGCGCTGTTGCGGCCGTTGCGGCTGACGCGGAACTGGTCATCCACCCGCTGGCGGCGAATCTTTCGCTGATCTCCGGCGCCGGCGGCAATGTGGTGGTGCTGAACTCGCCGGAGGGTGTGCTGCTGGTCGATGGCGGCACACGCGAACACTCCGCACGGCTGCTGAAAGCCGTGCGCACGATTGCCGGCAATGCGCGCGTGCATACGCTGTTCAATACGCACTGGCATGCCGACCAGACAGGCTCCAATGCCACGCTGGGCGCTGCCGGCACCCGCATCATTGCGCATGAATACACGCGGCAGTGGCTTACCACCGATGTCGAGTCGATATGGGAGCAGCGTGTGTATCAGCCGCTGCCGAAGATCGCGCAGCCGAACCAGACCTTCTACACCACCGGCTCGCTGGAGTTCGGTGGCGAGAAGATCGACTACGGCCACATGCCGCAGGCGCACACCGATGGCGACATCTATGTCTACTTCCGCAAGGCCAATGTGCTGGTGGCCGGTGATGTGGTGTCGGTGGGCCGGTTCCCCATCATCGACTACTGCACCAATGGCTGGATCGGGGGCGTGGTCACTGCGCTGCAATCGCTGATTGAACTGGCGGGTCCCGATACACAGGTGATCCCGGGTCTCGGCCTGCCCCAGAACCGCGAACATCTGCGAACAGAGCACGCCATGCTCAACACCATCAAGACGCGCCTGTCGCGCCTGATGGCGCAGGGCATGAGTGCGAAGGAGATGATTGCAGCGGCGCCAGCGCGCGAATTCGAGCCGCAATGGGGTGATTCTTCGCTGCTGATTGCCAACAGCTACCCGGGCATGGCGCACCGGGCTGGCGAACTGGGCGTTTCGATCGTCTAGCTAGCCCGCGGCCTGCGCCAGCTCGGCACTCACGACGGCAACAGCAAGTTTCGCCCCGAGGTTGTCCGGCGTGCAGATCACGACGCGCAGGTCGGGGTGGCCATCCGGCATGTAGGAGGTGTGCTCGAACGACAGCTCTCCAAACCGGGCGTGTGTGAATTGATGCAATCCATACGCCCGCAGCGTGAAGTCCGATTCCTGCCAGAAACGGTTGAACAAGGGCGAATTGGCCCGCAGCCGTTGTACCAGCGCCTCGAAATGCGGATCGTCGGCATTCCAGCTGTAGTCGTAACGCAGACGCGCGCACAGGCGCTGGGCCATCTCTTCCTGCTGTGCCGCGTCGAGATGACTCACGGGCTGGGTCAGCAGGATCTCCAGCAGATTGCGCTGTTCGTCCGGCAGCGTTGCGTAGTCGCGATAGATCGCCGCCTTGTGGGCGTTCCAGGCAAGTACATCCCAGTACATGTTCAGTACAAACGCCGGCACACTGAGAGACTGCAGCATGCGCACCACATCCGGCGGCGCGGTGGTTTGTTTTACTCCCGGCTGGCGAGGCGCCAGGCGCTGCACCAGCGAGAACAGATAGGTGCGCTCGTCATCCGTCAGCCGCAGCGTGTGGCTCAGTCGCTCGAGAACGTCGTCGGAGACGCGGATATCGCGACCCTGTTCCAGCCAGGTGTACCAGGAGAGACTGAGGCCTGAGAGCCCGGCCACATCTTCGCGACGCAGGCCGCCGCTGCGGGCACGCTGGCTGCCTGGCAGGCCGACATCCTCTGGCCGGATGCGGCTGCGGCACATGCGCAGGAACTCGGAGCGTTGCTGTTCGAGCGTTGTGAGCACGCGGCCGGAAGTCCCGGCGGTTTCCTTTTGCGCCCGGCTGGTCTGACCTGCTGGAGAATCTGCTTTCATGCCGCTTGAGCCCATCCCTAGCATGCGTGCACAGCATCGCATTGTAGTGGGTTGCGCCCTGCGTGAATTGCCGCCAGCGGCTGGATCCCTGGATTATTTTTGCTCGCCCTCATGACCGGGTGGTGCCCACAGGCGATGCGCATCCAGCAGAACCCGGGCATGCGACCATTCTGCCCTCACCAGGGCGTCGAGCAATTCCTGCTCGGCCAGAAGCGCCGAGCGCCGCGCGGCGAGCAGAACGCTGATATCGAACTCGCCCAGCGAATATCCCCGGGCAGTTGAGTCCGCAACGGACTGCACTTGCTGTTGCGCAGCATTGGCCTCCTGCCAGCTGCTCAGGCTGTGCCGTGCATCCGCCACGGCACTGCGAGCGGCCGCGGCGACTGAATCCTGCGCACGCAGCGCCTCGGCTGCGGCCTTGCGGGCGTCACTGCGCGCGAGTGCGGCCTGCGCGGTGCGTGCCGCACCCCCGATGGGCATGCTGAAGGTCAGGCCGATCACCTTGCGCTCGCCGCCGAGATTGTTGGTGTAACGCAGTCCGATGCTCGGATCAGCGAGCCGGTCGCGCGCGACCCTTTCGGAATTGAGCAGGGCCTCCTCACGACGGGCGGCGGCAAGCTCGATCTCGTGATTTTCCTCGACGATCTGCTGCAGCAGGTCGGTATCGTTTTCCGGCAGAGCCACCGGAGCCTGCAATGCCACCGGAAGCTGGAGCGGCAAAAGCGGAAATTCACGCACCAGCACTTCCTGCGCCAGGCGTGCATCGCGTTGTGCCTGGATGCGCGCGGCACGCACCCGCAGTGTTTCCGACTCGGCCAGTTGGAGTTCAATCCTGGCGGCATCTCCCGCGGTCACGCGCCGCGCGACGGCATCCTGCTGCCCTTGCAGCACTTCGAGATGCTGGTCGTGCAGGCGTGCGGTGTATTCGGCATGCAGCCAGGCATACCAGTGATCGAGCAGGGCGCGGCCGGCTTCGTGCCAGGCATCCAGATAGCTGAGTTCACCGACCTCCCGCGCGAAACTGCCAATCTGCTGATCGAGCGCGCGCTTCCACGGCCAGCGCACTCCGGTTTGCAGTCCGTATTCCTGCTCGTTGCCGGTCTGCCCGAACTCGTTCGTGCGGCGCTGCGCGAGGGCGGAGACCTCCAGTTCGTGCGGGCCGGCGCGCAGCAGGCTCTGCCTTGCGCGACCTTCCGCGATGGATTCGGCTGCGATCTGCAGCAGTGGTGAACCCTGCATGGCGTGATGCACCTCCGCCGCCGCAGGCAGGCTCCAGATGGCGGATTCCGTCCCGCTTTCTGCTGGCTGCGCGTTGGCGCAGGCGAGCAGCAGCATCGGTGCGGTCAGCCGAACGATCCATCGCGCGGGTTTCATGCAAACCTCCCGAATCCATTCACGGGTACCGTCCACCAGGCCACTTCGTCGCTGGGGATCCGTTCTTTCAGTGCGGCAAGCAGCGGTTCTGCGTGCTCTGAACGCAACACCACCTGCAGCAGGCAGCGGCTGGAGCGGCCACGGACCTGTTCCATGGAGCTGTGCAGGCGCGTACCGCTGCCGAAGCCCTCGGCTGGCAACGCCGTGAAGCCGCTCACCCATTGCGGCTGCTCGCGGAGCAGGTCGATGATTTCCTCCTCCAGCGCCCGCGGCAGCGAGATCGTCAGCAGGCAATCGGGAATAGCAGTGGGTTCCAGCATTTATTTCTTCTCCACGCCAAAACGTCGAAACAGGTTTGGCAGCAGTACCAGCGTCAGTGCGGTGGAGCTGACCAGGCCGCCGATCACCACGATGGCCAGTGGTTTCTGGATCTCCGAGCCGGGTCCGGATGCGAACAGCAGCGGCACGAGGCCGAATGCCGTGATGCTGGCCGTCATCAGCACCGGCCGCAGTCGTCGGATCGAACCACCCCGCACCACTTCATCCAGCGGCAGACCCTTGGCGAGCAGCTGGTTGAAGTGGCTGATCATCACCAGGCCATTGAGCACCGCGATGCCCATCAGGGCGATGAAACCCACGGACGCAGGCACCGACATGTATTCGCCGGTGATCGCCAGCGCGAATACGCCGCCGACCAGTGCGAAGGGAATGTTGGCGAGCACCAGCAGTGCCTGCCGCACGGATGCGAAGGTGGCGAACAGCAGCAGGAAGATCAGCAGCAGTGCCACCGGCACGACCACGGCCAGCCGCGCCGCGGTGCGCTGCTGGTTCTCGAACTGACCGCCCCAGGCCAGGTGGTAGCCGGGTGGCAGGACAACCTTCTCGGCGACGCGGGCACGGGCTTCTTCCACGAAGCCGACCAGATCGCGGTCACGCACGTTGGAGCGCACGACAGTCATGCGCGTGCCGTTCTCGCGTTCCACCTTCACGGGTCCTTCGGTGCCATTCAGCGAAGCCAGCTGGGTGAGTGGAATGGCCATGCCGTCGTTGCCGGGCAGGGCCAGCTGCGAGAACAGGTCTGGTGAAACACCCTGTGAACCACCGAGCGGACCACGCAGCAGCAGCGGCAGGCGCCTGCCGGATTCCACCACGACGCCAGCCTGCCGGCCTTCCACCATGGATCGCAAATCATCCTGCACATCCTCGACGGAAAGTCCGGCGCGTCCGATGCGACCGCGGTCGAGCGCGATCTGCAGGTACTGCACACCGCCGTTCTGCGCGGCGTTGACGTCCTCGCTGCCTTCAATCTGCATGAGTTCTGCGGCGATCGATTCGGCGAGGCCATCCAGCGTCGGCAGATCCGGTCCGAAAATCTTGACGGCGAGGTCGCCGCGCGTGCCCGAGATCAGTTCCGAAACCCGCATCTCGATCGGCTGGGTGAAGCTGGAGTTCACGCCGGCGAAGCGATCCGTGACGGCGCGGATCTGGTCGACCACCCAGGCTTTGTCCTTCTGCCGCCATTCGCTGCGCGGCTTGAGCTTCACGAAGCCATCGGTTTCATTGGTGCCCATCGGGTCCAGCCCGAGTTCGTCGGAACCCACGCGCGCCACCATGCGGTCGATCTCGGGCACCTCTGCCAGCAGCTGCTTCTGGATCTCGAGGTCGATGTCGGCCGAGCGCTGCAGGCCGATGGAAGGCAGCTTCTCGTGCTGGACCACGATATCGCCTTCATCCATCGTCGGCAGGAAGGATTTGCCGAGCGTGGTGAACAGCAGCACGGCGACCACCATGGCGGCCGCCGCGCCGGCGTAGATCCAGCGCTCGCGCAGCAGCGACCAGGACAACAGCTTCCGGTAGCGCTGCTCCAGCACCTGCACCAGGCGCGGCACGGAATGGCTGCCTTCGCGCAGCAGCACCGAGGCAGCCACCGGCACCACCGTCAGCGACAGCAGCAGCGAGGCCAGCAAGGCCACGACGATGGTGACCGCCACCGGGCCGAACAGTTTGCCCTCCAGCCCCTGCAGGCTCAGCAGCGGCAGGAACACGATGGCGATGATGGCGATGCCGGAGGTCACGGGTACGGCCACTTCCGCCGTGGCGCGATAGATCACGTGCAGCCGGGAACGGACCGGGCCATGCGCTTCCTGCGCCTGATGCGCCTCGATGTTCTCCACCACCACCACGGCCGCATCGACCAGCATGCCGATGGCAATGGCGAGCCCGCCCAGCGACATCAGATTCGCGGACAGACCCATGTAGTTCAGCACGAGGCCGGTGGTGAGCACGGCCAGCGGCAGGATCAGCACCACGGCAGCGGCAGCGCGGATGTTGCCCAGGAACAGGTACAGCAGCACCAGCACCAGCACGGCGGCCTCGGCCAGCGCTTTCACGACATTGGTGACGGCGCGTTCGACCAGATCGCCGCGGTCATAGAACGGTTCGATGGTCATGCCTTCCGGAAGCTGGGTGCCGAGCTGTGCCAGTCGCTCGCGCACCAGCTCCACGACCCGCTGCGCGTTGGCGCCGCGCAGTCCGATCACGAGGCCCTGGACGGCTTCGCCGGTTCCCTGCTGGGTCACCATGCCGTAGCGGGTGAGTGCGCCGATGCGCACCTCGGCGACATCCGCCACGCGCACGCTGTTGTCACCCCGGGTGGCGACGACGATGTTCGCCACATCCGCGGTATCCCGCACGTCGCCGTCGGCGCGCAGCAGCCACGATTCATCTTCCTGCTGCAGGCGGCCGGCGCCATCGCTGCGGTTGTTGCCCACCAGGGCAGCGTGCAGATCGCCCAGTGAAAGGTTGCGCGAGGCCAGCGCCAGCACATCCGGCACCACCTCGAAGCTGCGCACGAAACCACCCAGTGCATTGACGTCGGCGACGCCGGGCAGTCCGCGCAGTTGCGGGCGGATGGTCCAGTCGAGCACCGTGCGCTTCTCTTCCAGCGACTGCGGCCCCTCGATGGTGAACATGTACATGTCGGACAGCGGCGTGCTGATGGGAGCAAGGCCGCCCGTTGCCGTGACTGGCAGATTCGGCAACACACCCGCGAGTCGTTCGCTCACCTGCTGCCGGGCCCAGTAGATGTCCGTCTCGTCGGTGAAATCCAGCGTGATATCGGCGATCGCATATTTGGAACGCGAGCGCAGCATGGTCTGCCCGGGGATGCCGAGCAGTTCCTGCTCGATGGGGCCGGTGATGCGGGCTTCCACCTCTTCCGGGGTCATGCCCGGCGCCTTCATGATCACCTTCACCTGGGTCGATGAGATGTCGGGAAAGGCATCGATGGGGAGCGTGCGAGCCGACCACAGACCAGCCGCAGCGAGCAACACCGTCAGCACGGCCAGCAGCATGCGCTGCGAGAGGCTCAGTGCAATCAGTCGGGCCAGCATCAGCGTTGCTCACCAGCAGCTTCAGCCGTTGCGCCCAGGCCCATCCAGCTGCCCTTGATGGCAGCGAGGCCCGCGCTGGCGACTTCATCTCCCGACTGGATGGCGCCGCTGATCCAGGCGCTGTCAGCCGTGCGTCGTTCCACTTCCACGGCAACTGGCTGCAATCCAGCCGGGGTTCGCAGGAACACGTAGCTCGTGCCCTGTTGCTGCACGAGACTGCTGGCAGGCACGGATACCAGCCCGGCCCGTGTTGTCTTCGGTGTGATGAGCGCTTCGACATACTGGTTCGGAGTCAGGCAATCGGAGCTGCCGGGCAACTGGGCGCGAACCGTAGTGGTCTGGCTCTGGCTGTCGAGCTGCAATGCCGCGGCGATGACGCTGCCGTCGCGGCTGCAACCCGGAATGGTCACGCGATCGCCGACATGGATCTGCGCGGCCTGGGCACGGCTGGCCTGCAGCTCAGCCCAGAGATTGTCCAGAGTGGCCAGGCGAAACAGCAGGTCGCCGGCGGCAATGGATTCGCCGGGACCGGTGGACTGCTGCAGCACACTGCCCGCGCGGCGCGCGGTGATGGTCAGCAATGTCGTGATGTCGGCAGCGCTGTGCAGGCGCGACACCGCGTTTTCGGACATTCCGGCCAGGCGCAGCAATTGCACCTGCTCACCCAGCATGGCCTCGGCTTCGGCAAGCTGCGCCCGGCTTTCCTCCAGCCGGTTGCGGGCAATGATGCCTTCCTCGTGCAGTTTCTCGTCGCGCTCCGCGCGCGTGCGCGCCGTGCCGGCGCGGCTTCTGGCGCTGATCAGTTCGCGTTGCAGCGAGACGATCTCGGCGCTGTGGATTCGGGCCAGGGGCTGCCCGGCACGTACCTGCTGGCCGGGATTCACCAGCAAGGACTCCACCCGCCCGGCCACCGGTGAAAGCACCAGCTCCAGTGCGGAGTTCGGCACCACGATCCGGCCCGACAGCCGCAGGGAAGCGCCGCCCTGGCCGGCATCCGCTGCAGTGGCATCGACGTTCGTGGCCTTCGTAAATGCAATGCGTGCGGCACTCAGCTGCTGGGCAGACAGCTTGAGCGGCGCTTCGCCGGCTGCCAGTGGCAAGGACAGGGCAAACAACGCCGCAGCTGCGACGAAGGCCCGGGGTAAGTTCAGCGGAAGGGGTGCGTGCATCGTCGCCACTCGCTATTTGGGGTGGCGCTACACTAGACAGTGGTTCTTAAGGTCTTCTTAAGTCTCGGAGTCTATGGTTTGACGGTCGATCAAAGGATCAGGACTCGAGGTTTGAAGCACGATGCGTCTGCTGCTGGTGGAAGACGACGAACATCTGGGGCGGGCGATGCAGACCGGGCTGTCGCAGCAGGGCTATGCGGTGGACTGGCTGCAGGATGGCGTGACTGCCGAGCTCGCCGCCCGCGACGGCAACTACGACGCGATCCTGCTGGATATCGGGCTGCCCCGGCAGGATGGTCTGCAGATGCTGCAGAGCCTGCGCAGATCCGGCTTTGCTGCGCCGATCCTGATCATCACCGCGCGGGACGACATCGGGGATCGCGTGCACGGCCTCGACAGCGGTGCCGACGATTTCATCGTCAAGCCCTTCGACATGGCGGAGCTCGGCGCAAGGCTGCGTGCCGCGCATCGGCGCGCGCAGGGTCGGCCGCAGGCGCAGGTGCTGCATGGCGATATCTGCGTCGATCCGGCCTCTCGCCAGGTGACGCGCGCCGGACAGCCCGTATCGCTCACGTCGCGGGAGTTCACCTTGCTGCTGCATATGCTCGAGCATCGCGGCCGCGTGCGGACGCGCAATCAGCTGCAGGAGTCCCAGTACAGCTGGGATACCGACATCGAAAGCAATGCCATCGAGGTCCATGTGCACAACCTGCGGCGTAAACTCGGCAAGGACCTGATCCGCACCGTGCATGGGCAGGGCTATGTCATCGACGCCACACCACCGGCGGCTCCGCCCGCGTGATTGCGCATTGGTCCATGCGCACGCGGTTGCTGGCGTCGCTGGCCGCCCTCGCGGCCGTGTTGTTCATCGTCAGTTCGCTGCAGAGCTACCTCGCCTACCGCGAAACGAGCAAGCGCTTGTTCGATGACTCGTTGCGGGAGACCGCCAGCCTGTTCCTGCAGCTGGCCGAACACGAGATGGAGGAGCATGGCGAGGTCCTCGGCGCAGAACTGATGCGCGTCGAAAGCCGCAGTGAATCCCTTGGATTCCAGTTCCAGATCTGGACGCTCGACATGCAGGAGCGATATCGCGAGGGCAGCCTCGCGATCATGCCGCTCCAGGATTTTGGCGTCGAAGGGTTCGGCTGGGTCAGCATCGGCGGCGAGCGCCTGCGGGTCCATTCGAGCTGGAACACTGCCCGCACGATGCAGATCCAGATCGCGCAGCCACGGCGGCTCCGTGAGGCACTGAATCGCGAGGCGCTGCTGCGCATGGTCGCGGAGGCCCTGATCATGATTGTCATCGCCTGCGTGCTCATCTGGTGGATCGTGACTACCAGCATCCGGCCGCTGAAGCACACGGCGGAGATGGTCAGCCTGCGCAGTCAGCAGGATCTCGGTCCTGTCGATGTGGCCGGTGCGCCGCGCGAGGTGCGCCCACTGCTGGACGCACTGAACCGTCTGCTGCACCGGGTTGGCGAAACCCTGCAGATGGAGCGCCGTTTCACGGCCGATGCCGCCCACGAACTGCGCACACCCCTGGCGGCCATCCGCGCCAACGCCCAGGTGCTGGTGGCGGCCCGCGATGACGAAGAGCGTGAATCCACCGCCAGGGACCTGATCGCAAGCGTCGATCGCAATACCCGGCTGGTCGAGCAGTTGCTGTCCCTGGCGCGGGCGGATCAGTCTGCCGGAACCGGCCAGTTCCAGGATCTCGACCTGGCGCAGCTCGTGGATGATCAGCTGCAGTCACATCGTGGCCTCGCGGGCCGTCTGGGTATTGCCCTTGCCGGCGCACTGCAGCCTGTAGCGCTGAATGGGGATTCAGCGCTGCTCGCAGTGCTGGTGCGCAATCTGGTCGACAACGCGCTGCGCTATACGCCGGCCGGTGGATCGGTGCGCGTGAGTACCACTCGGGAAGACGATGCCGCGGTCCTGATTGTGGAAGACACCGGGCCAGGCATCGCGCCGGACGAACGCGAGAAGGTGTTCGAGCGTTTCTACCGGGTGGCGGGGCCGCGTGCCACGGGCAGTGGGCTCGGCCTGTCGATCGTGCAACGCATCGCGGATCTGCATGGCGGCACCATTCAGGTGGCCGAAGGGTCAGGGGGAAAGGGCACGCGGATCACCGTCACGCTGCCGCTGCGGCGCTAGGGCTGCAGCACCTGCTGCGCGAAGGCCTGGAAATCACTGCGGGCACTGCGCCAGGGCGTGAACCAGACGTCTTCCGGCAATGTGGGATCAGTCTCCGGTCGCAACCTCAGGTTCGTGGCAAGGCCCAGCTGGCGCAGCAGCGCCGAATCCACTTCATAAATGACCAGCAGCGCGTCGCGCCCGGGTGCCTCCAGGGGCCATTGGCTGATGCCCATTTCACGCGGTGTCTGGCCCTGTGAGCTCAGCTCCACGTTGCGGTCATCGACCTGCATCCGGATCACCGGCTTGAGCCCGGCGAAGCGCTGCCTGCCGGGAATGGTCGACCAGAAGAATGCAGCCAGCTGCTGACGTCGTTTGCCGCCGATGTTGATCTCCACCGCATAGACCGCGATGTAATCGCGCGCGTTCGCGGACAGATGCGGTTGCTCCAGCGCCAGTACCCACGGCTTTGCCGACAGCGCAATGGTGGCGCCCGTGCCTCGATCCAGCACGCTGCGCGGTGCTGCGGCCGAGGCTGGCATCGCGGTGACGAACAGCACGGCCACCAGCAGGCAGCGCATGGATCGCAGGCAGCAGATCATTGGCGGTTGCGCTCGAGTTGCAGCCTGTAACCCGCGCTGATGAAGCGTCGGGTGGAGCGTTCGGAGCCGATGGCGCTACTGCGCCGCAACAGCTCGGCTCCTGCTTCCAGCTCGAAGAAGTGCGACCCCCGCTGGTAATCCAGACGCAGCGAAGGCACATACGCCCACTCGTTGCCACCACCCTGTATCTGCGTGCGTCGGTCCAGCCGCAGGCGGCTGGTCAGCCGCAGCGCGCCGCCCAGCGGCAGGCGGCTGCCAAAACCCGCCGACATCAATCGACCCGTGTCGCCGCGCTGGATGCGCAGTGCCATGGAATGTGTATCGCCAGCCCGGAACAGGCTGTTGATGAACAGCTCGCTGCTGAGGGAGTCGTCGCGGCCGGGATTCGGCACGGCGGTCACGCCACCGGAGGCCGGAGTTCCGGTGAGATCCAGCGACAGCAGGTTCACCGTCCACTGTCCCCGGTCACCCACCGGATGCGAAGCCGACAATCCGAACTGCACCAGTTGCGCGGCCCGGTCCATCGCGAGCTGCTCGAGTTCATCCAGCGTGAACGCGCTGGTGAGATCACTGAACGCCAGTGTGGGCTGCCCGATCAGCGCATTGCGGATGCTGAGCAGCGGGCTGCGCTGCCGGCTGGCATCCATGTTGAATGTCCAGCGTGAATCGGTGATCAGCGTTCCGAGCACCATGGCGTTGTTGATGTCGCCGAAGTACAGGTCGTAATCGGCCATCATCACCAGCGTGCGGCCGGGTTTCAGGTAGCGGGTCTCGACACCCAGTACGCGCCGGTCGGTATTGCCATGGAACTGCTGGGCGAGCGCGTAGACGGATGTGTCCCAGCGACGGCTGTCGCTGCTGAATGAAGTGGCGAGCGCCAGGAACTGGCGGTCCGTGTCGGGTCCGTTGCGCGTGCTGTCCACCGGCATGCCGATCACGGCACTGCTGCCGAAGTCCGGATGCCATTGCCAGCTGCCGAGCAAGCCGTCGAATACACCGTTCACGCCGGCCATGCCGCGCGACTGCCTGCCGAGTCGGGCTTCCATTCCGAGTTCGCGATCGCTGGCAGACACGAAGGCCGAGCTGACGCGCAGCGGCTTGCTGCGGCCGTTCGACATGAGGTCGTGGGTGTAACCGAAGCTCGAGCGGCCCGTGATGTCGTAGCGCTCGCCGCGCCGGCGCAGCACGCCATCCAGGTCGGTCAGCAGTGCATTCTGGGTGACCAGATTGCGCGATAACGCGCTGCTGCTGAGGCTGGTGTTGTCGCGACGGTAGGCCTGCGCGGCGCTGCCGTACGCCTGCCAGCCATCGCGTGCCTCGCCACCACCGCTGCCACGCTGACCAGGCAGTGTGGCAGTGCGCAGCGTCTGCAGGCGCTGGCGGATGCGATCCGCGGCACGCGAATCCGGATAGCGTCGCAGGTAGGACTCGTAGGCTGCCTTGGCCTGTGTCAGCTGCCCCTTGCGTTCGTGGGCGAGGCCCAGCATCTCCGCGGCATCGATGCGATGCAGATAGTCTTCGGAAGCCACGATGCGCGTCAGGCGCGCAATGGCATCATCGTGCTTCTTGCCTGCCATGGCCGTGCGCGCCTCATCCAGCAGGCGATCCAGTTCCGGATCCGCGCGCTGTTCAACGCTGCGCGTGGCATCGGGTTCTATCGGTGCCGAAGCGGATCCCTCGGGCAGTACCTGGATGGGCAGCTCGTCTTCAATGCCGAGCCATGCGCCCGGATAGGTTGAGGCCGCTTCGCGCAGCAGGTTCTCGGCAGCACGTCGTGTATCAAATGGACCAGCCCGCAACCGGAACCATTGCTGGCCGTCCATCGTGATCGGCGAAACAATCACCGGCGCAGAAAGCAGCGCGGCGGCACGCGCCACGGCGAGCTCCGTGAACGGGCTGCGTGATGACTCCAGATTCACGGTGTAGCTGGTGGTGGTGTCGCTGGGTTCTTCCACCACGATCTGGCCGGCCATGCTCCGCAGCACACGCACCCGCATGCCGCGCATGCCGGAGGTGGGCGCGAGCACGAACTTCTCGGCCCGTTTCCAATGGATGACGAGTTCGGCACCCCCGGTGATACCGGGCTGCAGTTCGATGCTGCGCACGGGGCCGTTCGGGTCGGTCTGCAAACGTTCCGTCGGGAACTGGGCACTCGGGCCCTGGTTGCAGTCGCTGCCTACGGCCAGCGTGATGCGGACCTGATCGCCTTCACTGGCCGGCGTGTGTGATTGATAGCGCAGGCTGCAGGCAAAGGTAACCGTCAGATCGAAGTGATCAGCGCGGGTGGTTACCGCGCTGTCGTCCAGCATCCGGCCTGTCTGGGCGTGCAATGCCGTGGCTGGCACCAGGATGAGGGCTGCCGCGATGGCAAACCTGGCAACGCTGCGCCGCTTCATCAGTCGAAGCTGCGCTGCGTGACCCGATGCTCAGGGCCATTGCGGGTCTTGGAAATGGTGCGCAGTGTCGAGTCTGTGTAGACGTGGCAGGCACCGGAGCAATTGGCCAGTTCCGAAACCGTGTATTTCACGTTGCCGTATTTGGTGTGCGGGCCGGACTCGTAATCGTTGGCATGGCAGCCCGCGCAGCGTGGGCGATGTGCAGGGGTGGGCCACGTGGCCTGGTCCGTGTTGGTGGTATGGCAGTCACGGCAGGTCGGGTTGGTGCCGGTGTGGTCGCCCGGATACTCCGTGGAGGTATGCCGGAAACTCAGCGGTGTCCACGCCGGGTATTTGTGGCAGGTGCTGCAATCGCGCGCAGTCTGCATGTGGCCGGTGGGCTTGCCGGTTGCGCCATTGCCGTTGTGGCAGCCCTGGCAGCCGGAAGTGACGCGCGAATGATCGAAGCGCGCCGGCCGCCAGGCGAGTGTTCCATGGCAGGAGTCGCAGGACTCGCTGGTCACGATATGACTCGCGGGCTTGCCGGTGGCGCGCACGCTGTTGTGGCAGCTCGCGCAGGTGCCAGCCTGCACACCGGCATGATCGAACAGGGCGGGTCGCCAGGCCAGGGTCGAGTGGCAGGCCGCGCAGTCGTTGCCGGAAGGCACGTGATTGAGCGTCTTGCCGGTGGCCGTGCTGCCGTTGTGGCAGCTCGAGCAGGCGCCCTGCACCTGGCTGTGATCCACACGTGTCACCGGCCTCCATGCCGTCGTGGCATGGCAGGACTCGCAGGTGATGCTGGTGGCGATATGCGTGACACCACGCCCTGTTGCCGTCGTGCCGTTGTGGCAGCTGGAGCAGCCGGTGGTGATGCCGGTATGCGAGAAGGTGGCGGGGCTCCAGGCGGTGGTGGTGTGGCAACTGCTGCAGGCGGCGGTGGTGGGCACGTGCGTGCCGCTCTTGCCGGTGGCGGTGGTGCCGTTGTGGCATGAGGCGCAGGTGCCCTGTACCTGCGCATGGTCAACCCGCAGCGCGGGCACGAACACATTGGTGGTGTGGCAGCTCTCGCAGACAGCCGAGGTGGTCATGTGTGCGCCACTCTTGCCGGTGGCCGTGGTGCCGTTGTGGCAGGCGCTGCAACCACTGACGATGCCGGCATGGTCGAAAGTGGTGGCAGGCACCCAGGCCGTGGTGGCGTGGCAGATCTGGCAATCGTTGTGCGAGGCAATATGACCCGGAGGCTTGCCGCCCGTGATGGTGTTGTTGTGACAGGAGACGCAGCTGCCCTGCACATCCGCGTGATCCACGCGGGTTGCAGGCCGCCATGCCGCAATGGCGTGGCAGTTCTCGCAGCGCTGGCTCGTGATGATGTGCGCCGGATTCTTGCCCGTCGCATTGGTGCCGTTGTGGCAGCTCGAGCAGCCCGCCGTAATGCCCGCATGAGTGAAGTTGGCTGGCTGCCAGGCGATGGTCGTGTGGCAGGTATTGCAGGCGGCAGTGGTCGGAATGTGGCTCGGGCCGCGGCCCTGGGCCGTCGTGCCGTTGTGGCAGGAGGCGCAGGTGCCCTGCACCTGCGCGTGATCCACGCGCGCTACCGGATGCCAGGCGGCGGTGACATGGCAGGCCTCGCAGACCAGCGTGCTCGCGATGTGGGTCGCATTGCGGCCCATGGCGGTGGTGCCGTTGTGGCAACCGGAGCAGCCAGTGGTGACACCAGTGTGATCGAAGCGCCCGGTGCTCCAGGTCGTGGTGGAATGGCAGCTGTCGCAGCCCTGTGTCGTGGGGATGTGATTGGTGGTCTTGCCGGTGGCCGTGGTGCCGTTGTGGCAACCGGCGCAGCTGCCCTGCACCTGGCTGTGATCAACGCGCAGCGCGGGCCGGAACACATTCGTCGTATGGCAGCTCTCGCATTGCTGCGTGCTGGTGATGTGCGCGGGATTCTTCCCGGGGGCGGTGGTGCCGTCGTGGCAGCTGGCGCAACCGGTCGTGATGCCGCTGTGGTCGAAACGGCTGGCAGGTCTCCAGGTCGTGGTCGTGTGGCAGGCCTGGCACTCGTTGCTGGTGGGCAGGTGGGTGGCGGGCTTGCCGGCGGTAACCGTGTTGTTGTGGCAGGCAAAGCAACTGCCCTGCACCTCGGCATGATCCACCCGCGTTGCCGGCGCCCAGCCGCTCGACGCATGGCAGGATTCGCAGCGCGTGGTGGCCAGGATGTGTGTCGCGTTCTTGCCCGTCGCGCGATTGCCATCGTGGCAGCTCGAGCAGTTCGCCGTGATGCCGGTGTGGTCGAACCCAGCCGGTGACCAGGCAGCCGTGGTGTGGCAGCTTTCGCAGGTGTTGCTGGTGGGCAGATGGGTGGTGGATTTGCCGGTGGCCGTGGTGCCGTTGTGGCAGCTGCTGCAGCCGGTGGTTACGCCGGTATGGTCGAAACGCCGCACTGGCGTCCACGCGAGGGTGGAGTGGCAGCTGTCGCAGCCCGCGGTGGTGGTGATGTGGCCCGGCTGTTTGCCGGCGGCCTGCACGTTGTTGTGGCATCCCGAGCAGCTGCCGCGAACCTCGCGATGCTCGAACTTCGTGACCGGGCGGAATGCCACGGTGGTGTGGCAGGTTTCGCAGCGGTCGGTGCTCAGGATGTGCGAAGAAGGCTTGGCCGTGGCGCCAATGCGCGTGCCTGCGCTGTGGCAGGCGCTGCAGCTGCTGGGCGTGGCCTTGAACACGCCATCGGCATGGCAGCTTTCGCAGCTCACGTCGCGATGCGCGCCGTTCAGTTCGAAGCCGGTCGATTGATGATCAAACTGCGGCGCCGCTGCCAGGCTGAGTGGTGCATGCAGCAGCACCGCACTCAACAGGCCAAGGCCAAGCAGAAACCGCCGTGCGCGCTGGATGGTGTTCACTGCGGCCTCGTGCGGTGGAAGGATATGGTCGAGTGGCAGCTGTCGCAGCGCCGGCCGAACTGACCGAGATGAATATCGTCGGTGGCATGGCAGGAGGCGCAGTCCCGTCCGAGCTTGGCCTCACCGGCCGGCTGGCGATGGCAGCTGTTGCATTGCAGCCGTGAATGCGCGCCGCTCAGGGCAAAACCGCTTTCCTTCGTGTGGTCGAACTGCCAGACATTCCAGGCATTGGGGCTGTGGCAGCGCGCGCAATCTTCTCCGAGGCTGCCGCGATGCACGTCTTCGCTGGCATGGCAGTCGCGACAGGTCTTGCCCGCCGCCTTGAACTGCAGGCTGGTGTGGCAGCCCGCACAAGGCACGGCGGCATGCTGGCCAAGCAGCGGGAATTCACTCAGGTCGTGATCAAACCGTACGTTCTGGCGCCAGGCGACAGAGCCATGGCAACTGGCGCAATCCGTGCCGAGCGCACCGGCATGCACATCGACGGCCCGATGGCAGGCGATGCACTCCTGCTTGGGCTTCTGCTGGGTGACGACACTCACGTGGCAGTTATGGCAGGCCAGTTCGGAGTGGGCGCCCTGCAGCTTGAATTTGGTGTCGCGCTCATGCACGAAGTGCGTGGTCTTCCAGGCCGTTGATTCATGGCAGGACTCACACTTGGCGCCCATCCTGCCGGCATGCGAATCAACGGCGGCATGACACCCGGAACAGTCTTTTGGCAGCTCGTCTTCGAAACGGCCACTGCGATGACAGGAGGCGCAGGCGGCGTCCTTGTGTTTGCCGAGCAGCGCGAAGCCGGTTTCCTTCTCGTGATCAAACCGTGCATCGCGCCAGGAGATCTGTGTGTGGCAATCCGCGCAAGCCGTGCCGCGCTGTCCGCGATGGATGTCGTCGGGGGTATGGCAGCTGGCGCAGGCGACGGGGGTTTCTTTCCAGCGATTGCGGGCATGGCAGCTGGCGCAGGGGATTTCCGCATGTTCCCCGCGCAACGCGAATTTCGTTTCGCCATGATCGAAACGCACTTCATTCCAGCGTGCACTGTTGTGGCAGGTGGCGCATTCCTTGCCGAGCTTGCCCTCGTGGGGTTCTGCCTTGCTGTGGCAGTCCACGCAGGCAGTCGGGGCCTCACGATACTTCTTGCCCGCCGTATGACAGCCCGCGCAGGCCGCGCCGCGATGCGCGCCGTCGAGCTTGAAATCGGTCTGTGCATGGTCGAACTCGCGTGCCAGGGCCGGCGTGATGCGCGCATTGCGACCCATGTGTTCGCTATGGCAGGCATTGCACTGCGCCCGGGCAATCTCGGGCCGTTTGCCGTGGAAGCCCCGCTTCTCGCGCAGATCCGTCGCGACGTCCTTGTGGCAGGTGGCGCAAAGCTGGGTCTGATCGGCGCGATTGGTGCGGTTGTGGCAATTCCCGCAGTCCGACTCGAGGTCGGCGTGCGCTGCATGCAGGGGGCCGGGCATGAGCAGGCCTTCCAGCGTGGCGCCTCTTGCGTCCTTACCGGCAGTCGCCCCGAACATCGCGATCACTCCCAGCATCAATGCCAGCCTTCTGTCCCGCATGGTGGGTGGTCAGTACATGTGCACTGCGACGACATGGACAATCCCTGCCACAAGCAGCATGAAGAACAGTGGCAGGTGCAGCACATGCCACAGTGCGAACATGCGTTCGTAGGTGCCCAGTTCCGCAACCCGCCGCACCAGATCGATGTGCCTTCGGGCCAGTTCGCAGGCGGCTCTGGATTCGCGCTGCAGGGCGTTGGCTGGCATGCGCCGCTGCCGCGTGTACAGCAGGGCAGCGCCGCGCACCTGGACGGATATGTGGTATCGCGCGCGCATGGCACGCAGCGCCACCGCGAATGGCCGCAGGCCAGAAGGTATGCGCTGCAGGTCAGCAGTCATGGCCTTTTCTTCCCTGGCCAGCCGCTCGCTGAAGTCCGGCACGAAACTCAGGGATTGCGACACCTGCTGCATGCGCAGGATCTGGCCTTTCAGGTCGGCTAGGCTGGTCTGGCTGCCATAAAGCTCGGTATGGACGCGCGAGTAGAAATACCGCCCGATCAAACCCGACCCGGACACCACCAGCATGCAGACCAGCGCCACATTGCTGTTGGTGGCACCCGTCTGGAAGTTCGAATGGAACAGCACCAGCATCGGGCCGACGATGCCCAGCACCATGTGGATCTGGAACCATGCCCGCACGCTGCCGAGGGGTGCCAGCCAGTGCAGTCGCTTGCGTGCCGGGTAGATCAGCAGCAGCACCATGCTGCTGCCGCCGACGATGCCGAGCAGGTAGCCAAGGCCCGTTTCCGGCGTGATGAATCTCTCCAGGTGCGCATTCATGCCCACCACCGCCAGCGCCACGCAGACCATGGTGAACAGGATCATCGGGCTGATGGACGACTGCGTACGCATGCTGTTCAGGGGGCCGCTGCCAGCTGCTGCGCTTCCACGATATTGGCGTCGATCACGGCAATGTCAGGTGAGCCGGCGGGCAGCGTGGCGCGCAGCTTCTTCCATTGCGCAAGCGCGGCATCGTAGCGATGCAGTTCGAGGTCCAGGCTTGCCTGCAGCCACAGTCCCTTCGCGTGGTTCGGTTCCAGCTTGAGGGCCCGGCTGATTGCCGTTGCCGGATTGCCTGCCAGCTTGCGCTGGTTGGCCGAGGCCAGTGCGTCGGCGTAGTCCGCCCAGGCGTCTGCATTGCCGGCGTCGAGTTTCAGGGCAGTTTCATAAGCCTTGATGGCGGCCGGATATTCGCGCGCCTGGCGATGCGCCTGCGCCATGGCGAGCCACGCCTGCACGTTGCCGGGTTCGCGACGCGTTATTTCAACCAGTTCTGCAGCACTGCGCTGTGCGCGGTCTGCGGCCGCCGTTGTGCCTCCGGCCGTCGAGGTATCCCCGGCGGCGGTGGCTGTTCCCGGCGGCGGGCCGCCGAGATACATGTGCGACATGAGGCTCCAGTCCACATCCTGTTTCGAGGTGTCGGGCGAAGCGAGGCCGGCCGATTCGTCCTGTGGCCACGACTCGGCGGGCGAGCTGGTGGTATCAGGCGCTGGTGTAACGAGCAGCAGTACGACCAGAGGCAGGGCGAGCGCGCCGGCAGCGAGTGCCTTGGTCTTTCCGCCGGGCCTGAGCTGACCGGTCTGTAGCGGAATGAGAATCACTAGCGCCACCGCAGCGGCCACCGCGCCAAGTCCGTAGGCCAGCAGTAGCGGAATCGACATGCTTCTTTTCCCTGATTCTTCGTGACGCCAACGCAGGTCAAATACCACATGAGACCGTGGTGATCCGTTGCGTTGCGCGCATTGTTGACCGCTTTCACGCAATTGCGCCGAAGTCGCTGTTGCGCGACCGCAATCATTAAGTGGCCCTTAAGAAAAACCTGTCAGAAACACGACTGCGTCGTGTGATGCCGACACTGGTATGGCAGGCGCATTTGCTGGAGGCTGCACGCCTGTGAATGCCATTACGCTGATATACCTGCTTCCGATGATTGCGATCTGGCTCTGGTATCTGCGCCGTCGCAGTGGCGCCGAGCAACGCAGTCGTGCCGCGAAGAAGGAAGCCGAGACGGCGGGCCTCGCGGAGCCGGTGTCCCTCCACCCGATGATCGATGCTTCACGTTGCGTGGGTTGTTCTGCCTGCGTGAAAGCCTGCCCGGAACAGCCGGAACACGTTGTGCTTGGACTGATTGATGGCAAGGCCAGCCTGATTGAAGCCGGCAACTGCATTGGCCATGGTGCCTGTCGCACGGCTTGCCCGGTGGGCGCGATCTCGCTGGTATTCGGCTCGGAGCGGCGCGGCGTCGATATACCCACTCTCTCACCGGAATTCGAGACCAGCGTGCCCGGCATCTTCATTGCCGGTGAGCTCGGTGGGATGGGATTGATCCGCAATGCGCTGGAGCAGGGGCGGCAAGCCGTTGACGTCATCGCCGAGCGCAAGCGCGTTGTGGCGGCACCCGATGTGCTGGATCTGGTCATCGTAGGAGCCGGGCCGGCCGGTTTCTCGGCCTCACTGGCAGCCACGGCGCGTGGGCTGAAGTTCGTCACCGTCGAGCAGGAATCCCTGGGCGGCTGCGTGTTCCAGTATCCACGCGGCAAGCTGGTGATGACGGCGCCTGCTGATCTGCCGCTGGTCGGCAAGGTGCGCTTCCGCAACACGAGCAAGGAAGAGCTGCTCGCGTTCTGGCAGGAAGTCGAACGCAAGACGGGCCTGCAGATCCGCTACAGGCACCATGTCGAGAAAATAGCCCAGACCGCGACCGGGTTCACCGTGAAGACCAATCATGGCGAGTTGCAGACACGGTTCGTGCTACTCGCGATCGGGCGACGCGGCACGCCGCGCAAACTTGGCGTGGAGGGTGAGCAACTGCCGAAGGTCGTGTATCGGCTGGTCGATGCAGAACAGTACCGCGGCAAACGCGTGCTGGTTGTGGGTGGTGGCGACAGTGCCCTGGAGGCCGCGACCTCCATCGCCGAAGTGGAAGCCACCGAAGTTACGCTGTCGTATAGAGGCGATTCCTTCTCCCGCGCGAAGGTTCGCAATCGGGAACGCCTGCAGGCCGCGACGGTGAGCGGCAGGCTGCGCGCGCTGCTGAACTCCAATGTCACGCGGATCGAACCGGAATCCGTGCTGGTGGACTGCAATGGCAATCCGGCGCGACTGGCCAACGACGCCGTGATCGTCAGCGCCGGTGGCATCTTGCCCACGGCGTTCCTGCAGAGTCTCGGCATCGTGGTAGAGACCAAACATGGCACGAGCTGAGGCCGGAATCCTCGCGCTGTGCGGGCTGCTGCTCAGCGGGTTTGCACACGCAGCAGCAGTTGCACCAGTGGATGCGCTGGAGCCGGTGCGTCTGGCCATTCGCCAGAAACAGTTTCCCGAGGCGTTTTCACGGCTCGAAGGCCTTTCTGAAAAAGGGAACACGCAGGCGCAGTACCTGCTCGGCTCCTTGCTGCTGGCCAATCCACTCGGTGAGCCAGACGTGAAAGGCGCCAGCCGCTGGCTGTCGCAGTCCGCGGCAGCAGGGTCGGCGCGCGCCGCCTATCTGCTGGCCGTGATTGCCGCCACCGCTACGCCAGCCGATGAAACAGCGGCGCGAACCTGGCTGCAGTCTGCAGCGCAGGGTGGCTTCGAACCCGCGGTGGAACTGGTGCGCGCGAACAGATTGCCGCTGCAGTTCCTTCCGGCGGAAGATCTCGAAACGGAGCAGGCGCGCAGCGCAGCTCTGCTGCGCGCTGCGCGCAGGAACGATGTGCAGACCCTGCAGCGCCTGTCCAGCGTTGCGCAGCCAGGGCAGGTTGATGATTTCGGGCGCAATGCACTTGCGCAGGCGGCTGAAGCGGACGCCGCCGATGCGGTTGTCTGGCTGCTCGGCCAGGGAATGCCTGTTGACGCACGCGACAACTTTGGCGCAACGGCGCTGATGCTGGCCGCGCGCTCACCGCGCGCGCTGGCGCTCGCTTCATTGCTGAGTGCCGGCGCAGCGGCAACGGCAGTGGATTCAACAGGCAACACCGCTCTGCACCTGGCCAGCCGGAAAGACGAGGCGCAGCGAGTGCGCCAGTTGCTGGCTGCCGGCGCCTTGCCGAATGTCGAGAATCTGGATGGCGACCGGCCATTGGATATCGCGCTGCAGGCGGAGGCGAATGGAGTCGCCGGAATCCTGCGGGAAGCAGGTGCCCAGCCCGGCCGCGCAGCCGCCGTGCGCAACGTGGCCCTGACCGAGGTGCATCGCGCAAAGGGCAATGCAGATGCGTATGCAGGGCGCGGGGATCTGGAGGTTGCGGCTTCCCGGCGTGATACCGGCCTGCTGAAGTCCATGCTCGCCGCAGGCAGGCCGGGGCAGGCCGAACGGAATGCGGCGCTGCTGGCGGCAGTCGAAACCGGCACCGAGGATGCGGTTGTCTTGCTGCTCGCGGCAGGGGCGAACGCCAATACGACCAACACACGTCTGCGCAGCCCACTGAACACCGCCGTGCTGCAGCGTGACGCTGCCATCGTGGATCTGCTGCTGGCAGCTGGCGCCGATGCATCGGCGAATGGCAGTACCGGTGCTCCGTTGCTGATCGAAGCCGTCAGTGCCGGCAGTGCTGCCATTGCCGAACGGTTGCTGGTTCGCGGCGCGCGGGTTGATGCGCCGGACTCGCAGGGACGCACGGCGTTGATGCTGGCGGCCGCCAGCGCAGATGCCCCGATGCTGGAGATGCTGCTGAAACGTGGCGCCGCGGCGGCTCGTCGCGATCGCCTCGGGCGCAGTGTGCTGCTGCACGCCGCACTGGGTGGAACGACTGCGCAGGTGCAACGCCTGCTGGCCGCCGGCGCCGACGCGAATCTTGCAGACCAGGATGGCAACAATCCGCTTTCTGTTGCCGCAGCGCGTGGCGAGGTGGACTCACTGCGTGTGCTGCTCGCTGCGGGAGCAGGGATTGAAGCGGTGACGCGTGGTGGCTCCACCGCGCTCATGCAGGCGGCGGCAGCGGATCAGCTCGAAGCGGCACGCGCACTGATTGCAGCGGGCGCCAAGGTCACGCCCCGTGACCAGCAGGGCGACACCGTTCTCACCATTGCCGCACGTGATTCCTCTCCGGCACTGATCCGGGCACTATTGGCCGCCGGAGCAGACAGGAACATACGCAATGGCAATCGGGCCAATGCCCAGGAAATTGCGCAGGAGCTGCATCGTGATGCAGTGGCTGCGATATTCGTGGCGGATTGATACCGGCCCGCTATTGCGCCTCAGCCTGTTTCTCCTTGCGCCCCTGCTGTTGCATGCGGTCGCCGTGGCGCGCGATGCGCCGGCGGTGCTGACTGGCAAGGTCATGCGTGTCATTGACGGCGACACCATCGATGTATTGCTCGCCAGCGGCCGCATCCGTGTGCGCCTGCATGGCGTCGACGCGCCGGAGCGCAACCAGCCAGGCGGCAGTGACGCAACCGGTTGGCTCACGCGGCAGGTGGGCAACCAGGCGGTGCAGCTCGAGCCGGTGTCGCAGGATCAGTACGAGCGCATGGTGGCGGTGGTGCATCGCGATGGCCGCAGCATCAACCAGGATCTGGTGCAGGCGGGGCACGCCTGGGCCTATCGCCGGTACCTGCGCCGCAGCGAGCGGAACCTGTGCTCCCTGGAGGAGCGGGCCCGACGGGCGCGCGCCGGCCTCTGGGGCGCGAAGGCTGCGCGCGCGCCCTGGGAATTCCGGGCCACCAGCGGCAAAGGTCCTTTCAGTGATTACAGCAAGGGCACCGCGGCCGACTGCCGCAAGGCCATCGGAAAACGCTGAGCGCCTTTGCAGCGGTACTTGACCGCGGCTGACCATGCGTATTAGTGTAGTAATACACAACGCATCGCAGACAGGCACTTGTTCACACTGCATCCCGAATCCGGCGTCCCGATCTACCGTCAGCTGGTCGAGCAGATCCGCCGGATGATTGCGGGCGGGCAGTTGCCGTCCGGCGCAGAGTTGCCCTCGGTGCGCGATCTGGCGGTGGAACACACCGTCAATCCCATGACCATCTCCAAGGCCTACAGCCTGCTGGAAGCAGAAGGCCTGCTGGAGCGCAATCGCGGCAGACCGATGACGGTGGCTGCGGGGCGGCGCTCGCAGGCGACGCTATCGCAGCGTGTCAAACAGCTGGAGCCATCAGCCGCGCAGCTGGTGACCGCCGCTCGGCAACTGGAAATCTCCGAAAGGGAACTGATCGCGCTGATCCAGCGCCAGTGGGAGCAGGGAAATGACTGAAGCAGCCGCAATGCAGAATGTGATCTCGGCGCGCGAGCTCGGCAAGCAGATCGACGGGCGCGCAGTGCTGAGCGATATCACGCTGGCAGTGCCTGCGGGGGAGGTGATTGGCATCATCGGCAAGAACGGCGCCGGAAAATCCACACTGTTCGACTTGCTGCTGGGTTTCGCGGTTCCCACATCCGGTGTCAGCTTCCTGTTTGATGAGTTGAGCAAGTCACTTCCTGCCAGCGTCAAGGGCCGCATCGGATTTGTGCCGCAGCAGGATGAACTCGTCGGGGTGCTGACGGGCGCACAACATCTGGCGCTCATCGCGTCCCTGCACGATCGCTGGGATCACGCGCTGATCGATCGTCTGGCGCGCGAATGGGAAGTGCCCCTGGACAGGAAGATCAACCGCCTCTCCGGTGGCGAGCGCCAGAAACTCTCGACGCTGTGCGCGCTGGGGCACCGCCCGGATCTGCTGGTGCTGGATGAGCCCGCATCAAGCCTCGATCCGCTCGCGCGGCGCCGCTTCATGCGGGAAATTCTCGACATTGCCGGCGACGCGAACCGCACGCTGATCTATGCCACGCACATCGTGAGTGATCTTGAGCGGGTGGCCAACCGCATCTGGGTGCTGCGCGAGGGACGCCTGGTATGGCAGGGCGGTCTGGATGAGTTGAAGGAGTCGGTGGTGCGTCTGCACCTGCGCAGCGCAACGCAGATAGACCCGGCATTGCAGCTGCCGAACCAGCTGCAGGCCAATGTGACGGGACTGACAGCCACGTTCATCGTCTCCTCCTGGTCCGCGGCGCAACTCGTCCCGTTGGCCGCCCGGCTGCAACTCGAAGTGGAAGTCGAGCCCCTGGGTCTGGAAGAAATCTTCCTGGCGCTGCACGCATGAGCACTTTCTGGCAGGTGCTGCGCATCGCGTTCTGGGTCAACCCGTTGCAGCGTGTGCTGACCTGCATCGGCGCTGTCATCATGGTTGTGGGTCTGATCCTCGCTACGCCATTCGGCTTGCCGGGATCCACCTTGCCGTTGCCATTCCTCGGCGTGTTCTTCATATCGGCCGCCAGCGTGCTGGTGGGTGGTGTGTACCTGCGACTCGTTTCCGCGCCCCGCATCGTGCGGCTCGCACCGCGCGGCCGCCCACGCCTGCTGTTCAGCGCCATCGGCCTGATCATGCTGATCGCCTTGTTGTGGATGTCGCAGTACTGGCTGTTCTTCCTGCGCTGGGTGGACCCGAAGTTCTATCCTTCCCTGGCCTCGCAGCTGGTGGGGATTGCCGATTCGGCTGCTGTGACCAGCACGGCGCTGGTGGGTCTGTTCATCGCGAGCCGCTCGCCGTTTGCAGCGCTGCTGGTGATCTTCGTGCTGTTCACTCCAGGCCTGGCAGCGAAGCTTCTGGATGTAGACCTGCGACAGCTCAATGGGCTGCGGGGCAGCCTGTCCACGCTCGCGCTGATCTGGATTCCCTTCAGTGTCTGGTATCTGAACGTGCGGCGCATCAGCGCGCCAGGCTGGCTCGCCCGGGACGACCAGGATGTGCTCGCCACCACGCTCATCAGTGCGACCAGGCCAAAATCACGGCAGGAGGCGCTCGAACGCCTGTTGCTGGGCGGAACCACGGTTGTGCGTTTCGGAATCCAGTGGTTCCTGGTGCTGGCGTTGCTGCTCGGCATGCAGTGGGCGCTCTCCCGGGTGGGCGACCCCAGCGAGCCGGTGCTGGTCATCCGCGTGATGCTCGCCTCGCTGTGCATCGTTCCGATCGTGACCACAGTGGTCGGCTTTGCAGTGATACGGCGCAGTCGGGCCATCTGGTTGCTGTCGGACTCGTCTCGGGACGAGTCATTCCGTCGCATCGACCGCACGTTGATACGCCTGAACCTCGTCATGGCACTGGTCTGCGGCTGCTGGCTGGTCGTGTTGTGGCTGGCACAGCAGAATCAGCCGGATCCCTCGCAATTCCTGATGACGGAAGCCTATTTCCAGCTGCTGGCGCTCTGGGTGGCAGGCTTGTTCGCGATCAGCACGCAGCTGGCGGGGTGGCCAAAATGGCCGGTCGCCGTGCTGGCCGCCACCGTGTTGTTCTATGCATGGTGGGTGACCAATGAACCCGCAGACCGAGTCGGTCTGAACGACGCGACTCAGGTGATGGCCGCTGTCGGGCTGGTGATTGGCCTCACCATGGCGACGGTTGCGCTGCGCTGGCTGGCGCAACGTCGCTGGTGCAACGGGGATCTTCCCCGCTCGTTTACTTCAGTGGCTTCCTGAACTTGAGCACCGACTGATCGGTCGTGCCACGCACGCCGGGCGCGAACGAGATGCCCTTGGTGTAATCGTCCTGCGTGTTCGCCAGCAGCTTGCTCTCTTCCACCAGTTCGAAACCCGCCGCGGTCACTTCCTGCTTGATCACTGTCGGGTCGATGCGATGCAGTTTCTCGGTGTCCCGGCGGCCGGAACCCGGCGCTGCGTTGTGGTCCACGATGAAGAACACGCCGCCCGGCTTGAGTGCCTTCAGGATCTTCGCATTCAGCGCTGCCACGTCGATCTTGTTCAGTGACAGGTCGTGGTAATAGAGCACGTTGAACACCACGTCGATGTTCTGCGCCAGTTCCACGGCGTTGTAGTCCACCACCTCGTAGCGCGCATTGGGATGCGCGCCAACAAAGGTGCGGCTGGCGGCGCCCGTGCGCGCCTCCAGGTAGGGCAGGTCATACATGTAGACCATGCCCTGCGGCCCGACGATATCGGACAGCATCTTGGTGTAGTACTGCCCGAATGCCGCGAATTCGACGACGCGATCGCCAGGCTTCACGCCTGACAGCAGCAGTGTTTCGGCGGGCTTGCGCAACGAATCTCGCGAGGTTGCCGTTGCGGGGCGATCCTTCGACTCCACCGCCTTGCGGATGTAGTCGGGAATGTTCGCCGGCATCACATAGGGAACGGGCGGCGCGGCGGCAGGTGCCTCGCCAGCGATCACCGAAGTGGTAAGCAGCGTGCTGGCCAGCGCCATTGCCACGCCAAGATTCCTGAATCTGGAACTGATCATGTGATTCCCCGTTGTTGCCGTCATGCGGCGTTATCCACGAATACCAATCTTGCGTCAAATACCGGCCCGTCCACGCAGACCCGCTTCATGGCGGGCCCCGCTGGCGTCTGCACCTCGACCACGCAGCCGGCGCAACCGCCCACCGCACAGGCCATGTATTCCTCCAGCGAAACCTGGCAGGCCACATCGAACTCGCGGGCCAGCGCCGCAACCGCGCGCAGCATGGGCGTCGGGCCGCAGGTGAAGATCTCCACCTGGGCGCGCGTGGCCGCGTCGAGCTGCTGCAGCCAGATGCGGGCGAGATCGGTGACGTAACCGTCGAAGCAACCCGGGAAACCCGACTTGGTAGTCAGGCGGCTGCCCACGCCCCATTCCTCCAGCAGCGGCATGCCGGCGATCACGCCATCGGGCATGCCCGGCACGACAATGGTCGAAGGCCGCGCGCGGAAGGGAAAAGGGAGCTCGGAGCCAAGGATGGCGAAGGGTTGAAAGCCTTCCGCGCGATGCTCGCACAGCGTCTCGGCCAGGAACACCATCGGTGGAATGCCGACGCCGCCACCGATCAGCAGCGCGCGCGGCCGTTCCTTGTGCGGCGTGAAGCCCTGGCCGATGGGCCCGAGCAGGTTCACCGTCTCGCCGATGCGGCGCGCCGCCAGATTCTGCAGGCCATGCCCGTGGATCTTGTACAGCAGCTCGATCCAGCCTGCGCTGCGATCCGCCCGCATGATGGAAAGTGGCCGGCGCATCGGGATGGATGGATCCACCGCCACATGCACGAAGCTGCCGGCCGTGGCACGCGCGGCGCACTGTGGCGCTTCGAGGCGCAGGATGAACTGCTGACCCGGGAAGCTCTCCTGCGACAGGATGCGCGCATCCTCGACAAAGATGGTGCCGCGATGCGGCTTGCTGTTCACACTCATGTTCAACGTCTCTGCCTGGCGGCCAGCGGCGCGGCCAGAACTTCCAGGGCCGCCATGCGCACGGCCACTCCATTTGCCACCTGCAGCCGGATCACAGACTGCGGTCCATCGGCAACCGCCGATTCAATCTCCACGCCGCGGTTCATCGGCTGCGGATGCATGACGATGGCATCGGGCTTCGCGCGAGCGAGGCGTTCGCTGGTCAGCCCGAACTCACGGAAATAGTCATCGCCAGCCGGAATCTCGGTGTTGGCGAAACGCTCCTTCTGGATGCGCAGCATCATCACTACATCGCAACCGGCGATGCCCTGGTTGATGTCCTGCGCACGCGAGCAGCCGCTGAATTCACGGGCTTCCGGCATCAGCGCCTGCGGCGCGATGATGCGCAGATCGCGCACGCCGAGTGTCTGGAAGGCATGCCAGGCAGAGCGCGCCACGCGCGAGTGGCGGATGTCGCCCACGATGGCGATGGAAAGGTCATCGCAGCGTCCCTTCTTCTGCAGCACGGTGAGGGCATCGAGCAGACCCTGCGTCGGATGCGAAACATGCGCCTCGCCGGCCGAGAGCACGCTGACATGTGGCGCCACACTGTTCGCCACCATCGGCGGTACGCCCACCTCGGCATCGCGCACCACGAACACATCCACATGCAGCGCTTCGAGCGTGAACACGGTGTCGAGCATGCTCTCGCCCTTCACGCGCGAGGAGAGCTGCATCTCCAGGTTCACCACATCCGCGCCCAGCCGCTTGGCGGCGAGTTCGAACGACACACGCGTGCGTGTGGAAGGTTCGGTGAAGATGTTGGCGATGGTGATGCCGGCCAGCGCGGCAGAGGAATGCGCTGCCGGTTCGCCCGCGCGCCGCACGAAATGCTGCGCGCGCTCGAGCAGCATTTCGAGCTCGGGGCGCGACAGCCCTTCCAGGGTGAGCAGATGCCTGAGGCTGCCATCCGGGCGCCGCTGCTGCGTCATGAAACTCCTCGAAAAACGTTAGTCGCGATGTTCTTCCAGCCAGCTCTGCAGCATCACTGCCGCCGCTGCGCTGTCCAGATCACCCTTGCGCACCACTCTGCGGCGCTGGCCCGAGGCGCGCTGCTCGCGCAGCAGGCTGTGCGCGGCGGTCGACGAGTAACGTTCATCGACGCGCGCAACTTCGAGCCGGCAGCGTTCGGCCAGCTGCGCCGCGAAGGCGTCGGCCAGCCCGGCAATGCGTCCGGGGGAACCATCGTCATTATAAGGCGCGCCGACCACCAGCAGGTCGGGACCGAGGGCCTTCACCTGCGCCAGGATGGCGGGCCAGTCGGGGGATTCCGCGTGGTGGGCAACGGTGGCCAGGGGCGCGGCAGTACGGGTGACGGTGTCGCCGGCGGCGAGGCCAATGCGTTTCAGGCCGAAATCAAACCCCAGGACGATCCGCGCCTTCACTGAGGAATTCAGGCGTGTCCGGCACTGGTGGATACGGTGGTGACATCCACGCCCAGCGTCCGCCAGGCCGCGGTCCAGCGCTGTTCGTAAGGCAGGTCGAACAGCACCGCCTCGGTGACCGGCAGCGTGAGCCAGGCGTTTTCCTTCAGTTCCTGTTCCAGCTGTCCGGCATCCCACTGCGCATAGCCCAGCGCGATGAATGCGTTTTCGGGCCCTTCGCCACGCGCCATCGCCGCCAGCACATCGCGGCTGGTGGTGACCTGGATGCTGTCGGAGATCTTGTGCGTGGATTCCCAGCTGCCACCCGGACGATGCAGCACGAAGCCGCGATCCTGATGTACCGGTCCACCGCTGAGCACCACCTTCTCGGCGATGGTCTCGCTCTTCGCCGGCAGTTTCATCTGCTCCAGCACCTCGGAGAGGCGCATCGACAGCGGCTTGTTCAGCACGATGCCCAGCGCGCCTTTGTCGCCGTGCTCGCAGATCAGCGTGACGGTCTGCGCGAACTGCGGATCTTCCATTCCCGGCATGGCAACCAGCAGCTGATTGGTCAAGGAGCCTTCTTTGGACATGGTCTGAGTATGGGGGCGCTTGGGCACGCTCTCAAGGAACCGTGGTGAGCAGTCCCAGGGCGCAGTGCGCGCACCTTCAAACTGCCACTCATACGCAAACCGGAGCGATCCGTAATCCTTCCCCAACTCCGGCGGGAAGGGGTCAAACGGGCTGGCAAGCCTCAAAATGGCCAGCGCCGCCGCATCGATCTCCGCCTGGCCGCTCGAGTGCAGGATCCGCGCCGACTTCAGCTTGCCGTCGCGTTGCAGTGCAACCTCGATGACCGGATTGCCCGACAGGGCACTGCGCTTCGCCACCGAAGGATAGTTGAGAGTGCCGATGCGCTCCACCCGCCGCCGCCAGCCATCCAGATAGGGGGCGAGGCGCGAAGCCCGGGTATCAGCGGTGACGTACAGCTCGTCGCGGACCTCGCCACGCAGCCGCAGCGCCTCATCCCCGGCGCGCTGCGCTGCGGCGGTCGGTTCGGGAGTTGCAGCCGGGGTTGCCGGATCCGGCAGCGCCACCATCTGCACGCGGGTGCGGCTGGCCGCATTGTTGGTAGTGAGCAGGGGATCGGCCGCGGCGTCCGACTGCTGTCCGGGTGGAGCCTCGGCCGCCGCCGCGGGCTGCGCCTCGGCAGGCAGCCGGGCCGAAAGGCGTTCACGCGTGTTGCCGGAGCCGGTCTGGGTGCGCTGCGCGAGGTAGGTGGCAGTGTCGTTGTCGCGGGCTTCCGGCAGTTCGTCGGAGACCAGCAGGATTTCCATTCCCCGGTCCACGCCATCCCCGCGGCCGGCGGGGGTGGTGAAGGAAACACCCAGAATGATGAGCCCATGCAGCAGGGCGGCCAGCACCAGCATGGTGATCAGCCGGTCGCGCGAAAGCCGGCCTTCCGTGCCATCCGCGCGGCGGCGCGTGAGTCTTGGCGGCGCGGGAAGTGGTTCGGCGAGGGAGGGCATTTCAGTGCCGCGCCGCCAGCCGCCGGTCGATGGCATCGATGAACAGCCCCGCGAGGTCGGTGCCGAACTGCTTGTCGATCTCGCGCACGCCGGTGGGGCTCGTCACGTTGATTTCCGTCACGCAGCCGCCGATGACGTCGAGGCCCACGAACAGCATGCCGAGCTCCGCCAGCTTCGGGCCGATGGCCGCCACGAGTTCGCGGTCCCGGTCATTGAGCGGGCGGGCCACGCCCGTGGCTCCGGCCGCCAGGTTGCCGCGGTTGTCGGTGGCCGAGGGCATGCGGGCCAGCGCATAGGGCGCCGGCTACACCATCGATCACCAGCACGCGTGAATCACCGGTGGTCACGATCTCCGGCAGGTACTTCTGCGCGATGGCATACCGCGAGCCGTATTCAGTGAGAGTCTCGAACACCACGTTGAGGTTCTTGTCGTGGCGATCGACCACGAAGATCGAACGGCCGCCCATGCCGTGCAGCGGCTTGACCACGATGCGCTCGAATTCCTGCGCGAACTCCGCCATGGCGCGCATGTCGCGGGTGACGAGCGTCGGCGCGCACAACTCCGGGAACCAGGCGGTGTACACCTTCTCGTTCATGTCGCGCAGGCCCTGCGGCCGGTTCACCACCAGGGCGCCGGCGAGCTCGGCCCGCTCGAGGATATAGGTGGTGTAGATGAACTCCATGTCGAAGGGCGGATCCTTGCGCATCAGGATCACGTCGAAATCGCCCAGCGGGGTGTCCTGCGGCGCAGCGAGCTCGAACCATCGGGCGGGATCCGCCATCACGGTGAGCGGCCGGGCACGACCCCGGGCCACGCCATCGCGCAGGTACAGGTCTGACTGTTCCAGGTACCAGAGCTCGTAACCACGGCGCTGCGCGGCCTGCAGCATGGCCAGGCTGGTGTCCTTGGCGTACTGGATGTCCGCGATCGGGTCCATCACCACCGCCAGCCGATTTGGTCGCGACATTAAGTTGTCTTCCCGAAACGTGTGCCAGTTCAATGCGCCATGTTATCCCACTGTCAGAATCGGACAGGACGGTGCCATGGCGAGGGGTATGCCGATATGTTAAAAGAAACAGGATTCCAGACGCCATGAATCAGGCAGGGAGCGCAATGACCGTGAGCGACGATAACGTCGGCCTCAAGGGCCTGAAGGTCCTTGTCATCGACGACAGCAAGACCATCCGGCGCACGGCCGAGACCCTGCTGGCGAAGGAAGGCTGCGAGGTTTTCACCGCCATCGACGGCTTCGACGCCCTGGCCAAGATCGCCGATCACCAGCCCGATATCGTGTTCGTCGACATCATGATGCCGCGCCTGGATGGCTACCAGACCTGTGCGCTGATCAAGCACAACAAGGTCTTCCGCAACATACCCGTCATCATGCTCTCTTCGAAGGATGGCCTGTTCGATCGCGCCCGCGGCCGCATCGTCGGTTCCGAGCACTATCTGACCAAGCCATTCACCAAGGAAGAGCTGCTGGGTGCGATCGAAACGCACATTGGGAGATAGGCAAGTGGCGCTCATACTCATCGTCGACGATTCCCCCACCGAAGTGCATGTCATGAAGAAGGCGCTTGAAAAGAGCGGCTACAAGACAGCCACTGCGGGCGATGGCCAGGAAGGCGTGCGCCTCGCAAAGGAAATGCACCCGGACCTCATTTTCATGGACATCGTCATGCCGGGCATGAATGGCTACCAGGCCACACGCGCCATCGTGAATGACCCAGGCACCCGCTCGATCCCCATCGTCATGGTGTCTTCGAAGGGCCTGGAAACAGACCGGGTCTGGGGCCTGCGCCAGGGAGCGGTCGATTACATGGTGAAACCGGTTTCGCCCGATCTGCTGGTGCAGAAAGCCCAAGCCACGCTTGCAGCTTGAGGGCGGCGGGGTGGATGCCAGTTCCCTGATTCGAGCCTTGCGCGACAAACCGTACGACCTGCTGGTCGCACTGGACCGTCGTGGCCGCGCGGCTTCTGCCGAGCCCGGCGAATCGGCCAACGCCGATCGCGAATGGGTGGGCGTGGCCTGGCGCATGGCCGGCGAGGCCTACCTCGTCGCGCGCGAGGAAACCCGCGAAGTCCTCACCTATCCCAGCCAGCTCACCCGGGTACCGGGCGCAAAGAACTGGATAAAGGGCCTCGCCAATGTGCGCGGCTCGCTGCTGCCGATCATCGATCTGCGGCAGTACCTGGGCAGCGGCGCCACGCCACTGACCCGCAATACCCGCCTGCTGGTGGTGAACCACCGCGATGTGCCGGCGGGGCTTCTGGTCGACGAAGTGCTGGGTTTCCGGCGCTTCACCGATGGCGAGTTCAGCGGCAATGCGCCGCCCACCATCGTGCGTTGTGAACGTTATATCGCAGGGGCCTTCCGGCGCGGGGCGGAAGCCTGGCCAGTGCTGAGCTTGCGCCTGCTGGTCGAGAATCCGGGGTTTCTAGATGCAGCAGCCTGATACTTCCAATATCTCCCGCAGCCTGGTGTTCCTGGCGCTCGCTGCGCTGGTGCTCGTGCTGGCCGCTGGCCTGGCGTTCTTTTCCGGCAGCAGCCTAGGCATCCTGGCCGGTGCGCTGGCGCTGGTGGCGCTGGTGCCACTGGGTTTGCTGTTCCTCTCCATGCGTTCCGGTGTCGATGAAGCCGAGGCTGCAAGACAGGCAGTCGAAGCCCAGCGGCGCGAGAGCGAGCGCAACCAGGGCGCCATCCTGCGCCTGCTCGACGAAATTGCCGGCCTCGGCCAGGGCGACCTGACCGCCACGGCCACGGTGACCGAAGACATCACCGGCGCCATCGCCGACTCGGTGAACATTGCGGTGGAGTCCCTGCGGGGCCTCGTGACCACCATCAACCAGTCTTCCGTGCAGGTGGATGGCGCCGCGAAACAGACGCAGGCACTGGCGCAGCACCTGGCCAAATCCTCCAGCGCACAGTCGCGCCAGATCGCCTCGGCCACCGAGTCCATCGGCGCCATGGCCGGTTCCATCGAAGAAGTCTCCGGCAACGCCGAACGCGCGGCCGATGTGGCCCGTCACTCGGTGGACATCGCGCACAAGGGTGGTGAAGCCGTGCGCCGCACCATCGATGGCATGAATGCCATCCGCGAAACGATCCAGGAAACCTCCAAGCGCATCAAGCGCCTCGGCGAGAGCTCGCAGGAGATCGGCAACATCGTCGAACTCATCAACGATCTGGCCGAGCAGACGAACATCCTCGCGTTGAACGCATCGATCCAGGCCTCCATGGCCGGCGAGGCGGGCCGCGGATTTGCCGTGGTGGCCGACGAAGTGCAGCGGCTGGCCGAGCGCGCCACCAATGCCACCAAGCAGATCGATGCGCTGGTGCGCACCATCCAGACCGACACCAACGGCGCGGTGGTGTCGATGGAGCGCAGCACGGCCGATGTGGTCGGTGGCGCCACGCTCGCCGAGAACGCCGGCTCCGCGCTCGAGAAGATCGAGCAGGTGTCGAACCAGATCGCGAGCCTGGTGCAGAACATCTCCGCCAGCGCCCGCAACCAGACGCAGTCCTCGCAGAGTGTTGCCCGCAACATGCAGGTGCTGCGCGAGATCAGCTCGCAGACGGCCGACGCCACCAGCAGCACCTCCGACGCCATCGCGAAGCTGGCGCAGCTTTCGGCTGCGCTGCGCAAGTCAGTGGCCGGGTTCCGGCTGCCGGATGCCCCGGCACCGGCCGGCGCCCAGCGCGTGCGTGGCATTCCGGATCCTGAAGTCGCGACCACAGGCACCTTCCGCCGCGTGTCGGGTGACATGAATGGCTGAGCCGGCGACGGACCTGACACCACAGGTCGCCAGCCAGACGCTGGATGCCGTTGCGCGGGAAATCATGGCCTCGCTCAACGAGGCGCGCGTGGCGCTCGAGGCTTTCGTCGAGCAGGGCGACAACCCCGCGCTGCTGCAGCGCTGCCGCAGCGAGCTGCAGCAGGTGCAGGGCGTGCTGCGTGTCATGGAGATCCATGGCGCCGCGCTGCTCGCCGAAGAGATGCACGAGGTCTGCGCCTACCTCGAATCCACGGTGGAAGTGCGCAAGAACCAGGCCGAAGCACTCGATGCGCTGATGCGCGCGATCGTGCAGCTGCCCGGCTACCTCGACCGGGTACTGGCCGGTGGCCGCGACATGGCGCTGGTGCTGCTGCCTCTGCTCAACGACATGCGCGCGGTGCGCGGCAGTCCGCTGCTTTCGGAAGGCACGCTGCTGTCGCTCAACCTGCGTTCGGACCAGCAGGCTGCTCCGCAGCAGCCCGATCATGGTGAAGAGAATCTGCCGGTAGTGCAGTGGGCGCGCAAGCTGCGTGCGCGCTTCCAGATGGGTCTGATCGGCTGGATCCGGGGCGAACGGATCGATCACCATCTCGAGGGCATCGCGGCCGTCGCGACCCGCTTCGAGAAAATCGCAACCACCCAGCCGTTGTTCCAGCTGTGGTGGGTGGTGGGCGCGCTGATCGAAGCCCTGCGCGAGCGCGGGCTGGATGGCGGCGTGTCGGTCAAGCGGCTGCTGGGCCTCGCCGATCGCGAGATCAAGCGGCTCTATGAACAGGGCGAGCCGCTGTACGCACAGCATCCGCCGGTCGAGCTGCTGAACAATCTGCTCTATTACATCGCGCGCGCCACTTCCAACGGTCCGCGTGTGGCTTCCGTGCGCAACTCCTTCCGCCTGGGCGAGCTGCTGCCGGTCGACGAAAACGTTGAACAGGAACGCGAGAATCTTTCGGCGCCGTCCATCAAGCTGATGCAGACGGTCGCGGCGGCCATCCGTGAAGACCTCTCCAAGGTCAAGGATGTGCTCGATATCTACGTGCGCCGTGGTGGCGCCGCGCCCGACGAGCTCGCACCGCAACTGGAACTGCTGCGCAAGATCGGCGACACCCTCGGTGTGCTGGGTCTCGGCGAACAACGCGCGAAGGTGCAGGCCGAGATAGTCCGGCTCGAGGCCCTGATCGCTTCGAACGACCGGCCATCCGAATCGACGCTGGTGGATATCGCTGCCGCACTGATACAGGTGGAAGACCGCCTCGACGACGAACTGATCGGCATGATCCTGCCGCGCGCCCGCGTGGCAGGCGAAGCCGCGGTCGATGTGGACTTCCAGCATGTGCAGTCGGCGGTGCTGCGCGAATGCGTGGTGAACCTCGCGCGCGTGAAGGAATACATCACGCAGAATGTCGGCGGCACCCTCGATGCCACCGGCTTCGACAACTGGCTGGATCTGGTGCAGGGCATGCAGGCCGGCCTCGTTATGCTGGGCAAGACCCGCGCCGTGCAATGCCTCGAACGCGTCACCGGGCACCTGAAAACGGTGATGCAGCAGGGCGGTCCGGGGCTCGCGCCGCAGGCGCTCGACCGGCTCGCCGACGCCATCGTCAGCATCGAGTACTACATGGAGACGCTGCAGGCCGGGCGTTCCGATCCCTGGTACATGCTCGACAACGCCGAGATCGCATTGCTGGCCGTGGATGCACAGCCGATGCGCCAGGTGCCTACGGTCGCTCCCGTGATGGAGAATCAGCATGCGGCCACGCTGGTGCTGGATCGCGAGCAGCCACAATCGCTTGCGCCCCTGCCGCCGGTGGTGGCACCGGTGCTGCCGGCATTCGGCAAGCCGGCGCTGGCCGATGCCGCCGATCCGGAACTCATTGCCTTGTTCCTGGAAGAGGCCCGCGAAGAGCAGGCCCGGATCACGAAGCTGTTGCCTGCGTGGGACCAGGATCCCCTCAACGAAGAAGCACTGGTCGGATCGCGCCGCGCGTTCCATACATTGAAGGGCAGCGGCCGGGTGGTGGGCGCTACGGCGCTGGCCGAATTTGCCTGGTCGGTCGAGAACCTGCTGAACCGGCTGCTCGACAAGACGCTGACCCGTTCGCCGCCGATCCTGCAGACCTTGCGCGAAGCGGTGGCTGTATTGCCGCAGCTCATCGATCATCTCGAGCGCGGTGTGGCGCCAGTGGCGGATATCGCGGGGCTGCAGTCGCGCGCGCATTCACTGGCTGCGGGCAAGACGCCGGAGGCGGCCAGTTCCGCATCGACACTCATCACGGCCCTGCCATTCACCGAACCGGTGACTGCGCAGACGGTGGATTTCGACGTGTTCGAGCCGGCGCAGGAAATCGTGCTGGAAACACTGCCTGAAAGCCGGGCAGAGGTGGAGGCCGAGCCTTCGCTGCAGGACATCTACGCGCGCGAAACCGACAGCCACGTGGCCACGATCCGCGAGTGGATCAGCAAGGCACGCGATTTCAGCGCGCCTTACCTGTTGCCGGAGCCGGTCTATCGCGCCTGCCATACATTGTCCGGCAGTTCGAAGATGGCGGAAGCCCGGCATGGCATCCGCCTGGCGGAGCCGCTGAACAACTGGCTGCGCAAGTCCTTCGACAGCGGGGTTGGTCTTGTCAGCGACGATCTCAACCTGATCGATCGCTGCATGACCGCGATGGAGACGGTCAGTCGCAACCTCGATGAGAACACCTGGTATTTCCAGACCAACGATGCGCTGCTGGCGGACATCGCCGCGGCCGAATTTGCACTGGACCGTCGCATCAGTGCGAATGCCACCGACACCACGGGCAATGTCGAGCAGCTGGTGCAGCCATTGCAGCCATTGCAGCCGGCGTATTTCGAGCCGCCATTGCAGCCCGAGCCTCCCATGCCGCCCGAGCCGCAGGTGCAGCCGGTTGCTGTGGCCGACTACGATCCCGAGATTGCTTCGATCTTCAGTGAAGAGGCCACCGAGCTGCTGGAGGAGTCGCAGTCTTCGTTCCAGGGCATCAGCCTGACGGAGCCCCGGCCAGAAGAGTTTGCGGCGCTCAAACGGCCGCTGCACACCATCAAGGGTGGCGCCCGCATGGCGGGAGTCACGGCGATGGGCGATCTGGCGCACGAGCTCGAATCGCTGATCATCGGCATCGAGCTCGGCAATGTGCCGCCCAGCCGCGAGGCACGCGACGCGCTGCAGCGCTCGCTGGATCAACTGGGCCAGATGCGTGATCTGCTCGCGCAGAATCAGCCCATCGCACCGGCGCAGGCGTTGCTGGCGCAGGTGCGGGGCTTGATGGGGCAGGATGGCGCAACGGCAACCGTCGAAGAAGTGGCGCCACCGCCTGCACCGCAACCTCCCGAATTGGCGACTCCGGAGCCCCCGGCCGACGAGCCGCCACCAGCGCCCGTATCCAATGTCATCGAGTTGCCGCTGCCGGCTGGCCTGGAGGTTTTCGAAGCTCCGCCGCCGCCGCCCGAAGTGTCGATCTTCGCGCCACCGGTACGGCCACCTGCCTTCGCGAATCTGCTGGCATCTGCCGCAGTGCCGCCCGGTCGTGAGCCCGTGCCGATGCCCGAACGCGCCGAGATGGCGCGTGTGGATGCCGAGCTGCTCAACCAGCTGCTGAATCAGGCTGGCGAGGTCAGCATCGCGCGTTCCCGTGTGGAACAGCAGCTGGGGTCGGTGGAGTTCAACCTCGCCGAACTTTCGCGCACCGTCACGCGCCTGAAGGAACAGCTCTCCAAGCTGGAGATCGAGACCGAAGCGCAGATCCTGCACCGCCACGAGACCGAAACCGGGCCGCGCGCCGAGTTCGATCCGCTGGAGCTCGACCGTTATTCGTCGATCCAGCAGTTCTCGCGCGCGCTGGCAGAAACCGCCAGCGACGTCGCCAGCATCCAGTCATTGCTGGAATCACTGACCGGCGAAACCCAGAACCTGCTGCAGCAGCAGGGCCGCACCATCACCGAGATGCAGAACGGCCTCATGCGCACGCGCATGGTGTCGTTCCAGCGGCATGTGCAGCGGCTGTCGCGCATCGTGCGGCAGGCCGGCACCGATACCGGCAAGAAGGCCGAGCTCACGGTGGAAGGTGCCTCGGGCGAACTCGATCGCCAGGTGCTGGAACGCATGTTGCCGCCCTTCGAGCATCTGCTGCGCAATGCGGTGGTGCACGGCATCGAAACGCCGGCGCAGCGCCTTGCCGCTGGCAAGCCGGAGACTGGGCGGATCCACCTGAACCTGCGCCGCGAGGGCGCAGAAGTGATCGTCGACGTCAGCGATGACGGTGCCGGCATGAACATCGACGCCATCCGCAACAAGGCGGTGGCGCTCGGCCTGATCCGTCCCGATCAGGCACTGACCGACGAAGAAGCCATGCAGCTCATCCTCGAGCCGGGTTTCTCCACCGCCGAGAATCTCACGCAGGCGGCTGGCCGCGGCGTGGGCATGGACGTGGTGGCCACCGAAGTGAAGAAGCTCGGCGGCGCGCTGCACATGGAGAGCACGCCGGGGCAGGGCTCGCGGTTCACCATCCGCCTGCCGTTCACGCTGGCGGTGAGCCACGCGCTGATCGTGCGCATCGGTGACGAGTTCTACGCATTGCCGCTGCCCACCGTCGAAGGGGTGGTGCGCATCCCGCGCGAAGAAATCCAGAAGCACATACAGAGCGATGTGGCTTCGTATGTGTATGGCGGACACAAGTACCGCTTCCAGCATCTGGGCAGTTTTGTCGGCATGGAGGCCGGCCCGCTGCCGGATACCGAGCCCACGCTGCCGGTGGTGCTGGTGCGCGCCGGCGAACTTTCCACGGGCCTCGTTGCAGAAGAGCTGATCGGCTCGCGAGAAATCGTAGTCAAACCGGTGGGCCCGCAGATCGCATCGATTCGCGGTGTTTCCGGCGCCACCATCCTGGGCGATGGCCGCATC
The DNA here is from genome assembly GCA_963777735.1 of uncultured Gammaproteobacteria bacterium. Classification (GTDB taxonomy): domain Bacteria; phylum Pseudomonadota; class Gammaproteobacteria; order Steroidobacterales; family Steroidobacteraceae; genus ZC4RG30. The sequence goes on along the minus strand of CAVZRQ010000006.1, from coordinate 45,558 downwards.
GTCGTCATCCTGGATATCGGCGCACTGGTGCGTGCCGGCTGGCGCGGCCGCGCGCAGGCATCCGTGCCGCGCGAGAAGCTCGATCGCCGCGTGGTGGCGCTGGTGGTCGATGATTCCATCACGGTGCGCCGCGTCACGCAGCGGCTGCTCGAGCGCAACGGCATGCGCGTGCTCACCGCGCGCGACGGCATGGATGCGGTGGCAGTCATGGAAGAGCATGTGCCGGATGTGGTGCTGCTCGACATCGAGATGCCGCGCATGGATGGCTACGAAGTGGCCGCCCACATGCGTGGCGATGCGCGGCTGAAGGCCGTGCCCATCATCATGATCACTTCCCGCGTGGGCGAGAAACACCGTGCCCGCGCGCTCGAACTCGGCGTGGATGAATACCTCGGCAAGCCCTACCAGGAAAGCCAGCTGCTCGAGGCCATCGCGCCACTGGTGGAGCGCTCCGACAATTCATCCGCCGCTGGCGCGTACTGAAGGAACACCCATGCAGGATCGCCCGGCAGAGATCTATGGCCTGATGGTGCCGCTCGACAAGGAGCAGTTGCTGGTGCCGCGTGGCTGCGTGGCCGAAGTGGTGGGCTACCAGACACCGCAGGAGATGACCGGCGCGCCGCCCTGGCATCTCGGCGTGATCAACTGGAATGGTCGCAAGGTGCCGATGGTGTCGTTTGAAGGCTGCTGCGGCGATGACGTCGCGCCTCCCACCCAGCGTTCGCGCGTGGTGGTGCTGAATGCGGTTTCCGAGCAGGTGCAGGCCGGCTACATCGCCATCCTTTCGCAGGGCTTTCCGCAGCTGGTGCGTATCAGTCCGGAGTTCGTGAAGCTCAACGCCGGCCGCGACTTTGCCGAAGACAGCCCCGTGATCTGCCAGATCCAGCTGCTGGATGAATCGCCGATGGTGCCGGACCTGGATCGTCTGGAAGCCATGGTGGCAAGCGAGACCGTGGCCCTGCCCGGGGACGGCCTTGACTCCTGAGGCGGTTCAGGCGAGCGGCGGATAGTCGGTATAGCCCTTCGCTCCGCCGGCATAGAAAGTCTGCGGATCCGGCGGGTTCAGTGCGGCGCCGGTGGCGAAGCGCAACGGCAGATCCGGGTTGGCGATGAAGGTACGTCCGTAGGCCACGGCATCCGCTTCACCGGCCGCCAGCAATGCGTTGCCGCTGGCGAGATCAAACCCTTCATTGGCGATGTATGTTCCTTCGAACGCCTGCTTCAGCTGCGGACCGATGCGCCGCACGCCGGTGTGTTCGCGCACGCCGAGGAAGGCGATGCGCCGGCGCCCGAGCTCACGCGCTACATGACTGAAGGTCGCGAGCGGATCCGAATCGCCCATGCTCTGTGAATCGCCACGGGGCGCCAGATGCATGCCGACGCGGGAAGCGCCCCAGACGCTCACCACTGCATCCGTGACTTCCAGCATCAGACGCGCGCGATTGGCGATGCTGCCGCCGTAGTCGTCGTCGCGGTGGTTGCTGGCATCCTGCAGGAACTGGTCGAGCAGATAGCCATTGGCACCGTGTATCTCCACGCCATCGAAACCAGCTGTCATCGCGTTCTGCGCGCCCTGGCGGAACTGCTCGACGACCTGCGGCAACTCTTCACGCAGCAATGCGCGGGGCACCACATAGGGAAGCTGTGGCCGCACCAGGCTCACGAAGCCGCCCGGCGCAATGGCGCTGGGCGCCACGGGCAGTTCTCCATTCAGGAAGATCGGATGCGAGATGCGGCCCACATGCCACAGCTGCAGGAAGATGCGGCCACCGGCATCGTGCACGGCGCGGGTCACGAGCTGCCAGCCTGCAATCTGCTCTTCGGACCAGATGCCGGGTGTATCCGCATACCCCACGCCCATTGGGGTTACCGCAGTGGCTTCGGACAGGATCAGCCCGGCACTGCTGCGTTGGCGGTAGTAATCGGCCATCAAGGCATTGGGTACGCGGCCCGTACTGGCGCGCGAGCGGGTCAGCGGCGCGAGGATGATGCGGTTGGGAAGGTCGAGGTCGCCGAGGCGAAGCGGCGAAAGCAGTGTGGGCATGGAGGCAAGCCAGTGTGTTGATGGGCTGATCTAAGTGAGGTCGCCCGCCAGGGATTGCAAGGCCGCGAGCGCGGTCAGGGCGGCAGTTTCCGTGCGCAGAACACGGGGGCCGAGTCTGCAGGGCTGGAATCCAGCCTGTTTCGCCGTCTCGATCTCCTGAGGGTCGAATCCGCCTTCTGGACCCACGAGCAGGCTGATCTGCATGTCTGCATCCGCACGTGCCGCTGTCTGCAGCAGTGTATTCAGTGTGCCTGCGCCATCGTCAGGCGCCAGCAGCAGCTTCAGCGACGAGCGGTCTGCAGACACAGCGGCGGCAAGACTGGTCGGCGTTGCGATGACGGGAATGCGGTTGCGGCCGGATTGTTCGCAGGCGCCGATCACCACGCCCTGCCAGTGCGCCTGCTTGCGCTGGGCGGTTTTGTCATCCAGCTTCACGGTGCTGCGGGCCGTGGTCACCGGCACTACCGCGGAAACGCCGAGCTCCGTGGCCTTCTGCAGGATCAGATCCATCTTCTCGCCGCGGGCGATGCCCTGCAGCAGCGTCACCTGCAGCGGCGATTCCCGCTCGATCGGATGATGCGCGCCGATCCGCAGCGTGACGGCATCACGGCGCAGCGATTCGATGGTTGCATCGAACTCGCCACCGCGGCTGTTGAATACCCGCAATGCCGCTCCGGCCTGCAGCCGCAACACGCGCGAGAGATGCTGCGCAGGGCCAGGCGGCAACAGCAGCACATCGCCGCTGGAAAGCATTGAATCCACATGGATACGCGTCAGTCGCATGTGGCCGCATCGATGCCGGTGCGCGCAATGTCGGCCAGCAGCTCGATTTCCTCGGGCGTGATGACATAGGGCGGCATGAAATAAACCACGTTGCCGATGGGCCGCAGCACGGCGCCGCGCTGCAGGCGCATGCCGGTACACCTTGAGTCCGCGGCGCTCCCGGAAATCATAGGGCTCGCGGCTGGCGCGATGTTTCACCATCTCGATGGCGAGGATCATGCCCTGCTGCCGTACTTCCGCCACATGCGGATGGTCCTGCAAAGCGGCGGTGGCTTGCGCCATGTGCGCGGCCAGTTTCCGGTTGTGCTGCAATCACTGGTGTGCTTTCGAAGATGCCCAGCGTGGCACGCGCAGCTGCGCAGGCCAGCGGATTGCCGGTGTAGCTGTGGGAATGCAGGAAGGCATTGAGCTTCGTGTATTCATCGTAGAAGGCATCGTAGACAGCCGCGGTGGTCAGCACCGCCGACAGAGGCAGGTAGCCGCCGGTGAGCCCCTTGGAAAGACACAGGAAATCCGGCCGGATGCCCGCCTGCTCGCAGGCAAACAGGGTGCCCGTGCGCCCGAAGCCGACGGCGATCTCGTCGGCGATCAGATGCACCTGGAATTCATCGCAGGCCTCCCGCAGCAACCGCAGGTAGACCGGGTGATACATGCGCATGCCGGCGGCACATTGCACCAATGGCTCGACGATCACCGCCGCCGCCTCATGCGCATGGCGTTCCAGCAGTTCGCGCATCGGTGTGAACATGCGGCGCGCATGATCCTCCGCCGATTCACCGGGCTCCCTGTCGTAGCCGTCGGGGGAGGGCGCAGTGATGACATCCATCAGCAGTGGCGCGTAGATGTCCTTGTAGAGCGCGACATTGCCCACGGCCAGCGCGCCAAGGGTCTCGCCGTGATAGCTGTTGGCGAGCGTGATGAACCGCTGCTTCCCCGGCTTGCCGCTGTTGCGCCAGAAATGGAAGCTCATCTTCACGGCCACTTCCACGGCGGCCGAGCCATTGTCGGCAAAGAAGCAGCGCGAAAGTCCCGGCGGGGCCAGGCGGATCAGCGCTTCGGCCACATCCACGGCGGGTTCGTGGGTGAAGCCCGCGAAGATCACATGCTCGAGCTCGGCCAGCTGCCGGGCCACCGCCGCGCTGATCACCGGATTGGCATGGCCGAACAGGTTCACCCACCAGGAGCTGATGGCGTCGAGATAGCGCCGCCCCTCCGTATCCTCCAGCCACACGCCCTGGCCGCGACGGATGGCGATGAGCGGGATTTCCCGCTCGTGATCCTTCATCTGGGTGCAGGGATGCCAGACGGCCGCGAGGTCGCGGACGCCCAGCGGCGGGAGATTGTCGGGATGGAGCTGTCATGCGGGCATAATGATCCTACAGACTGAAAGTCCTTGGGGGGATCATGAGCAATTCAAAGCGTCTTGTGGCGAGTGCAGCACTGGCTGCCGTATTGGCGGGGCTGGCGGGTTGCAAGAAAGCGCCGGAAGCCGCGGCCGACCCCGTGCCCACCGGCAAGCTCGACACGGAGCGTCTGCTGGCGGTGGATGCCGAGCCCGGCTCATGGCTCACCTCGGGCCGCGATTTCGGCAAGACGCATTATTCACCGCTCGAACTGATCAACCAGCAGAACGTCGACAAGCTGGGCTTTGCCTGGCAGTACGAAACCGGCACCGCGCGCGGCATGCAGGCCACACCCGTGGTCATCGATGGTGTGATGTACACCTCGGGCGTTGCGGGCCGTGCTTATGCGCTGGATGCCGCCACCGGCAAGCTGCTGTGGCAGTTCGAACCCACTGTTGATTACCGCGCGGCGCGCGGCGCCTGCTGCGACATCGTCAACCGCGGTGTGGCCGTGTGGAAGGGCAAGGTCTATGTCGCGGCGCTGGACGGTGTGCTGTATGCCTTGAATGCCACCGACGGCAAGGTGCTGTGGCAGGTGCAGACCATCGATGATCCGAAGCGCGCCTACTCCGTGACCGGCGCGCCGCAGGTGGCGGGCAAGGTGGTGGTCATCGGCAACGGCGGCGCGGAATACGATTCGCGTGGCTATGTCGGAGCCTACGATCTGGAAACCGGCAAGCTGGCCTGGCGTTTCTACACGGTGCCGGGCGATCCCTCCCAGCCCTTCGAGAACAAGACCATGGAGATGGCGGCGAAGACCTGGCAGGGCACCGACTGGTGGAAGTATGGCGGTGGCGGCAATGTCTGGGATTCCATCAATTACGACCCCGCGCTGAACCTCGTCTATTTCGGCACCGCGAACGGCGCGCCCTGGAATTACACCGCTCGCAGCGCGAAGGGCGGCGACAACCTGTTCCTCGCCTCGATCGTGGCGCTGAACGCGGACAGCGGCGAATACGCCTGGCATTACCAGACCACGCCGGGCGAGCGCTGGGATTACGACGCCACGCCGCATCTGCTGCTGGCCTCGCTGAACCTCGCCGGCCAGGAGCGCCAGGTGCTGATGCAGGCTTCGAAGAACGGCTTCTTCTATGTGCTCGATCGCAAGACCGGCGAACTGCTGTCGGCCGACAAATTCGTCGACGTGACCTGGGCTGATGGCGTCGACATGAAGACGGGCCGCCCGATCGAGAGTGCGAAGAATGCCAGTTACAGCGAGACGAAGGCGACGCTGGTATTTCCGTCCGCTGTCGGTGCGCACAATTTCAATCCGATGTCCTTGAGCGCGAAGACGGGGCTGGTCTATATCCCGACCGTGCATGGCGGCATGATGCTGGCGGAAGGTCCGAAGAATGCGCCCTACAATCCGGGCCGCATGAATACCCGCGTGCAGGTCGGGTTCTCTTCGCAGCTCGCGGCACCGCAGACCCTGCCACCCGTGCTGCAGCCGCTGGCAAAGCCGGAGTTCCTGAAGACCCAGCCACCCGTCGAGATGTCCGCGGCGCTGAAGGCCTGGGATCCGGTGGCCCGCAAAGTGGTGTGGAGCGTGCCGAACACTTCGTTCATGGATCACGGCGGCGTGCTCTCGACCGGCGGCGGGCTGGTGGTGCAGGGCGGCCTCGACGGCAAACTGCGCGTACACAGCGACGTCGACGGCAAGCTCCTGAAGGAAATCGAAGTGGGCACGCCGCTGATCGCGGCGCCCAGCACGTACACCATCAATGGCGTGCAGTACATCGCCATCCTCGCCGGCAGCGGCGGCGGTGGCTGGAACAACTGGCTGCCGGGGAACATCGCGGCGATCAAGGGCAATGCCAATCGCATACTCGCCTTCCGTCTGGATGGTGGTGTGACGCCGGTGCCTGCAGATCTGCCACCGCTTGCGTCCCATCCCTGAACCGCCTGCGCAGACCGGCACGGCGGCAGACATCGCCGCCGGGGCGCGGCTGTTTGCGGCGAACTGCGGCAGCTGCCACAGCAATGCCCCGCGCGCGCCAGTGCCCGACCTGCGCCGTTCTGTCGCGCATGCCGCATTCAACGAGATCGTGCTGCGCGGCGCGCTGCAGGCGCGCGGCATGCCCCGCTGGGACGATGTGCTCTCCGAAGCGCAGGTGGAGCAGATCCACGCCTTCGTGATCTCGACCGCGCACCAGGCCTATGGCGAGCAGCAGAAAGGTGCGGCTGCCGCGCCAACTGCAGACCCTGCCCTGAAGGAAGGGCACCTCTAGGTGCCCGGACGGGGTCAGTTCAGCTCGTAGCTGAAGCCGACCGTGTAGCGTCGGCCGAGCACATCGAACAGGCTTTCATTGGTTGGGATGGAGCCGAGGAAGCCCCAGTCCGGCGCCCGCGGCGGATCCTGGTCGAACAGATTGCTCACCTGGGCATGGAAGTTGAGCCCTGGATGAAGGCTGGGCTGCCAACTACCGCGCAGGTTGGTGTAGGCGGCGCCCGCAACGCGATTGTTGTCGATGTCATCGGAGCCCAGCCTCGCATTGAACTTGCCGTGGCTGATCATTCGCTGCTGCAGCGCGAGTTGCAGCGGTCCCCTGCGATAGGAAACGGAAAGGTTCGCCTGCCAGGATGGCGCTCCACCACTGTTGCCGGTCTGGTAGGCACGATCCAGTTTGTTGCCGGTCGCGCCGGTGACCGAACTCTCCAGCACACGATTCGCAAACAGCCGGACGGCCAGGGATTCATCGCCACCGAGGAAGTCAACCGGCTGCCGCCAGCCAAGTTCCAGGTCTATGCCACGTGAGCGCGCGCCATCCACGTTGAGCACCAGATTGTTCACCAGCTGGATGATGTTGCTGTCGCTGGTGCGGGTGATGAGCGCGCACAGGTCCTGTTCACCCGCCTGGCAGCGGTTGATGATGCTCTGCACGCCGAGGGTGGAGATCGCATCGTGGATGCTGATGTCGTAGTAGTCGGCAGAGATCGACAGGCCGTGCAGCCGCTCGGGTTTGTACACCAGGCCGCCGGTCCAGGTATCGGCCTGCTCCGGCTCGACATTGGGATTGCCTCTGCGTTCGAAGCTGATGGCATAGGTCGGCGCGCCTGGAAGCGCGGGGTCGCGGATGGAACTGCCACCGCGGCTCACGTCGAATCGCTCCGCGAGACTGCCAGCACGCACATCGCGTGAGCGCGTGGCGCGCAGCCGCAGTTCGTCCGTCAGCGCCCAGTCGAGGCCGCCCTTCCAGGCCGGTACGGGACCGCTGCCACTGTAACGCGCATAACGCACCGCAGCGTGCAGGGTGAGCTCCTGCACCAGGGGTTGGTCTGACAACAATGGCACGGCGGCTTCACCGAACATCTCCCAGACGGAATAGTGTCCGGCCACGGAATTGACGACGGTCCGCTCGAACACGGAAGCGTTACCGTAATAGGCAAAGGGCAGGCCGAAATAACCGATCGGCGGAGACATCTCCAGTGGTTCGTCGCTGGCGGGGAAACGGCGCGGTGTGTTGCGCACGGACTCGCGGCGCCAGTTGATGCCGGCCGCTGCTTTGATGCGACCTGCAGGCAAGGCGAGTAGTGAGCCCTGCGCCTGGATCTCCGCCACATGTTCCGAGACATCCTGCAGCTGCTCGTACTCTCCTTCGGTGATGTAGGCGCGGGCTGCAGGCGTTACCGATCCGGCGCCGAAGATATTGACCGGCACGCAGCCGTCATCGGGGAAGGTCAGCGTCGAGCGGCACACGATCTGGCCATTGGCCGGATTCACGATACTGTCGATGCCGCGATAGACATGATCGATGCGCAGCGTGTCGCTGTAATGCAGCCGGTTGCGGTTCTGACCGTACTGGTAGTAGCTGTCGAGCTGCCAATCACCCAGCTGATGGCTGATTCCCAGCGTGGCAGAGAACAGGTCGCCCTGATTGTGCACGGAGTTGCGGCCCAGTTCGCCGTCGTTGCCCATGCGTCCCAGGCGAAACGACGCGAGCCCCCGCGTGATCATCTGTTCGCGGATGCTTGCCGGCAGGAACGCATTGTCCGGAAAGATGGTGGCCTCCCATGAGCCCCACAGTGACGGCGGGCCCTGCTCGAAGGCATTGTCAGTGTGGCCCGCCAGCAGCTGCGTGAAGAAACTGAACCCGGGCTTGAGTTCGCTGGTGAACTTCAGGAACGCATTCGCGCGGGTCTGGTCAGGCATCAGCCAGACAAGGTCTGCCGCCGGATCCACTCCGTCGCCGCTGGATTGGGTGAGTGCGGTGTAGTTCGCGCCTCGAACGAACGGGGCCGGTACGCCGCCGGGCAGGAACTGCGTGCCCGCCAGCGGCCCCGAGGTGATCAGGCCCCCATAGGTGTAGCCCGTCGCCCGCGCGCCGCGGACGGTGATCTCCGTCGGTCCGTTCGGATCGGTATTCGTGATGGTGGCCCAGCTATCGAACCAGTCGCGGCTCCTGTAACCACGGATGCCTTTGGCGCGATAGAACTCTCCCGACACCACCAGGTGCGAGCGTTCTCCCAGAGCACTTCCCCAGGTGATGGATATTTCTTCCCTGCTGTTGTCGCCGCGCTCCGTGATGCCGGTCTGTGCTTCCAGACGCAGCCCCTCGAAACGCGACTGCGTGAACAGGTTGACGACGCCGCTCACCGCATCCGAGCCATAGGCTGCCGAAGCGCCACCGGTCACCACCTCCACATGCTCGACCAGTGATTTTGGCAACAGCGCGTAGTCGATCGTGCCGAATCGCGTGGCCGGCACGACGCGTCGGCCATCGAGCAGGGTGAGGGTGCGGATCGAGCCGATGCCGCGCAGGTTCATGTGGCTCGCGCCGGCTGCAGCAGATGTGCCAAAGGACTGGCTCTGCGGTGTGTCGTTGTTCAGGAAATGCGGCAGCTCCACCAGCGCCTCGGCCAGGGTGCCTGTCGAAAGCACCTGCAATTCTTCGCGTGAGATGCTGGTAACGGGAATTGGCGAGGTCATGCCATCGCGTGCCACGCGCGAGCCGGTGATGCGCACTTCCTCGAGTTCCGTATTGATCTCGCGCGCGCCTGCGCCAGCGGGAAGCGAGGCAGCATCCGGTTGCGGTGCGCGGGTTCGCTCGCGCGCACGCAGGCGCTCGATCACGATCTGCCCCGTACCATCGCGCCGTGCCGCAAGTCCGGTGCCGCGCAGCAGCTGCCGCAATGCCTCGTCTGGCTCCAGCCTGCCGCGGACCCGACGGGTGCGGCGGTCAGCGGCCAGTTCATAAGGGAAAATCAGCGGTGTTTCCGCCTGCTGGGCGAAACGCGTCAACGACTGGCTGGCCTGTCCGGCAGGAATATCGAACTCGCGCGGTGCGGCCAGGGAGACGGCCGGCATCGATAATGCAAATGCTATGAGCCCGAACAAGCCGCTGCGCCTGCCTTTTTCCCCCTGATGGCGCATGTTGTATTCCGGCGCGACGCCGCTATTCCGGAATCGCGCTGGCCCCGGCCTCGGAAAGCCGGTAGCCGGTGGCGGTCTCCGTCACGACGATGCCGTAGTAGTTGCGCAGCGACCCGAACAGCGCGCCGAGATCGCTGGTCGGAAAGTAGCCGGCAATGCGTCGTGCGCCAAGCGCAGGATCCGCGAGTTCTATGCGGGTGGCCATGTATCGCGAAACTTCGTCCAGCGCGCTGGCCAGCGTTTCGCCTTCGAAGATCAGCACGCCGCGACGCCACGCAAGCCGCGATTCCACGGCCGCGGCGTCGAGCTGCCGCAGCCTCTGCGTGCCGTCGGCTTTCAGTTCCAGCAACTCGCCCGCCACAACCAGTGGCTCGGCAGGCGACGGTTCGCCACTGCCCGTGACGCGTACCTTGCCGGATGTCACCAGCACATCCATGGCGCCGGCGGGCTTGAGCCGGATGTTGAAGGCAGTGCCCACCGCCACCACGGCGTGGACATCGGTGCGAACCGTGAATGGTCGCGACGGGTCATGCGCAACTTCAAAATGCGCTTCACCGCGCCGCAGTTGCAGCTGGCGAACCTGGTCGGAAATGGTGACTTCCACCAACGAGTTCGTGTTGAGCGTCAGCAGTGAACCATCACGCAGCGTGATGGAGCGGTTCTCACCAATGGCCGTCGCGAAAGCTTCGACACGCGGAATGCCGGCCACTGCATCGATGTGCGGCTGCATCGTCGCATTGCGGGGCAGCATCAGCAGGGTGGCAGCCACCAGGACGCTGGCCGCCATTCCGCCCAGCGCCCAGGGAAGAACCCGTCGCACCGGCAGCGCGCGCGGGGCTGGTTGCGGAAACACCTCCGCCAGCACCGACAACACATCCATGCCTTCCCAGACTCCGCCCAGTTCCTGGAAGGCGCGCCGCTCGGCCGGGCCGCGTAGCCACTGCTTGAATTCCGCCTGCTCGGATGGCGAGAGCTGCCGGTCGATGCGGGCAGTCCAGCATGCAGCCTGTTCCCGGACTGCCTCAAGATCCGGAAACTCCGTCAGTTTGCTCACGAGCCGTTGCTCGCGAAGCGGTGCAGGCTGGGGCGTGCACCGTGGCCGACCAGTCTTTCGCGGCACATCAGCAGGCCTTTGGCGATGTGCTTTTCCACGGTGCTTTCCGAGATCGCAAGCTGGACGGCGATTTCCCGCTGGCTCACGCCGTAGACTTTCCGCAGGATGAAGGCGCGCCGGCATTGCTCCGGCAAGCTACCCACTGCCCGGCAGAAGGCGAGGAACTCGCGGTCTGCATCGACCTGCGCATCCAGGGACAAAGCTCCGCAGGTCGGCGTGTCCTCCGCTGCAATGTCATCCAGTTGCCCGGTGGCGCTCTGTTCCTTGCGCGCGATGTGATTCAGCGCAAGGTTGGTTGCCGTGCGCATCAGGAAGGCGCGCGCGTCGCGGATTTCACCGTTGCGCCCGGCTTCATACGAACGCACGAAGGCCTCCTGCAGAATGTCTTCCACTTCGGTGCGCCGTACGATGCGACCGACCACCCGGGCCAGTGCACTGCGGAAGCCGAGGTAGACGGTTGCCAGGTTGTTGTTGTCAGCCGCCATGCCTTGGGGTCTGCTTTTTAGTGCTGCGTTGAAGAAATCCAATATAAATCAATATTGGAGGGCGCAGCACGGATCGTGCGACATTGCGCCCGGTATCTGCCTTGACAGAGACCGGGCGGCGGGGCCGGGACAGGCCAGTCCCGGTTTCCCCCAGTCCGGATCAGGCCTGTTTTTCGCTTCCCAGCCAGCGATACACGATGCCTGCCAGTGCGGCACCGACTACCGGTGCCACCCAGAAGAGCCACAACTGGCCCAATGCCCAGTCGCCCACCACCAGTGCGGGGCCCGTGCTGCGCGCCGGATTCACGGAAGTGTTGGTGACGGGAATGCTGATCAGATGGATCAGCGTGAGGCACAGGCCGATGGCAATCGGCGCGAAGCCGGCCGGTGCGCGCCGGTCGGTGGCACCCAGGATGACCAGCAGGAAGAAGAAGGTGAGGACCACTTCGATCGCCAATGCCGACTGCATCGAGTAGCCGCCTGGTGAGTGCTCGCCAAATCCATTCGATGCCAGTCCCCCTGCGATATCGAAACCGGGAGCGCCGCTGGCGATGTAGCGCAGCAGGAACGCCGCAGCAATGGCGCCCAGCACCTGGACGACAACATAGGGAGCCAGCTCCACAGCCTTGAAGCGGCCCGCGACCACGAGGCCCACCGACACAGCGGGGTTGAGGTGACAGCCGGAGATATGCCCGATGGCATAGGCCATCGTCAGCACGGTAAGGCCGAAGGCGAGGGATACGCCAGCGAAGCCGATGCCCAGTTCCGGATAGCCCGCCGCCAGCACCGCGCTGCCACAGCCGCCCAGTACCAGCCAGAAAGTGCCGAGGAACTCCGCACCCAGACGCTTGGCAATTGGCATTATTCTTCTCCCATGATTGTTGTATTCGATCCGCGCAGGCGGGCACGTTTTAACACTGCGCTGCGGCTGCGGCAAGACAAGGGGATGTGCGCATGAGCCTGCGTGTGCATGTGGCAACGGGCCTGCTCGAAGGTGTGCGGCAGGTGATCTGCCCGCACCATGATGCGCGGCCGGATGGTGTTGCCGCGGATCTGCTGGTGATCCACAACATCAGCCTGCCGCCCGGCGAGTTCGGCGGACCGTGGATCGAGCAGTTGTTCAATGGGCATCTGCCGCCGGACGTGCATCCCTACTTCGCAACCATAAAGGGCATGCGCGTGTCGGCGCATCTGCTGGTACGTCGGGATGGCGAGCTCGTGCAGTTCGTGCCATTCCATCGCCGTGCCTGGCATGCCGGCGCATCGCAGTTCGAGGGGCGTTCGGCGTGCAACGATTTCTCCATCGGCATCGAACTGGAAGGTGCCGACGAGATCGCATTCGAAGATGCGCAGTACGATGCCACGCGGCAGGTGATCGAGGCTTTGCTCGAAGCCTACCCGGCGCTATCGCCCACCCGGCTTGTGGGGCACAGCGACATCGCACCAGGCCGCAAGACCGATCCCGGCGCGGCATTTGACTGGGCGCGGTTGCGCACCTGAGGGGTTGCGCCCAGGCACGTGCAACGAACTGGCTGCACTTATTCGAGGCGCTTGCGGTCCCAGAGCTCTTCCTTGTTTCCCTCATGCCGCGCCAGGCATCGCGCCAGCACGAACAGGGTGTCGGAAAGCCGGTTCAGATATATAAGTGCGACGCCGCGCGTGTTCTGGGCATGCGCCAATGTCCAGCAGCGGCGTTCCGCGCGCCGCGCGATGGTCCGGGCCAGATGGCAACGCGCCGCAGCCTCGGAGCCGCCAGGCAGGATGAACTCCTTCAGCGGCGGCAGCTGCGCATTGAACTGTTCCACGGCATCTTCCAGCGCGGCGACATGCGCCTCGGAGAGCACGCTGTAACCCGGCACGGCCAGTTCGCCTCCCAGGTCGAACAGGTCGTGCTGTATGCGCAGCAGCAGCTTCGATACCGGCGCTGGCAGGTCTGGCAGCGCGCGCAGCAACCCGATCGCGCTGTTGAGTTCGTCCACCGTGCCAATGGCCTCGATGCGCGCGCTGTCTTTCGAAACGCGGCTGCCATCGCCAAGGCCGGTGGTGCCTTCATCACCGGTGCGGGTGATGATCTTGCTGAGTCGATTGCCCATGTGGCGCGACTCTAGCAGAGCCCGTCGCAAGGGTGGCGCAAGGCGGCTGGCTTGTGTCAACGTAGCCTCGCCATGGAAAAAACCAACCCCTCCGGCTCGCCGCAGCTGCTGGCGGCACTCGAAGCCGCGCGCGCCGCCGATGCCGTGATCGCGCCATTGTTCCGCAGCAATCTGGCGGTCGAGATCAAATCCGACCGCTCGCCGGTGACCGAGGCCGATCGGCGCGCCGAGGCGGCGATTCACGCCGTGCTGTCGCGGCATTTCCCGGATTACGGCTTCTACGGGGAAGAAACCGGCCAGCACGCCATGCAGGCCGAGAACGTCTGGCTGGTCGATCCGCTGGATGGCACCAAGTCATTCGTGCGCGATACCCCGTTTTTTTCCACCCAGATTGCGCTGCTGCGCCGGGGCGAACTGGTGCTGGGTGTTTCTTCGGCCTGCGCCTATGGCGAGCTGGCCTGGGCAGAGCGGGGCGGTGGCGCCTGGCTCAATGGGCAGCCCATCCGCGTGAGCACGAAGGCCACGACGGATGTGGCGATTCTTTCGACCGGCAATCTCAAGACGCTGGCGGCGATGCCGCAGTGGGGCAATCTTGGCCAGCTGGTGCAGCAGGTCAACCGCGTTCGCGGTTACGGTGATTTCGTGCACTATCATCTGCTGGCCCGCGGCGCGCTGGATGTGGTGATCGAATCCGACGTCAATATTCTCGATATCGCCGCGCTGGCGGTGATCGTCAACGAAGCGGGCGGAAAGTTCACGGATCTGGCTGGTCGGCAGGTGGGCCTCGGCACCACCAGCGTGCTGGCCACCAACGGCTTGCTGCACGATGTGGTCCGGAAACAGATCGCGTATTGAAGTGCTCGACAGGGTCATCAGGCGGGGGATTCAGCATGAACAATGCAGGCAAGTGGACGGCAGCGATGGCATGGGTCGTCGCGGCAGGCGCCGGATCGCAGGCCCAGGCGCAGGCCTTCGCCAATGCGGGCAAGGGGCTGGTCGACTACACCCGTGCCGAACAGACACCCCGCCAGAACTGCGATGCCGTGGCGGCAGGCAAGTGGAAGGAAGTGGTCGAGATCAAGGCCACTGTGGTCGAAGCCGTCGGGCCGGTACCCGCCTTCTGCCGCGTAACTGGCACGATCGCGCCGGAAGTCGCCTTTGAAGTGAGCCTGCCCGCGCGCTGGAACGGCCGCTTCTACATGATCGGCAATGGCGGCCATGCGGGTGAGTCGCTGGAAGACGTGGGCCGAGTGGCGCAGCGACAGTCCGCGCTGCAGCTGGGCTTCGCCTTTGCGCAGACCAACACCGGTCACGACTCCCGCAAGGAAGCGGGTGGCACCTTCGTGCTGAGCAATCCGCAGAAGGCCATCGATTACGCGTATCGCGCCGTGCATGTCACGGCCACCACCGCGAAGAACATGATCGCCGCCTATTACCCGAAGCCGGCGGCGCATTCCTACTGGAACTCCTGCTCCAATGGTGGCCGGCAGGGATTGATCGAGGCGCAGCGTTATCCGAAGGATTTCGATGGCGTGCTGGCCAATGCGCCCTGGGTCGACCAGACCGGATTCACCGTCGGCGCCCTGTGGAGTCAGCGGGCGCTGGCCGATGTGCCGCTGTCTGCCGCCAAACTCACCCTGCTCGCTGACAAGGTCATCGCGCGCTGCGATTCGGTCGACGGCCTGAAAGACGGCTTGATCGATGATCCGCGCCGCTGCGATTTCAATCCGCGCCGCGATGTGCCCGCCTGCCCGGTCGGAGTCGATGAGGCATCCTGTCTCACCGTGGAACAGGCGGATGCCATCGCCAGGGTTTACAGCGGTCCGGAAGCCAACGGCCGGAAGCTGTTTCCCGGCTTTGAGCCTGGCAGCGAATCCGTGTGGATGAACATGCTGGTGCCGGCGCAGCCCGGCGCCAAGCCGGCGGTGTTCGGGCTCGCCGAAAACACGATGCGTTATCTCGTGCACACGCCGCCGCAGCCCGACTACGACTACCGCAATTTCGATTTCGCGCGCGATGGGAAACTGCTCGAAAAATGGGGCAGGAAGGCCAATGCCACCAATCCCGATCTGTCGAAGTTCCGGGCGCGCGGCGGCAAGGTGATCATGACCTATGGCTGGGCAGACCAGATCCTGCAGCCACAGATGGGCGTCAACTACTATGAAGCGGCGCTGCGCAGGAATGGGCCACGCACCCCGGATTTCCTGCGCCTGTTCATGGTGCCCGGCATGACCCATTGCTCGGGTGGCACCGGCACCGACCAGTTCGATGCCATGACCGCGCTGATCGACTGGGTGGAAGCGAAGCGAGCACCGGATTCGATCCGCGCCGCGCGCGTGATCAACGGTCGCGAGACGCGTTCACGGCCGCTGTGCCCTTACCCGCAGGTGGCGCGCCACTCCGGCAATGGCAGCATCGACGATGTCGCCAACTTCAGTTGCGTGGCGCCGTAACGAGGCTCGGGTCACCCGTCGGCGGTGGAGCGAGGTCGGTGGCCGCCGGCGGGCCCAGCACTTCGGTCAGGATGGGACGCAGGGCATCGGCCCAGATCTGGTAGGCCGGCACGGCCAGATGCAACTGATCCGGATCCGTCATGCCGGCATGCAGCCTGCCCTCCGGCGTTGGCCAGCTGGCCATTGATGTTCACGAACCGGACCTTGCGACCCTTCGCCAGTTTCGCCAGCAGCGCATTGGTCTGGTTGATCACCGGCATGTAGGCCATGTTGTCGTTGCGCGGCGTGATACCCATCAGCACGATAGTGGCGCGCGGCGCGAGCTTGCCCACCCGCTGCAGGATGGCTTCGATGCCGCCGGCAATGTCCGCGGCAATCTCCGGCTCATTGCCCGGTGCCGGCCGCGCACCCACATTGTTGGTGCCCGCCATGATGACAACCACCTTCGGCTGTACGCCGGTGAGTTCGCCCTGGTCGAGTCGCCACAGGATGTTCTGCACATGATCGGCACCCCAGCCGAAATTGCCGGCATTCCAGCCATGGAAGTTGCTGGTCCAGTTCGCGAGCAGCGCGCGGTAGTTCGGGTCGGTGGCGCCCCAGCGGCGCGTGATCGAATCCCCGATGAAATACACGTCGATGCGGCCCTGCTGCTTCTTTGCGAGCAGCTGTTCGTGCGCCTTCAGGGAGTTCGCATCGGTTCGCGGTGCCGGCACATTGGCTGATGGCATGGGATTCAACCCTCGTCGCAGTTGCATGAGCCAGGCTTCGGCGCGGCGTGTATAGGCCGCCTGTTGCGCCGCCGTGGACTGGTGGTTGTGGGCAGCATCCACCAGTGGCACGACTTCCCTGGGGCCGCGCAGCTGGTTGAACATCGCCCAGATGCCGGTGGGTGGCGTGACGGCATCCACAAAGCCCATCGAAACCAGGGCAGGCACCTTCACCCGGGATGCGCAGTTCACCGTATCGAAGTAGGGCGCAGTCCGCTGTACGCCCGGATCGGTCGCCGGCCAGAAGGGGTATCCCGTCGCGCGACCATGCAGCGCGCCGAGCAGATCAGCACCCGCCGGCACATGCGCGACCACTGCGGTCACCTTGGGATGGAACGCCGCCGTGCAGATGGCCTGCTGCCCGCCCATGCTGGTGCCCATTGCCACCAGTTGCCCGCCGTTCCAGTCCGGTCGGCCCGCGAGATATTCCACTGCGCGGTAATCGGCCAGATACATGCGCAGGAAATAGTTGCGATCGCGGTCGCCGCGACCGATGTCCTGGTAGTTCTTCAGCTCGTCGGGCTGCGCGTCGTAGTAGGCCTGCGGCTGGTCGGGCAGCACATCATGTGGCTCGATGTTCAGCACCAGCCAGCCCTGCGCGGCACGTTCCGTGACCCAGGATTTCTGCAGCGGGTAGGGCCGCCCTGCCCATTGATAGATGACCAGCGCCGGAAACTTGCCCGCGCCGGCGGGCTTTGCGAGCTGGCCATGGATCTCGCCGCCATCGCTGTGTCGCATGCGCAGCGTGAAATACTCGACGCCATCCCGATCGCTGCTGCCGGGAGTCAGCTGCGCATCCAGCGGCACGCGCTTTGATTGCGCAATCTTTCCCTTCCAGAATCGATCGAAATCCCGCGGCGCTGGCAGCGACGGCGCAATGCGTCGGGGGCTGATGGCAAGCCCTGCCAGCTGGGATTCTGCATTGAAGTCGAGACCCTTGATCTCCAGCAGCAACATGCCGGGCGCCGTGCCGCGCGTCTCGACCAGGTTGACGGCGACGTTGTCGAGCGTGCCGCTTTCCACGATAGCCATGTTGTCCTGCCGCAGCTGGTACTCATAGGTCCGGCCCATGAGAAGATCCCCCGGCTTCACAACCCAGCCTGCGCGAGTACCTGCTTCGTAGATGCCTTCGGGTTGCAGCGGCGTGAGCGACCACTCTGCCGCCTGTGCAGAAGCCAGCAGCGCACAAGCCAGACCCGCGAACAGGATCCGGCGCGAACCACGTGTTGGGCGAAATTCAATGAATAGCGCTACCATGCTGGTCCGAAAGAATACTCCAAAATCAGAAGAATGCCGTGGGGGGCGAGATGACGGGTTCACAACGCAAGGTGCTGCTGGCGTCTTCACTGGGCACCGTGTTCGAGTGGTATGACTTCTACCTCTACGGTTCGCTCGCGGCGATCATCGCCAAGCAGTTCTTCACCGCGCTCGACCCCACCTCGGGTTTCATCTTCGCATTGCTGGCCTTCGCTGCCGGTTTCATCGTGCGGCCTTTCGGCGCGCTGGTGTTCGGCCGCCTCGGCGATCTGGTCGGGCGCAAGCACACCTTCCTGGTAACCATCGTGATCATGGGTGCCTCGACCTTCCTGGTCGGGTTGCTCCCCGGATACGGCACCCTGGGGGTGCTGGCGCCAACCCTGTTGATCGTGTTGCGCCTGCTGCAGGGCCTTGCGCTCGGTGGTGAATATGGCGGCGCCGCCACCTTCGTGGCGGAGCATGCACCGCCCGGCAAGCGCGGCGCCCACACGGCCTGGATCCAGACCACGGCCACGATGGGACTGTTGCTCTCGCTGATGGTCATACTGGGCACGCGAACCGTGCTGGGCGAAGAGGCCTTCCAGGAATGGGGCTGGCGCATTCCGTTCCTGTTGTCATCGGTGCTGCTGGGCCTGAGCGTCTGGATCCGCATGTCGATGGAAGAGTCGCCGCTGTTCAAAAAGATGAAGGCGGAAGGCCGCACCTCCAAGGCACCGCTGCGCGAATCCTTCGGCGAATGGTCCAACCTGAAGATCGTGCTGATCGCGTTGTTCGGTCTGACGGCAGGGCAGGCGGTCGTCTGGTACACGGGGCAGTTCTACGCCTTGTTCTTCCTGACGCAGGCGCTGAAGATCGATGGCCCGCAGGCCAACCTGCTGATCGCCCTGGCGCTCATCATCGGCACGCCGTTCTTCCTTTTCTTCGGGGCGTTGTCCGACCGCATCGGCCGCAAGCCGATCATTCTTGCCGGCTGCCTGCTGGCGGCACTCACCTATTTCCCGCTGTTCAAGGCACTGACAACCGCCGGCAATCCCCAGCTTGCCGCAGCGCTGCAGTCGGCTCCGGTCACCCTGCACGCCAACCCCGGCGAATGTTCGTTCCAGTTCAACCCCACGGGAACCACCAAGTTCACCAGCTCCTGCGATGTGGCGAAACAGGTGCTGGCCAATGCTTCCGTGAACTACGACAGCATCGATGCAGAAGGTCAGGCGCGAATCCAGATCGGTGATGTGAGCATTGATTCCTTTGATGCCAGGACGCTGTCGGGCGCCGCGCTCACCGCACGGGATTCAGCCTTCAAGACCGAAGTGGCCGATGCCTTGAAATCCGCTGGATATCCCACCAAGGCCGAGCCCTCGGAGATCAACAAGCCACTGGTGGTTGCGATCCTGGCGCTGCTCGTCATCTACGTCACGATGGTTTATGGCCCGATCGCGGCGATGCTGGTGGAGATGTTCCCCACGCGCATCCGCTACACATCCATGTCCCTGCCGTATCACATCGGCAATGGCTGGTTCGGCGGCCTGCTGCCCACCACGGCCTTCGCCATCGTCGCGCAGACCGGCAATATCTACAGTGGCCTGTGGTATCCGGTGATCGTTGCGTCTGTCACGCTGGTGATCGGCGCGGTGCTGGTGAAGGAGACGCGGGGCGTCTCGCTGCACGATTGATGGAAGGCCGCCCGAAGGCGGCCTCTAATCTACTGCGGCGGCTCTGATCGGTGGGACCGCCGCCAGGTGCGCAGGGCAAGCTCGACACCAGCCCAGAGCACTAACGCGGCGGGAATCTGCAGCAAGATTGAGGGTGGCATGATGACCGAGGCCACAACCAGGGCGCCCATCATCGTCAGGATACGACGCGCCGGAAACCACCTGGCGGGTGCGGAAGGTGGAATGTCCAGCACGGTCACAGTGACCCGAAGGTCAGCCACGGAAAGCGAAAACACAGCTGCAAGTGCATTCAGCGATTCATAAGAGGCCGCACCGGTAGTCTCGATACGCTGGATCGTGCGCAGGCTGACCCCCGAGGCGCCGGCCAGGTGTTCCTGAGTCCAGGCTCGTTGCTGACGTTCCCGTCTGACCCTGTCACCGTCGATCTTCATATCCATCCTGTTGTACTCCTTGCACGGGGAAGGAGCCAAATTAGGGAGGGTGGTCACGGCCCGTCCACGCCAGGCTTGCGTCATTCTAGCGACAAACAGCCGCCAGTCTCCGGTCTGGAGGGGCTTGCTCCCGGGCCAGGTCACCCGCAGGACCAAATGTAAGCAACTGCAAGACTCGTCAGTCCTGGCTTACAAACCCTCGACCCGTCGCAAAGCCCCCTCCTAGCATGGCTCCGTCCTGAAGGGACGTCCTATGCGAGAGTTTGAATGCGACCTCGGGAACTGTCCCGCCTGATCCTGTTGCTGTTGTTTGTTGTGGTCTCATCAACGCACGCGGCCGACGAATCCCCTTCCAGGTTCACTGTCCTCGACATCCGGGTCGAAGGTCTGCAGCGCGTTACCGAGGGCACGGTCTTCAACTATCTGCCGATCAATATCGGTGATGAGCTCAACACCACCCGGCTGCGGGAGGCCTTGCGTGCGCTGTACGCCACCGATTTCTTCAAGAACATCGAGTTTCGGCGCGACGGCAGCACGCTGATCGTCGATGTCATCGAGCGCCCCTCGATCGACAGCTTCGAGATCCAGGGCAACAAGGACATCAAGACCGAAGAGCTCACCAAGTCGCTGCGGGGCGTCGGGCTTGCCGCAGGCAAGACTTTTGATCGCTCGGTGCTGGAAGAGGTAAAGGGTTACCTCACCGATCAGTACTTCAGTCGTGGCAAATACGGCGTGCAGATCGACGTGACGGTGGACGAGCTTGCGGGCAATCGCGTCAGCATCCTGATCGACATCAAGGAAGGGGAGCGCGCGCGGATCCGCCAGATCAGCATCATCGGCAACACGAAGTTCAAGGAGAAGGAGATTCTCGATACCTTCGAGTTGAAGACGCCGAAGTGGAACTCCTGGTACAAGCAGGATGATCGCTATGCCCGCGAAGCGCTGCAGGGCGATCTGGAAAAGCTGAAATCCTGGTATCAGGATCGTGGCTACGCCAGCTTCGAGATCGAGTCTGCGCAAGTGACGATCTCGCCCGAGAAGGACGACATGTTCGTCACGATCAGCGTGAAGGAGGGCGAGATCTACAGGATCTCCGACGCGCGCATCGCGGGAAACACCCTGGTCCCCCTGAGCGAGTTGCAGAGTCTGCTGCTGGTCCGGAAGGGGCAGATCTATTCGCAGCAGCTGATATCGACCACCCAGAAGCTGATCGAAAACCGTCTCGGCGCCGATGGCTACGCGTTCGCCAAGGTCGATCCGGTCCCGAAACTGGACGAGGAGTCCAAGGAAGTCGTCATGACGTTCCTTGTCGATCCCGGCAAACGCGTCTACGTCCGGAACATCCGGTTCGCGGGAGTGGGGCGCACGAACGACGTCGTCCTGCGGCGCGAAATGCGGCAGCTGGAGGGCGCGTGGGTTTCGAATGTCGCGCTGGAAAGGGGCAAGCAGCGAATCCAGCAACTGCCCTATATCGAGACAGTGGAGTTCGAGAAGATCAAGGTCGAAGGATCCGATGACCTGGTGGATGTGGAATACACCATCAAGGAAGGGCCCAGCTCGCAGTTGTCAGGCGGCCTCGGTTACTCGGAGTCGTCGTCCTTTGTGCTCAATGCGAGCCTCGCCGATTCCAATCTCTTCGGCACCGGCCAGCGACTGGCTGCAGAAGTGAATGCCGGCAACAGCGCCCAGGTCTACAGCTTCTCGCATACCCAGCCGTACATAACCATTGATGGCATCAGCCGCACCACGAATCTCTCCTATTCGCGCCAGACGCAGCTGACTTCCAGCTACTCGGATTTTTCAACAAAGTCCTGGATGGTGGGGCTGGAATACGGCTGGCCGATTGCCGAGCAGCAGGCGATTCGCTTCGGGGCAACCGTGCAGCGCCTCGATCTCTCGACGATCAATACCAGTTCCGATCAGCTGTGGGAGTGGGTCAGGAACAACGGCGGTCGCACCTATCTGCGTCGCTTCGGGGACTACTACGTCCGCAGCTCCGTTTCGAATGTGCTCGAACTCAGGACTTCCTGGAATTTCGAGAGCCGCAACAGGACCATATTCCCGACGGCGGGTGCATCCCAATCCCTCGCGTTGTCAGCGACCGTGCCGGGCAGCCAGCTGGAATACCTGTCGGCATCCTATCGCGGCGAGAAATATTTCCGGATTCCCTTGCCGCTGGTCCGCAATCTGCCACTTCGCGTCAGCTCTACCGTTGGGTACAGCACCGCCTTTGGCGATACGGATTCCCTTCCGCCCAACCGCAACTGGTTTGTGGGCGGCCCGGGTTCTGTGCGGGGGTTCAGGGAAAACACGCTCGGTCCCCGTGATTCCCTCGGCAATCCCTATGGTGGTGATGCTGCTGTTTACGGCAGTGCCGAGGCGATTCTGCCGCTGCCACGCAAGGTGCAGTCGAGCGCGCGTCTGAGTCTGTTCTTCGACTACGGCCAGGCGTTCTACCTCGGCAAGACGACCTTCCGTGAAAAATCGGGCCTGACCGCCAACACCGGCTTCGACCCGCATCGCCTGCGAACTTCGGCGGGAGTCTCCGTCGAATGGCTCGCGCCGCTGGGTCTGTTCCGTTTCAGTTATGCCGTTCCGCTTTCCTGGCAGAAGGAAACCTCCAGGCTCTTCGGCGACCAGCGGGAACGCTTCCAGTTTTCTATCGGCAACGCTTTCTGACCTCACTCCGCCCTGGATGGACATAAAATGAATACTCACCCGTTCCGCTTCATCTGCCGGCTGCTGCCCGCCGCCGCAGCATTCATTCTTGGCAGCTGCGGTGGTGGCGCCGATGGTTCGTCCAACACAGCCAATATCCGCCTGCTGAATCTCAGCTCCGGCTATGAGTCGCTCGACCTCTATACCAACAATCTCGACAGCGATACGGATACGCGGCAGTTCACCGGCGTCACGCGCGGCACGATCAGCTCCTATGCCGCACTCAAGGGAGACAGCTATGCCCTGAAGGTTCGCAGGTCCGGCACGACAGGAGACCTGCTCTCGACCAGCGCGACACTGGCCGACGACACGCATCAGACGCTTGTTGCCCATGGTGCAACCAATCAATTCACCATGATGGTGATCGACGAGGACATCGAGGATCCCGACAGCGGCTATACAGCGGTGCAGGTACTCAACGCCGCATCGGGCGATGCGTTCGATGTCTATTTGACGGGCGCAGACGACCTGCTCAGCAATGTCTCGCCTGCCATCAGCGGGGTGAGCAAGTCACAGACCAGCTCGGCCGTCGTCAACAGTGGCAGTTATAGGCTGCGTATTACTGCAAGTGGCAACAAGGCCGAAGTGCGGCTCAACGTGCCGACCATTACCCTGACGAGCAAGGGTGTGCTGACGATCATCCTGACCGAGTCAGCCGGCGGCGTGCTGGTCAATGCCATCCTGCTGCCGAAGCAGGGCCAGCCCACAATCTATGACAACACGGCAAGCGCCCAGGTTCGCGTGCTGAATGTCAGTACCGGATATTCGCCGATTGATCTCTACACCAGCATCGATGGCAGCGACACGGAAACTCAGCAGGTAGCGGGGGTCGCCAGCGGTTCGGCCACTCCCTATACCTCGCTCAAGGCAGATACCTATGCGCTGACTTTCCGCAAGTCTGGCGCCGCCGGCAATCTGCTCTCCCTGAGCAATACCGTTGCGGAAGACACCCATGTCACGTTGGTCGCTTTCGGTGCCACCAATGGCTTCAAGGTGTTGCCGATCAGTGAGGATGTCGAGAAACCAGACACGGGCTACACCAAACTGCAGATCCTCAACGCCTCTGCCTCCGAAAGCCTGGATGTCTATCTCACCGGAGCGCAAGACACGCTGAATGACGTTTCCGCGACGGTCAGTTCGGCGGCCGCGGGTACCCTGGGCACCGCGACCACCATCAGGAGCGGTAGCTACCGGTTGCGGATCACGGCGGCTGGCCGCAAATCCGATGTTCGCCTCGATGTTCCAGCGGTGGCGCTGGCCAGCCAGGATGTCATGTCGGTCATACTGACAGAGGCGTCCGGTGGAGTGCTCATCAGCGCCGTAGTGCTGCCTCAACAGGGAGAGCCCACCCGGTACGACAACACCACGGTGCGCATACGCGGCGCCGTCGGTCTCTCAACCGGTGCCATGGTTACCGTAAACGTTGCAGGCACCGATATTGTTGCGCGGCGCTCCGCCAGGAGTTACATCGCCGATTCCTATCTGACGCTGCCAGCAGGTTCCGTCCCGGTGAATGTGATCGTGGACAGTGCCAGCGTGACATCCGGAGTGGTCGACCT
Organism: uncultured Gammaproteobacteria bacterium; assembly: GCA_963777735.1. GTDB lineage: Bacteria > Pseudomonadota > Gammaproteobacteria > Steroidobacterales > Steroidobacteraceae > ZC4RG30. Next base: position 21,410 of record CAVZRQ010000006.1, on the reverse strand, counting down.
CGAGCCCGGCAAGGATTACACCTTGCTGGCCTGGGATGTTGGCGGCGCCACGCGTCTGACGCTGATAGCCGACGACAATCATGTTCCAGCCACGAACTTCGTGAAGCTGCGACTGATCAACGGGATGTCCGGGCTGGGCGCGCCACTGACGCTGTCGGTCAACTACTCGCCGCTCGTGGACTTCGTCGAACTCGGCACCGCATCCGATTTCACGGAACTTTCTCCTGGCCTGGACAATCTCCTCGACATTGTCGACTCGCGTACCATTGCATTGCTGCTGGTTCGTGAGTCGGTGGTTCTGGAGACCAACGGCGTCTACACGCTGTTCATGGCTGGAGGTGGCAGTGGCGCAGTGGTAGGCACACTGCGCAAGGATCGGTGAGGAAGCTATCCCGGCCTGCCGGCCGGTTACTCGCGCAAGACAATCCCGCTCAATACATATCCGCGCCCGTAAACGGTGCGGATGATGCGTGAATCGCGCGCGCTGTCGCCGAGAATCTGGCGCAAGCGACTGATCAGGACGTCGATGCTGCGGTCAAAAGGATCCTGCTGACGCCCGCGCATCAGGGTCGCCAGCTGGCTGCGTGACAGCACTCGATTGGCGCGGGTGGCCAGTGCCTGGAGCAGCAGGTACTCGCAGCCGGACAGGCGCAGCACCGTACCCTGCTCGGAAACCAGCAAGCGCTCCATGGTGTCCAGAGTCCAGCCATGGAATCGCAGTATTCGTGCTCCGGTTGTCAGTTCAGGGCGATGGCGACGTTCGGCCAGTCGCAGCAGATTGCGGATGCGTGCGAGCAGCTCGCGCGGGCTGAAAGGCTTGCAGATGTAGTCGTCCGCGCCCAGTTCCAGACCCATCACACGATCGATCTCGTCTCCCCTGGCTGAAAGCATCATCACCGGCAGATCGGTCTCCGCCTTCAGCCAGCGGCAGATGGAAAGACCATCCTCTTCCGGCAGCATCACGTCGAGAATCACCAGATCCGGTTCAACGGTGCCCCGCGCGAGGAAGCGTCGCAACGACGGGCCGTCCGCGAAAGTTCCGACGCGTATCCCGTGGCCAGACAGATAGGTCGAGAGAAGGTCACGAACTTCCCGGTCGTCATCGACAAGAAAGACATGTCCGCCTGGGGCAGCTGCGCCCCGCTCGATGGTTTCGACATTCATCATTTGTCCAAGCTGTGACCAGCCAGACGCGAAATAATGCCCTGACCGAATGTCGTGACTTGTAAGAAAGTCCTAACAATCCGGCGCAGCCCGAAGTTTCAGGGCTTCGGAGAACGGTTGCGTTCGCTCTTGCGTTGCGTTTCGCCGGCAGCCGAAGACTCGGCGCCTGGCGGGTTCTGCAGGATTTCATATTGGCGATTGCGCTCGCGCCAGACGAAGAAAAGGCCATCCGCAAAGAAATACGGAACGCCGCCCACCCAGCGAATCGAGTAACCCTCAGGCAGTGTCTCCACGAGCACGCCCGCAGGAGGGTTCACCGCGACGAGGTCGGTGCCGCGTTGTTCATACCAGCGTCCCTCGCTGACGAGGTAGCGCGTGCCTCGATGGGTGAAGGACGCCGGATCCGGACGCTGAAGTCCGCTCTCCGGCTGCCGCGAAGCGCTCCAACCCGGCATGCCGGTGATACCAGGCCGGGAAGGCGGAGGTTTGGCTGGCCGCACGGCGGGGTTCTCGCCGCTCCTGGCAGGTGGTTCGAGGGGCTGCTGGCGGACACCGCCCGGGCCACGCTCCGCAGCCAAAGAACTGGCAGAAGCCACCGCGATGACTGCGGCCGCAAGTACGGGCATGAACCTGTGGGTGAAGGTGCGGGTCATCGGTAGGTGTCCACGGCAGCGTTCACTGTACGCCAAGACGCACCAGGACCGAAAACGAATCGGCGGTCTTCTCGAAGCGGATACCGCCACCCATTCGGCGCGCCAGCTGGCGCACAATGGCGAGTCCCAGGCCGCAACCACCACGGCCGCGCGCCGCATCCAGCTTTGTGAAGGGCTGCAGAGCGAGTTCTGCCGTTCCGGCCGGGATGCCTTCCCCGTGATCGGTAACCGAAAGATCCACAAAACCTGGCTCCGTGGACGCAACCCGCAGCAGGACTGGCCCACGGCCATGCTGCACGGCATTTCCAATCAGGTTGTCGAGGATCCGGCTCACCGCAAACTGCGGCACGGGGACATCGAGGTCCAAGTCACCTTCAACGCGCACGTCTTGTCCTGTGGTGCGATAAGCGTCGACCACGGAATGCACGATGCGATCCAGTGCCCAGAGCGGTTCATCCTGTTGAGCGCCACGCAGGAAATCCGTGAACTGTCGAACGATGCGGTCGATCGATTCGATGTCGTCCACGATGCCCGGGTGTTCGCCAAGTCCGGTGAGTGTTGCAAGGCGCAGGCGCAGGCGCGTGAGGGGTGCGCGCAGATCATGCGGCAACCCACCCAGCAACACGCGGCGTTCGTCTTCGATCTGCTGCAGGCGCACCAGCATGGAATTGAAACTCGCGACCAGATCCCGGAGTTCTGCCGGGCCTTCCACATTGACTGGTTCCGGCAAGGTATCGCCGATACGGTGCGTGGCCGCAGCGAGTTCGCGCAGTGGCCGGGAAATCGTGGCCGCGAACATAGCGGCAACCCCGAGCAACGCCAGCAGCACCGTGGCCACCAGAGGCCAGGGTACTCCGTCAGGAGCTGGTGGCAAGCCGCCGGCCAGCACCACGATCCACCAGAGAACTCCGTCGATTTCCTGACTCACCCAGTAGCTGGCACCGGGTTCGGTGGTGTGGCGCACCTCGGCAGGCTGCTGTGCATAGCGCCCGATGGCCTCTGAGATATCCTGCGAACTCGGCGACGAACCTCCAAACAGGCTGGCGAGCAGGCTGTCACGTGACGAAGGTTGCGGGGCAGGAACCTTGAGTTCTGGCGGTACGATTTCGTCCGCTGGAAAAGCGTAAAGCGTGCCACTGGCAAGCAACCCCTCAGATACCTGCGGGCGATTGGCGGCAGGTACCGACAACAACACCAGTCGAATGGAGTGCACCTGCGCGGCGATGCTGCGGGCTCTCGCATCCGCAAATTCTGTGAAATCGTTCTGGCGCTGCATGGCAAAGCCAACTGCCAGCACCACAAGACTCCCGGATACGGCCGCAACCAGCAGCAGCATCGTGCGCTGCGCGAGTCCGAAGCGCAGGCCGCGAAACCACTGCATGGGAGCGCCTTGCCCGGTGCGGCGTGGTTGGATCAACCGTTGCCTAGCGGTTCAGCAGATTCGCCGGTGAATACTGATCCGTGAGCACGCGCGCGCTGGTGTCCCAGTCGGGGGTGGTGGTGAACATGGGCAGCACGCTCTGGAGATCCACGCCGTAACTGCGCAGTGCGAGTTCATGCTCCAGCGCCTTGGCGCGCAGCTGTGCCTCGGTGGGCAACCCGGCCGGACGCGCCACGATCACGCGGTTGGCAGCCTTCAGGTTGAAGAACTTGCCGAACACTGCGGCGTAGGTGGTCGATTCGTGATCGTAGAGTTTGCTGGACGAGAAGGTGTTTCCCACCAGCACGCCGGTGGGTGTGAGCAGGTTCTTCACTTCCGTCAGGAACTCGCGGGTCAGCAGGTGCTCGGGAATGTACTCGTGATCGAAGGCATCCAGCATGACCATGTCGTACTTCGTGCCTTCGCGCAGCGCGCGCTTCACGAACACGCGGCCATCCACCTCGAACACCTTCATCTTCGGATCATCCTTGAAGCCGAAGTACTTGCGCGCCACGCGGGTGACGGCCGGATCGATCTCGACCGCATCGATCTGCGCGTTGGGCAGCAGTTCGCGCAGTGCGGTGGGAATGGAGCCTCCGCCCAGGCCGATGATGAGGATCCGCTTCGGCACATCGCCCATCAGGAAGGTGCCACCCATCATCATGCGGGTGTAGTTGAGCGCGAAGCGGCGGGGGTCTGCCAGGTTGATGCAGGATTGCCGGCCGATGCGGCAGGCGCGTGTGAAGCACATGCAGCGTTCGCCGTTTTCTTCGTACACCAGCACTTCGCGATATAGCGAGCGCTCGGAATGCACCATCTTCTGCGCCAGCGCGACCGGCGCGAGGAGCAGCAGCGCAACAGCAACCAGACCTGCGGGAATCTTCATTCTTTTTGACCCTTGACGAGGCCGGTGGATATGGCCAGCACGGTGGAAATGGCGACGAGCGAAATGATGATCACGTTCACTTCAAACCACAGCACCAGGTAGAACGACGTGAGGATGGTGCCGGCGGCACTGCCGAAGGTGGACACGAAATAGAGCTGACCGGCGCGCCGGCCCGAAGTTTCCTCCGAATCCACCAGCAGTCGCACGCAGTAGGGCGACACCATGCCGGAGAAGAACGTCGGCACGAAAAACAGCAGCGCAGCGCCAGCCAGGGACCCGAAGCGGGGATCCGGGATGGCGATGGCGAGATTCTCCAGCGTGATGCCCGACAGCGGCAGCACCGGCAGGGCAGTCAGCGCGGCTGCCGCCAGCAACAGGCCCAGCTTCGCGAGGCTCGGGTTGCGCTGTGAAAATCGGCCGCCGGCCAGATAGCCCAGCGACAGCGCCAGCATGAAGATGGTGATGATCGCGCCCCACACGTAGATGCTGCTGCCGAAATTCGGTGCCAGCAGGCGGCCGCCCAGCAGCTCGACCCCCATCACGAAGAAGCCGGACCAGAACGCAACCAGATAACAGAGCGCGACGGCGCGCCCGGAGAGCAGGTGAGTCGACTTCATGGTTGCAGTCTGGTGCTGGACCAGGGCCCAAAGGCTGGGGTTCCGCTGCCGGAAGCGGCCAGAGTGCGCGTCCAGATCGCCCGGTCATGCAGGCGCGCCGCGCCCTCCACCCATACTTCGACGGTATCGACCCACATTACATATCCACCCCAGTGTGCGGGGCGGGGCACTGGCGCCCCACCCGGATAACGTGCCTGCACGGCATCCAGCTGCGCCCGCAGGGCCGCCGCCGAACCCACCGGCATGCTCTGGTCGCTGGCGTGTGCGCCCAGCTGGCTTTCGCGCGGCCGACCAGAAAAATAGCGATCGCTTTCCACGGCGCTGACCTTGTGCACCACGCCCTCGATGCGCACCTGCCGATGCAGGTGGTCCCAGTGGAACAGCAGCGCGGCGCGCGGATTGGCAGCCAGCTCCTGCCCCTTGCGCGAGCTGTAGTTGGTGACGAAGCGCACGGCGCCGGCGGCGGCATCAATGCCCTTGCACAGCACCACGCGCGCTGCGGGGCGACCATCATTGCCGCAGGTCGCAAGCACCATGGCATCGGGATTGGGCTGGTCGCGCCGCCGCAGGGCTTCCGCAAGCCAGGCGGCCGCCACCAGCAACGGCTCGGCGGGCAGGACTTCGGGCAGTGACTGTTCGGGTACCATGCGACAAAGTTTACCTGCATAACGGTTCGAGGAACTCATGACTCTAGACGAGCTGCGCCAGCAGCTGGACCAGCTGGACGGGGAGCTCCTGTCGCTGATCGCAAAGCGCCAGGCCATCGCCCGGCAAGTGGCCGCCGCAAAACGCTCCACCGGCTATCCGACGCGCGATTTCCAGCGCGAGCGCGAAGTGATTCTCGGTGTGCGCCGACGTGCCGAAGGGCTGGGCCTGCCTGGCGACCTGGCTGAAAAAGTGCTGCGCCTGCTGATCCGTTCATCCCTCACCACGCAGGAACAGGTCAGCGTGGCTGCGCATGGCGCGGGCAGCGGGCGCCGTGCGCTGGTGATCGGCGGAGCCGGCAAGATGGGCAGCTGGTTCGTGCAGTTCCTGGTTTCGCAGGGGTTTGATGTGCAGGTGGGGGATCCTGCTGGTGCGGCGCCGGGTGTCGCAGTGGTGGCCGACTGGCGCACGCTGCCAGACCTCAACGTCTTCGACTTCATCGTGGTCGCGGCGCCGCTGGGTGCCAGCGGCATCATTCTCAATGAGCTGGCCCTGCGGCGCCCCACCGGCGTGGTGTTTGATCTGGGCTCGCTGAAGTCGCCGCTGCGTGGTGGCCTGCATGCGGTGAAGGCCGCAGGCGTCAAGGTCACATCGCTGCATCCGATGTTCGGGCCGAACACGGAGCTGCTCTCCGGCCGCCATGTGATCTTCATCGACCTCGGTTCGGCCGAGGCACTGGCCGCAGCGCGCGCGCTGTTCGCGCCCACCATGGCCGAACAGGTGGTGATGAGCCTCGAGGATCACGACCGGCTGGTGGCCTATGTGCTGGGGCTGTCGCATGCGCTGAACATCGCGTTCTTCACGGCGCTGGCCGAGAGCGGTGAGGCCGCGCCGAAACTGGCCCGCATGTCGAGCACCACCTTCGACGCGCAGCTGGATGTCGCCACCAACGTGGCCGAAGAAAGCCCCGAGCTGTATTACGAAATCCAGGCCCTGAACGACTACGGCGCGGAATCGCTGCAGGCCCTGAGCCACGCCGTGGAGCGGCTGCGCACGGCGGTGCTGACGCGTGATTTCGAGACTTTCCGCGGGCTCATGGAGCAGGGACTGGCCTATCTTAAGGGTCGCCGCGAGCAAGTCGCCCAGCGGGCGTGAGGTGTCTGTCGCTGCAATGCATCGCCTTGATGCGGACGCAGCCAGACAGGTAAAAGGACTGTCATGAGCGATGTGATCGACCGCGACGGATTCAGGGCCAATGTCGGCATCGTATTGATGGGCGGCGAGGGTCAGCTGTTCCTCGGGCGGCGCACAGGCGGCAAGGGCTGGCAGTTTCCGCAGGGCGGCATGCGTCATGGCGAATCGGCCGAGGAGTCGCTGTTCCGCGAGTTGCATGAAGAGGTGGGGCTGGCGCCCGCCGATGTGGAGCTGCTTGGCAGCACGGAGCGGTGGCTGCGTTATCGCCTGCCAGAGCGTTATGTGCGGCATGGCCAGCGCCCACTCTGCGTGGGCCAGAAGCAGCGCTGGTTCCTGCTGCGCCTCGCGGCGCAGGAATCCGGCATCCGCCTGGATGCCACCGGCACTCCCGAATTCGACCGCTGGCGCTGGGTTGATTACTGGCAGCCCGTCAAGGAAGTCATTTATTTCAAGCGCCCTGTTTACGTGAAGGCTCTGCACGAGCTGGCGCCACTGGCGCGGCCCGATGGCCTGCCGCCTTATCCGACCTGGTGGCTGCGCCACACCCGCCGCAGTTCCGCTGCCGGAATTCGAGCACCGCAGGCCGGCTGAAAGACGATGTCACCCGCTCCACGCCTGGTTGTACGCGCACATGCGCCGCTGCGGCGCCTGCTGCTGATCATCGCCATACTGGCGCTGGCCGGCATGGCGCTGTTCGTGGCCTTCGAGTGGGGTCGCAGCAATGCAGGCTTCGATGGCCGCGCGGCGCGCCAGTCGCGCGCCGACCTGCGCGACCAGATCGAGACCCTGACCGCCGAGAACAAGCGCCTGCGCCTGCAGTTTGCTGCCCAGGAGACCGAGCGCGTCGGCCAGGTCCGCGAGCGCACCGAGCTCGCCAAGTCGATCGGTAACCTGCAGGCGGACGTGGCGCGCCTCACCAGCGACCTGGCCTTCTATCGCAGCATTGCCGGCGACAAGAACCCGGACGAAGTGCTGAAGATCCAGCAGTTCCGCGTTACCCGCGGCGCCACCCCGGACGAATACCAGCTGCGGCTGGTGCTGGGCCGCCCGCTGGGCCGCGAGGACGCCATCAGCGGCCGCATCCGGCTCACCTTCGAAGGCGCGACAGTCGCCACGCCAGTGAACCTGGACCTGTCGGCGGTTTCCGATGTGGCCAGCGGCGAGCTGCTGTTCAGCTACCGCTACTCCGAGACCCTGGAACAGACGATCCGGTTGCCGGCGGGCTTCACCCCCGCTCGGACCACGGTCGAAATCACCCCGGCCCGCAAAGGCGTGAACCCGGTGCGCTCATCGTTCATCTGGACTGTGGAGAATTGAATGCCATGTTCCGGCGCGACCAGAAAACCGACCCGCTGATCGACTCGCTCGTCAGTGGCACCACCCGCATCCAGGGCGATGTGCAGTTCAGTGGTGGCCTGCATCTGGATGGCGCCGTGACCGGCAGTGTCCGGGCCGCGGCGGGCGCGCCCTCCCGGCTGGTGGTCAGCGAATCGGCCGTCATCGAGGGCTCGGTGGAGGCCGAGGTGGTCGAGCTGCATGGCACTGTCCGGGGCGACATCTTCCGCCCGCGCCCGCGTCACGCTGGGCCCCCGGGCGCGTGTGGAGGGCAACCTGCACTATGGCGCGATTGAAATGGCCGCCGGCGCCCACATCAAGGGTAAACTGGTCAAGTTGACAGGTACCGGGGCCGGCTCATGAGCGAAGAATCCATCGTTTTCACCGATGCGGCGGCCGCGAAGGTCGCCGAGCTGATCCGCGACGAAGGCAATCCGGCGCTGATGCTGCGCGTCTACGTGCAGGGCGGCGGTTGCTCCGGCATGCAGTATGGCTTCGAGTTCGACGAAAAGACCGAAGACGGCGATACCGAGGTTGAAAAACACGGCGTGAAGCTGCTGGTCGATCCCATGAGCTTCCAGTATCTGAATGGCGCCGAGATCGACTACCGCGACGGCCTCGAAGGCGCGCAGTTCGTCATCCGCAATCCCAACGCGTCCACTACCTGCGGCTGCGGTTCCTCCTTCACCGCCTGAGGTTCGCTTGACCCGACGTCCTGCGCGCGTTCCCGATGTGCTGGCCGCGGTCGATCTGGGTTCCAACAGTTTTCACATGGTCGTCGCGCAGTACCGCGATGGCCAGCTGGTGGTCATCGACCGCCTGCGCGAGATGGTGCAGCTGGGCGCCGGTCTCGATGACGAAGGGCGCCTCGACAAGGAAGCGGCGGCGCGCGCGCTGGCCTGCCTCAAGCGCTTCGGGCAGCGGATCTCCGACATGCATGCCGATGGCGTGCGTGTGGTCGGTACCAGCGCCCTGCGGCGTGCAAAGCGCAAGCAGGTGTTCCTGGAGCGAGCCCGCGAAGCGTTGGGTCATCCCGTGGAAATCATTGCCGGCCGTGAAGAAGCACGCCTGATCTATTCCGGCGTGGCGCAGTCGCTGCCGCAGGAGCCGGGCAACCGGCTGGTGGTGGATATCGGCGGCGGCAGCACCGAGCTCATCGTGGGCCGCGGCATCGAGCCGCTGGACCTCGAGAGCGTCAACCTCGGCTGCGTGGGCATGAGTGCCCGCTTCTTTGACGATGGCAAGCTTTCGGCGAAGCGCTTCGAGCGCGCGCTGGTGATGGCGCGGCAGCAGCTAGAACCCGTGCAGGAGCTGTTTCGCAAGCGCGGCTGGGAATCAGCGGCCGGCAGTTCCGGCAGCGTGCGTTCGATCCTGGAAGCCTGCCGTGAACTCGACCCCAAAGCCACGCAGATCACCCGCACCGGTCTCGATGCCATCATCGAGATGCTGTGCAGCGCTGGCCGCATCGAAGCCATTCCGCTGCAGGCCGTCACCGCCGAGCGACGCAATGTGTTTGCCGGTGGCGTCGCCATCCTGGCCGCGGTGTTTGCGCAGCTGAAGGTCACGCAGATGCGCTGGAGCGAGGGCGCCATGCGCGAGGGCCTGCTCTACGACATGATCGGCCGCTACACCGATGAAGACGCGCGCGAGCGCACCGTGCGTTCGATGCAGGCGCGCTACCACGTCGATCTGGCGCAGGCCGCGAGAGTCGAGCAGACGGCCCTGCGGCTGCTGGCGCAGGTGCAGGAAAGCTGGCAACTGCAGGACCCGATGGCCGAAGCCGCACTTGCCTGGGCCTGCCGCCTGCACGAAATCGGCCTCGATGTGGCGCACAGCGGATACCACCGTCACGGCGCGTACCTGCTGCAGAACGCGGACATGCCGGGCTTTGCGCGCGAAGAACAGATGCTGCTGGCCAAGCTGGTCGGCGCGCACCGGCGCAAGCTCTCGCTCGAAGGAGTGGAAGACCTGATTCCCCCCTGGGATTCGCGCGGCCTGTATCTCATGCTGATACTGCGGTTGGCGGTGCTGCTGCATCGTGACCGCAGCGAGGCGCCGATTCCCGACGTCATGCTGGTGGGTCGCCCGCGCACGCTGGAGCTGCGCTTCCGGGTGCGATCGTTCCGTGATCATCCCCTGACTGCCGCGGACCTGAACGACGAGATCGATCACCTGCGCGTGCAGGGACTTCGGCTGCGAGTGTTTACGTCCTGAACAGCCGGTGCAGCGTTGCAGCAGGGTTTCCTGCGCAGAAAGCGGCGGTTGGTCGCCGGCATCCGCATGCACGTAGGTGCCATCGGATTGCATCAGCCAGGCATCGGCGGTGTCCGCCAGATACAGGTCGAGATCGGCGCGCAGCGAGGCATGCAGCGCGGGGTCGAGGATGGGGAAGGCCACCTCGACGCGACGGAACAGGTTGCGTTCCATCCAGTCCGCGCTGCTGCAGTACAGATGTGCCTGCGGCCCTTCGCCGAAACACCACACCCGCGGATGCTCGAGGAACCGCCCGACGATGGAGCGCACCCGGATGTTCTCCGACGCACCGGCCACGCCCGGCCGCAGCGCGCAGGTGCCGCGCACGATGAGATCGATCTGTGCGCCGGCGCGTGAAGCGTCGTACAGCGCCTCGATCACCTGCGGTTCGGTCAAGGCGTTCATGCGCGCCACGATGCGGCCCGTGCCGCCGCTGGCTGCGCGCTCACCCTGTTCGCCGATCATCTGCAACAGCCGCTCGTGCATGGTGAATGGTGATTGCAGCAGCTGCCGCAAGGTCGGTGTGCGCGTGAGGCTGGTCAGCTGCAGGAAGATCTCGTGCACATCGAGGCCGATGGCTTCATTGGCGGTGAGCAGTCCGTAGTCGGTATAGGCGCGCGCGGTCTTGTGGTGATAGTTGCCGGTGCCGAGGTGGCAGTAGCGCCGGATGCCCTCGCTCTCGCGCCGCACCACCAGCAGCATCTTGGCGTGCGTCTTGTAGCCCACCACGCCATACACCACGTGCACGCCGGCCTCCTGCAGGCGATTGGCGAGCCCGATGTTGGCTTCCTCGTCGAAGCGGGCGCGCAGTTCGATGATCGTGGTGACGTCCTTGCCATTGTGCGCCGCCGCCACCAGCGCATCGACGATCGGCGAATCCGAGCCGGTGCGGTACAGCGTCTGCTTGATCGCCAGCACCTGCGGGTCGGAAGCGGCCTGCCGCAGGAAATCCATCACCGGCGTGAGGCTGTGGAAAGGATGCTGCAGCAGCACGTCACGATTGCGCAGCAGCTCGAACTGGTCAGTGGTCAGTGCTTCCGGCGGCAAGGCAGGCGCAAACGGCGGATATTTGAGATCGCTGCGCATGACCATTTCATAGATGGCCGACAGCCGGTTCAGGTTCACCGGGCCGGGCACGCGATACAGGTCCTGCCGTTCGAGTGAAAAATGCTGCAGCAGGAAGTCCACGATGTCTTCCGGGCAGTCGGTCGAGGTTTCCAGTCGCACCGCCGCGCCATAGCGGCGATGCGCCAGTTCACCCTCCAGCGCGCGGCGCAGGTCATCGATTTCTTCCTCGTCGACGAACAGGTCGCTGTTGCGGGTCACGCGGAAGGGGTAGCAGCCGTTCACTTCCATGCCGGGGAACAGCAGCGCCATGAACTCGGCGACGATGTTCGACAACAGCACCAGCGAGATGCCGCTGTCACCGTTCGGCACCCGCACCACGCGCGGCAACGAGCGCGGCACCTGCACCACGGCGAGGTCCGTATCGCGCCCGAATGCATCCTTGCCCTTCAGCCGCACCACGAAATTCAGGCTCTTGTTCTGGATGCGCGGGAACGGCCGGGCAGGGTCCAGGCCCATCGGGCTCAGCACCGGCTCCACTTCATCGTGGAAATATTTTTCCAGCCAGGCGCGGTCGGGCGCCGACCAGATGTCGCGGGTCTGCAGTCGCACGCCCGTGGCATGCAGCTGCGGCAACAGCTGCTCGTTGAGGCATTTGTACTGGTCGGCGATCAGCCGCGCCGCGCGTGTCTGGATCGAGGTGAGCTGCACATCGACTGGCGTGCGATCCGGCCCGCCGGAGGTCGTGCCCAGCTCTTCCAGCTGCTTGAGGCCGGCCACCCGGATCTCGAAGAATTCGTCGAGATTGCTCGATGAAATGCACAGGAAGCGCAGCCGCTCGAGCAGCGGCAGCGAGGCATCCGTCGCCAACGCGAGCACCCGCTGGTTGAATTCCAGCAACGACAGCTCGCGGTTGATGAACAGGTCCATACTTGGCGCGAGATGCTGTCTCAACTGTGTGACAGTCCTGTGACAGCGCCGCGATGCAGCGCCCCGAGCACCCGCGGGCCGCGAGCACCGGTCACGGCAACCAGGTTGCCCGGCAGACCGTCGATGAAGCGCTGCGCCAGCCAGGCAAACAGCGCGCCTTCCACATGCTCCGGGGCAATGCCGCGCGCCGCCGTGCTCTGCACCCTGGACTGCGGCAGCTGCAACGCCAGGCGGCGCATCAATTCGAGGTTCCGGGCCCCGCCGCCACAGACCAGCAACTCCTCCGGCAACACGCCGGAAAGCTCGCGGATCGCCGCTGCAATCGTGACCGCGGTGTATTCGCACAGCGTGGCCTGCACATCGGCGATGGTCGCAGGGTGTGCATCCAGTGCACGCTGCAGCCACTCGCGGTGGAACAGTTCACGCCCCGTGCTCTTCGGCGGCAGGCGCTGCAGATAGGGTTCCTGCAGCAGCCGCCGCAGCAGCGGCGCGTGCACCTGGCCACTGGCGGCCAGCGCCCCATCCCTGTCGATACGGCGTGCCGAGATGTTCGCTCGCCCACAGATCCATCAGGCAGTTGCCCGGCCCGGTATCGAATCCGCCGACGCTGCCATCCGCGCCCAGCACGGTGATGTTGGAGATGCCGCCGATATTCACCACCACGCGCGGCACGCCCGGTGCCGCAAAGGCAGCCGCGTGGAAGGCGGGCACCAACGGTGCAGCCTCGCCACCGGCGGCCATGTCGCGCCGCCGGAAATCGGCCACCACGTCGATGCCGGTGCGTTCGGCGATGCGGTTGGCATCGCCGATCTGCAGCGTGAAAGGCAGTGCCGCCAGTGGTCGGTGCAGCAGGGTCTGCCCATGACTGCCGATGGCGCGCACCTGTGGGGCTGCGATGCCGGCGCTCTGCAGCAGCCGCATGGCCGCCTCGGCAAAGACTTCGCCCACCTCGGCATCCAGCGCGCCGAATTCATCGAGATCGCAAGCCGCCGGGATTGGCAACCGCGCGCTTCAGCCGCTGCGGACAGCGCCGGTGGATAGTCCAGATGCAAGGCGCCGCGGATCGCGAAGCGGCCCGCGCCAATATCCAGCAAGACGGCTTCCACGCCGTCCATGCTGGTGCCGGAGATCAGGCCGGCATAAAGCGTCATGTGTGGTGCCCGCAGCGTTTAGCGCGAAACCAGCGCCGCGCCCGTCGCCACCTGGCGAGCATCGAGCTGGGCCAGCAGCGGCGCGGTCTGCAGATCGAACGCGTCGCGTTCGGCTGCCGGTACGGGAGGGCCCGGCTCTGCATTTCCGCATCGCCTTCTGCGGGTCTACATAGACGCCGCGTTCAATGTATTCGAAGTGCAGGTGCGGACCGGTGGCAAGGCCAGTGCTGCCTACATAGCCGATGAGCTCGCCCTGTTCGACCTTCGAGCCATTGCCCACGCCCTTCGCGAATCGCGAGAGATGCCCGTAACGCGTGACCACCTTGCCGGCATGCGCGATTTCCACCACGTTGCCGAAGCCACCCTTCACGCCGCGAAACTGCACGCGGCCGGCACCTGCGGCATACACCTTCGTGCCAGTGGGCGCTGCGTAGTCCACGCCGCGGTGCGCACGAATGGTGTTCAGCACCGGATGCCTGCGTTTCGGATTGAAGACCGAGCTGATGCGCGAGAACTGCACCGGTGTCTTCAGGAAGGCCTTGCGCAGGCTGACGCCTTCCGGTGTATAGAAATCCGCTTTGCCTGCAGGGTTTTCATAGCGCACCGCACGGTAAGTCTTGCCTTCATTGACGAACTCCGCCGCGAGAATCTCGCCATCCATGACGATCTCGCCATCGAGCAGCTTCTGTTCGTAGATAAGCGTGAAGGAATCGCCCGCGCGCAGATCGAGCATTGAAGTCCACGTCCCAGCGGAACACTTCGGCCAGCGCGAGCGTGGTGACGTCGCGCACGCCGGCGCGGTGCACTGGCGAGGAACAGCGAGGATTCAATGGTGCCGGCAGCGGTGACCACATTGCGCTGCAGGGGCACGACATCGACACTGGCCACGAACTGGTCGGTGTCGTCACGCTCCACGCGCAATGTTTCCCCAGGTGCCAGCGGACGCCGGATTCCCACCAGCTGTTCGCCTCGGGTGAAGAACGTAAGCAGATCGCCAGGCCGCACCTTGTCCAGCGCGTGCCGCGCTGCTTCGAGCGTGCGGATATCGGCAAGGTCAGCCAGCGAGAGTTCAAGCCGACGGAAGATCTGTTCCAGTGTGTCGTTTCGTTTGACCTCCACACTGATCTCGGAGAGGCCCGCACTGGCCGCTTCCAGGGCGGCTGCAATGGCCGACTCACCCTGGCGGGCTGCCTCGAAGGCAGTCACGGCCAAATGGGCGACATCGGTCCGGTGCGCCAGGCCCGCCGAAACATGGATTCCCACGCCAACCACGGCCGCACAGCACAGCAGCTGCAGTCCGCGTAGCGGCACCATGCTGCCGCGGGCTTTGGAACGGGGAGGGGTCTTTACCACTAAAAGGCCACCAGATCAGTCTGTTACATAATATTCGATCGAAAGTATCTTAATGATGCGCGCAGGGTCAATCGCTTGGGCACCTCAAAACCCTGAAAGTGCGACTCGCGGCACGGGTATGCCTGCCTTCAGCTATTCTCGGATCGCAACATGACCGACAAAGACAGCACGCCGGAGCTTTCCGGCCCCCTCGCCGGGCAGTTCGCCGAACTTGCACGCGGCACCCAGGAAGTCCTCACCGAAGCGGATCTGGTCCGCAAGCTCAGGCGCGAAAAGCCGCTGATCATCAAGGCGGGCTTCGACCCCACCGCGCCGGATCTGCATCTCGGGCACACCGTGCTGCTCAACAAGATGCGGCAATTCCAGCAGTTCGGACACGAGGTCGTGTTCCTGATCGGTGATTTCACCGGCATGATCGGCGACCCCACCGGTCGCAATGCCACGCGACCCCGTCTCACACCCGAGGCGATCCAGGACAACGCGGCCACCTACCAGAAACAGGTCTTCAAGATCCTCGATGCCAGCAAGACGCGTGTGGATTTCAACTCGCGCTGGTTCGGTTCGATGCCCGCCTCCGGTTTGATCGAAATTGCCGCAAAACATACGGTCGCGCGCATGCTGGAGCGCGACGATTTCACCAAGCGATTCCGGTCGAACCAGCCCATCGCGCTGCATGAATTCCTGTATCCGCTGGTCCAGGGCTACGACTCGGTGGCGCTGAAGGCCGATGTCGAACTCGGTGGCACCGACCAGAAATTCAATCTGCTGGTGGGTCGCAACCTGCAGGAGCAATACGGGCAAGAGCCGCAGGTGGTCATCACCATGCCACTGCTCGAGGGTCTCGACGGCGTCAACAAGATGTCCAAATCCCTCGGCAATTACGTGGGAATCGCCGAAGACCCGGATACGCAGTTCGGCAAACTGATGTCGATCTCGGACGACCTCATGTGGCGCTATTTCGAGCTGCTCAGCTTCCGGCCGCTGGCAGACATAGAAGCCCTGAAAAAGGCCATCGAGGCTGGGCGCAATCCGCGGGACGTGAAGTTCGAGCTGGCAGAGGAAATCGTCGCGCGCTTCCATGATCGCGCTGCAGCAACCGCGGCCCGCGAGCAGTTCATTGCGCGTTTCTCGCAGAAAACGCAGCCTACGGACCTGCCGCTGCAGTTCCTCTCCAGCGCCGACGCAGGGGGCGTCAGGCTGGCTGCAGCGCTGAAGGAGGCCGGACTTGCCGCCAGCAACTCCGAGGCGAACCGCAAGATCCAGGAAGGCGCAGTGCGGGTCGATGGCAACAAGACCGTGGATCGCGAAATGCGACTGACTCCCGGCGCGGAATACGTGCTGCAGCTGGGCTCGCGCAAGTTTGCGCGCGTGCAGGTTTCCCCGCCGGATTGACTTGACTCCCGCGCGGCGACTCAGGTCGTCGCAAGCCTCGCAAACAGCCCTCGCGGCAGTCTTTTCACCACTTTGTGAAAGATCGTTGACAGGGCAGTTTCGCTGGCTATACTGCGCGCCCTCGACATCGACTGCGGCGCACAAAATGCCTCGCAACGAAGTCGGGAAAAAAGGTTTAAAAACAGGGTTGACGGAAGGCAGCATGCCGCTATACTTCCGCCCCCCGCCAGACCCCAAAAGGGAATGGCAGATCCCGATGTCCCAGCGACACGGCGCTATTTAAAAATTCGGCAGGTAATTTGTGTGGGGACTCGTGTCATGCACTTTGGTGTCATAGACCGAGTGACCAAGAAAGTCCAGCAATGGGTTTTGAGTTCACTCTTTTTAGTTGAAAGTTCAAAAGCTTCAAGTGAAGAGTTTGATCCTGGCTCAGATTGAACGCTGGCGGCGTGCTTAACACATGCAAGTCGAGCGGTAGCAGGCGTAGCAATACGTGCTGACGAGCGGCGAACGGGTGAGTAATGCATCGGAATCTTCCTAGTAGTGGGGAACAACCTGGGGAAACTCAGGCTAATACCGCATACGACCTACGGGTGAAAGCAGGGGATCGCAAGACCTTGCGCTATTAGATGAGCCGATGTCGGATTAGCTAGTTGGTGAGGTAAAGGCTCACCAAGGCGACGATCCGTAGCTGGTCTGAGAGGACGACCAGCCACACTGGAACTGAGACACGGTCCAGACTCCTACGGGAGGCAGCAGTGGGGAATATTGGACAATGGGGGCAACCCTGATCCAGCGACGCCGCGTGTGTGAAGAAGGCCTGCGGGTTGTAAAGCACTTTTAGTGGGGATGAAAAGTTCAGGGCTAATAACCTTGGATCTTGACCTAACCCAAAGAAAAAGCACCGGCTAACTCTGTGCCAGCAGCCGCGGTAATACAGAGGGTGCAAGCGTTAATCGGAATTACTGGGCGTAAAGCGTGCGCAGTCGGTTATTTAAGTCGGATGTGAAATCCCCGGGCTCAACCTGGGAATTGCATTCGATACTGGATAGCTAGAGTTCGGCAGAGGGAAGTGGAATTTCAGGTGTAGCGGTGAAATGCGTAGATATCTGAAGGAACATCAGTGGCGAAAGCGACTTCCTGGACCAGAACTGACGATCAGGCACGAAAGCGTGGGGAGCAAACAGGATTAGATACCCTGGTAGTCCACGCCATAAACGATGACAACTAGACGTTGGGGACATTTGGTCCACAGTGTCGCAGCTAACGCGTTAAGTTGTCCGCCTGGGGAGTACGGCCGCAAGGTTGAAACTCAAAGGAATTGACGGGGACCCGCACAAGCGGTGGAGCATGTGGTTTAATTCGATGCAACGCGAAGAACCTTACCTGGTCTTGACATGTCTGGAATCCCGAAGAGATTTGGGAGTGCCGCAAGGAACCAGAACACAGGTGCTGCATGGCTGTCGTCAGCTCGTGTCGTGAGATGTTGGGTTAAGTCCCGCAACGAGCGCAACCCTTGTCCTTAGTTGCCATCATTAAGTTGGGAACTCTAAGGAGACCGCCGGTGACAAACCGGAGGAAGGTGGGGATGACGTCAAGTCATCATGGCCTTTATGACCAGGGCTACACACGTGCTACAATGGCAGGTACAGAGGGAAGCCAACCCGCGAGGGGGAGCTAATCCCAGAAAGCCTGTCTTAGTCCGGATTGGAGTCTGCAACTCGACTCCATGAAGTTGGAATCGCTAGTAATCGCAGATCAGCATTGCTGCGGTGAATACGTTCCCGGGTCTTGTACACACCGCCCGTCACACCATGGGAGTTGATTGCACCAGAAGCAGGTAGCCTGACCGCAAGGAGGGCGCTTACCACGGTGTGGTTAATGACTGGGGTGAAGTCGTAACAAGGTAGCCGTACGGGAACGTGCGGCTGGATCACCTCCTTTAAAAGAAAAACACCTTTGTTCGTGACGCGAGTTTCCACACAAATTACCTGCCAGTAGTTCGGGCAGCGGCCCAAGCATGGCCTAGCGATAGAACAACGGGCTGCAGAGCATTTGGGTCTGTAGCTCAGTTAGTTAGAGCGCACCCCTGATAAGGGTGAGGTCGGGGGTGCAACTCCTCCCAGACCCACCAGATGTTTCTTAGGGATTGGGGCCATAGCTCAGCTGGGAGAGCACCTGCTTTGCAAGCAGGGGGTCGTCGGTTCGATCCCGACTGGCTCCACCAACCTAAAGCCTGCCCGAACACACATACAGTTTTATACGACCTGGCCTTGCGCCTGGTCTGCTGTTTAAAAATCCGGAAGTTTTGTTTTGACGCTAAGTTTTCAAGCGAAAATGAATGTTTGTTTTTAATTGAGAATGTCGCGTTCGCAAATTGATGTGAATCAGCTAAGTCGAAATGAAATAACCCCTAAGACTCCTTGGGGTTATATGGTCAAGTGAATAAGCGCACATGGCGGATGCCTTGGCGGTAGAAGGCGATGAAAGACGTGGTAGCCTGCGATAAGTGTCGGTGAGGTGGCAAACAACCTTTGACCCGGCAATTTCTGAATGGGGAAACCCAGAGCTTCGGCTCTATTGCATGCTGAATACATAGGCATGCAAAGCGAACCCGGTGAATTGAAACATCTCAGTAACCGGAGGAAAAGAAATCAACCGAGATTCCCTTAGTAGTGGCGAGCGAAAGGGGAACAGCCCAGTCAGGGTAAGTTGAGGAGTGTTAGTGGAACAGTCTGGAAAGTCTGGCCATAGCGGGTGATAGCCCCGTACACGAAAACACGAATCGATGACTGACGAAGAGTAGGGCGGGACACGTGAAATCCTGCTTGAACATAGGGGGACCATCCTCTAAGGCTAAATACTCTCTACCGACCGATAGTGAACCAGTACCGTGAGGGAAAGGCGAAAAGAACCCCGGCTAGGGGAGTGAAATAGAACCTGAAACCGTGTGCGTACAAGCAGTAGGAGCTCCGCAAGGAGTGACTGCGTACCTTTTGTATAATGGGTCAGCGAGTTATTTTCAGTGGCAAGGCTAACCGTATAGGGGAGCCGTAGGGAAACCGAGTCTTAAATGGGCGCCACAGTCGCTGGGAATAGACCCGAAGCCAGTCGATCTATCCATGACCAGGATGAAGGTGAGGTAACACTTACTGGAGGTCCGAACGAACCACTGTTGCAATAGTGCGTCGATGAGTTGTGGATCGGAGTGAAAGGCTAATCAAGGCTGGCGATAGCTGGTTCTCCCCGAAAGCTATTTAGGTAGTGCCTCGAGTATTACTCAGGGGGGTAGAGCACTGTTTGGAGAAGGGGGCCATCACGGCCTACCAACCCCATGCAAACTCCGAATACCCTGAAGTATCAGCTCGGGAGACACACAGCGGGTGCTAACGTCCGTTGTGAAGAGGGAAATAACCCAGACCATCAGCTAAGGTCCCAAAGTCTCGGCTAAGTGGTAAACGATGTGAGAAGGCATAGACAGCCAGGAGGTTGGCTTAGAAGCAGCCATCCTTTAAAGAAAGCGTAATAGCTCACTGGTCTAGTCGGCTCGCGCGGAAGATATAACGGGGCTCAAGCCGAGCACCGAAGCTATGGGTGTGTAGCAATACACGCGGTAGGGGAGCGTTCTGTAGGCCTGCGAAGGTGTGCTGCGAGGCATGCTGGAGGTATCAGAAGTGCGAATGCTGACATGAGTAACGTTAAAGCGGGTGAAAAACCCGCTCGCCGAAAACCCAAGGTTTCCTGAGCTACGTTAATCGGCTCAGGGTGAGTCGGATCCTAAGGTGAGGCCGAAAGGCGTAATCGATGGACATCAGGTTAATATTCCTGAACCGACAATTACTGCGATGGGGTGACGGAGAAGGCTAAAACAGCGGCAGCAGTGCCGTCCAAGCTCGTAGGCGGATCTTCCTGGCAAATCCGGAAGGTCATTCAACGCCGAGAAGTGAGTGCGAGTCGAACCGCAAGGTAAGACGAAGTGTTTGATGCCCCGCTTCCAGGAAAAGCCTCTAAGCTTCAGGTAATTGTTGTCCGTACCGTAAACCGACACTGGTGGGTGAGCAGAAAATCTGCTTAGGCGCTTGAGAGAACTCTGGTTAAGGAACTCTGCAAATTGATACCGTAACTTCGGAAGAAGGTATGCCTTTTGTGGTCACTGGACTTGCTCCAGGAAGCTGCGAGAGGCCACAGGTAATCGGGGGCTGCGACTGTTTACCAAAAACACAGGACTCTGCGAACACGCAAGTGGATGTATAGGGTCTGACGCCTGCCCGGTGCTGGAAGGTTAATTGATGGGGTCAGCCGCAAGGCGAAGCTCTTGATCGAAGCCCCAGTAAACGGCGGCCGTAACTATAACGGTCCTAAGGTAGCGAAATTCCTTGTCGGGTAAGTTCCGACCTGCACGAATGGCGTAACGCTGGCCCCACTGTCTCGACCAGAGACTCAGTGAAGTTGAAATCGCTGTGAAGATGCGGCGTAGCTGCGGAAAGACGGAAAGACCCCGTGAACCTTTACTACAGCTTTACACTGAACTTTGAATTTATTTGTGTAGGATAGGTGGGAGCCTATGAAGCAGGGGCGCTAGCTCTTGTGGAGGCAACCTTGAAATACCACCCTGATAACTTCGGAGTTCTAACCTAGATCCGTAATCCGGATTGGGAACACTGTATGGTGGGTAGTTTGACTGGGGCGGTCTCCTCCCAAAGAGTAACGGAGGAGTGCAAAGGTACCCTCAGCGCGGTCGGTCATCGCGCTTTTGAGTGCAATGGCATAAGGGTGCTTGACTGCGAGACGTACATGTCGAGCAGGAACGAAAGTTGGTCATAGTGATCCGGTGGTTCTGTATGGAAGGGCCATCGCTCAACGGATAAAAGGTACTCCGGGGATAACAGGCTTATTCCTCCCAAGAGTCCACATCGACGGAGGAGTTTGGCACCTCGATGTCGGCTCATCACATCCTGGGGCTGTAGCAGGTCCCAAGGGTTCGGCTGTTCGCCGATTAAAGTGGTACGCGAGCTGGGTTCAAAACGTCGTGAGACAGTTTGGTCCCTATCTTCCGTAGCCGTTGGAGATTTGAGGGTGAGTTGCTCCTAGTACGAGAGGACCGGAGTGAATGTATCTCTGGTGTTCCGGTTGTCACGCCAGTGGCACTGCCGGGTAGCTATATACAGACGGGATAACCGCTGAAAGCATCTAAGCGGGAAGCCCCCCCCAAGACGAGATCTCCCTGAGGACTTGATCCTCCTGAAGGGCCCAAGAAGACTACTTGGTTGATAGGCTGGGTGTGTACGCACAGCAATGTGCTTAGCTAACCAGTACTAATTGCCCGTGAGGCTTGACCATATAACCTCAAGC
>CAVZRQ010000005.1:0-647078 GCA_963777735.1 uncultured Gammaproteobacteria bacterium | reverse complement strand
TGCGTGCGGCGGCCTTCATCGCCGGTGTTGTCGCGCAACTCCAGGAAGGATTCGATGTCGGCGTGCCAGGGTTCGAGATACACGCAGGCGGCGCCCTTGCGTTTGCCGCCCTGGTTCACCGCCGCCACGGAGGAATCCAGCGTTTTCAGCCAGGGGACGATGCCATTGGACAGGC
Organism: uncultured Gammaproteobacteria bacterium; assembly: GCA_963777735.1. Lineage (GTDB taxonomy): Bacteria > Pseudomonadota > Gammaproteobacteria > Steroidobacterales > Steroidobacteraceae > ZC4RG30. The sequence goes on along the minus strand of CAVZRQ010000005.1, from coordinate 646,903 downwards.
CATTGGTGGCCCGGATCAGCGAGCCCTCCGAACGCACCCGATGCCAGGCGATGCCGATGCCACCGGAAAACTTGGAAAGCAGCGCGATGTCCTTGTAGCGGTCGTAGATGGATTCGAGTGAATCCTGCGGAGAATCCAGCAGAAAGCAGCTCGACAGTTGTTCGTGACGGGTGCCGGCATTGAACAGCGTGGGCGAACTCGGGATGTAATCGAGCGAAGACATCAGCGCGTAGAGGTCCAACGTCTCCTGCACGCTGCTGCAGAGTGCCACGGCGATTCGCAGCCAGAAGTGCTGCGGCGTCTCGATGACATGACGCCGCGTGGGGTGTTTGAGCAGATACCGGTCATACAGCGTGCGCAGACCGAAGTACTCGAAATGCTGCGTGCGGGAGGCATCAATGGCCGCATTGAGCTTGCGCGCGTTCGCTTCGACGAAAGCAAGCACACGTTCGTTGATTAGACCCGCATCGAAACCCACCCGTATCGACTGCGAGAAGGAATAGATGCCCTGTCCCTGCACTTCCTTGTCGATGAAACCGGCAAGCAGGCGCGCGCCAAGCCGGGAATACTCCGGCTCCTCGGCCATGAAGGAAGCTGCCGTGCGGATCGAAAGTTCATCAAGTTCCCGCGTGGTGGCCCCATCGTACAGACCGGCGATGGTCTTCAGCGCCACGCGCATTGCATCAACCTCGTTCAGACCATCGCAGCAACGACTGACCGCTCTCACGATCTTGTTTACGTCCACGGGTTCGCGCTCGCCATTGCGTTTTGTCACGGCCATGACGGTGCGGGCGGATTGCGGCGGGATCAGGCGGAAATCAGACTGGAGTGATTCGATCTGCATGTTGCGGAAGCTCCCTCGAACGGGGCCCACAGACAGGATTCATGCAGCCGTGAGACGGAGGACGGACGAACCGGCGCCATACCGCAACACGTGCCGCCTGCTCCTCCCACGAGAGCCCGACAGACTTTGCACCTCGCGGGTATTCACCCGTTAGGCGGCTGCGGCAGGTCTTCGGACTCTCGGGCATTGGCTGACATACAAATGCCGGCCGGATCTACTGGCACACTTCCCACATGCCCCACGGGCCTGCAGTGTTCTCGTGCCGTTCGTTCCCGATCACCGCTGCGGGGCAGTTCCGGATTTCTTCCCTTTGCAGGAAGGCACCGGATTCCCTTTTAAGCCTGCCCTACCCCAACAGGTTGGGCCAGGCACCGCTGGCAACCACAAGATATTGCGAGCACAGGGCGGTGTCAACGAGGAATTCGCCGATGGCACGAACCATTCAGACAAAGCCGATCCATCGACCGAACCCAATCACGCCACACCACAGCACCAGCGAGAGACCGCCGGCGATACGAGCTGCCGGTATGGTGGCTGCATCCCACTTTTCGATGGTACGGAACGTGACAAGCTGGAAATAGAACATGTTGATGCCCGCCAGCAGCAACAGCACGAGCTTGATGCGGAACGGCGTGTTGGCGGCATAGGTACTGGCATTGGCGATAAACATCAGCGACCCGGTGATCACCGCGCCTGCAAATGTACCCCAGGTCCAGGGCAGTAACCGCTCGGAAAGGTACGTGACGCGCAGCTGGCGAGACGCAATGCCCAGCAGCCGGGCATCCACCAGGAAGATGGTTCCCGCCACCGCCGCCAGGAACACGACGTGCAGGGACTCCACGTAGGGAAACCATGATTCCCCCACCGTGACAGCGAGGGAAGTGTTCTGCAGCCACTCGAAGAAACTCTGGAACATGCGCGGGCACCCCTCAGTAAGATTCGTAGTAGGCGATCAGGCGCCCGGCGAACATGATCCCGATCCAAAGCAGCATGCTCACTACTGCCAGGAAGACATGCAGCACGGAGGGGCGCTCGAACTGTTTTTTTGCGGCGGCCGCCAGGCACAGCGTGGCCACGACCGCCGCCCCCAGCATGATCATCTTCGCGTAGAACACGGGATTCGTGATGGTGCGGCCAGGCTCTGCCGTAACCAGCAGCGTGCCTGAGATCAGCAGCAGAACCAGCAGTATCCAGATACCCCGGGTGAAGCGTGCAGCGAGAAGGTGCAATGGCTCTGCGGCCAGCCCCCGCCCGGCTATGCGCAGCGACAACATCAGCGCTGCAGCAAACAGCAATGAAAGGCTGATGATATGGACGGTCTGGATGCCAGGTATGGCCCAGGACGTTATCTGGATGCGTTGACTGATGGCGGTCGATGACAACCATTCACTGAATAGATGCAGATCCACTTCGGTATCCCCCTGAAGTGCGGCGACTGCCGCTGGCGGTGTGGTTGGTGACTAGGAGTTGATTCGGACGGGTGTCGCGCTGCGGAGCAGTCGCCGTATGCCCAGATAGAGGCCGAGGCTGCTGCTCGTCAGTCCCCCCAGCAGCAGGAGGATCATGCCGATGTCCCACAAGGGGCGACTGCTGTACCAGAAGGCGAAGTCGAGACTGTGCAGCCCGTTGTAGAGCCAGCGCTCGACCCGGCTGTACTTGTGAACCTGCGCGACAATGCTGCTGGTGCGCGGGTCGACATACACCCAGGTCTGCATCGGATCGTCAAACTTGACCCGGAGTACTGGCAGCGCCGTCTGCCTGCGGCGGGAGTAATAGTAGGAGTCATAGTCCTCAAGCATCGTTTGCTCGACGATGCGCGCGTCAGCCACTGCAGCCTGGAGTCGCTGTGCAATGGATTCCGCAGAAAACGCTCCACTGAGCCGCTGCAGATCAGTTGCACGTACCAGCAGCCGGCCTTGCTCACCCCGTCCACCGACAGCATAGGGCTGGTGGAGGCGCTCCGCTTTCGACGGAACAGCGCCGGCAGGCGCCACAGTGCGCAGGCTGTAGTAATGATCACCCTGGATCCGCTGGTAGCCGACTTCCTTGATGACACGCGGCTCGGCAAGCGCCATCAGTGCTGCGCCGTCCAGCGATGGATAGCTTGCCATGTCGACCCGCCCGCCGGTCAGCGCGGCTCGATCCACCTCCAGGCCGTTGGCGTTGGTCCATTCCCAAGGCTCCATCGACATGAGCCCGCTGAACGCCCAGGTAAGCGCGAACACCCCGAACAGACCGCCGCTGATGTAGTGCCAGCGCATCCAGCCCCGGTAGGGAATGGAAGAGGCCACCCGGAAGGGCCGGGACTTGCGGAACTGCGTATATGCAAGCACAAGACCCAGCACTGCGAGAAAGCAGGCGAGTGACGATAGCCACACGACGACCCGATACCAGAGTGGCTGGTTCGTCCTCAACGCCGAGAAATACAGCCAGTGTGGAATCGTGCCGACCCATGCCAGTGCCCTTGTCCTGGTGGTTGTCGCCTGCACGACCTCGGCGCTGCGGGGGGAAACATACAGTTCGGTGCCGTTTCCGTCGTCGATACGGAATTTGAAGAGCGGCAGGTCGCGACGGGAACCCAGCGTCCATTGGTCCGCCTCGTCGACCTGACGCTCGAAATGAACCACCTCGCCAGACACACCCGAGAACTGTCGGGCAACCTCCGCGGCCGCCGGGAGCTCAAGATCCTCCATCTGGCTGCCATCATCGGCAAAGACAGTGGCCGCGCGTGCGCCTTGAAAGCGATAGGCGGGCCGACCTTGCACCATCAGCAATGTGGGTACTGCGTCGGGCTGCAAGCCTGCACGCTCCGCAGCTGCAGGCGGCGCAAGCTTCACATGCGAGAAATCCAGGGCCGGCATTCGATCCAGTCGCAGCTGGGGGTCGAGGCGCGGCATGCCACCGGCGTAAATCATCACGATACCGGAGGCAAACCACACCACCAGCATGAGGCTGATGGCTATTCCGAGATAGCGATGCGTGAGGATCAGGGTTCTTCGGGCGTAGGTTTGCATCGCCATGCGCAGTGAATTCATGGCGACGCATTCTGCACATCGGACAGCTCCACTCAACTTGATACGGTTACCTGTCGGCCCGGGAACAGTTCCGCAAATGTTCCAGAGCGCCGCTCTTGCTGGTAACCGTACCGTTAACCGTAGATAACTTCCGTTTCGTCGCGCAGGCGACGAAGGTCCCCGCCCGTGCGCCATGCACGTGAACAACACTCGCTCAAGGGGCCTCAAGAATATGCTCAGTTCCCGCAACCTTCCTGCCGTGATTGGCGCCTCCACCCTGCTGGGTGCCTCCCTGTTTTCGCCAGTCATGGTTTCGGCAGCCGAACCAGATCGTCCCGTGACCGTCATGCCGGGGGTGACGGTAACCGAGGAAGTAGAGGACGAGATCTCGCCCTATCGCACGGGGGGCGATGTGGAAGTGGTGACGCGTGAAGACATCGACGAGCGCCACTTCGCCAATGTCACCGAGGCCATCCGTCGCATTCCTGGCGTACAGGTATCCGGTCCGGGGTACAAGGCGTACGAGTACGGCACGACGTTCGGCGAGGAGATCAGCATCAATGGCGACACCAGCGTCGTCATCATGATTGACGGCCGGCGGGTAGACAATGCCGCCTCCTCCTACGGCCAGAGCAATGCTTCGAAGTCGAAAGTCCCGCTGGATGTCCTGACCAACATCAGCAACATCGAACGCATCGAGGTCATCAAGGGCACTGGCTCCGCGGCATATGGCGCGGACGCCACGGGCGGTGTCATCAATATCATCACGCGCAAGGGTGCTGACGACCATGAGACCCGCGTGGATCTCGCCGCAGGCTCCTGGGGCAAACAGAATTTCTCGCTGACGCAGGGAGGCGCCTTCGGCTCCGACAACAGCCTTCGGTACTTCGTGTCGCTCAATCACCAGAAGAGTGGTGACACCTACTACAAGGACTGGGTGACAGGCGAGACGCTGGAATACGAGAACACCCGCTTTGAAGACAATGGCGCGTCGGCGCGGCTGTCAAAGGAGTTCAACGCCAACCACGAGCTGAATCTGCAGTACTCGTGGACCATGGGCACCTCCCACTATCCCATCACGGCACCGGACATGGCGACCATCGACCTGCTGTACACCAGCAGATTGCCCATCGGAACGGTGGGTGGGGTGCCCGCCAACCAGCGCCCCGGTTATCGCAACTGGTTCTACTGGGATGCGACGCTGGGCTCATTCACCCGCCCGCGCTCCAGCGACCTGGATCTGAAGTACATCTTCAACAAGGCCGACGGCGCCGAGAGCTATCTACGTGCCTACCGGAATGACCGCCGCTACCAGACGCGCCTGTTTGGTGGCGTGTTTGGCACGCAGTGGGCGAACGTCACGCCCGCACTGATCGAGCAGGCGCAACGCTCTGCCGGTAGTTGGCGTTTCGAGAAGACCGACGGTTACGAGGCGCAGCTGGCCCGCACGTTGGGTCGGCACGCACTAATGACCGGCTGGACATGGCGCGAGAGCGAGTACCAGCAAAAGTCGCTCAGCACGGGCCTCAGCAGCTTCACCAACCGCGATGAACTGAAGGGCTTCCTGCAGAACAAGATCGCGTTGACAGACCACTGGACCTTCACTCCCGGTGCCCGCTACGAAAAGTACAGCGAGATCAAGCGGCGCGCGACCAGCGGAGCGGTTACAGAGCGTGATGCCAGCTCGAAGACAACGTTCACCGGCCATACGAGCTACGACTTTGATCAGCTTGGCTCGTGGTATGCGTCCTGGGCGCAGATCTTCCGCCCGAAAACCAACAATGACTACAACAACGAGGCTCCACTCATCGAGCCGCTGTTCGACGAGCGCGGCAATTCATGGACGATCGGCGCACGCAAGCTCATCGGCAACACCGCGTTCGACGTCAACTATGCGCTGACCGACATGTCGAATGCGATCGCACGCTATTCGGTATTCGACCCCGCGGCCGTCAATACCGGCTCACCAACAGGCTTCGGGAACTTTGTCGTTCGCCAGGTGAACGCCACGCAGAAGAAGAAGGCGTTGAACCTCGGGGTTGATCACCACTTCAATGACACATGGGCCGCGAAGTTCTCTTATGCCTATGTCAGTGAGGAGTTCCAGGCCAAGAACTGGGCAAATAATCCGGACGACACCAATGTCAATGCGTTGATCAACCGATTCCGCCCGACCAACAAGTATCAGGCTGATGTGAGTTACAACGCGGGCCGATGGACAGCCAGCACCTGGGCCGAGTATTCAACCGGGCTGAGGGAAGGTTATTTCACGGACAAGCATTTCCTCGTGCTGGGGCTTTCAGCGAACTACGATCTCCCAGACTTCCTGTGGGGCCATGGCCGTGCGTACGTGAAGGTCGACAACCTGACCAACGAAGCCTGGGAGAACCGCGCCCACCCCGTCTACGGGGCGGGCACTTATCCCCAGCCGGGCCGAAGCTTTACTGTCGGATACCAGCAGAACTTCTGAAGTCTGTCGACCATCCAACTGATCCGAGCAAGAACGGTTCGTCGAGCGCTTTTCCAGGTCCATATGTGGGCCGGACTGGCGCTCGGCCTCTATGTACTCGTCATCAGTCTTTCCGGCAGTGCTATCGTCTTCCGTCAGGAACTGAACCGCGCACTTTGTCAGCGCGATGGTTACGTCTGCGAGCCTCCCTTTGTCACGTGGGTTGCGCGGTTGCACGGCGAGTTGCTCGGCGGGTGGACCGGCATGATGTGGAATGGCGTGGGCGCAATTGCCGTCGCGGTGATGTGCCTGACAGGAGCCGTCCTCTGGTGGACGGGAAAAGGAGGCTGGTGGCAGCGGGTGTCAATCCGGAGAAACTCCAGCAGACGCCGCTTGTTTCGCGATCTGCACAACATGTTGGGCTTCTGGTTCTTTCTCCTGCTTGTCCTTTGGGCCTCCACGGGCATCTATTTTGCATTCCCGGACATCATCAACCTGCCCACTTCATGGCTCGAGGACGAGGGCAGCGCGACGACCGCATCCCTGTTCATGCAGCACTCGATTGCGGCACTCACGAACCTGCATTTCGGTCGCACTTACGGTCTCTTCGTGAAGATACTCTGGGTCGTGCTTGGGCTAGTCCCGGTGGTTCTCTTCGTTACGGGTGCTTTGATGTGGTGGAAGGGTCAAGGACAACCACCGGCCCAAAATTGATGAAATTGCAGCACCCACTGCCGCTAGTTGTTAGATCATCTAATAGTCAATTTACGTCTTCAGTTTCCTGTCCGTTCTGGACCCACGCTATAACTACTACGCCTTTCAGTACACGCCGGAGTTCCGCAAGCTTGGCATTGCACCGGCGCCCCTTCAGATACCGGCACTGCACCATTTACACGGCTGCCTGCTGACCGGGAGTTTTGGAGCGCTTCTGGATGCTCCCTCTGGCTTCCACTGCTGGGACTTTCTATTCAGGGTAAGCGCCTCTCCCAACATCGTGAAACCGGGCTAGTGACCAGGTGAACGCAGGAGTTTTCTTGAAAGTGACCACAAGGGTGACCACAGGCATACGCGAGATAACGCGATTTAGTTGGTCGGGGCGAGAGGATTTGAACCTCCGACCCCTTGCACCCCATGCAAGTGCGCTACCAGGCTGCGCCACGCCCCGACCGTTGGGACGCGCATAATACCCGCTCGGCACAACAAATTGGGGGGATCCACATGTCCGGACCGATCAACGACCGCCGCCGCCTGCTCGCGGGAGGCGCCTGGGGCGCCGCCGCTGGCCTCGGGGCCCTGATCTCCACCGGTTGCGCACAGCAGGAAGCTGCAGCGCCGCCTGCCCCACCTGCCCCCGCGGGCATGCCCCGCGAGCGCTACATGCAGTACGTCGGCTGGTTCAACGAGAACGACCCGCGCTTCCTGGAGTTCTACCATCCGGACGTGGTGCTGGAACTGGGCGCCGCGACCCTGGAGGGCGCGAACGCCATCCGCGACTTCTACGCCGAAGTGAAGGCGCACATCCACGAGAAGGTGGAAGTGAACCACTACATCGCGGACGCCACGGGCATCGCCGCGGAGCTGCCGACGGAGTTCAAGGTCTACAAGGACTGGCCGGAGCCCAACTACTTCCGCCGGCCGTTGAAGGCCGGTGAGGTATTCCGCGTGGTGAGCTTCGGGCTCTACTGGGTGGAAAACGGCCAGTTCCGCCGCATCAAGGCAGCGCGCTACAAGCTCATCAACGACTGGACGATGGAAGCCTGACTACTGCCCTGCCGGCGTCAGCGCTTCCGGATACCAGAAGCGCTTGTGGCAGGCCTCGCAGACTTCATTCAGCGTTCCGCCGGCATTCGTGAAGGCATCCACGTCGCGCTTGTCGATGGCGGCGAGGAACTCGCCGCCGACAGCCTGCAGCGCGGTGGCGAACACCACGAACGCAGCGCGGTCCTTCTCTATCGCCGCCTGCGCCTCGGCTGGGGTCAGATCGTTCTCGCCGGGAGGGTTCTGGAGTTTCTGGTCCGGGTGCGCGACGACTCGCCCTTCCGTCACCAGCAGGTTGGCCGCTTCCATCAGTGCGAGCGCCTTGTGCCGCACCACCGCCCACTCGGCGTCCGTGGCGGGTGCCACATCCTTCATGCCGGTTGGCGTGCTGACGCTGCCCACCGCGTTCCAGAGCAGATCCGAATTCACGCCGATCGGATCCTGCATCAGATCGAGCATGCTCGCGGCCGGTTTGAGTCCGGCAGGCAATGCCATGGCGGTTGATGCGGCCGCTGCCGGTGCGCTGGCTTCCTGGGAAGAACAACCGGTGAGCAGTGCAATCAGCGACGCAGCACCGATCGCTGCCGACATTCGAACGACAGACATCGACATGATTCGCCCCCCTCTTTCCGTATTGCTAGCGCCGCAGGATGCGCAGGATATCTTCGAGTTCGGTGCGCAGCTGCCGCACGATCTGCTGGCTCTGGCTGGTATCGGTGCGCGCTTCTTCGCCTTCGAGCTTCTGGCGTGCGCCGCCAATGGTGAAGCCCTGTTCATACAGCAGGCTGCGGATCTGGCGGATGACGATGACATCCTGCCGCTGGTAATAACGGCGATTGCCACGCCGCTTCACGGGCTTCAACTGCGGGAACTCCTGTTCCCAATAACGCAGCACATGCGGCTTCACGCCGCACAGCTCACTCACCTCACCGATGGTGAAGTAGCGCTTGCCGGGAATGGCCGGCAGTTCGTTATTGTTCCGGGGTTCCAGCATATGCTTCCACGCGCGCCTTGAGTTTCTGACCCGGTCGGAATGTCACGACACGCCGGGCGCTGATGGGAATTTCTTCGCCGGTCTTGGGATTGCGGCCTGGCCGCTGGTTCTTGTCGCGCAGGTCGAAATTGCCGAAGCCCGAAAGCTTCACCTGCGAGCCGGTGGAGAGCGCACCGCGCACTTCTTCAAAAAACAGATCGACCAGTTCGCGCGCTTCGCGCTTGTTGAGACCGAGCTGGTCGAACAAGGCTTCAGCGATTTCGGCTTTGGTCAGGGCCATTCTAATTCCGTATTTTCGCGTCCAGCTGCACTGCAAGGTCGGCGGCAACGGAAGCCATCAGGGCATCCGCCTCGTCGTCCTTCAACGTCCTGTGATTATCCTGAAAAATCAATCCCAAAGCGACGCTTTTTCGAGTTGGTTCTATGCCAGCGCCCTGGTAGAGATCGAACACGCGCAGATCACGCAGCTGACTCCCCGCGGCAACATTAACACGACTCAAGATGGCGCTTAAAGGCGTGTCGGCGGGCACCGTGATGGAAAGGTCGCGGCGCACCTGCGGGAAGCGGGAAACGGGCGATAACTGCGGCAGCGGCGCCTGCAGGGCCGGCGTTATGTCCAATTCAAACAGCATGCAGGGGCCCGCAAGGCCCAGCGAGCCAGCCAGCGAAGGATGCAGTTCGCCGAGCCAACCAATTTCCTGCCCCTCGCGCAACACGCGCGCGCTGCGGCCAGGATGCAGGCAAGACAAAGTGCCCGGCTGCCAATCGAAGGTCACACCGGCTCCCGCCAGCGCGAGCAGCGCAGTGAAGTCGGATTTGATGTCGAAGAAATCCACCGGCTCGCGTCCGGCGGCCCATTGCTCCGGTGCGCGTGGCCCGAAAGCGATACCACCCACACGCAGCAGTTCGCGCACTGCGCCACCCTGCTGCAGGAATACCGTGCCACGCTCGAACAGGCGCACGCGATCCTGCTGGCGACTGAGATTGTCCATCGCGGCCTTCAGCAAACCGGGCCACAGCGATACGCGCATCACCGCGAGATCCGCGGCAATGGGATTGGCCAGGCGCAGCGCCTGCTGCCCCGGAAACAGGCTGCCCTGCAGCGCTGGATCGACGAAGGCGTAGTTGATGGCTTCCTGATAGCCGCGCGCCGTCAGTGCATCCAGCAAGGCGCGCTCATCGAGCAGCGCCTCACTGCGACGCGCAAAACGCTGCGGCAGACGCTTCGGAGATTCCTGCACGGCGTCGAAGCCGACGATGCGCAGCACCTCCTCGATCAGATCAGCCTCGATGCAGATGTCGAAGCGCCAGGAAGGCGGCGTGACGATCCATCCCTCGGGATGCGCCTCCAGCGTCATGCCAAGTTGCGAGAGGCTCAGCTGCACGCGTGCGTCGGGAATCTCCGCGCCGGTGAGCATCGCGAGGCGTTGCCGCCGCAGCAGTACTGGTGGTCGCTGCGGCAGCGAAGCGGCATGGACCGTCTCGGCGATGGCGCTTGCCTCACCACCACACAGCGACAACAACAGTTCGGTTGCGCGCTGCATGGCAGAGGCCTGCCCCTGCGGATCCACACCGCGCTCGAATCGCTGGCTGGCATCCGTCTGGATGCCATAGCGACGGCCGCGACCAGCAATGGCATCGGGCGAGAAGAAGGCCACTTCGAGCAGCACTTCCGTCACATCGGGGGTAATCGATGTGCCCTGCCCACCCATGACACCAGCCATGCCCACTGGCCCGCTGTCGTCGGCGATGAGCAGCACATCCGGTGCCAAGCTCCACCACGCGCTCATCCAGCAGCTGCAGCTTCTCGCCGGCGCGCGCCAGGCGCGCCGTGAGCGCACCCTGGATGCGAGCGGCAGCATAGGCATGCATGGGCTGACCAAGCTCGATCAGCACGTAATTGGTGACATCGACCACCGGGTTGATGCTGCGCAGACCGGCGCGGCGCAGGCGCTCCTGCATCCACAAGGGCGTGGTGCCCTGATTGTTCAATCCGGTGATGCGGCGGGTGAGGAATCGGGGTGCTGCATCGCGAGCCTCCACCACCGCTGCCGCTACAGCAGCGGAAGACGGGCGGATGACTGCGGCCGCTGGTGCCTTCAACGGCGTGCCGGTCAGCGCCGCGATCTCGCGCGCCACGCCCAGCACCGACATGGAATCGCCTCGGTTCGCATACACCTTGAGTTCGAGCACGGCATCGTCGAGCGTCAGGTAATCGCGGATGCTCGCACCCACCGGCGCGTCGGCTGGCAACTCCAGCAGGCCACTGGAGACAGCAGCGAGGCCGAGCTCCTTGGCGGAACACAGCATGCCGGCCGACTCCACGCCACGCAGTTTCGCGGCCTTGATCTTCAGATCACCCGGCAGCACGGCACCGACCTGCGCCAGCGGCACCTTCAGGCCCGCCCGGGCGTTGGCCGCACCACAGACAATCTGCAACGGCGCGCCACCCGCATTCACCTGGCAGATGCGCAGCTTGTCCGCTTCCGGATGAGCGGCGATGGAGGTGATCTCTGCCACCACGACGCCAGAGAAATCGGGCGCTGCAGGCTCAGTGCCTTCGACTTCAAATCCCGAGGCAGTCAGCCGGCGCGCGAGTTCCGGCGCATCCCAGGAGAAATCCACCCACTCTTTCAGCCACGAGACAGGCAGCTTCATGACCACCCACCCCGGAACTGCTTCAGGAAGCGCAGATCGTTCTCGAAGAACAGGCGCAGATCATTCACGCCATAACGCAGCATGGCGAGGCGATCGATGCCCATGCCGAAGGCGTAGGCCGTGTATTTCTCGGCATCGACACCGCAGGCGGCGAGCACATTCGGATGCACCATGCCGCAGCCCAGCACTTCGATCCAGCCGGTGTGCTTGCACAGCCGGCAACCCGAACCACCGCATTCGACGCAGGTGATGTCCACCTCGGCAGAAGGTTCGGTGAAGGGAAAATAGGATGGCCGCAGCCGCATGGCGAGATCGCGCTCGAAAAACGCTTCCATGAAGCCATGCAGGATGGATTTCAGGTTCGCGAAACTCACGCCCTCATCGACCAGCAGGCCTTCCACCTGGTGGAACATCGGCGTGTGCGTGGCATCCGAATCCATGCGATAGACGCGGCCCGGCGCGATCACGGCCAGTGGCAATTGATCACGCGCTGCGCGCAGCGCGCGGATCTGCACCGGTGAAGTGTGCGTTCGCAGCAGTGTGCGCTCGCCATTCACTTCATGATCGAGATAGAAGGTGTCATGCATCGCACGCGCCGGATGATTGGCCGGCACGTTCAATGCGGTGAAATTGTGGAAGTCGTCTTCGACTTCGGGGCCCTGCGCCACTTCGAAGCCCACTTCGCGGAACAGACGTTCGATGCGCAGCCGCGCGCGGGTCACCGGGTGCATGCCACCGCTGCGTTCGCCACGGCCATCGAGCGAAACGTCGATGCGGCCGGATTCCAGCTTGCGTTCAATCTCGGCAGAATCCAGCAGCACGCGGCGTGCGTCGAGCGCCGACTGCACCGCCACCTTGGCTTCATTGATGAGTGCGCCGGCCGCAGGCCGTTCGCTTGCGGGCAAGGCACCCAGGGATTTGAGCTGCTCGGTGAGCAGCCCCTTCTTGCCAAGCCAGCTCACGCGCACTTCTTCCAGGCGCGTGATGTCGGCACTGGCGGAGATCTCCGCCAGTGCGCGATTGGTCAGATCAGTGAGCGACTCCACTGCCACCCTTTTTCAAAGCGCCAGGAAAGCAGGCGCTTCAGGCGGCTTTGAGCTGGGCCTTGGCCTGATCGCAGATGTTGCCGAACGCAGCCGGGTCATGCACTGCCAGCTCGGCAAGGATCTTGCGGTCGATCTCGATGCCGGCCTTCAGCAGGCCATTGATCAGGCGGCTGTACGACAGATCGTGCAGGCGGGCCGCCGCATTGATGCGGGCGATCCACAATGCGCGGAACTCACGCTTCTTGGCGCGACGGTCACGGTAGGCGTACTGACCCGCCTTGATGACCGCCTGCTTGGCCGCGCGGAATACCTTGCGGCGTGCGTTGTAGTAACCCTTCGCCTTGGCGAGGATCTTCTTGTGCCGGCGCCCTGCAGTGACGCCGCGTTTTACTCGTGCCATGGTTCAAATCCTCGCTTAATGATTCGGCAGCAGCTGGGTCAGACGGCCCACATCGCTCTCATGAACGAGGCTGGTGCCACCAGAACGAAGCTGACGCTTGGTCTTGCGGGATTTGTGGCCGAGGTTGTGCCGGCGGCCGGACGCGTAGGACTTGAAGCCATTTGCTGTCTTGCGAAAACGCTTCGCTGCAGCCCGGCTGGTTTTCAGTTTGGGCATATCGATCACTCCTTCATTTTGGCTACCTGTCGCAAGGCACACGGCTGATGCCGCATACCCGCTAGGGGCGAATCGCGTTTGACCTTCCAGCCAGCTGAAAGGGCTTGCGCGACTACTTCTTCTTTGGCGAAAACACCATGACCATCTGCCGACCTTCCATCAGCGGGGTCTGCTCGATCACGGCATGTTCCGTGAGATCGGTAGACACCCGCGCCAGGAGGCGACGGCCGATATCCTGATGCGCCATTTCACGACCACGGAACCGCAGGGTTACCTTGGCCTTGTCACCCTCGGTCAGGAAGCGGATCAGATTACGCAGCTTGACCTGGTAATCCGCCTCTTCCGTACCGGGACGAAACTTCACTTCCTTCACCTGAATCTGCTTCTGCTTGCGCTTGGCAGAGTGGGCTTTCTTGTTCTGTTCGAACAGGTACTTGCCGAAATCCATCACCCGCACTACCGGTGGTTCGGCAGTCGGAGAAACCTCCACCAGGTCGAGCGCCGCTTCAACAGCCAGAGCCAGCGCTTCCGCGCGTGTCATGACTCCCGCCTGCTCTCCATCCGCACCAATCACGCGCACCTGTGGCGACGTGATCTCTTCATTGCGGCGGATGCGCTTCGATGATGTAGCTATATATCAACCCTCTAAAACAGTACGCCCGCGACTATCGAGCTCGACGCGCAGACGTTCCATGAACGTTGGTAGCGACATCGTGCCCAGATCCTTGCCGTTGCGGGAGCGCACGGAAACCAGGTTCGCTGCAACCTCTTTGTCGCCCGCTACCAGAAGGTAAGGGACGCGCTGCAGCGTGTGCTCGCGGATCTTAAAGCCGACCTTCTCGTTCCGCAAGTCGGCAATGGCCCGAAAGCCATGATTTTTAAGGGCTTCTACCACCCCATTCACATAGGGGGAGTGGTCGTCGGTAATGTTCATGACGGCGCACTGCACCGGCGCCAGCCAGGAGGGCAGCCGGCCGGAATGGTGTTCCAGCAGGATGGCGAAAAACCGCTCCAGCGAGCCGAAAATGGCGCGATGCAGCATGACAGGCGTCTGCTTGCTGCTGTGGTCATCGATGTAATGGGCGCCGAGGCGGCCCGGCATGTTCAGGTCGACCTGCAGGGTGCCGCACTGCCAGTCCCGGCCGATGGCATCGCGCAGCACGAATTCCAGCTTGGGGCCGTAAAAGGCGCCCTCGCCCGGATTCAGGCTGTATTCGATGCCTGCGGCATCGGCGGCGGCCTTCAGCGCGGACTCGGCTTTGTCCCAGACGGCATCCTCGCCCACGCGCTTGGCGGGACGGTCGGAAAACTTGATGCGCACATCGTCGAAACCGAAATCCCTGTAGATCTCGAGGATGAGCTTCGTGATGGCCACCGATTCATCGGTGATCTGGTCGGGCGTGATGAAGCAGTGCGCGTCGTCCTGCGTGAAGGCACGCACGCGCATCAGGCCGTGCAGCGCGCCCGAAGGCTCGTAGCGGTGCACCTTGCCGAATTCTGCAAACCGCAGCGGCAGGTCGCGGTAGCTGCGTATGCCCTGCTTGAAAATCTGCACATGGCCCGGGCAGTTCATCGGCTTGATCGCATACAGCCGGTCGTCCGGCGTGCGGGTCATGAACATGTTCTCGCCGAATTTCTCGAGATGGCCGGACTGCTGCCACAGGGCGGCATCCATGATCTCCGGGGCATTCACTTCCTGGAAGCCGACCTTCTCCTGCGCCACGCGCATGTAAGCGATCAGGCGCTGGAAGATGGCCCAGCCCTTCGGATGCCAGAACACGGCGCCGGGGGCTTCTTCCTGCATGTGGAAGAGATCGAGCTCGCGGCCGATCTTGCGATGGTCGCGCTTCTCGGCTTCTTCCAGACGAGTGAGGTAGGCCTTGAGATCCTTTTCGTTGGTCCAGGCCGTGCCGTAGATGCGCTGGAGCATCTCGTTGCGCGAGTCGCCGCGCCAGTAGGCACCGGACACCTTCATCAGCTTGAAGGCCTTGAGCTTGCCGGTGGAAGGCACATGCGGCCCGCGGCAGAGATCCTCCCAGTCGCCCTGGCCATACAGACCGATCGGCTCGTTGGCGGGGATGCTGGCGATGATCTCGGCCTTGTACTTCTCGCCCTGGGCGAGAAAGTGCTGCACGGCTTCATCACGCGGCAATTCGCGGCGCTTTACCGGCAGGTCGGCCTGCACGATCTCGGCCATGCGCTTTTCGATCGCCACCAGATCTTCCGGGGTGAAAGTGCGCGCATAGGCGAAATCGTAGAAGAAACCGTCTTCGATCACCGGACCGATGGTGACCTGGGCTTCGGGGAACAGCTGCTTCACGGCCTGTGCCAGCAGATGCGCCGTGGAATGGCGGATGACATCGAGACCCGCAGGGTCTTTGTCGGTGACGATGGCGAGCTGTACGTCGTGATCGATGATGAAGGAGGTATCGACCACCTTGCCATCCACACGCCCTGCCAGCGCTGCCTTGCGCAGGCCTGCACCGATGCTGGCCGCTACTTCGTCTACGGAAACCGGGTGGTCGAAGCTTTTTTGACTGCCGTCAGGCAGTGTGATTACAGGCATATAAAATTGGTAGTCGCGAGTGGGATCGAACCACCGACCACTTCCATGTCAAGGAAGTGCTCTACCACTGAGCTACGCGACTACTGTCGACCACCGCAGGGGCCGGGAACGATACCGGAGTGGCATTCTATCGTGCAAGGACTATCGGTGCCCCGTGAAGTTTGCTGTGACGTAAAACGCAGCGAACCCTCAAACAATCCCCAGCAACCGCGACTTCAGCTCCTGGATGGCGTCGCGACACACCCCGGCTTCCTCGAATTCCAGGTTGCGCGCATGGCGCAGCATCTCGCCCTCCAGCCGCTTGATCTCCCGGCCGATCTGTTCCGGCGTGGCGGCAGGCCCGAGACCCGCCCCGACCCCGCCCTTCTTGCCACGGCCAGAGGATTGGGCCGGCGCCGCTGCGCGCGCGCCTTCCATCACATCCTGGATCGGGCTGATGACGCCAACCGGCGTGATGCCGTGTTCGGCATTGAAGGCGAGCTGCTTGTCACGACGACGCTTGGTTTCTGCCAGCGCCCGCGTCATGGAACCGGTTTCGCGGTCGGCATAGAGAATGGCGCGGCCGTGCAGGTTGCGGGCAGCCCGGCCGATGGTCTGGATCAGGGCACCCTCGGAACGCAGGAAACCTTCCTTGTCGGCATCGAGAATCGCCACCAGCGCGACCTCGGGCATGTCGAGACCCTCGCGCAGCAGGTTGATGCCGACGATGGCGTCGAACTTGCCCAGCCGCAGATCGCGGATGATTTCCGAGCGCTCGACGGTCTCGACGTCCGCATGCAGGTAGCGCACCTTCACGCCGTGCTCTTCCAGATATTCGGTCAGGTCTTCTGCCATGCGCTTGGTGAGTGTGGTCACCAGCACCCGCTCACCGCGCTCGGCGCAGAGGTTGATCTCGGACAGCACATCATCGACCTGCGTGCGCACGGGCCGCACTTCGACCACCGGGTCGACGAGGCCAGTGGGCCGCACCACCTGCTCCACCACCTGCCCCGCCTTGAGTGCTTCGTACTTGCCCGGTGTTGCCGAGACGAAAATCATCTGCGGCGCGATCGCTTCCCATTCCTCGAATTTCAGCGGCCGGTTATCGAGCGCGGAAGGCAGACGGAAGCCGTATTCCACCAGCGTTTCCTTGCGGGAGCGGTCGCCCTTGTACATGGCGCCGAGCTGCGGGATGGTCTGGTGACTTTCATCGACGATGAGCAGCGCATCGGCGGGCAGGTAGTCGTAGAGACAGGGTGGTGGTTCCCCGGGCTCACGCCCCGAGAGGTAGCGGGAGTAATTCTCGATTCCCTGGCAGTAGCCGATTTCCTTGATCATCTCCAGATCGAAGGTGGTGCGCTGCTGCAGGCGCTGCGCCTCCACCAGCTTGCTGTTCTCGTACAACTCGGCGAGGCGCAGACGCAGGTCTTCCTTGATCTGGTCCATCGAGCCGTGCAGCCGATCCTTCGGCGTCACGAAATGCGTGCCGGGGTACACCGTGAAACGCGGGATCTTCGCGCGCACCTCGCCGGTGAGCGGGTCGAAGCGTGACAATGAATCGATGACATCGTCGAACAGCTCGACCCGGATGGCGTCGCGGTCGGATTCCGCGGGGAAGATATCGATCACGTCGCCGCGCACGCGGTAGCAGCCCTGGGTGAAGTCGATGTCATTGCGGGTGTACTGCATTTCCGCAAGACGGCGCAGCAGCACGCGCTGGTCGAGTTTGTCGCCGCGGTTCAGATGCAGCACCATCGCGAGGTAAGCCTGCGGATCGCCCAGGCCGTAGATCGATGAAACCGTCGCGACGATGATGCAGTCCCGGCGTTCGAGCAGCGATTTCGTGGCCGAGAGTCGCATCTGCTCGATGTGTTCATTCACCGAGGAATCCTTCTCGATGAAGGTATCCGACGAAGGCACATAGGCTTCAGGCTGGTAGTAGTCGAAATACGAGACAAAATATTCCACCGCGTTCTGCGGAAAGAAAGCCTTGAACTCGCCGTAGAGCTGCGCGGCCAGCGTCTTGTTGTGGGCAATCACCAGCGTCGGGCGCTGCACCGCCTGGATCACGTTCGCGATGGTGAAAGTCTTGCCTGACCCCGTGACACCGAGCAGGGTCTGCGACGCGAGCCCGCTCTGGATTCCCTCGATCAGGCGCGCGATGGCCTCCGGCTGATCACCGGCCGGCGCATAGCGTGCTGCGAGCTGAAATTGGGCGGAAGACATAGGCTGAACTTCGTACTATACCGCCATGACCCTGCAGATATCCCGGCGCGTTCAGCGCGTCAAACCCTCGCCCACGCTCGCCATGACCGCGCGCGCGGCGCAGCTGCGCCGCGAAGGGCTGGATGTCATCAGCCTGTCGGTGGGCGAGCCGGATTTCGACACGCCAGCGCATATTTCCGAGGCCGGCATCGCCGCCATTCGCAGCGGCTTCACGCGCTACACCAACTCCGATGGCATGCCGGAACTCAAGGACGCCATCATCGCCAAGTTCCAGCGCGACAACGCGCTGACCTACCAGCGCAACCAGATCCTGGTGTCCACCGGCGCCAAGCAGACGCTGTTCAACCTGTGCATGGCAGTGCTGGACCCGGGCGATGAAGTGGTGATCCCGGCGCCCTACTGGGTTTCCTACCCCGACATGGTGATGCTGGCCGATGGACTGCCGGTCACGCCGGATGCGACCGCGGCCAATGGCTACAAGATCACCCCGCGGCAACTCGCAGCTTCCATCACGCCGAAAACCCGGCTGTTGCTGCTGAACAGCCCCTGCAATCCCACTGGCGCGGCTTACACCCGCGCCGAACTCGCCGCACTGGGTGAAGTGTTGCTGCAGCATCCGCGGGTGCTCATCGGTACGGACGACATCTACGAGAAGATCTACTGGGGCGCCGAGCCCTTCGCGAGCTTTGCGGAGGTTACCCCTGCCCTGTACGACCGCACCGTCACCATCAACGGCTGCTCCAAGGGCTTTGCCATGACCGGCTGGCGCATTGGCTATTGCGGCGGCCCCGCGGAAGTCATCGCGGCGATGGCCACCATCCAGGGTCAGTCCACCACCAACGCCGCCAGCATGAGCCAGCAGGCGGCACTGGCTGCCCTGAATGGGCCCGAAGACGAAGTGCGACGCATGAACGAATCCTTCCACCAGCGGCACGACTTCTTCGTGCAGGGTTTGAATGCCCTGCCCGGCATCCGTTGCCGGCCGGGTGCCGGCACCTTCTATGCCTTCGCCGACGTCAGCGGCGCCATGCAGCAGCATGGCTTTCGCGATGACAATGCCTTCGGTGAATTCATCCTGCGCGAGGCGCTGGTGGCCGGCGTCCCGGGCTCGGGCTTTGGCGCTCCCGGGCATCTGCGTCTTTCCTTTGCCGTCAGCATGGAAACGCT
This sequence comes from uncultured Gammaproteobacteria bacterium, assembly GCA_963777735.1. Taxonomy (GTDB): domain Bacteria; phylum Pseudomonadota; class Gammaproteobacteria; order Steroidobacterales; family Steroidobacteraceae; genus ZC4RG30. Next base: position 627,586 of record CAVZRQ010000005.1, on the reverse strand, counting down.
GACCAAGGCACTGGAACGGATGGGGCAGGCCCTGGCGAGAGGCCCGTCACGGCCAGCGTAGGCCGGGGGCTGCGATGTCCACCATCCGGCTTGACGGCGGCGGCGGATTCTTTAAGAATCGCGCCCTCTTTGCGACGGGCGTCCTGCTCGCGTGTTCCTCGGTAGCTCAGCGGTAGAGCGTCGGACTGTTAATCCGTTGGTCGTTGGTTCGATTCCAACCCGGGGAGCCATTTGCATTCAGACCACCCCGTAGCCGGGACAATCAAACGCATTGCGGGCGCTTTGCTGCTCATTGCGGTGGTGGCCGCCATTGCATTGTCCGACACGCTGCACACTGCGACCCTGGAGCTCGTTGACCAGGTCGCCGCGGCCTTCCATACCCATCGCTTGCTGGGCGCAGTCCTGTTCGTGGTTTTCGGCGCGATTTCCGCGATGCTGGCGTTCGTCAGTGCGGCGGTTGTCGTCCCCGTGGCGGTGCAATCGCTGGGTCAGCCGGTTACCGTCATCCTGCTGTGGCTGGGGTGGATGCTGGGTGGCCTGTGCGCCTATGGGGTCGGCCGCTATCTCGGACGTCCGGTGGTCAGCGCACTGGCAGGCAAAGGAACCCTGGAAAGATTCGAGCATCGACTGCAGGCGAACACGCCGTTTGCCGTCATCCTGCTGCTGCAGCTCGCGCTGCCATCAGAACTGCCGGGCTATCTGCTGGGCATGCTGCGGTATCGGCTGGCGAAATACCTTCTGGCACTTGCGATCGTGGAGTTGCCCTATGCCGCAGCCACCACCTACCTCGGTGCAAGTTTCCTCGAGGGCAATGCCGCAGTGATTGTCGGCATTGGCATCATCGGCATCGCGGTGAGCGTCTGGGCACTCAGGATGCTGCGCCGGAACCTGCCGGGCGCCACGCAGCGCCCGTGATCCCGCTCGCTTCCGACTATCGGGAAGCGGCCGCTCCGGATGCACGACGCGGACTGGCCGCCACCGGCTGCGCATACTGCACCGCGACCGTGTAATTCATCACCTGCTCGCAGGGCTGGCCAGGAACGCCTTGCCTTGCCCGCAAGCCGCCGCAGGTCATCGAACCGGCATCGCCAGTGACGGTGCCCGTCAGCATGCGGGCGACGGATTCCTGCAGGTTGAAGATGCCGGTGCAATCGCCGAACGGACAGGGGTAGGCAAAATGCGCCTTGGCCGGCGGATGCAGCAGGAACGCCTGCTGCGCATGATGCGGCAGGTTTTCACAGATGAAGTCGAGCTGCACACGCACCAGACGCGCGTTGGGATAAACGGCCTCGAGCGTCGGCGCCAGTGCGCGACTGCGTTCGAGCTCGCCATCTTTTCCTGGCTTGACTGCTTTCTTCTTGCCTCGTGACAAACGCACTGACTTGGATCTCGTGACTTCAGGTACGGGTGCTGACATGCAGGCCAGACACTCAGGTCGCTGCCGCGCGTCGGGCCGCGCGCAGCTGTTGGACTTCCAGCACATCTGCCCGCAACAAGCCGGTTGCCGAGCAGATCTTGCTGAGCACGGGATGATCCGGAGTAGTGGGAAGGCACAGTCCGTGCAGCCGTTCCCAGGCACGCACCCGCACTTCCGGGGTATTGGTTTCGAGGCGCTGCTCTTCCTGACGCTGGCGGCGCTGCTCGGCACGCTCGAAATCGAGCACAGCCAGGCGCTCGGCGCGGGTATTGAGCATGTCGCCGGTGCCGCCGCGCTGGTCGGCAGCGTCGTGCTTCAACGGCGGGAAAGGGGTGTTCATGTGAGTCTCCACAGATCCGGGCGAAAATCGGTGCCGGGCGCCGGGTGCGCCTGCAAGTTCGGGCACTGGTTCGGGATGTTGACTCGCCCGGGATTGAGTGAGCCCTGACTCACCAGTGTACGCACGCTGACCCGACAATGACAGCGAATTGTTGCTTTGCGCGGATGCAGGGGCCGGCAGAAGTCGCAAGATCCGGGAAGCATCATTATGTGATGCTGCAGCAGAATCCTGACATGACCTCCCGTCACAGCAAACTCATCGAACGCGCCTGCCGGCTGCTGGAAGCCGATGGCGCCGCACCCGACCTGGCAGCCCTCGCCGCAGACGCCGGCCTCAGTCGCTGGCATTTCCAGCGCCTGTTCTCCGCGACAGTCGGCGTGACCCCGAAACGTTACGCCATGGCGCAACGCAAGCGCCGGCTGGAAGCCGCGCTCGGCAACTCTGCCAGCGTTACTGACGCCATCTTCGCAGCGGGCTACCCCGCCAGTTCCGGGGCGTATCGGGACATGCAGCAACACGGGCTGCGACCACAGCAGCTGCAAAGCGGCGGAAAAGGCGAAGTCATCCAGTTCGCCAGCGTGGAAACCTCGCTGGGCACGGTGCTGGTCGCCGCATCGGGCGTTGGCATCTGCATGGTCGAGTTCGGAGACCTGGCAACGACCGAAGGCAGATTACGCGCGCGCTTTCCGCGCGCAGAGCTGGTGCCGGCCGACCAGCCACTGCGGGACCTTGTGCAGGTGGTAGTCACGTTGATGGATGATCCACAGCAGCCGGTCGCGCTGCCGCTGGATATCCGAGGCACGGCATTTCAGGTGCGGGTCTGGCAGGCCCTGACCCGGATTCCGGCCGGGCAGACACTCTCCTACGCGGCGCTGGCGCGCAGCATCGGCGCGCCCACCAGCGCCCGCGCCGTTGCGCGGGCCTGCGCCACCAACCACATCGCCGTGCTGGTGCCCTGCCACCGCGTGGTCGCCGGCAACGGCGACCTCAGTGGCTACAAGTGGGGCATCCAGCGCAAACGCAAGCTGCTGCAGAAGGAAGGCGCGGCGCCCGGCTCTCAGTCGCGGTAACTGCGGCGCGTCTGGCTGCGATGCACGATCTCCGGTGCATACGGCGCAGCCGTCAGCACGCGGGTTTCGGCCTGTGCACGCGCCGCCGGAAACGGCTCGCTGGGCACCGAAGCCAGGATCGCGTCGAAACGTTCTTTCATGCCGGGCTTGAACTCCGGGTGCGTGAAGATGAAGAGATCGTTGTGTTTCACGCCATGCAGCACACGCTCGCCCGCTTCGATGGGATCCATCATCAGCGCTTCCGTGCCGGCGGCAGAAAGCATGTTGTCCGTGCTGACGCCGCCTGGCGAATAGACGGAGGTACCGATGTTGGTGCCCATCAGTTCGACGCGCAGTGCCTCCATGATGCCGAAGGCCGCAAACTTGGTGGCCGTGTAAACACCCGCGTTCACGCCCGGCAGGATGCCACCCATCGAAGCCGTGGTGACGATATGCGCGCCTTCCTTGTGCGCCAGCATGTGCGGAATGACAGCCGCGCAACCGTTGTAGATGCCGGTGAAATTGACGGCTACTGCCGCGTCCCAGGCGGGCGCTGCTGCCTTGCTCGCCTGTGTCAGCGTCTTGATGCCGGCGTTGTTCACCAGCAGGTGCAGGTTTCCGAACTTCGCATTGATCTCGGCCAGCGTCTTGGTCCAGCCAGCGCGATCCGTCACGTCGTGACGAATGGCAATGACACGGTTTTTCTGGTCAGGCTTGAACAGTTTCAGGGCCGGTTCGACCTGATCGTCCTGGATGTAGCCCATGACCACGTTCATGCCGGCATTGGCCGCCGCACGGGCGATGCCAAGACCGATGCCGGTGTTGCCGCCAGTGATGTAGACCGTCTTGCCCTTGAGATCCGTGAGCTGTGACTGCTGGCGCGCCGCAGGTGCCGCTGGCGGCGGTGCAGGCCGTGCAGGTTCCGCAGCGGCGGCCGCACCCGAAGGTGTCGCAACCTGTGCGAGCAGTGATACGGCGCCCGCCGACACGGCTACGCCACCCAGAAAATTGCGACGATCCATGTTGCCGCCCGAGTCTTGCTGTTCGCGTTTCATGATTCCCCCAGATGAATTCCAGCCGAATGGATCAACCCCAACCATAGTTGAAACTGATGCTAATCCTTTCCGTTGCTGCCGGATTGGCCACCACCTCGTGGCGCAGCCAGCTCTCGAACAGCAGCAACTCTCCTGCAGCCGCAGGCATGACCACCCAGCCGCGGTTTCGCTGCGCCGCATCCTGCCGGCGCGGCGGTGCACCCATGTAGCGATCCAGCCGCGGATCCTCGAATTTCAATCCGGGCGAACCCTTGGGCACGCGCACGTAATACGTGCCACTGATCACCGACAGTGGATGCAGATGCAGGCTGTGCGTCACGCCGCGCGGCATGATGTTGACCCAGCAGTCTGTCATCGCAAGGGATCTGTCCCCCAGGTCGAATTCCAGTTCCTGCACATAGCGCCCGACATGGCGGTTGATGAGTTTTTCCAGCTGGGCAAAGGTGGGCGAAAGCCGGTGCATGCGGCTGGCCGATGCATAGGAAGTGAATCCGCCAGGGTAGTTGCGTTTCGACCAGCGCTGACCAGCCACATCGTCTTCTCGCAGCTGCAGGCATTCATTCAGCAGACGCGCATTGAGCGCGACACGGCGAGCTTGCGGCAGCGCTGCCGAGTAGATGCGGGTCGGAAAGAAACTGCTGATCGGCATGAACTTAACGACCGCGCCCGGCAGGTGTCGGCACAGGAAGATTGGCAATCAGGCGTCGCATGCTTTCTCCCGGACCCGCAATGAAATCGACCACGCTGCCTCGGTTTTACGAAGCCGCGTGGTCGCGAGAACGAACCTGTCCAGCGGTTGCGGTTACTGGTGCAGGCCGGCCGCCGGCGCCGCGGCAGCAGCAGGCGCAGCCGGAACAGCTGGCGGACCACCGGCGCGTGCGCCACCCGGACCACCCGCCCCGCCCGGGCCACCACCACGCGGCGGTACCGGCGGTGCGCTCTTCAGCGTGTTGGCAAGGCTCGTGAGATGCGCACGAATGGCTTCCGTGTCTTCCAGCGAGATCGCCAGCTTGAACGAATTCATGCCGTTCTCGGTCTTGATACCGTCGATCACCACCGCCTTGAATGCATCGGCGGTCAGCAGGAAGGGCGAGTAACGCAGGTCCGGCGCATTGTTCATGTTCCGGCCGTTGTCATGGCAGATCGAGCAGTTCTGGCCGTACTTTTCCAGGCCGAGCGCGAGCTGTGCATCGGTGCCGAAATTGGCAGGAGGATTGAGCACCTGCGGCGGTGCCGGTGCAGGTGGCGGCGGCAATGCGGTCTTGCCACCCAGCTTGAACGCAACCACCCGGCCCACACCAACGGCCGCGATGTACTGCTCACCACCCAGCTCGTACGAAATGGCACCGGCAGTGATGTTCGTCCCGGTGACACCGGTCCAGACCTTCTCGCCGTTATCGGCACGGTAAGCCACCATCACCTGCTGCGCTGGCCCACCCTGCTGCGGAGCAGTGCTGGCCTGGAACACCAGATTGCCGGCCGTGGTCATCGTGCCGGCGGCACTGCTGCCTGCGGTCTGACCGGAGGTAACCGGCACGCGCCAGGCTTCCTTCTGCGTTACCGGATTCCAGGCGGCGAGCCACGAACCCGTGGGTGCGGGATTCGGACGCGGCACCTGCGGCGTGGCATTCGGCCCGCCGACGATGATCGACAGCAGCTGGTTACCCATCTTCGCGCCAGCCTGCGCCACCATGCCGTAGCTGGCATTGCGGATCGGCAGATAAAGGAGGCCCGTCTCGGGATTGAAGGACTGCGGAGCCCACACATGGGTCTGGAACGGGATCACGTACCAGCCCTTGCCGGTGGCGCCGTAATTGGCTTCCGGATTGAGGATCGGTGCCCAGTTCCTGGCCTTGTCGAAGCCGGTCAGCCAGTTGGCGAACGGCACGACGAGCTGCGCACTGATCACCTTGCCGGTGCCAGCCTCGATCACGTAGGACACGCCGTTCTTCGGGATCTGCATCACCACGCGCTTCTGCTGTCCGTCGATGGTGACGTTCGCGAGGGTCAGCGGCGAGGTGTTGTCGAAGTCGAAGCTCTCCATCGGTACGGTCTGGTAGTGCCAGGCGTACTTACCCGTCTTCGCGTTCAGGGCAACGATGGATGCGGTGAAGAGATTGTCGCCGCCGCCGGGCGAGCGCACTTCGGCTGGCCACGGTGCACCGTTGCCCGTACCGACGATGATGAGGTCGTTGACCTTGTCGTAGACCATGCCATCCCAGACCGTGGCGCCACCACCGAATTTCCACCACTCACCCTTCCAGGTCCGGGCGGCCATGGCCATCACTTCGTCGGAGGCTACGCCGTCCGGGCCCTTCGAAGGGTCACCGGGCACCAGGAAGAATTTCCACAGCTGCTTGCCGGTTTCGGCATCGTAGGCAGACATGAATCCGCGCTGGTGATACTCACCACCACCCTGGCCGATGAACACGATGCCATTGCCAATGCGGGGCGCGCCGGTGATCGACATCGGGTCGGCGGGATTGAAGGTCTGGGTTTCCCAGATGCGCTTCCCGGTCTTGAGATCGACGGCGATCAGGCGACCGTCGAGCGTGGCCCAGATGACCTTGCCCTTCCAGTAGGCAGCACCACGATTCGAGTTGTTGCAGCACAGGCTGGTGGCCGCCATTTCGCGCGGCACCTTGGGGTTGTACTTCCACAGCTGTGCGCCGGTCTTCGCGTCGAAGGCGTAGGCGTAGCTCCAGGGCGTGGTCACGATGATGCGACCATCGACCATGATCGGAGTCGACTGGTACTGGCCCTTCTCGGGCATATCGACGGCCCAGGCGAGGCCCAGGTCCTTGATGGTCTCGACGTTGATCTGCTTCAGCGGGCTGTAGCGCTGTTCGTCGCCATCGCGACCATGCTCGGCCCATTCCGTCGCAGCGGCTGCCGCGTTGCGGGGGGACTTCGCGCCACCGGCGTTGCCACCCGAATCGACGGTCGCAACACAAGCCACCACACCCAGCGCAACAGCCGCGCAGGCGCCAAGATTAATCAGACGTCGCATGAATCCCCCCGGAACCAATCAGATATGACTATCCATAACAGGATACCGGATTTACGGTTTCAACTGGTTGATCTCTATGGAAGCGCGGCTGCTGGCCCCTGCCTTGATCTTCACCACGCCGAAAGGATCTCCGCTACGCGAAATCGCACTGCCGCCATTGGCCACCCGCGCTTCGACTTCCAGCTCCTGCCCGGCGGTGAACACTGCGCCCGCCATGGCATCGGTGCTCAGCAGTTCGACATCCTGCGGAAACTTTGCTTCGAGGCGCTTGGCCGCCAGCGGTTGGCGTTGACCCGGCACGCGGGCAAGCACAAACAGTGGAGCACCCGCCATGGCCTTGGCTGCAACGCCCGCTGCCAGCGTGATGCGCACCGGAATCCTGACCACCGCTGCGGAAGCTGCTGCGGGTGCGCCTGGAGCAGCGGCTCCGGCCTGCGCGGCCGGGGCTGACGGTGCGGATGCCATCACCGCCATGGCGTCCAGCACCTGCAACTGACGTTCAATGAGGCTCCGCGCCTCGGGCGGCGGATTGCCTTCCAGCAGGCGTGCGAATCGCGCACGTGCCACCGGCAACTCATTGCGTTCCATCGCAGCCAGTGCGCCATACAGCAGCGCCTGAACCGAGTTGGGCTCGATTTCCAGCGCCTTCTCGAAGAGCCGCCCCGCTGCACCCGTGAGTTCGCTGCGGCCGGCTGCAATCAACGCATCACCCATGCCGAGCAGTGCCTCGACGTTGCGTCCTTCTGCAAGTTTGTCGGCCCGCTGGTAGGCACGCGCCGCGAGCGGAAACTGCCCGATCTCGTTGTAGGAGCGCCCCAGCAGCAGCCAGCCCTGCAGGTCATCCGGCTGTTTCTCGAGCCGCCGCGCAAGCCGACCGACCATGGCCTGGGGCGAATCGGCCGCCGGGCCAGGCGATGACCAGTTCCAGTTGCTCCACACCGGGTACAGCGCAGCGGCACAACCCAGGAAGAGCACCGCCACCAGGCCTGCCATGGGCCAGGCGGGTGGCGCATCTGATCGCCGCTGCAACAGGGGATATGCGAGCGCGCCGAGGGCAGCCAGGGTCAACAGGACAGCAAGAATGACAAAGGTGCTCATGAACGGTTCACCGGCTCTTCGCCGACCTCGGAGTCATCATTGGCCAGCAACGCATTTCGCTGCCGCAGAATGCGCCACGCAATGGCGATGCCGCCCAGCAGGAACAGCCCGGGCGCAAGCCACAACCAGGCACCGGCTGCCGACCACATCGGCTTCAGCAGGATGATCTCGCCATACCGGTCGACCATGTACTGCCGCACTTCCTGATCCGACTTGCCCGCCTGCACCATCTCGCGCACCTGGCGGCGGATGTCCACCGCGAACTGGGCCGGTGTGTCGGCCACTGTCTCGCCCTGGCACTTCAGGCAACGCAGTTCATGGATGAGATCGAGGTACCGTGTCTGTTGCACTGGATCTTCCAGCGGCGGCGCCGGATCGATGGCGAATGCAGGCAGGGAACACAGGGTGAGCAGCGCCACCCGCAGCAGGTTTCGCGTCACTTCGCAGTTCCTTCAATCATCGGCAGCATGACGGTGCGCCAGCGCTCCGGCGTCACGACTCCCACCACCTTGTGCACGATCACGCCTTCTGGATTGACCAGAAAGCTTTCCGGGGCGCCGTACACGCCGTAGTCGATGGCAGCGCGGCCTTCGCGGTCCACGGCCACCGCCTCATAGGGATTACCGAGCTCCTGCAACCACTGTCGCGCCAGGCCATCGTCATCCTTGTAGTTCAGGCCGATGATCAGCGCCTTGCCCTCGCGCTGGATATCCAGCAGCGTCTCGTGTTCGGCGCGGCATTCGGGGCACCAGGTTCCCCACACGTTCACCAGGTACCAGCGGCCCTTGAACGTGGCGCTGTTCACCACTTCGCCAGGTCGCACCAGATCCGGCAGCGAGAACTCGGGTGCCGCCTTGCCGATCAGCGCAGAAGGCACCAGCATTTTTTCAGGCGCGCGCTTCAATGACACGCCGAACACCACCACCAGCAGGACGAAGGCCACCAGCGGAATGAAGAAGCGGTTCATGCCACGCCACCGCTTGCCGCCACAGCCGATTCTGCGGCTGTATCTGCTGCTTCACGCCGACGCCGGTAGCGGCGATCCAGGGTGGAGAGGAACCCGCCGAAAGCCATCAGCGCCGCACCAAACCACACATAGCGCATCAGCGGTCGCACCTGCAGCCGGAAACTCCAGGCGCCGCCGCCGACTTCCTCGCCCAGCGTGGCCAGCAGATCGCGCCGCCAGCCCACGCCCAGCGAGGCCTCGGCCAGCGCCTGCTCCTGCACCAGGTAACTGCGGCGCTCCGGAAACAGCACGGTGTCGGGCTTGCCATCGTGCGTGACGACCACGCGCGCGCGGACCGCGTCGTAATTGGGCCCGTCGGCTTCCTCGATGCCTTCGAAACGGAAGGCGTATCGTCCGAGTTCGATCTGCTGCCCCGGCGTCAGCGCCACGTCGCGCTCCTGCATCCGGGTTTCCATGGTGGTGACGCCGATAGTGATGATGCCGAGCCCGATGTGCGCGATCGTCATGCCGAGTATCGCCGGAGAGAGCGAGAGGCCACGACGCAGGCGATCGACTGGGTCCACCAGCGACGAGAGCACGATCCAGACGCCGATCACGACGCCGATCGGGCCCAGCAGCGAGCGATCTCCATACAGGCCGAGAATCAGCGCCAGCCCCAGGATCACGGCAAGCACCAGGCTGCCGAGAATGGATTGGCGCGATTCGCCGAGCGCGCCGCGTTTCCAGCGCGCGAAGGTGCCCACGGAAACCAGCGCCAGCAACGGCAGGATCGGCAACAGGAACATGGCATTGAAGTAAGGCGCGCCCACGGACAGCGTGCCGAGCCCGAGCACATCGGCAAACAACGGTGCCATCGTGCCGCCGAACACCACCGCCGTGGCGATCACCAGCAGGATGTTGTTGAACAGCAGGAAGCTCTCGCGCGACACGAGATCGAAGCCGGCCGAGGATCGCAGCAACGGCGCGCGCCATACGTACAGAGTGAGCGCGCCGCCGATGGTGAGGCCCAGGAACGTGAGGATGAAAATGCCGCGCGTCGGATCCGCAGCAAAACTATGCACCGACACCAGCACACCCGAACGCACCATGAAGGTGGCCAGCAGGCAGAAAGAGAACGCCATGATGGCGAGCAGCAGCGTCCAGCTCTTGAACAGGCCACGTTTGTCCGTCACGGCCAGCGAATGGATCAGCGCCGTGCCCAGCAGCCACGGCATGAGGATCGAGTTCTCCACTGGATCCCAGGCCCACCAGCCGCCCCAACCGAGTTCGTAGTAGGCCCACCAGCTGCCCAGGGCAACGCCCACCGTCAGGAACATCCAGGCGATGGTGGTCCAGGGTCGCGTCCAGCGCGCCCAGGTCTGGTCGAGCTTGCCCTCGATCATCGCCGCGCAGGCGAAGGCGAAGGCCACCGAGAAACCCACATAACCGACATACAGCATCGGCGGATGGATGGTCAGGCCGAAGTCCTGCAGCACGGGATTGAGATCGACGCCATCCGGCGGTGCCGGCTGCAGCCGCTCGAAGGGATTGGAGGTGGCCAGCGAGAACAGCAGGAAGCCCACGCTGATGATGCCGAGCACACCCAGCACGCGGGCGGTGAAGGGTCGCGGCAGATTGCCGGAGAACGCAGCGACGGCGAGCGTCCAGGTGGAAAGCACGAACACCCAGAACAGCAGGCTGCCCTCGTGGTTGCCCCAGGCCGCGGCAACCCGGAAATAAACCGGCAGCGCTGAATTGGAATGCGCCGCCACCATGCGCACGGAAAAGTCGTTGTGCACGAAAGACCAGACGAGACAGCCGAACGCCAGCGTCAGCAGCACGAACTGCCCCGCTACCGCCGGATAAGTGGCCTGCATCCAGCGTTGGTTCCCGCGCCATGGGCCGGCGATGCCGAAGACTGCCTGCGCGACTGCCAGCAGCAGCGCCAGGACCATCGCGAACTGACCGATTTCGGGAATCATCAATTGACCTGCGGGGGTGGATCGAGCCGCGATTCGCCCTTCTGCAGGGACTTCTGGACGGCGGTGGGCATGTAGTTCTCGTCGTGTTTGGCAAGCACTTCGTCGGCGATGAACTCACCGCGATCATTCAGGCGGCCATTGGTGACGACGCCGGAGTTCTCCTTGAAGAGATCAGGCAGCACACCGGTGTAGACCACCGGCACTTCGTGCAGGAAATCCGTGACCACGAAGCGCATCTCCAGGCTGCCGGAGGTGCGCAGCACGCTGCCTTTCTTGACCATGCCGCCGAGCTGGAATCGCTTGCCTGGTTCCACCGCGCCGGCAAGCACCGCAGTGGGATCCTTGTAACCAATGCTGCTCTTGAAGGCCTGCAGTGCGAAGGCAGTGGCGACGCCCACTCCGGCCAGGATGCCGAGCACCATGTACATGCGACGGCGGCGTGCGGGCGTCATGGCGAATCCTGCATCGCGAGGCGACGCCGCGCCTGCACGCGCGCTTCGCGCATCTGTCGCCGCGCCAGCCACACATTCAACAGCAGGCCACCGATGGCAAGGCCATAGGCCGACCATACATAGGCGGCATAGCCGCTCATCTGCAGGAATTCATTCATGGCGACACATCCCCTCGCGCGAGTTCTTCGCGCACCCAGGTGCCACCACGTTCACGCCGCAGGACTTCGGCCCGCGCGCGCATCAGCATGATGGCGAAAAAATAGAAGGTGTAGGCGCCCAGCATCACCAGCAGCGGCCAGGCCATGGACATCGGCATCGTCGGGCCATCACTGCGCATCAGCGTGGGAGCCTGATGCAGGGAATTCCACCAGTCGACCGAGAAGTGCACGATGGGGACATTGACGATACCCACGATGGCGAGCACCGCACTGGACCGGTCGGCACGGTCGCGGTCTTCAATTGCACCGCGCAGCCCGATGTAACCCAGGAAGAAGAACAGCACGAACAGCTGCGACACGATGCGCGGATCCCACGCCCACCAGGTGCCCCAGGTGGGTTGCCCCCAGATCATGCCGGTGAGCAGCGACACGGCCGTGAAGCTCGCCCCGGCCGGCGCGCAGGCGGCCGCCACGGCATGTGCGATCTTGATGCGCCAGATGAGGCCTGCTGCTGCCGCGAGCGCCATCCAGGTGTAGGTCATCAGTGCGAGGTACGAGGCCGGAACATGCACGTAGATGATGCGATAGACATCACTCTGGAAGTAATCGACCGGCGCCACCACCAGGCCACCGTAGAGACCGATGACGAGCAGCACTGCGGCAATGCCGAGCAACCACGGCGCCCACAGTCCGGCGATGCGGTAGAAATACGGCGGTGAGCCGAAGCGATGGAACCAGACCCAATTCATGATCGAGAGTTTACTCCAGGCTGATCCGCACGGCCGCTGCCGCAGCCAGTGGCGCCAGGGTCATCGAAAGCACACCCATCGCAGCGAGCAGATACAACCCGCTGGAAGCATCGTCACCCGCGATCGCCATCGCCGTGGCCCTTGCTCCGAACACCAGCACCGGCATGGCCAGCGGCAGCACCAGCAGTGACAACAACGCGCCACCGCGTCGTACGCCCAGCGTCAACCCTGCTCCGATGGATCCCAGCAGACTCAAGGTCACGCTGCCGAGCAGCAGCGCCACGAAGATGACCGGCACGGCACCCGGCGGCGCGCCCAGACTGATTGCCGCGAGCGGACCTGCAATGGCCAGCGGGAGCCCCGTCAGCAGCCAGTGCGTGGCCGTCTTCGCCAGCAACAATGCCGTGAATGGTTGTCCAGACAGTACGTACTGCTCCAAAGTTCCATCCCGCGCGTCTTCGCGGAACAGGAAATCCAGCGCCAGCAGCGATGCCAGCAGCAGGGAGACCCACAGCGCGGCCGGCGCCACATAACGCAGGCGCGCCGCTTCCGGATCCAGCGCCAGTGGAAACAGCACGGTGACGATCAGGAAGAAGGCCAGCGGTTGCAGCCATTCGCCCGGCCTGCGAAAAGCCAGCAGCAGATCACGCTGCAGGATGGCTGCAGCGGCCGCGATGGCCGTGTTGCGCGGCGCGTTCATACCAGCTCCTGGGGCTGTTGCCAGAGACGACAATCCGCACCGGGCAATTCAATGGCCTGATGTGTCGCCAGCATGGCCATGCCACCCGCCTGCAGATGCGCCTGCAGCATTCCGGTGAGCAGCGCCTGTCCGGCTGCATCGAGATTGGCGGCTGGCTCATCCAGCAACCACAGCTTCGCGCCCCACAGCGAAAGTCGCGCCAGAGCGACACGACGCTGCTGGCCAGCCGAAAAACTCCGCACGGGCTGATCAGGATCCAGCTTCGCGAGCCCGACTTCCGCAAGCGTGGCGCGCAACTGGTCAGCCGTGGGCGGGCTGCGCAAGGCACAGGCAAAACGCAGGTTCTCGAAGGCGGTCAGGTCACCCTTGAGTGCAGTTTCGTGGCCGAGGTACGCGAGGTTCCAGTGGAAGGACTCCGGATCATCGTTGACCGGCTTGCCCTGCCAGCGCACGGCGCCTTCTTCAGCATGCAGGAAGCCGGCAATGCAGCGCAGCAGCGATGTCTTGCCGGTGCCATTCGGCCACAGCAGCTGCAGCGACTGCCCGCCGAACAGCGTGAAATTCACCCCGCGCAACAGATGCCGATCGCCACGCCACAGATGCAGGTTACTGACTTCGAGCACTTCGCCTCTGTTTCGAACCGCTGGCGTTCAATGAAGGTGGTGCGGACGGCGGGACTTGAACCCACACTCCCTTTCGGAAAGCAGATTTTCTTACCACTTCGGTTTGCACCGCCGCGCACCGGTTCGCGGTTCGCGTTCGTGGTCTGGACTGTCCCTTCACCCTAGATGACGCTTGTTAACGAATCCTTAGGTGCCGCCCGTCCAGTCTCTACACCTTCCGGCGGGCCCCAGGGGCCGACGGCTTGGCTCGGGATTGGCACATGCCCGAAAGCACGGCGTTCCCCGACTTTGAGCGGTTCTGCTCCGGCGGTTTCCTGCCGGGCACTCCAATTGAAGTCTGCTGCGTATACCAGTTTCGCCACGTCCGCATCGGGCAAGCCCGGATGCAGGCGCACCTTAACTGATTTCGGGATTTCCGGGTGGTGGAGGCTAGGGTCGGAATCGAACCGGCGTACACGGCTTTGCAGGCCGCTGCATGACCACTCTGCCACCTAGCCTTATGCCGGATAAGGAATGGAGCGGGAAAAGGGGCTCGAACCCTCGACCTCAACCTTGGCAAGGTTGCGCTCTACCAACTGAGCTATTCCCGCATCGAAGAGGGGCGAAATTGTAGATTCCCGCCCGTACAAGTCAAGCAAACGATGCGTGATTGCGCAAAATCATTCCGGCGCCGTCAGTACCGGCCACGCGGCCCGCAGGTAGCTGACCATGGACCAGAGCGTCAGGACTGCCGCCAGCACCGTCAGCACCAGCCCGATCAGGTAGACGTCCAGACCAAACAGCGGATACCGGTAGAGCATCATCGACAGCCCGACCATCTGCAGGATGGTCTTGTACTTGCCCAGTTGCGATACCGCGACCCGCGTGCGCTGCCCCAGCTCCGCCATCCATTCGCGCAGTGCCGAGATCGCGATCTCGCGACCGATGATCACGCAGGCCATGAGCACGATGATCCAGTGCCATTCGCCGCCGGGTGGATCCTTGCTCACCAGCAGCACCAGTGCCACGGCCACGATCAGTTTGTCGGCCACTGGGTCGAGAAACGCCCCCAGCCGGGAGGTGAGGCCCATGCGCCGCGCAAAGTACCCATCGAGGGAATCGGTGATTGAGGCCGCTGCGAACAGCAGGCCAGCCGCTGGATCAGCCCAGTGGTATGGCAGGAAGAACAGCACCGGCAGCACCGGAACGGCGAGGATGCGCAGCCAGGTGAGTATGTTCGGAAGATTCCAGGCCATGTTTGTTCAGCCCCGAGTCTCAGGCGCCCGGGTGCAAGTGATCATAAATGACCTGCGCCAGCACCGGGCCGATTCCTTTCACCTGCGCCAGATCCGCAGCACCCGCGCGCATCACGCCCTGCAAGCCGCCGAAGTGCTGCAGCAGATCGCGGCGCTTGGCGGGGCCGAGACCCGGCACGGCTTCCAGCACCGACTCCTGATGCCGTCGGGCGCGCTTGCGCCGATGGCCCTTGATCGCGAAGCGATGCGCCTCGTCGCGCACACGCTGGATCAGCCGCAATGCCAGTGAATCCGGCGGCAGGCTGAAGGCCGCGTCGGCATCACCCCGATGCAGCAGCTCCTGCCCCGCGCGTCGATCCGGACCCTTCGAAACACCCAGCACCAGCTGCGAGGCGAAGCCAAGTTCTGCGAGCACGGGCAGCACGGCGTTGACCTGCCCCCTGCCACCATCGATCAGCAGCACATCGGGCCTTGGCAACTCGCCAGCCTGGATGCGGGTGAAGCGCCTGCCCACGGCTTCGCGCAGCGCGCCATAGTCGTCGCCCCCGACAGCCGTCTCGATGTTGAAGCGCCGGTATTCCTTCTTCGCGATGCCCTCGGTGGTGAAGACCACGCAGGAAGCCACCGTACCTTCCCCGCCCGTGTGGCTGATGTCGAAGCACTCCAGCCTGGCCGGCACCACCTCCAGCTGCAGGGCCTCGCGCAGGGCCTCGAGCAGATCTTCCGCATCGCTGCGGCGCGCCTGCCGCATGCGCTGCGCCTGTTCGGCATTGTTGACTGCCGCTTCCACCCAGCGGGCAGCGAGGCCGCGAGCAGGCCGCGACACCACGATCTGCCGGCCATGCTGCTGGGCGAGCGCTTCGCCGACGGCAACAGCGTCGGGCAGATCCAGGTTCACCCGCAGCTCTGCGGCCGGTTCTTCGCGTGCGTAGTGCTGCAGCAGGAAGGAAGCCAGCACTTCTTCCGCGCTGCCTGGCGCGCGCGGGAAATAGCTGGTGGTGCCGAGGCTGCGCCCGCCGCGCACCAGCAGCAGGCTCACCACGTAATCGCCTGGATCACCCACGATCGCCACGGCGTCGACATCACGCAGGCTGCCGGCATCGATGGATTGTTCGGCCTGCAGCTTGCGCAGGTTCACGAGCTGGTCGCGCAGCAGCACTGCACGCTCGAAATCCAGTGCTTCGGCAGCCGCCTGCATCTGCGACTCCAGCGCGCCAGTCACTTCGCTGTCGCGACCCTCCAGCACCATGACGACGGCATCGACATCGCGCGCATAGGAGGCCGCATCGATCAGGCCCACGCAGGGCGCGGAACAACGGCCAATCTGATGCTGCAGGCAGGGCCGCGTGCGATGCGCGAAGAAACTGTCGCGACAATTGCGCAGCCGGAACAGCTTCTGCAACTGCTGCAAGGAAGCCCGCACGGCCCGTGCATCCGGATACGGGCCGAAGAAACGCCCTGCCCCGGAACGGACGCCACGATAGACCGCCAGGCGCGGAAACTCGTGTTCATGCAGCTGGATGTACGGAAAGCTCTTGTCGTCCCGCAGCACCACGTTGAAACGCGGGCGGTGTTCCTTGATCAGGTTGAACTCGAGCAGCAGCGCTTCCGTTTCCGAGGCGGTGACCGTGACTTCAATGTGCCGGATCTGCCGAACCAGCGCCTCGACCTTCGGCGCCTGCTTCCCCTGCTGGAAATAACTGCCCACGCGATCGCGCAGACTCGCGGCCTTGCCGACATAGAGCAGTGATTCGGGTGTCGGCGACTCGTCGCCGTACATGCGGTAGACGCCGGGACGTCGCGGCAGCGCGCTCGCGAACTCCCGGCCGTCGAAGCTCAGGGGCGCCGCGCCTTCTTGCTGCGCTCGGCGATCACCAGAGCCAGTTCCAGTGCCTGTTCGTAGTTCAGTCGTGGATCCACCTGCGTGCGATAAGCGCGGGCGAGGTCTGCATCGGAAAGGCCACGTGCGCCACCGGTGCATTCGGTCACGTCTTCACCCGTCATTTCCAGATGCACACCGCCGAGGCGCGAGCCATTGGCCTCGTGCACATCGAAGGCCAGTTCGAGCTCCTTCTGGATGTTCTCCAGACGCCGGGTCTTGTAGCCACCAACCGTGCTTTCGGTGTTGCCGTGCATGGGATCGCAGACCCACAGCACGGTCTGCCCGGTTTCCTTCACGGCGCTGATCAGCCGCGGCAGGTTCTTCTCGATTTCCTTCGCACCGAAGCGATGGATGAGCGTCAGCCGGCCGGGCTGGTTGTTCGGATTGAGCGTTGTGACAAGACCCTGCAGCCAGCCGCTGTCCATGGCCGCGCCCACCTTGACGCCCACCGGATTGGAGATACCGCGAAAGTATTCCACATGCGCGCCATCGAGCTGCGCGGTGCGCATGCCGATCCACGGCATGTGCGTGGACAGGTTGTACCAGTTCTGCGAACGCGGAATGAAGCGCGTCTGCGCCTGTTCGTACTGCAGGTGCAGGCCTTCGTGGCTGGCGTAGAAATCGATGCGACCGGCATCGTGCACCGGACCACCGGTGAGCGATTCGAAGAAGTCGAGCGAATCGGCGATGGAGCGCACGATGTTTTCGTAGGCCACCTTCGCCGGTGAATGCGTGAGGAAACCCAGATCCCAGTATTCGGGATGATGCAGATCGGCAAAGCCGCCATCGATCAGCGCGCGCACGAAATTCAGCGTGAGCGCAGCGCGCTCGTAACCGCGCAACAGCAGCTGCGGATCAGGCTCGCGGGCTTCGAGCGTGAATTCCGGATGGTTGATGATGTCGCCGCGGTAACTCGGCAGCGTGACGCCGTCTTTGGTCTCGGTATCCGCAGAGCGTGGCTTGGCGTACTGCCCGGCCATGCGGCCCACACGGATGATCGGGCGCTTCAGGCCATGCAGCAGCACCAGGCTGACCTGCAGGATGACCTTCAGCTGTTTGGCGATGCGGTCGGACTCGCAATCGGCAAAACTCTCGGCGCAATCCCCGCCCTGCAGCAGGAAGGACTCACCGCGCTGCGCGCCGGCCAGCCGCTCGCGCAAGGCCTCGATTTCCCAGGAAACCACCAGCGGCGGCAGCCGCGACAGCTGCGACACGGCGCGCTCCAGCGCGGCGGCGTCGGAATAATTCGGCTGTTGCTGCGCTTTGCGGGTCAGCCAGCTGGTCGGGGTCCAGGTCGTCATTTCGGGGGATCTCATCCTCCCGATTCTACCTCATGCGTCCAGGTAGCCGTAGCTCGACCCGGGCGCCACCGAGGGCTGATTCATCGATGGCGAGACGGCCGCCATACAAGCCGGCCATATCCCGCACCATCGCCAGCCCGAGGCCATGCCCTGGCGTGTGCTCATCTGCCCGGGCGCCGCGCTCCAGCACCCGTTCCCGGTCCATGGCCGCCACACCCGGACCATCGTCTTCCACGACGATCGCCAGTTTCTGGGCTGCACCGACCGAGTCCTGCAAGGTCGCACTCACCCGCACCCGGGAGCGGCACCACTTGGCGGCGTTGTCCATCAGGTTGCCCAGTGCCTCGGTGAGGTCATCGCGATCGCCCACGAACAGCAGCTCCGCACCAATGGCCAGCTCCAGCGAGAAATCCTTGCTGCCGTGCACCTTCAGCAAGGCTTTGCGCAGATCCTGCGCGATCGGCAACAGTTCCACCGCATGGCGTCCGACGCTGGCACCGCCGCTGGTAGCCGCCCGGCGCAACTGGTGTTCGATGATCACCGACATGCGGTCCACCTGCTCATTGACCTGCGCCGCACCGGGCGCACCGGGCGAGAAGCTCGCGCGCAATACGGCAAGTGGTGTCTTCAGGCTGTGCGCGAGATTGCCGAGCGTGTCGCGATAGCGCGCAATGCGGGTGCGTTCGGCGCCCAGCAGGGTATTGAGATTGGCCACCACGCCATCGAGTTCGGTGGGCCAGCGATCGTCCAGCTGCTCACGCTCGCCACGCTCCACCGAATGGATCTGCGTCTCGAGACGTCGCAGCGGCGCCAGGGCCCAGCGCAGCAGCGCGGCCAGCGACAACAGCAACAGCACGGCCACCACTGCAAATCCGCTGAGCAACCCACGCCGGAAGCGAGCGAGCTGTTCTTCAAACGGAGTCATGTCGGACGCCACGCTGAAGGTCAGCACACTGGCTTCGTCTTCCCACTGCAGGCCGAGGCTGACCACTGCCAGACGCACATCATGTTCGTCGCTGAGATAGTGGAACTTGCGTACGCCAGGCGCCTGCTGTGGCCCGAACCGAAGCACGCTGCCTGCGGCGGAGGGCGAACGCCAATAAGGTTCTGCACCGCCATCGCTGACAGCGGCATACAGACCGGACCCCGGCGTCGTGAGCCGGGATTCTGCATCGGTGAGTCGCGGCACGATGCGACCGCTGCTGTCCGGTTCAGCCGAAGCAATCAATGCCACGATCTGGGCATTCAGCTGTTCACGCAGGGAGTCGCGCGCCAGGCGCTGGAACCGGGCGTCGAGCACGGCAACCATCACACCAAAAAACAGCAGCAACAGCAGCGTGATGGAAACCAGCAGGCGCTGACTGACCGAGCGCATGCCGAAAGCCGGAGTCAACCGGCGTTGCGCGCCAGCGCGAAACGATAACCGCGACCGCGCAGTGTTTCGATCGGCTTGATGCGGTCGTCTGGATCCAGTTTGCGACGCAACCGCCCGATGAACACTTCGATCACGTTGCTGTCGCGCTCGAAATCCTGCTCGTACAGCTGCTCGGTGAGATCGGTCTTGGAAATGACATCTCCGGCCTTGAGCATCAGATGCTCGAGGATCCGGTACTCGAATGTGGTCAGCTCCACCGGATTGCCTTCCACCGATACGGTCTGGGTGCGGGTATCGAGCACCACCGGACCGCAGGCGAGGCTCGAAGATGCCCAGCCGCCGCTTCGCCGCAACAGGGCCTGAAGCCGCGCCAGAACCTCTTCGAAATGAAATGGCTTGGCGACGTAGTCGTCGGCACCGGCGTCCAGCCCTTCCACTTTGTCCTGCCAGCGATCTCGCGCGGTCAGCACCAGGATGGGGAAGCGTTTGTCCTGGGCGCGCAGCCGGCGGATGAGATCCAGGCCCGGCAATTTGGGCAGCCCCAGATCGATCACCGCCACATCAACGGGATACTCGAGGCCGGCGTACAGACCTTCCTCGCCATCGACTGCCACATCGACGGAAAATCCGGCAGCGGTCAGCTCGCGCTGCAGGGCCTCGCGGATGGCCGTTTCGTCTTCTACAACCAGTACTCTCACGACTTACAGCTCGCTACCGGTTTCAGCGTCCACCCGGACATCCTTGACACGTCCCTCCTTGGACAACAGGCGGAGCACGTAAATGCGGCGACCCTTGTGATTGCCTTCATCTGCCTTCAGCACCTTCGCGCCGGCATACCGCTTCTCAACCATGGCAATGATCCGGTCCTTGGAAAGACCCTCGGACGCCCGCGCCGACTCGCGCAGGCCCTGCCGCGGCACCTGAATGTTCTTGTCGCCTTTGTCGCCCCTGGGTTCGGACATCGCCAGGGCGGGCACATGCAGGCCCAGCGCAACGCACAGAACCGGCAAAAACATGCCGGCCCTGATCCGCCACTGGCGGCCTGCTACTGTGGTTCCTTGCTGCATGGCCCTATCGTACGTGATCAACCCAGCGGATGAACATCGACCGCCACCCGCAGGCGCCGACCCGGATCGTACGGCAGCTGGGTTACCCCGCGACGGCCGTTGTACTCATAGGTTACCCGGTAGCCCGACACGCGCTCCTCGAACCGCTCTTCGTGACGGGTGCTGCAGCGCTCCACTTCCTCGTAACGAGGTGAGCGGTAGTCACGGCGGCCGTCCGACTTGCCCACTTCATTGCCGATCGCAGCACCGACCACTGCACCGCCCAGCGTGGCGGCACGCCGCCCGTCACCATGGCCGATGTTGTTGCCGAGGATTGCGCCAATCACGCCACCCACGACGGCTGCGCCGGCATTGCTCGAGCGCGAGCCCGAACGCACGCGCTCTTCGATCCAGCATTGCTCCACCGGCACGCTGTAACGAACGCGCTCGACCATTGGCTCCACCCGCACAACCCGCGCGTAGTCGGAGTCGCGATAGCCGCGATCACGATCGCGGTCACCACGGTACTTGCCGTTGTCGGCCAGTGCGCTGCCGGAAATTGCGGCGATGGCCAGAGCCACTGCGCTGATGAGAATCCTGTTTTTCATGTTGCCTCCATCCTCAGCCCGTGGGGTGTTCTGCGGGCTTGGGGGCAATACTGCTGCCGGGCCGATGAATCAGGACTGAACGCTCTTTTTCACGGCTTCCCAGAGCTGATCCAGTTCTTCTGGCGAAATTCCGGCCAGGTCGAGCCCCCGGCGCCGGGCCACTTCTTCCATCGCCCGGAAGCGCCCTTCGAAGCGCGCATTCGCGCGGCGCAGGGCTGTCTCCGGATCCACCTTGAGATGTCGGGCGTAACTGGTCACCGCCAGCAGCAGATCCCCCACTTCGTCCTCGACCGTGGAGCCTGGCGCGCCGCCCCTTGCCGCTTCGACCTCGGCCAGCTCCTCGATCACCTTGGCATGCGGGCCCGCTGCGTCGGGCCAGTCGAATCCCACTGTCGCCGCACGTTTGCCGAGCTTCGTGGCGCGGGCCAGAGCCGGCAGCGCCAGTGGCACATCGTCCAGCGCACCCGTGGCGCCGCGCGCCGCGCGTTCGACTGGCCTTGATGGCCTCCCATTGCGGGTGTTCGCTGCCAACCTCGCCGAACACATGGGGATGCCGGTGCTCGAGCTTGTCGGCGATGCCAGCGGCCACTGCATTGAAATCGTAGCGACCCTGTTCGGCCGCGAGTTGCGCATGGAACACGACCTGGAACAACAGATCGCCGAGTTCATCGCGCAGCGCCGTGTCGGATCCGGATTCGATCGCACTCACTACCTCGTAGGCTTCCTCGAGCGCATAGCGGGCCAGCGAGCGGGAGTCCTGCGCCAGATCCCAGGGACAGCCAGCCGAAGGATCACGCAGCCGCCGCATCACCGCCAGCAGACGCACCATTCCCTCCAGTGATCCGGTGCCGCCCCCTGACCCGCTCATGACAGCGCCAGTGCGCGCAGCGCGAACAGCATGCCGGCCGTGGCCCCCCAGATGCGGTGCTCGCCGAACTGCAGGTCGCGCACGGCGACCTCGATGCCGGCCATGTTCCGCAGGCCTTGTCGTTCGTTGCCTGCATCCAGCAAAGCCGCAAACGGCAGCACGAAAGCGCTCTGCACCTCGGCGGCGTCGATGCGTGGCGCGAACGTGGGGGCAATGTGCGCCACGACAGGCGTGATCCGGAATCCGGTCAGCACGATCTGGTCGGGCAGATAGCCGATGACTGTTGCGTCTTCCGCGTCCAGCCCCACTTCCTCCTGCGCTTCACGAAGTGCCGCCGCAGCCGGGCCTGTATCGGCCGCCTCGATCACGCCACCGGGAAAAGCAATCTGGCCTGCGTGCTGCCGCAGATGGCCGGCGCGAACGGTCAACAGCATGCCCGGCGATGCGGCGGAATCAACCAGACCGATGAGTACTGCGGCATGGCGCAGGTCCGGGGGAATCAACTGCAGCAGACGCGGATCGGTGCTGTCTGCAAGCCCGGCGCCGATGCGCACGGACTGCGCATCGTGTTCCGGCCGGCTGTTGGCAAGGCGGGCAAGCAACCGGTGCCAGGCGGCATCCCGCAGGGAGGAATTGGTTGCAGGTGCCGTCATCACCCTCCTCCGCTCGTGCCTCCCTTGATGCCACCCTGGGTGAGTTCGGCCGGATCCAGCAGAGCCTGCAGCTGTGCGAGCGGCAGATCCGTATTCTTTGCCGCCACCTCGATGATGGGCTTGCCTTCGGCGTAGGCCTTCTTGGCAATGGCCGCGCCCTTTTCGTAACCGATCACCGGATTCAGGGCCGTGACCAGGATCGGATTGCGCTCGAGCGCATCCTTCAGCCGCGATTCGTTGACGGTGAAGCCGGCAATCGCGGCATCGCCCAGCGCGCGCGACACATTGGCCAGCAGCCGCAGGCTCTCGATGAGCTTGTAGGCGATGACCGGCAGCATCACGTTGAGCTGGAAATTGCCGGACTGGCCCGCCACCGAAATGGTCACGTCGTTGCCCATGACTTCTGCCGCCACCATCGCGGTGGCCTCGGGAATCACCGGGTTGACCTTGCCCGGCATGATGCTGCTGCCAGGCTGCAGCGCCGGCAGTGCAATCTCGCCGAGGCCGGCCAGCGGCCCGCTGTTCATCCAGCGCAGGTCGTTGGCGATCTTCATGAGGCTGACGGCGACAGTCTTCAGCTGACCGGAAAGCTCGACGGCCGTGTCCTGCGTCGCGATGCCCTCGAACAGGCTCGTATTCGGGCGGAACGGCAGCCCGGTTGCGCGCGAAAGTTCGGCGCAGAAGCGCGCCGCGAATTCCGGATGCGCATTGATGCCGGTGCCCACTGCAGTGCCGCCCTGTGCCAGCTGCAGCAGCCTGGCCTCCACCGCCGTCACACGCTCGATGCCCTTCTCGACCTGGGTGCGCCAGGCGCCGATCTCCTGGCCGAAGGTGACCGGCATCGCATCCATCAGATGCGTGCGTCCGGTCTTCACGACATGGCCGACCTCGCCTTCCTTGTTGCGCAGCACGGCAGCCAGGTGCGAGAGCGAAGGCAGCAGGGATTCGCGCCACAGCAGCGCCGCACTCACGTGGATCGCCGTGGGAATCACGTCGTTGCTGCTCTGCCCCATGTTCACTTCGTCATTGGCGTGCACCGGCCGCCCGAGGCGCTGCGCCGCGAGGCGCGCGATGACCTCGTTGGCATTCATGTTGGTGCTGGTGCCAGAGCCGGTCTGGAAGACATCCACCGGGAACTGCGCATCGTAGCCACCGGCGGCGACATCTTCCGATGCCGCGACGATCGACCCGGCGATGGCGGAGTCGAGCAGGCCCAGCGATGCATTGGCGCGGGCCGCAGCTGCCTTGATCAGCGCCACGGCGCGAATGAATGCACGCGGCATGGGCCTGCCACTGATCGGAAAATTCTGCACGGCCCGCTGGGTCTGCGCGCCCCACAAAGCATCGACGGGGACCTTCAGCTCGCCCATGCTGTCGCGCTCGATCCGGAATTCTTCAGTTGCCATGCGTGCCGCTCCGCCTTCATCAGCATCAGTTATGATGCGCGCATCCTAACATTCGCACGGCCCCGCAGCGGCCGCCAACACCATGGACTCAAGCCTCACCGCACTTTCCCCCGTAGACGGACGCTATCGCGCGGCAACCGAAGGCCTCGCACAGCTGCTGTCCGAAAGCGGACTGGTGCGCGAACGCATCCGCGTCGAGGCACTGTGGACGCTGCAGCTGGGCGATGTGCTGCGCGGCCAGCCGGTGGCCGATTTCGCGCCGGCCATGCGCCAGAGGCTGGAGCAGCTTGCTGCCGATCCGGGTGAATCCAGCCCGGTCACCGTCAAGAACATCGAGAAACGCATCAATCACGACGTCAAGGCCGTCGAGTATTTCGTGCGCGACGAACTCAAGGCCAGCGGCGCAACGCCAGCCCAGCTCGAGCTGGTGCATTTTGGCTGCACCTCGGAAGACATCAACAACCTCAGCTACGCACGCCTGCTGGCCCGCGCCCGCACCGAGCAACTGCTGCCGGCGATTGATGCATTGCTCAAGACCATCGCGGACATCGCCGCCGCCAATGCCGCATTGCCGATGCTGGCGCGCACCCATGGCCAGACTGCCTCGCCCACCACGCTGGGCAAGGAATTCGCGAACATTCATGCGCGCCTGCTGCGCGCCCGTCTCCGGCTCGCGCGTGTGGAAATTCTCGGCAAGTGGAATGGCGCGGTCGGCAATTTCAATGCGCATGTGGTGGCGTTCCCTGCGCTCGACTGGATCGCCATCTCCCGGCAGTTCGTGCAACGCTGCGAACTCAGCTGGAACGGTCACACCACGCAGATCGAGCCGCATGACTGGATCGGCGAATACTGCGATGCACTGGCCGCCATCAATGTCATCGGCATCGACATGTGCCGCGACATCTGGGGCTATGTGTCGCTGGGCTATCTGCGGCAGCGTCCGGTGGCGGGCGAGGTGGGCTCCTCCACCATGCCGCACAAGATCAATCCCATCGATTTCGAGAATGCCGAAGGCAATCTCGGTGTCGCCAACGCCCTGCTGCGGCATTTTTCCGAGAAGCTGCCCATCTCGCGCTGGCAGCGCGATCTCACCGACTCCACCGTGCTGCGCAATGTGGGCGTCGCGCTGGGTCACTGCCTGATTGCCTGGCGCTCGGCCCTGCGGGGCCTGGGCAAGATCGCCCCCAACCCGCAGCGCCTGGCCGCAGACCTGGACGACGCCTGGGAAGTGCTGGCCGAAGCGGTACAGACGGTGCTGCGGGCCGAGGGTGTGCCCGACGGTTACGAACTGCTCAAGGAACACTCGCGCGGCAAGCCACTGACCCGCGAACTGCTGGCAGAGCTGATCCGTGCCCTGCCGCTGCCCGAGCCCCGCCGCAAGGCGTTGCTGGCACTGACTCCGGCGAACTACGTCGGGCTGGCCGCCACGCTGGCGACACTGCCATCGGCCTAGCCCCGCTTTGACATAACGGGGCAATTTCTGCGACCCGCTGCGCATTCTGGTTCCAGCAGTTCCACGACAGCCCGGAAACCGTGACCCGTCCCACAATCCTGTTTCGCCCGGCATTCCTAAGATGCCGCCATGACCGGACCGCAGTACTACTTCGCAGGCCAGATCGCAGGAGCCACGCCTCCCGTGACCATGCTGGGCCGTGGCGGCACGAACGCCGCCGCACCAGAGCCCCTGCAGGTGCTCACCACCCTCGATGATGTGCGTAGTGCCACGCGCCGCGCAGTCGCCGGTGCGCAGCGGCTGCTGTCGATCTACACCCTGGACCTGGAACCGCAGCTCTATGAGCAGCATGCATTCCTGGAACTGATCAAGCGCTTTCTGCTCAGCCACAGCTTCGCCAAGGTGCGGCTGCTGACGCATCGTCCCATTCCCTACACATCACCCAACAAGCTGGCCGCCATGCGCCGGCGCCTGTCGGGCCATATCGAGATCCGCACGGTCAATTCGCAGTTTGCGGCGCGTACCAGCGGCATGCTGATCGCGGACAGCAAGGCGATTGTCTATCGCGCGCAGGCTGCGAGCTGGGAAGGTGTTGCCGGATTCGAGCAGCCACCGATCGCAAAGCTCTACCTGCAGGAATTCGACGAGATGTGGATCGCCAGCGTTCCGAAGTACTGACCGACCGCGACCGCCAGGCGCCTGGCTCCCCTATACTCCTGCAGATGACCTGGCGCCCCGACCTGACGGTTGCTGCCATTGCGCAGCGAGATGACGGCCGCTTCCTCGTGGTGGAGGAGCGGATCGGCGCCGCCATCGTGTTCAACCAGCCGGCTGGTCACGTCGAAGATGGCGAGATCCATCATCGAGGCGGTGATCCGCGAAACCCTGGAAGAAACCGCCTGGCATTTCGTGCCCCGGCATCTGCTCGGCATGTACCTGTGGCGCAACCCGGACAATGGTCGCTCCGTACTGCGCGTGGCATTCAGCGGCGAAGCACAGGCTCACGAACCTGCACGGCGGCTCGATCGCGGCATCCTGGCTGCCCACTGGATGAGCCGGGAATCGCTGGCCGCACAGACAGCGCGGCTGCGCAGCCCACTGGTCCTGCAATGCATCGACGACCATCTTGCCGGCCGTCGCTACGGGCTTGACGCCCTGACCCACATGGCGGTGCAGGCGGTCGCGCAGAGCGCCTGATGGGCGAGAAGATCATCGTCGGTTTGTCGGGCGGCGTGGACTCCGCCGTTACGGCGCTGCTGTTGCTGCGCGCCGGCCACGATGTGCAGGGTCTTTTCATGCACAACTGGGAAGAAGACGAGCAGGGATACTGCACAGCCGCTGAAGACTTCCAGGACGCCCGCAGGGTTGCGCAGGAACTGGGCATCCCGCTGCATCGGGTGGATCTTTCCGCCCAGTATCGCGAGCGGGTTTTCGCGGATTTCCTGGCCGCTTACCGTGCCGGTCTGACCCCCAACCCGGATGTGCTGTGCAATCGCGAGATCAAGTTCGGCGACTGTCTGCAGCATGCGCGACGTCTCGGCGCCGACAGGCTGGCCACCGGACACTACGCTCGGGTGGAGGCAGGAACGGATGGACCTGAACTGCACAAGGGCTTCGATGCCGGCAAGGATCAATCGTATTTTCTGCATGCCGTGCATCGCGAGCGGCTGGCACACGCCGTCATGCCGCTCGGGTTGCTGCACAAGGAGCAGGTGCGGGAAATGGCCCGTGCCGCCGGCCTGCCGGTGTTCAACAAGCGCGACAGCACCGGCATCTGCTTCATCGGCGAGCGGCCTTTCCGGCAGTTCCTCGAGCAATACATCGCCCACACCCCGGGTCCGATCCAGACCCCCGAGGGCGAACTGATCGGGGAGCATGTGGGTCTGCCCTTCTACACGCTGGGGCAGCGCGGTGGCATTGGCATTGGCGGCACACGCGGCGGCAGTGGCCAGCCCTGGTATGTGGCCGCCAAGCGACCCGCCGACAACACCCTCATCGTGACGCAGGGCGAGCACCACCCCGCCCTGTTCACCCGTGCGCTGCGGACCGGCACGGTGAACTGGCTGGCGACGCCACCATCGGCAGAGTCCGGGCTCACGGTTCGACTGCGATACCGTCAGGAAGACCAACCAGCCCGCGTGGCGGTGCAGGCCGATGGCAGCGTGATCATCACGCCGACCGAACCACAGCGTGCGGTCACGCCGGGCCAGTCCGCAGTGATTTATCAGGGCTCCCGCTGTCTTGGCGGCGGAGTGATCCTTCAAACCGATATATAATTCCGGATCGTCTTGCGGAAGACGCATGAATCGCAGCATGCGCCCCGCAAGTTCCTCGACGCATGGAGAATGGCATGTCCGACAGCTTCAAGGCCCGTTCCACCCTCAACGTGAACGGCACGCAGCACACGATCTGGAGTTTCGCAGCGCTGCCGCAGGAAAAGGTTGCGCGCCTGCCCTACTCGCTCAAGATCCTGCTCGAGAATCTGCTGCGCTTCGAAGACGGCGTGAATGTCACCCGCAAGGACATCGAGGCGCTGCTGAACTGGGACGCCACTGCCGCCCCGAACTATGAGATTTCCTTCACCCCGGCGCGGGTGATCATGCAGGACTTCACCGGCGTGCCCTGTGTGGTGGATCTCGCGGCCATGCGCGAAGCCATTGCCAGGCTGGGTGGCAATCCGGAAAAAGTGAACCCGCTGGCGCCCGCCGAGCTGGTCATCGACCACTCGGTGCAGGTGGACGAATACGGCACCGCGGATTCCCTCGCCAACAACAACCGCATCGAGTTCGAACGCAACGGCGAACGTTATTCGTTCCTGCGCTGGGGGCAGAGCGCGTTCCGCAACTTCAAGGTGGTGCCGCCCAACACCGGCATCGTGCATCAGGTGAACCTGGAGTTCCTGGGTCGCGTGGTGTTCGCCAAGGAAGGCACGCCACCCGAAGCCTATCCGGACACCGTGGTGGGCACCGATTCGCACACCACGATGATCAACGGCCTCGGCGTGCTGGGCTGGGGCGTGGGTGGCATCGAAGCCGAGGCGGCCATGCTGGGCCAGCCGGTGACCATGCTGATTCCGCAGGTCATTGGCTTCAAGCTGAACGGGCAGCTGCCTGCCGGCGCCACGGCCACCGACCTCGTGCTCACCGTGACGGAAATGCTGCGCAAGAAAGGCGTGGTGGACAAATTCGTCGAGTTCTTCGGCGATGGCCTCGCGAACCTGCCGCTGGCAGACCGCGCCACCATCGGCAACATGTCGCCGGAATTCGGCAGCACCTGCGCGATCTTCCCGATCGACGAAGAAACCATCCGCTATCTCACGCTCTCTGGACGTCCGGCGCAGCAGATCGCGCTGGTTGAAGCCTATGCCAAGGCGCAGGGCATGTGGCGCGTCAACGGACAGAAGGCCGCCGACTACACCGACGTGCTCGAACTGGATCTGGGTACGGTGGAGCCGAGCCTTGCCGGACCGAGCCGTCCGCAGGATCGCGTGCCGCTGCGTGTGGCCAAGGCCACCTACCAGAAGCATGTGGCCAAGCAGGTCGAAGAACGCTCCCGCAAGAACCCCACGGCCACTGGCGCAGGTCCGGTGTTGCTCGACGGCAAGTCGTTCGACGTCAAGGACGGCGATGTGCTCATCGCCGCCATCACCAGCTGCACCAACACCTCCAACCCCTATGTGCTGATGGCGGCCGGCCTCGTCGCGCGCAACGCGCGCAAGCTGGGCCTTACCAGCAAGCCCTGGGTGAAGACCTCACTCGCGCCCGGCTCGAAAGTGGTCACGGACTATCTCGCCGCTGCCGGTCTGCTGGATGAGCTCGCCGGCATCGGCTTCAACCTGGTGGGTTACGGCTGCACCACCTGCATCGGCAATTCCGGGCCACTGAAGCCCGAGATCTCTGCCGGGGTGAAGGCGGGCGATGTCATCGGCTGTTCGGTGCTGTCGGGCAATCGCAACTTCGATGGCCGCGTGCATCCGGAAGTGAAGCAGAACTACCTGGCATCGCCGCCGCTTGTCGTGGCGTATGCACTGGCCGGCTCGCTCAATATCGACCTGAACACCGAACCGCTGGGCACCGGCAGCAACGGCCAGCCGGTGTTCCTCAAGGACATCTGGCCAGGCGCACACGAGGTCGCCGACTTCGTGCACAAGCACATCACTTCCGAGATGTTCAAGCGCAGCTACGCCGGTGTGTTCGAGGGTGATGAGCGCTGGCGCGCGATCAAGGTGCCGGCCGGTCAGGTCTATTCCTGGGACGAAAAATCCACCTACGTGAAGAACCCGCCCTACTTCGACGGCATGACCATGACGCCTGCCATTTCGGGTGACATCCGCGGCGCACGCGTGCTGGCGCTGCTGGGTGATTCCGTCACCACCGACCACATCTCTCCCGCCGGCAACATTGCCAAGACCAGCCCGGCGGCACGCTACCTCATGGAACAGGGCGTGCAGCCTGCCGACTTCAACCAGTACGGCGCGCGGCGCGGCAACCATGAAGTGATGATGCGCGGCACCTTCGCCAATATCCGGCTGCGCAACCTGCTGCTGCCCGGTACGGAAGGTGGCATCACGCTGCACATTCCATCCGGAGAGCAGATGTCGATCTTCGATGCCGCCATGCGTTACAAGCAGGAAGGCACGCCGCTGATCATCCTGGCGGGCAAGGAATACGGCAGCGGCTCCTCACGCGACTGGGCGGCCAAGGGCACCATGCTGCTCGGCGTGAAGGCCGTCATCGTCGAGAGTTACGAACGCATCCACCGCTCGAACCTGATCGGCATGGGCGTGTTGCCACTGCAGTTCATGCCCGGCGAGACGGCGCAGTCGCTCGGCCTGACCGGCAAGGAAACGTTCACCATCGAAGGCGGCAGCGATGCTTCCCGCAAGACCGTTGCGGTCACGGCAACACCACCGGACGGCGGCAAGGCACTGAAATTCGAGGCCCGGGTCCGCATCGATACGCCAAAGGAACGCGAGTACTTCCAGCACGGCGGCATCCTGCACTATGTGCTGCGCCAGCTCGCCGTGATGGGTCGTGCCGCCTAGGCGGCACGACAGGCGGTAGAGTCACGTGCAGCATGCCAGCCAGCCGGCACCGCGCCGGCTGGCCATCTTCGACCTGGACGGCACGCTCTCGCGTCGCGACACCTTCGTTCCGTTTGTACTGGGCCTGCTGGGTCGCCACCCAGCTCGCTGGCCACGTTGCCTGATGCTCGCGCTGCCAGCACTGGGTTACCTGCTGGGCCGCCTGGATCGTGGTGGCCTCAAGGGCGCCATCCTGCACTGCCTGTTCCAGGATCTGCCACGTTCAACGATCCATGCATGGGCGCGCCAGTACGCGCTGCGGGTCGTGCCTGCGCGACTGTTCGCCGAGGCCATGGCAGAGTTCCGCAAGCACCTCGCGGCTGGTGATCACGTGGTGCTGCTTTCGGCGAGCCCGGACCTGTATGTGCCCGAGATCGGCCGGGAGCTGGGAGCGCATGAGGTCATCTGCACGCAGGTGCGCTGGAATGGCGAGTCGCTGGACGGACGTCTGGCGGGCCCGAACCGACGCGACCACGAGAAAGCCCGCGTGCTGGCAGGACTGCGTGCGCGCCTGCCGGGACTTCCCGTGATCGCCTATGGCAACAGCACCGTGGACCTGATCCACATGTATCTCTGCGAACAGGCCGTGTACGTGAATGCCGGACCCGATCTTGCCGTTTCGCTTACGCAGCGTGGCATCCGCTGCGTGCAGTGGCGGTGATGGCGTAACATTCCCTCCTGCGTGAACGTACTATCTGGCTGACCACCCCCTCGTTTCGGGAGTTATCCATGAACCACATCCCCCGCATAGCACCCTCGGAAATCACTCCCGAGCAGGTCTACCTGGACCGTCGGCAACTGCTGGCTGCCGGCTTCGCCACGGCGGCCCTCGGGGGCCTGGGAGCGAATCGTGCCCTCGCCGCCACGCCGGAGCTCGCAACGCTCAAGGCCACGCGCAATCAGGCGCTTTCGATCAGCGACGAAGCGAACACCTACGAAGACATCACCACCTACAACAACTTCTACGAGTTTGGCACCGACAAGTCAGACCCGGCAGTGATGGCGCGGGACTTCAAGCCCACGCCCTGGAGCGTGACGGTCGACGGTGAGGCCGAGGTGCGCGGCAAGTTCACCCTGGAAGACATACTCAAACCCGAGACGCTGGAAGAGCGCGTCTATCGGCTGCGCTGCGTGGAAGCCTGGTCCATGGTCATCCCCTGGACGGGGTTCAGCCTCGCGAGCCTGCTGCAGCGTTTCAAGCCGACTTCGAAGGCGAAGTACGTGGAATTCACCACACTGCTGGATCCGAAGCAGATGCCTGGCCAGCGCTATCCCGTACTCGCTGGCCTTATGTGGAAGGCCTGCGCATGGATGAAGCCATGCATCCGCTGTCGTTCATGGCGGTTGGCCTGTACGGCAAGACGCTGCCCAACCAGTGCGGCGCTCCGCTGCGCCTGGTGGTGCCGTGGAAATATGGATTCAAGAACATCAAGTCGATCGTGCGCATCCGCTTCGTGGAGCAGCAACCCCGCAACAGCTGGCAGATTGCCGCGTCGGATGAGTACGGGTTCTTTGCCAATGTGAATCCGGCGGTGGATCACCCCCGCTGGAGCCAGGCAACGGAGCGTCGGATAGGTGGCGGGCTGTTTGCCAAACGCGTGGCCACGCAGCCATTCAACGGTTACGCGGTGCAGGTGGCCTCGCTGTACAGCGGCATGGATCTGCGGCGGTACTTTTGAACAGCACGCAGCTGTTCCGGTTCATCTTCAAGCCGCTGGTCTTCGTCGCCTGTGCAACGCCAGCTGTCCTCATGCTGCTGGGTATCGTGGACATCGGACCGATGGATCTCGGCCCCGAACCGGCTCGGCGCCTGATCCACGCCTGTGGCATCACGGCACTGAACCTGCTGCTGATCACCCTGGCTGTCACGCCGGTGCGGCAGATCAGCGGCTGGAACAATCTGGTGCGGCTGCGACGGATGCTGGGACTGTTCGCATTCTTCTACGCATTGATGCATTTCGTGAGCTACGGCTGGCTTGACCAGGGCCTGGACTTCGCAGCCATTGGCGCGGATATCATCAAACGTCCCTACATCACCATTGGCATGACCGCGCTGCTGTTGCTGATCCCGCTGGCCATCACATCCACCAACGGCATGATGCGACGCCTGGGCCGCAAGTGGATCAAGCTGCACCGTCTCATCTACGTCATTGCGGCGCTCGGGGTCTGGCACTTCTACTGGCAGGTGAAGAAGGACATCCGCGAGCCGCTGGTCTATCTGGCGATATTCCTCGCACTGATGGCCTGGCGGATCGGCTGGCGGCTCAAAGCGAAGTCCGCGCCTGCCAGAGTTCCGGAAAGAACCTGAGATCCAGCGCCTTGGCGAGATAGGAAACGCCGCTGGTTCCACCGGTGCCCATCTTGTGCCCGATGATGCGCTCCACGGTCTTCATGTGCTGGAAGCGCCACAACTGGAAACGATGATCGAGATCGACGAGGCCCTCAGCCAGTTCGTACAGGTCCCAGTCCTTTTCCGAGTTGTGGTACACGCCGAGCCAGGCGCCCGTCACGGCCTTGTTGGCCACATGGCTTTCAGAAAAATCGCGGTCCAGCAGTTCAGCCGGCACGCCATAACCCCGGCGGCTGAGCAGCCGCAGCACTTCGTCATAGAGGCTCGGCGCATGCAGCGCGCGCTTCAGGCGGGCATGATCTTCGGGATTGCGCTCGTGCACGCGGATGATGTCGGCGTTCTTGTTGCCGAGGCCGAACTCGAGCAAACGGTATTGCACGGACTGGAAGCCGGAAGACCGACCCAGTGAATTGCGGAACGAGGTGTAATCCGAAGGCGTCATGGTGGCGAGCACTTCCCACACCCCGAACAGCTGCGCCTGGACCTTAGCTATTCGCTGCAAGGCCTTGAAAGATGGGTCTAAATTATCTCTTGTGACACAGCGCTGCACGAACTCCAGCTCGTGCAGGAACAGGTGTATCCAGAGCTCAGACACCTGGTGCACGACGATGAACATGGTCTCGTCGTGTGCATCGGAAACCGGCTTCTGCGCCGACAGCAGCTGCGCCAATTGCAGGTAGTCGCCATAGGACTGTGAGCTGCCCAGATCCCAGTGCACGGCCTCGCCAGTGAGGTCGACACGTCCAGAGGCGGGTGGTTGTTCCTTGCTCATTACGCCTCCGTTTCCCGCACCCAGGCCGGCACATTGCGCCATCCCCTGCAAAGTGCCGCGTCCAGCTCGCGGTAACCCGGTTCGCAATCTTCCACGCAGCGCCAGAATCGCGCCGAATGATTCATGTGCCGCGTATGCGCCAACTCATGGCACAGCAGATACCGCACGACATCCGGCGGCTGGAACAGCAGGGCCAGATTGAGTGATATGACACCCCGCGAGGAGCAACTGCCCCAGCGAGTCTTCTGGCTGCGCACGCGCAGCGTGGAGAATTCGAATCCGTGCTGCAGGGCCAGTGCCTCCAGCATCGGTCGCAACGCGAGCTCAGCGCGACGGACCAGCCAGCGCAGCAGGCTGCGCCGCTGCTGCTCGCGCGTGCCAGTGCCGCGCAGTTCCAGCACCGTACCGATTTCGCGCAATCGCAGCGCCCCACTGCCGCCCGCCTGGAACACCGGCCACGATTCGCCCAGCAACTGCAGGCTGATACGGTCCGGTGGAAATGCTTCGACCGGAGGCGCCATTGCGCGCCGGCGTTCGACATGATGTCGCACCCACTCAGCCCGACTCTCGAGGAACAGGCGGGCGCGACGCTCTGAAACACCGCGTGGCACGACGAGCTCAACCAGCCCTGTTGCCGTGATGCGCACCGCCACGCGCCTGGCGCGCTGGCTGTGCCGCACCTGCGCGACGGGCTGTGCCGGCTGCTCCGACCACAGTGGCAACTGCGGCGCGGTCCTGTTGTCGGATATCCTCACGCCACGATGATAGCAGCGCATCCTCCCGAACTGATCGACATTGGCGCCAACCTCACCCATGAGAGTTTTGCGCCGGATCTGCCCGAGGTTCTGCGCCGCGCTCACCATGCCGGCGTGCAACGCATGATCGTTACCGGCACCAGTGTCGCCGCGACTCGAGCCGCGCTCGCCCTGCACGCTGCGCATCCCGATCGCCTGTTCGCCACCGCCGGGCTGCATCCGCATCATGCTGCAGACCTGACGCCGGAAGTGCTGGCCGAACTGCAGGAACTGGCGAACCAGCCCGGCGTGGTGGCCGTGGGTGAATGCGGTCTCGATTACTACCGCAACTTCGCACCGCGCGAGGCCCAGCTGCGCGCGTTTCGGGCCCTGCTGGAAGTGGCGGTGAACACGGGCAAACCCGTGTTCCTGCACCAGCGCGATGCCCATGCCGATTTCATGAGCATCCTGCGCGAGTTCCGCGGTGCATTGACCGACGGCGTGGCGCATTGCTTCACGGGCCAGGCGAATGAAATGGAGGATTGCCTTGCACTGAATCTTGCCATCGGCATCACCGGGTGGATCTGCGATGAACGGCGCGGATTGCACCTGTTGCCGCTGATGCGCACCATTCCGGCGGAGCGGTTGATGATCGAGACCGACGCGCCCTATCTGTTGCCGCGCAGCCTCAGACCCAAACCGGCAGGCCGTCGCAACGAACCAGCCTGGCTCACCGAGGTGGCTGCAAAGGTGGCACGGCCAGGGGAGAAACACTGCCGCAGCTCGCCGCGAGCAGCACGGCAGCCGCGCACGCGTTCTTCCGGCTACCCATCGCGGCGCCCTAGAACCTCTCGTCGAAGACCTCGGCGAGGAAGCCTCGCCGCTGGCGCAGCGGGCTGGGTGAGACTGCTGCAACGATGGCCTGCCAGTCTTCGCGATAACGCTCCATCCAGTTCTGCGAGGCTTCGGAATCCACCGGCGGGAACTCGGCCCGCAGGGAATCGACCATCAGGGTCCAGCGTGGCAGACCCTTGGGGAATTTCCCGCGACGGGTGAACAGCACCCGCCCTTCCACCGGCAGCGCACCGGCCAGCGCGCGCACAGCCGCCACCCGGTCGTACAACGCATGCTGCGGATTCTGGAAGGTCGCGCGACTCGCACCGCTCATGACCGTCCATTCGGTCATCTGGTCGCCACCGAAGATATTGCCGCGCACATCACGCAGATCGACCACCACCACACCACGCGTCGTGAGCAGCAGGTAGTCGACATGCATGGATGCGCCCATGCCATCCGGCACCAGCACATTGTTCAGGAACTCGGTGCCCACCGATACGATGCCCTGATGCAGGCGCTTGCGATCTGCCCGGCGACGCAGCGCCCGCACCACGTAATAGGCCAGCGCGGCGAGGAATACCATCGCCACCGCTGTGAGAATCAGCCGATTCTGCGGGGTGTCGAACTGACTGAAAGAGGATTCAACCGCCAGTTGCACGGCGCAGGTCACTCAGCTGGGGATCGATTTCCGAAAACACCGAAGGCAGGTCGTACAGGCGCTGCAGATTCTCCGGCACCGGCACGGTACCCACAAGCGGCTCGACGATCTCGCGGAACTTCGCCGGATGGGCGGTGGACACCAGCACCCAGTGATGCGCGAGTTTCTCGTGCTCCGGCAGGCAGGCATAGACCTCGGCTGCCGTGGCGGTGTGCGGGCACCAGATCTCGCCGTAGGTTGCATGGTCGCTGCGGATGCGCGCCTGGATGGCCGCATCGTCGACGGACCATGCACTGACCTGCTGCCCGAGCGCGGCCGCATCGGGATACAGGTTCAGCAGGCGTTCGAGATTGCTGGGGTTGCCCACATCCATGGCCGAAGCCAGCGTCGCCACGCTGGCGCGCGGCTGCAGCACGCCGGTCTGCAGGAATTGTGGCACCGTCGCATTGGCGTTGTGCGCCAGCACGATGCGGTCGATCGGAAAACCCATGCGTCGCGCCCACAGGCAGGCCGCCGCGTTGCCGAGATTGCCACTGGGAATGATGTAGGAAGCTTTGTCGCCCGTCTCGGCGCGCATGGCCAGGCTGCTGACTGCGTAATAGACGGCCTGCGGCAACAGCCGTCCGAGGTTGATGCTGTTGGCGGAAGACATCTCCACCTTCTGCCGCAGCGATTCGTCCAGGAAGGCTTCCTTCACGAGACGCTGGCAATCATCGAAGGTGCCGCGCACCGCAAGACTCGTGACGTTCTCGCCCCAGCAGGTCAGCTGCTGCTGCTGTGTAGGCGAAACCAGACCCTTCGGAAACAGCACAACCACTTCCATGCCGGGGCGGCGATGAAACGCTGCGGCAACGGCGCCGCCCGTGTCGCCCGAAGTGGCTACGAGAATGCGCAGGGTGCGAGCCGATGTGCGCGGAATGCGCGCCAGGCTGGCCGCCAGGAAGCGTGCGCCAAAATCCTTGAAGGCGGCTGTTGGCCCATGGAACAGCTCGAGCACGCGCAGCCGACCGGATGGCGTCAACGCGCGCAGCGGCGCCGGAAAGTTGAAAGCGTCCTGGGTAATCGCAGGCACCGCGTCGGCCAGCGCATCGCCAGCGGCAAATGCCCCGATCAGCTGCCGTCCGAGTGCGGGCAGATCGCCTGCCACTGCCTGCGACAGATCTGGCCACTGCTGCGGCACATACAGCCCGCCATCCGGCGCCAGGCCCTGCAGCAGGGCCTGACTGAAACTCACTTCCGGCGTCTTGCCCCGCGTGCTGGCAAATTTCATTCGCTGCTCACCACATGCGCGCCACCGGATTGCACGGGCACGATCCATTTGTCTGCTTCGATGCTGTGCGCGGCAAAGGCCTGCACCATGGCATCGCGCACGGCGCGGGTATCGCGCTCGAGACACAGTGCAAACACAGTGGGGCCGGCACCTGAAATGGAGCAACCCAGTGCGCCCTTGTCGAGCGCTGCGGCCCGAACCTCGAGGAACCCGGGTATCAGCACCTGACGCTGCTTCTCGATGATCACGTCTTCCAGCGAGGCCTTGATGAGATCCAGATCGTTTGTGTAGCAGCCGGAGATGAAGCCGGCGAGATTCGCCGTCTGCCAGACGAAATCCGACATGTTCACGGTGCGACTGAGGATGGCGCGCGCGGCCTTGGTGGAAACCTGCAGGTGCGGATGCACGATCACCGCATGGATCACTTCCGGCACGGGGATCTGCTTCACGCGCGGATTGTCGATGCCCACCGTGAGCACGAGGCCACCAAACAGTGACGGCGAGATGTTGTCGGCATGGCGAGAACCGCTGGCCACCGCCTCGCCCTCCATGGCCACCTTCAGCAGTTCGATGCGGGTCAGGGGCTCATCGAGCATGGCATTGGCGGCCACCACGGCAGCCACGGCCGAAGCGGCGGAACCGCCCAGACCGGATGACAGCGGAATGCCCTTCTCGATCTGCATGTCGAAACCGAATGGCAGCGCGCGCGCCTTGATGAGGGCAAGCAGCGCCTGGCCGGCGGTGTTCTTCGCGGCTTCGAGTGGCAGGTCTTCCACCACGCCACGGATCGAAGTGATGCGCACGCCGGGCTCGTTGCTGCGCGTCAGCGTCACCCTGTCGCCGACCGCGTCCAC
This sequence comes from uncultured Gammaproteobacteria bacterium, assembly GCA_963777735.1. Lineage (GTDB taxonomy): Bacteria > Pseudomonadota > Gammaproteobacteria > Steroidobacterales > Steroidobacteraceae > ZC4RG30. The sequence continues at coordinate 589,622 of CAVZRQ010000005.1, read as the reverse complement.
GGAAAATCCGAGAATGTCGAAACCGATGGCGACATTCGCCACCGAACCCGGCGCAAAAGCCGAGACTTTCGTGACGCTCACAGCCTTGCTCCCAGGTAGGCAGACAGCCGCAGCAGATCGGCAAACACACCGCCTGCCGTTACCTCGGGTCCCGCGCCCGGGCCCTGCACGATCAGCGGATTGTTGCAGTAACGCGCCGTGGCGAAACGCACCACGTTGTCGGTGAGCGCGATGTTGGCAAAGGCATGCTTGGCATCCAGCTCCACCACACCCACCGTAGCCTCGCCCTTGGCGGTAATGCGCCCGACGAAGCGCAGCACCTTGCCGGCCTTCTTCGCCAGCTGGTAGCGCTCGAGCATGGCTGCGTCATACCGCGTCAGGCCATCCAGGAATTCGTCGATCGAACCACCGGCAAGATCACGCGGCACCAGGCTTTCCACCTTCACGTCGCCCATCTCCAGGCGCAGACCCATCTCGCGCGCCAGGATGATGAGCTTGCGAGCGACATCGGTACCGGAAAGATCATCGCGCGGATCCGGCTCGGTGTAGCCGCGCTGCTTGGCTTCGCGCACGATGGCCGAGAACGGCACGGTGCCGTCGTAGACATTGAAGAGGTACGCCAGCGTGCCCGAGAAGATGCCTTCGATGCTGTCCACCACGTCGCCGGTTTCCCGCAGGTCGCGCAGCGTCTGGATGACCGGGCAGGCCAGCGCCAACCGTCCCTTCATACAGGTAATGCGAACCTCCGGCCCGCCGCGCATCGCGCAGCGAGTCGTAGTAGGTCATCTCGGCGCTGTTGGCCTTCTTGTTGGGCGTGACGATGTGGATGCCCTGCGCGAGCCAGTCGCGGTAATGGCGGGCCACGGATTCGTCGGCCGAACAGTCGATGATCACCGTGTGCGGCAGGTAATCCACCTTGAGGTGCTCCACGAAGCGCGCGATGTCCGCTGGCACCAGCGCAGCCGCTTCCACTTCATCGCGCCACTGCGCGAGGTTCACGCCGCGATCCGACAGGCACATGCGCCGTGTGGACATGATGCCGCGCACGCGCAGATCGAGCTTGAACTCGCGCGACAGCCGCGCCTGCTGCGAAGCCAGCTGATCCAGCAGCACACGACCCACCGTGCCCGGCCCGATCACGCCAATCGAAAGCGTGTTGGGCGAGAGATAGAAACTGGCGTGCGTGGCGCGCAACGCGCGCGTGGCCTGCCGGCCTTCCACCACCACCGAGATATTGCGCTGCGAAGCGCCCTGCGCGATGGCGCAGACGTTCACGGCTGCCGCGCCCAGTGCATTGAAGACCTTCGCGGACACGCCCGGCGTGCCGGCCATGCCATCGCCCACCACGGCGAGGATGGCGAGTTCGCGCGTGGTCTCCACGCTCTGGATCTGCCCCTCGTCGAGTTCACGCGAGAACGCTGCGCGCACCACGCGCTCCGCCTTCTCCGCCTCATTGGCCGGGATCGCGCAGCAGATCGAATGCTCCGAGCTGCCCTGCGAGATCAGGATCACCGAGATGCCTTCCTCGCGCAGCGCACCGAACAGGCGATGCGCCGTGCCCGGCACACCGATCATGCCCGCGCCTTCGATGTTGACCAGCGCCACGTCCTCGATGGTCGTGATGCCCTTCACCAGCAGCTCGGAGGTGGGCTTCGCGCAGATCAGCGTGCAGGGGTTGCCTGGCGCGAAGGTATTGCGGATGTAGATCGGGATGGCGCGACCGATGGCCGGCGCCATGGTCTGCGGATGGATGACCTTGGCGCCGAAATACGCAAGCTCCATGGCCTCGTTGTACGACAGCTGGTCGATCACCTGTGCATTGGGCACGCGCCGTGGATCGGCCGACAGCACGCCATCCACATCGGTCCAGATGTGGATCTCGCTGGCATCGAGCAGTGCACCGAAGATCGAGGCCGAGAAATCGCTGCCATTGCGGCCCAGCGTGGTCTGCACACCCTGCGGCGTGCGCGCCACGAAACCCGGGATGATCAGCGTGCCCTTGAATTCCGCGGCACCGGCTTCCGTCAGCCTGGCGCGTGAGGCGTCCCACTGCACCGCAGGTCCCAGCGAGCCCCACTCCACCACCACTACCTGTCGGGCATCGAGCCAGCGCACGGTATTGGCAGCACCTTTGCGGCGCGCGGCGAGATAGGCGGTGAACAGGCTGGTGGACCACAGCTCGCCGTAACCGGCGACCAGATCGCGCACGTTCTGGGCCGCCGAGCGCATCAGGCTGGTGGTGTGCAGCACGCCTTCCAGATCGGCGCGGTCCTTGTCGAACTGTGCCAGCCAGCGTTCGGCGGAGGCGGCGTCGAGCAGCGTCTCGGCGATGGCCCGATGCCGCTCACGCAGGGCCTGCAGCTGGCTGCTGACCGCGCTGTCCTGCTTTTCGGCCATGCCGACCAGACCCAGCAGAACGTCTGTTACGCCTTTGCAGGCAGACAGCACCACCGCGAGGCGCTGCGACGTTTGCGTCTCGATGATGTCCGCCACTTTGCGAAAGCAATTGGCGTCAAAGACGCTCGTGCCGCCGAATTTGTGCACGACCCAGGCGGAAGATCCAGTGGATTTCATCTGATGGTGTGGCCGAAGTTACTGTTTAATAGGAAAAAACCCGCGAACTCTAAAGGGCGCAGGCCACCCGTGCAAGCAACCCCAACCCATACCGGCAAACAGGCATGAATCCGGACTCGAATCTGCATGTTCTGGTGCTCGCGGCCGGCGCCGCAAGCCGTTTTGGCTCCCCCAAGCAACTGGTGCGTATCGGCGGCCAGCCACTGCTGCACCGCGCCGTTTCCCAGGCCACAGAAGTGGCCGGTGGGGCCGTTACGGTGGTGCTGGGCGCCCATGCCCAGCAGCTGTCTCCCCTGCTCAAACACAGCCCTGCGTCGGTATTGATCAACCGGCACTGGGAGGAAGGGCTGGCCAGTTCGCTGCGCCTGGGAGTTTCCCACCTGCCGGGCGGCTGCGAAGGCGTACTGGTCACGCTGGCCGACCAGGCAGCCGTGACCACGTTCGACCTGCAGCGCCTGGCGAGCGCCTGGCGCCGGCAACCGGACTGGCTGATCGCCGCCAGTTACGAAGGGCATACGGGAGTGCCCGCCGTGTTCCCGAGCTACACCTTTGCCAGCTTCGGGCAGCTGCGCGGCGATGCCGGCGCCCGTACCATCCTCGCGCGGCATGCAGATCGCTGCCTGCGGATTCCGATGCCCAATGCGGCCATCGATATCGATACGCCGGAAGATCTGCTGAAACTCGAACCTGGCGCGGGTGAATGACAACCCGGCAGTTGCCGCTCAGGGCAAACGGCCCGCCAGCAACTCCTGCAATCCCGACTCGTCCAGCACCGGCACGCCGAGTTCTCGCGCCTTCGTGAGTTTGGAACCTGCGTCGGCACCAGCCACTACGTAGCTGGTTTTCTTCGAAACGCTGCCAGCCACTTTCGCGCCCAGCGCCTCGAGCTGTTCCGTCGCCACCTCCCGCGTCAGGGTGACCAGCGCGCCGGTGAGCACGATGGTCTTGCCCTCCAGCGGTGCCGCACCAGCTTCCGCCTGGGGTGCGAGCGCCAACAGCTCCTTCTGCATTGCAGCGGCAGCCAGCAGCAGTTGTTTGTTGCCCTTCCGTGCAAGCCACGCTGCCAGTGCTTCCGCTGCGTCGGACGGCAGGCCGGCAGAGAGGAGTCCCTGAACCGTGGCGGCGGCGATCCCTTCTGCTTCCGGAATACCGGCAACCAGCTGCCGGGCACGCAGCTCCGTCAGCTTGGGAATGGCAAGATCTGCAAGCAGGGTCGACAGAACGAGCCCCTCGCGCAATTTCGCGCTCGGTGAATGGGTGTCTGTCACCCGCACTCCGCCCTTCAGCAACGCATCGATGACTTTCTGGTTGCCACGCTGATCGAAGAAATGTCCCAGCGAATGCGCTACCTCGGCACCGATGTCCGGCACACGCTGGAACAGCGGCCAGGGCAGGTGACGGATCAGCTGCAGATCACCGAACCACTGCGCCAGAGCCTTGGCAGTGCTCTCGCCAACATGCTCGATTCCCAGCGCGTACAGCAGGCGCTCCAGCGTGGTCTCACGGCTGCGATCGATGGCCGCAACCAGATTCTCCGCCCATTTCGTGGCCACCTTGCCGGCTTTCACCGTCTCGGGAGTGGTGCCGTCACGCGCGTCGGCACGCTGCTTCATCTCCAGCAGGTCTGCGAGTTTCAGCCTGTACAGATCGGCCACGGACTCGACATAGCCGAGATCCGTGAGCTCTTCGATGAAGCGGTCGCCGAGACCCTCGATATCCATTGCCCGGCGCGACGCGAAGTGGCGGATGGCCTCCTTGCGCTGTGCCGGGCAGGAGAGCTCGCCGGAGCAGCGCCACGCTGCCGCACCCTCCTCGCGCACCAGCTCCGAACTGCAGACGGGGCAATGCTGAGGCATGGTCCATGGGCTCGTGCCCGCCGGGCGATGGGCGGTGATGACGCTCACCACCTCGGGGATCACATCGCCCGCCCGCCGCACGATCACCTCATCGCCGACGCGCACGTCGAGGCGCGCGATCTGGTCGGCGTTGTGCAAGCGTTGCGTTGGTGACGGTGACGCCGGCCACCTGCACCGGCGCCAGCCGGGCAACCGGCGTTGCAGCACCGGTGCGACCGATCTGGATTTCGATGGCTTCGACGCGCGTGGATTGTTCCTGTGCGGGAAACTTGTGCGCGATGGCCCAGCGTGGCGCGCGTGACACGAAGCCCATCTCGCGCTGGCCCGCGAGGTCGTCGAGCTTGTAGACCACGCCGTCGATGTCGAAGGCCAGGCCGTCGCGGCGCACGCCGATACGCCGGTAGTAGTCGAGCAGGCCCTCTGCGCCGCTCACGACTTCGCCCAGCGGACTCACCGGGAAGCCCCACTTCGCGAGCAACGCAAGTTGCGCGGAATGTGTATCGGGCAGCTTGCCCTGCACTTCACCGAGCCCGTAGGCGAAGAAGGCCAGCGGGCGCTGCGCGGTGATGCGTGGATCCAGCTGGCGCAGGGAGCCGGCAGCACCATTGCGCGGATTGGCCAGCACCTTGCCGCCGTGCAGGCGCGCCTGCTCGTTGTAGCGCGCGAAGGCGGCGCGAGGCATGTACACCTCGCCGCGCACTTCCAGCACCGCCGGCCAGCCGCTGCCTGGCAGCTGCGCGGGAATATCCTTGATCGTCCGCAGGTTGGCCGTGACATCTTCGCCACTGGCCCCATCACCACGCGTTGCGCCCTGCTCGAACAATCCCCGCACGTAGCGCAGGTTGATCGCGAGCCCGTCGAGTTTCGGCTCCGCGGAGAAAACAAGTGCCTCGCGATCCAGCTTCTCCTGGATCCGCCGGACGAAGTCGCGCACTTCTTCTTCGGTGAAGGCATTCGCCAGCGAAAGCATGGGCACCGCGTGGCGCACTTCGGCGAATTTGCCAGCAGGCCCCGCCCCCACCCGCCGCGTGGGCGAATCAGGGGTGGCCAATTCCGGATGGGCCGCTTCCAGCGCCTGCAGTTCCTGCATCAGGGCGTCGAAGCTGGCGTCAGTGATCTCTGGCGCATCCAGCGCGTGATACAGGCGGTTGTGGTACTCGATCTGCTCGCGCAGCTGCTGCACGCGCTGTTTCGCGACGTCGCTCACGGGGCAGTCCCGTCTCCCTCCGGACCACCCTCTGCAGGCAACGACTGTCGCAACTTCGCCAGCTGCTCGCCATCGAGCTCGGCCCCATGCTCATCCTGCACGATGGCCGAAAGCCGGTACGCGAGGCTGCGGGATAGCGCCACCAGTTCCTCCAGCATACGCACCGGCGGCAGAGCGCCAGGCAGCACGCTGAACAGGTTCAGACCGCGGAATTCCTGGGCATCCATCATTGCGGGTTCGAAACTGCCCGGCCGCATCAGGTTGGCCACGCTCACCAGCACGGCACCTTCCGGTGTTACGCGGTGATAGATCATCTGCGGTCCGTGCTGCAGGCCGGCGGCCTCCAGTGCAATGCGCAGCGCGCGGCCGGAAAGCGGTTCGCCGCGCGCATTCACCACTCGCAGACTCAGCACCCTCCCCGGATCGCGCGGGGGCCACTGGATCGCCACGGCAGCAGGAACCGACTCCGGCGCGGGCACCGGTGCAGGCCTGTGCTCGGCTGTTGCTTCAAAACGCGCGGCGGCTGGGATATCCACGGCGGATTCTGCCATCACGCCCACGCGCACCGGCTCGACGGGATGGATGGTCGGCACTTCCAGCGAATCATCCGGATCACTGGCCGACATGCCCGCCATGCCTTCCAGGCTGGGCTCGACGCGACGTGGCCGGTCGACAGGCTCGGCCCCACCGGATTCAGAACGCAGGTGCCCGGTATAGCGACGCCGTGACTTGCGCCACTCCCACAGCGCAAGACCTGCCAGGAACAGCAGGCTCAAACCGATCAGTGCGGTACGTAGTTCCGGCATGGTTCAGATCGCCGCCAGTCGCACAGCCTCGTCCACGTCGACGCTGACCAGGCGCGACACGCCCGGCTCGTTCATCGTCACGCCGACCAGCTGCTCGGCCAGCTCCATGGTGGTCTTGTTGTGGGTAATGAAGATGAACTGCACGCGGCTGGACATCTCGCGCACGATGTCGCAGAAACGCTGCACGTTGTGCTCGTCCAGCGGCGCGTCCACTTCGTCCAGCAGGCAGAAAGGCGCAGGGTTCAGATCGAAGATCGAGAACACCAGCGCCACGGCTGTCAGCGCCTTCTCGCCGCCCGACAGCTGCGAAATCGTGCTGTTGCGCTTGCCCGGTGGCCGCGCCATGACGGCAACACCCGCGGTGAGCACATCATCGCCCACCAGTTCCAGATAGGCATGGCCGCCGCCGAACAGGCGCGGGAACTTCTCTTTCAGACCGGCGTTGATGCGCTCGAAAGTCACCTCGAAGCGCGAGCGGGTTTCCTTGTCGATCTTGCGCATCGCGTCTTCCAGCGAATCCAGCGCATCGGTGAGATCCTTCCACTGCGCATCCAGGAAAGTCTTGCGCTCTGTCTGCTCGGCGAGCTCATCGATGGCCGCGAGATTCACGGCGCCGAGGCGCTGCAGGTCGGCCTGCACGCTGGCCAGCCGATCCTCGCGATCGATCACCGTCACCTCTTCCGTCAGTGCGGTGAGGATTTCGTCCAGCTCGAAGCGTGTCTGCGCGAACTGCTCTGCCAGCGATTCACGGCGCAATCGCGTTTCCTGGGCGGCGAGCCGGGCGGCCTCCAGTTCTTCACGGGAATCGGCTACCCGACGCTCGGCCAGCTGACGTTTCTCGTCGAGCTCACGCAGCTCGGCATCCACCGATTCCAGATCCCGGCGTGCCGCAGCCAGCTCGCTTTCGATTTCCAGCTTGCGGGACAGCAGCTCGTTGAGCTGTTCCGCCAGACGCAGCACGGGTTCATCGCCATCGCCGGATTCTTCTTCCAGCTGCTGCTGGCGGGTGGCGAGGCCCGCGCGCTGCTCCTGCATGCGCGCCAGCGTTGCACCCAGGGAAGATTCCGTTGAACGTCGACCCTCGAGCTGAATCAGCAGCTCGCGCGCCTGCGCCCGCGCCTGCTGGGCCGACTCGCGGGCCGCGACCGTGGCGGCACGACGCTCTTCGCGTTCACCTTCCATATCGCTGCGGCGGGATTCGAGCTGCTCGAGCTGGGCCGTGGCTTCATCCAGCGCGCCGCGCGCGCGCTCCAGCGACTGCTGCGCCCGCTCGCGCTCCACCTGCACATCGGCCGCCTCGCGGTCAATGCGTTCGGTGCGCAAAGCAGCCTGCTGGCTGCGGGCACGCGTGGCTTCCAGCGTGCCGCGGGCCTCGGAATATTCACGGTGCGCGCCCTGGATGCGCTGCTGCACGGCATCGCGTGCGACTTCTGCTGCCGAGACTTCGGCACGCAGATCGCGCAGCCTTTGCTCGATGGACTGTACGGCCGCTTCGCAGGTCTCGCAGACACCACGCAACGCGCGAATGCGGCTCTCACGTTCCAGCACGCCGGCATGCGCATCGCGGCCGCGGGATACCCGCAGCCAGTCGCGCCCGACCCAGATGCCATCAGCCGTTACCAGGGATTCACCCGCTGCGAGCTGGTGCCGCTTTTGCAGGGCTTCCTGCAAAGTGGCCGCAGTGCCAACGCGGGCCAGGCGCCGCAACACGGCCTGCGGGCCGCGCACCCGTGCCGCCAGCGAAGCCGAATCCGGGATGCTCTGCTGACCGCCCTCGACCAGCATCAGATGTCCGCTGCTCAGATCGCCCAGCCGCGCAGCCGCCGCGTCGAGCGACTCCACATGCACGGCTTCCAGGGCATCGCCCAGCACCGACTCCACGCCGCGCTCCCAGCCCTTGTCCACTTCCATCTGCGCGGTGACGCGCGGACGACCAGTGAGCCCGGCAGCGGCCAGCCACTTGCCGGCGTCGCGGTCTGCTTCGCCGAGCGCTGCCTTCTGCAGCGCATCGAGCGAAACCATTTCCGAACGCGCCCGGTCGCGCTCGCCGCGCGCGCGCTCCAGATCCGAATCCGTTTCATGCTGCCTGGTGCGCAGGGCCTGCAACTGGGCAAGGCTTGCCTGCAGCTGCTGCTGCAAGGCTTCATTGGCTTCGCGCGCACCCTGCTCGCGGGACTCCATGGCGCCCAGCTCGAAGTTGGCGCTGGCCAGCTGCAATTGTTCGCGCTCCACCGCGAGGCGGTCCGACTGCGCACCCAGGCGGCGCAGCTGATCGTCGAGCTGTTCGATGCGCGTGCGTTCGACCTGCGTGGTCTGGTAGGTGCCACCCAGCTCGCGGTTGAAGGATTCCCAGCGCTCCTGCCACTGGCGCTGCTCGCCCTCGGCGGATTCCAGCGCGGCATTGGCTGCACTTTCCGTTTCCTGCGCCATGGCGGCGCCCGGCCCCAGCTCGCCGATCTCGGCGCGCAGCTGCTCCACCAGCGATTCGTCGCGCGCCAGCTGGCCGCCGACATCCGCCAGCATCTCGCGCACCTGCGTGAGCTCGCGCTTCTGCCGCTCGCGCAGCTCGCGCGTGTGCGCCAGCTGCTGCTCGGCACGCGCCACTTCAGCACCCTGCTGATAGAAGCTGCCCTGCACGCCATTCACGCGCTCGCTCGCCGCGAACTGGAATTCGCGCTGCTTCTCCACGGCTGCTTCTGCCGCGCGCTGTGCGGCCAGCGCCTCCTGCAGGTGCAGGTCGGCATCGCGCATGGCGCGGTCGTTGATGGCGGCGCCGCTGTCGATCTCGCGCAACCGCAACGCGAGCACCTCCGCGCTGAGTTTGCGCTCGTCGTTCTTGAGTTCCTGGAACCGGCGGGCCTGGTTGGCCTGGCGGGTCAGGTGGCGGATCTGCTTGTCGACTTCATCGCGCAGATCCTGCAGGCGCTCCATGTTCTCGCGCGTGCCGCCGATCCGGGTTTCGGTCTCGCGGCGTCGCTCCTTGTAGCGCGAAATGCCGGCCGCCTCTTCGACGAAGGCGCGCATGTCGTCGCTGCGCGCCTCGATGACGCGCGAGATCATGCCCTGCTCGATGATGGCGTAGCTGCGCGAACCAAGGCCAGTGCCCAGGAACAGCGTGGTGATGTCCTTGCGGCGGCAGCGCGCGCCATTGATGAAATAGGCCGAAGTGCCATCGCGCGAGACCACGCGCTTGAGCGAGATCTCGGCGTAAGTGGCGTAGCGTGCCGCCGATCTTGCCGTCGCTGTTGTCGAACACCAGTTCGACCGATGCAGTGCCCACGGGCCGGCGACCACCAGAGCCATTGAAGATCACGTCGGTCATGGATTCGCCGCGCAGATGCCGTGCGGAGAGCTCGCCCATGACCCAGCGGACGGCGTCGATGATGTTGGACTTGCCACAGCCGTTGGGGCCGACCACTCCGGAGAGGTTGGTCGGAAACGGGACGTTCGTGGGTTCGACGAAAGACTTGAACCCGGCGAGTTTGACTCTGGTCAGACGCATTTAATTCGCGGTAATCCAGGCGGACGAAATTGGTCGCGTAGTGTAGATTACTTGCACTGATTATGAGCACCCAACCTGCCACGTCGATCGAGACGTTTCCGAATCCCGCCCCCGAGCGCGACTACACCATCCGCATGACGATGCCGGAGTTCACCTGCCTGTGTCCCAAGACGGGCCAGCCGGACTTCGCCACCCTCAAGCTCGAATACATTGCCGACCGCCTCTGCGTCGAGCTGAAATCGCTGAAGCTCTACATCTGGTCATTCCGCAATCGCGGCTGCTTTCACGAAGCGGTGACCAACGAGATTCTGGGCTACCTGGCTGCCGCCACTGCACCGCGCTTCATGCGGCTGACGGCCGAGTTCTACGTGCGCGGCGGCATCTACACCACGGTGGTGGCCGAGCATCGCGCCACGGGCTGGACGAGCCCCCAGGAAATCCGATTACCCTGATCCGGTTGCCCCAAAAAGGCGCTTCGGAAGCGGGCCTGCGGCCGGCTGTACACCCGGCTGGCGGCCGGTATAATCCCGCGTCCTTTTCCAGGCCCAGGGTCGATACGGGAGCGCAGCATGGCCGCGAAGAAATCCGCGCCTAAAGCCACCAAGGTCAAGAAAGCCGCTGCAGTGAAGGCTGCACCGAAGAAGACTGCGCCCGTAGCAAAGAAACCCCCGCCGAAGCCCGCCGCCGAGGCCATCAAACGCAACGTTGTAATGAAACCATCCAAAGCATCTGAAAAGCCTGTCAAGAAACCTGTAGTTGCCGCGGCCCCGGTCGAGGCTCCACCTCCCCGGCCCGCAGCCCCGCGCGTCACGGCAGCGCGGCCTGCCGCCGAACCTGCCGACGATTCCGAGGCCGGCGACAACCTGCTGGCCGGTCCACGCAATGTGCAGCCCTACGTCGCCAAGCGCGGCGAGCAGTACATGAGCAAGGAACAGCTGGATCACTTCCGCAAGATCCTGCAGACCTGGAAGCAGGACCTCATGCTGGAAGTGGACCGCACCGTCTCCCACATGAAGGACGAGGCCGCCAACTTCCCCGACCCGAACGACCGCGCAACCCAGGAAGAAGAATTCAGCCTTGAGCTGCGCACCCGCGATCGCGAGCGCAAACTGATCCGCAAGATCGACGAGGCGCTGGGTCGCATCGAGGACGGCAGCTACGGCTACTGCCTCGAAACCGGCGAACAGATCGGCGTCAAGCGCCTGGAGGCCCGACCAGTCGCCACGCTGAGCATCGAAGCGCAGGAGCGCCGCGAACGCCGTGAAAAACAATACGGCGACCGGGACGACCGCTACCGCTAGTCGCACGGCGCCCTATCGCGGGCGCTTTGCTCCCTCTCCCACCGGCCTGCTGCACACGGGCTCGCTGGTCACCGCGTTGGCCAGCTGGCTGGATGCACGCGCCCACGGCGGCCGCTGGCTGATCCGCATGGAAGACCTGGATGCACCGCGCTGTGTACCAGGCGCGGCGGATGCCATCCTGCGAACGCTGGCTGCCTGCGGCCTCGAATCAGATGAACCAGTCCTGGTGCAGTCGGAGCGCCATGCGGTCTACATGGCCGCTCTCCAGCAGCTCGACGCCGCCGGCCGCAGTTACCGCTGCACCTGCTCGCGCAGCGACTCCCCCGGCGTGTACTCCGGCCATTGCCGTCAGTTGCACCTGCGGGCCCCGGACGCGGCCTGGCGCCTGCGGCTGGATCAGGACAGCATCCATTTCCACGATGACCTGCAGGGCGACTGCCATATCGCCACCTCGGCCATTGGTGACCCGGTGATATTCCGGCGCGACGGGTTGGCGGCCTACCAGCTCGCTGTCGTGGTGGACGACGCGGCACAGGGCATCACGCATGTCGTCCGCGGGGCCGACCTGCTGGACAGCACGGCCTGGCAGATCGCCATCGCCGAGGCCCTGGCGGTACCCGTGCCGGAGTACGCCCACGTCCCCCTGGTGACCGAACCCGATGGCACCAAACTCGCCAAATCTCGCCGTTCCGTCCCGCTGGAAGGACGCCATCTCCCGACCGCCGTTTTCGAAGCATTGTCCCTGCTTCAGCAGCGTCCGCCGACCGAGCTGACAACTGCCCCCGTCAGGGATATCCTCTGCTGGGCCATCGAAAATTGGACGCCTGCTAGGCTGGCTGGCGTCCAGACTCTCCGGCTGCGCTCATAACTACAATTTGGGTTGCCGGCACAGTTGTACTACTGTAGTCCGGCCTCGGGTCGACGCACCCGAGCAAGGGGGCGGTGATGAGTGATCCTCGGGTCATAAAAAAATATCCCAATCGCCGCCTCTACGACACGGTAGAGAGCCGCTACATCACGCTGGCTGACGTGCGCCGGCTGGTGATCAACCGGATCGACTTCCTGGTGCTCGACAAGAAATCCCAGGCAGACATCACCCGCTCGATACTGATGCAGGTGATCGCAGAGCAGGAGCATGGCAGTCATCCGCTGATGAGCCGGGAGTTCCTGTCACAGGTGATCCGCAGCTACGGAACGCCAGTGCATAACGGTCTGGCGGGATATCTGGAGCAGTCGGTGCGCCAGTTTCCGCAGAACGGCGCAGATGGCGCCGCGCCACCACCGCGCGGCTAGAAACGAAAAGGGCCCGGTTTCCCGGGCCCTTTGATCAACAGACTCGAATCTCTCGCTGTTACGCGACGTCGACGCTGCGCATCGACAGGCGCACGCGGCCCTGACGATCCACTTCCAGCACCTTCACGCGCACCACATCGCCTTCCTTGAGCTTGTCGCCGACGTTCTCGACGCGCTCGTCGGAAATCTGCGAGATGTGCACCAGACCGTCGCGGCCCGGCAGGATGGTGACGAAGGCGCCGAAGTCCATCAGGCGCGCGACGCGGCCTTCATAGATGCGGCCCACTTCCACGTCGGCGGTGATCAGCTCGATGCGACGCAGCGCCTCGCGGCCGGCCTCGCCATGCACCGAGGCGATCTTCACCGTGCCATCGTTGTCGATGTCGATGGTGGTGCCGGTCTCTTCGGTGATCTGGCGGATGACTGCGCCACCCTTGCCGATGACGTCGCGGATCTTTTCCGGGTCGATCTTGATGGTGATGATCGACGGCGCCCACTGCGACATGTTGGTGCGCGTGGTCGACAGCACCTTGTTCATTTCGCCGAGGATGTGCAGGCGGCCTGCCTGTGCCTGGTCCAGCGCGACCTTCATGATCGCAGGCGTGATGCCCTCGACCTTGATGTCCATCTGCAGCGCGGTGATGCCACCGGCGGTGCCGGCCACCTTGAAATCCATGTCGCCGAGGTGATCTTCGTCACCCAGGATGTCGGTGAGCACCTTGTGGCGACCGCCATCGAGCACGAGGCCCATGGCCACACCGGCCACCGGTGCCTTGATCGGCACGCCGGCATCCATCAGCGCGAGGCTGGTGCCGCAGACCGAAGCCATCGAGCTCGAGCCGTTGGACTCGAGGATCTCGGACACGATGCGGATGACGTAGGGGAAATCCTCCATCACCGGCAGCACGGCAGCGATGCCGCGACGCGCCAGGTTGCCGTGGCCGATCTCGCGGCGCTTGGGCGAACCCATCATGCCGGTCTCGCCCACCGAGAACGGAGGGAAGTTGTAGTGCAGCATGAACGGCTCGCGGCGCTCGCCATCCAGTGCGTCGATGATCTGCGCATCGCGGCCCGTGCCAAGCGTTGCGGTGACCAGCGCCTGGGTCTCACCGCGCGTGAACAGCGCCGAACCATGGGTACGGGGCAGCGTGCCCACCTTCACGTGGATCGGACGCACCGTCTTGTAGTCGCGGCCGTCGATGCGCGGCTCGCCATTGAGGATGCGCTCGCGAACGATCTTGCTTTCCAGATTGTGGATCTGGTTCGAGAGATCCTGCGCGCTCCACTTCGGCACACCATCCACCTGCGGGATGGCGGCAGCTGCAGCAGCCTTGATCTCGCCAACCTTGGTGTAACGCTGCTGCTTCTCGGTGATGCGATAGGCCTCGGCGAGCGCGGCTTCGGTCTGCGCGGCCGCAAAGCTCACGAGCTCGGCATTGGTCTCGGCCGGCTTCCAGTCCCAGCGCGGCTTGCCCGCTGCCTTGACCAGCTCGTTGATGGCGTTGATGGCGACCTGCATCTGCTCGTGACCGAACACCACGGCGCCCAGCATCACTTCTTCGGACAGGCAGTCGGCTTCCGACTCCACCATCAGCACGGCGCCTGCGGTACCGGCAACCACCAGATCCAGACGCGAGCCTTCGGCTTCCTTCTTCGTCGGGTTCAGCAGGTAGGCGCCATCCTTGTAGCCCACGCGCGCGGCGGCGATCGGGCCTGCGAAGGGCACGCCCGACAGCGCGAGTGCCGCCGAGGCACCGAGCAGCGCAGGGATGTCGGCGGGGATATTCGGATCGAGCGAGACCACAGTCGGGACAACCTGTACTTCGTTGTAGAAGCCATCCGGGAACAGCGGGCGGATCGGACGATCGATCAGGCGGGAGGTCAGCGTTTCATTTTCGCTGGGGCGACCTTCGCGACGGAAGAAGCCACCGGGGATGCGACCCGCGGCGTAGGTCTTCTCCTGGTAGTTGACCGTCAGCGGGAAGAAATCCTTGCCCGGCTGCGCCTGCTTGCGCGCGACTGCCGTGACGAGAACGACGGTGTCACCCATGGACACGACTACCGAACCGTCGGCCTGACGCGCCAGCTCACCGGTTTCGATGGTGACCTGCTGCGAACCGAACAGGAAGGATTGCTTGGCAATGCTCACGATTGCTTGACCTCAACGATTGATGCTGTTTTGAAGGCACACATTTTTTTCTGGTGCCACATACGATTCGGGCCGCGCAGTTTCATGGCGCGGCCCGAAGGGGTTGTCGGCTAGCGGCGCAGTCCGAGCCGCTCGACGACTTCCTGATATTTCTGCGGCTTGGTGGACTTCAGGTAGTCCAGCAGCTTGCGACGCTGGTTCACCATCTTCACCAGACCGCGACGCGAGGAATGATCACTCTTGTGCGCAGTGAAGTGGCCACCGAGTCCGGTGATCCGCTCGGACAGCAACGCGATCTGGACTTCAGGAGAACCTGTGTCTTTCGGGTCGCGGCCAAACTTCGAGAGGATGCCGGTCTTTTTTTCAGTCGATAACGCCATTTTTGGGCCCTTGTGGAAAGCGCGGCATTCTAACCGCGGTGCCGAAGCCGCTCAAGTCGGATTCGAACCTAAATCGTTGAAAAGACGGACTGGCTTCAGAATGGGCCTGGCGGCGTCGCTGGTCCCGACCTGCCCGATTCCCAGAAACTGTCCATCTGGCGCGTAAACCCGCACGAGGCCGGGTTCCGGAACCGGGCTGGGGCACCCGACGGTCTGCCCCATCCGCAGTCGCGCAGTCCGCTCGACGTCCAGTTCCACGGCCACGAGATGCGCCAGCGCGGCGTCCGGAGCCAGCAACATGACGCTGCCAGGGCCGGCGGCTTCCAGTGCCGCAAGCGTCACCATGCCCGTTCCCGGGAATGGCGCCACGGTGGTGCGGCGCAGCGCTGTCAGGTGGGCGCAGCTGCCAACCGCGCGCGCGAGGTCTTCCGCGAGGGTTCGCACGTAGGTGCCCTTGGAGCAGCGGACGCTGAAATGGGCCTCATCGCCACTTACCGCATGCAGCTGCAAAGCGTGGATGACAACGGACCGGGCCTCGCGCTCGACCTCGATGCCCTGGCGGGCCAGCTTGTACAGCGGTTGGCCATCGCGTTTAAGTGCCGAATACATGGGTGGCACCTGGGAGATGGGCCCATGGAATGCCGGGAGCGCAGCAGTGAGCACGGCGGCGAGATCTGCGGGAACGGGAAGCTCCTCGACGATTTCGCCTTCCAGGTCGCCGGTGGTGCGGCGCGCGCCGAAGCGCGCCGTGAATTCGTATTCCTTGTCGCCCTCAAGCAGGTAACCGGCGACCTTGGTGGCCTCACCAAGGCAAATGGGCAGCATGCCGGTGGCGAGGGGATCGAGGCTGCCCGTGTGGCCTGCCTTGATGCGGCCGAAGGCCCGACGCACGCGCTGTACCGCGGAGCTCGAACTCAAGCCCAGCGGCTTGTCGAGCAACAGGATGCCGTGAACCATGTCAGGACTGCGGCTTGTTGGAGGCGTTGATCAGCGCCGTCAGATGCGCGGCGCGGTCGAAGGACTCATCCGCGACGAAATCCAGGCGCGGCGCATGCCGCAGCCCGACCTGGCGACCCACCTCACCTCGCAGGAACCCAGCCGCCGCACGCAGGCCAGCGAGGGCTTCGGGATGTCCGGACTGGTCGCCGCCAAGCGGCACGAAGTAGATCTGCGCATGACTGAGGTCACGCGCCAGCTCCACCTGCGTGATGGTCACGGGGCCAACCCGCGGATCACGCACCTCGCGGGAGATCAGTTCCGACAGCACGCGCTGCATCTGCGCTTCCATGCGCTGCAACCGGCTGCTTCCTGAACCACGCGTCGCCATTACTCTTCGCTCAACTACGGGGGTCAGATGCTGCGCGCGACTTCAACGCGCGAGAAGCACTCGATCTGGTCGCCCGGCCGGACGTCCTGGTAGTTCTTCACGCCGATGCCGCACTCGGTGCCGGCACGCACTTCGTTCACGTCGTCCTTGAAACGGCGCAGCGATTCCAGCGCACCTTCGAAGATCACCACGCTCTCGCGCAGCACGCGGATCGGATTGTTGCGCTTGACCGTGCCTTCCATGATGAGGCAGCCGGCCACCACGCCGAACTTGCTGGAGCGGAACACATCGCGCACCTGCGCCACACCGACGATCGTTTCCTTGATCTCCGGGGCCAGCATGCCGCTCATCAACGCCTTCACGTCATCGATGGCTTCATAGATGATGCTGTAGTAACGCACTTCGACGCCGGTGTCCTTCATGGCCTCGCGCGCGCCGGAATCGGCCCGCACATTGAAGCCGATGACACGCGCCTTGGAAGACGCGGCCTGCTGGATATCCGACGCGGTGATGCCACCGACATTCGACCCCAGCACCTTGACCTGTACTTCTGCGGTCGAGAGTTTGTCGAGCGCCTGGCGCAACGCTTCGGCGCTGCCCTGCACGTCGGTCTTGATCAGCACCGGAATGATGCTGATCTTGGCGTCTTCCATCTGCGAGAACACGTCTTCGGCGGTGGCCGGAGCGCGGCCCGCAACGCGGTTGTCGCGATGACGGCTCTGGCGATGCAGCGCCACTTCGCGGGCCTTGCGATCGCTTTCCACCACCAGCAGATCGTCGCCGGCATTGGGTGCGCCGGTGAGTCCGAGCACCACCACCGGCATCGATGGCAGGGCCTCTTTCACGGCCTTGCCGGTCTCGTCGAACATGGCGCGCACGCGGCCAAACTGCTGGCCGGCGAGGATCGGATCACCAAGTTTCAGGGTGCCGCGCTTGACCAGCACGGTGGCCACGGCGCCGCGGCCCTTTTCCATGCTGGACTCGATGACCACGCCGGATGCCAGGCCGTCGCGCGGCGCCTTCAGCTCCAGCAGTTCGGCCTGCAGCAGGATGGCTTCGAGCAGATCGTCGATGCCCTGACCGGTCTTGGCCGATACCTGCACGAAGATGTCGCTGCCGCCCCACTCTTCCGAGACGACGTTGTGTTTCGCGAGTTCCACGCGTACGCGCTCGGCGTCGGCATCGGGCTTGTCGATCTTGTTGACGGCCACGACGATCGGCACGCCGGCAGCACGAGCCTGTTCGGCAGCCTCGATGGTCTGCGGCATGACGCCGTCATCGGCGGCAACCACCAGCACCACCACGTCCGTGGCCTTGGCGCCACGCGCACGCATGGCAGTAAAGGCCGCGTGACCCGGGGTATCGAGGAAGGTCACGACCCCACGCGGTGTATCCACGTGATAGGCACCGATATGCTGGGTAATGCCGCCGGCTTCGCCAGCTGCCACCTTGGTGCGACGAATGTAATCGAGCAGTGAAGTCTTGCCGTGGTCGACGTGCCCCATGACAGTGACCACCGGCGGACGCGGCAGCTCTTCGACACTGCTGTCGCTCTCGCTGATGCCCTGGATGTCTTCCTCGATCTCGTTTTCCTTGACCAGCCGGGCCTCGTGGCCCATTTCCTCGATGACCAGCACCGCGGTGTCCTGGTCGAGGGACTGGTTGATCGTGGCCATCACGCCAAGACCCATCAAAGTCTTGATGACTTCGTTGGCCTTGACCGCCATGCGCTGCGCCAGCTCGGCGACCGTGATCGTCTCGCTGACTGCCACTTCGCGCTTCACCGGCGCGGTGGGCATCTCGAAGCCGTGCTTCTGCTCGCCATCGGGCGTGGCCGGGCGACCGCGGAAGCGGGTCTTCTTCTTCTTGAAGCGGGACGCATCGCCTCCGGCAACATGCAGTTCCTGGCGCCCATAGCGGGTGCCCGGGGCACCGCGCGAAGGTTCCGAGGAGGTGCGTGTTTCGGGCTTCTTGTGTTCGACCTTGGCCTCGACCTTCCTGGCCTCGACCTTGGGTTCGGCGCGCACCGGCTCCTGCGGCGCCTTCACCTCGGGTGCACGGCGGGAACGCTCGGCGTCATCCCGCTCGCGCTGCTCGACGGCGCGACGACCTTCTTCGGCCTGCCGCAGCCGCTGCTGCTCCTCTTCCACGCGGCGCCGGTTCTCCTGCTCCACGCGCTCCTGCTCGCGCCGCTCGGATTCGACCTTGTCGGCCTCGAGCTGCTGCGCGGCTTCGATTTCCCTGAGCTTGAGATCGGCCTGTTCCTGCTGCGCCCGGTTCTGCTCCTCCAGGACATCACGCTTCACGTAGGTGCGCTTGACGCGCACTTCCACGTTGACGGTACGGGCACGACCCTGCGTGCTCGCCATCTTCAGCTCGGTCTGCGTCTTGCGCTTGAGCGTGATCTTGTTGGGTGCCGCAGTGGTTTCCTCGCCGCTGCCATGGCTGCGACGCAGATGCGTCAGCAGTTCCATCTTGGCATCGTCGCTGATCATGTCGTCAGCACCGGACACGGTGATTCCGGCCTGTTCCAGCTGCACGAGCAGCCGGTCCACAGGGACTTTCAATACATCGGCAAATTGCGAGACGGTGACTTCAGCCATGGTGTTGCTCCGTTACGGCCTATTTCTCCGCCTGAAACCAGTGTTCGCGGGCTTTCATGATCAGCGTGCCCGCGCCCGCCTCGTCCAGCCCGTCGATATCCGCGAGATCATCGACCGACTGCTCGGCCAGCTGCTCGCGCGTGCGCACCCCGCGCTGCGACAGCGCCAGCGCCAGATCCGGATTCATGCCTGTGAGCGCCAGCAAGTCGTCCGAAGGCATGGTGCTCTCCAGACTCTCTTCGCTCGCAATGGCCTGCGTCAGCAGCACGTCGCGGGCGCGATTGCGCAGTTCCTTGACCAGGTCTTCGTCGAAGGCGTCGATCGAGGCCAGCTCGCTGACCGGCACATAGGCCAGTTCCTCGATGGTCGAGAAGCCTTCCTGCGCAAGGATCGTGGCCACGTCGGCGTCGACGTCCAGCGACTTCATGAACATCTGCACCAGGCGCGAGGACTCGGACTCGCTCTTCGCCTCGGCATCGGACTCGGTCATGACGTTCAGTTCCCAGCCGGTGAGCTGGCTCGCCAGACGGATGTTCTGCCCGCCGCGGCCGATGGCCTGGGAGAGCTTCTCCTCGGCCACAGCGATATCCATGCTGTGCGAGTCTTCATCGACCACGATCGACTGCACTTCGGCCGGCGACATGGCATTGATGACGAACTGGGCGGGGTTGTCGTCGAAGGGAATGATGTCGACGCGTTCGCCGGCGATTTCATTCGAAACCGCCTGCACGCGCGAACCGCGCATGCCGACGCAGGCACCGACCGGATCGATGCGCGGCTCGTTGCTGCGCACCGCAATCTTGGCGCGCACACCGGCATCGCGGGCGGCACCCAGGATCTCGATGGTGCCCTGGCCGACTTCCGGCACTTCCAGCTTGAAGAGTTCGATCAGGAATTCCGGCGCGGTGCGCGACAGGAACAGCTGCGGACCGCGTGGCTCGTTGCGCACATCCTTCAGGAAGGCCTTGACGCGATCCTGCGGCTTGAGTGCTTCGCGCGGGATCATGTCGGTACGGGAGATGAAACCTTCGGCATTGTTGCCGAGGTCCACGAAGATGCCATTGCGGTCGACGCGCTTGACCACGCCGCTCACCAGCGTGTTGATGCGATCCTGGAAGAGGTCGACCACCTGGGCGCGTTCTGCTTCGCGCACCTTCTGCACCATGACCTGCTTGGCCTGCTGGGCAGCGATGCGGCCGAAGGCCACTGATTCCATCGGCTCTTCCACATAGCCGCCCGGTTCGGCGTCCTTGCTCAGATCCAGCGCGTCGTCGAGACGCAGCTCGCGATCGGGGGTTTCCAGCTCGGTGGAATCATCGGCAAACACCTTCCAGCGACGGAAGGTTTCGTAGTCACCGGTCTTGCGGTTGATGGCGACGCGCACGTCCCATTCCTCGCCGTGTTTCTTGCGAGTGGCCGCAGCCAGCGCCGCTTCCAGCGCTTCGAAGATGATTTCCTTCTCGACGCCTTTCTCGTTGGAAACGGCATCGACAACCATCAGGATTTCTTTGTTCATCATTTCTTCTTACCTCGACGCTTCTTGCGCGACCAGTCCGGCGCCAGGCGGGTCTTTTCCACCTCGGCATAACGGACAGTCACCACCGACTCATCCACGTTCAATTCAAAATCCTCTTCACCCGCCCGGGTCATGTCGCCGGTAAACCGGCGTCTGCCATCACGGGCGGCGTTGAGCTCCACATGCACCCGCTGGCCGACATGCCGCTGGTAGTGCGGCACGGTGCGCAGAATCCTGTCTGCACCGGGCGAAGACACCTCCAGCTGATACGGCACAGCGATCGGGTCTTCCACATCCAGCAGCGCCGACAGCTCGCGGCTGACACGCTCACAATCTTCCACGCCGATGCCATCGAAGGCGCGCGTGCCGTCATCCGGCAGCGCTGCCTTTTCAGCCGGCATCTTGCCGTCCGGCCAGTCGATGTACACCCGGAGCGTCGCCTCGGAATGCGTTGCCGCATACTCGATGTCGACCAGCTCGTATCCCAGCCGGGCCAGCAACGGCTCGCTCAGTGCTATCAGGCGCTCCCGCACCATGACTCGACCACTCTCCCCGCCCACCGGGACGGACAAACAAAAAAGGGCCCTGTCGGCCCTCCAATAAGCAAAAGGCCCCGCGTGGGGGCCCTTCAAGCATTCGAAACTTCCACCCGCCTGACCCTCCAAGCGGGGCCGGGATTGTAGGACTTCGCGGGCGGCACGTAAACCCCGGCAGGGACTGAATATTTCCATTCAGGCCAGCCCTGCGGCCCCCAACCCCCCAAGGTCAGCGGGGGTTGGTATGAAAGGTATCGTCCACCATGTGGGAAAGATCCTGTTCCACACAGGGAGCGGGCTCGGCCATTTCAAGTTCGGAGAGCACCATTTGCCTCGGCCGTGGCAGCCACGGCTCTGAAAGCACTGTCGGGTCTTCCACCCGGGAGCGGTATTCGATCTGGTTGCCGCGGCGGGTCAGCCATTCCGTCACCTTCAGGGCAGGCGTATGGAAGGAGCCATCATCCGTCAGCCACGTCATTGCATTGAAGTTGGTGGTCTCGACTACCAGGGTGTCGCCTTCCCAGCGGCCGGTGGCATCACCCAGGTAGCTTTCGCTGTCATCGATGCGGCGCACTCCGGGCCGCAGCGGCACGATCCGGAAGAATGGCCCGGAGACATCCTCATAAAGGAACACAATTTCACGCGCTGTCTGCATGATCTTGTCCGGGGGGCCGATGCGCGGCACGCCAGGCGGCTGGCAGCGCAACACCGGATCCTCTTTCTGTTGCCGCTTGCGCAGGTCTTCCACCCGCGCCGTGAACTGCGGCAGGTAACGCGGCCGGTCAGGTGGCGGGCGGGCCGCTGCAGGAGCCGGTGCCGATGGGGCCGCTGGTGCGGCCGCTGGCGGGCAGCCACTGATGCACAGTGATCCGTCTGCTCGCTGCTCCGGACGCAGGAAGTCGATGCCACCGCCATTGTCCCAGGTGCCATTGAGATCGGGGCGCCCGTCGGGCAGGCGCGGAGTGTCTGGCGTGGTCGGCGCTGCAGCGAGGGCGATACCGGCCACCAGCACACACAGCAACGAACCACCGATGTAACGCGTACTCATCGCCCGCCTCCTGATGGATCTTCGGCACCCGGCACGCGCGCAAACTGGATCTCGCGGCCATCGGCGAGCTTCAGCAGCACCAGGTAGCCGAGGGTGACCGTGCCATTGCGGGCCGGGTGGGCCTTGAAGTGCACGGGCTTGCCATCTCCCAGCAATTCCTGCCGCGACAATCCCGCCTTGCGCATCATTGCGACGGGCAACGATTCAAGTTTGTAAGTGAGCGACGTGCCATCAGCCTGCTTCACGTCGACATGGATGTAAGTGTGCGGATTGACCCAGTCCACTCGCGACACCACGCCATTCAGCTCGAAGGTCTGTGCGACGTCGAACTGGCCGGACAGCGAGTGATGCGCGTGCAGGCCCGATGAAG
This sequence comes from uncultured Gammaproteobacteria bacterium, assembly GCA_963777735.1. Lineage (GTDB taxonomy): Bacteria > Pseudomonadota > Gammaproteobacteria > Steroidobacterales > Steroidobacteraceae > ZC4RG30. The sequence continues at coordinate 567,154 of CAVZRQ010000005.1, read as the reverse complement.
CCAGCGCGAGCGCAATCATCACTACCCAGGAAAGTGCAATTCTTGAACGCATCAAGGCTCCCTGCGCGGGCAAGACCCGGCTTGTGTCACTCAAACGCGGTGTGCCCATCTGCCGTGACCGGATTGCGGTCGTTCTCGGCGCAGATGAACTCCATCAGCGACCAGTCGCGCTCCCGCTTGAAGGTATACGTGCGACGGTGTGGCGCCTCCAGCGCTTCCGGATCTTCCATCGTCATTTCAATCACCAGCTGGTCGGGGTTGTCCTTCGCGAGGTACATCCGTTCGGTGATGCGCAGTTTGTCGCTGTGCTTCATCCCGGTCTCGAGCTCGGTGATGGTCTTGATGCCAATGGTGTCCACCACCAGCGTATCGCCCTCCCAACGGCCGATTGAATGGCCAAAAATTCCGGCCTCCAGGTCGTCCGGATGCCCGCGGCCATCTGTATAAATGGTTCGCGTCTGCATCCACGCCTCATGGTGCGTGGTGACCCTGCCCGGGGTGAACAGGAATTCGATCGGATACTGGGCCGAGCCCATCATGCGCGGCATGCCGGGGGGCATGCAGTTGGAGGTCTCGCGTCGGGCCATGCCATTGTTTTCACGGGTTTCCTTTTGCCAAGCCTCGTAGCCGGCACGATAACTGCCCTTGAGTTTGGCCGGCTCGGCCGCCGGAGTGCCGGCTGCGGGGCGCCCCCGATTGAGCACCCAGACACCGCCCCAGTCGGGGAGTCGATCCAGGGCTGCATAGCCACCCTTGGGCCATGCCGCGGCAGCCTTCTCGGCCGGCTGGGCCTGTGCTGCAGGAAGAGTGAGGCTCGCCAATGAGCAGGCGATCCCGGCAAATATGGTTGCAACAAGTTTTTTCATGATTCCCCCGAACCCCCGCGGCCCCTCTTGCGGGGGTATGCGTATAATCCAATGATATGAGCACGATGCAAGTGCCGGGGTAAAGAATGAAGGCAATACGTACCGCGATCCTGGGGCTGGCGCTGGCCGGAACGGCAATTTCGACCTTGGCTCACCATTCGTTCGCCATGTTCGACCAGACGCAGCGCGTCACGCTGAAGGGCAAGGTCTCGGAGTTCCAGTGGACCAACCCCCACGCATTCATCCAGCTCGACGTGACGGGCGCGGATGGCAAGGCCGAGCACTGGGCCATCGAACTGAACAGCCCCAACAACCTCAAACGACAGGGCTGGAAGTCCACCAGCGTGAAAGCTGGCGACGTCGTCACGCTGATCACCTTTCCATTGCGCGACCTCAGTGACCACAAGGGCGGCCTGTTCGTTTCCGTAACGCTGGCAGATGGCACCGTGCTGGGCGAGGCCGCATTCGCCGGCAATTCCGGCCCGGTCAACGTACCGAGCATCCCGCCTGCCAGGTAATCCCGCAGAATTCCGATCGGAGTCCAAGATGAAGCCACGTTCCAGAATCAGCCTTGCCGCCAGCCTTGTGGTTTTCGCCGGTTTCGCAGCCGCGCACCACTCCGGCGCCATGTTCGACAGCGCCCGCACCCAGACGCTCGCCGGTACGGTTACCGAATTCAACTGGGTAAACCCGCACAGCTCGTTCAAGGTTGAGGTGGTTGGCGCCGATGGCAAACCCGTGATCTGGGCCATCGAGATGAACACCCCGCAGAACCTGGTTCGCGATGGCTGGAAACGCACCACCATCAAGCCCGGCGACAAAGTGACCGTCGTTGTCAATCCGCTGCGTGATGGCAAACCGGGTGGCTCGTTCAGGTCGATCACACTGGCCGATGGCAAGACGCTGGGCGGCACCGGTCCCGGTCAGAACAACGCTTCGTACCCTGAGACGGCTCCGAAGCCAGCCAGCCCCTAGTTCAAAACCGGCCCGGCCGCGGGCTCCTAGAGCGGCGGGTCTTTCGCACGGGTGCGGGATACGGCCGCCATGATGCCGATGCCCGCAACGATCAGGCAGGCGATTGCGACGTACGTCATCGCGATGCCGGCAGCAACCAGCGCCCAGGCGATGCCGCCTACCAGCACCGCCAATCCGAGCATGAACAGCGAAAAGGACATAACGGCCTCCTGAACGAATCGGGTGCTGCGCGCCCGGCGAGAGGCACTATGCCTTGCTGGAGTGCTGATCCTGATCAGCAGGATGCTTTGCTTCCGGTAGTCCTGTTCCTACACTTCAAAGCGCTGCGGGATCAGGTGGCTCTGCCCGTACACCTATGTGCCAATGCCCTCGCGGCACGGAAACTGTGCTCCCCCAATCGGAGAGCGCAAATGAAACTGGTACTCATGTGGCTGCTCGGCGTCCCGCTGCTGGTTACTTCCATGGTGTTCGCCCGTTCCCTGGCTGCCGAACATCGTGTCGGCAAGACCCAGCAAGTCAACGCGCAGCAGTGCTCATCGCAGGAAGGCCTGCACGACATGACGCTGGTTGTCACGGATCAGGGGCACTACCTCGCCTGCCAGCGGCACGCCGTCCAGTAGGAGCTTCGCCTCGCTCGTGGTGCGTCTGGAAACCTGCACCACGTAATCCAGCGATGGCAGCTGCAGGAACACCTCGAAGTCCTGCCAATCCGGCGGGATGCAGGGATTGATACGCAGCGAATCGCCGCTGATCTGCAGCCCCAGCACCTGCTCCAGAATCGCGCGGTAGAACCAGCCCGCAGCGCCCGTATACCAGGTCCATCCGCCGCGCCCTTCAAGGGTACTGCCGCTGTAGATATCGGCGGCGACGGCAAACGGCTCAACGCGATAGGTCTCCGCATCATCCGGCGTGGCGCTGCGCCGGACGGGGTTCAGTATTCCGAGCAGTTCACCCACACGCTCCTGATTGCCCAGCATGGCCTGTGCCATCAGCACCCAGATGGCGGCATGGGTGTACTGGCCACCGTTCTCGCGCAGGCCCGGCAGATATCCCTTGATGTATCCGGGATCAATGGGAGCGACATCGAACGGAGGCGCAAACAGCAACACCAGCCGCGCAGCGTGATTGACCAGGTGCGCATCGACGGCCTGCATGGCAGCGCGCGCACGAACCGGATCAGCAGCCCCGGAAAGCACCGCCCAGCTCTGGACCAGCGAGTCGATCCGACACTCCGTTCCCAGGACAGATCCCAACGGCGTGCCGTCGTCGAAGAACGCCCGTCGGTACCAGTCCCCATCCCAGCCATGGCGTTCGCAGGCGCGCGTCAGCCGTCCGATGTGGTCCTGCCAGCGGGAAGCCCGTTCGCCCTCCTGCCGCTGCAGCGCGATAGGTACGAACTGACGCAAGGCGAGGATCAGGAACCACGCAAGCCACACGCTTTCGCCGCGCCCTTCATGACCCACGCGGTTCATGCCGTCATTCCAGTCGCCACCGCCCATCAATGGCAGTTCATGGATGCCCGTTGCCAGACTGATGTCCAGGGCTCGCGCGCAGTGTTCATACAGGCTGGCGGATTCAGCAGCGACGGCAGGCACGTAGTGCGCATCTTCCTGATCCAGCGGGAGCGGCGGCCCTTCGATGAAAGGAATGACTTCGTCCAGCACAGCACTGTCGCGAGTAGCCTCGATGTACTGATGCACGGCAAACGGCAGCCAGACACGATCGTCAGAGAAATGGGTACGAACGCCACGCCCGCTTGGTGGATGCCACCAATGCTGCACATCGCCTTCCACGAACTGACGGGCTGCAGCACGCAACAGATGGGCACGCACCTGCTCCGGTGCACAGAAGGTCAGCGCCATGCCATCCTGCAGCTGATCGCGGAATCCGAACGCTCCGCCCGACTGGTAGAAGGCGGCACGCCCCCACAGTCGACAGCTGATGGTCTGGTACAACAGCCATCGATTGAACAGCAGATCCAGCGCGCGATCCGGCGTCCGGATCTGCACCGCACCCAGCAGGCGGTCCCATTTTTCCTGCACCTTCGCCAGAACGGCATCGGCGTCGATGGCACGGTATCTGGCCACGAGTGCACTGGCGGCGGCGCCATCCTGCGCCTGCCCGAGAATGAACTGCAGTTCCTCGGTGGCACCCGGTGCAATTTCCACAGTTACCGCGAACGCGCAGCAGGGATCGCGCCCGGATCCGCTCTCCGGCGACCAGTCACCAAAGGTCCTGACTCCCGCTGGCCACGCCAGCGAACCATTGCGACCGAGAAACTCGTGCCGGCTGTCGGTGCAATGTTCCTGGCGCCCTTCCAGATCGCAGAACGCGACCCGCGTGCCAAAGTCGATCAATGCCGGATTGCTGGCGAACTGGGCACCGGTGGCACTGTCGATGCGGGTAACGATGTTCTGGTTGGTGCTCGAACGCGTGGCGCCCAGGGCCCATTCCACATAGGAAACCACGGTGATTCGCCGCGTGCGCGACAACGTGTTGGTCAGTCGCAGCCTGCACACCTTGACGGGATCGTCCGGCGCGACCACCACCGTCAGCCGGCTCGTCAGGCCCCGGAACCGGACATCGAAATGGCTGTAACCCTGACCATGCTGAAGATCGTACTGGGCTTCGCGACGTCGCACCGGCTGTGCGGCCGGGCTCCACAGATCGTCATCTTCGAGCAGATAAAAGGCCTCACTTGAAGGGTCGCAGACCGCATCGTTGGACCAGGCAGTCAACTGGTTCTCGCGGCTGTTGAGTGACCAGGTGCACATGCTGCCGCGTTCGGTGACCAGCGAACCGAATTGTTCGTTAGCCAGGACATTGCTCCACGGCGCGGGCGTGTTCCGGGAATGGGACAGTGCAATGCCGTATTCACGCCCATCGCCTGCAAACCCGCCCCAGCCGTTGAAGAATTCCAGTTGCGAGTCTGGCGCGACATCCGTTGCTTCAGGATTCACGGGTGGTTCGGGCACCTGCACCTGAGCGCCCAGATCCGCCGCCCGGGTGATGAAGGGTCGGTAAAGCAACTCGAGCAGGCTGCCCTGCACTGGATTCAGGACCACCCGGGCCAGCGTGAGCAGCAGCAATCGTTCGGTTTCACCCATGGCGTCGATCGCCAGCGGGAATATTCCGCCGCGATCCCCGCCCTCGGATGTCTGCGACATGAAAGCCCGTGCCGTGCGTTCGATGGCCTGTTGCAGGTCCTGAACGTAGGAATGGCGCATTTCATTCAGGATCACGACGTCGATGATCAGCCGCTTGATGCGCAGGTATTCCTGGGCACGCAGACACTGCTGGATGAATCCGAGATCATCCTGGCTATGACAGCGAATCAGCAGGATCGGGCGGTCGCCGGAAATGGAGAAACGCCACAGGTGCGAGACATCCGTTGAATATGCGCCTGCAGGATCCTTGCGAGCTCGCAACTGCTGCGTTGGCAACAGCAGGTGGGAGGCCAGCGTCTGGAAGAGCATCGCCTCACCCAGACTGCTCTGCAGGTAGTAGAGCTCCGCACGGGCGAACGTCCAGGCCGATTCTGATATGTGTTCGAACAGCGCCGGAGTTCGATACTTGGTGGCGAGCGCGAGTGCCATTTCGCGCGAGGCCGTTACAAAGGTGGCGAATGTCACCGTAACGCTGCTGCGTGCGGGCACGACGACCTGGGTTCGCAGGCTGAATATCGGATCCAGCACATTGCCTGCCGTATTGGAGAGCGGCTGCGCAGACTGCATGGCCAGTGGCAGCCTGGCATCGCGACCCCGACCAATGAATCGCGAGCGGTCGGTTTCGTACTGCTGGTTCTGCGACGCATCGCCGGATCCGGTGATGACATGCATCGCCCAGACCGGCGCTTCGTCACTGCTGCGAGGCCGGCGGGTCGCGAGCAGCACGCCGGATTCGGGCAGGTATTCGGTCTGGATGAACAGGTTCGAGAAGCCGGGATGGGCAATATCGGACCGCTGCGGAGCCAGCACGAGTTCAGCAAAGGAAGTGACGGCAATGTGGCGCGCGCGGGTGCCGTCATTCCGCAACGTGACGCGCCGCAGTTCCCCGTCGTCTTCCGGCGCAACCAGCACGGTCAGCGTGGTGCGCAGCGTGCCGTCGCGACGCGCGATCGTGGCGCACTCCTCGTTGAAGTGTGCCCGGTATTCATCCGGGATCACCGCCGTCGGCTGGAAGCCCGCTGACCAGAACTTCCTGCTTTCCTGATCCTGCAGGTAGATGAAGCTGCCCCAGCAATCCCGGGTCGGGTCTTCCCGCCAGCGCGTAACCGCGCGTGAACGACAACTGCTGTAGCCACCTCCGGAATCGGTGAGCATCACGGTGTAATTGCGATTGGACAGCAGGTGCGTCACGGGAGTGGGAGTGCTGTAACCCTCCACAGTCCGGGACACTTCCGGCACATCATCCAGGTCATGCGGTACCGGTATGTCGGTTTCAACCAGCGCCGGGGCTTCCACGAAGCGGATGCAGCGTTCCTGCAGCATCAGGTCTGATGCCGTGATGCCGGGTTCAGCGTGGAAGCGTGTCTGCATGATCCGTTCGTTCAGGACATTGTCCAGCGCAACCAGGCTCATGCCCTGATGGTGGGCCATGTAGGCACGCACCACTGCGACGGGTTTGCCTTCCGGCACACGCGCCGCAGTGAAGTCCAGTGCTTCATAGAATCCGAAGTAGCCCTTGCCGGAAACCTTCCCGATGGCACGGAAGTTTTCACATGCTTCAGTCGGCCGGTACATGGCCGCCAGTGCCGACGCGTATGGTGCGACGACGTAATCCGCGGCCAGTCCACGCTTGAGACCCAGGGAAGGCAGTCCGAAGCTGGAATACTGATACGTGAAATGGCGGTCCCTGACGTTGTAGGCCGATTCAGATATTCCCCACGGCAGCTCGTGCCGGGCGCCATAGTTGATCTGATTCTGCACGGCGCGTTGGTTGGTCTGCTCGAGCAGGCTGCCACGAGGCTCATGCATCACCAGGGCAGGCATCAGGTACTCGAACATCGACCCGGACCATGACGCAAGCACCGGATGCTGCGAACCACCGGTCAGCCGTCGCCCCAGACGAAGCCAGTGGGATCGCGGTACATCGCCCTTTGCAATGGCAACCAGGCTGGCAAGCCGAGCCTCGGAAGCGAGCAGATCGTAATAGCCTGGATCCAGCGCTCCGTCCGCCACCCGATATCCAATCGAGAACAGCCCACGACTGCGATCGAACAGGAAGCCGAATGACATGGTCGCAACCAGTGTGCGGCATTGTTCGGCAACTTTCTCAAATGCAGTGGACATGGATGTGCAGCGTTCCAGTGCGTCTGTCACAGTAGCCGACCACCCCACCTTCGCAACCTGCATCCCGGAAGGTGGAGTCTGCTGCCCAACAGTGGCCGCAATCAGCTTCTCGAGATACGCAGCTACATCTTCAAGTGTGGCCTCCACCTGCAACCCGGATTCCAGTGCCATGCAGAACTTGCGTTCGGCGGGCTCCAGCGGCGCAGTGTGCAGGTCGGGCAGCAGTTGCCGGAGATCCAGCAACTGCGATTCAATATCCTGGCCTGCCACCCGCAGCCAGCGCGCCGCTTCGGGCGACATGTTGCTGGCAGAAAGCCGCAGCAGATTGTCGATCTGGCGTGCTGCGGACTGCAGCGTGTTCCTGGCATCCACCAGCGTCAGGGGCTTTGTCTGAAGGCGAAGCTGCAGCTGGCACAATGCGTCCAGCGCCCCCAACCGGCGGCTGTTGGTATCCGGGTCGCCACTCATCGTGAGTGCATCGCCGCACAAGGCGAGCGCGTCCAGCGGACCAGACAATGCGCGCGGTGACAGCAGTGGGCCCTGACGAAAGCCGAGGCAGGCCTGGCGCAACGTCATCAGGTGTCCCGCCAGATTGCCGCTGTCCACCGTCGAGACATACCGCGGCAGCAACGGCGCCAGTGACTGCGTGTCATACCAGTTCAGGAAGTGTCCGTCGAAGCGCTCGAGCCTTTGCAGCGTGGCAAGCGTGGTGGCCAGCCTTTCTGCCACCGACTGGAGGCCCAACCATCCGAAATCCCGGGCAGCAAGCGTGGACAGCAGATACAGCCCGAAGTTGGTGGGTGAACTGCGATGCGCGAGGACCGGCACCGGATCTTCCTGGTAGTTGTCCGGCGGCAGGAAATTGTCGTCTGCTGTTACGAATCGTTCAAAAAATGTCCAGGTCAGGCGTGCCACGCCGCGCAGTTCGCGCTGCATGGCTTCCGGGACATCCTCCTGTGCCTGCCGTGTATCCAACGGCCGGCTGAGGAGCTGCGCGAGGATGGGCGACAGCCACCAGAGCAGCAGCAAAGGCACGAAGGAGTCGAACGCCGCGGGATTGGTCGCCATCAAGGTGGCCACGGCGGCAACCACCACGATGCTGGCACTCTTGAGCGGCCACACAAAGCTCGGCAATGCATCGCTGCGATCAGCCTTCAACTGCGCGGCGGTGACCCATTCAAGGAGATACCGTCTGGAGACCAGCAATCTGTATGCAACCCGGGAAATCGCATCCACGCTCAGCCAGGCGTTCTGCGCCAGCATCGCAAGCGAAACCGCACCGCGCGCCAGCTCTTCACCCAGATCGGCAACCAGACGGCGGAAATGCGTTCTCGCGGTGTTGATCGCCGGCCAGTGCGCCAGCCTGATGATCGCAGTAACCAGCGAAGGCCAGAGCCACGGACCCAGCACTACCGTCAGCCAGACGAAAGGGCGTGCCGCATCATCTGCAAACGCGGCAACGAGCAATGCCACACTGCAGGGAGCGATCAGCGAGCGACGCAGGTTGTCCAGCATCTTCCATCGACCCAGCGGCGGCAGTGGCCCGCGCAGGCCGGCAATCCAGGGCAACAGCTGCCAGTCACCCCGAATCCAGCGATGTGAACGCGCTGCGGCCACCTCCGAATGGGAAGGAAAATCCTCGAACAGCTCGATGTCAGTCACGAGTCCGCAGCGGGTGAAGAGTCCCTCGAAGAGATCGTGACTGAGCAATGCGTTCTCCGGAACGCGATCTGCCATGGCGGCATCCCAGGCTCGCAGGTCATACAGCCCCTTGCCGGTGAACAAACCCTCGCCAAAGACATCCTGATGCAGGTCCGAGACCGCGGCGGCGTAGGGATCCACTCCACTGCCGCTGGTGACAATTTCGCGGTACAGCGAACGCTCATCTTCGCCGGGCAGCAATGGCGTAATGCGCGGCTGCAAGACGGCGTAACCCTGCACCACCCGCCCGGCAGCCGACAGAACGGGCCTGTTCAGCGGATGGGCCGCGATTCCCACCAGATCCTTGACACAGCCCATGGGCAGACGCGTGTCCGCATCTATCGTCAGGACATAGCAGATGCCCGCGGGTACCTGCAGCTCACCAGCAGGTGCCGGCAGGAAGCTGGTAGGACCCTTGCCGAGCAGCAGTCGATTCAGTTCTTCGAGCTTTCCCCGCTTGCGCTCCCAACCCATGAAGCAGCCCTCTGCCTCGTTCCATAGCCGACGCCGGTGCAGCAGGAAGAACTTCGGTTCCAGGCTTTCTGGTTCGTCAGCAAGGTTCAATGCAGCGATCTCAGCACGCGCGGCAGCCAGCACCTCCCCGTCATGAACCGTCCGTTCGGTGGCGCTGTCTGTCCAGTCCGAAAGCAGAGCGAAACAGATGTTTGGATCCTGGTTCGCAAGCGCATGCACGTGCAATTGCCTGGCTGCAGCACTGGCATCTGCTGGAGTCCGCAGCATGACCGGCACGACAACCAGGGTCTTCATGCGGGCTTCCAGACCGGATTCCAGCGCCAGCCGGGGCAGATGCTGTGGCGGAAATGCCTGTATCCAGAACCGGTTCAGGAGTCCGATGACAACCTCGGAGTTCGGCAGAATTGCCAGCACCGCAAGGAGAAGAATGAACGGGTGGGAGAACAGACCCCGATCGGCACCCAGGTGTAAAGCGAGTCCCGTCAGCAGCAGCGTGAAGGAGCAGACACTGCCGAGATAGAGCGCGCGGGCATGACCCACAACCCAACGCCTGATCCGGTGTGCGAAAGACACGGGGAATTTCAGTGCAGATTCCAGTTCGCGGCGCGAAGGCCCGATCAACCAGCTGCCGATATCCGCCCGGAGCAGATCTCCTGGTTGCGCCGTGTCGAGCAGCTCCAGGATCTGCCTGGTTACGGTAACCTCATGCCGGTTGGTGGCGGCTGCCAGCTCTTCGATGCAATTGCGATACCGATCCCGTGTATGTCGGTCGCAATTGATGTAGGTGGACTGCGTCCGCAGCAGCAGCTCCACGTGGGAGGTGTCTTCAAACATCAACCTCCAGTCGAAGGAGGCCAGTGCGCGAAGGCTGGTGATGATGTTGCGAGCCACCAGGTTGCTGGCGCCGCGCCGCGCGTGCTGCCGCTGGATATAGTCATCAATCGTCGTGCCACGCCTCGCCAACTCTTGAGCAAGCTCATCCAGCATGGGTCGGCCTCGTTCGCCCATGGCGTGCAACCGGTGCGCCAGCTGAACGATGTAGGACGCGAAGAACCGGCCCTCCGGCCATTGCGCCTGATGCAGCCCGGGCTCGCCCCGCACTGACCAGTTGCCATGCAGTTGCGAGTCCGCGAGTTCGTCTGCAACTGCCCGGGCCGCGAGGGAATCCTCCACCCGCACGGCAATCCTGCGCAACTCGTCAATCAGCGCTATCCGCATGATCGGGTACAGGGCCCAGAGCTCCCGCATCTCAAGCGGCGCGATTTGCTGGTAACCCGACAGCAGGCGCTGCATCGACTGCGGATTGAACTCCCACAGCGTGTGGCGGAGGTACTCGGTCGCGATGTGGAAAATACGAGGCCACCCGGCTGCGTTCCGGTGGTTGGCCGCTGGCAGATCGCGCCATATATCCGGCGTCAGGCGCAGCGGTACTTCAGTGAGCTGCTGGGAAATGACATGGAAGTTGTCAACGATCCATTGCGCGGCGGGCGTTATGGCCCTGCCTTCTCGCAGGGCAGCAACAATCGCGGCATATGCGGATTCCAGCGCCTTGGCATTGTTCTGCAGGCGCTTGCCCAGGTTGAGGCGCTGTTCGGCTGTGGTTTCGCCGCTGCTGTCGGCAAGCTGGCGTCCGTGGCGTTCCAGCCGATCCACATCCCACATTTCGCCGTCGGTGGGTGAATCGTCTCTTTCAGCCTGCCTGGAAAGTGCGCGGATCAGCAGCGGGGAAGTCATCGCACGCCACCTCCAGTCACTCTTCTTCCTCGCCAGTCGCGTACAAACTGCCGCGACGGGCAGTGTGGGCGTGGCAAGTCGGAAGCGCCATTCGGTGCGCTCGGACTTCCGTTGTCAGAATCCCCTTACGCCGCCGGGTTCACCAGCACCTTGCATTGGGTAGTGCGTTGCCGCAGCGACTCGAACATTGCCGGCATGTGTTCGAGGTCCACAATGTCCGTGACCATGGCACGCGGGGTGTCGGGATCCTGATCCAGCACATCTGCAGCCACTTCGAATTCACGCACTTCGTAGAATGCCGAAGCCTGCAAGGTGACTTCCTTGGTCACGAACTGGAACGGCATGAATTGATCCTGGGGCGTACAAAGACCAAGGACAATCACCGTGCCACGCGGCTTGACGTATTCGATGCATTTCTGGATCAGGCCAACCTTGCCCACCGCTTCATAGACGATGTCCGGAGGCCCACCGAGCGCGGCATTCACCGCTTCGCTGGAGGAGTTCGCCGGATCGATGAAGTGGGTCGCCCCCATGGTCATGGCGAGATCCGCGCGACGGCTGGAGCTGGCCGTGACAGCAATGCGCCCCGCACCGAGACGCTTTGACCAGTATGCGGCCGCCAGACCGATGGGGCCGGCGCCGACGATGAGTACGCGGGCTCCCGGCTGTGGCTTTGCCAGCGCAACTCCGTGCAAACCCACTGCCATTGGCTCGACCAGCGCGCCATCCTCGAGAGCCAGTGTCTTCGGCAGCTTGATCAACTGGTGCGGCTCGGCCAGTGAATACTGGCCATAGCCGCCGCCGTCCACGCGCATCCGGCTACACCAGGCCGGCACCCCGGCCTTGCAGGTCGCACACTGGCCGCAGCCATGCACGGGAAACACGGCAACGTGATCACCCGTCTTTACCGAATCCACCTTGCGGCCAAGTTCCACGACACGGCCCGAGTATTCATGGCCGAGCACTGCGCCAGCAGGCACACCGAACACCGGGTCCTCGGTGAGGTGCAGGTCACTGCCGCAGATGCCGCAGCGGCACACCTCGACCACGACTTCGTTGTCTCCCGGCCGCGGGTCCGCGATGGTCTCGACAACAAGCGGGCTGTTCAGCTTCTTGAAGACCGCCGCTCGCATGCCATTTTCCTAGTTGCGGCCGCGTTCTTCGATTGCTCTCTGCCCTGCAGCGGTGCTTGGCAGGTCTTCATTGAGGTTGGGCAGGCACTCGGACTCCGGGATGTCGCTGTAGTCCTGGCGGATGAAGCGCTTGGTGCTCTTCCACTCACCCTTCCACATCTTCGGATCGGTCATGGTGTAGTCGATGCGCAGCATCGTGCCGCCCTCTTCCATCGTGATGCGCTCGACGAACTCGAACTGGTCACTGATGGGAATTCCGGAATCGATGTAGTGCATGTTCGGCTCGAGGTACTTCGTGCGCACCACCAGGGCATCCTTCTCCCAGTGGCCAATGGACTCGCCGTTGTAGGTATAGACGACGGTATCCGGATCCGTGAAATTGCGGCCGTCCATGTAGATGAAGCGCATGCTGTTCGTGAACCCGAACAGCATGTAGGCCACCGTCGGCAGCTGGATCATGCTGATCGGATGCACCCGGGTCATGATCATCGGCATGCCGGCCGGGAAACACTGACCTATGGCATCACGATAAGGAACGTTCTTGGCACGCGCCTCCTCGGCTTCCTTCATCGCCGTCTGGCCCGGTTCGTAGAACTCCGGGTACGGCGGGCCGAAACGGAAATCCCCGAACGAACGGCGCAGGTTGATGAACCAGGTGCCGGTCATGTCAAAAGGCGGCTTCGGACGAGGTTTCGCAAGGTTCTCCGGCGCAAGCGCGCCGAGGTAACCGTCGTGCCGCTGCGCAAGCGTGGCCTCGGCCTCGGGTGTCACACCCCCACCGGCGGTGCGCCCGGGCGCCGCCGCCTCTGCAGCGACCGCTGCCATGCCGCCGACCAGAACCAGGAACAACAGATTTCGGATTTTCACTTGGGTGTTGCCTCGATGAACTTGAGAATTGGACCGGTCAGCGATTCGTCCGCAGTTCCGACTGCTTGGGTCTCGGACAGGTGTGAGGGATTCGGCAGTCGAAACCCGTCGACGGGAACATCGGGTGCCCACGAAAATCCACCGCCATCGCAACCCCCCACCCGGCTGTATCGCGCCGTTGCAGTACTTTGTGCTCCGATAGTAATCCGATTCGACCAGCCAAAGAACATGGCGCCCCGGGGGATCCAGGCATTGCACCACCCCACCCGGCCAGGTCGTGACCCCGCTGGCCCGGGCGGCCACGCCACAGCTGACTGAAATCCGCCCCGTGCGGGCCTTCAGTACCCACCAGCTCAACGCGCCATCTGGCGAAGCACCCTGAATTCGGGGACGACGTGGATTACATCATGATGGGCGGGAACGTCGCGTTTGCCGTATCGGCAGAGACCGGTTCCGTATTATGGGAATCCCGCAGCTCGCGGCGCGATTGCGCGAGCTGCGGGACGCCTTTCAGGTCCTATTCCTTCAGCGCCTGTCGTCCACCAGCGAATACACGGATACCGTGTTGCTGACCTCGCTCGTCACAATCAACAGAGGCTCGCGGCTCGGGCTGTCCTTCGCCGGGATGAACTCCATTCCTTCCGGTCCGAGGTCGCGCAGTTCCGGCGCGCCTTCCAGGCGATCATTCACGTACTGCATGAACACCGGCATTGAGGGCCGCGTGATGTCGAAGGCCGCAATGCCACCGACCCGCTCCATACCGACGAAGGCATAGGTGCGTTCGCCAAGCCGGCCCAGTGCCAGGGCCTCTGGCTCGGGGCCCTTGTTGTCCGAACGGCTATCGAACACCGCTTCGTCGTGGCCGGCATTGAACAGCGAAGGAATCCCGCTGCTGGTGATGCGCTCCAGGCTGGATCCGCTGTCATACACGAGCTGGCCCTTGTCGCTCCAGATGGTGAACGAGCGGCCGCCCAGTGTGTAGAGCGCATCGTGGTCGCCGTCCCCATCGGTGTCGCCCAGGGCGCGCGTCACGTTGAGCCTGCCAAGGTTGGAGTTGCCCTTCAGCACGGAGCCGTTCGGGAACGCTACGGGATCCAGTGTCAACGCGCTGACGCGCGCTTCCTCACCGAAGCCGGGCCAGTCGCGGGCATCGCCCTCGTTGACCGTGACAAAGTAGTTGCGGCCTTCGGCCCTGTAGCTCGCGATCGTGTCCGGCTGGTACATGCCGAACACCGGCCATGGCCGGATGTTGATGCGCCCGCCACTGGGAATACCGTCTCTGTCAGAGGCATCCAGACCGGGGCGACTGATCAGCCCCAGCACGGTGTTCTCCGCCACATAGCCGGGAGCCCGGGAATACGAACCCGTATTCGCATCGATCACGATCTGCGCCACCTGGAAGTCGTTGTCGTTGATCACCGCGAGACGGCCGTCATCCAGCAGGGCGAGACCCTCGACCTTCTGCACGCCCGCGTAACCAGCAGCTGCCAGGTCCACCTCCAGCGTCTTGGCAACCGGTACGAGCCCGGCTGCAGCAAGCTCCTCCGGGGTCATCTGGTCGATGACCTTGCCGCCATAGGCGATGTCGTTGGCTTCGGTGAACGGCGTCGCACCAGCCAGGCTGAACGCATAGACCTTCTTCGTGATCTCACCCAGCTCGCTGGTCGCCAGCGAGTCATCATCACGCTCGACAACGAGAAATCCTTCCGGAGTTGCCGTTGCATCGCCGAGCTTGTCCGCGCGCGTGTCCGTTGCACCGGTGCTTGCCGGGTTGTCCATGATGTACAGGAACTGGCGGGTCTGCAGTGTCGTCGGGTCGAACTCGACAATGCGCACGTTCTGCCGCGCATTCAGCGAACCATTGGTGCTGGACACGGGATTGCGCAGCGGGCTTTGCACGAACCCATAGATCTTGCCATCGCGGAGGGCAATGGCTTCCATGCCCCGGTTCTGACGGCGCTGACCGAGGACGGCCGGCAAAGCCTCGATGCCGAGTGCACCCGCGAGTCCCGCAGCAGGAACCGCAAGGCCAGCGGCCTGGTGCGCTCCCCGCGGGATATATCGCTGCAGCAACCGGCCGCGGCGATCGAAATGATAGAGCGCCGGACGATACTCATCCGGCATCCAGAACGTGCCATCGGCCGCCACGACAACACCCTCGAAGTCACCACCCAGACGGTCGAGAGGCAGCACATTTCCCTTGAGGTCGATCGGCACTTCGTCATTGTGCGCAGAACTCGTGTTCCCCCCGGCTACTGCTGTATTCGGCAAACCAGTCAGCGGTGATCCATCGCCATTGCGCAGCAGGATCCGTTCGGTAAGCGAGAATTTGCCGCTGTGTGGATCGAGCGTGAAACGGACGAGGCTTGGCGTGAACCCAGGCAACAGGAAGGGACGCTGGCCCGCGGCATCGGGCTCGCCATTGGGTCCGCGATCCGTTGTCGCAATGAACTTCAGAGCCCCGCCCTTGGCGACGCCTTCATAGAACAGGCCGGAGAAGCCACCAAGATGGATCGGCGGCGAACCAGGTGGAGTCCCGATGACGGGCAGCCGGTGCGCTGGCCACTCGAAAGTGGCTTCGACCTGCGGCTTGACCGAATAGTCCTTGTAGCCCAGCGGCAGCAGGCTGACAACAACCCCCGATTCGAGATCGATCTTCGCAAACGCGTTGTTTTCCTGCAGTGTGACGAACGCCGTGCGCGAATCCTCCGATACCGCGATGTATTCCGGTTCGAGGTCCTGGGCAACGCTGGCGCCGGGCCCGTAGATGCGGATGCCCTGGGCACGCAGTTCCGCCTCCTTGCCATTCCAGCGGGAGAAATCCAGCGTCTTCACCCGGAAACTGCGGCTGGAATGTTTGCCTTTGGAATCACGCGAGATCTGGATGAGGCTCACGGAGCCCACCGGATCAACCGAACCCGGCTGCCCATAACTGTTGGGTTCGCCTTCGTTGGCGACGAGCACTGTGCGACCGTTGGGCGAAAACGTCAGCATGTCGGGCAGAGAGCCCACCGTGACCGTCGCAAGTAACTTGCCGTTGGTGGTGTAAAAGCCGACCTTGCCGAGGCTGACCTTGTCATCGGCCTGGATCGCGATAGCCACAAGGCCATCATTGACCGCCACGCTGTTCGGAGCACCGAAGGCTGCAACATCGATGACGCCCACGTTCAGCAGTCGCGCCGGATTCGAGGCGTCGATGATGTGGACCTTCCTGCCCAGCGCATCGGTCGTGAAGATGCGGCGGGACTGCGGGTCAAAGGCACTGATCTCGGCGCCGGGCGTAGCGATGGCACCAATCTTGCGAATGTCCAGGGTCGGCTCGCGCGAGTGGTCCCGCCAGTCATCCTTGTAATCCTCCCAGGGGGCACGCGAGGAGTCTGCGAGCGCGGCAAAGGGGATCAGCGCGAGGGCGACTGCAGCGGCGACGGCGCCGCGGACGGAGTTCTTCTGGTTGGACATCGGGGATGGCCCTTTTTCGTTCTACTTCGGGGCCCCGATCTCACTGCATCAATGTTGCGGTTGCATGACCGCGAGGCAAATGGCCTCTCAATCCCCGGGTGTGAACACCACATGCCCGACGGCCGTGTTGGAAGCCGGCACATGATAGAAGCGGTGCAGCTCGCGGATATTCTTCCCGAGCGCACCGCGCATGGTCATCCACATGATCAGTTCCATGCCTTCGGAGCCGGCTTCCCGCACATATTCTTCATGCGACATGGTGCGCAACGCATCAGGATCTGACGTCAGCCGGTCCAGGAAGCTGGTGTCCCATTCCCGGTTGATGAGCCCGGCGCGCTTGCCAGACAACTGATGGCTCATGCCACCGGTGCCCCACACCTGCACGTTCAGATCCTCGGGGAAGGATTTCACGGCGCGTGCAATGGCCTCGCCCAGTCGGTAGCAACGATTGGCCGTCGGCGTTGGATACTGGATGACGTTCACGGCCAGCGGAATCACCTTCACCGGCCACACTTCTGGCTGCCCCAGCATCAGCGACAGTGGCACCGTGAGACCGTGGTCCACATCCATCTGGTTCATCAGCGTGAGATCGAATTCCTCGAGCACAAGGCAATTGGCGATATGCCAGGCAAGCTTCGAATGGCCCTGCACCATCGGGACGCGGCGAGGCCCCCAGCCTTCGTCGGCAGGCGTGAACGAATCGGCGCAGCCCAGCGCGAACGTGGGCACCACATCGAGTGAGAACGCCGAAGCGTGATCGTTGTAGACGAGAATGACGACATCAGGCTTCTGTTCTGCCAGCCACTGCTGCGTCCATGCATAACCGGCAAAGATCGGTGCCCAGTCAGGATGATCTGTGGCGCCGCGATCCAGGGCGGCGCCGATCGCAGGCACATGGCTCGAGCCGATGCCAGCGGTGATGCGGGCCATCAGAACCCGCCGGAGATCGACCTGAGACCCTGGGGGCTACGTCCACCGCTGCGCATCATCGCAGCATACGCCTCTGTCGACTGGCCCGAGAACATGGCCGAAACGGACTGCGTCGCCCGGCCGTCCAGCGCGGCGAGCTTGAGTACGAAGAAGATGTTGCCGCCGAGATCCAGCAAGGCTTCGAAGTCGCGCGCGATGACGGCCTGCTTCTGCGCTTCGCTCATCGGCCACTCGTTGAGGTAGGCGCGCTGGTCGGCCTTGAACCGGGTGCGATTGGCGGGGCTCATGAGCGACATGCAGAAGCGGTTCAGGTGGCGCCCCTGGATGGCGCGGTCGCCGTCGAACACATAGGTGCCGGGGATGTCGCTGAAGTCCGTGTTGGTCATGACGCACCTGCAGGGTGGGTTTCGGGGCTTGTTCCCATCTTATTCATTGCGAACTGCAACAACTAGGACCATATTACGAGCTCAGTTTTTGCGTTTTGAGATAAATCATGGATATGGTCGCCAATTTGCGGTCTTTCCTGGCGGTGGCCCGGTTCGGGAGCTTCTCCGAGGCCGCCCGGCAGCTGAATGTGGTGCCCTCCGTGGCCGCCAAACGGGTTACCCAGCTCGAGCACACGGTGGGCATGCGGTTGTTCGAGCGTTCCACCCGCAAGGTCTCCCTGACCGAAGCCGGCGAGAAATTCCAGGGTCGCGCCCGCAGCCTGATCGCGGAGCTCGACGACACACTCGCCGGCCTGCGCCGCACTGGCGATCGGCTCGAAGGCCGCATCCGCATGATGGTACCGACGACGCTGCACATGCTGGTGCTGTCGGATGTGCTCAGCGGTTTCCTGGCCGAACACGAACACATCACGATGGAACTGGCGCTGGTGAACCGCTCGGTCAATCCGGCCGAAGAAGGATTTGATCTCGCCATCACCGGCCACGCGGCCAACAGCTACGAAGGCGTGCTCGACGTGCCGCTGCACCCTTTCGAACAGGTGTTGTGCGCATCGCCGGAGTATCTGCAACGGCGCGGTACGCCGCTGCAGCCGCACGACCTGGAAGGTCACGACGGCCTGTTCTTCAAACCACTGGGCGCCGCGTGGCGATTCGACAGTGAACAGGGCCAGCTCGCGGTGGACGTGCGCCCGCGACTGATTGCCGACGACACCCTCACCCTGCGCGCCGCCGCATTGGCGGGCAATGGCATCGCCATGTTGCCGCGCTATGTCTCGGGCAACGCGATCGACGAGGGGAAACTGATTGAGTTGCTGCTGGAGTACCCATTACCCAGGTCCTGGTTCCGTGCACACGTGACCCAGAATCGTGCCCGGCTTGCCCGCATCACGGCGCTGCTGGAATGGCTGAAAAACGCGCTGGAGAAATCATTGCCCACCGTACAGAATCGCGCCTGAAATCATGAAAGAAAACGCACCACTCGTATTGGTTCCCGGCCTGATGTGCGACGAAACGGTCTGGGCGCATCAGGTCGCCACATTGCGCGCCGGGCGGGAAATCCGGATCGCCGAACACGCGCTGAGCGATTCGCTCGGCGCGATGGCCGAACGCATCCTCGATTCTGCACCACCTTTGTTCGCATTGGCCGGACATTCCATGGGCGGCCGCGTGGCACTCGAAGTGCTCGCGCGGGCACCAGAACGAGTAACTCGCCTTGCCTTGCTCGACACTGGCTACGAAGCATTGGCACCGGGTGAGGCCGGGGAGCGCGAGCGGGCCGGACGTTATCGCCTGCTCGAAATCGCCCAGCGCGATGGCATGCTGGTGATGGCCAGAGACTGGGCGCGCGGCATGGTGCACCCCGCACGTCTCACCGACCTGCCCCTGATGAACGCCATCCACGCGATGATCGCGCGCGCCAGCGTTGCGCAGTTCGACGCCCAGATCCGTGCATTGCTCGCGCGGCCTGATCGCACTGAACTGCTCGCCACTCTGCGTGTACCAACCCTGGTGCTCTGCGGGCATGAAGACACATGGAGCCCGCTCAGCCGCCATCAGGAGATGGCACGGCGCATCCCGGCAAGTCACCTGGTGGACGTGCCCGATTGCGGGCACATGAGTACCATGGAGAGGCCGGAGGCCATCACTACTGCCCTGCTCGCCTGGCTCGAATCCTGAAGGAAGTCCACCGATGCGAACGCTGCTGTTTGCCTGCCTCTCACTGATTGCGCTGGGCGGTGCCTCCCCCGCGCTGCCCCATCACTCGACCGCGAACTTCGACAACACCAAGAAGGTCACGATCACGGGAAAGGTCGTCTTCTTCCGGTTGACGAATCCGCACTCCCACATTGATATCGAAGTTCAGGTCGAAGGCGCCGCGCCGCGGAGCTACAAGATCTTCACCGTCGCCGCGACCGTGATGAAGCGCAGCAACTGGACGAAAGAAGATCTCAAACCCGGCGACCAGGTCACCCTGACTGGCAACCCCGACCGGACCGACCCGACACTCATGTACCTGACACAGATCACCTTCGCGAATGGCCGAACCTGGAACTGGGATTCAATCCAGTGAAGTACTGCACACGCGCATTGGTTGCCTGCACGCTGGTGCTGTCGACTTTCGGTGTTGCAGCAGCCGAATCAAACGCCAATCGCCCGGATTTCACCGGCGTCTGGTTGCCCGACGCGCAACGCGCCGAACCCTGGCCGGAAAAGCTGCCGCTTGCGGCAGGTGCCCGCAGTTTCATGGAGAAGTTCGATCCGGCGATTCACGACCCGACCAGCTTCTGCATGCCCTTTGGCACACCGCGGAACATGCTGCAGACGCAATACCCATTGCAGATCGTGCAAACCGCGCAGCGCATCGTGATGATTCTTCAGCCCGATCTTTCCAACACCGAGGTCCGCCGCGTTCCCCTTCAGGGCGGCGCGCCCGTGGAAGCGCCGGACCCTTCCTGGTTCGGCACCTCCCGTGGCCGCTGGGACGGTTCGACACTGGTCATCGAAACCACCGGCCTGCGGGAGGATTCGATCATCAGTGGCCAGGGACTCCCGCACAGTGAACAGTTGCGGGTGGTGGAGCGCCTGCGCGTCGTGGATGAACCTCGCTACGGAACGGTCCTGATCAACGAAATGGAACTGCACGATCCCGCTGCCTATCTCGAGCCGTTGCGCACCCGCCGCTATTTTGTTCGCGCGCCCCAGGCAAACCTGACGGAAGGCAGTTGCGTGGCACGCAAGTGGATCGACAAACTCTGGCGCGATCGGTTGCAGGAACATGCGCAGGACGCCCGCGCAAAGGCGAGCACACGATGAAGCGGTTGGCGATGACCTTGATGGGTGCCGTGCTCGCCATGACAGCTGTGGCCGCGGACGCGCCGAAACCGGATTTCTCTGGTGTATGGCTGCCCAATTCGAAGGAGACCGGGCGATGGCCGGCCCAGCCCTCGTACACCCCGGCGGCTGCCGCTGCCCGGGCACGCTGGAACGAGGCTTACGCGCCCATCGACCTCACTCGGGACGACGAATACATCTCCTGCACGCCCTACCTGCTGCCGCAGATCGTGTCGACGATCACGCAGTATCCTTTCGAGATCATTGCCACCCCTCAGCAGATCCTGGTACTGACGGAAGTATTCGGGCAGGTTCGGCGGATTCACATGAATGCGCCACCACCTGGAGACCGCCTCCCCACACACACCGGCTACTCCCGGGGACACTGGGAAGGCTCGCAACTCGTGGTGGAAACCACGCATATCCTGCCGCAGCATGAAGGCAGCCGCTTTCAGGCCAGCCCCTCCATGCGCATCGTCGAGCGACTCTCGCTGCAGGAAGGTGGGCAACATGGCAAGCAGCTCATCGACGAAGTGACGGTCACCGATCCCGTCGTGTACAGCAAGCCAGTGACCTTCCGGATGGTCTACAAATGGGCGCGCGACGCGGAAGTATCGGAATACATCTGCGAACAGGATCTGTGGGACCAGCACCGCGATGGCAACGACAGCAAGATCCCCTGGCGATAGGACGGTCGACAGCGCCCTGCACGCAATTAGCCAAAGGTTCCCGCCGGAACCCAGTTGCCGTGAATGCCGTATTTCAATCGCACCGGCAGCTTGATGGTGGCGACCGGCCCCTCGTCCATGCGCTGCGCATCCAGGATCACGAGATCGCTGCGATGCTCGGCGCGCCGGTTCACGACACCCATCACATAGCCATCGCCTTCCGGCGCTGTGGCACTGCGGGGAACGAACACAGGCTCCTGGGTGCTTGAGGTTTCACCCGCAAACCAGCATTTGCTCTTGCCGGTGGTCATATCCATCGTCAGGAACGTATTGAAGAAGAAACCCATGATCGGCCCGGCCTTCTCCGCGTTATAGGGCTTGGTGGGATCGGTGGCCTGCATGAACGCGTAACGATAGGGTCGGCCCACATAGCGATCATCCACGTGCGGAAACTCTGCTGCCATTTCAGCAATGACCGTGGTGGTCGGGGTGTCGCTCTTCGAGTTCATGTCGAAACACCAGCGCATGACCTTCGTACTCAACGTGGACGGCGCGGGAACCTTCCCGTTGGCATCGGGGAAGAACCAGAACACGTTGTCGTTCACCACCGGCAGGTCGAGATAGACCTTGCCACCTTCGTCGAACGCATTGATCACATGCCCAGGGAATCCGTTCGGAGCGCGGAAGTAGCGGATGTCCCTGGCTTCCCCATTGCGTGGAATCACCACGTAGACCTGATCCACCTTCGCTTCCCACTGGAACAGGATGCCACCGCGCTTGATGCGTTCCAGGTCCATGAGCTGCGGAATCATCGGCAGCACGATGTAGTTCTCGCTGATGCCGCAATCGTGAATCATCGACGCATGCGGGCCCTGGAACCAGATCTCGCGTGTCTTGCGGCCATTCTTGTCGAAGGTATAGAAGGCCATGTCCGGGCTTGCCTCACCCTTGGCCGCGTACGCATACCCCACCAGATCCCCGGTACTCGGGTCGATCTTCGGGTGCGCCGTAAACGTGGTCGCCGTCATCTGTCCATTCCAGTCCCATAGCTGCCTGGTTTCGAGCGTATGGGGATCCATCGCGTAAGGCGGCCCATCCTCCTTCATGGCCAGCAGCATGCCGGCATGCGGCACGACGTTGGTGTTGGATACGGTGCGTTGCACACCCTTTACGCTGGGATCATCGGTAAAGGGATTGCGGTAGTCTCCAAACAGACCGCGGCGCGCGGCGCGCTCGGCATTGAAGCGATGCGTGCGCACGTATTTGTGCTGCATGTCGACATGACCGCCCTTGAACCGGAAGGCCGTCACGATGCCGTCGCCATTGAAGGGGTTGGCGTCGCCCATCCTGGGCGGAAACTGCTGGTCCGGGCCAACCCGGTAGAAAGTGCCATCCAGAGCCGCCGGTATCTCGCCCTCCACTTCGAGGTCAAACAACTCACCTTCAAAACGGAAGGGTTCGTCGATTGTCAGGAAGGTTGGCGATTTCGGAAATGGCTTGGTCATGAACAGTCTCCAGCATGCAGTTGAATC
Organism: uncultured Gammaproteobacteria bacterium; assembly: GCA_963777735.1. GTDB lineage: Bacteria > Pseudomonadota > Gammaproteobacteria > Steroidobacterales > Steroidobacteraceae > ZC4RG30. The sequence continues at coordinate 544,246 of CAVZRQ010000005.1, read as the reverse complement.
CAAAGAATACACGCATGCAGGCACGCAGACGAAGCAGCGGTCACTGCATGAAGTGCCTTAATGCAGCTGAGATTGAGACTGGTTCCAGTTCAATGATTCGCGATGTCAGGGACTGCGCTTGCGCCGGAATGCGAGGAATACATTGCCGGCACGCTGCCCACCGATGATGGCGTAGCCGGAATTGACGAACAGTTGCCCATTGGCGGCGATGATCGATGCATTGTCGATCGCACCACCATGGCCAGCCACGCCATTGATTCCTGAATAGGGCCGCGCGGTATCGAAGCTCCACAGCAATCTGCCACTCGCTGCATCAAACGCACGCAACCAGCCATCTGCACTTCCCTCAACCACTGCACCATCAATTACGGAAGGCGCCCCGGTAAGGCCGGTGTTCGCCGCACAGGTCGGAACCCTGATGGGCCGGTCGCCGCTGCAGTCCGCGGTCGAGGTAAAGCTCCACTGCACCTGCCCAGTGGCCACATCGACTGCATGCAAGCCTGGCGTCTGGTTTGGATCGCTGCCATCGGCGCCGGGAAACTTGTGGATGGGCACGAACACCCGTTGCCCGTCGAACGCCAAACCCCAGTGGATGCCACCCAGCGGTGAACCCTTGCCGAACTCGCGGCTCCACAACAGCTTGCCGCTATCCGGATCAAGAGCCCACAACGTGCCGGACTTCTGTCCGGCCAGCAGCACCTCGCGGCCATCCGCCAGTTTCGCGAGTACCGGTGATGCGCCAAAATCCACATCGAGCATGCGGCCTTCGCGCGGACAATTGAGGCCCTCCGGCCGGCGCAGGCAGCTGGTCAGGAAGATGTCATCCGAGGTCGCCTGGAATTTCCAGCGCAGCCTGCCCGTCTTCATGTCCAGCGCCAGAATGGAATCGGTGGTGTCTGCTGCAGGAGCCGAGGTGGCCTCACCGGTGCCGACATAGATCAGCCCACGAGCGGCATCCACCACGGGTGAAGTCCAGATCGGCGCGCCCGATGGGCCCCAGAGCATCTTGCCGTCGCCGCGATCCCGCACGGGCCTGGCATCCGGCATCGTTTCGTAGCGCCACAACATGCGGCCGTTGCGTGCATCCAGTGCCGCGACCATGCCATGTGTCTTGCAGCACTCGTGGCTGTCTTCCCCGCCGAAATTGATTTCGGAGGCAGACACCGGCATGTACACCCGGTCACCGACGATCTGCGGCGTGCCAGTGGTGTTCGAATAGTCCCAGCGTCCGACCTGCTTCTTCCAGATCAGTTTGCCGGTGCGGGCGTCGACCAGATGCACCCAGGTCGCAAGATCGGCAAACGCCAGCACGGCGCGGCCCGATGAAAGCACCCCGTAGGCGGCACCGGTTCGCAGTGGCGTGTTGCTGGCATACACCCACTGGAAACAGGGTTTGTCGCCACTGACATCGATGGCGAAGAGCCTTGCTTCGTCGCCCACCGGCAGATACAGCATGTTTCCCACGACCGCGGCTTGTGCCCGCATCGTGCTGGCTCGTGGAAACGCCAGCGCCCAGGCGAGCTCGAACTCCGGCAGGTCGGCAGTGGCAATGCCCGCCTGCTCGCGAGTCAGACGGCGGTGGTTGTCAGGCGTGAAGCCAAAACCGGTTACCGTCGCTGCACCAGATGCCCGTGCGGGCTTCCCCGCTGTGCGCGCGCAGCGCATGGAGTCGACCCAGCGTTCGTCGATCTGCTGCCGGCCAGCAATGTAGTCGACCAGCTCGCCGCGTTGCCGCTCTGAAAGCGAAGCGGATTGCGCCTTCATCTTTCCGTCGGTCATGGCGAAAAACAGATTGCCGAGGCGCATGCTGCGCAGCTGAGCGAAAGGCACCGCGCGGCTTACATCAGGCTTGTCGTGGCAGGAAGCGCAGAGCTTTTCGTAATGCAGCTTGCCCGGATGCGTTGCATCAGGAGCTGCGCCTGCCGCGGCGGCTGCCTCACCACCCTGAATGGCCGCTGTCTGGAGCACTGCAACCACCAATGCCACAGCCGCACAGAATCCTGTTTGGCGCATTTCACTCCCCCCGTTATTGCCGCGCTTCTGGCGCGCGTCCATTTGCCGCATTATGTGCGCAGTAGCGGCCGTTTTGCCCGGAGTGCCCATGCTTTCCAGACTCGATCACTTTCTGGTCATGACCCACGATGTGGACGCCACCCGCGATTTCTATCGCGACGTGCTGGCCTTTCAGGAGGGATTCCGGCCCGATCTGGGCTTCCTGGGCCACTGGTTGTATCTGGGTGAAGTCGCGGCGATCCATATCGCCGACTGGGACAGTTACACGGCCCACAGCAACAGGCTGGGGATTCCAGTGACGGTACCTGCCCCGGGAACAGGCCCGCTCGACCACGTGGCCTTCAATGGCCCCATGGGGGGATATGAGTCATTCGTAGAGCGGCTGCGACAGCGCGGACTCGACCATCACCCGCATGATTCGCTGGCGATCGGCCTGCGGCAGATCTTCCTGAGCGACCCCAATGGCCTGAAGCTCGAACTGAACTTCTGGGCGCGGTGAACCCGCGCCCACACAGGCCTGCCTCAGGGCGTGGGCTTGCGCTTCGCCATCAGTTCCTGCAGCACGGCCGCCACCTCAGGATGTTTTTCCGGCCCTGAAGCGCCTGGCCTTGCCGCGGTGCCTGTGCGCCCTTCGGCGATATCCAGTGGCGTCGAGCCATTACGATCCTTCGCGTCGAGATTCGCGCCGCGCTCACCGATGTAGCGCGTGAAATCCTTCATGTCCATCCGTGCCGCCGCATGCAGCGATGTCTGACCGTTGTTGTTGGCGGCATTGATGTCGGCGCCGGCATCCAGCAGCATCCCGGCCATCTCGATGCAATGTTTTTCATTGCGGAAGCGCCCACGGGTATCGGTGATCGCCCAGTTGGAGCCGGCCACCACCAGCAGCGGCGTAAGTTTCAGACTGTTCGCGAGATCCACCTTCGCCCCTCGCCCCATCAGCAGCTTCGCCGCCGGCACGTCGCAGGCCTTGGCGGCGCGCAGCAATGGCGTGGAACCCGTGGTCAGCAGCGAATCTCCACCGCGGTCGGGACCCAGCAGACGGTAGGGAGGAAATGCCTTGAGCTGGAAATCGATCTCGGCACCGCGATCCAGCAGCAGGGTGGCGATTTCCAGCGGCGTGGTGACATCGGAGGAAGGACGATCAGGCCGCCCGCCGCGTGGCGTCGTATTGAAGTCGATCGCGGAATACAGCGGCGCACGCCCCCATTTGTCCGCGAGATTCACATCCGCGCCCGCTTCGATCAGCACCTTGGCCGTATCGAAATGAGCATTGAGGACGGCAAACAGCAGCGCAGTGATGCCCTCGGGGCTGGCCGTGTTCAGTTCAGCCCCGCCTTTCACCAGCTCACGCGCACATCCGGCGCAACCCTCGCGGGCAGCAAGCTGCAGCGCCGTGAACGCACCGGGTGGTCGCCACTGCGGCCGTGGCTCTGCCGTCGTGGTGCGCGCCCAGTTGCGCAATGCCGAGACGGCATTCGGCTTTGCGCCGGACTTGAGCAGCAGACCCACCATCTCGGGCTGGCTCTGCGAGGCCGCCCACATCAATGCGGTCTGTCCACGCCATGACTCCACGGCGTTGACATTGGCACCGGCCTTGATGAGCACCTTCGCAGCGTCGACCTTGTTGGTGCGGGCCACCGTCATCAGCGCCGTCTCGCCCTCGTCATTGGCCGACTCGACCTTCGCGCCGGCCTTCAGCAGCGCGGTGAGTATGGCGGCGTCACCCCGCAGGGCTGCCTCCTGCATCGGCGATGAGCCGTAGTCATTGCGGGCATTGGCATCGGCACCGGCCTTGAGCAGGCGCTTCACCAGCTCCAGATCACCATGATGCGCGGCCCAGTGCAGCGCAGTGGTGCCATCGGAGGACTTCGCCCGGACGTCGGCACCTTTGCTGCCAGCAAGCTTCAGGGCAAGGGCCGCATCGGGCTTGCGGGCGGCTTCCAGCAGCGTCTGAGCCTGCGCGAACACAGGCAGCAACGACAACAGCAGCGCAATTCGTATCTTCCCGTTCATCAGATTTCCGTGAACTTCATGGTGCTATCCCCCAGCGTCTCCATCGGCACACCGATGCGATCCAGGATCGTCAGGTGCATGTTGGCCAATGGGCGTCTTGTCCGGGTAACGCAGGTGCCGGTTGCCCTTGAACCGACCTGCGCCACCGCCGACGATGGCCATCGGCAGCGGGAAGTGGTTGTGCGCATTGCTGTCGCTCATGTTGCTGCCGAACACGAGCACGGAGTTGTCGAGCATGTTGCCCTCGCCATCCGGCAGCGACTGCAGCTTGGCCACGAACTTTGCGAACTCGCCGGTATTGAAGGCCTGCACCTTGGCAAGGTTGGCAAGCTTCGCGGCATTGTTCGCGTGGTGCGACAGCGGATGGAAGGCATCGGGAATGCCGATGAAGTTGTAGGGCTGGTTGCTGACCTCGGCGGCCATCATGAAGCTGACCACGCGGGTCAGGTTCGCCTGGTAAGCCAGCGCGATCAGGTCGAACATCAGGCGCATGTGTTCATCGAAGCGCGAAGGAATGCCCGCAGGCGTATCCGGGAGATTCACCTTCGAAAGGTCTCGCCCTTCGAGCCGCTGCACGCGGCGCTCGATCTCGCGCACCGTGGACAGGTAATCATCGAGTGCAACCTGGTCACGAATGCCCAGGCTCCTGCGCATGTCGCTGGTTTCCCGCGAGACCAGATCCAGGATGCTGCGACTCTCGTGCGATCATCTGCACGCGTTCATCCGCGGTATCGCCCGCGCCGAACAGCTGCTGGAACAGCTTGCGCGGATTGTGCTCCATGGGCAGCGGCGTGGCAGGATCGCGGAAAGAAATGGTCTTGCCGTAGCTGCAACCGTAGTTGCGGTCGCAGGAACCTTCGCCGCCCCGCTCTTCCGTGCCCACTTCCAGCGTCGGCAGCGGCGTGTCCTGCCCGATGTGCTTCGCTGCAATCTGGTCGACGGTGATGCCACCGTAGGGATCGTGGCTGATGCGCGGCGGCACACAGGAGAGCCAGGTGCCCGGCGTGATGGCATGCACGGGCGCTGCGATCGCGGACTTGTTCTCCAGCCCGCTGATGACGGTCAGCTGCTTCTGGAAGGGCTTCAGCGGCGCGATGATCGGCGGCAGATCGAAATCCGGGCCATCTGCCTTCGGCGTCCACTGGTTCATCACCGCGCCATGCGGGAAGTAGATGAAGGCCATGCGCAGCTTCGGTGCGGCGGCCGTGGCCGCGAGCGCAGTGGCGGCGGGGATCATGGCATCCAGCAGCGGCAGCGAGACGGCATAGCCGGCGCCCCTGAGCACCGTGCGCCGTGAAATGAATTTCTTGGTGATGAACATGGCCGTTACCTCGCGTTGGCCGTGACAGCTGCCGGCTTCTCTACCGGCACCTTGTCATACTGGAATGCAGGGCTGGCGACGATTCCCAGAATCAGCGCCGAGAACCGGTAGTCCTGCGATTCCGCGTCGCGCACCAGCTTGCGCAGCAGCGGCATGTCGAAGTACTGCACCGGACGACCCAGTGCGTAGATCATCAGGTTCTCGGTCAGGGTGTGCACGAACAGGTCGGGGCGGCCCACGATGTAGCTGCGCAGCTGCGCAACGCCGGTGACCGTCGTGCCGTCGGCCAGCTTGCCCGCGGCATCGATACGCTGGCCGGCATCGATGTCCTTGACGCGCCACTGGCCGACCGCGTTGTAGTTCTCCAGCGCGATGCCGACCGGATCGATGATGTCATGGCAGGCCGCGCAGCTCTTGACGTTGCGGTGATGCTCCAGACGCGCGCGCACAGTCTGCTGCTCGCCGCCCTCCTGGCTCTCCGGAAGCGCTTCCACGCCCGGCGGTGGCGCCGCTGGCGGCGTGCCCATCAGATGCTCGAGCACCCACGCACCACGCACCACCGGCGAGGTGCGGTTGGCGTAGGAAGTGGCCATCAGGATGGCGCCCTTGCCCAGCAGGCCGCGACGGTAATCCTCGGTCAGCACCACCTTGCGGAAGGCGCCACCGCGTACACCCGGGATGTCGTAGTGAATGGCGAGCCGTTCGTTGAGGAAGGTCCAGTCGGCAGTCATCAGTTCGTTGACGTTGCGATCTTCCTCGAACACGCTGCCGACGAACTGGAACAGCTCTTCCTTGAATGCCGGAATCAGATCGGCCGTGAAATCCGGGAAGAGCAGAACGTCGGTGTTCACGATGTCCAGGCCATCGACGTTGAGCCAGCGCTCGGTGAACCCGCGCACCATCGTGCGATTGCGTGGATCGCGCAGCATGCGGCGCACCTGCGCCTCCAGCACCGCTTTGTCCTTCAGGCGACCAGCGGCAGCAAGGTCGATCAGCTGTTCATCCGGCGGACCGCCCCACAGGAAGAAGGACAGTCGCGAGGCGAGGTCCAGATCCTGGATGCGATAGGTCTCGCCCGGCTTCACCCCTGCTGGCGGCGTGTGCGCGCGGAACAGGAAGCGGGGACTCGACAGGATGGTCATCACACCCTTCTGGATACCATCGTCGAAGGTGCCGGCCTTGCGCCCATCGGCGTAGAAGCTCATCGCGCCGGCGATGTCTGCATCACTCACCGGCCGGCGGAAAGCGCCCTTGGCCAGCGTCGACAGGATCTTCTTCGCACAGGGCGTTTCTTCCGCCTCGTTCGCCGGGCGGCAGACGAACAGCTTGCGCCGGCTCGGCGTATCGCTCACGACCGTCTTGCTCAAGGGCCCCTTGATCTCGACATTGCTCAGTCGATAGCCATCGGAGAACGCCGCACCGCTGTGGTTCTGCGCCATGCCGCTGACGGGATTGAAGGCATGCAGGGTATCCAGATGCTCGGCCGCGGTCTTCTGCTTGAAGGTGATGCCGATCCGGTGCGTGCCCGCCTTCACCTTGAAACGGATGTTGCGGAAACGTTCGTCGATGGCCGCGATGCCCACGGCCTGCTTCTGGTCGATGGCCTCCAGATCTTCCTCGCCACCTACATCGGCCTGGAAAACCCGATCGCCATCCACGGTGACGATCAGCGTGCGTTTGTCGGCCACGCCCCACACATAGCCGCCACCCACCAGGCCGCTGATGGTGGTTTCGTACTCGCCATCCACCGGGAAATAGTGATCGATGTACAGGCCGCCGCGCGTGCCCAGCGGCAGGCCTTCCTGATTCACATACTGTTGCGCAGCCAGGCTGCCGGGGTAAACCCTGCCAGTGAGGCGGGCGCGGGGATTGCCGACTGCCTGCATGCTGACTTCGCGCGCAGCGGCCAGGTACTGCTCAAGGAACGAAGGCGTGACCTTCAAGCACTTCGGCGACGTTGTCGAAGCCGCCGCTCTGGTCGTCGCGGGGCAGCAGCGCCTCGGCGTCGACATCGAGGTCCAGCAGCTCGTGGATGGCGTTCTTGTATTCCCGACGGTTGAGCCGGTGCAGCACCACCGAACCGGGATTCATGTCCTGCGCGGCCACGCGATCCAGCGAGGACTCCATCGTATGGATGAAGGCACTGCGATCGGCAGCCGTGGGCTGGGGTTCGGTGGATGGGGGCATCAGTGCGCCACGCAGTTTGCGCACCACCTCTTCCCAGGCTTCGCCATCCGTGGCCACGTTGTCGCGGTCCAGCACGTCCAGCGCGAGCTCGCCGGCCCAGTCGGTGGCGTTGTGGCAGCTGGTGCAATACTTGTCGAGGAAGGCCCAGTCTTTGTCTTGCACTCCCACGGGTACATGACCCGCAGGGGCACCGGCCGCACCGGAAATCAGTGGTGCAACGGCGAGAAGCAACGCCACCGCGACGCTGCGGCGACCCACAAATTGACGCTGAACATCCATCAAATCGATCCCCCGAACCCTGCAGATACCCTGGGCCACACAGGTTGCTGTGCAATGCAGCATACGCCACGACCCGATACACTCATAGACAGTTGATTTTAGCGAAAGTTTTAGACCTCGAGCAGCGACCGGGCACAGCCCTGCAGATACCCCTCAAGCTTGCCCATGTCAGCCTTCCCGAGGGACGTGAGCATGCGCGAGGTAATCACCGCAAAGGCTTCCCGCCCGCGCTTGAGGGCCTTCTCGCCTTTCGCGGTCAGATTCCAGCTATCCGCCCGCAGGCTGTCAGGATGCGCGCTTTTCGCAAGCAACCCTGCGTCCGACAATTGCCGCAGCACCCCAGTCATCGCCTGCGGACTCACCATGTTCCGGCGCGCCAGCTGCGCGCCGTTGATGCCCGGATTGGCACTGAGTATGGACAGCGCCGAAACCTGGCTGAATGTCAGCCCAACCTGGCGTTTCTCGAGCTCAGCTTCGATTCCCTCGCGGAAATGCACGTTGATCTCGCGAAACAGCCAGCCTATGCGTTGCAGGGTTGCGATGTCTTCACTGGCCATGGGCTCAGGAGCCTACCGGATTCAGGCAACCGGATACTGGTCTTCCCGCACCCACCACCCATGAACCTGCGGCGAGGCCTGCACCGGCAGCTTCACGCGCGCGATGGGCCCATCCTTCACCCGTTCCGCATCGAGGATCACCAGATCCGAGCGCAGGTTCTGGTCCAGATGATAGGCAATGCCCATCAGGTAGCCCTCACCTTCCCGCGCGTTCACGCTCTTGGGCGCAAAGACGGGTTCGGCCAACGAAACCTTGTTGCCGGCATTCCAGAGTTCATAGGTCCCGTTCTGCACGTCCATGCGCGCAAAGCAGCTGCCCGCCAGCGCGCGGTTGGTCTCAACGGGATCAGGACAAGCCGCGTAACCATAGCGGTACGGCATGGTGTTGTAGCGATCGTCCTGTTTGGGCAACGGTGCCTGCAGCGGATAGAGCAGCTTGACGTCATAGCCCTTGTTGCGGCCATCCAGGTTCGCAGTAATGCGGTGAATGGTGCTGACACTGCCGGGAAGATCAGGCGGCGAACCATCCTTGTTGGGCATGAAGGGAAATGGATTGCCCGGCGTCATCTCGGTATCCATGTAGATCTTGCCGCCGTCTTCGAAGGCACCCATGGTGTGCGTGCCACTGCGAGCTGGCCCTTCTATCCAGCGGATGTCCTTGCCATCCCCATAGCGGCGCATGAACCCGAAATACGTCTTGAGTGATTTGTCCCACGACCAGTGGATTCCACCGCGCTGGATCTGGGCCGGATCGTAGGCCAGGGGCACGATGAAGAATGCGATGTGGTTTTCGGTCACCGCGAAATCGTGGAGCACGCTGCTGTAGGGCACGGCGATCTTGGCTTCCCATACCTTCTTGCCGGATTTGTCGATCTCGAAAGCGGCCACCGCCGCAGAGCCGAAGCCCTCAGCCTCGTAACCGAATGCCACGATGTTGCCCGTCTTCGAACAGATCTTCGGATGGGCCGTGAACGCCCGATCGCGCGGCAGCGCCCCATCAAAGGTATAGACAGGATCTACCGTCTCAAGGGTGTTGAGATCCATGGCTACCGGCGGACTGTCTTCTTTCAGTGCCAGGATCAGACCCTTGTGGTTCAGCACATGCGTGTTGGCGGTGCTGCGGCTCAATCCCCTGACGCTGGGATCATCGAGGTAGGGATTGCGGTACATCGGAAACAGCGCGCGCCGCGCCTTGTCCTGCGCCACATAGCGCTCGGAACGGACGAACCGCGTGCGGTAATCCACCCGCCCGTTGCGGATGCGGAACATGCGGGCATGCCCTTCGCCATCGAAAATGATGTTGCCGGGACGCATGGGATACTGGGCGTCGGGGCCGACGGCATAGAAGCCACCGTTGAGATCGGCGGGAATCTTGCCTTCGATCTCGCAGTCGGAGATCGTCACTTCCGCGCGGATCGGCGCGAACTGGCCACCAGTGCCCGCCACGCGAACCGGAGCCGCGCCGGCTGTCGGGCCACCGGATTCGGCGGCCGATGCAGAAACTGCCGCACCTGCAGCCGCGCCTGCCAGAGCAGCCGCTCCTACTGCCGTGCGAATGAAGGCACGACGTTCTTCATCATGATGCTCCGCCATGGAATCCCCCGGATGGCCCTTTTCGGGCATTGCTCAAGATGTTGAGATGATATCAACAGCTTGATATCCGGAGCAAGTGCGGCGGCGGTTGCCGGACTATTTCATCAACGTAACGTGGCCCGTCTTCTGATGACCCCGCATGGCAACAGTGCTGACACCGGCCTGCGTCGTACAGGAAGTCACCACCACATTCTCGAGCTGCTCGCGCTGGCCGCGCGCAACAAGGGTTGCCTTGGCAATGTGCTTGCCGGTCGCGCACATGCTCTTTGCAGCGGTCTCGGGAAGCACCACAGAAACATCTCGCATTGCAGGCGCTGCGTTCAGCGTGGCAGATGCCGGTGCGGGAGCGGCCGTTGCCGCAGTGCCCTCAACGCTGGTGGCCGCGGCGCTGCGGCGACCTGTCGGCAGCCCCGAACTGGTGTCGCGTGGTGCGGCAACCGCAAGGGACATGTCCTGCATGCTGGCCTTGCCTGCGCCACCACCCTTGCTTGCAGCCATCGCACTGGCGTTTGATGGTCCCCCCGAAATGGACCGCACTTCGATCGTGCGAATGCCAGTACTGGCCTCCCCTTCCACGCCCTCCACTTCGAGCAGGTAGTCGGATGCGGCCCATGCCGAACCCGAGATGAAAATGGCTGCGAAATAGGCGGCGGCAAGTGGGCGGAAGGTCTTCATTTGGGCTCCGTCGGAAAATCGGAAGCCAACGGTGCGCCTCATTGGCGCAGCCCGCCGTGACAGGGTTCGCGGTTGGCGTGAGCCGACCTACCTGCCAACCGCTCCCGTTGCGGCCCATTCGACGCCCCGCTGGAAAGTCACAGCAAAGTACTCGGAGCCCAGAGCCACGACATCGTGGCCCAATGTGGTGTGGAAGATTCGTCCCTTGCCATAACGCAGCACCATCAGCTGCGGTTCTTCCCGCCCACTGCCTGCATTTGCCGGGTCCGAGAACGCAGTGGCCAGCACCGTCATGTTCTTCCCCGGTCCACGCAGATGGGCATAGAGTTCATCGGCCGCATGCGTCCATGTCGGCGGCAACCCTGCAGTGATGGGATGCTGTACGCGAATTGTGATGGTGTAGGGAATGCGCCGACCATGGCTGCCTGCGATGCCTGGACGGCTGTCGGCAACCAGCGCGCCATCCTGCAAATACCAGTAGGGCCCGGCCTTTTCGTTGCGATCCCGCCAGCCGCCGACGCCTGCCATCTCGTTGAATGCCGGCCATCCCGGGAACGCGTTGTTGGCCGCATGCACGATGACCAGCCCGCCACCGTCCGACATGTAGGTTTCAAAGGACTGCTTCAACGCTGCCGGCCAGCGTTCATCCGGTGCGTCGTAGTTGAAGACAACGGCCTGGTACTTCCCGAAGTCCGGCTGGAATGCTCCAAAGTCGGCGCCTGCCGGGGGCGTCGTGACTACGTCGACTTCGAAGTGGCCGGTGTCCTGCAGCTGCTTGCGCAGCACCTGGGTCACCGCTCGCCAGTCGTGATACGGACCTGCGCTTTCGCCATCCAGGATCATGATGCGAACTGGCTCGGCGGAATGTGCCATGGGAATCAGTAGTATCAGCGCGACAAGCAGTGCCAGCGAAAGACGGCGCCGTGATTGCGGCATTCTCATCCGTGAAAAAGGCGTGCACCGCGGCGCCAGCTGGATCCCGCTACTTCACACGCTTGACGCGTGTCGGCAGCCCGGAAGCCGTGACCAGCATGAATGAACCCAGCGATGCCGGGCGGAGGGTTACGGCATCGCCGACCCTCATCTCCACGCGCGGATCCGGCTCCAGCTGTCCCCAGACTTCGCCGTTCTCGAGTGTTGCCTCGTAACGGCCATCCCGCATGCGCCTGAGCGAGGCGATGCGGGATACGGCGCCAGACTTTGGCACCGCTTGCTTGCCGGCGTCGGAGCTCCCGGTCTTCGGGATCGGAGCAGCCACCACCACGGGCGGCGGAACCACAGCCACCGAAGGTGCAGTCGTTGCCGCGACTGCGGGTGATCTAACGGCAGGCGCAGGCACAGGCGCAGGCGCGACAGAATCTGCCAGGGCCACACGCGGCTTGCCGAACGCGGCGTCGTAACACGCCAGGCGCTGTGCATCATTGGCCTGCTCAGCGCATCGATGGGTGGATTCCGCTGCACTTGCCACGAGAGGTATCGCGAGCAGCGCGAACGTGCGGGCGACCAGGGACCGGGTGTTTGCGTTCATGCGCGCATTATTGAGCGCCACAACGACAAAGGCCACCCGTTGGGTGGCCTTGCCGCGAGCCGGATGTACCGGCTGCAAATAGTGGTAGCGGGGGTAGGATTTGAACCTACGACCTTCGGGTTATGAGCCCGACGAGCTGCCAGACTGCTCCACCCCGCACCAGGAGGGCGCGAATCTTAGCCTAATGATTGGCCCCGTGGGAGGAATTTTACCCCCCGTTTCAGGCCTTCCGGATCAACCGCCCGGAATCACGGCCCGGCAAAACGCCAGCAGCTGTTCCGGCATGATGCCGAGCGCCAGAATAGCCAGCGCATTGATGGCGAGCACCATGCGCATCCCCGCTGCCTTGCCCATCACCGGCTGTTCGCCGGGGGCTTCGAAATACATCAGCCAGACGATGCGCAGGTAATAGAACGCACCGACCACGGAGGCCAGCACGGCGACCAGCGCCAGCGCCAGGTGATTGCTGCCGAGCAGCGCCTCGATGATCTGCAGCTTGGCCCAGAAACCGACGAAGGGCGGCACGCCCGCCGTGGAGAACATCACGGCGGCCATCACGCCGGCCAGCAGCGGATCGCGCGCGTGCAGGCCCTTGTAGTGTTCGAGCTGATCCGCCTCGCAGCCACTGCGGCTCGACGATCAGGATCACGGCAAAGGCGGCCACCGTCATCAGCACATAGGCCAGCGTGTAGTACAGCGCTGCGCTGTACCCTGCCGCCGGTGCCGGCGGCGAAGCCGAGCAGGATGAAGCCGACATTGGCGATGGCCGAATAGGCCAGCATGCGCAGCAGGCTGGTCTGCGCGATGGCGATGAGATTGCCGGCAACCACCGACAGCACGGCCAGGATGGCCAGCATCTGCGTCCAGTCTGCGGTCTGCGCGGCAAGGCCCTCGGAAAGAAAGCGGAATGCCATGGCGAAGGAAGCGAGCTTCGGCACCGTGGCCACCAGCATGGCGGAGCTCGCAGGCGCGCCCTGATAGACGTCGGGCACCCACATGTGGAATGGCACGGCGCCGAACTTGAAGGCGATGGCCACCACCACGAACGACAGCCGCGAGGATGAACCCGAGACCCGGGTCAGCACCGAGGCGAGCCGACAGCGCGCCGAGATCCAGCGTGCCGGTCATGCCGTACAGCACCGACATGCCATACAGCAGCGTGCCCGAGGCAATGGCGCCCAGCACGAAGTACTTCATCGCCGCTTCGGCGGCGATGCCGGAATCCCGGTCGAAGGCGACGATGGCGTACAGCGACAGCGACAGCAGTTCGACGCCCACATAGATCGTGAGCAGGTTGGACGCAGAAGCCATCACCAGCACGCCCAGCAGCGCGGTCAGCGACAGCACGTAGAACTCGCCCTTCTGCAATCCGCGACGCGCCAGGTAATTGCGGCTGTAGAACAGCGCCAGCGCGGCGAACAGGAAGGCCGCCATCTTCAGCAGCGAAGAGAGCGGATCCGCCACGTACAGCCCGTGGAAGATCACCGTGCGCGCTTCGATCCCCTGCTGCCAGGTGAGCGACAGCGCCGACCACCAGCACCAGCAGCGTCAGCGTGGCCGTGCGACCCGGGTTCTTCACCGCGAAGAACAGGTCGAACAGCAGCACCACGCAGATCGCGCCGGTGAGGTAGATCTCCGGCAGGGCCAGCGCGATCTCGGAGGGAGAATAAGGGGTCATAGCTTGGTGGCCAGGATCTGCGAAGTCAGGTGTTCGATCGAGCCGCGCATCATGTCGAGCAGCGGCGCGGGCCACAGGCCCAGCAGCAGCACGCCACCGCGAGCACGCCCAGCACGAAGAATTCGCGGCCGTTCACGTCGGTGAGCTCGGCCACGTTCTTGTTGCGCGATCGGTCCGAAGATCACGCGCTTGACCAGCCACAGCGTGTAGGCGGCGCCCAGGATCAGCGTGGTGGCAGCCAGCGCGGCGTACCAGAAGTTGGCCTTGAACGCGGCGAGGATCACCAGGAACTCACCGACGAACCCCGAGGTGCCCGGCAGACCGGAGTTGGCCATGGCGAACAGCACCATGAACGCGCCGAAGATGGGCATGGTGTTGATCACGCCGCCATAGGCGCTGATCTCGCGGCTGTGCACGCGGTCGTACATCACGCCCACGCAGAGGAACATCGCGCCGGAGATCAGGCCGTGCGAGATCATCTGCACCATGGCGCCGTCCAGCCCCATGCCCGCCCCTGCCGTCGAGCCGGTGGCGGCCACGATGTCATAGGCCAGCACGCAGCCCAGGGTCACGAAGCCCATGTGCGCGATGGATGAATAGGCGATGAGCTTCTTCATGTCCTGCTGCACCAGCGCCACGAAGCCGATGTACACCACGGCGATCAGCGACAGCGTGATGATGATCCAGTCCAGTTCGCGGCCGGCGTCGGGTGCGATGGGCAGCGCAAAGCGCAGCAGGCCGTAGCCACCCATCTTCAGCATGATGGCCGCCAGCACCACCGAGCCGCCGGTGGGCGCCTCGACGTGCGCATCCGGCAACCAGGTATGCACCGGCCACATCGGCACCTTCACCGCAAAGGCGGCGAGGAAGGCGAGGAAGATCCAGCGCTGCTCCACCAGCGTCAGCGGCAGGTCATGCAGCGCGGCGATCGAGTAATCCTGCGACTGCAGGTACATGTAGATCAGCGCCACCAGCATGAACACCGACCCGAGGAAGGTGTACAGGAAGAACTTGATGGTGGCGTAGATGCGTCGCGGACCGCCCCAGATGCCGATGATGAGGAACATCGGGATCAGCATCGCTTCCCAGAAGAAGTAGAACAGCAGCGCGTCCATGGCCGCGAACACGCCGATCATCAGGCCTTCCATGATCAGGAAGGCAGCGAAGTACTGCGCCACGCGCTTCGTGACCGAAGTCCAGGAGGCGATGATCACCGGCACCGTGATGAAGGCCGTCAGCAGGATCAGCGGCAGCGCGATGCCATCCACACCGAGGTGGTAATCGGCATGGAAGGCCGGAATCCACGGCAGGTTCTGCTGGAACTGGTAGTCCGCCGTGCTGCCATCGAAGCCCAGGAACAGCGGGATGCAGAAGGCCAGCGTCGCAATCGACGTGAGCAGCGCGAGCCCAGCGTGCCGCATTCAGGCGCGTATCGCCCAGCAGCAGCACCAGCACACCACCCAGGATGGGCAGCCAGATCAGGATTGAAAGAAGTGTGTTGTTCAGCATGGTCAGTTCCTAGCGCGCACCGACCAGGAACCAGCCCAGCAGCAAGGCCAGGCCGATCACCATCCAGAAGGCATAGGTAGTAGAGGAAGCCGGTCTGCACGCGGCGCACGATGCCGGCCAGCCAGCCCACCGTATGCGCCGAGCCATTCACCAGCGCGCCATCGATGATGGCCTTGTCGCCGACATTCCACAGCAGCGAGGCCAAGGCCGCGGCTGACGCGCGCGCGAGCACGTTCTCGTTGAACCAGTCGAAGTAGTACTTGTTCTCGAGCAGCTTGCGCAGCGGCACGAGCGTGCTGCCGATCGACATCCGCGAGCTCGGGACGCTTCAGGTACAGGAACCAGGCCGCGACGACGCCGGCCAGCGCCAGCCAGAACGGCGGCGTCAGGATGGCGTGCAGACCCATCTCGCACGGCATGCGCAGCGTGCTCGGCCACATGCTCCATCGCCGGATGCTTCTCGGCATCGATGAAGATCGCGCCATCGAAGAATCCACCGCAAGCATCGGCCCGATGGCGATGAAGCCGATGACCACCGAAGGAATCGCCAGCGCCACCAGCGGTACCCAGACCACTGCCGGACTCTCATGGGGCACATGCACATGGGCGTGCCCATGTGCATCCGCATGATCATGCTCACCCGGGAACGGCTTGTGGCGGAAGCGCTCCTTGCCGTGGAACACCAGGAAGTACATGCGGAAGCTGTAGAAGGCCGTGACGAACACGCCGGCCAGCACCGCGAAGGTGGCGTAGGTCGATACCCAGCCGAACTCGCTGTGCTCCACCGCCAGGATGATGCTGTCCTTGGAATAGAAGCCCGAGAAGAACGGCGTGCCGATCAGCGCCAGCGAGCCGATCAGCGAGGTGATCCACGTGATCGGCATGTACTTGCGCAGGCCACCCATGTTGCGGATGTCCTGGTCGTGGTGCATGCCGATGATCACCGAGCCGGCGCCGAGGAACAGCAGCGCCTTGAAGAAGGCATGCGTCATCAGGTGGAACACACCGGCCGAATAGGCCGACACGCCCAGCGCCACCGTCATGTAGCCCAGCTGCGAGAGCGTGGAATACGCCACCACCCGCTTGATGTCGTTCTGGATGATGCCGAGGAAGCCCATGAACAGGGCCGTCGATGGCGCCGACGAACATGATGAAGCTGAGCGCGGCGTCGGAGCCCTCGAACAGCGGCGACATGCGCGCCACCATGAAGATGCCAGCCGTGACCATGGTGGCCGCGTGGATCAGCGCCGAGATCGGCGTCGGGCCTTCCATGGAATCCGGCAGCCACACGTGCAGCGGCATCTGGGCCGACTTGCCCATGGCGCCGATGAACAGGCAGATGCAGATCACGGTCAGCGCGTTCCACAGGTGCCCGCCGAAGATCTCGAACGAGGCGGCTGCCATGTTGTCGACCGCGGCGAAGGCGTCCGTGTACTGCAGCGACCCGGTGAAATAGACGACGCCGGCAATGCCCAGCAGGAAGCCGAAGTCGCCCACGCGGTTGACCAGGAAGGCCTTCATGTTGGCGAAGATGGCGGTGGGCTTCGTGTACCAGAAACCGATCAGCAGGTAGGACACCACGCCCACCGCTTCCCAGCCGAAGAACAGCTGCAGGAAGTTGTTCGACATCACCAGCATCAGCATGGCGAAGGTGAACAGCGAGATGTAGCTGAAGAAGCGCTGGTAGCCCGGGTCCTCGTGCATGTAGCCGATGGTGTAGACGTGCACGCACAGCGACACGAAGGTGACCACCACCATCATCATCACGGTGAGCGAATCGACCAGAAAGCCGATCTCCATCCGGATGCCATCGCTCACCAGCCAGGTGTAGACGGCCTCGTTGAACACCGGCGCGCCGTCGAACACATGCTGCTTGAACACCAGCATCGACAGCAGGCAGGAGGCCGCCACGCCGCAGGATGGTCACGACTGGGCCAGCGTGCGGCCGATCCAGCGGCCGAACAGGCCGGCGATGATCGCCGCGACCAGGGGCAGCAGCGGGATAGCCAGCAGCAGATTTGAATTCAAAACCACTGCACTACCCTTTCAGCGTACTGATTTCGGCGACGTTGATGCTCTTCCGCTCGCGGAACAGCACCACCAGGATGGCAAGACCGATGGCCGCCTCGGCGGCCGCCACGGTCAGCACGAAGAACACGAACACCTGGCCGTCGATGTTGCCGAGGTAGCGCGAGAAGGCCACGAAGTTGAAATTCGCGGACAGCAGCAGCAGCTCGATGCACATCAGCAGCAGGATGATGTTCTTGCGGTTGATGAAGATGCCGGCCACCGCGATGGAGAACAGCGCGCCGGAGAGGAACAGCATCTGCTGCAGCGTGATCATTCGCGCGTCTCCGACGGCATCTTCAGCACCCGCAGGCGGTCTTCGCGCCGCGTGGCCACCTGGGCGCCGATGTCCTGCACCTTGAGGCCCTTGCGGTGGCGCATGGTCAGCACGATGGCGGCGATGATGGCCACCAGCAGCAGCACGGCGGCGAGCTCGAAGGGATAGATGTAGCGTGGTATACAGCGCCATGCCCAGCTCGGTGGAATTGCTGGCGTCCGGCGCGGTCGGAGCCATGCCGGCCTTCATGTCCATGTTCGCGCCCAAGGCCCTGGCGACAACCACGCCCACGATCTCGAGCACCAGCACGGCGGCCGTGACGCCTCCCAGCCAGACATGGCGGGTGAACCCGCTGCGCAGGGTCTCGATGTCGATGTCGAGCATCATGACCACGAACAGGAACAGCACCATCACGGCGCCGACGTAGACCAGCACCAGCACGATGGCGAGGAACTCGGCCTCGACCAGCAGCCAGATGGCCGCTGCGGTGAAGAACGTCAGCACCAGGCACAGCGCACTGTGCACCGGGTTCCGGCAGCAGTGATCACGCCGAGCGCCGCTGCCAGCAGCACCAGGCGCGAATCCGTAAAACAGCAACTGGACGAGCAAGTGTCTCCCCTTCCCTTCAGCGCCTAGCGATACTTCGCGTCGGCGGCTTTGTCCGCGTTGATCATGGCTTCGTAGCGCTCGCCCACGGCCAGCAGCTTGTCCTTGGTCATGATGTTCTCGCCGCGATGCTCCATGTGGTACTCATGGATGCGCGTCTCGACGATGGCATCCACCGGGCAGGCTTCCTCGCAGAAGCCGCAGTAGATGCACTTGAACAGGTCGATGTCGTAGCGCGTGGTGCGGCGGGTGCCGTCGGCGCTGACGTCGGAATCGATGGTGATGGCCGCCGCCGGGCACACGGCCTCGCACAGCTTGCAGGCGATGCAGCGTTCCTCGCCATTCGGATAGCGGCGCAGCGCATGCAGCCCGCGGAAGCGCGAGGACTGCGGCGCCTTCTCTTCCGGATAGTTCACCGTGACCTTGCGACGCCACAGCGTGCGCCAGCGTCACGCGCATGCCGCCGCAGCAGCTCGAACAGCGTGAAGGTCTTGATGAAGCTCTTCACTGACATCAGGCGCTCCAGGGTCCGATCTTGAAATGGATCATCAGCATCTCGACGAAGATCCAGACGATGGTCACGGGAATCAGGGCCTTCCAGCCCAGCCGCATGATCTGGTCATAGCGGTAGCGCGGGAAGGTGGCGCGCAGCCACAGGAACAGGCACAGGAAGATGAAGGTCTTGAACGCCAGCCAGTGGGTGCCGTCGTTGAGCAGCATGCCGAGCAGCGGAATCTGGAACAGGTCGGCGTCCGGCGACAGGTAGCCATTGAGCGGGCTCTGCCAGCCACCGAAGAAGAACACGGCCGTGAGCGCCGCGATCAGGATCATGTTGGCGTATTCGGCCAGGAAGAACAGCGCGAAGCCGATGCCGGAATATTCCACGTGGAAGCCGGCGACGATCTCCGATTCGCCTTCGGCCACGTCGAACGGCGCGCGGTTGGTCTCGGCCACGCCGGCGATGAAATAGACCACGAACAGCGGGAACAGCCAGAACCAGTTCCAGGAGAACAGGCCGCCCTGCTGCTGCGCGATGATCGTGCCGAGGTTCAGGCTGCCCGCAGCCATCAGCACGCCCACCAGCGCGAAGCCCATGGCGATTTCGTAGGCGACGATCTGCGCGGCCGAGCGCATGGCGCCCAGGAACGCGTACTTCGAGTTCGACGCCCAGCCGGCGAGGATCACGCCGTACACGCCGACCGAGGTCAGCGACAGCACGTACAGCAGGCCGGCATCGACATTGGCGATGGCGAAGCCCGGCGCGATCGGGATGACGGCCCAGATTGCGAATGCCGGAATCAGCGTGATGGCCGGCGCGAGCCGGAACAGCACCTTGTTCGACTGCGACGGAACCACCACTTCCTTGATGAGCAGCTTGATCACGTCGGCAAACGGCTGGCCGAAGCCCGGCAGGATGCCGAAGATGCGCACGCGGTTCGGGCCGCGGCGCACCTGCATCCAGCCGATGAGCTTGCGCTCCCACAGCGTGAGATAGGCCACCGACAGGATCAGCACCACCGTCAGCGCCAATATCACCAGGGTGGAAACAGCCGTACCACGCACAACCTCTGACAGGCTCTCCCACCAGGCGATCATGACTGCGCTCCCGCGCCATACACCTGGCGCGCGGTGCGCGCTTCGCGCGTGCGCTGCAGCGAACCTGCGCGCCGCACGATGGCATCACTCTGGTACAGCGGCACATCGGCCACCGCGAAACGAGGCCGCCGCAGCCGCTGCAACCGGGGCAGTGCCGGCATTCACCGGAGACGCTGTTCTTTCGACCAGCACGCGCAGGGCGTCGCGCACCTGCTCCGAAGATTCTTCGGCAAAACCATCGAGCCCCAGCAGATTGCCCAGCACGCGCAGCACCTTCCAGCCCGGGCGCGACTCGCCCACCGGCTGCGCAGCGCCGGCAAAGCTCTGCCACTGGCCTTCCAGGTTCACATAGGTGCCCGAGGTCTCGGCGAAGGTGCCGATCGGCAGCAGCACATGCGCGACCGACTTGAGTTCTTCGGTCACATACGGCGTGGCAGCCACCACGTAAGTAGCGCCGCGCAGCGAATCAAGCGCCTTCGGCTGCAGCGTATCGCTGCCGGGCTCCATGTCCCACAGCAGATAGGCTTCGAGCGATGCGGACAGCATGGCGCCGGCGTCGAGACCGGCGCGGCGCACGCGGCGACGCCACCGGCAGCGCGATGCGGCAACACGCCGGCGAGATGCGCACCGACGGCATTGCCGCCCTCGGCAAGCACACCGACCGATGCACCCGTTGCCGCCGCCAGCGCCTGCA
Organism: uncultured Gammaproteobacteria bacterium; assembly: GCA_963777735.1. Lineage (GTDB taxonomy): Bacteria > Pseudomonadota > Gammaproteobacteria > Steroidobacterales > Steroidobacteraceae > ZC4RG30. Next base: position 523,650 of record CAVZRQ010000005.1, on the reverse strand, counting down.
CGGCAGCGCGCAGCGCGGCGTACTGTGGATGGCGCAGCGCCAGTGCGCCGAGCCAGATCGCCTTGCGGCTGGCGCTGCGCAGCTGTTCGACGATGGCGCGATGCTGGTCGGTCACGGCTGCCGCTGCGCTGCCGCTGCCGGCGGAACCCGCCGCCGACAGCAGTGCATTGATCTCGGCGAGCTGCGCGGCGGGAGCAACCACCAGCTGCCCGGCCACCGGGAACAGATATTCGAATTCGCGCCGGATTCAGGAACCAGACTTTCGCGCCGGCCGTCGCTGCCTTGCGCACGCGATGCGCGAGCACCGGCAGTTCGCGCCGCAGGTTCGAACCCACCACCAGCAAGGCCTCCAGCGAATCGACCTCGGCAATGCTGCCGCCCAGCGACGGGATGGCCGGATCGGCCGCATCGCCGGAGAAATCGCCCTGGCGCAGGCGGTGATCGATGTTGGACGTGCCGAGGCCCGGCAGCCAGCTGCTGCAGCAATGCGTACTCCTCCACCGTGCCCGAGGCACCGGCGAGCACGCCCAGTCGATCGGCTGGCGCGGCCTTCAGGCCGCTGGCCGCCGCTTCAAGCGCCGTCTGCCAGTCGCATTCGCGCCACGAACCATCGCGCGTGCGCACCATCGGCTTCAGCAGCCGATCGGCGCTGTAGATGCCTTCATAGGAAAAGCGGTCGCGATCGGAAATCCAGCATTCGTTGATGGCATCGTTCTGCCGCGGCACCACGCGCATCAGCTTGCCGCGCAGCACATGGCCGTAGAGTATTGGTGCCGAGCCCATCGTGCGGCGAAACCAGCGGCACCTGCGTCATTTCCCAGGCGCGCGCCCGGAAGCGGAACGGCTTGCTGTTCAGCGCGCCCACCGGGCACAGGTCGATGATGTTGCCGGAGAGCTCGTGATCGACGCTCTTCTCGACATAGGTGCCGATCTCGTTGTGCTCGCCACGACCGGTGGTGCCGAGCTCCGGGAAGCCGGCGATGTCCTGGCCGAAGCGCACGCAGCGCGTGCAGTGGATGCAGCGCGTCATGTCGGTGGAAACCAGCGGCCCGAGGTTCTTGTCCTTCACCACGCGCTTGCGCTCGTTGAAGCGCGAGATGTCGCGGCCGTAGCCCATGGCCAGGTCCTGCAGCTCGCACTCGCCGCCCTGGTCGCAGATCGGGCAATCCAGCGGGTGGTTGATGAGCAGGAATTCCATCACCGACTTCTGCGCGGCAATGGCCTTGGCCGAACGCGTGTGCACCACCATGCCATCCATCACCGGCGTGGCGCAGGCCGGCATCGGCTTCGGCGCCTTCTCGACTTCCACCAGGCACATGCGGCAATTGGCCGCCACGGGCAGCTTCTCGTGGTAGCAGAAGCGCGGCACGTAGACGTCGTTCGCGTCGGTGACGCGAATCAGCATCTCGCCCTTGCGCGCCTTCATGGGCACGCCATCGACGGTGATCGTGACGGTGTCCGAAGGCGGCACGGGATTCGGCGTGCTCATGCCGCCACCTGCTGCGCGTCGACGATGCTGCGACCACCGTGGTCGATCATGTATTCGAATTCATGGCGGAAATGCTTCACGAAGCTCTGCACCGGCCAGGCCGCGGCATCGCCCAGCGCGCAGATGGTGTGGCCTTCGATCTTGTTGGCCACCTGCACCAGCATGTCGATGTCTTCGCGACGGCCCTGCCCGGCCAGGATGCGCTTCAGCATGCGATTGAGCCAGCCCGTGCCTTCGCGGCAGGGCGTGCACTGGCCGCAGGACTCGGACATGTAGAAGCGCGACAGGCGCTCGAGCACCTTCACCATGCAGGTGGTTTCGTCCATCACGATGACCGCGGCCGAGCCGACCGCGGAACCCGCGGCCTTCACCGAGTCGTAGTCCATGTTGGTCTTCATCATGATCTCGCCGGGCACCACGGGCAGGACGAGCCGCCGGGGATCACGGCCTTGATCTTGCGCCCGCCCTGCATGCCGCCGGCCAGCTCGAGCAGGTCGGCAAAGGGAATGCCCAGCGGCACTTCGAAGTTGCCGGGCTTGGCCACATGACCGGACACCGAGAAGATCACCGTGCCGCCCGAGTTCGGCAACACCGAGGCCCGCGAACCAGGCTGCGCCCTTGCGCATGATGGTCGGCGTGGAAGCGTAGCTCTGCGTGTTGTTGATCGTGGTCGGCTTGCCGTACAGGCCGAAGTTGGCGGGGAACGGCGGCTTGAACCGCGGCTTGCCCTGCTTGCCCTCGAGCGATTCCAGCAGCGCGGTTTCTTCACCGCAGATGTAGGCACCCGCGCCCACGGCGCAGTAGATGTCCACATCCACGCCCGAGCCATTGATGTTCTTGCCGAGCAGTCCGGCGGCGTAGGCCTCTTTCAGCGCGGCCTCGAAACGCGGCACCGGCTCGCCCAGGAACTCGCCGCGGATGTAGTTGTAGCCCACGGTCGCGCCCATGGCGTAGCAGCCGATGGCCATGCCCTCGATGAGCTGGTGCGGGTTGTAAGCGCAGGATGTCGCGGTCGTGGCAGGTGCCAGGCTCGCTCTCGTCGGAATTGCAGACGGCGTATTTCTGGATGGGCGACGTGCGCGGCATGAAGCTCCACTTCACGCCGGTGGGGAATCCTGCACCGCCGCGACCGCGCAGGCCCGAGGCCTTCACGGTCTCGATGATGGTCTCGCGCGGGGTCTTCTCGGCCAGGATCTTTTCCCAGGCCTCGTAGCCGCCGACCTTGCGATAGGTCTCGAGCTTCCAGGGCTCCGGGTACTTCAGTACTTCGAAGCAGACCAGATTGGTTTTGTCGTCCCACTTGCCCATGTGACTACTTCAGCTTGTCCAGCACTTCATCGACCTTCGCCGGCGTGAGGTGCTCGTGGTAAATGTGATCGACCATCATCATCGGCGCGCCGGTGCAGGCAGCCAGGCACTCTTCCTCGCGCTTGAGGAAGATGCGCCCGTCGGGCGTGCTCTGGCCGGTCTTGATGCCGAGCTTGCCTTCTGATATAACTCACGATGTCGTCCGACGCCGTTCAGCATGCAGGAAATGTTCGTGCACACACTGACATGATGCCGGCCGCAGGGATGCGTCTCGAACATCGAATAGAAACTGGCGACTTCATAGACCTGGATGGGCGGCAGATCCAGATACTCAGCCACGGCATCCATCAGGTCGGATGTCAGGAAGCCCTGGTTCTGCTCCTGCGCAAAACGCAGCGCCGAAAGCACGGCAGAACGCTGCTTGCCTTCCGGGAAGCGCGCCACCCATTCGTCGATCTCATGACGCGTATGCTCGGTGAGCAGCGCGGTCTTTCCGGTTGGCGTGGCCATCAGCGATCAACTTCTCCGAAGACGATGTCCTGTGTGCCGATCACGGCCACGACGTCGGCCAGCATGTGGCCTTCCACCATTTCACCCAGTGCCGACAGATGCGCGAAGCCCGGCGCCCGGCACTTGAGCCGGTAGGGCTTGTTGGCACCATCGGAAATCAGCATCACGCCGAACTCACCCTTCGGCGCCTCGACCGCGGCATAGGTTTCGCCAGCGGGCACGCAGTAGCCTTCGGTGAACAGCTTGAAGTGATGGATCAGCGATTCCATGTCGCCCTTCATCTCTTCGCGGCTCGGTGGGCGGACCTTGCGATCGTCGACCATTACCGGACCCTTGTTGGCCCGCAGCCAGTTCACGCACTGCGCGATGATGCGGTTGGACTGGCGCATTTCCTCGACGCGCACCAGATAGCGGTCGTAGCAGTCGCCGTTCACGCCCACCGGGATGTCGAAATCCATCGCGGAATAGACTTCATAGGGCTGCTTCTTGCGCAGATCCCAGGCGATGCCCGAGCCGCGGAGCATCGGGCCCGGTGAAGCCCAGCTGCATCGCCCGCTCCGGCGGCACGACGCCGATGTTCACCGTGCGCTGCTTCCAGATGCGGTTGTCCGTGAGCAGGGTTTCGTATTCGTCGATGCAGGCCGGGAAACGCTTCGTGAAATCGTCGATGAAATCCAGCAGCGAACCGCCTCGAACCTCGTTCAGCCGGTCGGCATCCTTCTTCGTGCGCCAGCGCGAGGCCTGGTACTTCGGCATTGAATCCGGCAGATCGCGATAAACACCACCGGGGCGGTAATAGGTGGCGTGCATGCGCGTGCCCGAAACCGCTTCGTAGCAGTCCATCAGGTCTTCGCGCTCGCGGAAGCAGAACAGGAACACGCTCATGGCGCCGATGTCGAGGCCATGCGCGCCGAGCCACATGAGGTGGTTCAGCACGCGGGTGATCTCGTCGAACATCACGCGGATGTACTGCGCCCGCTCCGGCACCTGCACACCCAGCAGGCGCTCGATGGCCATGACATAGGCGTGCTCGTTGCACATCATCGACACGTAGTCGAGACGATCCATGTAGCCGATGGACTGCGTTGAACGGCTTGTGCTCGGCCAGCTTCTCGGTGCCACGGTGCAGCAGGCCCACATGCGGGTCGGCCTTCATGATGGTCTCGCCGTCCATCTCCAGCACCAGGCGCAGCACGCCGTGCGCGGCCGGATGCTGCGGACCGAAGTTCAGCGTGAAGTTGCGGATCTCAGCCATCAGCTGCGCCCTTTCAATTCGGGCTCGTAACGCGCGTCGTCCCGGATGACGCGCGGCACCAGCGTGCGCTCCACGATCTGCACCGGCTCGTAGACCACGCGCTGCTTCTCGTTGTCGTAACGCACTTCCACGTTGCCGACCAGCGGAAAATCCTTGCGGAACGGGTGCCCGATGAAGCCGTAGTCGGTGAGGATACGTCGCAGGTCGGGATGTCCGTTGAACACTATTCCGAAGAGGTCGAAAGCCTCGCGCTCGAACCAGTTTGCCCCCGCATGCACGCCCACCAGCGTGTCGATGGAAGGATCTTCGTTGTCGGTGCAGTAAGCGCGCAGCGTCAGGCGCTCGTTGTGCGTGATGGACAGCAGCTGGTAGATCACCGCGAAACGCGGCCCCTCGTGCGCGCCGCCGAAGCCGTTGCGATTGGCCGCGCGACCGAAGCCGCTGCTGGTCGACGAAACAGTGCGCCACTCGACGCGGCCGTAATCCATGTAATCGACGCCGGCCACATCGATGAGGATCTCGAAGCGCAGCTCCGGGTCGTCGCGCAGCGTCGTGACCGCAGCCACCAGATCGGCGGCGGCCACATCGTAGGAAAGTTCGCCGGTGGTGGATTCGCGGCGCTTCAACTGGGCCCGCGAGGCGCGCGTCCACGCGCCCGGCCATCAGTTCGACATGCTGGCTCACGCGTTCACCACTTCGCCAGTCATGACGCTGGTGCGCAGGATCTTCTTCTGCAGCTGGATGATGCCGTAGAGCAGCGCCTCGGCAGTGGGCGGACAGCCCGGCACATAGACATCGACCGGAACGATGCGATCGCAGCCTCGCACCACGGCATAGCTGTAATGGTAGTAGCCACCGCCATTGGCACAGGAGCCCATGGAGATCACCCAGCGCGGCTCGGGCATCTGGTCGTAGACCTTGCGCAGCGCCGGCGCCATCTTGTTCACCAGCGTGCCGGCCACGATCATCACGTCGGACTGGCGCGGACTGGGGCGAAACACGATGCCGAAACGGTCCAGGTCATAGCGCGACGCACCAGCGTGCATCATTTCCACTGCACAACAGGCGAGGCCGAAAGTCATCGGCCACAGCGAACCCGTGCGGGCCCAACTGACAAGGCTGTCGACCTGCGTGGTCAGGAAGCCGCGGCGAGCGAAGGCTTCCGGATTGTCGGGTGGCAGTTCGACTTCTTCTAATCCCACTCGAGCGCCCCTTTCTTCCATTCGTAGATGAAGCCGACTACCAGGATCAGCAGGAAGATGCCCATGGCCCACAGCCCGAAACCGCCGATCACCGGCAGCGCCACGGCCCAGGGAAACAGGAAGGCGATCTCGAGATCGAAAACAATGAACAGGATGGCGACCAGGTAGTACCGGACATCGAAGCGGGCACGCGAGTCTTCGAATGCTTCGAATCCGCATTCGTATGCGGAGAGCTTCTCGGCATCGGCGGGCTGTTTGGCGGTCAGCCGGCCGAAAATGTTGCCAAGGCCAAGCAGCACGGCAGCGAGGCCGGCGGCCACAACCAGGAAGATAAGAACCGGCAAATAGTTGGCGAGCATGTACCGTCCACAACAAAACGGGGCGCACGCTTCTCGACATGGAAACGTTGCCCCGCAACTGCCCGTTATTGTAGCAAACGACCTTACAGATTTGGTGCCGACGAGGAGATTCGAACTCCTACACCTTGCGGCGCTAGCCCCTCAAGCTAGTGTGTCTACCAGTTCCACCACGTCGGCAATAAAAACTGCAATTCCCTTCACTCAATTGGCCGCCGGCAACTCCGGCGCTGCCGTCGAAGCCGGAACCTCTGCAGGTGCTACCGGCACAACAGGCACTTCGGGAACCTGATTGATGGTCTCACCCGCGAGCTGATCCAGCACGCTGTCGGTAGCCGGACCGGCCGTACGCGTGACCATGTACGCCAGTGCCAGGCTCGTAACCATGAATACCGCTGCCAGGATTGCGGTGGCGCGGGAGAGCGCCGTGGTGGCCCCGCGCGCGCCGAACACCGTGCCCGAAGCACCGGCACCAAAACCGGCGCCTGCATCGGCGCCTTTGCCGCGCTGAACCAGCACCAGCGCCACGATGCATGTCGCGGCGATGATATGAATGACCATCAGGATGGTATGCAACATTCTTCTCTCAACCCTCTACGGCGGCCGACCAGATCGCGAGGAACTCTTCCGCCTTGAGCGAAGCGCCACCGATCAGCCCGCCATCCACATCCGGCATGCCGAACAATTCGGCAGCATTACCGGCCTTGACGCTTCCCCCGTAGAGGACCCGCAGGCCGGCGGCGATACTAGCATCGTGAGCCGCCACCCGCCCGCGGATAAACGCGTGCGCATCCTGCGCCTGCTGCGGCGTGGCCGTCCGGCCGGTGCCGATTGCCCAGACGGGCTCGTAGGCCACGATCGCCCGGCCCAGGCTCGCCGCTCCGGACACTGCAAGCACGGCATCCAGCTGGCGCGCCAGCACCGCATTGGTCTGACCGGCATCGCGCTCGGCCAACTGCTCACCCAGGCACAGGACTGGCGTCAGACCGCAGCCTGCGGCAGCGGCGAACTTGCGCGCCACCATGGCGTCGTCTTCGCCGTACAGGGCGCGCCGCTCGGAATGGCCGACCAGCACATGGCTGCAACCGACATCCAGCAGCATGGCTGCCGAAACCTCGCCGGTGAACGCACCCTGGTTCTCCGCGCAGACGTTCTGCGCGCCCAGACGGATCGGGGAGCCGGCCAGCTGCCGCGCCACCTCCGGCAGATAGACATAAGGCGGACACACCAGGCACTCCACCCGGTCGTCGACGGTACCTGCCGCGAGCAGCGCTTCGACCAGCTGCTGGTTCCCGGCACGGGAGCCATGCATCTTCCAGTTGCCAGCCACGACGCGGCGACGCTTGTGTGCGGAGGTATTCATGTTCTTCTGGCCAGCCCGAAGCGGGCGCGATCATAGCGGCGCGCGATACCGCACGCAAACCGGGGTCAGGTGCTGGCGGCCCTGACGGCAGACTCGATCTGCTCCGCACAGGCCCGGGTGGTGAGGGCGTCACGCCCTTCCACCATCACCCGGATCAGTAGTTCGGTGCCGGAGGCGCGCAGGACCACGCGTCCCTCACCGGCCAGCTGCTTCTCGACCTGCGCCACGACCGCTGCCACGGCGGGCACAGCCATGGGGTCGAATCGCTTCGCAACACGCACATTCAGCATGACCTGCGGAAAGCACTGCATGCCGGTGGCCAGCTGGGCCAGCGAATGGCCGGTACGCTGCATGACTTCCAGCACCTGCAGGGCACTCACCAGCGCATCCCCGGTGGTGGTGCGATCCAGGCACAGGATGTGGCCAGAGGTCTCGCCCCCCAGAACACTGCCTTCTTCCTTCATCATTGCCAGAACGTAACGGTCACCCACCGAGGCACGCCGGAAACCGATGCCCAGCTCGCGAAGCGCGAGCTCCAGTCCGAGGTTGCTCATGACCGTTCCGACCACGGGCCCCGCGAGCTGGCCACGCGCCGCCCGGTCTCGAGCGATGATGTATAGCAGCTGGTCACCGTCGAGCGCGCGCCCGAGGTGATCCACCATCGTCAGCCGGTCTCCATCGCCATCCAGCGCAATGCCTACTGCGGCGCCGACGCCAGGCACGGTGAGTTGCAGCAACCCGGGTGAAGTGGAGCCACAACCATCATTGATATTGCGGCCATTGGGCGAGCAGCCAATGGGGATGACGTCGGCACCCAATCCGGCCAGCAAGCGCGGACCCACCTTGAACGCAGCCCCGTTCGCGCAATCCACCACCAGCTTCATGCCGGTTAAATCAAGGCCTCCCGGCACAGTTGATTCGCAGAAAGACTGATATTGCTCAAGAAGGTTGTCAGCCCGGCGCGCGCGGCCAAGACGATTGGAGTGCCTGGTGACGACACCTCGCTCAATCTCATGCTCGATGCGCTCTTCCAGTTCGTCGGAGAGTTTGCCGCCACTCGCATCGAAGAACTTGATGCCATTGTCTTCGTAGGGATTGTGCGAGGCACTGATTACCACGCCGAATGCACCCGGCATGCCGCTGGTAAGATAGGCAATGCCTGGCGTGGGCATCGGACCGGTAAGCAGCACATCCACACCGGCTGCGACAAATCCAGCTTCCAGCGCCGATTCGAACATGTAACCAGACACCCGCGTGTCCTTGCCGATAAGGGCCTTGCCGCCATCCGGCGCCAACACCCGCGCGGCCGCACTGGCCAGCTGCAGAGTGAAATCGACGGTCATCGGCGCATCGCCCACCCGGCCACGCACCCCGTCCGTCCCGAAGTATTTTCTCGCCATGTTCAGTTCACTCCAGTGCGTATCGCCCAGGCGACGGCAACTGCGTCGCAGGTCTCGGCCACATCGTGGCTACGGATGATGCATGCGCCATGCAGCGCGGCGATGGTGGCCAACGCCAAACTGCCGGCCAGTCGCTGCTCCACTGGCCTGCCCAGCAGCTTGCCCAGCATGGACTTGCGCGATAGCCCCACCAGAAGGGGGTACCTGCCGGCTGCCAGCAGAGGTAGCCCGGCCAGCAGGGTCAGGTTGTGCTGCAGCGTCTTACCGAAACCAAATCCGGGATCGAGCGCAATTCGATCCGTGGCAATACCTGCCGCAATGCAGGCATCGACCCGGGTCTGGAGGAATGCGCCCACCTCGCCCACCACGTCGGCATATTCGGGAGCGGATTGCATCGTTCGGGGGGTGCCCTGCATGTGCATCAAGCAGACGGCTGCGTTGGTTGCCGCGACGGCGTCCAGCGCACCGGGCGCCTGCAGCGCGAGCACATCGTTGACGAGCCCGGCGCCCGCGGCAATCGCGGCGCGCATGACCTCGGGCTTCATGGTGTCGATGGAAATCACGGCATCCGTGTCGCCCCGCAGCGCCTCGATCACAGGCACGACACGATCGAGTTCTTCCTGCAGCGAGACGGGATCAGCACCCGGGCGCGTGGATTCACCACCCACATCGATGATGCCGGCGCCGGCCGCGACCATCGCGCGGCCATGCGCGCGTGCAGCATCAGGACTCCGGTAGCGGCCACCGTCGGAGAAGGAGTCGGCGGTGACGTTCAGCACGCCCATCACGACCGGGCGCGACAAATCCAGCACGCGGTCGGCACAAACCAGGCGCAAGGCGGCTACCGGTCAATCAGCCAGGATTGCCGGCTGCCGCACCGAACGCAGGGCGTGGCTCAACGGGTGCGCCCGCGCCACCATTGCCACCACCGGTCGGGCCGAGGCCATTGTCCCAGTCGGCAGGCGGAGTGGGCGGCTTGCCGTCCATGATCTCGCGGATCTGCTTGTCGTCGATGGTTTCGTACTTCACCAGCGCATCGGCCATGGCATGCAGCTTGTCGAGGTGCTGTTCCAGGATGCTCTTCGCGCGGTTGTAGTTGGTCTCGATCACGCGCCGCACTTCTTCATCGATGAGCATGCGCGGTGACGTCGGAAACCTGCTTGGTCTGCGTGACCTGGCGACCGAGGAACACTTCACCGGATTCTTCAGAATAGGTGAGTGGCCCGAGGCGATCCGAAAGGCCCCACTTGGTGACCATGCTGCGTGCAAGGTCGGTGGCGCGTTCGATGTCGTTCGAGGCGCCGGTGGTGACGGCATCGCGACCGAAGATCAGCTCTTCGGCGATGCGGCCGCCAAACAGCGTGGCAATGGCGCTTTCGATGCGCCGCTTGCTCATGGAGTAGCGGTCCTGTTCCGGCAGGAACTGGGTGACGCCCAGCGCGCGACCGCGCGGAATGATGGTGACCTTGTAGACCGGATCATGCTCCGGCACCGTCAGGCCAACGATGGCGTGGCCCGCCTCGTGATAAGCGGTCATGCGCTTCTCTTCGTTGCTCATGACCATGGAGCGACGCTCGGAGCCCATCAGGATCTTGTCCTTGGCCTTCTCGAACTGGTCCATCGCCACCAGGCGCAGATTGGCGCGTGCAGCGAACAACGCGGCCTCGTTCACCAGGTTGGCCAGGTCGGCGCCGGAGAAGCCGGGCGTGCCGCGCGCGATCAGCGCCGGCTTCACGTCGTCGGCAATCGGCACCTTGCGCATGTGCACGCGCAGGATCTGTTCGCGCCCGCGCACATCCGGCAGCGGCACCACCACCTGGCGGTCGAAGCGGCCCGGACGCAGCAGCGCCGGGTCGAGCACGTCGGGACGGTTGGTGGCGGCGATGACGATGATGCCCTCGTTGCCCTCGAAACCATCCATCTCGACCAGCAGCTGGTTCAGCGTCTGCTCGCGCTCGTCATGACCACCGCCGAGGCCCGCGCCACGATGGCGGCCAACGGCGTCGATCTCGTCGATGAAGATGATGCAGGGAGCGTGCTTCTTCGCCTGCTCGAACATGTCGCGCACGCGCGAGGCGCCCACGCCCACGAACATCTCGACGAAGTCAGAACCGGAGATCGTGAAGAACGGCACCTTGGCTTCGCCGGCGATGGCGCGTGCCAGCAGCGTCTTGCCGGTGCCGGGCTGCCCACCATCAGCACGCCCTTGGGAATCTTGCCGCCGAGCTTCTGGAACTTGCCCGGATCTTTCAGGAAGTCGACGATCTCGCTGACTTCCTGCTTGGCCTCTTCCACGCCCGCCACATCGGCGAAGGTGACGTTGACCTGGTCTTCGCCCAGCAGTCGCGCCTTGCTCTTGCCGAAAGACATGGCGCCGCGGCCACCCGCCGCACCCTGCATCTGGCGGAGCATGTAGACGAACACCAGGATCAGCAGCAGCGCCGGCGCCAGCTGCAGCAGCAGCTGGGTCAGGAAATGCGGCTGCTCCGGCGGGCGGCCTTCGATCTCGACATTCGGCCTTGCGCAGCGCGCCGATCAGCGAGGTGAAATCGGTTTCGGGGTTGGCGGTGCGGAAGCGCGTCTTGTCGTTGCGCTCGCCTTCGATCACCTGGCCCTGCAGGATCACTTTCTTGACGTCGCCCGCCTTCGAGTTCATCGAGGAACGAAGAATAGAGAACGGCGGTGGGCGTCGTGGTGGGCGGCATGAAACGGCTGAAAAGGAACAGCACGGCCACGGCGACCACGATCCAGACCAGCACCTTACCTGTCATGTCATTCAATTGGATTTCCTTGCCGGGCGGACCTGCCGCCACGGTGCAATAACCACGCTACACCATCCCACGACCGGTCGCCAGCAAGTACGACCCAGGATGGCTGACGCATGCATCGCGCCGGTGCAACGGCACACCCTGAATGGGTTCATGAGGGCGCGCCTCCCGGCTTCAAGGTACCGTTGAGCCATATCCAGTGCCAAACCCTGCGGCTAGAATAAAGGGCTGATGCAGCTCACCGAAAAACAGCGCCGCCACCTCAAGGGGCTGGCGCACCCTCTCAAACCCGTGATCCTGATGGGCAACTCCGGCCTGACCGAGGCTGTGGTCGCCGAGACCTCGCGGGCCCTGGCCACTCATGAGCTGATCAAGGTCCGCCTTCCGGGGCTGGACCGGGAAGAACGCGACGCGGCGCTGCTGGCTTTGGCCGAGCGAACCGGCAGCGCCTTTGTCACCCGCATCGGCCACATCGCCGTGCTTTTCAAGCCGCACGAGAAGGTCTCCCGGTACGTCTTGCCTGCCTGAGGCCGCCCTGGGCGGCAGCGGGGGCATGTTAACGAATCGTTAACGGTTCCTAACCGTAGCCAACGTGACAGCCCTCTGCGGGGGCATTCTTATCGGTCTCCCGCGCTGCAATGCAGTGCCATGACCGGAATCCCCTGCCCATGCACCACCGACTGATCGCGGCCTCGCTCCTGCTGGCTGGTACCCCACTTCTTTCCATCCAGCATGCCGTGGCTGCCGCCGTGGCCGAGGCTTCCGAGCTGGACGAGGTGGTGATCTTCGGCCGCGGCGAGCACCGGATCGGCACGGCCAGTGCTTCCAGTGAAGGTGTGGTGGGCGGCGCCGATCTGGCCGTGCGGCCAATGCTGCGCGTGGCGGAGCTGCTGGAGGCGGTGCCCGGCATGATCGCGGCCCAGCACTCGGGCAGCGGCAAGGCCAACCAGTACTTCCTGCGTGGCTTCCAGCTCGACCATGGCACCGATTTCACGACCTACATCGATGGCATGCCCTGGAACCTGCGCACGCACGGCCATGGCCAGGGCTATCTCGACGTGAACGGCCTGATCCCCGAGGTGGTCGACCGGATCGAATACCGCAAGGGCCCCTATCGCGCCGACATCGGTGATTTCGCGCTGGCCGGCGCATCGTTCATGAGCACGATCGACCGACTGGAGGCGCCGTTCATCGCCATCGAAGGGGGCGAATACAGCTGGGGCCGAGTAGCCGGCGGCGGCACTGCAGAACTTGCGGGTGGCGAGCTGACCGCCATCGGCCAGTGGAAGACCTATGACGGTCCGTGGCAACTGCCGGAGGATCTGGAGCACTACGCGCTGTGGAGCAAGTATGTCCGGCCAACGGACTTCGGAACGCTGAAGGTCTCCTTGTCGGGCTACCGGGCGACCTGGCATCCGACCGAGCAGAGCCCGGAGGCGTCGGTCGGCACACCCGACTGCGCCGATGTGTTCTGTTCGCTGGACCCGTCCGCATTCGGCAAAACCCTGCGGTGGATCGGCACGGCACAACTGGACGCAGCCAAATGGTCCGCTTCTGCCTATGCCCAGTTGTACGACTGGCACATGCTGTCGGACCCGACCTATGACTACCAGATCAACCAGTTCGATCGCCGCTGGACTGCAGGGGGACGTTACGACAATCACCTGCTGCGAAGCACTGCGCTGGACATCACGGTGGGCGCCGAGATGCGGTACGACCGCATGGAAAAGGTAGGTTTCGACCACACCGAAGACGGTGATTTCGTCGAGAACATCATCGACAACTCCGCGCGGGAAGGATCGATCGCGGCCTACGGCGAAGCGACCTGGAAGCCCACTGCCCAGCTGCGCCTGATGGGCGGCTTGCGTGCCGATGCCTACGATTTCAATGTCGACCTGAATGCGGGTGCCGGTCCCGACACCGTCGCCGGCAAGGGCAGCGACCAGCGGGTGTCACCGAAATTCGCCGCTGCCTACACACTGACCGACAACGTGGAGCTGTACGCCAACTGGGGGCTGGGCTTCCATTCCAATGACGCACGCGGTGTCGTGAATGATGTCACGCCGGTTCCCGGCCTGGTGAAAGGGGAAGGTTACGAGGCCGGCATGCGCTTCGAGTTCGGCAGTTTCAACATCACGGCCACCCAGTGGTGGCTGGATCTCGCCAGCGAACTGATCTTCGTCGGTGATTCCAACGCCGTGGAGCCCAAGACTGGCGCGAAGCGACGCGGCTACGAACTGGTGGCGTTCTGGAAGCCGATGCCCTGGCTGGGCCTCGATCTCACCTATACCCACAGCCGCGCGCGCTACAAGGCCATCCAGGATGACCCGGACTACGATGCCGGTGATCCGCAGTTCGACATGCTGCAGGGTCGTTTCGTGGAAGGCGGTGTCGAGAGCGCGGGCTCGTTTGGTGCGGCTGCGGTCAAGGGTCGCTGGGAAATCAGCACCCGTCTGCGTTACCTGGGCCCCTATCCGCTGGTGCCCAGTGGCGCGAGGCGCGCGGATTCCGAGGCGATGGTGAACCTGCGCGTGGCTTACAAACCGGGCAATTTCACCTTGTACGGTGAGCTGCTGAACGTGTTCGACGCCGAGGGCAAGGACATCGAGTATTACTACCCGACGTTCGTGCCGGGCGTCACCGCGCCCGGCACACAGCTGGCAACGTTCGTGTCGCGGGCTGAAGAGCCGCGGACCGTGCGCTTCGGCGTGAAATACTCCTTCTAGACGTGCAGATTCAGGGCGCTTGACGCCCTTCCTGCGTCCTGCTACCTTTTCATCACAAGGTAGCTTCCTGGTCACCACTCCCATCCATGGATCTCAGCGAAAAATTTGGTCCCATCCGCAAAGGCCTGCTGGAGTTCGCCGTGTTGCGCGTGATCGCCGCCGAGAAGCTCTATGTGGCCGAGATGCTGCAGCGGCTGGCCGGCACGGAGTTCGCGACGCAGGAAGGCACGCTCTACCCTCTGCTCAGCCGACTGCGTCGCGAGGAACTGGTGGACTACGAATGGCAGGAGTCCGAGGCGGGTCCGCCCCGCAAGTATTACAAGCTCACCGATCCAGGGCGCCGCGCGCTGGATGAACTCGCTGGCTACTGGAACCATCTGCACGACACCCTCACCCGCCTGGGAACCTGAAATGCGCAAAGTCACCACCATCAATCTCAACAACAACGCCTATCAGATCGATGAGGATGGGTACGAGGCATTGCGTGAGTACCTGGAAAGCGCAGAACGCGCGCTGGCCAGCAATCCGGATCGCGCCGAGATTCTCGCCGACCTGGAACAGGCCATCGCCGACAAGTGCCGGCTGGCCCTGGGCACCTACAAGACCGTGGTCAATGCGGCGGAGATCGAACGCATCCTGAAGGAAATGGGTCCGGTCGCTGGCAGCACGGATGATGCCTCCACAGACACCGGCGCCAATGCCTCGCAAGCCGGCAGCACTGCAGGCGCGGGCTCACGCACGCGGCGTCTGTATCGCATACGCGAGGGACAGAAATGGAGCGGCGTCAGCAGCGGTCTCGCCGCTTATGCGGCAGTGGATGTCACCTGGGTGCGCGTGGCCTTCGTCCTGCTGACGATTTTCGGTGGCGGTCTCGGCCTGCTCCTCTACATCGTGCTGGTATTCGTGATGCCCATCGCCACCACGGCGGAAGAAATCGCAGCGGCGCATGGTCAGCCGGTCAATGCCCAGGAACTGGTGGACCGCGCAAAAAAAAAAGTGATGAGTGGCGCCAGGCGCGCAGGGCTCGTGGCGGGTTGAGTCGTGGCGGCTGGTGGTCGACGCCAGCCTCACCCCATGCCCCACCGGGCTATGCCGCGCGTGTGGCGGGCGGCATCCTGACGCCGGTGTTCACGATCATGTCAGCCGTCTGGTTCGCCGTGATGGCGATCGCGCTGCTGGCGGTCTGGTGGGCATATCCGCATGTGCAGATCGGAGGATGGCAGCAGCCGGACTGGCTGATTGCCGGCGAAGTGCCCCGCTGGGTGGCGATCGCGGCACTGGTTGCTGTCTATGCGCTGCTGGCGCTGCCGATTGGCGCCGTGCGCCGCGCCTCGATGTTCTACGCCAATGGTGGCCGAGCGCATGGCTGGGCGAACCTTTGGTCGGGACTGCTGTGGATCGCCGTGGTTGCGATGCTGCTGCTGGCGGCCTGGTACCTGATGCCGCAGCTGCAGGATGCATTGCGCGACAGCCTCTACGGACAGCGCGTGATCAATATCTGATCTTTCAGACGTAGCGGACGGAAATGAGCTCGTAGTTGCGCTTGCCGCTCGGCGCGGCCACTTCGACGGCATCGCCTTCGTTCTTGCCAACCAGCGCGCGCGCAATCGGCGAAGCAAACGAGATGCGGCCTGCCTTGATGTCGGCCTCGTCCTCACCCACGATCTGATAGGTGACCCTGGCGCCAGTGTCTTCGTCCTCGAGTTCGACGGTGGCGCCGAACACCACCCTGCCGGTGGGCTCGAGCGTGGTCACATCGATGATCTCGGCGTTCGAGAGCTTGGATTCCAGTTCCTGGATGCGACCCTCGATGAACCCCTGCTGTTCGCGCGCCGCGTGATACTCGGCGTTCTCGGACAGATCGCCATGCGCACGCGCCTCGGCAATGGCCTTGATCACGTTCGGGCGCGATTCGGACTTGAGCGTCCGCAGCTCCACGCGCAGCGACTCGGCGCCACGCAGGGTAATTGGCACTCGTTTCACGATCTGAGCTCCCGGTGCAGATCCTGCAGTAGGTTCACATCCACGTCTTCGAGATGATCGAGCGCTTCGCAGGTGGCAAGACCCGCAGCCAGTGTCGTGAAATAAGTGACGCGTCGGCTGACTGCCTCGCGGCGGATCGCCATGGAATCGCGCGTGGCCTGGCGACCTTCGGTGGTGTTCACGATCAGGTGGATCTCGTCGTTCTTGATCATGTCGACGATATGCGGACGCCCTTCGCGCACCTTGTTGGCTCGGCGGCACACGAGGCCGGCCGCCTCGATGGCGCGCGCCGTGCCGTCGGTGGCGACGATGTCGAAGCCCTTGGCGATCAGCCGCCGCGCCATATCCACGGCGCCGGGCTTGTCGCGTTCGCGCACGCTGACCAGTGCCGTACCCTTGCGAGGCAGGGAGGTGCCAGAACCGGCCTGCGCCTTGGCATAGGCCTCGCCGAATGTGCGGCCCGTGCCCATGACTTCACCGGTGGATTTCATCTCCGGCCCGAGGATCGGGTCGGATTCCGGGAACTTGGCGAACGGGAACACCGCTTCCTTCACGGAATAGAAGCCGGGAACGATCTCTTCCGTTGCGCCCAGTTCCTTGAGCGTACGGCCCGTCATCACCTGCGCGCCGAGCTTGGCAATCTGCCGGCCGGTGGCCTTGGAGACGAACGGCGCCGTGCGCGAGGCGCGTGGATTCACTTCCAGCACATACACCACGCCGTTCTGGATGGCGAACTGGATGTTCATCAGGCCGATCACATTCAGGCCCAGCGCAAGCTTGCGGGTCTGTTCGCGAAGCTGCTGCTGGATCTCGAACGAAAGACTGTTGGGAGGCAGCGAGCAGCTGGAATCACCGGAATGCACACCGGCCTGCTCGACGTGTTCCATGATGCCGCCGATGAGCACATCGGTGCCGTCACAGACGGCGTCGACGTCGACTTCGATGGCCTGGTCGAGGAAGCGGTCGAGCAGCACGGGGCTGTCGTTCGACACGCGCACCGCATCGGTCATGTAGGTCTTGAGGTCTTCTTCCGCATACACCACTTCCATGGCCCGGCCACCCAGCACATAGGAAGGGCGCACCACCAGCGGATAGCCCACTTCGCGCGCCATGCGCAGCGCCTGTTCTTCCGTGCGCGCGGTGGCGTTCGCGGGCTGGCGCAGGCCGAGGCGACGCACCAGATCCGCGAAGCGTTCGCGATCCTCGGCCACGTCGATGGCTTCGGGCGTGGTGCCGATGATCGGCGCGCCCGCGGCTTCCAGCGCGCGGCACAGCTTCAGCGGCGTCTGCCCGCCGTACTGCACGATCACGCCGATGGGCTTTTCCTTGGCGATCACTTCCAGCACGTCTTCCAGGGTCAGCGGCTCGAAGTACAGGCGGTCGGAAGTGTCGAAGTCGGTGGAAACCGTTTCGGGGTTGCAGTTCACCATGATGGTTTCGTAACCATCCTGACGCAGCACCAGCGAGGCATGCACGCAGCAGTAGTCGAACTCGATGCCCTGCCCGATGCGGTTTGGTCCGCCGCCCAGGATCATGATCTTCTTGCGATCAGTGGGCTGCGCTTCGCATTCCTCTTCGTAGGTGGAATACAGATAGGCCGTCGAGGTCGCGAATTCCGCCGCGCAGGTATCGACGCGCTTGTAGACGGGCACCACGCCCAGCGAGCGCCGTCTGTCGCGCAGGGTTTTTTCAGTCTGGCCAGTGAGCCGGGCGAGGCAGCTGTCGGAGAATCCCTTGCGCTTGAGTGCGCGCAGGCGGGGCTCATCCAGTGCGATCAGGCCCTGCGAGAGCACCGCGGCTTCTTCGCGCACCAGATCCTCGATCTGCGCCAGGAACCAGGGATCGATGTAACTCAGCTCATGCATGCGCTCGAGTGTCCAGCCGGCACGGAAGGCATCCGCCACCTGCAACAGGCGATTCGCGCCGGGATTGCGCAGCTCGTAGGCGAGCGTGGAAGCGGCGTCCTCGCCCGCCAGCGGCAGCGTGGTGACGCTGCCCAGCCCATCGAGGCCTGTTTCCAGTCCACGCAGCGCCTTCTGCAGCGATTCCTGGAAGGTGCGGCCAATGGCCATCACCTCGCCGACGGATTTCATCTGCGTGGTGAGTTTTGCGTTGGCGGCCGGAAACTTCTCGAAGGTGAAGCGCGGGATCTTCGTGACCACATAGTCGATCGAGGGCTCGAACGACGCCGGCGTCCGGCCGCCGGTGATGTCGTTGCGCAGTTCGTCGAGCGTGTAGCCCACGGCGAGCTTCGCCGCGATCTTTGCGATCGGGAAACCCGTTGCCTTCGACGCCAGCGCCGAAGAGCGCGACACGCGCGGGTTCATCTCGATGACCAGCAGGCGCCCATCCACGGGGCTGACGGCGAACTGCACGTTCGAACCGCCCGTCTCCACACCGATCTTGCGCAGCACCGCGATCGACGCGTTGCGCATGCGCTGGTATTCCTTGTCGGTCAGCGTCTGCGCGGGCGCCACGGTGATGGAATCACCCGTGTGCACGCCCATGGCATCGAGGTTCTCGATGGAGCAGACGATGATGCAGTTGTCGTTGCGATCGCGCACGACTTCCATCTCGTACTCTTTCCAGCCGACGACGGATTCTTCCAGCAGCACCTCGCTGGTGGGCGAGGCATACAGGCCGCGGCCGACGATCTGCTCGAATTCCTCGCGGTTGTAGGCGATGCCGCCGCCGGTGCCACCCATCGTGAACGACGGCCGGATCACCACGGGATAGCCAAGTTCGGCCTGCGCCACGAAGGCCTCTTCCATCGAATGCGCGATGAACGAGCGCGGCGATTCCAGCCCGATCTCGCTCATGGCATTGCGGAATTTCTCGCGATCTTCGGCGGTATCGATGGCATCGCGCGAGGCGCCGATCAATTCGACGTTGTACTGCGCCAGCACGCCTTCGCGCACCAGATCGAGCGCGGTGTTGAGTGCAGTCTGGCCACCCATGGTGGGCAGCAGCGCGCTCGGGCGTTCCTTCTCGATGATGCGCGCGACAGTGCGCCAGTTGACCGGTTCGATGTAGACGGCGTCGGCCATCTCCGGGTCGGTCATGATGGTCGCGGGATTGGAGTTGACCAGGATGACGCGAAAACCCTCTTCGCGCAGGGCCTTGCAGGCCTGGGCGCCGGAGTAGTCGAATTCGCAGGCCTGGCCGATGACGATCGGGCCGGCGCCGATGATCAGGATGCTTTCAAGGTCGGTACGACGTGGCATGGATGCTAGGTCTCTGCGCCGTTGCCGGGGCGTGGTCGATCACGCAGCTGGTTCTGCAGGCGGCGGATCATGGACTGGGTAAAGCGGTCGAACAGCGGCAGCAGATCATGCGGGCCGGGGCTGGCTTCCGGGTGGCCCTGGAAGCTGAAGGCGGGCTTGTCGATGATCTCGATGCCCTGCAGCGAGCCGTCGAACAGCGACACATGCGTGGCCCGTACATTCGCCGGCAGGGATTCGGGATCCACGGCAAAGCCGTGGTTCTGCGCAGTGATCATGACGCGCCGCGTGGCCAGATCCTGCACGGGATGGTTCGCGCCGTGATGACCGAACTTCATCTTCATGGTGCGTGCACCGGCGGCAAGGCCGAGCAACTGGTGACCGAGACAGATGCCGAACACCGGAAGATCGGTATTCAGGAATTCGCGGATCGCGTCGATGGCGTACGTGCAGGGCTCGGGATCGCCGGGGCCGTTCGAAAGGAACACGCCATCGGGCTGCAGCGCCAGCACTTCGGCAGCCGTAGTCTGCGCAGGCACCACGGTGATGCGGCAACCCGCATCGGCCAGCAGC
This sequence comes from uncultured Gammaproteobacteria bacterium, assembly GCA_963777735.1. Classification (GTDB taxonomy): domain Bacteria; phylum Pseudomonadota; class Gammaproteobacteria; order Steroidobacterales; family Steroidobacteraceae; genus ZC4RG30. The sequence continues at coordinate 503,496 of CAVZRQ010000005.1, read as the reverse complement.
CGCAGGATGTTGCGCTTGATGCCGAAATCGTAGGCCACCACATGCAGGCGCTGCTGCGGCCGCAGACTGGGCCGGCCCGGCTCGCGCCAGATCGCGCCATCGTTCCACTGGTAGCGCTCGCGGGTGGTCACGACCTTGGCGAGGTCCATGCCAGCAAGGCCGGGAAAACGTCGAGCGGCATGCACGGCGGCATTCGCATCGACATTGTCGCCGGTCATGATGCAGCCGGCCTGCGCACCCTTCTCGCGCAACAGACGCGTGAGCTTGCGGGTGTCGATATCGGCGATGGCCACCACGCGGCCGCGCTCGAGATACTCGCGCAGCGACAGCGACGAACGCCAGTTGCTGGTCATCAACGGCAGGTCGCGGATCACAAGACCTGCGGGAGCAACCAGAGAGGATTCCTGATCTTCCGGCGTGGTACCGGTATTCCCGATGTGCGGGTAAGTCAGGGTGACGATCTGCCTGGAGTAGGACGGATCGGAAAGAATTTCCTGATAGCCCGTCATCGACGTATTGAAGACCACTTCGCCGGTCGTATTCCCTTTTGCTCCGATGGAGATACCGTTGAAAACGGTTCCATCTGCCAGAGCCAGCACGGCGCTCACACTCACTCACCGACCTCCGCGTGTTCCTGGCGGCTTCTCATTGGCATCAACTAATCTTTTTCGAGGGGCGGATGCACAAAGCGGGAGGAGTTCTTGTGGAACGCCCTCCCGCCTTGCGCGGACTAAACCCGCTAACTGGATGTTACGGATTCGGGCGAAATTCTAAGGTTCCAGCCCGTTTCTGTCCATGCAATCTTGCCCCGGAATTCCCCTGCGCAATGCCTTGATTACCGCCGCCGAATAACCCCTAACTTATTGTTTTGAAAACAAGAAAATCGGCCATCCGGTACCGCCCGGGTGGCCTCCCGACCAGCCAGGCTGCGGCAGCCACTGCCCCGCGCGCAAAGATTGCCCGGTCAGTAGCTACATGCGTCAGACGCAGCTGCTCGCCAGCGCCGAGGAAACGCACGTCGTGCTCACCGACGACATCCCCGCCCCGTACCACCGAAAAGCCGATGCCGCCGGTGGCCCGTGCGCCCGGCTGCGACCCGGTGAGGCCCGGATGCCGCGGCAGCTGCTCGCCCCGGCCTGCCGCTGCCGCCTCACCCAGAGCAAGTGCGGTTCCGGATGGCGCATCGACCTTGTGACGATGGTGCGCTTCGAAGATCTCGATGTCGTAGCCGACCGGCAAGGCACCTGCTGCCCGCTCCACGAGGTCGAGCAATACATTCAGTGCCAGGCTGGTATTGGCTGAAACGAGCACGGGAACCCTGGTTGCAGCCGCATCCAGGCGCACCTGCGTAGCCGCGTCGAGACCCGTGATGCCGAGCATCAGCGGAACGCCCGCAGCCGCACAGGCATCGGCTGTGCTCGCTACGACCTCGGCCCGGGAGAAATCAATGACCACATCGAGCCCTGCCAGCACGGCACGCAAGTCACCCACCACCGAAACACCACAGGGAGGAAGCCCGGCAAGAACGCCGGCATCCTTGCCGATGGCCTGACTCCCCGGACGGGCCACGGCAGCAGCGAGCCGCATCGTGGGTGCTTCATGGATTGCCCTGACAAGCTGCGCCCCCATGCGCCCGGCCACTCCGACAATTCCCACCCGGGTGTTCACGTTCAGCTCTCCGCGCCGGTAAAGAACCTCTTCACGCCCTCGAAGAACCCTTCTTCACGTGGCGTGTGCCGACCATCTTCGGACTTCAGCGATGCCTCGAATTTTCGCAGCAAATCCTTCTGCTCGCTGGAGAGTTTGACGGGCGTCTCGACCATGACCTTGCAGAACAGATCGCCGCGCGCTCCGCCGCGCACCGGCTTCACGCCTTTGTCGCGCAGGCGGAATACCCGCCCGGACTGCGTCTCCGCGGGAATCTTCAGCGACACCTGGCCTTCGAGCGTGGGCACGATCACCGTGCCGCCCAGCGTCGCGGTGACGAAACTCACCGGCACCTCACAGGAAAGATGTTCGCCATCACGCTCGAAGATCTCATGCGCGCGCACGTGCACTTCCACATAGAGATCGCCAGCAGGCCCGCCATTGCGTCCGGCTTCACCTTCACCACTGAGGCGGATGCGGTCGCCGGTATCGACGCCGGCCGGAATCTTCACCGACAACTTCTTGGAGCGTCGCACGCGCCCCTGCCCGAGGCAGGTGTCGCAGGGGTTCTTGACGATCTTGCCGCTGCCGCGGCAGCGCGGGCAGGCCTGCTGCAGCTGGAAGAAACCCTGTGACACCCGCACCTGGCCGGTGCCATGACAGGTATCGCACTGGATGGGATTGGAGCCCTTGGCTGCGCCACTGCCCTTGCAGGTCTCGCACTCGCAGAGCTTCGGCACGTCGATCTCGATCGCGGCGCCGAACACCGCCTGATTGAGATCGAGCTCCAGCTCGTAGCGCAGGTCTGCGCCACGGAACACCTGCGAGCGGCCGCCGCGGCGGGCACCGCCGAAGATGTCGCCGAACACATCGCCGAAGATGTCGCCGAAGCCTTCGCCGGGATGGCCGCCGCCGCCACCGCGCTGCTGGTCCAGCCCGGCATGGCCGTACTGGTCGTAGGTGGCACGCTTGCCTGCGTCCGAGAGCACTTCGTAGGCTTCCTTCGCCTCCTTGAACTGCTCCTCCGCTGCCTTGTCGTCCGGATTGCGATCCGGATGCAGCTTCATGGCGAGGCGACGGTAGGCCTTCTTGATGTCGGCCTCCGTCGCATCGCGCGCTACATCGAGAACCTGGTAGTAGTCACGCTTCGCCATGCGCTATTTGTTTCCCTTGCGCCACGCCTCAGGCGTTGCGGTCCTTGTCTTTCACTTCTTCGAACTCGGCGTCGACGACGTCGTCGTTCCGGGAATTGGTCTCGCCAGCCTCGCTGCCTGCGGCACCACCCGCTGCAGGGCCCTGCGCCCCCGCCTGCGCGGCAGCCATCAGGCCCGAAGAAGCCTTGGCCAGCGCCTCGGCCTTGCGGTCGATCACGTCCTTGTCGTCGCCCTTGATGGCGGTGCGCAGATCCGACAGCGCAGACTCCACCGAGCCGCGATCGCCAGCGGGCACCTTGTCGCCGAGTTCCTGCAGCGATTTCTCGGTGGCATGCACCATGCCATCGGCACGATTGCGGCTTTCCACCAGCTCGCGGAATTTCTTGTCATCCGCGGCATGCGCCTCGGCGTCGGTCACCATGCGCTTGATCTCGTCTTCGGAGAGACCACTGGAGGCGCGGATGACGATCTTCTGCTCCTTGCCCGTGCCTTTGTCCTTGGCCGACACATTGAGGATGCCGTTGGCGTCGATGTCGAAGGTGACCTCGACCTGCGGCATGCCGCGCGGCGCGGCGCCGATCTCGGTGAGGTCGAAGCGGCCCAGCGACTTGTTGTCCGCGGCGCGGTCGCGCTCGCCCTGCAGCACGTGGATGGTCACGGCCGTCTGGTTGTCGTCGGCGGTCGAGAACACCTGCGAGGCCTTGGTCGGGATCGTGGTGTTCTTGTCGATCAGCTTGGTCATGATCTGGCCCAGCGTCTCGATGCCCAGCGACAGCGGCGTGACGTCGAGCAGCAGCACGTCCTTCACTTCACCGGCCAGCACGCCGGCCTGGATGGCAGCGCCCACGGCCACGGCTTCGTCCGGGTTCACGTCGCGGCGCGGCTCCTGGCCGAAGAAGTCCTTCACGTACTTCTGCACCAGCGGCATGCGCGTCTGGCCGCCGACCAGGATCACTTCGGCCACGTCGGAGGCCGACACGCCGGCATCCTTCAGCGCGATGCGGCAGGGCTCGACCGTGCGCTTGACGAGATCTTCCACCAGCGACTCGAGCTTGGCGCGCGTGAGCTTCACGGTCAGATGCTTCGGGCCCGAGGCATCGGCCGTGATGTACGGCAGGTTCACATCGGTCTGCTGGCTGGACGACAGCTCGATCTTCGCCTTCTCGCCGGCCTCCTTGAGGCGCTGCATGGCGAGCGGATCCTTGCGCACGTCGACGCCGGATTCCTTCAGGAACTCGTCGGCCAGGAAATGGATGATCTTGTTGTCGAAGTCCTCGCCACCGAGGAAGGTATCGCCGTTGGTCGACAGCACCTCGAACTGGCGCTCGCCATCCACTTCGGCGATCTCGATGATCGACACGTCGAAGGTGCCGCCACCGAGGTCATACACGGCGATCTTGCGATCCGCGCCGGCGGCCTTGTCGAGGCCATAGGCCAGCGCAGCCGCGGTGGGCTCGTTGATGATGCGCTTGACGTTGAGACCCGCGATGCGGCCGGCATCCTTGGTGGCCTGGCGCTGCGAATCGTTGAAGTACGCCGGCACCGTGATGACGGCCTCGGTCACTTCCTCACCGAGGTAATCCTCGGCGGTCTTCTTCATCTTGGCGAGCACGCGCGCGGAGATCTCCGGCGGCGAGAGGTTCTTGCCCTGCACTTCGACCCAGGCGTCGCCGTTCTCGGCGGCCGCGATCCTGTAGGGCACCATGTCGACGTCCTTCTGCACGACGTCGTCCTTGAACTTGCGGCCGATGAGCCGCTTCACGGCGAACAGCGTGTTCTTCGGGTTGGTCACCGCCTGGCGCTTGGCCGACTGGCCGACCACGACTTCGCCGTCCTTGGTGTAGGCGACGATGGATGGCGTGGTGCGATCTCCCTCGCTGTTCTCGAGGACGCGCGGCTTGCCCGCTTCCATGACGGCGACGCAGGAGTTGGTCGTCCCCAGGTCGATTCCGATGATTTTTGCCATTTGCGTATACCCTAAGATTTGCCCGATACCGGGCTGGATGAAGCTCTATCTGGGAGCGAAGGCTCGCGGATTCAAGTATTTCCTGGTGCGCGCGCCACGATGACGCGGGCCGGACGCAGCAACCGGCCATTCAGCTCGTAGCCGCGCTGCACGACATGCAGCACCGAATCGGGCTCGGCAGCCGGCGCGTCCTGCATCGCCATGGCTTCATGGCGCTGCGGATCGAAGGGCTCACCGGTGGGGTCGATGCCCTGGATCTCGAACTTCTCGAAGGCGCGGACCAGCAGTTTCAACGTGGCCTGCTGGCCGGCGGCAAGCGCTGCTGCATCGGCATTTGCGGCACTGGCCACAGCGAGCTCGAGGCTGTCGCGCACGGGCAGCAGCTCCTGCGCGATCTTTTCCAGCGCATAGCGATGCGCATGTTCGACATCGCGCGCCGCGCGCTTGCGGATGTTGTCCAGCTCGGCTGCGGCGCGCAGCAGCTGGTCGCGATGCTGCGAGGCCTGGGCCTGGGCATCGGCCAGCTCGATTCGCAGCTGCGCGACTTCTGTCGGCGCGGTGTTCTCTGCCTGGGCTGCCTGCACCTGTTCGGGAGAGCCCTGACCTGCACCGGTATCCGACATCATTACTCCTTGAATCAACTAGTTGGAGATTAAACTTAATCTCCAACTTCAATAATGGGTTGCTGGAAGCGCCCGCAGATATGGGGACTAGCGGCGGGAATTCAAGGCCGCGCCGAGCAGTTTCGCGGTGAGATCGACCACCGGGATCACCCGCTCATAGGCCATGCGGGTCGGGCCGATGACCCCGATCACGCCCACTGCGCCGGTGTCGGAACTGTAAGGAGCCGTGACCACGCTGCAGTCGTCGAGGATCTGGTATCCGGACTCACGCCCGATGAAGATCTGCACGCCCTGCCCGCGCACGCTCATGTCGAGCAACTGCAGGATGGCGCGCTTCTCGTCGAAGGCCTCGAACAGTCGCCGCAGCTTCTCGACGCTCGAGAGCTCGGCGAAACCCATCAGCTTGGTCTCACCGGCAATGACCAGCTCCATGTCATTGCGACGCGGCCCGCCGGCAAACAACTGCTGGGCCACCGAGATCGTGTCGACCATGCCCTGGTTGAGGCGCTCGCGCATTTCAGAGAGCTGGCCGATCAGGTCCTGACGCACCTCTTCCAGCGTGCGCCCGAGGAACTGCTCGTTCAGCACTGCGGCGGCGCGCCGCAGGTCTTCCGGCGAGATCGGACGCTCCAGGTGTACGACACGGTTCTGCACTTCGCGATCATCGAACACCAGGATCGCGAGCACCCGCTGTTCGGAAAGCGGCAGGAACTCGATATGCGTAAGAGCCGCAGCCTTGGGGGTCTGCAGTGACACCACGCCTGCCATCTGCGTGACATTGGACAACAGCTGCGAGGCCATCGACACCAGCGTCCGCGGATCATCGCCGGCCTGGAACTGCAGACGCATCTCGTCGGCGGCCACGCGTTCCAGCGGCTGCACCTGCAGCAGGGTGTCGATGAAGAACCGGTAACCCTTGGGCGTGGGCACGCGCCCGGCAGAGGTATGCGGCGAGCTGACAAAGCCGTAGGCCTCGAGATCGGCCATCACATTGCGGATGGTGGCAGAAGAGAGACTCAGGCCCGAATCGCGCGACAGGCTGCGCGAACCCACCGGCTGGCCGTCGCGGATATAGCTCTCGATCAGCACCTTCAGCAGCTGCTGGGCGCGCTCGGATAGCTGCGATTCGTCGCGTGGTTCCTGGCTCATGGATTACCTTGGACGCTAGCCGCGCTTGCCATACGCGGTCAAGCTTGTCGGGCAGTTCATGGCATTCGTCACATAAGGGGCACAAACGCCCCCTGCCGGCCGCCCCGGCCCAAGTAAACTCAAGGGGCAATGAGCGGCCCGATCCACACCTGCGCCCTGCTGGGGCGGTTCGACGAGAACTCCGTGCGCGAAACCGCGGCGGCGCTGCTGCCGCATTTGCGCGCCCGCGGTCTTGCCACCCTCATCCAGCAGTCTCCCGCGGGCCAGCAGTTCGCCGACCTCGCTACCGCGGTCGATGACGCCGAACTGGTGTCCCGCGCGCAGCTTGCCATCGTGATCGGTGGCGACGGCTCGTTGCTCTACGCGGCGCGCCTGGTGGCCGCCAGCGGCATTCCGATGCTGGGCATCAACCGGGGCCGGCTCGGGTTCCTCACCGATGTGATGCCGCAGGACATGCTCCAGTGCGTGGATGCCGCCCTGGAAAACCGCTGCCTCCCCGACCACCGGCCGTTGCTCGACGCGCATGTGATCGCTGCGGACGGCAGCGAGCGCAGCCAGCTGGCGCTGAACGACGTGGTGCTCGCCAAGTGGGAAACCGGCCGCATCCTGGACTTCGAAACCCGCGTGGATGGCCGCTATCGTGAATACTCACGGCGGCGATGGCCTCGTGGTGGCCAGCGCCACCGGCTCCACGGCCTATGCGCTTTCCTGCGGCGGCCCCATCGTCGACCCCAACCTCGATGTGCTGGTGGTGGTGCCGATCTGCCCGCACACGCTGGCCGATCGCCCCATCATGGTTTCGGGTCGCAGCACCATCTCCGTCATCCTGCACGAGCGACACGACACCCGCGCCCAGGTCACCTGCGATGGCGTGGTATTCGGCGAACTGCGCCCGACCGACCTGCTCGAAATCCGGCCCTCCGCGCATCGCATCACGCTGCTGCATCCGCCGGGCTACGACTATTTCCGGCTGCTGCGCTCGAAACTCCACTGGGGTCGCGGCGGCGCCGAGTACCAACGCTAGGGATGTTGCACACATGCTGACTCACCTGCAGATCCGCGACCTCGCCATCATCGACTCCCTCGAGCTGGATTTCGCCAGCGGCCTCACGGTGCTCACCGGTGAAACCGGCGCCGGCAAATCCATCGTCGTGGATGCGCTCACGCTGGTCTGCGGCGCGCGCGCGGCAGCGGACCAGATCCGCGCCGGTGCGGAAAAAGCCGAGATCGCCGCCACCTTCGACATCCGGCAGGTGCCGCGCGCGCTGCGCGCGCTGCTGGAAGAACAATCGATCGAGGCCGATGAGGAGCTGCTGGTCCGGCGCATCATCAATGCCGACGGTCGCTCCCGTGCCTACCTCAACGGCCAGGCAGTGCCCGTGCAGCAGCTGCGCGAGATCGTCGGCAGCCTGCTGGACGTGCACGGCCAGCACGAGTTCCAGTCGCTGGTGCGCCCCGGATCGCAGCGCGAGCTGCTCGACAGATACGGCAAGCTCGAATCACTCACCGATCAGGTGGAAGCGGCGCACCGCGTTTGGCTGGCGCTGCTGAACCGGCTGCTGGAGATCGAATCGAGTCTGCGCGATCGCGATGCCCGCATCGAACTGCTGCGCTTTCAGGAAGGCGAGCTCGCGGCCATGGATCTCAAGCCCGGCGAAGCGGCAGAACTGGCTGCAGAAGCCGCGCGCCTGGGCAACCGCGGCCGCCTGATGGAAGGCACGCAACTGGCCGCGCAGCTGCTCTACGAAGGCGAGGGAGATACCGCGCAGGCGGCGCTCGCGCGCGCGCAGTCGGCGCTGCGGCCGCTGCTGGCGGTGGATCCTGCGCTGGAATCCGTCATGCCGCTGCTCGACGAAGCCGCCATCCGCATCACCGAAGCGGCCCGCGAACTCGGGCGATATGCCGAGTCGCTCGACATGGACAGCGCCCGCCAGGCAGTGGTGGAAAAGCGTCTTGCAGCGGCCGAGGAGCTGGCACGCAAGCATCGCGTGGCAGTGGCCGACCTGCCCACCCATCGCATCGCCCTGCGCGCCGAGCTCGACACACTCGAATCGGCGGAACAGGACGTGGCCACGCTGCGCCGCCAGCAGGCCGATGCGCTGACTGCCTATCGCGAGCTGGCGCTCAGGCTGTCGGAATCCCGGGTCGCCACTGCGGTCACGTTCAGCAAGGAAATCACGGCCCGCATGCACACCCTCGGCATGGCCGGTGGTCGTTTCCAGGTCGACGTGGCACCGCATGCCTCGACCGAACCGCAGCCGCACGGGCTCGACCAGATCGAGTTTCGGGTCACCGCCAACCCGGGCCAGCCGCTGCGGCCCCTCGCCAAGGTGGCATCCGGCGGCGAACTGGCGCGCCTGTCACTGGCGGTACAGGTGGCCTGCGTCGCCGATGAAAGGCGCTGCATGGTGTTCGACGAAGTCGATGCGGGAATCGGTGGCGCGGTTGCCGAGGTCGTCGGCAGGCAGCTGCGGTCGCTGGGCGCGCGCAACCAGGTGCTGTGCGTCACCCACCTGCCGCAGGTGGCCGCGCAGGGGCATCACCACCTGCGTGTGCTGAAACTGACGGATGGCAAGACCACGCGCACCGCTCTGGCAGAACTGCTCGGGAACGAGCGGGTGCGGGAAGTGGCGCGCATGCTGGGCGGCACGCAGATCACCGACAAGGCCCTGGCCCATGCACGCGAGATGCTGTCCTCGCCGGAGGCCGCCAGTGGCGACACCGCGAAGATAAAGCGCGGTGTGCGATCCAGTCAGGGGTGATGCGGCTTCTTGCCGGCGAGGCCGGCAGCGCGCGACGGGCAATCTTCACGGCGGCAATGCCCGTAAAGAATCATGGAATGATCGTGGATCTCGAAGCCACGCTGTGCCGCAATGGCTTTCTGGCGCTCCTCGATGCCGGCGTCGACGAACTCTTCCACCTTGCCGCAGTCAATACAGACGATGTGGTCATGGTGGTCGCCCCGGTTCAGCTCGAAAACGGCCATGCCGTTCTCGAAATGGTGGCGCGTAACCAGGCCAGCGGCCTCGAACTGGGTCAGAACCCGGTACACCGTGGCAAGGCCGATGTCCTCATTCGAACTCAAGCAGTGACTTGTAGATGTCTTCAGCCGACTTGTGCCGCGTGTCCTCTCCTTCGAGGATTTCCAGTATCTTCAGCCGCGGCAGCGTGACCTTGAGCCCGGCATTGCGCAGATCCTTGCCTTCCATTTGGATGGGCTCCGTGTGTGTCAGGTAATATGTGTGATTCTACAATGATGAACGGCACCATGCGACAAACTCCATCTTTCGCCAACCGCGCATTACCCGCGCGCCCCCGCCGGCTCCTGGCAGTTCTGCTGCTGACCAGCGTTCTTGGCCTGGCCGCGGGCTGCCTCTACCGCATGCCGGTTCAGCAGGGCAATTTCCTGGATCCGACCCAGGTCGTGCAGCTGAAGGAAGGCATGACGCGTTCCCAGGTGAAGTTCCTGCTGGGCACACCGATGGTGCCCGTTGCCTTCAACAGCGATCGCTGGGACTACTACTTCTACGAGTCGGCACCCTGGATCAAGACGCCGAACACACAGCGCCTTACCGTCTATTTCAAGGACGACAAGGTAGAGCGCTTCGATCGGCCCGCCGATACTGAAGCTGCAGCAGCTGCCATGAGTGGCGCCCCGGTTTCGCCTGCTTCGCCACCAGCGCCTGCGCCTGCGGCCGCTCCTGCTGCCGCAACGCCCACGCCCTGATCACGCGTTGCGCATCAGCCCGGGTTTCGCGCCCGGGCGACGAATGCATCCACCAGTGAGCCGGCCATCCGTTCGATGAGCGGGCCCATGGCCATGCCGGCCAGTCCACCCTGCAATTCGAACTTCAGGTGCAGTTCCACCCGGCAACCGATTTCCACTTCTGAACCCGGTTGCAGCACCGGCGTCAGCTGCCACACACCATCCAGGCTGCGGAACGGCCCTTCTTCCAGCTCCATGTGAATTCTGGAATCCGGCGTCAGCCGGTTGCGCGTGACGAATGAGGTTCGCAGCAAGCCGCTGCCCACGGTAAGGCGCGCACGCTGCAGTTCAGGCGTTTGCTCCAGTACCGTGGCAGCGCTGCAGCCAGGCACGAACCCCGGGTAACTCGCCACATCGTTGATGAGCTCGAACATGCGGTGCGCTGTTGCCGGCACCAGCGCCGAGCGCCTGATCTCTCGCATGACGCATAATAGCGCATGGCCAAAGACACGCAGGAAGACGGCAAGGCGCTGATCGCCGAGAACCGCAAGGCAAGACACGATTACTTCATTGAAGACCGCTATGAGGCGGGTTTGTCGCTGATGGGCTGGGAGGTCAAGTCCCTGCGGGCTGGTCGTGCGCAATTGACCGAAGCCTATGTGGTCATTCGCGGCGGCGAGATGTTCCTGATCGGCGCCCACCTGTCACCGCTCAATTCCGCATCCACCCATGTCATTGCCGACCCGACCCGCAGCCGCAAGCTGTTGCTGAACCGCGTGGAGATCGATCGGCTGGTCGGCTCGGTGGAGCGCGACGGCTACACCATCGTGCCGCTGGAGCTGTACTGGAAGCAGGGTCGCGCCAAACTGCGCATCGGTCTCGCCAAGGGCAAGAAGCAGCACGACAAGCGCGCCACCGAGAAGGATCGGGACTGGCAGCGCGACAAGGCTCGCGTGCTGCGGATTCGCTAGGCGACTCGCGCCAGCCACGCATCAGACTGGTGCGTCAAGCACCAGAAAGCGCACATCGATGGTGCGTTGCAAAATATGTGATCTGCGACCCTTTTGTTGCCGCTGCAACAATCCGAGAATGCCACCCACTCGCATTTCGGAAACCTGATGGCTGCTGTTGTTTCATCTGTCCACGGGGCACAAGGTACTGACGCAGAAGTTCAGGACGCGCGCGAAACCGCGCGCATGCTTCGTACACTGATCGCCAACATCGACGGCATGGTCTACCGCTGCCTCAACGACTCGCAGTGGACCATGGAGTTCGTCAGTGACGGCTGCCTTGCCGTGACCGGTTACGGACCGGAAGACCTGCTCTTCAACAGCACCATCTCCTATGAACAGCTGACGCATCCTGAAGATCGCATGCGGGTCCGCAGCAGCATCAGCGCTGCGCTGTCCCAGGGACGCCGCTTTGACGTCGAATATCGCATCATCAACCGCAGCGGCAGCGAACGCTGGGTGTGGGAACGCGGCATCGGACTGCTGGCACCGGACGGCAAGGTGTTGGCCGTGGAAGGCATCGTGCAGGACATCAGCACGCGTGAATCCACCTATCGCGCGTTGCGCAATGCCGAACGCCGCTATCGCAGCCTGTTCGACAATGCCATCGAGGGCATCTTCCGCACCTCACCGGATGGCCGCTACCTGGATGCGAACCCGGCGCTGGCCCGCATCTACGGGTTCGATTCGCCCCTGGAGCTGATGAACAACCTCAGCGACATCGGCGCACAGCTGTATACGGATGCCTCGCGTCGCCAGGCATTCATCGACACCATGCGACGACACAGCCTGGTGAGTGGATTCGAATCGCAGATCCGCCGCCAGGATGGCCGATTGATCTGGATCTCGGAAAATGCCCGCGCCGTGCACGACGATTCCGGACGTCTGGTCTGTTACGAAGGCACGGTCGAGGACGTAACCGAACTGCGCGAATACAAGGAGCGCATCGAGCGGCAGGCGCGGCTCGATGATCTCACCGGCCTTGCGAACCGTTCGTTGCTGCGCGAGCGCCTGCAGGAAGCCGTAAGCACCGCCAGCGCGGAAGGTTCACGGTTCGCGCTGGTGTTTGTTGATCTCGACCGCTTCAAGTACATCAACGACAGCCTCGGTCACCATGCAGGCGACGAACTGCTGTGTGTCATGGCTGCCAGGCTGACCGCCTGCGCGCCACCCGGCACCACAGTCGCGCGCGTGGGCGGTGACGAATTCGTGCTGCTGGTTCCCGGCGCCGACGAAGCCGCAGCCCGCTCGCTGACGCGCACCATCCTGCGCGCCACCGGCGAGGTCTGGCATTTCAACGGCACCGAGAATCGCGTCAATGGCAGTGTCGGCGTGGCGCTGTATCCGGACCACGGCCGCGATCCCGAGTCGCTGCTGAAGAATGCGGATGCCGCGATGTATCTTGCCAAGGACCAGGGTCGCAGCACGCTGCGTTTCTTCAGTGCCGAACTGCGCGCGCAGATGAACGAGCGGCTGGAAGCCGAACAACGCCTGCGCGAGGCCATCCAGCGTGAGCAACTGCTGCTGCACTTCCAGCCTCGCGTGGATATCGCTTCGGGCCGCATCACGGGCGCCGAGGCGCTGGTGCGCTGGCAGGCGCCCGGCGAGCCGCTGGTGTATCCGGCCAGCTTCATCGCGATAGCCGAGGAAACCGGTTTGATCGTCGATATCGGTCGCCATGTACTGCGCGCCGCCTGCGCGCAGGCACGGGCCTGGCTCGATGCGGGCCACGGTTCGCTGGTGGTATCGGTCAATGCATCGCCTCGCGAGTTGCAGCAGGAACGATATGCCGACAACGTGCTGGATGCATTGCGCCAGTTCGATCTGCCACCGGAGTCGCTGGAAATCGAGATCACCGAGAGCATGGTGGTGCAGGATGCACCGCGGCTGATCCGCATGCTGGTGCGCCTGCGGCAGATGGGCGTGAACATCGCCATCGACGATTTCGGCACCGGCTATTCGAACCTGCGCTATCTGCAGCGCTTCCCGGCGCAGCGACTCAAGATCGACCGCTCCTTCATCACCGATGTGATGACGAACAGCGAAGACGCCGCCATCGTGAAGGCCATCATCACGCTGGGCCACAGCCTTGGCATGCTGGTGGTGGCCGAAGGTGTCGAAACCCAGCCCCAATTCAACCTGCTGCGTGAACTGGGTTGCGACGAGGTGCAGGGGTATCTGATCAGCCGGCCGGTAACCGCCAGCGAACTCGAAGCGCAGTTCGGCGCCCTGCGCTAACATCCGCGCCCGTGAACGGGCCCATTGAAACCATTGCGCTCATGCGGCTGAGGGAACTCTGGCTGCACACCGGCACGGCCTGCAACCTCGCCTGTCCGTTCTGCCATGAAGGATCCAAGCCTGGCGATCTACGACTGCAGGGATTCTCGCTGGCAGAAGTGGCCCCACTCCTCGACCAGGCCACTGCGCTGGGCGTGGAACGCTTCGCCTTCACCGGGGGCGAGCCTCTGATCCTGCGTGACATCCTTGCCATCCTGACATACGCGCTGCAGCGACGACCCGTGCTCGTGCTCACCAACGGGACAGCGCCTTTCATTCGCCGCGCGCACCAACTCGCGACCTTGCGTGCCTTGCCGCATGCGCTGTCGTTTCGGGTGAGCATCGACTATCCCGATGAAACCCAGCATGACGCTGGCCGCGGGCTGAAGAATTTCCGCAAGGCACTGGAAGGCCTGAGGCTGTTGCATGCAGCGGGATTCGCAGTGGGCATCACCCGGCAGCAGCGAACAGGCGAAGACCTGCGCAGCGTGGAGAACCGCTTCCGCAATCTGCTGCGCAAGCAGCGGCTGCCTGAAGACATGCGGATCGAGTGTTTGCCCGAACTCGGTGCGCTCGGCAGTCCTGCCGTTGCCGCAGTAGAGTCGCCCGGCTCGGCGGCACCAGGTGTGCAGCCCTTTGCCATGGCCCCCGCCTGCTCGCGCAGCCGGATGCTGATCCGTCGCGACAACACCCTGCGCCTGGCGCCCTGCCCGCTGGTCGATGACGAGCCGGCCATGGATGCGCCACCAGACCTTGAACTGGCCCTCGCGAACCCCATATTTCCCACACACCCGCGCTGCAGCCTGTGCCGCAGCCCGGGAGTCAACTACATCGGCGCCGACCTGCCGGTGGGCGTATAATCCAAGGTTCTGAAGGGGGCGACCGGTTTCGACGTGGGTTGCGAAACTTCAGTTGCGTACCGAGGTGCATGAGTCCTCGTTAAACTTTTGTGCAAACTCTAGTTGCCAACGACGACAACTACGCTCTAGCCGCTTAATCCGGCTTAACCTCCGAACCGTTGGTGCCTGTGCCACGGAACCGGGGGACGCGCTCACAGGATCGCGCTGTACCGTGCTACGGGGTGCAGCGTTAAGAGACACCGTCAGCTGGCCAAGCGTCTTCCCTGCTGCTCGGGTAGCGTGAGGTGAGAAAACAAAGAGACAGCTACGTACGTAGATGCTGAAACGTAGTGCTTGCGGACGCGGGTTCGATTCCCGCCGCCTCCACCACCTTCCCGTCTCCCGGAATCCGCCGGGCAGGCGGTACTGCTTCATCAACCTCCAATTAAAACAACAGGGAAGAGGCAATCATGGATCTGATCATTTCGCTCATCATCGGCGGCGTCATCGGCTGGCTGGCCAGCATTGTCATGAAGACCAACGCGCAGATGGGATGGATCGCCAACGTGCTGGTTGGCATCGTGGGCTCGGCGCTGGGTTTCTGGGTGGCAGGCATGCTGGGCATCGCAACGGGCGGGGGCATCCTGCGCTTCGTGGTGGCGATTGGTGGCGCAGTGCTGCTGATCGTGATCCTGCAGGCGCTTGGCGTCTTCAAGAAGCGCTGAGTTCACCCCGCCCACTGATGCTGAAAGATCCGCGTTACCTGCCTGCGGACAGGCCGTCGGCGATCAGTGGTAGTTTTCCCGGGGTGGTGCCGGCCAGGCTTCCTGCCCACTCCGGCGCCGGCGCCGCAAACCGCATCGCTTCGCCAGTTGCAGGATGCCGGATACCAATCTCCCAGGAATGCAGACAAAGCGGTGCATCACCAGGCGCAGCCGTCTGGGCAAGTTCCTCGCCCTGTCCGGCACCATAGGCCTGGTCGCCAAGAACAGGAAAACCCAGATGCGCGCAGTGCAGGCGAATCTGGTTGGTGCGACCCGTCTCCGGACAGGCCTCGAGAATCGCCGTGCCATCTTTCAACCGCTCGCGCACTTTGAACCGAGTGCAGGCAGCGAGCCCCGCTTCGGTATCGACGCGACGCGTGCCCACCGGCCCGGCCTCCGTGCTGATGGCTGCCTCGCAGACAAACTCGTCCGCATCCGGCTGGCCCTGCACACGCACCAGATAGCGCTTGGCCACGTCACCCGCAGCAAACTGGGGTTGCAGCCTGCCGGCAAAATGTCGGGTGCGCGCCACCATCAGCACGCCACTGGTGTTCGCATCCAGCCGGTGCGCCGGCCGTGGCTTCTGCGGCCGATACAGCGCCTCCAATGCGTACTGCAGCGTATTGCGATTGAAGCGCCCCCCAGGATGCATGGGCAACGGCGCGGGTTTGTTCAGCACGACCAGCGCTTCGTCTTCGTGCAGGAACTGCAGATCGAAGCTCACCGCAGGCTCCACCTGCTGCAACGAACGATGCAGATAACGCTCGCCTGCGCGCACGATGCGGTCGATGGCCACAGGCCGCCGCGCACTGTCGAGAATATTTCCCGTACGGGACTCGGACTCCCAGTATTCCGGGGACAGATGCCGGACAGCAAGGCACAGGGCCGCGAGCAGCGTCTGCCCATCGCAGGCCAGCGAAACGGAAACGGGCCGGAAGTTGTCGCGCGGCACACTGCCAGGCAGGGGAGTAACCAGCTGCTGCAACTGAAGCCGCCGCGCTGCCAGCACGCCGGCCATGCGCTCGGCGGGCGATTTGAAGCAATACGGACAGGAAACTCCAGGCACATAGCGTGGATCAGACTGTTCTTCGGCACGAAAGCGGTGCCGCGCAACTGAAACACTGGGCCGCGGAAGTCTCGTGCAGCGCGGGATCCAACCCCACGCGTTGATCGAAGACGAAACAGTCACCCTCGTAATGCGCGCCGCCGCACTCCTCGAAATATTTGAGGATGCCACCCTCGAGCTGGTAGACATCGCGGAACCCCTGCGACTCCATGTAGGGAGCGGCCTTCTCGCAGCGGATACCCCCGGTGCAGAAGGTAACGATGGGCTGATCTTTCAGCTGCGCTGGCAGGCGGGCCACTGCAGCGGGAAAATCACGGAAGTGATCCACGCCAACCGGCAAGGCATTGCGAAATGTGCCGAGCTTCACTTCGTAGTCATTGCGGGTATCGAGCAGAGTCACTGACCGGCCCTCATCCAGCCAGCGGCGCAACTCCTGCGCACTGAGTCGGCGCGAGGTATAGCGCGCAGGATCGATACCCGGCACGCCGAAGGCGATGATCTCTTTCTTCAGCCGCACCAGCATGCGTGTGAAGGGCTGGTGCGCGGTCTCGCTGTACTTCGCGACGATACCTTCCAGACCGGCGATGCCGCGCAGCTCCGACAACAGCGCCTCGGTGGCTTCCCGGCTGCCTGCGACAAACAGGTTGATGCCCTCGGTGCTGAGGAGGATGGTTCCCTTCAGCTGCAACGCCTTGCAGAAGTCGAGCAGATGCGCACGCAGCGGACGCAGATCAGAAAGCGCGGCGAAGCGGTAGGCAGCAATGTTCTGCACAGCGGCAGGGGCGGAAGGCGCGGATTTCATGGGGCGCAAACGGTACCATACGCGCCCCTTTCCGGATCGCGTTGCGCATGAATTCACTGCTGACTTCAACCGGGCGTGGTCGCGCTTGCCGAAATGGGCGACAAGACCCAGTTGCTGGCCTTCCTGCTGGCGGCGCGGTTTCGCAAACCGGTACCCATCATCGCCGGCATCCTGTTCGCGACCCTGCTCAACCATGGGCTGGCAGGTGCGGTCGGCGCCTGGATCACGCAGATGCTTTCACCCATGGCGCTGCGCTGGAGCATCGGCCTGCTGTTCCTCGGCATGGCGGTATGGACAATGATTCCCGATCGCATCGAGGACGAAGAATCCCGCGCGGCAGGCAGGCTGGGCGTCTTCGGCGCCACTTTCATCACCTTCTTTCTTGCAGAGATGGGTGACAAGACGCAGATCGCCACCATCGCGATGGCGGCACAGTTCTCGTCCGCGCTGCTGGTAGTGGCCGGCACTACCCTCGGCATGCTGATCGCCGATGTGCCCGCCGTGTTCCTCGGCGAGCGATTTGCCAACCGGATCCCCATGCGACTGGTGCATGGCATTGCCGCGCTGATATTCGTTGCGCTCGGTGTGGCCACCCTCGCCGGCCTCGGTGAGCGGCTCGGACTTTAGGGAGCCCAGTAGACCTCGGGCATCGGCACGCGCTGCGACAGCAGCGACGCCACAGGGAGCGGCGCCTCTGCTGACCGCCGGGCGGCCGCCAGCAGCAGATCACGCTTCTGTGTGCCGGTGATGAACAGGAACAGGCGCCGTGTCTGCAGCAATGCGGCAAGATTGAAGGAAATCCGCTCGGCAGGTTCCACTGGTGCGCGCGTGGCCACGCAAGCCGGCGCTGCAGTTGTGATCCAGCGCTGCAGCAAGACCCGGATCACGCGGAAACAGCGACGCAAAATGGCCGTCATCACCCATGCCCAGCACCACTGCATCAAACGGCCGGGGCAAGGAAGCGAGCGAACCCCACACTGCGCCGACCGCTTCACCAGCCGACGCGGTTGCGTTGTACAGCGGGAAGAAGCGCGCCGGCGCCGCCTTCCCGGCCAGCAACTCACGCCGCACCAGCGCTGCATTGCTGGCCGCATGATCTTCCGGCACCCAGCGCTCGTCGGTCAGCGTGATGCCAACCCGCGACCAGTCCAGCTCGGCATCGCGCAACGCATGGAACAGTGGCTGCGGTGTGCGCCCCCCGGGCACGGCGAGGCTCGCTGCGTCGCGCAGGGCCAGACCATTGCGCAGCGCCAGGACCACCTGCTCGGCCAACGCCTGCGCTGCCTGACCGGTATTCGGGAAACGCTGCAGAATCATGTTTCACCGTTCCAGGAAAAGCCGTCGCGGCTGATCATCGAACTGGCCGCGGCGGGGCCCCAACTGCCTGCCGTATAGAGTTTCGGTGGACCATCGTATTCAGCCCAGCCTGCGCGGATCGGATCGATCCAGCGCCAGGCGGCATCCAGCTCGTCGCGACGCATGAACAACGTGAGATTGCCTTTGATGATGTCGGTGAGCAACCGTTCATAGGCATCCAGCTGCCGCGTCTTGAAACTGTCGGCGAGGTCCAGTGACAGATCTACCGGCTTCAGCAGCATGGTCTCACCGGGGTTCTTGGCGAGAATCGTCAGCGTGATGCAGTCCTTCGGCTGCAGCGCGATGGTCAGCCGGTTGGGCGACTGCCCGCGGGCGTCGGCGTCGAAGATGGAATGCGGCACATCTTCGAAAGTGACGACGATCTCGCTGAGTTTTTCCTGCAGGCGCTTGCCGGTGCGCAGATAGAACGGCACGCCGGCCCAACGCCAGGTGTCGATCTCCGCCTTGATGGCGACGAAGGTTTCCGTGGTGCTGCCCACTGGCACACCGGCCTCGTCGAGATAGGCCGGCACCGGCTTGCCAGCCGCTGCGCCGGCCTTGTACTGGCCACGCACGGTCTTGTTGAGCACATCACGGCCGGCGATCGGTCGCAGCGCGCGCAGAACCTTGAGTTTCTCGTCGCGCATGGCATCGGCATCGCTGGTGGCTGGCGGCTCCATCGCGATGATGCACAGCAACTGCAGCAGATGGCTCTGCACCATGTCGCGCAGCGCCCCGGTCTGGTCGTAGAAGGGACCGCGCGTTTCCACACCCAGAGTTTCTGCAACGGTGATCTGCACATGGCGGATGCGACCGCGGCGCCACAGCGGCTCGAACAGCGCATTGCCGAATCGCAATGCCAGCAGGTTCTGCACCGCCTCCTTGCCGAGATAGTGATCGATGCGGAAGATCTGCTGCTCGCTGAAGATCGCGCTGACGTGCGCGTTGATCTCGGAAGCTGACGCCAGGTCCTGACCCAGCGGCTTCTCGAGCACCACCCGCGAAATTGGCGTGGCAAGACCCGCTGCACCGATCTGATCGCAGATGCCGGCGAACAAGGTGGGCGCCGTTGAAAGGAAGAAGATGCGCGTGAACGCCTCGCGCCCTTGCAGGAACTGTGCGAGATCTCCAAAGCTGTCGGGCCTTGCGCCATCTGCAGCCACGTAATACAGCCGTTCGGCAAACGCTGCCCACTGCCCGCCGTCGAATCCTGCTTCCGCATGATCGCGGCACCTGGCTTCAACCTGCGCGTGATAGGCCTCGCGGGTCAATGCACCGCGCGCAACACCAACCACCCGCGCCCCTTCCGGGAACTGCCCGGCTACAAAGCGCCGGTACAGGGCCGGCAGCAGCTTGCGCAGGGCCAGATCGCCAGTACCACCAAACAGGACCAGATCGAAGGCTTGCAGTTTTTGCATCAGTGCATGATCCGGTATCGCTACAGCGATGGACAATCCCGTGTGGCTTGCCTAGTGTTCATAGCATGATCGCATTACCTGCGCAGGCGCACCCAACAGTTGTAGCCGTCACCGAACGAATTGTCCGCCGCAGCGCACCGCGGCGATCTGCTTACCTGCAACGCATGCTGGCGGCACATGGCGAAGGCCCTGCCCGTGCGCAGCATGGCTGCGCCAACCTCGCCCACGGTTTCGCTGCGGCCGGGCCCGACAAGACCGCGCTGCGCACCAGGCCATGGCCAAACATCGCCATCGTCTCGGCCTTCAACGACATGCTCTCCGCGCACCAGCCCTATGAGCGTTATCCGCCATTGATCCGTGCTGCAGCGCGCGACGCGGGCGCCATCGCGCAGTTTGCCGGCGGAGTGCCAGCCATGTGCGACGGGGTCACCCAGGGCACCGATTCGATGGAGCTGTCGCTGTTCAGCCGCGACGTCATTGCCATGAGCACGGCCATCGCGTTGTCGCACAACATGTTCGACGCCGCGCTGCTGCTCGGCATCTGCGACAAGATCGTGCCTGGCCTTTTCATCGGCGCCATGGCATTCGGGCATCTGCCGGTGATCTTCGTGCCCAGTGGCCCCATGGCCTCGGGCATGTCCAATCCCGAGAAATCCCGCATCCGCAACCTGTATGCACAGGGCAAGGCCACCCGCGATGAACTGCTGGCCGCCGAATCGGCCAGCTATCACGACGTGGGAACCTGCACCTTCTACGGCACCGCCAACAGCAACCAGATGCTGATGGAGATCATGGGGCTGCATCTGCCGGGCGCCGCCTTCGTGCCGCCGAACAGCGCGCTGCGTGACGCTCTGACCATTGCCGCTACCCAGCGCGCTGCAAGGCTCAGTGCGCCGGGCGGTGGCTATCTGCCGGTGTCACAGGTGATCGACGAGCGCAGTTTCGTCAATGCCATCGTTGGCCTGCTCGCGACCGGCGGTTCGACCAATCACACCATCCATCTCGTCGCCATGGCGCATGCTGCCGGCATCACCCTCAACTGGGACGATTTCAACGATCTTTCTGCCGTGGTGCCACTGCTTGCGCGCATCTACCCGAATGGCAAGGCCGATGTGAATCACTTCCAGGCCGCGGGTGGCATGGGTTTCCTCATCCGCGAACTGCTGTCGGCGGGATTGCTGCATGAAGATGTGGAAACTGTTGCTGGCAAGGGGCTCAGCGCCTACTGCCAGGAGCCCGTGCTGGGAGCTGGCGGCCTGGTCTGGCAGGACGCACCCGCCGAAAGCCGTGATGCCGATGTGCTGCGCAGCGCGAACTCTCCCTTCAGCGCCGATGGCGGACTGCGTCTGCTGTGCGGCAATCTCGGACGCGCAGTGATCAAGGTTTCTGCCGTCGCTCCCGAACATCAGGTGGTCGAGGCCCCTGCCATGGTGTTCACCGATCAGGCGCAGGTGCTCGAAGCCTACCGCGCGGGCAAACTGACCCGCGATGTGGTGGTGGTGGTGCGTGAACAGGGCCCGCGCGCCAATGGCATGCCGGAACTGCACAAGCTCACCCCGACACTGTCGGTATTGCAGTCGCAGGGCCATCATGTCGCGCTGGTTACCGATGGCCGCATGTCCGGCGCATCGGGCACCGTGCCTGCTGCCATTCATGTTTCTCCGGAGAGCCTCTGCGGCGGACCGCTGGCGCGCGTGCGGGATGGCGATGTCATCCGCCTGGATGCACATGCCGGCACGCTGCAACTGCTGGTGGATGCCGCGGAATTTGCAGCACGGCCGGCAGCCCCGACCACGTACACCGCGGCGACGGGCGGCAGCGGGCGGGAGTTGTTTGCCAGTTTCCGCATTCATGCCACCGATGCCGAATCCGGCGCGAGGACCTGCAACCCATGACGCTTTCCCTGCTCGAAATCCTGCAACGCGCACCGGTCGTGCCTGTGATCGTGATCCACGATCTTGCGACCGCCGTTCCACTGGCCGATGCACTGGTGGCGGGCGGCCTGTCGGTGCTGGAAGTAACCTTGCGCACCCCGGCGGGTCTGCCTGCCATTGCGGCGATGCGTCGCGCCATTCCGGAAGCGATCGTCGGCGTCGGCACGCTGTCCTCGCCCGAGCAGTTCCAGATGGTCACGGATGCTGGCGCTCAATTCGGTGTATCGCCCGGATTGACGCCCGCGCTCGCAGCGGCAAGCCGCAATGTGCCCTGGCCCTTCCTGCCCGGCGTGATGACACCCGGCGAACTGATGCAGGCGCGCGAACTGGGCTTTTCGCTGTGCAAGCTGTTTCCCGCACAGCAGGCCGGAGGCGTGGGCATGCTCAAGGCCCTGCATTCCGTGTTTCCGGATGTGGGCTTTTGCCCTACCGGGGGCATTCATCGAGCCAACGCAGCCGAATTTCTCGCACTGCCAAACGTGCATTGCGTTGGCGGCTCCTGGGTGGCTCCTGCAGACCTCATCCAGGCGGGCGACTGGCTTGCCATCCGCAAGCTCGCGCAGGATGCCGCGACGCTGAAGGCCGCGACCTGAATCGGCTGGATTCCCGCCGTGGACGAAAGCCTGCGCCAGGCCTACTGCAACGCGCACTATCACTTTGATGCGCCCGGTGGCGCATTGCTGCTGCATGTGGATTCCCCCAACGATGCACTGTGCCTGCTGTTGCAGACGGTGGGTCAATCCTCGGCCGTAGCCATCACCGCCTGGAACCCAGGCAGCAGACCGCAGGACGATGCCACCAACCGACGTGCCCAGCAGGATCTGGAGCGGGAAATATCGGCATTGGCACTGACCTGCATTCCGGGCCGGCATGAAGATCCGGCAGGGCACTGGCCGACCGAGTGCAGCACGCTTGTACCTGGTCTGCCGCTGTCTGAAGCGCATCGCCTCGCGGCGCGTTTCGGCCAGCTGGCCTTTCTCTGGTCTGATTCCTCAGGCACACCCCGACTGATCGAGACCGGAGTGAATCCGCCAACAACCTAGATCCTGCGGCTTTCCGCCCAGGCTGCAAACGTGCTGCCCGAGCGGGCCAGTGTTTCCAGCAATGCGGAGGGCTTCCAGTCCGATGCGTTCCCATGGCTGGCATGCCGTGCAAGCCCTGCGAGCACCGTATCCAGGCCGATCTGGTCCGCGTAGAACATCGGCCCCCCGCGGTGCCGCGGAAATCCGTAACCAGCGGTATAGACCACATCGATGTCACCAGGACGCAGTGCGACGCCCTCCTCCAGGATGCGTGCGCCTTCGTTGATCAGCGAGTAGATGCAGCGTTCCACGATTTCGGTGCTGCTGATCCGCTCGGCGCGCGCGACGCCGAGCTTCCTGCCTTCCTCCGCCAGCAACCGCAACGCCTCATCATGCGGCTGGCGTTCCCGTGAACCCGCTGCGTAGCGGTAGTAGCCCCTGCCGCTTTTCTGGCCGAGCCAGCCCTGGTCGAACAACACCTGCGAGGCGCGGTAAAAGGTGGGGTCGCCTGCAGGCAGGCGATCAGGATGCGCGCGCCGCGCCCTCACGCCGACATCCACACCCGCCATGTCGAACACGGCGAGGATTCCCATCGCCATGCCGAATTCCTCGAGCGCCGCATCGACCTCGGCAGGCGTTGCGCCTTCCAGAACCAGGCGTTCAGCCTCGCGGGCATAGGGATCCATCATCCGGTTGCCGATGAAACCGAAACAGACCTTCGACAGGACGCCAATCTTGCCGAGCCTTTTCGCAAGCGCAAAAGCAGTGGCAATGACATCGTTGCCCGTGGTGTCTGTCCGCACGATTTCGAGCAGGCGCATCACATTGGCCGGGCTGAAGAAATGCAGGCCGACCACATCCTGCCGGCCGCCGCGTGGCCGCGGCGATCAGGTTGATATCGAGCGTGGAGGTATTGGTCGCGAGAATGGCGCCAGGCTTCATCACCTGATCCAGTGCCGCGAAAACACGCTGCTTGAGATCCATGTCCTCGAACACGGCCTCGATGACAAGATCCGCAGCGGCGAGATCGTCGTAACGGGTACTGCCCTGGATGAGCCCCATGCGCCGGTCGACATCGGCCATCGTCAGCTTGCCGCGCTTCACGCTGGCTTCGTAGTTCCTGCGGATCACGGCGATGCCGCGATCCAGCGCGGCCTGATCCAGATCAAGCAGGACGACGGCAATCTCCGCATTGGCGAATGCCATCGCGATTCCGCCACCCATCGTGCCCGAGCCGATGATGCCGCAGCTGGTGATTGCGCGCGGTTTGACGGCCGCCGTGACACCGGGCACATCGGCCACGGCCTGTTCGGCAAGAGACAGATGCCGTGCGGCATCCTCTGATTCAACCTTGATCAGAGCCCACTACCATATGCTGGTACAGGCGCTGCATCACGCCCAGCATCACGCGTCGCTCTTCCGGCGTCATGAGCTCCAGCAGGCCCAGCTGATAGCGCTGTGCCACAGGCATGACCTTTTCGTAAGTTTCACGGCCCAGTGGCGTGACACTCACGACGATGCGACTGGACATTGCTGAATCAGGGTCGTTCTGCCGGCGCTCACTGACCACCACCTCTGAAGCCACCAGGCCCTTCGCCTGCGCGGTCCGCAATGTGCGGCTGACCTGCCCCTTGTCCATCGTGCTCATCGACACGATGTCGCTGAACGCAATGGGCGAAAACATCACGGCTGTTGCCAGCAGGCGCCACTCCGGCACACTCAGCCCAGCCGGGTCCAGATACTCACGCGTTACACAGCTCTTCGCGATGCTGCCGAGCCGCAGCAGGTGGAAGGTCAGGAACTCATTGGCCTTGAGATTGTGGCCCTGGTCGCCGGGGTCAGCCCAGGCCGTCTCGACTTCGGGCCAGTTCTTGAACATCTCAGACAACCCGAAACGCACGCAATGTCACCTGGCCTGCCGAAAAACCGGAGGCATCGAGCAAGCCCACCAGCAGCGGCGCGGGATCCTGCTGCTCGCCACCGGAAATGATCTCCGGAGCCGTATTCAACCTGGAGATGCTCGCGGGCTTGATGGCCTGCGGATGGACGCTGCGATCGCGGACTTCCACCAGCTGGCCATCCAGACACAGCACTGCGTAATGCGCCGTGATGTGCACGAGCTGGCTGGCCGCATCGACCGTCCACTCGACACGCCCTGACTGGACGGCACCCGCCAGCAAGGGCCCCCTGAGCTCACCGCCCAGAATGGCTGCCGAGTATCTGGCGGGAGACCTGGCTGACCCGCTGCTGCGGCCCCATGATCAGACTGCCGTCGAATGCCGGCGTGGTATGCGGCAGGTCCGGGGACGATGACACCGTGTCGAAGCCCGCCGCAGGAAGCGACGGCGTAATCGAGGCAGCACCCACAGAACCAAGCAATGACCGCCTGGACAGTCGCATCCTTGGCATTGACTTCACCGACCCAATTGAATCGTCTGAGACCGCAGAATGATCGGTCGCCAGTCCGACGTCAACCCAACGTATTGCCAGCTCAAAGCCTCCCGGAGGTCTGCTGGAAGGGGTGCCGGAGCTGACCGACAGCCCCATTGCCGTACAGAAAATCCCGGATGACTCAGCGCGCTGCCGGCGGATGCAATGAGCGGACGGCCGCCAGGGCTGATGTGCAGAGCCCCTCCCCCCAACAGTTGCGTGCGCAATGATCTGCGAACGCATGCGCGGATCCCAATAGCGGGTGATGTGCAGCGCAACACTAGCGGGCGCCTCCTGAGTGCCCACTTCGCCATCGAAGAAGGCGCTGATGTCATTGGCCATGCTGACCAGATGCTGGATATTCATGTCGGGTCCGATGTCAGGTGCGGGCTGGGGTCCGGGCGCTCTGCAGAAGCTCCCGCTGCCGCTTGTCCTGCTCCTGGTAACGCTTCTGCCACTCGGAAGGCTGCTGCACTTTCATCACCTGCACGGCCGTCACCTTGTACTCGGGGCAGTTGGTGGCCCAGTCCGAGTTCTCGGTGGTGATGACGTTCGCGCCTGACTCCGGGAAGTGAAACGTGGTGTAGACCACGCCTGGCTGCACCTTTTCAGTCACGACGGCGCGCAGCACCGTGGTGCCGGCACGGCTCTGTATGCCCACCCAGTCACCCGTAGCGATGCCGCGATCTTCGGCATCATGGGGATGGATTTCCAGACGATCCTCATCATGCCACTCGACGTTTGGTGTGCGGCGCGTCTGCGCCCCCACGTTGTACTGCGAGAGGATTCGGCCGGTGGTGAGGATCAGCGGGAACTTGCCGTTCACCCGCTCCTCGGTCGGCACGTATTCGGTGATGAAGAAACGGCCCTTGCCACGCACGAACTCGTCGATGTGCATGGTGGGTGTGCCGTGTGGCGCCTCGGCGTTGCACGGCCACTGGATGCTGCCTTCAGCGTCCAGCTTGTCGTAGGACACGTTGGTGAAGGTCGGCATGAGGCGAGCGATCTCGTCCATGATTTCGGAGGGATGGCTGTAGGGCATGTCATAGCCCAGCGCCTTCGAGAACTGCACGGTCACTTCCCAGTCAGCCAGGCCAGCCAGCGGCTCCATCACCTTGCGGACGCGCTGGATGCGGCGTTCGGCGTTGGTGAAGGTGCCGTCCTTCTCGAGGAAGGAGGCGCCCGGGAAGAACACATGCGCGTACTTGGCTGATTCGTTCAGGAACAGATCCTGCACGATCACGCATTCCATGGCCGCGAGACCCGCGGTGACGTGCTGCGTGTTCGGATCGGACTGCGCCGGATCCTCGCCCTCGATGTACATGGCCTTGAAACTGCCATCCACGGCCGCCTCGAGCATGTTGGGAATGCGCAGGCCCGGCTCCGGGTCGATGACCACGCCCCATTCCTTGTCGAACTGTTTGCGGGTGGCTTCGTCGGAAAGATGGCGGTAACCGGCGAGTTCATGGGGGAACGAACCCATGTCGCAGGCGCCCTGCACGTTGTTCTGGCCGCGCAGCGGATTCACGCCCACGCCCTCGCGGCCGATGTTGCCGGTGGCCATCGCGAGGTTCGCGATACCCATCACCATGGTGCTGCCCTGGCTGTGCTCGGTCACGCCGAGGCCATAGTAGATCGCGCCATTGCCGCCGGTGGCGAACAGCCGCGCCGCCTGGCGCACGTGCCTGGCCGGCACGCCCGTCACCGACTCCATTGCTTCGGGCGAGTTCCTGGGCAGCGAGACGAAGTCCTTCCAGCGCTGGAAAGGCGCCGGCTCGCAGCGCTCGGCGACGAATTTCTCGTCGATGAGCCCTTCCGTCGCAATGACATGCGCGAGCGAATTGATCAACGCGACGTTGGTGCCGGGACGCAGCTGCAGGTGGTAGTCGGCCTGGACATGCGGCGAACGCACCAGATCGATTTCGCGCGGATCGGCGACGATGAGCTTCGCGCCCTCGCGCAGCCGGCTCTTCATGCGTGAACCGAACACCGGATGCCCGTCGGTGGGATTGGCGCCGATCACGAGCATGACGTCCGACTTCATCACCGAGTCGAAATTCTGCGTGCCGGCGGATTCACCCAGCGTCTGCTTGAGGCCATAACCCGTGGGCGAATGGCAGACGCGTGCGCAGGTATCGACGTTGTTGGTGCCGAGCGCGGCGCGGATCAGCTTCTGCACCAGGAAGGCTTCTTCGTTGGTGCAACGCGACGAGGTGATGCCGCCCACCGAGAAGCGGCCGTACTTGGCCTGGATGCGACGGAACTCCGAAGCGGCGTGCTTGAATGCTTCGTCCCAGCTCACTTCGCGCCAGGGATCGGTGATCTTCGCGCGGATCATCGGCTTGGTGATGCGATCGTTGTGTGTGGCGTAGCCGTAGGCAAAGCGCCCTTTCACGCAGGCGTGCCCGCGGTTCGCGCCGCCGTCGCGGTCCGGCACCATGCGCACCACTTCCTGGTCCTTCACCTCGGCGACGAACGAGCAGCCCACGCCGCAATAGGCACAGGTGGTCTTCACTGCCTCGACCGGCTGGCCGATCTTCTGCATGGTCTTTTCCGTGAGCGCGCCAGTGGGGCAGCTCTCGACGCAGGCGCCGCAGGAGACGCATTCGGATTCCTTGAAGCCATCGTCCTGGCTCGCGACGATGCGCGACTCGAAGCCGCGGCCTTCGACCGTCAGCGCGAAGGTGCCCTGCACTTCATTGCAGGCGCGCACGCAGCGCGAGCAGACGATGCAGGCGGCAGGATCGAAACTGAAATAGGGATTGCTCTCGTCCTTGCAGGCGGCGAGATGAGTCTCACCATTCTTGCCGTACCGCGTGGTGGTGGTCAGGCCGAGCTTCCTTCGCCACCTGGCGCAGCTCGCTGCGCTCGCCGGCGGCATCCTGCTCGGGATGATCGGACAGGTAGAGTTCGACCACGCCAGACCGCAGCTTCGCCAGGCGCTCGCTTTCGGTCTTCACCTTCATGCCGGGCGCCACCAGCGTGGTGCAGGAGGCGGGGAAACCGCGCTGACCTTCGATCTCGACCATGCACACCCGGCAGGACCCGAAGGCCTTCAGGGTGTCGGTGGCGCAGAGCTTCGGGATGGCCGTGCCGGCAGCAGCGGCGGCACGCATGACCGAGGTGCCAGCGGGCACCGTGACTTCGGCGCCATCGATGAACAGGGTTACGGGAGCGCCCTCGGCTGGCGGCGTCCCCTGATCGTGGTGATCCAGTGAGTACATGGTGGTTCTCCGTAGCCCCGTCAGGGGTTGCCGTCGCGATTTCGCGAGAAATCTTCAGGGAAATGCTTGAGCGCGCTCATCACCGGGAAGGGCGTCATGCCACCCAGGCCGCAGAGCGAGCCGTACTGCATCGTGTCGCAGAGGTCTTCGAGCAGCTTGATGTTGTCGGCGCGCTCGGCGCCGCCCTGCATGATGCGATCCATGACCTCGACGCCGCGGGTGGAGCCCACGCGGCAGGGAGTGCACTTGCCGCAGGATTCCACTGCGCAGAACTCCATCGCGTAACGTGCCATGCGCGCCATGTCGACGGTGTCGTCGAAAGCCACGATGCCGCCGTGACCCACCAGCGCGCCGATGGCGGTGAAGGCCTCGTAATCCAGCGGCGTGTCGAAATCCTTTTCAGGAATGTAGGCACCCAGCGGCCCGCCCACCTGCACCGTGCGGATGGGACGACCGCTGATCGACCCGCCGCCGAAGTCATACAGCAGCTCGCGCAGCGTGACGCCGAAGGCCTTCTCCACCAGGCCGCCGTGCTTGATATTGCCGGCCAGCTGGATGGGCAGCGTGCCGCGTGAACGGCCCATGCCGTAGTCCCTGTAGAACGTGGCGCCCTTCTGCAGGATGATCGGCAGGGTCGCGAGCGAGATCACGTTGTTGATGATGGTGGGCTGCTGGAACAGGCCCTTGATGGCCGGCAGCGGCGGACGGAACCGCACTTCGGCGCGCTTGCCTTCCAGGCTCTCGAGCAGCGAGGTCTCCTCGCCGCAGATGTAGGCGCCAGCGCCCATGCGCACATCCAGCTCGAAGGACTTGCCGCTGCCCAGAACGTCGCGACCCAGGTAGCCCGTCTGCCTGGCGGTGGCGATGGCAGCACGCAGCGCGACTTCCGCATGCGGGTATTCCGCGCGCAGATAGATGTAGCCCTGCGTGGCGCCGACGGCGATGCCGGCGATGGTCATGCCTTCGATCAGCGTGAAGGGATCGCCTTCCATCAGCATGCGGTCGGAGAAGGTGCCCGAATCGCCCTCGTCGGCGTTGCAGACCACGTATTTCTGCTCGGCCTGCTGGTCGAGCACCGTCTTCCACTTGATGCCGGTGGGAAACGCAGCGCCGCCGCGGCCGCGCAGTCCCGAATCCGTGACTTCCTGCACCACCTGCGCACCGCTCAGGGTCAGCGCGCGCTGCAGGCCTTCGTAGCCGCCATGCGTGATGTACTGGTCGAGATCCAGTGGATCGATGATGCCGACTCGGGAGAAGGTCAGCCGCTCCTGCCTCGCAATGAATGGCAGTTGGTCGACCACACCCAGGCGCAGCGCATGCGCGGCGCCCGTGCAGCAGCCCGGCGTACGACCAGGCTTGCCACGGTGGCGGCTTCCACCGGGCCGTAACCGATGCGCTCGCCCGCCACCTCCACTTCGACCAGCGGCTCCAGCCACACCATGCCGCGGGAACCCACGCGCACGATCTGGATGGCAATGCCCTTCGCGGCGGCGGCGCTGCTGCAGCGCGGCGACGGTTTCATCGGCACCCAGTGCCTGCGCGGCCGCATCGCGCGATACAAAGACCCTGATCACTGACGCGTGCTCCACTCGGCGAGAATCTGGTCGAGGCGTTCCGGCGTGACGCGCCCGTACAGCTTGTTGTCGACCATCACTGACGGACCTGCGGCGCAGTTGCCAAGACAGTAGGCTGCTTCGAGCGTGAACTGCCCATCGGCACTGGTGCCGTGATAGTCGACGCCGAGCGCGCGCTTGGCATGCGCCTCGGTGGTTTCGCAGTTCACCGCCTGACAGGCCTCGGCACGACACAGCTGCATCACGTGGTTGCCGGGAGCGTGCTGCCGGAAGTAATGATAGAAGCTGACCACGCCATGCACTTCGGCACGCGAGAGGTTCAGGGCTCCGGCGATCCTCGGTATGGATTCCGCAGGGATGAAGCCCAGCTCATCCTGCACGCCATGCAGGATCGGCAGCAGCGGGCCGGGAATACCGGCAAAGCGGGCAATGACGGCGTCGACCGCCTGCGCCTGCTTCTCGTCGAGTGCAGCCATGGAACAAGGAACCTCGGCCTGATGATGTTGCGCCGCATTGTCTGCGGCGGCTGCATCGACAGGAATATGACGAGGCGTTCATATGACCGCGGCTTCATATGCCGCCGCGGTGCGCGTGCGTCAGCGAGCGGGCGGCTTCGCGTTGGGGTAATACAGCTGCTGGCCTTCGACGCGATAGGCTGCGATCTCGCGCTGGCCATCCGGCGAAAGCAGATAATCGATGAACTGCTGGCCCATGGCAGCCTTCGTGCCCGGATGTTTCGCCGGATTGACGAGAATCAGGCTGTACTGGTTGAACAGGCGTGGATCACCTTCCACCAGCACCTGCAGACTTCCCTTGTTGCGAAAGCTGATCCACGTGGCGCGATCCGTCATGACATAAGCCTCGCTGGCCACTGCGATGTTCAGCGCAGGACCCATGCCCTGCCCCACGGCGCGATACCAGCGACTGGCAGACGGATCCACTTCAAACCCTGCCGACTTCCACAATCGCAGTTCCGCCTGATGGGTGCCAGACCGGTCGCCGCGCGAGATGAACGGATACTGGCCACGCTGGATGGCCTGCATCGCGCTCACCACATCCTTGTTGCCGCGAATGCCGGCGGGATCTGCCGCCGGCCCCACGATGAGGAAATCGTTGTACATGACGATGTGGCGCGCGAGTCCATGACCCTCCGCGACGAATTTGTCTTCCGCCTCGGCGTCGTGCACGAACACCACGTCGGCATCACCGCGGCGTGCGGTTTCGAGCGCCTGGCCCGTGCCCTGGGCGATCACCTTCACGGTGATGCCGGTGCGCGCCTTGAACAGCGGCAGCAGATGGCCGAAGAAACCGGAATCCTGCGTGGAGGTGGTCGACGCGACGACGATGGAACGTTCGTCCTGCGCCGCCGACGCGGCCACTGGTGGGCCGCTGGCGATCAGCACGCAGAGGATTCCGAGCCATGTCTTCCTGTTCATCATTTCCACCTCTGGATCACAGCAGCAGTTGTCCGGCAATGAATCGCCGCGCAAGTTCCGTGACGGGATTCTCCAGCACCTGCCTTGCCGGGCCACTCTCCACCACTTCACCCCGATGGAGCAGCACGACTTCGCCTGCCAGCCTTGCCGCCTCGCCAAGATCGTGCGTCGTCATCACGACTTTCACGCCACGTGCGCTCACCGCGTGCACCAGCTCTTCGATCGCAAGCGTAGCAGCAGGATCGAGGCTCGCCGTGGGTTCATCGAGGAACAGCACGGTGGGGTCACGCGCCAGCGCACGCGCCAGCGCCAGCCGCTGACGCTCGCCACCGGAAAGGCGCGGTGCCGGCCGTTCCGCCAGGTCATGCAGACCCACCAGGGTCAGCAACTCGGCAACACGGGCATTGCGCGTGGCGCGCGGCACGCCGGCTGTCGCCAGCGCATAGTGCACATTTTCAGCGACCGACCGACGCAACATCACCGGCCGCTGGAAGACAAGTGCACGCCGCGCAGGTGGAGCGCCAACCTGACCCGCATGGGTGACGGTTCCGGCAACGGGCTGCGCCAGTCCCATCGCTGCGCGCAGCAGGGTTGTCTTGCCCGAACCATTGGGACCGATGAACACGGTCGGTGCTCCAGCCGTGATCCGCAGGGAAATGCCGCGCAGAATCGCCGTGCCACCGGCAGCAACATGGACATCGTCAAAGACGATCGGCAGTTCGGAAGACCGCTCCACCTGCGTGTTCATCGTTCGAACCTCGCGCCCAGCTGCTTCACGCCCCAGGCCGCAATATTCACGAACAGCACGATGAGTATGAGGATCAGGCCGAGACCCATCGCCAGCGGCAGGTTGCCCTTGGAGGTTTCCAGCGCGATGGTCGTGGTCATGGTGCGGGTGAAACCCTCGATGTTCCCACCCACGATGATGATCGAACCCACCTCGGCGGCTGCGCGGCCGAAACCGGCCAGCAACGCCGTCACCAGCGAGAAACGCGCATCCCACAGCAAGGTGCGGGCCCGGCGCAGCGGCCCCACATCCATGGCGGCCATTTCATCGCGGTATTCCAGCCACAGGTCCTCGATGGTCTGCCGCGTCAGCGCCGCGATGATGGGCAACACGAGGATGGTCTGCGTGATCACCATCGCCGG
The DNA here is from genome assembly GCA_963777735.1 of uncultured Gammaproteobacteria bacterium. Classification (GTDB taxonomy): domain Bacteria; phylum Pseudomonadota; class Gammaproteobacteria; order Steroidobacterales; family Steroidobacteraceae; genus ZC4RG30. The sequence goes on along the minus strand of CAVZRQ010000005.1, from coordinate 470,950 downwards.
CACGGTGAACAGCAGGCCGAACGAACCCAGTGGTCCGGAGCGCGACAACAGCAGATAGATCGCGAGCCCCACCACCACCGGAGGCAGGCCCATCAACGCATTCAACGTGACCACCACGGCCTGACGCCCGGGGAAACGGCTCAGCGCAATGAATGCGCCAAGCGGCGCACCCAGCAGCGCGGCGAGCAGGGTCGCGCTGAGACTGACGACCAATGACAGGCGCACGATGGCGTAGAGCGTCGGATCGCCGCTCAACACCAGTTGCAGCGCCGAAGCCTCTTCGGGCATCAGCGCACTCCGGACAGGTTGCCGAAAATGGATTCCAGCGCAGCAGCCACGCCGTTCGCGATGGCCAGCGGGCGCTCGCCAAGACCCATGATCTGCGGCTCCAGCCTCGGATCGACTTCGAGCAGTCGCTGCCCGGAAAGCACCTCCACGCCATCCCGTGAAAGTCCGCGCAGATGTCCGGCAATGGGCGCACGGATGGCATGGGCGCCGAGCTGACCGATGACTTCACCCACATGCACCGGTTGCCCCAGCACTGCGGTGGTTTGCCAGGTGCCGGCACAGGGTGCAATCGCGAACCGCTCCCGGGTCACACCGTCCAGTGCATACGGGCCACCACTGCGCGGTTCGGCAGCCCGATCGTGCAGCACCCGGCCCATGTTGGGTCCCCACTGCGACTCGATGGCGACATGGCAGTTCTGGCCCGGTACATAGCCAGGCCCGAGTCCGATGACACAGCCAGCCAGGGCTCGCCGGTCTTCCGGCTCACGATGACGCCGCATCGTCGCATCGACCAGCACATCGAACCTGTTCGCAGCAGCAAGCAGATCTTCAGCGAGAATGACGATGGGAATCTCGCGTCCTGCATGCCAGCATGCGGCAACCGCGGTCATATCCGGCTGACAGCAGGCCCGCACACCCTCCAGCGTCGCACTGCCGTCAAAAAGGGCATCCGTAAACGCCATGCCCCGGCGGGCATGGGACGAGCGCGGCCGCTCGCAGATCAGCACCTGCAGGCCACGGCGAAAAAGCACGTGCGCCACCGCCGAACCGACGTCTCCTCCGCCGAGAATCAGGACCTTGAGGGCGGTCATTGGCGCTGCCGATTTGCTGTCGTGGGCATGTTTCTTTGTGGGCGGCGCCACGGTCTGGCCGATGGATCTGCGTGGTAATCTTGCGGGTCTATTGTGCCCCAGGATGCGCAGGGGGGAAGACCTGCCCTGAAGCCCCACCAGAATGAGTACAAAAGCCATCAAACCCGAAGCCAAGATCGTAGCCGTCGCCTCCGTCGAACAGATGCGCGGCCGCCTCCGCAAGAAAGGTCAGCTCAAGGGCCGGCAACCCGATCACGTGGCGATGGCCGAGGTGCTGGAACTCATCGGCCCTGCGCCCCATCGGCGCGATCTGCTGATCGAGAACCTGCACAAGCTCAACGATGCCTGGCGCGGCCTGCACGACCGGCATCTGGTCGCACTCGCCCGGCAGATGAATGTGCCGATGGCAGAAGTCTTCGAAGTCGCGACGTTCTATCACCACTTCGAGGTGCTGCGCGAAGGGCAGGAACCGGCGCAACTCACCGTGCGTGTGTGTGATGGCCTGTCCTGCGAACTGCGAGGCGCGAAGGATCTGCTGCAGAAGTTGCCGGCAATCCTGGGCGCCGACGTGAATGTGATCCCGGCGCCCTGCGTCGGGCGTTGCGAGCAGGCGCCGGTGGCTGTGGTTGGCCAGGCACCCGTGGTGCATGCCACTCCCGAAAGCGTGCAGGCGGCCGTATCCCACGGCAACAATGCGCACCCTGTGCCTTCCAGTGATGGCGCATTCGATGCCGGTGCCGCAGGCCCCGCGCCGATCACCCGTTCGCCCGACGAAGTCTCTCCCGCCTACGTGGGTCTGCATGCCTATCGCGCCAAGGGCGGTTATGCACTGGCTGCACGCATCGCTTCCGGCGCACTCACTGCCGATGAAGTCATCAAGGCGATGTCCGACTCCGGCCTGCGCGGCCTGGGCGGCGCCGGCTTTCCTGGCCGGTCGCAAGTGGGGCATCGTGCGCCAGCAGCCGGCACCGCGTCTGATGGCCGTGAACATCGACGAAGGCGAACCGGGCACCTTCAAGGATCGCACCTACCTCGAGCGCGACCCACATCGCTTCCTCGAAGGCCTGCTGATTGCCGCACACGTGGTCGGCACGGAAGCCTGCTACATCTACCTGCGTGACGAATACCACGGCTGCCGCGCCATTCTCGAGCGCGAACTGGAACAGCTGCAGGCTGATCCGCCCTACCCGCTGCCGTTGATCGAACTGCGTCGCGGCGCCGGTGCCTACATCTGCGGCGAAGAGTCGGCCATGATCGAGAGCATCGAGGGCAAGCGTGGCGAACCGCGCATGCGCCCGCCGTACATCGCGCAGGTCGGGCTGTTTGGCCGGCCCACGCTCGAGCACAACTTCGAAACCCTTTACTGGGTGCGCGACATCGTCGAGCGCGGCCCGCTCTGGTTCAACGGCTTCGGCCGCAATGATCGCAAGGGCCTGCGCTCCTACAGCGTCAGCGGCCGCGTGAAAGAGCCGGGCGTGAAGCTGGCGCCGGCGGGCATCTCGCTGCGCGAACTGGTCGATGAATTCTGTGGTGGCATGCAGCCCGGCCATGAGCTCTACGCCTATCTGCCGGGTGGTGCATCCGGCGGCATCCTGCCGGCGAGCATGGCCAACATCCCGCTCGACTTCGACACGCTGCAGCCGCATGGCTGCTTCATCGGCTCGGCCGCTGTCATCGTGCTGTCGAAGGCACGATCGTGCGCGTGATGCCGCGCTGAACATGATGCGTTTCTTCGAGCACGAGAGCTGCGGCCAGTGCACGCCCTGCCGCGTAGGCACGGGCAAGGCCGCCAAACTGATGACTGCCGACGAAATGGGATCACGCGACGCTCGAGGATCTGAACCAGGTCATGGTCGATGCGTCGATCTGCGGCCTCGGCCAGGCGGCGCCGAACCCCATCCGCTGCGTGCAGAAATACTTTCCGGACGAGGTCTGATATGAGCGCTGCCGAAGACCAGGTCATGAAGCCCGCCACCATCGAATTCGAGCTGGACGGTCAGAAGGTCCGTGCGCTGGAAGGCGAAACCATCCTGCAGGTCGCAGAGCGTCTCGGCACCGAGATCCCGCGCCTCTGCTACACGCCGGGCTACCGGGCGGATGGCAACTGCCGCGCCTGCGTGGTGGAGATCGACGGCGAGCGCGTGCTTGCGCCCTCCTGCTGCCGCGCGCCTACGGCCGGCATGAAGGTAAAGGCCACCAGCGAGCGCGCCAGGAAGAGCCAGAACCTGGTGCTGGAGATGCTGCTGTCGGACATGCCCGAGCAGGGCCACAAGTGGATCGGCGACGATGCCACCCGCCAGCACGGCGAACTCTCCGAGTGGGCCGCTCGCATGAACGTCATCGGTGCGGCCGGCGCTCAAGGCGCTGACGCCGCGAGCAGCCGGCCTGCGACATCTCGCATCCGGCGATGGCCGTGAATCTCGAATCCTGCATCCAGTGCAACCGCTGCGTGCGCGCCTGCCGTGAAGAGCAGGTCAACGACGTGATCGGCTACGCCTTCCGTGGCAACCACAGCGCCATCGTGTTCGACCTGCAGGACCCGATGGGCGACAGCACCTGCGTCGCCTGCGGCGAATGCGTGCAGGCCTGCCCCACCGGCGCGCTGATGCCGAAGACCCACGATCGGCTCGCAGGCTGTCGACAAGAAAGTCGACTCCGTCTGCCCCTTCTGCGGCGTCGGCTGCCTGCTCACCTACAACATCAAGGGCGGCGAGATCGTCAGCGTCGATGGGCGCGATGGTCCGGCAAACCACAACCGTTTGTGCGTGAAGGGCCGCTTCGGCTTCGATTACGTGCACCATCCGCAACGCCTGACGGTGCCGCTGATCCGCAAGGTCGGTGTGGAAAAGAACTCCGAAGAAGTCGGTGATCCGTCGAAGTGGCGCGATGTCTTCCGTGAAGCCACCTGGGAAGAAGCCCTGTCGCTCACGGCGAGCAAGCTCAAGGGCCTGCGCGACACGCATGGCCTGAAGGCGCTGGCCGGCTTCGGCTCGGCCAAGGGCAGCAACGAGGAGGCCTACCTCTTCCAGAAACTGGTGCGCACCGGCTTCGGCAGCAACAACGTCGACCACTGCACGCGCCTGTGCCATGCCTCGAGCGTGGCCGCGTTGCTCGAAGGCGTGGGTTCCGCAGCCGTGTCGAACCAGGTGAACGACGTCGAGCACGCCGAACTCATCCTGGTGATCGGCTCGAACCCCACCGCCAACCACCCGGTGGCCGCCACCTGGATGAAGAACGCCGCCCAGCGCGGCGCGAAGATCGTGCTGGCCGATCCGCGCATCACGGACATCGGCCGTTATGCCTGGCGCACGCTGCAGTTCCGCGCCGACGCCGACGTCGCGCTGCTGAACGCGCTGATCCACACGGTGATCGACGAGGGCCTGGTCAACCAGGACTTCATCGACAAACGCGCCAACAACTTCGAGGCTCTCAAGCAGAACGTGCAGGGCTACAGCGCCGAGGCCATGGCGCCGATCTGCGGCATCCCGGCCGAGACCATCCGCGAGGTGGCGCGCGCCTTCGCCACGGCGAAGTCCGCGATGATCCTCTGGGGCATGGGCATCAGCCAGCACGTGCACGGCACCGACAACGCACGCTGCCTGATCGCGCTGGTCACCGTGACCGGCCAGATCGGCAAGCCCGGCAGCGGACTGCATCCGCTGCGCGGCCAGAACAACGTGCAGGGCGCGAGCGACGCGGGCCTCATCCCGATGATGCTGCCGAACTACCAGCGCGTCACGAATGTGGCGGCCCGCGAGCGCTTCGAGAAGTTCTGGAACACGAAGCTCGACGACAAACCCGGCTACACCGTGGTCGAGATCATGGACAAGTGCCTGGTCGACGACAGCGATCCGCACAAGATCCGCGGCATGTACATCATGGGCGAGAACCCCGCGATGAGTGATCCGGACCTCAACCACGCGCGCCATGCGCTGTGCGCGCTGGAACATCTGGTGGTGCAGGACATCTTCATGACCGAGACCGCCTGGTACGCCGACGTGGTGCTGCCGGCCAGCGCCTGGCCGGAGAAGACCGGCACCGTCACCAACACCGACCGCATGGTGCAGATGGGCCGGCGCGCGCTGGATCCGCCCGGTGATGCCCGTCAGGACCTGTGGATCATCCAGGAAATCGCGCGGCGCATCGGCCTGCCGTGGAACTACCAGGGTCCAGAGAGCGGCGTGGCCGAAGTGTACGAAGAGATGCGCCAGGCGATGAAGGAAGTCATCGGCGGCATCAGCTGGGAACGCCTCGAGCGCGAGTCCAGCGTCACCTATCCCTGCCACAGCGATTCCGATCCGGGCCAGCCCACGGTGTTCATCGACAGCTTCGCGACCGACGACGGCCGCGTGAAGCTGGTGCCGGCCGACATCATTCCCGCGAACGAGCGGCCGGATGTGGACTATCCCTTCGTGCTGATCACCGGTCGCCAGCTCGAGCACTGGCACACGGGCAGCATGACCCGCCGCGCCGTCGTGCTCGATGCGATCGAGCCCATGGCCACCGCTTCCATGAATGGCGCGGAGCTGCGCAAGCTCGGCATCGAGGCTGGCGAAACCATCACCGTGCGCTCGCGCCGCGGCGAAGTGGCCATCGCCATCCGCCGTGACGACGGCACGCCCAATGGCACGGTGTTCATACCGTTCGCCTATTACGAAGCTGCGGCGAACGTGCTGACGAATGCCGCGCTGGATCCCTTCGGCAAGATTCCGGAGTTCAAGTACTGCGCGGTGGCGATCTCCAAGGGTGGCACGGCTGCGTCCACGCTGGGCTACAGCCGCGCCGTGGACGAGGTGACCGTCTGAGCAAGGCCCTCACGCCTGCAGAGGCCGAACAGGCCATCCTGTCGCGCGTGAGGCCGCTGCCTGCCGAAATGCAGGCATTGCGGCAATGTCGCGGACGCATCCTGCGGCAGGAAGTGTTCGCCGAGCGTGACAATCCGCCCTTTGACCGCGTCTGCATGGATGGCGTCGCGGTTGCGGGCAGCGCGTTTGCCGCGGGTGTACGCGCATTCCGGCTGCAGGCCACGCAGGCCGCGGGTGATCCGCCGCTGACGCTTGCTGCACCAGACGCCGCGATTGAAGTGATGACCGGCGCCGTGCTGCCGCAGGGCACCGACAGCGTCATTCCACTCGAGGAATACGACCTCGCCGATGGCGCGGTCACCCTGAAGCCGGAGGCCACGGCAGAAACCTGGCGCAACGTGCAATGCCGCGGCTCGGACAGCCGGCCCGGTGTTCCCATGCTCACGCCAGGCATGCGCCTCGGTGCTGCCGAAGTCGCAGTGGTGGCCTCTGCCGGGCTGTGCCGCCGTGCTTGTCAGCCGCCAGCCGCGAGTGATGGTGATCTCCACCGGTGACGAACTCGTCGAACCGGGCGAGCCGGTGGCCGATCACCAGGTGCGGCGGTCGAACGCCTACGGCGTGGCGGCTGCGCTGCAGCTGCATGGCTACGAGTCCGTGCACGATGCGCACCTGCGCGACGACGCCGCAGCGATGCAGGGCGCCCTCGGTGAGATCCTGGCTGCCCATGATGTAGCTGATCCTCAGCGGCGGCATATCCAAGGGCAAATTCGATTTCGTGCCGCAGGTGCTGAAGTCACTGGGCGTGGAAGAAGTCTTCTCCCAGGTCGCGCAGCGCCCCGGCCGCCCGATGTGGTTCGGAGTTGGCCCGCAGGGACAACTGGTGTTCGGCCTGCCAGGCAATCCGGTCGCGACGCTGATCTGCCTGACGCGATTCGTATTGCCGGCCCTGCGGGCGTTGATGCGGGGTCGGACGACAGCGCGTGAGCGCGTTGCGCTGTTCGAGCAGGCCAGCGGTCGCAAGATGACCTACTTCATGCCTGTCGCGTTGCGCCCGGAAGCGCCGGAACTCGCACTGGCGAGCGCTCGCCCGCCGCAGGGTTCCGGTGATTTCCTGGCCCTCGCCGGCACGGATGGCTTCGTGGAACTGCCCCCGCGGCCGGAAGGCTACCCGGCGGGATTCATGGCGGACTTCTACCGCTGGTAGACAACCGGCGCCTGCTGCAACGCCTCGAACCGCGCAAGATCTTCGCGGGTATTCAGATTCGCAAAGGCGGCAGGCTCATCGAAAAGCACTTTCACCGCGCCTGCCTGCTCCAGCATGCGCCAGGTGGGAGGGTGCGCTCCGCCTGCCAGGGCCACCGTCAGCGCAGGCAAGGCTCCGACCGGCCAGACCGCACAGAGAGGCTGGCGTCCTTCGGAAGTCTCGGCCATCGCCGCGCCGGTGCCCGCAGCCACAACGAGACGCGCGTAGAGATCGTCCGGGAGCAGCGGCGCATCGCAGGGGCTCACGGCCAGCGTTGCAGCACCGAGGCCTTGTGCCCAATCCAGACCCGCCCTCACGCCGGCAAGCGGCCCATCCGGATCACCCGGCGCATCGTGCAGCAGCACCAGCCCCTCGGCCTCCGCCATCGCTGCCGCCTGCGTTCCGGGCCGGGCATTGACGGCCACCCGGTCGCACACTCGCGCCAGACGTTCCACTGCCCACAGCAGCAGTGGTCGTCCACGGAATGGCGCGACTGCCTTCTCGCCGCCAAAACGCAGCGATCGGCCACCGGCGATCACGACACCCACCACGGAGTTCTTGGCTTGCATGACGCGCCACTATATAAGTTCCGCGATGCAAGACCCACGTGTACTCGGCCTGGCCGGCTGGAGCGGCTCCGGCAAGACGACGCTGCTGACCAGGCTCATTCCGCTGCTCACTGCACGCGGACTGCGCGTCGCGACGCTCAAGCACGCGCATCATGAGTTCGACGTGGACACACCCGGCAAGGATTCCTGGAAGCACCGCGAGGCCGGCGCCTGCGAAGTAATCGTCAGTTCCGCGCGCCGCTGGGTGCAGATGCATGAACTGGGCGAAGAGGCCGAGCCGACACTCGCAGCGCTGCTGCAGAAAGTATCGCCCTGCGATCTGGTGCTGATCGAGGGCTTCAAGCACGAACGCCATCCCAAGCTCGAGGTGTACCGCAGCGCCGTCGGCAAACCACTGCTGTACCCCGACGACCCGCTGGTGGTTGCCATCGCAACCGATGCGTTGCTGCAGGGAGCCCACCCTCCCCGGGTTGATCTGAACGACACCGCTGCGGTGGTGGAACGCGTGCTGGCCAGCGCCGTGCCGATGCGGCAGGTGCTTGCTGCGTTGAACGGGGAAAACGAGGTCTGCTAGCCCCTGGGCAGCCCTCAGCTCCAGCTGCCGAACACTTCTTCGATCGATCTGACCATGCCAGGCTGCGTTGCCACATATCCCGGCAGCGCCGCAATGGCGCGGCCGAAGGCCTCGCCCCGCATCACTTCCAGGATGCGTTGCACTGCCGGACTCTCCAGGCTGCGACGGTGACAGACGAAGATGTAGTCTTCGGTCACCAGCGGCACGAATCCGAGATCAAACTTCCGCGCCGCTGCTTCGACACCGAAGCTGGCATCCGCCATCCCGCTCGCTACATAGGCCGCCACTGCCGCGTGCGTGAATTCGATCTGTTGATAGCCTTGGATGCGGGCACCGTCGAGCCCCTGTTGCGCGAGCAGTTCGTCAAACAGCATGCGGGTGCCGGATTCCGGATCGCGATTCACGAAGCGCACATCCGGTTCGAGCAGCTGCCGCAGCGAATGAATCCCGCGGGGATTGCTCCTTGCGGACAATCAGACCCATCTCGCGCTTAACGAAGCTGATCACGCGATGCTCGGCGGGCAACAGCACATCCCGCCAGCCTGCCATGCTGCGCGCGCGCAGCTCGCCCTGCGGCAGATGCATGCCGGCGAGGTCGCAACCGCCATGCGCCAGCGATGCGGGTGAATTGACGTTGCCTACATAACGGAAATCCACCCGCAGATCGGCTTCCTGCCCGAGCAGATCTCGCAATGCCGAGACCGCGAATCCATGACTGGCGTTGACCCGCACGGTGGTGCCACCCGCAGGCAGCAGCGCATTGATCTCGCTTTCGAGCTCCTGCGCGAGATTCTGCAGCTGCGGACCCAGGCGTGCCTGCAGTCGCTGCCCGGCCCACACCAGCCGTTCGCCAAAGTTCGTGAGAACCGAGCCCCGTCCCTGGCGTCGCTCCACCAGTGGCGTGCCGAAGAATTCCGACCACTTCTCGATCAGGTTCCAGGCATGACGATAAGACACCTGGGCGCGCTCGGCCGCCCGCGTGATCTTGCCTGTGGCACGGATTTCATAGAGAAAATCGAGCATGACCAGCATGGAGCGCGTGTCCTGCTCCTGGGTAAACCGCCAGACGGTCTCGATGGTGATCCGGAACGGCATTACAGCAAGCGCTGCGGATGGCTGTAGACAACCTGCTGCTCTTCACGCGCGAAGCCGACCAGCGTCAGCCCGCATTCGCGCGCCAGCTCTACACCGAGCGCGGTGGGTGCAGACACTGCCACCAGCATGCGGATGCCGAGTGTGGCGGCCTTCTGGACCATCTCGTAACTGGCACGGCTCGTCACCATGACGTAGCCATCCTGGAGGTTCTGTCCGCCGCGCAGCTTCGCGCCGATCAGTTTGTCGAGCGCGTTGTGGCGGCCGACGTCCTCGCGCACCAGCTGCACCTCGCCTTCCCAGCTCACCCATGCTGCGGCGTGCAGGCTTCCGGCAAGCTGCCCCAGCGGCTGCAGCTCCCGCATGCGGCGCAGCGCCAGCACCAGACGTTCGCGCGGAGTCTCCCCTCCGGCAGCCACAGGCGGGGGGCGACGGATGGCATCCTCGACGGTCTCGGCACCACAGACACCACAGCCCGTGCGACCGGTGAGATTGCGCCGACGCTGCAGCATCTCGCCAAGCCGGGAGCCCGCGACACTGAGTCGCAATTCGAAGGCACCCGAGGAGACATCGAGCGCCACATCCCGCAGCTCGGAGTAATCGGCCACCAGTGATTCACTCACCGTGAAGCCCACACCCATGTCTTCCAGATCATGCGGCGTGGCCATCATCACCACATGCGGAATGGAGTTGTAGGAAAGCGCGACGGGAACTTCGGCGGCGACATTGTCGATGACTTCCTGCCACGCACCGGCCCGCCAGCGGCGCACCGGCAGCGAGACCACGGCCTGGTCGCGAGGCGCAGCCGCCTCGGGCAAGGTCACCGCTGTCATGGAGTCTCCTGGGCGTCGTTCACGAACGCCCAGTGTACCGCGGCGTCAGCCCAGGCGGGCGAGCAGCCCCAGCAGCTGGTTCATCTCGTCGGGCGAGAAGATATCGTGGGCGAAGGACTCCGCTTTCTCGGCCTGCGCGCGCAGCACCTGCGCCTGCCGCGCACCTTCCGCAGTGAGGTACAGACCATAACGGCGCCGGTCGGAATTGCTGCGACGGCGCAGCAGCCAGCCCAGTTCCTCGAGGCGATCCACGATGGCAACCACGCTGGCCTTGTCGATGTCGAGTGCAGCGGCAATCTGGAACTGCGCCATGCCTGGATTCTGTTCGCACAGCACCAGTGCGCCGAACTCCGCGGGGCCCACATGCAGGGCGGAGACGCTGCGCAGACCACGGCGCTGCAATGCCAGCTGTGCCTTGCGCACGTGGAATGCCAGCGAACTGCTGAGCAGACCTAGGTTCACGACGGTGGGTGCCGGCAGATCCGGCTGGGACACGGAAATGCGATCTGCATTGGCCGTGCCGGTTTCGATTCTTGCTTGTGCTTCTGAGGCCATGAGCAATACAAAGCAAGGGCCGTGCCATGTTCAGACTGCGCCGCAGCCCCCGCTTTGCGGGGTAATCGGGGCCCATGCCGCCCCAGGACGGAGCGGCATGCACCACGTCAGCGCGACGGGGCCGTGCCTGCCCGACTTCCGCCGCTAACTGCGCGGGGGACCGAAGCGCAGCGCCTCGGTCGCTATCCGCACTTCGATCAGGAAACAGAGCAGCGAGCCGAACAACGCTGCCATGCAGATCACGAACAGGATCGCGATGGGCTGGCCGATCGGAAAAGTGAGGAATGCAGCGGCGAACAGCATCGCCACCACCGTTGCCACCAGGAGCGCTGCCACGGTCCCCAGCGTGATCGCCCGGTTGATGAGGCGCGCCCGCCGGCTGGTGACTGCCAGTACGCGATGGATCTCGCGCAGCTCGTTCTCGGCCGCCAGCGGCAGGCGCGTTTCGAGGCCGCGCGCGCGATCGACGACGCGTGCCAGACGGGTGGTGAGCATCGCGAGCATCACGCCGACGCCATTGAGCAGGAACACCGGGCCGAGCGCCAGCTGCATGGCATGCGCCACATCGCTGACTGCCACCTGCGAGAGATCGAGGCCAGGAACGTTCATGTTGCGGACTCCACAGTCTGGTTCATCAGCAAGGTCACCCGCGCCAGGTCTTCCGCCGTATTCACATCCGGGCCCGGCTGGGCGATGGCATCGGCAACGCGGATCTCCAGTCCGTTCTCGAGCGCGCGCAACTGCTCGAGTTTTTCCAGCTGCTCCAGCAGGCTGGTGGGCAGCAGCGACAGCTGCCGCAGCGCACCCACGCGGTATGCATACAGTCCGATGTGACGCCGGGCGCCACTGTAGCCGCGCTGGCTAGCAAGTCCGGCAGCAGCGGTGTCGCGTCCCCAGGGAATCGGTGCCCGGCTGAAGTACAGGGCGCGGCCGGTATTGTCCGTTACCACTTTCACCGCGTTCGGGTCGAGGAAGGTCGCGATGCCGGTGATGCGTGCCGCGAGCGTGGCAATGGCCGCGGATTCATGCTCCTGCAGCAGCTGCGCCACCTGGCGAATCAGATCGGGAGGCATGAGCGGTTCATCGCCCTGCAGGTTCACGACGATATCGTGATCTCCCCAGCCTGACTGCAGCGCCACTTCGGCAATCCGGTCGGTGCCGGACACATGTGTCAGGGAGGTGAGCCGTGCCTTTGCGCCGAAAGCCGCTGCGGCTTCGAGTATGCGTTCGTCATCGGTGGCCACGATGATTTCGTCAGCGCCCGAGGCAACAGCTGCCTCGTGCACCCACTGCAGCAACGGCTTGCCTCTGAGCAGCAGCAGCGGCTTGCCGGGCAGCCGCGTCGACGAATAACGAGCCGGAATGACTACGCGAAACATCGGCTAGCGATCCAGCAGCGGATCATCGCTGTTGAGCACCCTCGCCTCGACCTCCAGCATCACCGGCACGCCTTCCACGACGGGAAACGCCAGCCGGTCGGCGCGACACACCAGCACTGCGGCTTCGCGCCGGAATACCACCGGCCCCTTGCACAGCGGGCAGGCCAGGATATCCAGCAGTCTCGAATCAAGCATGTATGCGCTCTCCCTTCGTAAGGCAGCCCTGCACCCGCTGCAGCAGCCGCGCAGCATCCGCGTCGGCCAAACTTGCCGAAACCCGAAGGTACTGCATGCGCTCCGTGGCGAAGGCACGGCATTTTACGGCATCCTTTTCCGTCATGACGATCGACAGCGGCTCGGCAAACGCGAGATCTGCCGGCTGGAATGCGTGATGGTCGGCAAAGACGTGCTCCACCGGCTGGCAGCCGAGCCTGCGCAGCAGGTCGAAAAACCGCGCCGGATTGCCGGTTGCGGCCACGGCGTGCACCCGGACGCCTCGCAATGCCTCCATGGCGAGCACAGAGTCATTGGACAACGCGCGCAGTTCGTCCGCATCGATGCTCATGGCCAGCGGTGCCACGAGTTGCGGCAGCGAGCCCGGTTGCGTCCGGGCCATTGATCACCACCGCGGCAACTCCGCGCAGCCTGGATGGCGATTCGCGCAACGGACCCTGTGGCAGCAGCGCCCCATTGCCGAAACCACGTGCCCCATCGACCACGACGATCTCCAGATCACGGCGCAAAGCCAGATGCTGCAGGCCGTCGTCACTGAGCACCAGCTCACAGCCACTGGCAGCCAGCAGGCCTGCTGCCGCCGCGCGTTGACGGCCAACTGCCACCGCACAACCAGTGCGAGTGGCGATCAGCACTGCTTCATCACCAACTGCCGCCGGATCACTGGTTGCCGTCACTGGCATGGGCCCGACTGCGCTGCCGCCGTAACCACGCAGCACCACGCCAACCCGCAGGCCTTGCCGGTGCAATTGCAGGGCCAGCCAGATCACCAGCGGCGTCTTGCCGGTGCCGCCCACGGTGAGATTGCCCACCACCACCACCGGCACACCGGGATGCTGGCTTGCAAGCAATCCCCAGCGATAGGCCAGTCGGCGCAGGCCGGTGATCCCGGCGAAAAGCAGGGTCAGCGGCGCGAGCCACGACCGCCGCCTGCCGCCATACCAGCTGCGTTCCAGCCAGCGGCGCAAGGCGTTGCTGTCAGGCATTGAACTGCAGCCGGTGCAGCTGGCTGTACTGCGCGCCCCGCGCCAGCAATTCGGCATGCGTGCCGGACTCCACGATGCGCCCTTCGTGCAGCACCAGGATCTGGTCCGCCTGTTCCACCGTTGCCAGACGATGCGCGATCACCAGTGTGGTCCGGCCCTGCCGCAGCAGCGCCAGCGCATCCTGCACATGCCGCTCCGATTCCGAATCCAGTGCCGAAGTGGCTTCATCGAGCACCAGCACCGGCGCATTCTTCAGGATGGCCCGCGCGATGGCGATGCGTTGCCGCTGACCTCCCGACAGCAGCCCACCTCGATCACCCACTGGGGTATCGAGACCCTGCGGCAAGGCCGCGGCAAACTCCATCACATGCGCAGCCTTCGCTGCCGCTTCGACTGCAGCAGCCGGCATCTCTTCCATGCCGAAGGCGATGTTGTTGCGGATGGTGTCGTCGAACAGCGTGACATCCTGCCCGACATAGGCGATCTGCCGACGCAGGTCGCGCAAGCCGTATTCCCGCACATCGACACCATCCAGCAGCACCGCGCCTGAAGTCACTTCGTACAGACGTGGCAGCAACCCCACCAGTGTGGATTTGCCCGCACCGGACTTGCCCACGATGGCCAGCGTCTGCCCCGGACACGGCAGTGAAACCGATCTGCGTCAGCACCGGCTCTGCGCCGGCATAGGCGAACTCCACATCCTGGAAGGTCACCTCGCCTCGCGCGCGCTCCAGTGGCCGCCGCGCCGCTGCGGATTCGCGCGGCTGATCCAGCACTGCAAAGATTCCCGCGCCTGCGGCGATTCCCTGCTGCAACGGACCACCCACGTTCACCAGGCGCCGCAACGGCGCCATCACCAGCAGCGTGGCGGCGATGTAGCCGATGAACTCATCCACGGCCACTTCCGCAGCCACCACCTTGTTGATGGCCACCGCCAGCACTGCAGCCAGCCCCAGCGCGGCAACCATCTGCACCACCGGGCCGCTGGCTGCGCGCGCATTGATGAGCCGCTCGTGATTGCGGCGGTTCTGTTCATTGACCACTTCAAAGCGGCGCTGCTGGCTCGCTTCGGCCGTGCTGGTCTTGATCAGCTGCTGGGCTTCCAGCGATTCCTTGGCCACGCGCGTGAAATCGCCCATCGACTGCTGGATGCGCGCGCTGTGACGACGGAAGCGCTGGTTGATGCCACCGAGCACCCAGCCGATGATCGGCGCGGCCACCAGCGCGAGCAGCGTGAACTGCCACGACTTGTAGAACATGTAGCCGAGCAGACCGATCAATGCGAGCGAATCGCGCACGATCACGGCGACGGAGTTGGTGGCTGCTTCAGCGACCTGTTCGGCATCGTAGACCAGCCGCGAAAGCATCCGGCCTCCCGGTTCGCGATCGTAGGTCGAAGCCGGCAGATGCAGGTACTGCTCGAACAGATCACGGCGTATCGCCTTGACCACCTGGCGCCCGACGCGGCCCGGGAAATAGGTGGCGAGGTAATCGCCGATCCCGCGCACCAGGAACAGCAACACGGCGCCCAGTGGCACGGCCCAGACCACGCGCGGATCCGGCCGCACGAAGGCATGCTCGAGGAATTTGTCGACGAACCAGGCTGTGCCAGCCTCGGTGGACGCATACAGCGCCATGCCGAAGACACCGATCAGGAACTGCCCGCGCCACGGCCGGGCGTAGCGCAGCAATCGTCCGTAGACGGCCCGTGCATCTGCCGCTGCCGGCAGAGCGGCCTTCATGGCGCCGGCGGGATGGTGGCGACGTCCAGCTGCGAGAAGCCCATGCGGCCCAGCACGTCCATCGCCGTGACCACCGACTGGTGGGTGGCGCGACCGTCGGCGCGCAGCACGACGCGCGCCGCGCGGGATTCACCGGCCACGGCCGCCACCGCGCGCTGCAGGGTTTCGCGGCTGGAATTGACCAGCTCCCGTTCGTTCACCCGGTAGCCGCCTGCCTGGGTGACCGTGACCACGATGCGCTCCGCACCACCACTCTGCTGCGGCTGTTCAGCGGCAGCAGGCAGCTGCACCTTCATGCGCCCTTCGTCCACGAAAGTGGAAGACAGCATGAAGAAGATGACCAGCATCAGCACGACATCGATCAGCGAGATCAGGTTGATCTCGGGATCTTCCAGGCGTCGTGGCCGCAGGTTCACTCGGACTCTGGCTCCCGGCCCTGTTCCATCCGGTCGTTGAGCGCATCGGCGAAACGCACGACATCCTTTTCGATCTGCACCACGATGCCATCGACGCGTCCGCGCAGGTAGCGGTAGGCGACGTAGGCCGGAATCGCCACGCACAACCCGGCGGCGGTTGTCAGCAGCGCCTCGGAGATGCCGCCGGACAGCGCGCGTGGATCACCGAGACCACCGGAATAGATCGCGTTGAATGCCTTGATGATGCCGGTCACCGTGCCGAGCAGGCCGAGCAGCGGCGAGACGCCGGCGATGGTGCCGAGCGTGTTGAGGAAACGGTCCAGATCATGCGCCACATGGCGCCCGGCATCTTCCAGGCGTTCCATCATCACCGCGCGCGGGCGGTGACGGTTGGCAAGGCCGGTGGCGAGCAATTTGCCCAGCGGCGAGTTCACCTCCAGGGCAGCGATGACCTTGTCGTTGGCCTGCCCTGCTTCGACCAGCGCCCAGATGCGCCGGGTGAGGTCCGGCGGCGTCACGCGGCGCTGCTGCAAGGTCCACAGGCGTTCCAGCACGATGGCGCCCGCGATGATGGAACACAGGATGATGGGCCACATGAAGGGCCCGCCGGCTAACACGATTTCCCACATGGGCGCGCATGATAGCCGAAGAGCGACGCCACCACTTCCTGCAAACGACTGGCGGTCAGGGGCCGGCGGACTTCGCCCTCGGCATTGAACCGCAGCTGCAGGTTGCCTTCCGCGGCGGTGGCCAGCACCGCGTTGCCTCCGCTAGCCCACTGGCGGCGCAGCCGCAGCCAGGAGGACGAGTCCCACTCGGTGTCCGAAACACTCGCCAGCAGCAATGCGCCGGCTGCCGGCTTGCGCCGTGCTGCTGCTCCGGCCGAGCGCGGCAGCAGCAACACCTGCGCCTCATCCCTGTTCCCGGGTTGCGGGCCCGCGCCTTCCGGGCGGCCGGTTTCAGAGGCCAGTTCCAGCCAGCGCCCCCCGACATCGGCGCGCAGGACACAGCCGCGGGTGGCTGGCAGCGTCACAACGCTGAAACGGACACCATCCCAGTTCCAGGTGCGCGGGCTGCAGACACTCAGTTCCGGCGGCGCGGGTCCGGCTGCTGTTTCCGTGCGGTGAAGTGGCAGCCATGCCGCGCCGCGCACCAGCGCAGCCTGTGTGTCCCGCCCGAGACTGCCGGCGAGCCACAGGTCCACGGCCGGATAGCCACTGCGTTGCACATGGGGCAGAAGCCGCGATTCGAATGATCTGCCGGCAGTGCCGAACTTCTCCCCGGTGCCATACAGCAGCAGATGATTCCGGGTGCGCAGCATGACGGCGGTGGCAGCACCCACATCCAGCACATCCAGCCACAGTTCGCCCGCGGAGGGTCGTGGTTCGCGCAACAGGAACACCGAGCACAGCGCGCACAGCGCCGCGACACGCACGCCGCGGGTCAGTGGCGCCAGGGCGAACAGCAGTGCCGGCAACACCAGCAGATACCAGGCAGCCGGTGGAGTTGCGTTCCAGACGGCACCCGCAATTTCTGCGCAGCGGGCCAGTGCCGGCCACAGCCATTCTGCCACCGAGGCCGCAAGGCCAATGAGAAGGTCGGCGCACCAGTGCCCGACAGCACCCGGTAACAGGTAGCCCGCCGTGGCGAGCAGTACCGGTGGCACCAGCAGGAAGGTGAACGTGGGAATGGCCAGCGCATTGGCGAGCACTCCGGCTGCGGAGAAGGTGCCGAATATCGCAAGCGTTGCAGGCAGCAGAGCCAGAGTGACCAATCCCTGCACATGGACCGCCGCGCGCATGGCCGAGGCCTGCTGCATCCTCGCGCCGGCCAGCAGCACGATGGCCGCCACCGCGCCGAAAGAGAGCCAGAACCCCGCGCTGAGCACGGCCAACGGGTCGTACAGCAAGACTGCGGCCAGCGCGGCAGCGACGCTCCAGGCGGGCTTGGTGGCACGCGCGCATTCGCGCACCAGCAGGAAGGCGGCGAGCATCACCACCGTGCGCTGTGCCGGCACGGAAAACCCCGACAGCAATGCGTATCCCAGCGCCAGCATCACGCCCGTGGTGGCAGCAAACAGCTCGCGCCGCATGAGTCCTGCAACACCGGGCAGGCGGCGCCAGAGCAATCGGGCCAGCGCCATGCTGAGCATGGCAAAGAACGTCACGTGCATGCCGGAGATGGCCACCAGATGGGTAATGCCGGTGGCATTGAACACGCGCCACTGCTGCGCGGAGACATCGCCCGTCGCACCAACGGCCAGTGCCGCGAGCAATGCTGCCGCAGAAGGGTCGGCGACCCGCGCATCGATCTGCTGGGCCACCTGCATGCGCCAGCGGTCAATGCTCCAGGATGCCTCCTGCAGGCGCAGGTTAAGCGCGCCAGGCAGAACGCGCGCCATGGAGCTGACGTGGTCGCGCAGCAGCGCCCGCGCCTGCTCCACCGATGGGGTGGTGCTGAACTGAGCCGCCAACTGCCAGCGTTCACCCACCTCTGGCGGTAATTCGCCACGCGGAAATGTGAGTCGCACGCGCTGCGTCACGGCCTGTGGCTGCCTTGGGAAACTGACGTCGGCATCGAACTGCCAGCCGGAGCTGCCCAGCGCCGGAATCGATTCGATGCTTGCATGGATCAGTTGCCGCTCGCCGCTGGTGATGGCGGGCGCCTGCACTTCGCGTGCAACCTGCTGCGCAAGCACAAACCCCGCCAGCACCAGCCATCCCGGGCGCAGCGTCGGACGCCACAGCAACAGCGGCAGGGTTGCGCACAGCACCCACAGCAGCGGCTGCCCAAAGGCCGGGGGCGTCCACAGCGCCAGCAGCACTCCCCCCAGTAACAGCATGCAGCGCAATGACTGGCACTCCCGACAAATATTGCAACGCAAGCACGGCCTTAGACCAAGCCGGTTGCTGCCGGCCTGTTAAAATCCTTTGCACCATGCCCCGCCGGATATTCGTCAAGGTCCGCCCGTTCGCTACCCGGATGCGCGACAGCTGGTATTTCCGGATCCTCGGCCCGCGCATCACGGATTCGCGACTGTGGTCCGTAAACCGCCGGGCCATCACGATGGCCTTTGGCGCCGCCATTGCCATTTCTTTCATTCCGCTGCCCGCACACCTGCTGTTCGGGCTGGTGGCCGCCATGATCTGGCGGCTGAACGTGCCGACCATGCTGGCAACGCTGCTGCTGATGAATCCGTTCACCGCAGTGCCGATCTACTACGCGGCCTACCGGGTAGGCGCACTGCTGGTTGGACAACCAGCCGGGAACTTCACCTTCGAATTGAGCTGGGCCTGGCTGCAGACCGGCCTCGGCACCATCTGGAAACCATTCCTGGTGGGCTGCCTGGTGTGCAGTGTGGTGGGCGGCTATCTCGCATACCGGTTGCTGGAACTGATCTGGCGCATCAGCACGGTCAACAGGCTAAACGCGAAACGCGCTACCGTCAGGGAGAATTAGCGCGCTGTTCGTGCAGTTTTCCATCCTGCAGTACCAGCACCCGCTCCATCCGCGCCGCCAGGCGTGTGTCGTGCGTCACCACCACGAGGCTGGTGCCACGTTCGCGGTTGAGCTCCAGCATCAGATCGAATACCTGTGCGGCGTTGGCGCCATCCAGATTGCCGGTGGGCTCGTCGGCCAGCACCAGCAATGGCTCGGTTACCAGCGCGCGCGCCACGGCTGCCCGCTGGCGCTCACCACCAGAAAGCTGATGCGGCCGATGGGTGAGCCGCGCGCCCAGTCCCACTCGCTCCAGCACGCTGCGCGCCTTTGCCTGCGCCTCACGCGCCGGCATCCGCCGCACCAGCAGTGGCATGGCCACGTTCTCCAGCGCCGAGAACTCCGGCAGCAGGTGATGGAACTGGTACACGAATCCAAGGCTGCGGTTGCGCAGTTCGCAGCGCTCGCGTTCGGGCAGGGCGTGGATGTCACGACCGGCAACCTGGACGCTGCCCGCATCCGGCATGTCGAGCCCGCCCAGCACCTGCAGCAGCGTGGTCTTGCCGGAACCGGATGCACCGACGATGGCGATGCGCTCGCCGGCAGCGACGGACAGGCCAGCGCCATCCAGCACCCGCAACTCGGTGTTGCCCTCGTGGAAACTGCGCACCAGTGCGCTCGCCTGCAGAACCAGTTCAGTCATGACGCAAAGCCTCCGCCGGCAGCACGCGCGAGGCGCGCCAGGCCGGATATATGGTCGCCAGCAGGCACAGCACCAGCGCCACCAGCGCTACCTGGAGCACGTCTCCCAGCCGCACCTGCGCCGGGCAGATCACTCATGAAATAGACCTTTGCGTCCAGGAACTGCATGCCGGTCACTTTTTCCAGCTGATGAATGATGCGCTCGAGATTGACGGACACCAGCGCTCCCAATGCGATTCCGGCTGCGACGCCCGCCATGCCGATGGCGACGCCCTGCACGGCAAACACGCGCAGGATGTTGCGCGGGCCCGCGCCCGAGAGTGCGCAGGATGGCGATGTCGGTCTCCTTTTCCTTCACCACCATGACCAGCGTGGCGACGATATTGAAAGCCGCAATGGCGACGATCATCGACAGGATGACGAACAGCATGGATTTGGTCATCTGGATGGAGCGGAAGAAATTCGCGTGGATGCGGGTCCAGTCACTGACGTAGTAGCCGCCGCCGAGTTCCACAGCCAGACTGCCGCACCATGGCCGGGGCCTGCAGCGGATCATCCAGAGTCAGGCGTACCCCCGTCATGGCATCGCCCAGCAGCAACATGCGCGCCGCGTCGGTGGCATGCATCAGCACCAGTCCACGGTCATATTCGTACATGCCGGAGCGGAAGATGCCGACCACCGTGAAGCGCTTGCGTGCGCGGCTGGATGCCTACGGGTGTCACGCTGCCCTTGGGAACCACCAGCACCACGGTGTCCTGCAATTTCACGCGCAGCTCCCTGGCCAGTGCTTCACCCAGGATGATGCGGGATCCTCTTGGCTCGAGATCGGTCAGCGATCCCGACAGCATGGAATTCGCAAGACCCGTTGCCTGCAACTCCTGCTCAGGATCAATGCCGCGCAACTGTATGCCAGTCAGGCGTTCGCCGGCCGCCAGCATCGCCGCGTGACTCGATGTAAGGGCACAGCCGACTTCACGCCTTCGATCAATGCGGCCTGCTGCTGCGCGCGACGCCAGTCCGGCAGCGGTTCTTCCAGGCCCGTCAAGCGTGGCGTGAGAAGTGACACTGAGGATCCGCGCGCGCAGTTCGGTCTCGAAGCCGTTCATCACCGACATGCACGACCACAAGCACCGCCACTCCCAGCATCAGGCCCACGATGCTGATGGCGGAAATGAAAGAGAGGAAACCGCGGCGCTGACCGGAGCGCAGGTAGCGCGTACCGATCAGCCATTCATATTTGTCGCGCAGCGCCATGAGCTACTCGTACCGGAGCGCTTCGGCTGGCGAGGTGGCTGCCGCACGCATTGCGGGATAGATGGTGGCCAGTGCCGTGACCAGCAGCGCGCTGCCGGCTACCAGCAACACGTCGAAGCCATGCAGCTCCGAGGGCACCTGCGTGATGTAGTACACGTCGGCGTCAAATACGCGCAGCCCTGCGACACTGTCCAGCGCCTGCAGGATCGTCCCCACGTTCTGGGCAATCAGCACACCCAGCCCCACGCCAGCGAGCACGCCAAACCAGCCGATCACGAGGCCCTGCGAGATGAACACGGCAGCCAGCGCGCCCGGACTTGCGCCGAGCGTACGCAGGATGGCGATGTCCGTGCGTTTGTCCGTAACCACCATCACCAGCATCGCCACGATGTTGAAGGCTGCCACCGCCACGATCAGCAGCAGGATCAGCGCCATCATGGTCTTTTCGATCTTGATGGCCCGGAAGTAGCTCGCATGCTCCTCGGTCCAGTCGGTGACCGTGAGCTGACCGGGCCAACGGGCGTCCAGCGAAGTTCGCAGCCGCTGCGCGAAAGCGGGCGCAGAAAGAGAATCCGGCAGCTGCACGGCAAGACCTTCTGCGCCGGTGCGTGCAGCACCCAGCGCATCGAGTGCATCGAGGCTCGCATAGGCCAGCGTACCGTCATGGTCCTGGATCCCTGCTTCGAACATGCCGACAACAGTGAACTCGCGCAGCCGGAACTCCGGGAGCGAGCCTGAGGTCACGCCGGGAATCAGCAAAGTCACTTGCCCACCCACGGGACGGCGAGCTGCTCGGCCACCAGCCGGCCCAGGATGATGCCCTCTCCGCGCTGCATTGCGGCCAGATCGCCATCAACCAGCAGCGTCTGCAACTCCGCCGCGGTGGTGACGCCGGCAGCGCGCAGCATCAGCGGCAGCGTCTCGGGCAGGCGCACGGCGAGCACCTGCAGTTCGGCGTATCGCTCCACAGCCCGGCTGCCACCCAGCGCAGCAACCTGCTCGCGCACAGCGGCCCATTCCGGCTGCTGGGCGCTGGCAGCCGTCACGCGCACGGGTGAGGACAACGCCAGCAGTCGCGATCGCAGCTCGGATCTCAAAGCCGTTCATGACCGACAGGATGACGATCAGCGCGGCCACTCCCACGCCCACCCCGGCGAGCGATACCCAGGTGATGAACGAGACGAAATAACGGTGCGTACGCGCCCGGGCGTAACGCAAGCCGACGAACAGTGGCAAAGGGTGAAACATGCGCCGCATTTAAGCATGGGTCGACATTTTGGCGACGCAATTCACAGTATTGCCCGCCCGGTGCGGGGGCCTGCATCCCATCCGCAACCTCCCGCTGCTATAGTCGGCGCATGAAAACCCTGCTGGCAATGACGCTGGCGCTCTGCGCCGCCACCCCCCTGGCCGCCGAAACGCTGCTGGTGGACGACCAGGTGCAGATCAAGCCTGCCGCCGCCGAGATGCCGGCACGAGGCAGTTCCATGACTGCAGTAGAAGCCCGTTTCGGGGCGCCACGCGCGAAGCATGCTGCGGTGGGCAAGCCGCCCATCACCCGCTGGGACTTCGACGGCTACAGCGTCTATTTCGAATACCAGCACGTCGTGCACGCCGTCGCCCACGGCGGCTGAAGGGCCTCGCCCACCTCTCTCCCGACGGCTATGCTGCGCGACCCTACGCGTAGCAGCATTTCGCGCCGATGACCCCGATTCCCGTTCCGCCGCTGCCCGACCGCGGCACCCCGCACCAGGCCTGGCCCGACTGCCATCCCAGCGCGCGGGCGCTGGCCATCGCCACCGCCGCCCAAGCCGATGCGCGGCCCTGGGTGGTGCTCGCCGACGATGCGCGCAGCCTCGACCAGCTGCGGCGCGAGCTGGCGTTCTTTGCTGGCGCCGATCTGCCCGTGCTGCAACTGCCGGACTGGGAAGTGCTGCCCTACGACCAGTTCTCGCCCTTGCCGGATCTGGTTTCGGAGCGCATCGCCACACTCGCCCGACTGCCGAACCTGCAGAGGGGCATCCTGCTGGTTGGCGCCGAGACCCTGCTGCAACGGCTGCCACCAGCCGGATATATCGGCGGGCGCAGCTTCCAGCTCGCGGTCGGTGAAACGTTCTCCATGGCCCGGGTCAGCGAACAGCTGGCGCGTGCCGGCTACAGCATGGTGGCGCAGGTCAGCGCGCCCGGCGAGTTTGCGCTGCGGGGCTCGTTGTTCGATGTTTTCCCGATGGGCAGCGCCCAGCCATTGCGGATCGATCTGTTCGACGAAGCCATCGACAGCATCCGCTACTTCGATCCGGATACGCAGCGCTCACTGGACAAGGTGGCGCAACTGCAGCTGCTGCCAGCGCGCGAGTTTCCGCTGGACGAAGACAACTGCCGTGAGTTCAGGCGACGCTACCGCACGCGTTTCGAAGGTGACCCCACCCGCTCTGCCATCTACCGGGGACTGCGCCAGAACACGGCACCACCGGGCATCGAGTTCTACCTGCCGCTGTTCTTCGAAAGCACCGCCTCCCTGCTCGACTACCTGCCGACCAATGCACTGTTCGTGACAGACGGCGGATTGGCGCCCAGCCTGGAACAGGTGTGGCAGAGCATCGTGGCGCGCCATGAGGATCGTCGCCACGACATCGAACACCCGGTGCTGGCGCCCGATGAGCTGTTCTTCGCTCCGGACACCTTGCTGGCTTCGCTGTCCGTCCATCCGCGCGTCGAGTTTCGCGGTGATGTCGGTGCTCCGCTGCTCTTGCCGGCACCGAAACTGTCGCTGGATGCGCGCGCCGAGGTGCCGCTGGCTCCCCTGGCAGAAAGACTCGCCCTGACCCCTGCCCGCACGCTGATTGCTGCGGACTCGCCCGGTCGTCGGGAATTGCTGCAGGACCTGCTGCGCGGCGCCGGCATTGCCTTTGATACGGTGGCTGGCTGGAAGGAGTTCCTCGAGTCGAAGACCCGGGTTGCGCTGACCACTGCCCCGGATGTCGGTGGACTCTCCTGTGCCGACCCGGCGCTGTTGCTGCTGGCCGATGGCGAGATGTTCGGCCGTCATGCGCAGCAGGAACGTCGCCGCCGCCGCAGCTCGCTGGATCCCGCTGCCATCCTGCGCGACCTGCAGGATCTGGCAGCCGGCGCACCCGTGGTGCACGAACAATATGGCGTGGGCCGCTATGTCGGCCTGCAGGCCATGCAGATCGCCGAGCAGGACAGCGAGTTCCTGGTCATCGAATACGCCGGCGGTGACCGCATCTATGTGCCGGTGGCCGCGCTGCACCTCGTCAGCCGCTACACCGGCGCGGCCGCGGAATCCGCGCCGCTGCACAAGCTCGGCACCGACCAGTGGGCCAAGGCCCGCCGCCGCGCCAGTGAACAGGTGCGCGATGTGGCAGCTGACCTGCTGGATCTCTACGCGCAGCGACAGGCACGCAAGGGCAGCGCGCTGGTGGCCGACGAGAAAGACTACCGGGCCTTCGCCGCTGCATTTCCCTTCGAAGAAACCGCCGACCAGCATGACGCCATCGGCAGCGTGCTGCAGGACATGGCCAGCGAACGCCCGATGGACCGCGTGGTCTGCGGCGATGTGGGTTTCGGCAAGACGGAAGTCGCAATGCGCGCCGCGTTCGTCGCCGTGCAGGCCGGCCGGCAGGTGGCCGTGCTGGTGCCCACGACCCTGCTTGCCGAACAGCATGCCGCGAATTTCCGCGATCGCTTCGCCGATCTGCCGGTGCGCATCGAATCGCTGTCGCGCTTCCGCTCCGCGAGTGGTTCGCGCGACATCATCGCGCAGCTTGCCGAGGGCCGCATCGACATCCTCGTGGCCACGCACCGCCTGCTGCATGCCGATGCTCAATTCAAGAATCTCGGGCTCATCATCGTCGACGAAGAACATCGTTTCGGCGTGCGTGACAAGGAAAAACTCAAGCAGCTGCGCGCCGAAGTGCATGTGCTGACGCTCACTGCCACGCCCATTCCGCGCACGCTCAACATGGCGCTGGGCGGCTTGCGCGAACTGTCGCTGATCACCACACCGCCGGCGGGCCGCGTCGCCATCCGCACCACGGTGGGCGAATGGAATGCGCCGGCGATCCGCGAGGCGGTGATGCGCGAACTGCGCCGCGGCGGCCAGATCTATTTCGTGCACAACGAGATCCAGACCATCGAGAAGATCGCCGCCGAGCTGCGCGGCATCGTGCCCGAAGCCTCGATCCGTGTCGGCCATGGCCAGATGCGCGAGCGCGAACTGGAGCAGCTGATGGTGGACTTCTATCACCGCCGCTTCGACGTGCTGCTGTGCACGACGATCATCGAGAGCGGCATCGACGTGCCCACCGCCAACACCATCATGATCAATCATGCGGACCGCCTCGGCCTTGCGCAGCTGCACCAGCTGCGCGGTCGTGTCGGTCGTTCGCACCATCGCGCCTTTGCCCACCTGATGGTGCCCTCGCGCAAGGCGCTGACGCAGGATGCCAAGCGCCGCCTGGAGGCCATCGAATCCCTGGAGGAGCTGGGCGCAGGCTTCCTGCTCGCCACGCAGGATCTGGAGATCCGCGGTGCCGGCGAATTCCTGGGCGAGGCGCAGAGCGGCGAACTGACCGAAGTCGGCCTCACGATGTTCCTCGACATGCTCGAGGCCACGGTGCAAGGCGCTGAAGGATGGCAAGGATCCCGCCCAGGCGCAGCCACTGGCCTCCAGCACCGAGGTCAACCTGCACATGCCCGCGCTGCTGCCCTCCGACTATGTGGGCGATGTGCAGACCCGCCTCGGGCTCTACAAGCGCATTGCTGCCGCGCCGGACCCGCAGGCGCTGGACGATCTGCAGACAGAGATCGGCGATCGCTTCGGCGCCCTGCCACCCCCTGCGCAGCAGCTGCTGCAGGTGGCCCGTCTGACGCAGCGCTGCCGCGCCGCCGGCATCCGCCGGCTCGATGTCGGCGCCCACTCCAGCTACCTCGTGTTCGAGGAACAGCACCAGGTCGATCCCGCCGCCATCATCAAGCTGATCCAGCGGGAGCCGCGGGTGTACCGGCTGGAGGGCGCCCTGAAGCTGCGCATCGGTTATGGCGCCGAGGGCCCCGAGCGCCACACCCTCGCCCACGCCATGCTCCAGCAACTGGCACCTCTGCGTGCTGTCGGCAAGGTGCCAGCGTAGAATGCACTCCATGTACAAAGCACCGACCCTCACCAGACGGCTGGGCATGCTGGCGCTGCTGCTGCTGGCAAGCCCGCTCGTCGTGCCCCAGCAGGCCGGCCGCTTCACCGTGGAGATCGTGGTGTTTCGCACCGCCAGCCAGACCGGCGCGCTGATCGGCAGCGAACCCGGTCAGCCCGTGAGCGGCGCCGATGTGGAACCCACCAATGTGACCACCCGCAAGCTGGCCGGTGCTGCCAGCCGTTTGCGGGGCGCCAGTGGTTTTCGCGTGCTGGCGCACACGGCCTGGACACAAGGCGCCACCAGCTTCAACTCACGCCGCGGTGTGTCAACCGACAAACTCGGCATTGCCAGTGCCGGTGTCAATGGCAAGGTGATCCTGGAACGCGGCCGACTGCTGCATCTGGGCATCGACCTCACCATCGACGACGGAGGACGCCGCTATCACATCTCGGAAGTCCGCCCGGTGAAGGCCGACGAGGCCCAGTACTTCGATCATCCGGCAGTGGGCGTCATCGCCCTGGTTACCGCCGGCGGCTGATCAGTCCGGCGCCTGGTTCAGGCCGCCGCGCAGATCGCGCTTGGCATCCTGCAGCGCATGCTCCGTCCGTTCGATCAGGCGAGTCGGAGCTTCCTCATCCCGCTCGGGAGTAACCGTCGCGAGCCCAGCCGTGACGGTGACGAATTTCTGCAAGGGCGAGCGCGGATGATGGATGTGCATCTCGGCAATCTTGCGCACAGTGCCGGTGGCGTGCTCCACGATGCCACCGACTCCCAGGCCATCACGATGCACGGCCAGCACGCCGATGCAGCCTTCGCTCCACACGCCCACCACGTCAGAGCCGCGCCGGAACACGCCTGCGATGCTGCGACCGATGCGCCGCACACAGGCATCACCTGCAGACTTGCCATAGGTCTCGTTGTAACTCTTGAGTGCGTCGATGTTGAACAGCGCCAGCGTAAGCGGCTTTGACTCGCGGCGCGCAACTTGCCATTCGCGCGCCAGCAATTCGTCGAACCAGGCACGCGACGAAAGCCCCGTGACGCGATCCTCGCGCAGCCAGGTGGGCAGCCCTTCGGGTCCGCGCTCGGCACTTCGCAGCCGGCCACCCGCGTCCCGGAAGAACGCCGCGTAGTGAGTGGGCACGCCTCCGCCGTTGCGCATCGGCTGCAGGTACATCTCGTTCCACAGTAGTTCACCGCTCTTGCGGTAATTGCGCAACAGCACGCGGCATTCCTCGCCGCGCGCCAGCGCCTCGCGCACGCGTTTCAGCCCTTCCTGGTCGCGATCGGTGCCCTGCAGCAGGCGCAGGTTGGTGCCCATCACTTCGGCGGCGGAATAACCCGTCATCTGCTCGAAGGCGGCGTTGACATAGATGACCGGGTAATCCGGCGCAATGGCATCACAGATCGCAATGCCTTCCGGTGCCGAATCCAGAACCCGCCTGATGAACGCTGCATCCAGTTGCTGCATGGTGGATCGATTCCTTTCAGCTCAAGGTGAGTTCCGGCGGCCGCTCGCAACGCGCCAGCCAATCACGACATTCGATGTACTGGCTCGACGCCAGCAGCGCCGCGCGATCCGGGGCATCCTTGCCGCGCATGCGCAGGATGCGCAGCGCGCTGGCAGGGCCAGGCTTGGATTTCAGGCCATCAATGACTTCCACAACGCTCGCCCTGCGATTGCAGATGGGCAGCACATCGCAGCCGGCATCGAGTGCGGCCTCGGCGCGTGCCACCACCCCGCCCATCACGCTGGCGCCTTCCATCGTCAGGTCATCGGCAAACACGACGCCACGGAAATCGAACTCGCCACGCAATATTTCACTGACCCAGCGGCGCGAGAAGCTCGCGGGCACGGAGTCGACGGCGGGGAACAACACGTGTCCCATCATCACGGCAGCGAGTTCGTTGGGAATCAGGCGACGATAGGGCAGGAGATCGGCGGCAAGATCCGCCAGCTCGCGCCGGTCGACCGGCAGCGCGAGGTGTGAATCAGCCACCACCGCGCCATGTCCGGGAAAATGCTTCGCCGTGGCGGCCATGCCGGCCTGGCGCATGCCCTGCACCGTTGCCAGGGCCAGACGCGACACATGTTCGGGATTGGCGTGATAGGCACGGTCGCCGATGATGGCGGAAACGCCGTAATCGAGATCGACGCAGGGCGCGAACGAGAAATCGATGTGCAGCGCGCGCAGTTCGGCAGCCATCAGCCAGGCGATGGAGCGTGCCATGGCAATGCCCTGCTCGGGGTTCAGGTCGAATTCCATGCCGATGCGACGGGCCGGCGGCAGCACCGAAAAGCCGCTGCGAAACCGCTGCACCCGCCCGCCCTCGTGGTCGACGGCCACCAGCAATGGCGGTGAACGCAGCGCGCGGATGTCGTCCACCAGCGCGGCGAGCTGCTCCGGGTTCTCGTAATTGCGGGTGAACAGGATGACGCTGCCCACCAGCGGGTGACGCAGCACCTCCCGATCCTCGGGCGTGAGCGCCTTGCCTGCCACATCGACCATCAACGGACCCAGCGTCATTCTCTGCCTGCTCCTCAAGGACCGTCGAGCACTGCGACGGATTCAACGTGACTGGTATGGGGAAACATATCGACAATACCTGCTGCCTGCAGCGAAAAACCGTGCTCCGCTACCAGTATCCCGAGGTCGCGCGCGAGGGTACCCGGGTGGCAGGACACATAGACCAGCCGCCGGGGACGCAGCGCTGCCAGTGCCGAGAGCACATCCGCCGCCCCGGTACGGGGCGGATCCACCAGGACATGCGAATACCGGCCGCCCTGCGCCAGCGCCAGGCAGCGCTGTACCGCGTCCTCACCGGCCAGGTTCCCGACGTGGAACGCTGCATTGGCCAGGCCGTTGGCGACTGCATTCGCGCGGGCGCGGGCGATCAGTCCCGCATCACCCTCGATGCCGACGACACGCCGCACGCGCGTGGCCAGCGGCAGCGTGAAATTGCCCAGACCGCAGAAGAGGTCGAGCACTTCGGACTGGTCATCCAGCTGCAGCAGCTCCAGCACCCGGTCGATCAGCCGACGGTTCATGTCACCGTTCACCTGGATGAAATCCGCCGGTTCAAAGGCGAGTTTCAAACCGTAGGCGGGCAATTCGTAGCTGAGCATTGGCGTGGCGCCCTGCAAGGTCTCGAGCTGATCGGGCCGGCCGGCTTGCAGCAACCAGCGCACGCCGTGTTCGCTCTCGAAATCACGCAACAGCTCGCGATCCGCCGCATTGAGCGGCGACAGCACGCGCATCACCAGTACAGTGGTGCCATCGCCGGCAGCAACCTCGATCTGCGGAATCCGTGTCGGGATCGAAAGCGCAGTGACCAGCTTTGAAAGCGCGGCGATCATTCCGCCCACATGCGGGACCAGCACCTCGCAGCGCTCGATGTCGGCGACGAAGCTGCTCATCTTCTCGCGAAACCCCACCATCGACCGGCCTTTGGCATTGACGTACCGCGCGCCGAGTCGTGCCCGGCGGCGATATCCCCAGGGCTCGCCGGACAATGGTTCGAGCCATTGCACGGGCTCAACCTTGCCGATGCGCCGCAGGGTCTCGCGCAGCATCTCGTCCTTGATCCGCAACTGTGATTCCGGCGCCAGGTGCTGCAGCGAACAGCCGCCGCAGACCCCGAAATGCGCGCAGCGCGGGGCGACGCGGTCGGCCGCAGGCTCGATGACACGCAGCAACTGTGCTTCATCGTGGCTGCGCTCGGAGCGGCGCACCAGATACTCCACGGTCTCGCCGGGCAGCGCACCGGCCACGAACACCGTCTTGCCGGCACGGACCACTCCCCAACCGTCGTGATTGAGTGCATCCACACGTCCGATCACGGGCTCACTGACTACTGCGCGATGCCGACCCATTGTCCCAGAAACTCCTGATGATGCGATTCGACCGAGCTGCCGAGCAGTTCGCGGACGCGAGCGCATTCAGCTTCCCATTCCGTTGTATCCAGATGTCCGCGCATGCGTTCGAAGGCCAGGAACACCAGGTAGGTATTCAGCACATCGGTCTCGCAGTAGCGGCGGATGCCGTCCAGATTGCCGGCCTGCCAGGCATCCCAGACCTCTGCACCTGAAAAGCCCATTTTTCCCGGCAGCCCCAGCAGCGCGGCCACATCGGCCAGGGTCGCACGACCGCGCGCCTGAAAGCCGGCGATCACGTCCATGAGATCCAGATGGCGCCAGTGAAAGCGGCTCAGGTAGTTGTTGTAGCGGAAGGCGCTGTCTTCCTCGCCATGTTCCCAGTAACGCGCCGCGCGCACGCCGTGCCGCAGGCAGCGGTAATGCATGACCGGCAGATCGAAGCCACCGCCATTCCAGGACACGAGATCCGGCGTGAAGCGTTCGATGCCATCGAAGAACCGCTCCAGCAGCTCCTTCTCGCTGCTGTGTGCATCACCCAGGCTCCAGACCGTGAGGGAATCACCGCGGCGCAGCGCGCAGGCAATCGCCACCACGCGGTGTTGCGCCAGCGGCAGGAAATCGTTGCCGCTCGCCTGGCGACGGTGCGCGAACATGGCAGCGGCGACCGCAGCGTCTGGCAGACCATCGAGCCCCAGCAAGCGGCGTCCGAACTCCACATCCGGAATCGTCTCGATATCGAAGATCAGATGGTTCATTGCCGCGCGGCAAGCATCAATGCCTTCATCTCACGCACGGCCTCGCCGAGCCCCGAGAACAGTGCCTGGCCGACAATCGCGTACCCGATGTTGAGTTCGACGATCTCGGGAATGGCCGCGACCAGCTGCACGTTGTGGTAATCGAGCCCGTGGCCCGCATGCACGGTGAGGCCAATGGCCGCAGCCCGCCGCGCCGCCACCCGCAGGCGTTCGAGTTCATGCGCGCGGCCGGCACCGGTGGCCTCGGCATAAGCGCCCGTGTGCAACTCCACCACCTGCGCGCCGGCTGCCCGCGAGGCTTCGATCTGCGCAAGATCGGGATCGATGAACAGCGAAACCCGGATGCCGGCCGCACGCAACTGCGCCACGGCGTCCAGCAGCAAGGGCTGCTGCCCCAGTACATCCAGCCCCCCTTCGGTAGTGACCTCGGTGCGCTTCTCCGGCACCAGGCAGCAGTCGGCGGGCTTCAGGCGTTGGGCGATGGCCAGCATCTCCGCAGTGACGGCCATCTCCAGATTCAGATGCGTCTGCATCCGCTCCTGCAGGGCGAACGGATCACGGTCGATGATGTGGCGGCGGTCTTCCCGCAGATGCATGGTGATGCTGTCGGCGCCCGCCTGCTCCGCAACCAGTGCCGCATGCACCGGGTCCGGATGCCGCGCCCGGCGTGCCTGCCGCACCGTAGCCACATGATCCACATTCACGCCCAGGGCGATGGAATTCACCTGCGACACCTACTCTCCCTGGCGTTGTGCCCGACCAAAATCCCGCAGCGACTGTGCCACAACACGCGTTCGCAGGCTGCGACCTTCCAGGCAGGTTGCAAGCGCCTGCCGCAGTTGCGGCTTGAGCCGCTCGAGTTCTTCCGGATCGTCGAACCGCGCTTCGCGCAGTTCCGTGATGCCATAACCCAGCACATCGAGCAGCCGTTTCTCGAACAGGCGCAGCGTGCGCGGCAGACTGGGCGCGGTACGCAGGTCATCCAGCGCAGCGCCGTAGTGGTCATAGAGTTCCGGCTGGGGGTCGTGGCGCGCCGTCAGCGACAGCACCAGCTCGCTGAGATACCAGGCAGACATCAGCCGAGCCTGCGGAATCGCACTGCGACCCATCACCGCCACATCCATTTCGGCGCCAGTCAGGCGTGGCGACTCGCCCCGCCCGGCCCAGGAAACCAGCAATGGCAGGAAAGGCTGCAGCACGCCGGCCAGCTTTGCATTGGCACCGCGCACGCCGCGCGCAAACACGCTGAGCCGGCCATGCTGACGGGAAAACAACTCGAAGATCCGGCCGCTGTCGCCCCAGGGCCGCTGGTGCAGGAGAAATGCCGGCGTATGTTCAACGCGCTGCATGGCGGCCTACTCCATGCCGAGCTGCCGCAACGCCAGGGCGTTGTCGGCCCAGTCCTCGCGCACCTTCACCCACAGATTCAGGTGCAGTCGCTTGCCCAGCAGCAGGTTCAGCTCATGCCGGGCTGAGGTGCCCACCCGCTTCAGCCTTTCGCCCCGCGCACCGATCACGATGGGTTTCTGGCCGGCACGATCGACCCAGATGACCGCTGAAACCAGCAGCTGGCCTTCGTCCTCGCCCATGGCCTCCACTTCAACGGCGATGCCATAGGGCAGTTCCTCGTTGAGTTCGAGCGTCAGCTTCTCGCGGATGATCTCGGCGATGCGGAACTGCTGGCTGCGGTCGGTGAGCTGTTCCGGCGGGAACAGCGGCACCGACACGGGCAACTGCCGCGCGATCACCTGCTGCAGCCGCAGCATGTCGGCCGGATTCAGCGCGGACAACGGCATGATCTCGACGAAATCGTGCTTGCTTGCAAGATCCGCCAGGAAGGGCAGCAGGCGGTCGCGGGGATAGACGGTATCCACCTTGTTGACCACCGCGACCACCGGACGACCGGACTCAGCCGCCCGCGACAGCGCCAGGGCATCTTCTTCACCGAAGCGCAGGGCCTCGACCACGAAGATGACGACATCGGCATCCAGTGCCGCGGCGGCGGCGGCGCGGTTCATCGCACGATTCAGTGCGCGCCCTTCCATCCGGTGCAGGCCAGGGGTGTCGACGAATGCAATCTGCGCATCCGGCAGATTCACCAGCCCCAGAACGCGATGCCGCGTGGTCTGCGGCTTGGGCGTGACGATGGAGAGCTTCTGTCCCGTCAGCCCGTTCAGCAGCGTGGACTTGCCCACGTTGGGACGACCGATCAGTGCGGCGAAGCCACAGCGATGCTCAGGAACGGACGCGCCGGGTTCCGCTGCGGTGTCTGGTGTGTCGCTCATCATGCCCACCTTGGCCGCAGTTCATGCAGAACGCCAGCCGCCGCTTCCTGTTCTGCCCGGCGGCGGCTGGAGCCGACGCCGGGCGCGTTGAATGTCGTTCCATCAGCCAGTCGCACGTGGCAACGCACGGCAAACACCTGTTCGTGCGGCTCGCCGGTTGCACTCTCGAGCAGGTACTCGGGAAGCACTTCGGCGCGTGCCTGCAGCAACTCCTGCAGCCGGGTCTTCGCATCCTTGAGTTCGGCTTCCGGCTGCAGGCCATCCAGCCTGCCTGCCATCAGCTTCAGGATCAGCGGACGCGCAGCCTCCAGCCCACCTTCCAGAAAAGCGGCGCCGAACAGCGCTTCGGTGGCATCGGCCAGTATGGATTCACGCCGGAACCCACCCGTTCGCAACTCGCCACTGCCGAGCTGCAGCATCGCACCAATGCCGATCTCCGCTCCGATGGCCGCCAGTGGTCCGCTGCTCACCAGCTGCGCGCGCATGCGGCTGAGGTTTCCTTCGTCTGCACCCGGAAAACGCCGATACAGCTCTTCGGCGATCACCATGCCCAGCACGGCATCGCCCAGGAATTCCAGTCTTTCATTGTTGTCTTCGCTGGCGCTGCGATGCGTCAGCGCCGCACGATAGAGCTCGGGCTGCTGGACTTCCCGACCCAGCACTCGACGGAGCCAGGACTGGACGGCCGCATCGGTGGTGTCACTCGACAACAGCACTTTTTTCGAAATGCACCAGCAGCGAGATTCCGGCAAACATCGGCACGATGTCATCGTAGTTGACCGACAGCGCCCAGCTCCCGCCGTCGCGCGCGACGGAGACATCGCTGACTTTGGGATAATTGACCCCTTCGATGTCGAAGCGCTTCTCGATGGCCACCCGGACAGCACCGGGATTGATCTGTGCCTCGCCCTTGTTTTCACTGGCGGTCTGCTCGAGTGCCTTGGCTACCTTCATGTAGTTCAGGTACACCGGGGTTAGACGGATTCCCGCGTATCCCACCACCGCCACGGGCGCCAGCAGAAACAACCAGCCAATGAATGTGATGCCTGCCTGACGACTGCGCATGAGACCGCCTCCTGAACGTTTTATTCGATCCGCTCACCGAACCGCGCCCAGTTGATCCTGGGATTGCGATTCCAGTCGAAATTGAGCCAAACCCTGCGCGCGCTACCGACCAGATTGGCTTCGGGTACGAAGCCCCATTCCCGTCCGTCCGCGCTGTTGTCCCGATTATCACCGATCATGAGGTAGTTGCCAGCGGGCACCGTCACCTCTTCGAAATCGCCCCGGTCCGCAAGGCCGGCCATGGCACCCAGGCCATCGCCATCTTCCGTACAGGGGTAGCTGCGATCGATATCGCGGTTGCAACCCGGCAGCTGCGACTTCGCCAGGTAGTCGGGGGTGAGGCAGGAAAGCGCCCGATGCACATGCTCGCCGGTATGCACTTCTGCCAGCCGCATGTTTTCGTAGCAACCATCGGAATAACGCCCCAGATCGGCCTGCTCGAGCGGCACACCGTTCACGTAGATGCGATCCGAAACCATCTTGATACGATCGCCCGGCAGGCCCACCACGCGCTTGATGTAATTCACTTTCGTGTCCACCGGCCAGCGGAACACGATCACGTCGCCGCGCTTCGGGTTCATCCACATCCAGGATCTTGCGGTTCAGCACCGGCAGCCTGCAGGCCGTAGTGGAACTTGTTCACCAGGATGAAATCGCCGGCCTGCAGGGTCGGCATCATCGAGTCGGAGGGGATGCGGAACGGCTCGAACAGGAACGAGCGCAGCACCAGCACGAACACCACCACCGGCACCATGCTGCGGGCGTAGTCCACGATGCCGGGCTCCGGCACATCGGCCGGCGCCTTGCCCGCGGCCACTGCTGCCCGGGCACGCGCGCCGCGCAGCAACCAGGCATCAATCGCCCAGATCACGCCGCCGATGAATGAAACGAGCACCAGCACCAGGGAAAAATCCAGCCGCTCAGAGCGAAACAGCTTCACCGCACCGGCCACAACCAGCACCGGGAGGATGGTGTAGATGAGCCGCAGCCAGGCCGGATCCTGCGGTGTAGCCGGCAATGCCGCCAGCCGCCGCTTCGGGCGCAGGAACCAGTCGTCCACCAGCGCGATGGCCGCGACGGGCAGCAACAGCCAGGAAAGAATCTGAATGATCGACAGGAACATCGGCAACCCTCTGCGCTACTTGCGCCCGACTTGCAGCACGGCGAGAAACGCCTCCTGCGGAATCTCCACCGACCCGACCTGCTTCATGCGCTTCTTGCCCTCTTTCTGCTTCTCGAGCAGCTTGCGCTTGCGGGACAGATCGCCGCCATAACATTTCGCCAGCACGTTCTTGCGCAGCGCCTTGACGGTGGCACGCGCAATGATGTGCATGCCGATGGTGGCCTGCACGGCCACCTCGAACATCTGTCGCGGAATCAGCTCCTGCATCTTGTCCACCAGTTCGCGGCCGCGCTGGTAGGAGCTGTCCTTGTGGATGATGATCGACAGTGCGTCGACCCGGTCACCGTTGATCATGATGTCGAGCCGCACCAGCGGCGCCGCCTGGAAATGACTGAATTCGTAGTCGAAGGAAGCGTAACCGCGGCTTGAACTCTTCAACCGGTCGAAGAAATCGAGCACGACCTCGGCCAGCGGCAGGTGGTACTGCAGCGAAACCTGCGCGCCCAGGAACAGCATCTTCTTCTGCACGCCGCGCTTCTCGCTGCACAGCGACAGCACTGCGCCCACATGCTCGGGCGGCACGAGGATATTGGCGGTGATGATCGGCTCGCGCAGTTCGGCAATCAGGTTGTCGGGCGGCAGACGCGACGGGTTGTCGACAAATGCGGTAGTACCGTCGGTCTTCGCGACCTCATACACCACGGTCGGCGCCGTGGTGATGAGCTCCAGATTGTATTCGCGCTCGAGGCGCTCCTGCACGATGTCCATGTGCAGCAGGCCCAGGAAGCCGATGCGGAAACCGAACCCCAGGGCAGTGGAGACTTCGGGCTCGTAGTGCAGCGCCGAATCGTTGAGGCGCAGCTTGGCCAGCGCATCACGGAAATTCTCGTAGTCCTCGGTGTTCACGGGGAACACACCGGCGAATACACGCGGCTGCACCTGCTTGAAGCCAGGCAACGGCTCTTCGCTGCCGCGCACTTCCGTGGTGATGGTGTCGCCCACCGGCGCGCCATCGATTTCCCGGATGCCGGCGATCACGAAGCCCACCTCGCCCGCTGCGAGCTGCGGCAAAGACACCGACTTGGGCGTGAACCGACCGAGCTTGTCGATCTGGTGGCTGCGCCCCGTCGTCATGACCTTCATCTTCTCGCCCACGCGCAGCGTGCCGTTGACGACGCGCACCAGCGACACGACACCCACGTAGTTGTCGAACCAGGAGTCGATGATCAGCGCCTGCAGAGGTGCTGCGGGGTCGCCCTTTGGGCGGAGGAATGCGTCGCACCAGCTCTTCGAGCAACTCTTCGACGTTCTGGCCCGTCTTGGCCGATACATGCACCGCATCCTGCGCGTCGATGCCGATGATCTCCTCGATCTCCTTGATGACCTTGTCCGGGTCGGCCGAAGGCAGATCGATCTTGTTCAGCACCGGCACCACTTCGAGACCCTGCTCGATGGCCGTGTAGCAGTTGGCGACGCTCTGCGCCTCCACGCCCTGCGCCGCATCGACCACCAGCAGCGCGCCCTCGCAGGCCGCGAGGCTGCGCGAGACTTCATAGGAGAAGTCGACATGGCCCGGGGTGTCGATGAGGTTCAGCTGGTAGCGCTGACCATCCTTCGCGTCGTAGAAGAGCGTGACGCTCTGCGCCTTGATGGTGATGCCGCGCTCGCGCTCCAGCGCCATGTTGTCGAGCACCTGCGCCTGCATCTCGCGATCTGCCAGGCCGCCGCAGATCTGGATCAGGCGGTCGGCGAGCGTGGATTTGCCGTGGTCAACGTGGGCGATGATCGAGAAATTGCGGATCTGCTGCATGAAGCGGGAGGCTGCCGGAAAGCCGGCGATTATACCGGCTTAGGGCGGCCTATCGTGGCCTTAAGAGGCGAAGCAGTTCAGTCTTGTCCAGGTGGTGCTGGCAGACCTTCACGCCATCCAGCAGCAGCACCGGGATGTCGAGCCCGTAGCGGCGCGCAAGCGCAGGGTCGGAATCCACGTCCACCCACTCCAGCGCCGGCAGAACAAGCTCGGTGCCAAGCTGGGCGAGTTCTGCGGCAAACTCCTCGCAGAGCGGGCAATCCGGTCGCGACAGCAGCTGCAGGCCGGCGCCGTTATTCAGGGCGCACAGCCTGGGCGATGGACTTGACCACCGCCGGCGGAACCTCACCCATGACAGTGACATAGTGATCCTGCTGCCGGATGACATAGGTCGCCGAAGCACCCATTTGCGGCTGGAAGCCCTCCTTGAATCCGTCGGCCCGGGGCTTGTCGGCCACAGTCACGAACACGGATACCCAGGCGATTCCATCGGACACGATGAACCGGTTCCTGGAACTCTTGCTTTCGGCTTCTGCCTCGGACGCATTGAAGTTCAACACCCGAAAGCCTTTCGGCAGCAATTTTTCGACAGGCTTGAAAGCCTGGCCCGCTGCTTCTGCTGGCGGGTCCCGCCGCATCCAGCGAAAGCTCTTGACGTCGACGTCGGGCTTGAAAAGTTCGTCGGCGATCGTGTCCGGCATTTTCAGGCTGGAGAAGAAGATCTCGACGATCACATCCCCGGACCTGCTGACAAGTTCGGTACGGATCGGCATGGCCGTCTGCTGATCCAGCCAGAAACGATAGCCGTAGCGATCATCGTCGCGCGGCTCCACGGAAATCAGCTGGGTTGGGCTTGGCCACCCCAGCAGGGGCCGGGCTCCCTCGTTGCTGATCCGGTAGAGCTTCTCGGAATCCGCGCTCACGCCGTTCAGCGCGGCGATATGGCCGAAACTCCGGGTACGCGTCTGCACCAACGCAACCCGCTTTGACGGAAAGTACTCCACGAAGTCCTTGCCATTGCGGAACACTTCGTAACCCGAGCCGTTCAGGGAAACAACGCGCTCGACCATGCGGCCATCGCGCATGCGGTGAATCAGGTGCAGTGCCTCGCTGCCCCCCTGCCACTTGTGCGTCAGCACACCGTCGTAATTGCGATTGATCAACGCATCGTTCATGCGCTTGATCCAGGCACGCGCTTCTTCAGAGGAAGAAGCGGCCGTAGCGGTCGCTGCCCAGAGCAGCGCCAGGGTGAGGCTGATCAGGCGAATTCGCATCTCAGCGATATGCCCCGATCTCGGCTTCGGTCATGTCCACGGCGCCCTGCGTGATGTCGTAATTGCCATTGATGACAACCGACAGCGGAATGATCCGCATCGCCGAGGAGGCGATTTCGCTGTGCGCCGCAACGAGACTGACCATCTGGCCGCTCATCCGCTGGGTGGGAGAGTTGTCCACCGGCGTGGTGTAGCTCGGCAGCGCGGTATCGCCGGCTGCCACCAACACCCGTGCATCAGCCTGCGGCGCGGCAGCGGGCAAGACCTCGCTGGCAGCTGCTGCGGGCACATTGGTCTGGACAAACTGCACTGCGGGAGCTTCAACCCCCGCATCCATCGAACGTCCGAGGTACAGCGCCAGTACTGCAACGCCCGCAGCGATGGCACCACCGGCGGCACCGCGCCCGAACAGCGCCCAGCCGCGACGCGTGCCAGCCTGACCCGCATACACGGGGGCGGACTTTGGCGGATGTTCCGGTTCTGCTGCCAATCGCGCCCGCACCCGTGCCACCACATCCGGCTGCAGGGCATCCGTGTGGATCGGCTCATTGCGCAGACACGCACCGATGAGGGCGTAATTCCCCCAGCTGGCCCGCAGCGCCGGATCCTTCAATGCGCGACGAATCACCAGCTCCGACTGTGCGGGTGGCAACTCGTTGTCGAACAATGCCGACAACTGACTCATCTGTTCCTGCTCGTTCATCCCGACTCCTCAGCACGACCCAAGCCGCCTTCGAAAACTTCCGACAATCTGCGATCGATGGCCTCGCGGGCGCGAAAGATGCGCGACCGCACGGTCCCGACCGGACATTCCATCGCCTGCGCGATTTCCTCGTAACTCAAACCCTCCAGCTCGCGCAGCACGATGGCTGTGCGCAGGTCTTCGGGCAGGGCCTCGATGGCCTGATTGACCGTTGTCCGGATCTCTTCCGTCTGCAGCAGGCTCAACGGCGTTTCAGGGTCCGCCAGCCGCGCCTGCATCGAATTCGACTCCTCGATGTTCTGCATGTCCAGATCGAATTCGACCGGGCTGCGATCCCGCGACACGATCGCGTTCTTCGCGGTGTTGATCGCGATGCGATACAGCCAGGTATAGAAGGCACTGTCCCCGCGAAACTGGGGCAAGGCCCGATATGCCTTGATGAATGCTTCCTGTGCCACGTCCTCTGCATCCGCCGGATCACGCATATAGCGGGTCACCAGTTTGATGACCTTGTGCTGGTACTTGCGCACGAGCAGATCGAAGGCGGATTTATCGCCTCGCTGCACGCGCTGCACCAGACCCAGGTCACCGGTGTCCACGTTCATCAGCAAACCCTGACTTCCCCGCCTGGCGGAAGCCTGGCATGCCTGCTGAATGGACCCTGAACCGGGCAAAAAGTTCGCCCCTGGGCCTCAGCCGGTATTTCCGCGTGT
Organism: uncultured Gammaproteobacteria bacterium; assembly: GCA_963777735.1. Lineage (GTDB taxonomy): Bacteria > Pseudomonadota > Gammaproteobacteria > Steroidobacterales > Steroidobacteraceae > ZC4RG30. Next base: position 431,269 of record CAVZRQ010000005.1, on the reverse strand, counting down.
GAACTGTTCAATAGGGCTCGAGGGATGAGGTTGGGTAGCCTCGGAGTCTACCGCAGTAGACGGCCGCATCGTCGCTGCACCGCGCAAGCGGCGTCGCAGCATCGCGAGGGCCCCCGGATCGAGATTGCCGCGCCCGAGCAGCACCCGATGACGGCGACCCGGGGCACTCAGCACCAGCAGCATGGCGCTGCCCAGCCACAGGCTTTCTCCCGCCAGATCCACCTGTTCCACGACTCCGCCGACACTGGCAACGTACAGCCGGCCATCCGCTGCCAGCAGCAACCTTCGAGGCGCGCCGGGGCCTTGCGGGGACATCTGTCGCAAGGCGAACTTTGTGGCGACCGCGAGGAGCCCCATGCCCGTGGCCATCACCCAGTGCCCGGTCAGCAGCAGCTGGGCGACATACAGGCCAATGGCCAGCAGATACAGGTTTGCAAGGCCCCGCGCCGCTGGCAGTGGACGCAGCGGCAGCTCAAGGCTGCAATGGGAGGGATGCGGACAGGGCGGCGGCAGCTGGCGGCAGGCGCCCCGCAACGCGGCCACGCAATACTGCCAGCAGGCTTTGCAGATCCGGATCGTCTGGCGCTTCACGCTCCATGAGATACGCCGCCAGCTGCGGATCGGGCAATTCGAGAATTCGCTCGAAAGCGGCCCTTTCAGCGGCCCCGGCCAGCGACCAGCACTCGCGCAGATAGCCGGTCAGCAGCAGATCCAGTTCCTTCATGCCCCGGCGACAGCGCCAGATCAGGCGCCCCATCTCGGGATCCGGCGCGGGCGGCTGCTGCATCAGCCGCGCTCGTTGATCATCCGCTTGATGTCGGCGATGGCGCGGGCGGGGTTGAGGTCCTTCGGACAGGCCTCGGTGCAGTTCATGATGGTGTGGCAGCGATACAGCTTGAACGAATCATCCAGCGCATCCAGCCGCTCACCGGTCGCATCGTCGCGGCTGTCGATGATCCAGCGATAGGCCGCGAGCAGTGCCGCAGGCCCGAGATACTTGTCGGAGTTCCACCAGTAACTCGGGCAGGAGGTGGAGCAGCAGGCGCACAGGATGCAGGCCGAGGGCCGGTCGATCTTTTCCTGGTCTTCCTTGGACTGGAAGCGCTCGCGATCCGTTGGCGCAGCCGTCTTCGTGGTGAGCCAGGGTTTCACCGCGGCGTACTGCGCGTAGAACTGCGTGAGATCGGGGATGAGGTCCTTCACCACCGGCATGTGCGGCAGCGGATAGATGCGCACTTCACTGCTTTTCACATCGGCGCAGGACTTGATGCAGGCCAGCGTGTTGAGCCCATCGATGTTCATCGAGCAGGAACCGCAGATGCCTTCGCGGCAGGAACGGCGGAACGACAGTGTCGGGTCGATCTCGTTCTTGATCTTGATCAGCGCGTCGAGAACCATCGGGCCGCAGCTCGCCATGTCGATTTCATAGCTGTCGATGCGCGGCTTCTCGCCGCTGTCGGGATCGAAGCGGTAGATGCGGAACACGCGGGGCTGCTTCGCGCCAGCGGGCGCCTTGTGCGTCTTGCCGTTGGGCTGGATGCGCGACTCGGGAGGCAGGGTCAGCTGGACCATCAGTAGGTTCTCGCCTTCAGGGGCACGGTTTCCACGTCGCTGGTGAGTGTGTTCAGGTGCACGGGACGGTGATGTAGCCGCGTGCTGCCATCGCCCGCCACCCAGCTCAGGGAATGCTTCAGCCAGTTCACGTCATCGCGCGCCGGGAAATCCTCGCGCGCATGGGCGCCGCGACTCTCGTGGCGGCTCTCGGCCGACACGATGGTGGCCGTGGCCTGCATCAGCAGGTTCTCCAGCTCCATGGTCTCGATGAGGTCGGTGTTCCAGATCAGGCCGCGATCACTGACGCCGACCTGCGCGAAGCTGCTGTAGGTTGCCGCCAGCTTCTGCACGCCTTCCTGCAGTGATTGCGCAGTGCGGAACACGGCCGCATCGCGTTGCATGATCTTCTGCATCTCGAGCCGGATCTGCGCTGTCGGACGCTCACCCTTGGCATTGCGCAGCCTGTCGAGGCGCGACACGGCCAGCTCGGCGCCATCCTTCGGCAGCGGCTTGTGCGGCGTGCCGGGCTTCACCACCGTGGCACAGTGGCGCGCCGCCTCGCGGCCGAACACCACGAGATCGAGCAGCGAATTGGAGCCGAGGCGGTTCGCGCCATGCACGGAGACGCAGGCCGCCTCGCCCACCGCCATCAGGCCCGGCACCACCTGGTCGGGATTGCCGGCAGATCCGTTGACCACTTCGCCGTGGTAATTGCAGGGCACGCCGCCCATGTTGTAGTGCACCGTGGGCAGCACGGGAATCGGATCGCGGTTCACATCGATGCCGGCAAAGATGCGCGCGGTCTCGGCGATGCCCGGCAGGCGCTCGTGAATCACCTCGGGGCCCAGATGCTCCAGGTGCAGGTGAATGTGATCGGAGGCATCGCCCACGCCGCGGCCGTCGCGGATCTCCATCGTCATCGCGCGGCTGACCACATCGCGCGAGGCGAGATCCTTCGCGTTGGGGGCATAGCGCTCCATGAAGCGCTCGCCACGGCTGTTGGTGAGATACCCGCCCTCGCCGCGCGCGCCCTCGGTGATCAGGCAGCCCGAGCCATACACGCCCGTGGGATGGAACTGCACGAACTCCATGTCCTGCATCGGCAGGCCGGCGCGCAGCACCATGCCGCCACCGTCACCGGTGCAGGTGTGTGCGGAAGTGCAGGAGAAATACGCGCGGCCATAGCCGCCGGTGGCCAGCACCGTCATGTGCGCGCGATAGCGATGTAGCTGCCCGGTGGCGAGGTCGATCGCCACCACGCCGCGGCAGGCACCGTTCTCCATGATGAGATCGATGGCGAAGATATTCGATGTAGAACTCGGCCTCGGCCTTCAGCGACTGCTGATACAGCGTATGCAGCATCGCATGGCCGGTGCGGTCGGCCGCGGCGCAGGTGCGCTGCGCGATGCCCTGGCCGAAGTTCGTGGTCATGCCGCCGAAGGGCCGCTGGTAGATGCGGCCATCGGCAGTGCGCGAGAACGGCACGCCATAGTGCTCGAGTTCGATCACCGCGGCGGGTGCTTCCTTGCACATGAACTCGATCGCGTCCTGGTCGCCGAGCCAGTCGGAACCCTTGACGGTGTCGTACATGTGCCAGCGCCAGTTGTCCTCGCCCATGTTGGCCAGCGCCGCGCTGATGCCGCCCTGCGCGGCCACGGTGTGGCTGCGCGTCGGGAACACCTTGCTGATGCAGGCGGTGGCGAGGCCAGCTTCTGCCATGCCCAGCGTGGCCCGCAGGCCGGCGCCACCGGCACCGATCACGATGACGTCGTAGGTATGGTCGATGAATTCGTAGGCAGCCATGTCAATCAACCTTTGAACGCGATGAGCAGCACGGCGAGCACACCGGCCGCGCCGAGCAAACCATGTGCAATGGCACTGAGCGCCAGCGACACCGACTGCGCCGCCTTCCCGTGCACGTAATCTTCAATGACCACCTGTACACCAAGCTTGGAATGCCAGGCGATGCAGGCCACCAGCACCGCGAGCAGCAGCGCCCGCCATGGTGTGGCTACCCAGGGATGCAGGATCTCGAAGCTGTAACCCGGCAGGCACAGCATTTCCGCCAGGAACCAGATCGTGAGAGGAATCAGTGCCAGCGCGCCCACACGCTGCGCCCGCCAGTGGTTCGCGCCCTCGTGCCCCGCGTCGCGGCCGAGGAACTTCGACAATGGGTTGACTGACTGGCTCACGCTGCCACCTTCGTGAACAGCACGAACAGCAACGCCAGTGAGATCGCCGCAACAGCTGCCAGCACGACGGCCGCGCTGCGCCGCGCCTGCGCGCGCTCCAGCCCCATGCCCGCATCCCAGAACAGATGCCGGATCCCGTTGGCGAAGTGATAAACGAAGGCAACCAGCCACAACGCAAGCAGCAGCTGGAATAGCCACGAACCGGCAAACTGCCGGAAGCTGGCATAGGTCTCTGCGCCGCCTGCCAGCGCGCCGAGCCATGACACCAGCACCAGCAACCCGACAGCCAGCGCGACGCCGGTGATCCGGTGCAGGATGGACAGTGCCATCGTGTAGGCAAAACGGTAGATCGTCAGATGCGGAGAGAGGGGTCTGTTCGCCATGAGGTTCCCGCTAGAAATCGATGCAGCGACCACGGCGCTCCCAGTCGCCATAGCGCGTGGGCTCAGGGCCCGATGGGCCGCCAATCTCGGGAGCCGTTGCAGGCGTGCCCGCTTCCCCCGCCGCAGGTTCCACGGTGGCCTTCACCGCGCCCGTGCTTTCTTCCAATGGCTGCATAAGCATGTATTCTGCCAGAATTCGCTGCCGTCGGCCTCGACTGATCACCAATGCCCGATCTCGCCCTGACACCGCTGGACGATCTCGCCGTGCTCGACGCCCGCGGCGCGGATCTGGTCAAGTTCCTGCAAGGCCAGGTATCGCAGGACATCACGCTGCTGGCCGGCAGAGGCAGCCTGCTGGCGGCTTTGCACAATCCGCAGGGACGCGTCGTCGCCGTACTACGCCTGCTGCATGTGGCCGAGGACCACGCGTTGCTCGTGCTGCCGGCAGAGCTTGCCCAGAGGGTGCAGCAGCTGCTCGCCAGATTCGTGCTGCGTGCCAAGGTAAAGATCACCGATGCCGGCGCCACCTGGCAGGTCTATGGCCTGTCCGGGCCGGATGCCGCGGCTGCGGCGCGCACGCGGATCGGCATGCCGATGGACGCCAGCGGCTGGCGGCAATTGATTGCAGCGCCGCGGGGTGAGCCCCTGCCGGAAGCCGACCAGGACACCCGGGACTCCTGGCGCCTCGGCGACATCGAGGCCGGGTTGCCCGAAGTACTCACCGCCACCTCCGGCAGTTTCGTGGCACAGATGCTGAACCTGGATCTGGTGGACGCCATTTCACTGACCAAAGGCTGCTACACCGGACAGGAAGTCGTCGCGCGTGCCCACTATCGCGGGCAGGTGAAGCGACGCATGCAGCGCTTCGGCACTTTGGCGACGGATGAACTGGCACCAGGTCAGCGTGTGCAGCTGGCCGACGGTCGCAGTGCGCAGATCGTGATGGCTGCGCCGGCCGAAGGCGGTGGGCAGCAATTTCTGGCCGTGACCACTTCCGTCGCCCTGCACCCGGAGCAGGAGCCCGCTGGCCCGCAGGAAGCTGCGCCGACGACGCGACTGTCCGCGATTCCCTTGCCCCTGCCCTACAAGCTCCCCGGGACGGACTGAGTTTCCCATGGCAGACATCGACACCGGCGGCGCCACGGCCGTCATCACGCACCAGGTCCGCGACAGCCAGCACGATGAATACGAACGATGGCTGCAGCAGATCCTGCCGCTGGTCAGCGCCTCGCCCGGGTTCCTGGATGCACAGGTCATCCGCCCGGTGCGTGGATTGACCGATCGTTACACGGTGATCCTGCGCTTCGACTGCGAGGATGACCTGCGCCGCTGGCTGGAATCCCCCACGCGGCTGCGCCTGATCGAGAGCGCGTTGCCGATCCTTTCGCAGGGGGATTCGTACACCATCCACAGCGGAGTGGACTTCCTCTTCACGCTCCATGATGGCAGCCAGCGCGTGCCGGTTCGCTGGAAACAGTTCCTGGTCACATGGAGCGCGATCTACCCGCTGACCTTCCTGCTGCCGATGTTGTTCGGACCGCCGCTGGAGTGGCTGGGCTGGCGCAATCATCTGCTGGTGGTGACCATCGTCAGCGCATCCACCGTGTTGCTGATGGTCTACGTGATCATGCCGCGCTACACGCGGCTGGTGAGGCGCTGGCTGTACCGATGAGCCAGCGGCACAACTGCTGTTCGAAGGTGGGACGGTAGCTCGGGCAGTTACAGATCCACCCGCTCGATGTCCGCGGGCTGGATGTCCCGACCAAGGAAGACCGGGCCTACACGCGCAAACCGTTCTTCGCCATCCGTGACCAGGAAACGCACATTACCCACGGCACCGGCCTGCGCGACAACGCTGCGCGTTGCCAGCAGCTGCGCCAGCGCACCAGCCGTCGTGACAGCGGAATCGACGATGCGCACGGCATCGCCCGCCACCTCGCGAATTACTCCGGCGAGCGGCGGAAAGTGCGTGCAGCCGAGCACCAGCACGTCCGGCGAGGCATCGGTTCTGGCAAACAGCGGGGCCAGGTAGCGACGGGCGGTTGCGATGGCGACCTCGCCGTCTGTCCATCCTTCCTCTGCCAGCGCCACGAACAAGGTGGCGGCCATCGCCGTGACCTCGGCCCGCGGCAGAAGTCGCAGGATCTCGCGTTGATAGGCACCGCCACGCACAGTACCTTCCGTGGCGAGCACGGCAATGCGACCCGTGCGGGTAGCGGCCACGGCGGCCGCGGCGCCTGGCTCGATCACGCCTGTTACCGGCAGCTCCGGATGTGCCGCAGCGAGGGCCGGCAGTGCGGCGGCGGATGCCGTGTTGCACGCCACCACCACCGCCTTCACGCCACGCCGCACCAGTTCCGCCACGGCCTGCAGGGCATAACGTTCCACGGTGGAGGAAGTCTTGGTGCCGTACGGCAGGCGCGCGGTGTCGCCCAGGTAGAGGAAATCCTCGCCGGGCAGCCGCTCTGCCAGCGCCTTCAACACCGTAAGGCCGCCGATGCCTGAATCGAACACGCCGATCGGCAGACGCCGCGGATCGCTGCTCATTTTCAGCTTTCCGGGCGAACCTGCGGGAACAGCAGGACGTCGCGGATGGCGGCCTGGTCGGTGAGGAACATCACCAGTCGATCGACGCCGATCCCGAGGCCCGCGGTGGGCGGCATGCCGTATTCGAGTGCGCGGATGTAGTCGGCGTCGTAGAACATCGCTTCGTGGTCGCCGGCATCCTTGCGCTCGACCTGTGCATGGAAGCGCGCGGCCTGGTCTTCCGGATCGTTCAGCTCGGAGAAGCCATTGGCCAGCTCGCGCCCGGACATGAAGAACTCGAAGCGGTCGGTGAGGAACGGATCGGCATCGCAGGCGCGCGACAAGGGCGAAACTTCAGCGGGATAGCCGTAGATGAAGGTGGGATCCAGCAGTGTCTGTTCGACGGTGTGGTCGAAGATGTGCACCTGCAGCTTGCCGGCACCGTCGGAGTTGTCAAATTTCGCGCCAATCCTTGCGCACCATCCACGCAGATATTCCACATCGCGCAACCGTGCCGCATCGATGCCCGGATTGTTCTCCACGATCGAGTCCTGCATCGTCACGCGGCGGAAGGGTGTGGTGAGATTGTGCTCACGACCCTGGTAGCTGAACTGCCGCACGCCCGGCTTCACGACATCGACCAGCGCGGTAACCAGCTGCTCGGTCAGGTCCATGAGGTCGCGGTAATCCGCGTAGGCCCAATAGAGTTCCATCATCGTGAACTCAGGATTGTGCCGGGTGGACAATCCCTCGTTGCGGAAATTGCGGTTGATCTCGTAGACCTTCTCGAAGCCGCCCACCACCAGGCGCTTCAGGTACAACTCCGGTGCGATGCGCAGGTACATCTGCATGTCGAGCGCATTGTGATGCGTGACGAACGGCCTCGCCGCGGCGCCGCCCGGGATGGGCTGCATCATCGGCGTTTCCACTTCCATGAAGCCGCGACCGTCGAGTTCGGCGCGCAAGGCGCGCACGATCTGCGTGCGGGCCACGAACACCGCGCGCGACTCTTCGTTCATGATCAGGTCGACATAGCGCTGGCGGTAGCGGGTGTCGGTGTCCGCCAGGCCATGCCATTTGTCGGGCAGCGGACGCAGTGACTTCGCCAGCAGACGCAGCGTCGTGACCTTCACCGACAGCTCGCCGGTGCGCGTGCGGAACAGCGTGCCGGAGGCGCCCAGCGTATCGCCCACGTCCCAGCCCTTGAACTGGTCGTAGACATCGGGCAGCGAAGCAGACTGCAGGAACAACTGAATCTTGCCCGTGGGATCGGAAATCGTGGCGAAGCTCGCCTTGCCCATCACGCGCTTGGCCATCATGCGGCCCGCCACGGTCACGGCGATGCCGGCCTGCTCCAGCTGTTCGGCACTGCTGTCCACGTAGACGGCCTGCAGGTTGCCCGCATCGTGCGTGCGGCGGAAATCGTTCGGGAAGGCGATGCCCTGCTCCCGGATGGCAGCGAGCTTCGTCCGCCGCTCGGCGATCAGCTTGTTTTCGTCGTGTGCGACTTCGGCGGCAGGAGCCGGTGCATCGTTCGGGCCACGGGTTTGTTCGGTCATGACTTAGAGCCCTGCCTTGAGACTGGCTTCCATGAATTGGTCGAGGTCGCCGTCCAGCACCGCGCCGGTATTGCCCACCTCGACATTGGTCCGCAGATCCTTGATGCGCGACTGGTCGAGCACGTAGGAGCGGATCTGGTTGCCCCAGCTCACATCGGACTTGGAATCTTCCAGCACCTGGGCTGCGGCATTGCGCTTGTTCACTTCCAGCTCGTAGAGCTTGGCCTTCAGCATCTTCATCGCGGTGGCGCGGTTCTTGTGCTGGCTGCGCTCGCCCTGGCAGGCGACCACGATGCCCGAAGGCAGATGTCGCAAGCGCACCGCGGACTCGGTCTTGTTCACGTGCTGGCCACCCGCGCCGCTGGAACGAAACACATCCATTTCGATGTCGGCCGGATTGAGATCGATGTTGATGTCGTCGTCGATCTGCGGCGAGACGAACACCGACGAAAACGAGGTGTGCCGGCGGTTGCCGGAATCGAAGGGGCTCTTGCGCACCAGCCGGTGCACGCCGGTTTCGGTGCGCAGCCAGCCGTAGGCGTATTCCCCTTCGAATGAGATCGTGCAGCTCTTCATGCCTGCCACTTCACCGGGGTTGGAATCCATGACTTCGGTCTTGAAGCCACGCGCCGCGCCCCAGCGCAGGTACATGCGCATCAGCATCTGCGCCCAGTCCTGCGCTTCGGTGCCGCCCGCACCGGCCTGGATGTCGAGATAGGCGCTGTGCGAATCCATTTCGCCACGGAACATGCGGCGGAACTCCAGCGCGCGCACGCGCGCCTCGAGCTGCGGCATTTCCTTTTCGATGTCGGCGACAGAGGCCGCATCGTCTTCTGCCTCGGCCATCTCCAGCAGTTCGCTGGCGTTGTTGAGCCCTGCCAGGGCGCCGTCGAGCTGTCCGAGATCGGCACTCAGCCGCGCGCGTTCACGTCCCAGCTCCTGCGCCCGCTCCGGATTGCTCCAGACATCCGGCAGTTCCAGTTCAAGACCGACTTCCTCGAGTCGCTCCTTTTTGCCGTCGTAGTCAAAGAAACCCCCGTAACGAGGTGGCGCGCTCGGTGAGGTCGCGGAGGTTCTTCTTGAGGAGGCCGGTTTCCAAGGGCATGGGAGGTAATGGCTCGCTGGCGATAGACAAGCCGTCAATTATAGGGTGATTCGATGTGCTCGATCAGCAGTTGCAGCCGTCTTTCGCCCTGCCAGTGATTGATGTCCAGCCGATAGGCCAGCCGCATGCGCCCCTGTGGTGGTGACGCGAAGCGCTCGCCATCCAGCAGATTGAAGGCGATGGCATCGAAACGTGCCTGCGAACCCACCGGCCGCAGCCAGCATTTCATGTGTTTTTCACCGATCACGCGCGCGGACTCGATTTCGAATTCACCCTCGAAGGTCGGCTCGGGAAACGCCTGGCCCCAGGGACCGGCATCCCGCAGCAGCTGCGCGGTCACCAGCGAGATCTCGGCATCGGGCAGCGCGCCATCCGTCCACACCACATCGTCGGATTCCACCAGCGCCAGCTGCTCTGCCACCGCGGTGTCGAAGGCGCGGGCAAAACGGTCCAGATCCGGTTGGTCGATGGTGAGGCCCGCTGCCATGGCGTGGCCGCCAAAACGCTTGATGAGCCCCGCGTGACGGGTAGCAATGGACTCCAGCACGTCGCGCACATGCACGCCGGGGATGGAGCGCGCCGACCCGCGCAGTTCCAGACCGTCGCCGGCCGGCGCAAACGCCACCACGGGGCGCCCGGTGCGATCCTTGATGCGACTGGCCACCAGCCCGACGACGCCCTGGTGCCAGCCGGCATCAAACAGGCTCAAGCCCGCATGGCGCTGCCCGTCCTGCCAGATGCCCACGCCCTTCACGGCAGCCTGCGCCTGCAGCTGCATGTCGGCCTCGATCTGCCGGCGCTGCTTGTTCAAGGCATCCAGTTCAGCTGCCAGTGCGCGAGCAGTTGCAGGATCCCGCGCCACCAGGCAACGGATGCCGATGCTCATGTCGTCGAGCCGGCCTGCCGCATTCAGGCGTGGCCCCACGGCAAAACCCAGATCAGAGGCCACGGCGCTGGCCGCATCGCGCTTCGCAACTTCCAGCAGTGCCAGCACGCCCGGCACGCATTGGCCGGCACGCATGCGCCGCAGCCCCTGCCCCACCAGCACGCGGTTGTTGGCATCGAGTGGCACGAGATCCGCGACAGTGCCCAGCGCAACCAGATCCAGCCAGTGCGCCACTGGCCTTGCCCCTGCCGGAAAACGACCGGCTGCCTGCAGGGCACGCTGCAAGGCGACGAGTACGTAGAACGCCACGCCTACCCCCGCCAGCGCGCGGCTGCCAAAGGTGCTGCCCGGCAGGTTCGGGTTCACGATGACATTGGCATCCGGAAGTTTTTCACCCGGCAGATGGTGATCGGTGACCAGCACATCGATGCCCTGCATCCGCGCCGCCGCGACGCCTTCCAGACTCGAAATGCCGTTGTCGACCGTGACGATCAGGCTGGGTTGACGCTCCAGCGACTGCGCAACGATTCCGGGTGTCAGGCCATAGCCAAACCGGAAGCGATCCGGCACCAGGAAATCGACGTTCAGGAATCCCCACTCACGCAGCGCATGCATCATCAGCGCGGTGCTGGTGGCACCATCGGCATCGAAGTCCCCCACGATAAGCACGCGCCCTTCAGCATGTCGCAGCAGCAGGCTGGCTGCTTCCTGCACCTGCTCCAGGGATCCGACCGGCAGCAACGCATCCAGGCCAGTGGCCAGCTCCGCACTGCTGGTGACATGCCGCGCGGCATAGACGCGACGCAACAGCGGCGGCAATTCGTGCGGCAAGCCCTCCGCTGCTGCGCAGGCGCGTGCACGGACCCTGCGCACCGGACCGCTCATGCAGACACCGCCTGCCACCAGGGTCGTGACCGCCGCAACCAGCGCGTGAGCCGCGACGCCGGCAATTGCCAGGCACTGCTTCCGATCTGCAGCCGCAGCGCTGGCAACTGACGCGCAGCGAGGTCACGCCAGACCGGCTCGAACCAGTCGGCTTCCCATGCGGGCAATTGCCGAGCTACATCACCGAGCGCCGGCGGCTGCAGGACCACCAGTGCAGGGCTGCTCCGCACGGCGTCCCAGTGCTGCGCCAACTGCAGCGGTGCATTGCACCGCGCGACGAGCCCAGCCAGCCATGCATCCGGCTCACGGTTGCTGAACAGGCGGACAGGAGGCTGCATGGTTTGCGCTGGCGTGGACACCTGCGCGCCGCCCCAGAACCAGATGCAGTTGACCGGCGGCACACCTCGTTGCTCGCGCAGACGATTCACGGGCGTGGCGGCCAGCCACATTTCCACCTCGGCGCCCAGGCGACGCAGGGACTTCGCGGCACCCGGACCAGCGGGTTCACGCGTCAGGGCTGCACCGCTCAGTGAATCCGGATCCGGGTCGTTCGCCGCGCTGGCAAATGGCGCTTCCAGCAGCCAACCGGAACCTGCTGCATGCAGTTGCACGCCGGGAGTACTGAATTCATGGTTGAACGCCAGGCGCAGCAGTTCCTGTTCGTCGGCATCGATGCTCAGGCTGTCGGCGGGCGCCAGGAACATGCGGCTGATCCCCGGAACCACATGCACTGGAGTCGCCAGGCACACTCCGCTGCCAGGCTGCATGGCAGGCACGGCACCGGCTGCAATGTGCGCGGGCATCGCTGCAGATAACCCGGGCGCCAACGCGGCCTGCACGCCGCTGCGCCAACTGGACGCTTCCGGCAAGCGGGTGGCGCCGTGCAGGAGCCGGGTAAGGGCCGGCAGTTCAGGCAACAGCTTGCCGGTGGCGGCCGGCAGGGCGATCAGTGGCGTCATATCGCGTATCGTAACGGCTGATGAAACTGCACGAACATCGCCAGTCGCACATGAACCTGATCAGTCGCTATGGCGATGGCGAAATCCTGATCAATGGCCAGCGCTTCCATGCACCCTGCATCGTCGCGCCCGGGTTCCTGCACAGCGGCTGGATCGGCCTGCTTGCCGATCTCACCCTGGACGCCATCGCCCCGGTGTGGGAACTGCAGCCGAGAATCCTGCTGCTCGGCGCCGCGCAGAGCCCCATGACCGTGGCCCGCGCCCTGCGTCCGGCGCTGGCTGCGAGGCAGGTGGCGCTGGAGGCCATGGAACTGGGCGCAGCCTGCCGGACCTACAACGTGCTGGCGCAGGAAGACCGTTCGGTAGCCGCACTGCTGTTTCCGTAGGAATCCTGCGGCATTCATGCAGCCGCGGCCGACTTTCCCTAGACTATGGGCCCTCCAATAACTACCCACCGGGGTTCGCATGCGCCTTCATCTCGCCGTAGCCATCGCCACAGTTGCAGGCCTCACTGCCTGTGCGCCATCCGCCAAGACCACCACTCCTGAAACCGACGACGACAAGGCGCTGTATTCCCTCGGCGTCATCCTGTCGCGCAACATCCAGTCATTCGAGTTCACGGATGCGGAAATCGCGATGGTCAAGGCCGGCCTCGACGACGGCGCACGCGACCGCCCGAAGCTCGAACAGAAGGCCATGGAAGACCTGGTGCCGAAGCTGCAGGAACTGCAGACCAAGCGCGTCGAGGCAGCGGCCACCCGCGAGAAGGACGCCGGCACGGCATACCTCGCCAAGGCTGCAACCGAGAAAGGCGCCACCAAGCTGCCGAGCGGCCTGATCTACACCACCACCACGGAAGGTACCGGCGAATCGCCGAAAGAGACCGACACCGTGAAGGTGAACTACGAAGGCAAGTTCGTGGACGGCAAGGTGTTCGACAGCTCGGTCAAGAACGGCGAGCCAGCCACGTTCCCGCTCAACGGCGTGATTCCGTGCTGGACGGAAGGCGTGCAGCAGATGAAGGTTGGTGGCAAGGCCATGCTGGTCTGCCCGCCGGAACTCGCCTATGGCGCTGAAGGCCGCCCACCGCAGATGCGTGGCAATGCCACGTTGATCTTCGATGTGGAACTTCTGGAGATCGTGAAGGACGAACCTGTAGCAGGTGCTGCTCCGGCAGGCGGGGCGCAGTAATCGTCTGAGGGTTTTTCCGGTTGGCCACCGCCTGCTTCGATGCGGGCGGTGGCAGGCTCACCGGAGGAAGACACGGAAGTGCAGAGCTAAAGATCCAGTTCAAACCATTCATTCGGAGCTGACAGACTCGAATAATTGGCAAGCGCTTTTTGTTGCTTTTGTATCGACGCGATTTTTCTGATTGTTTTCGAAACCCGTCCCAGTCCGTCCTTCTGTGTCTTCGTCCGGTGAGCCTGTCGCCAGACAGCTACATGTAAGCACCGATCATTGCTCCCCGCAAGCCCCTTGACCAACCGGGCATTTCCGGTCTAGGCCGTATCGATTCGCTGAGTCTCGAAATGCAGCGCGGGTGCGAGTGCAGGGCCTGGAGGGTCAGCCCGTAACGCCGGCCAGCATGGGCACAAAAGACACCGCGCCCAGCATTTCACGGTGAATGCCGTTCTCGCGACGCGTGATGCGCAGCAGCTGCTGCTGCCCGTCCGGGCCCACCGGGACCACCAGCCGACCACCGATAGCCAGCTGATTTACCAATGCGTCGGGCACGGCCAGCGGTGCCGCCGCCACGATGATGCCGTCGAATGGCGCCTGGGTTGGCCAGCCCTTCATGCCATCGCCATGCTTGAGCTTCACATTGCGCACCTGCAGTTCCTTCAGGCGCTCACGGGTCGGGGCAACCAGCGGCTCCACGCGCTCGATCGAGAAGATCTTCTCGGCAAAGGGCGCGAGCACGGCGGTCTGGTAACCGCAACCGAAGCCCACTTCCAGCACCTTGGTCGGCAGGCCGCCGGAAAGCAGCGCCTGGGTCATGCGTGCCACGATGTAAGGCTGCGAGATGGTCTGACCCCAACCGATGGGCAGGGCCGTGTCTTCGTAGGCGCGGCTCGCGAGCGCCTCGTCCACGAAGATATGTCGCGGCAGGCTGCGGATGCGCTCCAGCACGCGCAGATCATGGATGCCCTGATCCCGCAGACGCTGCACCAGCCGATCGCGAGTGCGGGCGGAGGTCATGCCGATGCCGGTGTGACTGACGGGGGTGCTCATGCCAGTGGCTTCAGCCAGTCGGCAAGCGTCGGCAGCATGTTGTGGCGAGTCAGGTCGATCTGCAGCGGAGTGACGGAAACGTAGCCGTTGGCGATGGCGTGGAAATCGGTTCCCTCCCCCGCATCCTGTCCGGCGCCGGAGGGGCCGATCCAGTACATGCGCTTGCCCTTCGGATCTTCCACCGGAATGACGGGCTTGGATCGGTGCCGGCCACCGAGGCGAGTGGCCTGGATACCGCGCAGCGCCTCGAAGGGCACATCGGGCACGTTCACGTTCAGCGTCATGCCGCGCTCCAGGGGCTGCTCGATCAGGCGCGCAACCAGCGCCTGTGCGACCCGCGCTGCCGTGTCGAAGTGACGGCCGCTTTCGGGAGTCATGCACAACGAGAACGCCACCGTGGGCAATCCCAGGAAACGACCTTCGATGGCCGCGGCCACCGTGCCGGAGTAAAGGGTGTCGTCGCCGAGGTTGGCGCCATCGTTGATGCCGGAGCAGACCAGGTCGAACTCGAAATCGAAGTAGCCGGAGATCGCGATATGCACGCAATCTGTCGGGGTGCCGCCGGTGACGTAATGCACATCGGGCTCACTCTGGAACACGCGCAATGGCACATCCAGCGTCAACGAGTTGCTGGCGCCACTGCGGTTGCGGTCCGGCGCCATGATGGTGGTGCGGGCAAGGCTGCCAAGTGAGGAATTGAGCTTGCGGATACCTTCTGCAAGGTAGCCGTCATCGTTACTGACCAGTATGTGCATGAAACCCGGACGGTGGCGCGGACACCGCGCGCAATATACTAGAAGCCCAGTCCGGATGCGGCACAGTGGCCATGGATGAACAGGAACGGGCGCTGTTCCGGCAGGCGATGCGCGGCGTGCGGCGCCTGAAGCTCGATGTGCGACCACCGCCGCCGCCGCCGCGTCCCAAGCCACGGGCGCGGTTTACCCTTGCCGACCGCCACGCCGTGCTGCAGGAGAGCCTGGGTGCGTTCTCGCCCTTTGAGCCGGTTGAGGAAACCGGCGACGCGCTGCTGTTCCGGCGGCCGGAACTCTCCGAAACCGTGTTCCGGCGGCTGCGCAGCGGCCAGTATCGTGTCGATGGCGAAGTGGACCTGCATGGCATGACCGCTGCCATGGTCGAACCGGTACTGCGTGATTTCCTCGCTGATGCCATCCAGCATCGCGCCCGGGTGCTGCGCGTGATCCATGGCAAGGGGCTGCGCTCCGGCAATCGCGGGCCGGTGCTGAAGCTGGTGGCCAGCAACTATCTGCGCCGGCTGGGTACGGTGCTGGCATTCGCCAGCGCGCGCGAAGTCGATGGCGGCTCGGGCGCGATCCTGGTGCTGCTCGACGCCGGCAACGGCAATCGCCGCAAGGCGCCGCGCTAGGCGCGGGCGATCAGCACCACGCCTGCGCGGCCAGGCCTTCCGAGCGACCGATGAAACCCAGCTTTTCCGTGGTCGTCGCCTTGAGATTGACGTGCTGACAGCGGCACCCCGAGCGCAGCGCAACACTCTGCGCAGATGGCCGCGCGGTGGGCGGCAATCCGCGGTGCTTCGGCCAGCAAGGTCAGATCGGCATTGACCACGCGCCAGCCGGCACGCGCCAGCAGCTGCACGGCATGCGCCACGAACTGCGTGCTGGCCGCACCGCGCCATTGCGGATCGGTATCCGGGAAAATGCTGTCCGATGTCACCCAGGCCCGCCGGCGCCGAGCAGCGCATCGGTGAGCGCATGCAGCAGCACATCGCCATCCGAGTGCGCCACCACGCCGCGACTCCATGGCACCGTGCACACCGCCGAGCATGACGCCATCGCCTGGCCCGAAGGCATGCACATCGAAGCCACTGCCCACGCGAAAATCCATTGCGCAACTCCCCTGTGCCAGTACGGCCGCTGCCAGTTCCAGATCCGCAGGCACCGTGATCTTGATGTTGTCGCCACGGCCCATGACCAGGCGCGGCGACTGCCCGCACCATTCCACCGCCTGCGCTTCATCCGTGGGCTCACGCCCGGCCATCTGCGCCGCCTGCAAGGCCTGGCGCAGTGTGCCGAGGCGAAACATCTGCGGCGTCAGTGCACGCCACAGTGATTCGCGCGATGGCGTGGTGACCACCCGCTTCTGGATGCTGCCCTGCTTGAGCGTATCGGACAGCGGCAAGGCCAGCAGCCCGCCCACTGCGTCATCGGCCACGGCCGTGAGCAGTGCATCCAGATCCGCGCGGGCCAGGCAGGGTCGGGCCGCGTCATGCACCAGCACCCAGTCACCCTCACTGGCGTCGAGCACGGCAAGGGCATTGCGCACGGAGTCGCAGCGCTGCGCACCACCTGCCACCGTGCGCAGTCGTGGGTCTGCCGCCACAGGCAGATCGCGAAACTGCGTATCGCCGGGATCCAGCGCCACCACGATCTGCTGGCAGCGCGGATCGGCCAGGAACGGCGCCAGTGCGTGCTCGATGACCTTGCGCCCGGCAAGCGCGAGGTATTGCTTGGGGACGGCCGCGCCAAATCTGCGTCCGCTGCCAGCCGCCGGCAGAATGAGCCAGTACCGCAAGACAGCTCAGCGCGCCGCGGCGCTCAGCGCGGCGGGCGTTGCATCCCCTTCTGCCGGTGCCTTCGGGATATCCGGCGGCACGACCTGGTAGTAGGTCTCGTTGCCACGGATCAGGCCCAGCTCCGAACGCGCCCGCTCTTCCAGTGCCTCGAAGCCCTGCTTGAGGTTGCGCACTTCGGCCGCCAGCTGCTGGTTGCGCGCCACCAGTCGCTGGTTCTCGACGCGCCTGCGTGGCCACTGCGTTGCGCAGCTGCAGCACTTCGCGGGTGCCATCGGGCGATACCCAGATGCGGTATTGCAGCACCAATACCAGCGCGGCCAGCACGACGATGAACCATCTCATGTGGCGAGAGCCTATAGCGCTAGAGAGCTGAAAGGGAATGCTTCGCGCCCTGCATACTGCGCAGCCGCACCGAGTCGCGCCTCGATGCGCAGCAGCTGGTTGTACTTGGCCACGCGATCCGAGCGCGACATCGAGCCGGTCTTGATCTGCGTGGAGGCGGTGGCCACGGCGATGTCCGCAATGGTGTGATCTTCGGTCTCGCCCGAGCGATGCGACACGATGGAGGCGTACTTCGCGGCTTCGGCCATCTCGATGGCCTCCAGCGTTTCGGTCAGCGTGCCGATCTGGTTCACCTTGATCAGGATGGCATTGGCGATGTGCTTGTCGATGCCCTCCTTCAGGATCTTCGTGTTGGTGACGAACAGGTCATCGCCCACCAGCTGCAGCTTGCTGCCGAGCTTCTCGGTGAGGATCTTCCAGCCCGCCCAGTCGCCTTCGGCCATGCCATCTTCGATGGTGATGATCGGGATAACGCGACGCGAGGCCCGCCAAGATAATCGGCGAAACCGGCCGGATCGAAGCTGCGACCCTCGCCTTCCAGATGGTACTTGCCGTCCTTGAAGAACTCGCTGCTGGCGACGTCGAGGCCGAGGTAGATGTCCTTGCCGAGCTTGTAGCCGGCCTTGTCCACCGCCTCGGTGATGATCGCCAGCGCTTCTTCGTTGGACTTCAGGTTGGGCGCAAAACCGCCCTCGTCGCCCACCGATGTGGCGAGACCCTTGTCGTGCAGGATCTTCTTCAGCGTGTGGAAGATCTCGGCGCCATAGCGCAGTGCCTCGGAAAGGCTGGGCGCGCCCACCGGCAGGATCATGAACTCCTGCACATCGAGGGAATTGTCGGCATGCGCGCCGCCATTGATGATGTTCATCATCGGCACCGGCATGACCGGCTTGCGGCCGCGGTCGGTGCCGAGCGCGGCCAGGTGCTGGAACAGTGGCCGCTTGGTATCGATGGCAGCGGCCTGCGCCACGGCCAGCGACACCGCCAGCAGCGCATTGGCGCCCAGACGACCCTTGTTGTCCGTGCCGTCGAGGTCGATCATGCGCTGGTCGATCGCGCGCTGGTCCGTCGCTTCCAGCCCGAGCACCGCAGCCTTCAGATCATTGCTGACATGGCCGACGGCCTTCAGCACACCCTTGCCGAGATAACCGCTTCTTGTCGCCGTCGCGCAGCTCCACCGCTTCGCGCGTGCCGGTGGATGCGCCGGAAGGCACGGCCGCGCGACCCAGCGCACCGGATTCCAGCACTACATCGGCTTCCACGGTGGGATTGCCACGCGAGTCGATCACTTCACGTCCGACAACATCGACGATACGGCTCATGATTCAGGCTTCCTCATACGGTCTTGATTTCACGATCGCATCCAGCTGCACCAGCGTGGTGAGCAGGGACTCCATTCGTGCCAGCGGCCAGGCGTTGGGCCCGTCCGACAGCGCCTTCGCGGGATCCGGGTGGGTTTCCATGAACACCCCTGCAATTCCCGCACCCACGGCCGCGCGCGCCAGCACCGGCACGAACTCGCGCTGGCCGCCGGATGACTGCCCCTGCGCGCCGGGCAGCTGCACCGAATGGGTGGCGTCGAAGATCACCGGGCAGCCGGTGGCGCGCAGCACCGCCAGCGAGCGCATGTCGGCCACCAGGTTGTTGTAGCCGAAGCTGAAGCCGCGCTCGCAGACCATGATGTCGTCATTGCCGACCGCGCGAGCCTTGGCGACGACATTGCCCATCTCCCAGGGCGACAGGAACTGCCCCTTCTTGATGTTGACGGGTTTGCCCGCGCGCGCGACGTTCTGGATGAAATTGGTCTGCCGGCACAGGAACGCCGGCGTCTGCAGCACATCGACCACGGCCGCCACTTCGGCGATCGGCGTGTCTTCGTGCACGTCGGTGAGCACCGGCAGGCTGAACTTGCTGCGCACGCCTTCCAGGATCGTCAGTCCCTGCTCGAGCCCCGGGCCGCGAAAGCTGGCGGCCGACGAGCGGTTGGCCTTGTCGAACGAAGCCTTGAACACATAGGGCATGCCGAGACGCGCCGTCAGCTCCTGCATGAAGCCGGCCACATGCTCCACCAGCGTCGCGACTCTCGATGACGCAGGGACCGGCGATCAGCAGCAGCGGGTCGGAATTGCCGACCACGTGCCCGGCCAGCTTCACAGGCTGGCAACCGCCGGCAGCTGGGCCGCGCGCGCGGCGCGTGCCGCCTTGATGAAGCCGGTGAACAGCGGATGCCCGTCGACGCGGATTGGAGGTGAACTCCGGGTGGAACTGCGTCGCGATGAACCAGGGATGCCCCGGCAGCTCGACGATCTCCACCAGGCCGTCGTGCGAGAAACCCGAGAACTTCAGCCCCGCCTTGCGGAACTGCTCGAGGTAATTGTTGTTGAACTCGTAGCGATGACGGTGCCGCTCGCGGATGAGATCTGCGCCGTACACCGTGCGCGCCAGACTGCCCTCGCCGAGCTCCACTTCCTGCGCGCCGAGCCGCATCGTGCCGCCCAGTTCGACGCCTTCGGTGCGCTGCTGCGCACCGCGCGCCTGGTCCTGCCATTCGGTGATCATCGCGATCACCGGGTGGGGCGAGGCGCGATCGAATTCCGTGCTGTGCGCGCCGGTCAGGCCCAGCACATTGCGGCCGTATTCGATCACGGCCACCTGCATGCCGAGGCAGATGCCGAGGTAAGGAATCTGTTTCTCGCGGGCGTAGCGCACCGCCTGGATCTTGCCCTCGATGCCGCGTTCGCCGAAGCCACCCGGCACAAGGATGGCGTCCATGCCTTCGAGGCAGTCGGTGCCGCGCAGCTCGATGTCGGTGGATTCGATGAAGTGCACATTGACGCGGGTGCGCGACTTGATGCCGCCATGCGTCAGCGCCTCGTTCAGCGAGATGTAGGAATCGCGCATCTGCACGTACTTGCCGACCATGGCGATATCGACCACGGCGTCGGGGTGCGCCTTGGCCTGCACCACCTGCTGCCAGGCACTGAGGTCGGCCGGTGGCACATCCAGGTGCAGGCGGCGGACGACGATGTCGTCGAGCGCCTGCTCGTGCAGCAGCATCGGGATCTTGTAGATGTCGTCGGAGTCGACGGCACTGATGACGGCGCGCTCCTCCACGTTGGTGAACAGCGCGATCTTGCGGCGCTGTTCGTCGGGGATCGTATCCTTGGAGCGGCACAGCAGGATATCGGGCTGGATGCCGATGCCGCGCAGCTCCTTGACCGAATGCTGGGTGGGCTTGGTCTTGATCTCCGAGCCACCCACCACCGGCACCAGCGTCAGGTGCATGTAGATGCAGGCCTCGCGGCCGAGTTCGACGCCCATCTGGCGGATGGCCTCGAGGAAGGGCAGCGATTCGATGTCGCCCACCGTGCCGCCGATCTCCACCATGCAGATGTCGGCATCGCCGGCGCCGAGCTTGATGCTGCGCTTGATTTCGTCGGTGATGTGCGGAATGACCTGCACCGTGGCACCGAGGTAATCGCCGCGCCGTTCGCGCGCGATCACGCGCTCGTAGATGCGGCCGGTGGTGAAGTTGCTGTGCCGGCCGGTGACCGTGCTGACGAAGCGCTCGTAATGCCCGAGGTCGAGATCGGATTCCGTGCCATCGGTGGTGACGAACACCTCGCCGTGCTGGAACGGGCTCATGGTGCCGGGATCCACGTTGATGTAGGGATCGAGCTTGACCATGGAAATCTTGAGGCCGCGTGCTTCGAGAATGGCGCCCAGCGAAGCCGCTGCAATGCCCTTCCCCAAAGATGAAACCACGCCGCCGGTGACGAATACAAAACGGGTCATGGGAAGTGCACCGCCGGAAAATGAATGGAGGACCAAACCGCTCGCGCGAGTCCGGCTACGACGGGAGAACAGGCTATCAAATCAGCCCGTTTCCCGCCAGAAGATTCGCCCGCGTCGCGCCGTTTTTCCGGTGCTGCGCAAGCTTTCAGCAAGCCACAGATCAGCAATCGCAAGCCGCTTTCCGATCGCGGTTTTCTTGCCTGCGGCAAACACCAGCGGGAGACGCTCACGCTGCCGGGCCGGCACGGCCAGTTCCTGCATGAGTTTCCGCAGCGCGCGGCCTCCCGCGGCAGCGGGAAACTGCACCAGCAACTGCGCGGGCAGGCGCGCAAGATCCAGATCACCATGCGGATCGGCAGCGATCCACAAACTGCCGCCACCGGCAAGCTCCAGTGCACCTCGCCGCCACGCCCAGCGCTGGCTCACGGCAGGCGCAGAACGACGCGGCGGCGGCCGGATTTCCAGCTGCAGGCGACCTGCGAAACGCCGCACCACGAGCTCAGGCAGCCGCAGTTCCGGATGGGCATCAGGCCTTGCCTCCATCAGTGTCGCGATCTGCTCCAGGTGGCGCAGCTCCGGCACACGCAGGCCCTGGTCGGTGATCCACAGCCGCAGCACCGCGGCGCGCCTGGCGGACGACCAGCGACGCAAGACTGCGATTTCCAGATCCGGTCCGTCGGCTGCGGCCGCCAGATCGGAGCGCGCCGACTGTGTGAGCCAGGCATCGGCCACCGCGCAATGTGCGGCGCTGCGGCTAGCGGTTCGGGCCACTGCGGGCCAGCGCTCCCGCAGCGCAGGCAGCACGCGCGCACGCAGGTAATTGCGATCGAACCGCAGCTGACTGTTGCTCGGATCTTCCTGCCAGACCAGACCATGGCGAGTCGCATAGGCCGCAAGCTGTGCCCGCTCGCAAGTCAGCAGTGGCCGCAGCAGCAAGGTGGAGGCAAAGCCGGTGGCCTGCGGCATGGCGGCAAGGCCGGCAGGACCCGCGCCGCGCAGCAACGCGAGCAACAGGGTTTCCAGCTGGTCATCGGCATGCTGCGCGGTCAGCAGCAGTTCGCCGGGCCGCAACGCGCCCGCCAGCGAACTGTAACGGGCCACGCGCGCCGCCTCTTCCACGGACTGGCCGCGAGACAGCTGCACCTCGGCCGTCACCACCTTCAACGGCAGGCCCCAGCGCCTGGCCGTGCTGCGACAGAATTTGCGAAACGCCACGGCGGCGGGTTGCAGGCCGTGATCCACATGCAGGGCACGCAGGGCAAGTTTCCTGGGATCGTGTTTCCGTGCCTCTGCAAGCAGGTGAAGAAGCACCGTGGAATCCATGCCGCCGGACCAGGCCACTGCGCATTGCAGCGGCCCCTGCGGGTTTCCGGCCAGCTCGCGAACGCGACGCAGGACGGATTCTGGCGTCAGACCTTGGACTCCGAGTAGACGCCGAAGGCAGCCAGTCGCTGCCCGCGCTCGGCAACCAGTTTTGCGGTGGGCAGACTGCACAGGGATTGCAGATGCCGCAGCAATGCCCCCCGCAGGGTCTCCGCCATCGCCTCCGGATCACGATGCGCGCCGCCCAGTGGCTCGGTAAGCACCTCATCGACCAGCTTCAGGGCGGAAAGGCGATCAGCCGTGATGCCCATGGCATCCGCGGCGGCTTCCTTCTTGTCGGCGCTCTTCCACAGGATGGATGCGCAGCCCTCTGGCGAAATCACCGAATAGACCGCGTACTGCAGCATGATCAGGCGATCACAGACACCAATGGCCAGGGCACCGCCCGATCCGCCTTCGCCGATCACCACGCTCAGGATGGGAACTTCCAGTGTTGCCATCTCGAACAGGTTGCGCGCGATGGCCTCGCTCTGCCCGCGCTCTTCGCTGCTGATGCCCGGGTAGGCGCCGGGCGTATCGATGAAGGTGACCACCGGCAGGCCAAAACGCTCGGCGGTGCGCATCAGGCGCAGGGCCTTGCGATAGCCTTCGGGTTTCGGCATGCCGTAGTTGCGGCGCACGCGTTCCTTGGTATCGCGGCCCTTCTGCTGGCCGATGACCATGATGGGCTGGCCGTCCAGACGCGCCATGCCGCCGACGATGGCGAGATCATCGCCGTACATGCGGTCGCCATGCAGTTCGGAGAAATCCGTGCACAGCATGTTGATGTAGTCGAGCGTATAGGGCCGGTGCGGATGACGCGCGAGCTGGGTGATCTGCCAGGGCGTCAGCGATGCGAAGATGGTGGTGGTGAGCTGCCGGCTCTTCTTCTGCAGACGCGCGATCTCTTCGGCGATATTGACCTTGGAGTCGGAGGTGACATGCCCCAGCTCCTCGATCTTGGCTTCCAATTCGGCGATCGGCTGCTCGAATTCCAGAAAACTGACTGCCATTGGCCTTGCGGACCTTGCGGTAATGAAAGTGGCGGAAGGTTAGTGGGCTGACGCGGTGCTGTGCAAGCCACCACCCGCAACCCCGGCAGGAAGGTCGTAAAGCAGCTGCAGCCCCTCGCGCCCGACCAGGGTCTCGAGTTCGTCGATCAGCCCCGGGGTGGGCCGGATGGCCCAGTCCGCCCCCAGCGCCAGCGTGCAGCGGGCCTGTTCGCCCCGATAGCGCACCAGCACCTCGCAGGGGCCTGGCCCCGAGGCGCGCAGCACGGACTGCAGCCGGGTGAGGAATGTGCCCGAGGCGGCTCGGGACGCATCGGGCCAGCGCAGCACCAGCCGCCGCGCCTGCTTCTCGCGCAGCGAGTCCAACAGCGTGATGCGCTTGCCGGCGACGCGCCAGGCGTTGCTGAAATCGTCGTAGCGCAGGTTGCCCTCGACCCAGATCACGGCATCCTTCACCAGCATCTCGCGATACTGGTTGGCGAGCTCCTCGAACAGCGTCACCTCGATGCGACCGGTACCATCGTCCAGCACGAAGCTGGTGCGACCATTGCGCTTGCGCAACTCGTTGACGAGCCCGGCAACAGCCACCTGCCGGCCGCCGCTGTAACGCGGCCCCTCGCCTGAGGTCGGCGGTGGCTCACTGGCGAGATCCACCAGGCGTGAAGAGACCAGTCGTCGCAGGTCTGTTTCGTAGGCATCCATCGGATGTCCGGAGAGGAATGCACCCAGCATCTCGCGTTCCCCAGCGAGGCGGATGCGTTCGGGCCATTCGGGCAGCTCCAGCGGACGTACAGCGGTGACTGCCCCGCCGCCGAAGAGATCATCCTGCCCCGCGGCGCTGGCGCGCGTTGCCTGCTCACCGCCCTGCACTGCCACATCCAGCAGCGCCATGAGCGTGGCGCGGTTCGCGCCGAGGCCATCCATCGCGCCGGCCTTGATCAACGCTTCGAGCACGCGACGATTCACGCGCGAGAGGTCGATGCGCTGGCACAGCTCTGCGAGGCTTGTGTAGGGGCCATTGCGCTCGCGCTCATCGATCAGTGCTTCCACGGCGCTCGACCCCACGCCGCGCACTGCGCCGAGGCCATAGCGGATCTGCCGGTCGCCGGCCGCCGCGAATTCGAACCGCGAGACATTCACGTCCGGCGGCAGCACGGTGAGCCCCATGCCTTTCTTGCACTCGTACAGCAGGCCAGCGACCTTGTCCGTGTCGTCCAGATCCGCCGACATCACGGCCGCCATGAAGGCGGCCGGATAATGTGCCTTCAGCCATGCGGTCTGGTACGTCAGCACCGCATACGCAGCGGAGTGTGACTTGTTGAAACCGTAGCCGGCGAATTTCTCGATGAGGTCGAAGATCCAGGCGGCCTGCCGGCCATCCACCCCTCGCGCCACGGCGCCTTCGACAAAACCGCTGCGCTGCTGGGCCATCTCCTCGGCCTTCTTCTTGCCCATCGCGCGACGCAGCAGGTCGGCACCGCCCAGCGTGTAGCCGGACAGCACCTGCGCGATCTGCATCACCTGCTCCTGATAGAGGATGACGCCGTAGGTGGCTTCCAGCACCGGCTGCAGCGAGGGATGCAGGTAATCGATGGCACCACCGGTGGTGCTGTGCTTGCGGGCGATGAAGTCATCCACCATGCCGGACTGCAGCGGGCCAGGACGGAACAGCGCCACCAGCGCCACGACATCCTCGAAATGGTCGGGCTTCAGGCGGCGGATGAGATCCTGCATGCCGCGCGATTCCAGCTGGAACACGGCGGTGGTCTTGCCGGACTTGAGCAGCTGGTAGGTGAGCAGGATCGTCCACCGGCAGATGCGTGATGTCGAGTGGCGAGCCGGCGCGTTCCGGCAGCGCGTTGATGATGCGCACGGCCTTGTCGATGATGGTCAGCGTGCGCAGGCCGAGGAAGTCGAACTTCACGAGGCCCGCTGCCTCGACGTCGTCCTTGTCGAACTGCGTGACCACGCTGTCGCTGCCGGCTTCGCAGAACAGCGGCGTGAAATCGGTGAGTACGGAAGGCGCGATCACCACGCCACCGGCGTGTTTGCCGGCGTTGCGCGTCAGGCCTTCCAGCGCGCGCGCCAGCTCCAGCAGCGTGCGCACTTCCTCGTCTTCGCGGTTGAGGCGCGCGAGCTCGGGCTCCTTCTCCAGCGCCGCATCCAGCGTGATGTCCAGCTCGTTCGGGATGAGCTTGGCGATGCGGTCGGCGAATCCGAACGGGTGCCCGAGCACACGCGCCACGTCGCGCACCACCGCCTTCGCGGCCATCGTGCCGTAGGTGATGATCTGCGAGACGCGATCGCGGCCGTAGCGGTCGGACACATAGGCGATGACCCGGTCGCGGCCTTCCATGCAGAAGTCCACGTCGAAGTCGGGCATCGAGACGCGCTCGGGATTCAGGAAGCGCTCGAACAGCAGATCGTGCTCGATGGGATCGAGGTCGGTGATGCCGAGCACCCAGGCCACCAGCGAGCCCGCGCCCGAGCCGCGTCCCGGACCCACCGGCACGCCGTTCTCGCGCGCCCAGCGGATGAAATCCGCCACGATGAGGAAGTAACCGGCGAAGCCCATCGAACAGATCACGTCGAGTTCGCGCGTAAGACGTGCCGCATAAGGAGCCGGCACATCGGTTGCACCGCCGGCCGCCTTCGCGGCCATGCGCGCAGCGAGCCCATCGCGGGCCATGAGCCGGATATGGTCTTCGGCCGGGCTGCCATCGGGAACCGGGAAGACCGGCAGCTTGCTGGTGCCAAGCTTCAGCGGCAGGCTGCAGCGCCGCGCGATCTCGACGCTGTTGGCCAGCGCCTCGGGCAGGTCGTGAAACAGCTCCGCCATCTGCTGCGGCGTGCGCAGGAACTGCTCGCGCGTGTAGCGTCGCTTGCGGGAGGCATCTGCCAGCAGCGCGCGCTCGCGGATGCACACCCGCGCTTCGTGGGCCTCGTAGTCACCCGCCTTCAGGAAGCGCACATCATTGGTGGCGACCACCGGCACATCGCAGTCGGCGGCCAGCGCCGCGGCGGCACCGGCATGGTCGGCATCCGTGGCGCGCCCGAGGCGTTGCAGCTCCACGTAGTAGCGATCACCGAGCAAGGCCTTCCACTCCAGCAGCAGACGGCGGGCCAGCGACGGCCGGCCGGTGAGCAGCGCGCGGCCGACATCACCCTCCCAGGCGCCAGACAGTGCGATCAGCCCCTGCAGCACATCTGCGGTGAGCCAGGCGCGCTCGACCAGCGGCGTATTCTGCCGCTCACCTTCCAGGTAGGCGCGCGATACCAGCCGTGACAGGTTCAGATAGCCGACTTCGTTCTGGCACAGCAGCGTGAGGCGTGATGTTTCCTTTTCCTGGCCGTCGCGCACCCACAGGTCGATGCCGATGATGGGCTTGATGCCGGCGGCCAGGGCCGCGCGATAGAACTTGACCATCGCAAACAGGTTGCACTCGTCGGTGAGTGCGATCGCAGGCATCCCGCCAGCCGCTGTGGCCGCCATCAGTTCCGGCACGCGCACCACGCTGTCCAGCAGCGAGTACTCGGTATGAACCCTCAGATGAACAAATGTCTGCAAGCTCATGGTTTAACTGAATTAAAAGCCTCTCGAACGGGTGCAAAGCTGTGCCTGTGCTGGGGTGAAGGCCCCAGCCGCATCAGAGCTGCCAGATGATCGGGCGTAGGGTACCCCTTGTGAGCCGCGAGCTGATACCCCGGATAGGCGCGCTCGAGTTCCGGCATCAGCGCATCGCGCGCTTCCTTGGCAAGGATGGAGGCGGCACTGATGGCCGCGATGAGGGAATCACCCCGCACCACGGCCTCGACCCGATCGCAGCAATCGGCAATCTGCGGCAGACGATTGCCATCCACCTGCACCAGCGAAGGTCGCAGCGAGAGGCCCGCCACCGCGCGGCGCATCGCCAGCAGGGTCGCACCAAGAATATTGAGGCAGTCGATTTCTTCCACATCGGCCCAGGCGACCTGCCAGGCCAGCGCGTGCTGGCGGATCTGCACGGCCAGTTGCGCGCGCCGCGCCGGGGTCAATTGCTTGGAGTCCCGCAGCCCCTCGATCGGATGCAGCGGATCGAGAATGACGGCAGCGGCATAAACCGGGCCAGCCAGTGGACCGCGCCCGGCCTCATCCACGCCTGCAATGTGGATCAACGCGATGGGCACGCTCACTCCGCAGCGGCCTGGCTGCGTGAGGCCAGCAGCTCCACCACCACTTGCGCCGCGCGCGCCGCCCCTCCCTGCCGCAACTGCAGATGCAATGCACGGAAGCGCTGTTGCAGCCGCTGCCGATGCGCGGTGTTCTGCATGGCGTCCCGCAGGGCGCTGGCCAGCGCAATGGGCGTTACGGCCTGCTGGAAAAACTCCGGCACCAGTTCTTCGCCTGCGAGCAGGTTGGGCAGGGAAAAATGCCGGATCTTCACGAGGCCCAGATCGCGCGCGATGAAGGCCGTCAGCGGCGCGAGGCGATAGGCCACCACCATGGGGCAGCCATGCAGCATGGCCTGCAGCGTGGCGGTGCCGGAGGCCACCAGCGCCACATCCGCTGCCGCCAGGACCTCATCGGCGCGCTGTTCCACCAGTTGCACTGCTGCTCCAGCAGCGCAGAGTTGCCGATGGAACACGGCAGCAACCTCTGGCGATGCCATCGGCGCCACGCAATGCATCGGCCCGGGCAACAGGCCGCGCAACTGCACGGTGGCGGCTGCGAAGTCCGCGCCGAGCCGGTTCACTTCGCCCATGCGGCTGCCCGGCAACACGGCCACCACTGGCGCGGTATCGGAAATCCCCAGGCTGCGTCGCGCAGCAGCACGCTCGCCATCCGGTGAAATCTGGTCGGCCATGGGATGGCCGACGAACTCAGCCCTCACCGTCTGCCCGGCATAGGCTGCCGGCTCGAAAGGCAACAGACACAACACGGCGTCGACTGCAGCAGCGATCTTCCGCACTCTTCCCTTGCGCCAGGCCCAGACCTGCGGGCTCACGTACTGCGCCGTGATGAGCCCCCGCTGCCGCAGCTTGCGTGCCAGCCCGAGATTGAATGCCGGCGCGTCGATGCCCACAAACACATCCACTTTGCGCTCGATGAATGCGTGCAGCAGGCGGGAACGCAGGCGCAGCAAACGCGGCAGGTGGCGCAAGGGCTCAACCAGGCCCATGACCGCCAGCTCGTGCGCAGCTACCGAGGGATTCACAGCCCGCCGCGCGCATGTGCTCGCCTGTCAGCCCGACAAACTCCACCGCTGGCAGTCGTGACCGCAATGCCCTGATGAGCGCTGCGCCCAGCAGATCGCCGGAGGCCTCGCCGGCTACCAGCCCGATGCGAAGCGGCGTGGCCATGCTTCGTGCGTCAGCGCGCCAGACTGCGCGTTGACCGGGAGATGAAGTCGACGAAGATGCCGAGGCAGTCGTGTTCGGCGACCATCGCGCGCAACTGCGTCACCGCGTCTTCGAGCTTGAGCTCGCTGCGATACAGCACCTTGTAGGCATTGCGGATCGCGCGGATCTGGTCTTCGCTGAAGCCGCGTCGCTTCAGGCCTTCCACATTGACCGAACGCGGTTCGGCCGGGTGCCCTGTGGCGAGCACATAGGGGGGAATATCGCGGATCACCGAGGTGTTGTTGCCGATGAACGCATGCGCACCCACCTTGCAGAACTGATGCGCACCGGCGAAGCCGCCCATGATCACCCAGTCACCCAGTTCGACATGACCAGCCAGATTCACCGTGTTGGACAACACGATGTGATTGCCGAGCACGCAGTCATGCGCCACATGCGTATAGGCCAGCAGCAGGTTGTCGTTGCCGATGCGGGTCTCGCCGATGCCCGTGACCGTGCCACGATTCACCGTCACGCATTCGCGGAATACGTTGCGGTCGCCCACTACGAGCCGCGTGGGCTCGCCGTTGTACTTTTTGTCCTGTGGCGCCTCGCCGATCGAGGCGAACTGGAACACCTTGTTGTCGGCGCCGAGCACGGTCGGGCCGTTGATCACCGCATGCGGACCGATCCAGCAGCGCGGCCCGATGCTGACGTGGGGCCCGATGACGGCATAGGGGCCGATCTGCACACCAGCGGCGATCTGCGCATCCGGCGAAACCACGGCGCGGGGATCGATGCTCACGCTCTGCCTCAACCCCCGGCGGAAGCGATGGGCGAGGCGTTGTCCGCATCCGGGAACAACATCATCTGCGCCTGGACCGCTTCGGCATCACCCACGTAGGCAACCGTGGAGAGTTTCCAGATTCCCTTCATGTTGCGCTCCACCTTCGCGGTGAGGATGAGCTGGTCGCCCGGCTCCACCGGCCGGCGAAAGCGACAGCCGTCGATGCCTGCAAAGTAGAAACGGGTGTTCGCATTCGGCACCTTGCCCAGGGTGACGTAGGTGAGGATGCCCGCAGTCTGTGCCAGCGCCTCGAGAATCATCACGCCCGGCATCACCGGCCGCTCCGGGAAATGTCCGGTGAAATGCGGCTCGTTGAAAGTCACGTTCTTGATGGCGCGGATGGTCTCGCCCGGCGTGCACTCGAGCACCCGATCCACCATCAGGAACGGGTAACGATGCGGCAGATACTTCAGGATCGTGAAGATATCGATAAACGGCTTGTTTTCAGTTGTCATCATCCTGCCCTGTTGCCGCGGTGCTGCCCGCGGCCTCCAATTTCCTGACGCGCGCGGCCAGCACATCGAGCCGCTTGAAGCGCCCGACCAGCCGGCGCCACAGCCGCACTTCCTCCACCGGCATGACGCTGGAATACATGCCCGGCTTCTCGAGCGAGTGCGTCACCATGCCGAAGCCGGCGATGACGATATCATCGCCGATGACAAGCTGCCCGCCGATCCCGGTGCCACCACCGATCATGCAGCGTTTGCCGATGCGCGTGCTGCCGGCGATGCCGGTACAGGCGGCGATGGCGGTATGCGCGCCGATCACCACGTTGTGCGCGATCTGGATCTGGTTGTCGAGCCGCACGCCGGCCTCGAGGATGGTATCGCCGAGGGCGCCGCGGTCGATGGTGGTGTTGGCGCCGATCTCCACGTCATCGCCGATCTGCACGCTGCCGACCTGCGGCACCTTGACCCACTGCCCGCCGTCCCGGGCATTGCCAAACCCATCGGCACCAATGACGGCACCAGGATGCAGGATGCAGCGCTGACCTATCCGGACATCGGCGCAGACCGTGACGCGCTCATGCAACTGCGTATCGGCATCCAGGATGGCACCTGCGCCCACGATGGACTGCACGCCAACACGGCATCGCGGACCAATCACCGCTCCCGGACCAATTACCGCCAGCGCCGCGATCTCGGCAGTAGCATCCACGCTCGCTGAAGGATGCACGATGGCTGCTGGATGCACGCCAGGCAGCAGGGGTGGCGCAGGATGCAGCCATGCCGCGATGCGGGCAAAGGTAGCGTGGGGGTTGGCATGCACCAGCGCTGCCACCGGGCACTCGGCGGCCAGTCGTTCATCGACCACGACTGCCGCCAGTCGGGTATTACGCAGCTGATCCAGCCAGGCGGGGTTCGCGATAAACCCCAGTGAGGAGCTGTCGCCGCCCAGTGTCGCTACGGCAGTGACCCTGACATCCGGGTCACCGTGCAGGCTGCAGCCAAACCGCACCGCCAACGCGCCCAGACTGTGGCTCACGGTGACGGGAGACGGCACCCCGCGGGCTTTCGATCAGGGCTTGGCGGGTGTGGCAGGCGCAGCCGCGGCAGGACGGCGATTCTTCAATGCATCCAGCACCGGACCGGTTACATCCATGGCGGTGGTGGCAAACAGCACCCCATCGGCCAGGATCAGGTCGTAGCCCTGCGCCTTGGCGAAAGCCTGCACTTCCTCGAGCAGCGTGCGGTTGAGCTTCGACATCTCTTCGTTGCGGCGGGCATTGAAGTCTTCCTGCACCGTCTCCTGCTTGAGCGTCAGTTCGCGATAGCCATCGCGCAGCGCCTTCTCTTCGGTATTGCGCTGGATCTCGGTCATGGTGGCTGCATCCTTCTGCAGCTTCTCTTCGCGCGTCTTGAGCTGCAGACCCAGGGTCTGGATCTCCCTTTCGCGCGGTGCGAACTCCGCCCGGATGGCCTCATTCGCGGCCTTTGCCTGCGGGGCGTCGGACATCAGCCGGTTGGTGCTGACCACACCGATCTTGGCCTGTGCACTCGCCAGCGAAGAAAAGCCGGCCAGTGCGGCAACGGACAGAATGACAATGACGCTACGCTTCACGATGAACCTCACTAGAAACTAGAATGCCTGCCCGATCGAGAACTGGAATTTTTCCGTCTCGTCGGGGAACAACACGCTGCTGCCAATCGACTTGTTCAGGGGAATGGCATAGCTGAAACGGAACAGGCCCAAGGGGGCAAGCCACTCGACCGACAAGCCGGCAGAACGGCGCAGATTATTATACTTGAAGTTGTAAGTAACCGGCGTCAGACCGTCCCGGCCCCGGAACTGGGGTTCGCTCTGGGTGGAGAACACATTGCCCATGTCGTGGAACAGGCTGACCCGGGCGCTGGACTGGAACTTGGCCGGGATCGGAATGATGACTTCCGTACGTGCGACCACCGAAAGGTTGCCGCCATAGGGGTTGCCATAATCATCCTTGGGGCCGAGCCGGCTTTCCCGGAATCCGCGTACCGAATCCGGACCGCCACCGTAGAACTGGCGGAACGGCGGCAGGCTGGTTGTCCCCCCGAATGCGGCGCCGTAGGACGTCTTCAGATTCAGGACGCCGGTGAAGCCGCGCCAGATCGGCACGTATTGCAGGAACTGGTAATCGGCCACCCAGTACTCCACGGCAGTGCCCGGGATGCTGGAGGAAATCGTGAACGTCTGGCGCTGCCCGCGGTCCGCAAACAGGCCCCGGTTGAGTTTCTGCAGGTACCAGCTGGCAGACAACTCGACCGCGGTATAGGAACTGCCGAAGAACTCATAGACATTGCCGAGCGTGTCGACCGCACTGCGGCTTGTCGGATTGCCGTTCTGCTGCACCCAGTTCTGCGCCTGCAGCGCGCTGCCGCCTGAGTTGGTGAGCAGTTCGGATCGCGTGATGTTGACGCCAAACCTCAACCCCTGGAAATCGTTGATGATCGGATAGCCGAACTCGATGCCCGCACCGAACGACTTGGAGGAGAAGTCCGACGACGCCGACACGAACTGCGAAACATCCGAATAGCGAAGGCTGAACGAGCGCGAGATATTGTTGATGCCGATGTACGGATTGCTGTGCGAGAAACTGAAGGACTTGGAATACTGGCCCGTGTTGATGTCGAACGAGACACGCTTGCCAGTGCCCATGAAGTTGCTGTCGGCATAACTGCCGTTCAGCATGAACGATGAGGATTCCGAGTAACCCAGACCGCCGGACAACTGCGCGCTCGGACCTTCCTTGATCGTGTATTCCACATCGACCATGTCGTCCGTGCCTTCGACCTTGGTCTTCTCGAAGTCCACCTTCTCGATGTACGGCAGCTGCTGGATGCGCTGCTTGCCGCGCTCCAGCGCGACGTTCGACACCCAGGCGCCTTCAAACTGCCGCATTTCGCGGCGCAGCACCACATCGTTGGTGCGGCCCACGCCGGCGAACTTGATGTGCCGCACGTAGACCCGCTTGCCCGGATCGACGAGGAAGGTCATTACGACCTCTTTCTTCTCGTCATCGAGCTTGGGCACCGGGTCGACCTTCGCAAATGCGTAGCCTTCCTCGCCGAGCCGGTTCTCGATGAGCTTCTGCGTCGCCGAAATCAGCTGCTGGGAATAGATCTGGCCCTTCGCGACCAGCAGCCGCGCCTGCAGCTCACTCAGGGGCACCATGGTGTTGCCGGCGATCTTCGCGTCGGCAATCCGGTAGACCTCGCCTTCCTTGATGCTGACGGTGACAAACATGTCCTGTTTGTCGTCGGAGATGGTCACCTGCGCCGACTCGATCTCGAAGTTGGCGTAGCCACGGTCCTGATACCAGGACTTGAGCTTTTCAAGATCGCCCTGCATGGATTCGCGCGCGTAGCGATCGTCCTGCTTGTACCAGGAGTTCCATTTGGGCGTCTTCAGCTCGAAGGTCTCGAGGATGTCCTTCTCGCTGAACTTCGTGTTGCCGACGATGCTGATCTGGCGGATGCGCGCCCGCTCGCCTTCCTTGATGTCGATCAGGATGCTGACGCGGTTGCCCGCCAGCTCATCGACGGTGATGTCGATCTGCACACCGTACTTGCCCTGGCTGAAGTACTGGTCGGTGAGATAGCCCCGCACCTCTTCCAGCACCGAACGGTCGAAGGTCTTGCCTGCAGCGAGACCCACGCCGCGCAGCGACTTGGTGAGCTCTTCGGTCTTGATGGCCTTGTTGCCCTGGATCTCGAAGCTGTCGATCGACGGGCGCTCGAGCACATCGACGATCAGGGTGTTGCCATCCCGCCGCAGCTCCACATTGCGGAAGAAGCCGGTTTCGTAAAGCGCGCGCAGCGCCTCACGCAGGCGCGTCGCATTGAGCTCGTCGCCGATGTTCACGGGAAGATAGTTGTAGACCGTGCCTTCCGACACGCGCTGCAAACCCTCCACGCGGATGTCGCCAACCGTGAAGCGGTTTTCTGCCTCTGGCTGCAGCTGTGCATGCGCCACGGGCGCGGACAGCAGGGCAACCATGGCCCAGACGGAACTCTTTTTGATCATTACCTAACCGAACTGTCGAATGATGTCGTTGAAGAGAGCCAGACCCATGAGCAGGACCAGCACACCAATTCCAAGCTGCTGACCAATCACCTGCGCACGCTCCGACAGCGGACTGCCCTTGATCCACTCCACCACCTGGTAGACGATCTGGCCGCCGTCGAGGATCGGCACTGGCAGCAGATTCAGGAAACCCAGACTGAGGCTGATGAGCACCAGGAAAGAAGCGAAAGCCGCGACGCCGGACTGCGCGGAATTGCCGGCGGCTTCTGCAATGCCCAATGGGCCGCTGAGATTCTTGAGGGATACATGACCCTGCAGCATGCGCCAGAACACGACGGCCTGCAGCGCCGTCATGCGCCAGGCCTCCTTCGTGCCCATGACGAGTGCAGCACCAGGACCCAGTGCGGTACGGCGCACCATGGATTCAGGCAGGCTGGCGACGGCCTGCGATCCGATACCGATGCGGCCCACACGACGGCCATTGGCTTCTGCAGCAGCCACTTCCACTCGCAGCGCCTGGTCCACACCGCCGCGGCGGATGCCGAACAAGACGTTGTCGCCGGCATGACCTTCGATGCGCCGGCGCAGATCCTCGAAATCGACAACGGCCGTTCCATTGAGCGCGGTGACTGTATCGCCCACCGCAAGACCGGCCCGCTCTGCAGGACCACCTGCCTCGAGCTGCCCGATGATGGCGGGCGCAGGCGGTCGCCAGAAGCCGAAGCCCAGGCCGTTGAGCAGATTTTCCGGCTCGGTAAGTCGCCGTCGTTCCACCGGATCGGAAACCGACAGGACCGCGGTACGCTGCTCGCCACTGCTGGATTGCAGCAGCAGCTCCACGTTGCCGTCCGATGTCATGGCTTCGAGCAATCCGATAACCACATCGGACTGGCCGGAAACCGGCTCACCGTTGAATGCGAGCACCTCGTCGCCGCGCGCGAGCCCGGCCTCGGCAGCCGGCGATTGCTGCAGCACATCGCCCACCACCGCGCGCACTTCCGTCACGCCGTTCGACCAGAACAGGGCCGCGAGCAGCAGGATGGCAAACACGATGTTGAAAGCCGGCCCGGCCAGCAGCACGAGGATGCGCTGCCAATGTGGCCGACGATTGAAGGCCCGATGCACCTCGGAGGCGTCGACCGGTGCCTCGCGTTCATCCAGCAGCTTCACGTAGCCGCCGAGCGGGATGGCGGCCAGCACGTATTCGGTGCCATCGGCGCCGGCCTTGCGTGACCACAGGGCCTTGCCGAAACCCACCGAAAAGCGCAGCACCTTGAAGCCCAGGCGGCGCGCGACCCAGTAATGCCCGAACTCATGCACGGTGACCAGCAGGCCCACGGCAAACAGGAAGGCGAGAAGATGCTGCCAGGACAGATTCAAGAGTGCAGGCTCCGCAGCGGCGTTCCTGCAGGCAGCAGTGCGCCGGCGAGCCGGCGCGCACGCGCGTCGGCATCCAGCACCGACTGCAGGTCCGGCTTGCCGCCGTGGCTGACCCAGCTGTTCATGACCTCTCCAATGACCCGCGGTATGCCGCCAAAGTTCAAACGGCCTTCCAGGAAGGCCGCCACGGCCACCTCATTGGCAGCGCTGAGCACGGTTGGCATCTCGCCACCCGCACTCGCCGCCTCCATGGCCAGGCGGAGGCAGGGAAACCGCTGCAGGTCCGGCGGTTCGAAATCCAGGCGCGCCACCTGCAGCAGATCGAGAAATTGTACACCGGAGGCCAGTCGCTCGGGCCATGCCAGGGCCTGCGCGATCGGTGTACGCATGTCCGGCGATCCCAGCTGCGCGAGGATGGAGCCATCGATGTACTCGACCAGCGAATGGATGACGCTCTGCCTGTGGATCACGACCTCGATCTGCGCCGCCGGCACGCCGAACAGCAGGCTGGCCTCGATCAGTTCCAGCCCCTTGTTCATCAGGGTGGCGGAATCGACCGAGATCTTGCGCCCCATGTTCCAGGTCGGATGCGCGCAGGCCTGATCCGGAGTGACATCCTGCAGGGCATCAGCTGACCAGTTCCTGAACGGCCCACCGGAGGCGGTCAGCAGGATCCGGCGCAAGCCCCTGGGGGCTTCGCCAAGGCGGAGGTCGTCTGGCAGGCACTGGAAGATGGCGTTGTGTTCGCTGTCGATCGGAATGATGCGGGCGCCGGATGCGGCGGCGGCGGCGAGCACCAGCGGCCCGGCCATCACCAGCGCTTCCTTGTTCGCGATCAGCAGGCGCTTGCCGCAGTGCGCTGCCGCCAGCGTGGAGCGCAGGCCAGCCGCACCGACGATCGCGGCCATGACGTACTGCGCCTCCGGCAGTGTGGCCAGATGCGCGATGCCGTCCTGCCCGGCCAGAACCCTGGTGTGGAGACCTGCGGCCTGCAATTGCTGCTGCAGGCCAGTGGCCAGTGACTCATCCGCGATGGCGACGCAGTCCGGTGCGAATTCCACGCATTGCGTCAGCAGCAACTCGGCGTTGCGCTGAGCGGAAAGCCCGACCACCCGGAATCGGTCGGGATGCTGGCGCAGCACATCCAGCGTGCTTTCGCCGATGCTGCCCGTGGAACCGAGCACGACAATGCCGATCATCCCTGCAACCCCGGCAGCAGGTGGATGCCCAGCAACAGCAATGGCACCGCGGCCAGGAAGCTGTCGAAGCGGTCCAGCACTCCGCCGTGGCCGGGAATCAGCGAGCCGCTGTCCTTGAGCCCGGCGAAGCGCTTGCACAGGCTTTCGAGCAGATCACCCACGACCGAGAACACGCCGATCGCGAGAGTAACGGGCAACAACGACGACAACGGCAACTCGAACAGCCACGCCACCACCACAGCCAGGATGACGCAGGCGGCGAGGCCGCCGCCGAAGCCTGCCCAGGTCTTGCCGGGCGAAACCGCGGGCGCAAGCTTGC
This sequence comes from uncultured Gammaproteobacteria bacterium, assembly GCA_963777735.1. GTDB lineage: Bacteria > Pseudomonadota > Gammaproteobacteria > Steroidobacterales > Steroidobacteraceae > ZC4RG30. Next base: position 394,361 of record CAVZRQ010000005.1, on the reverse strand, counting down.
GCACGCCCCAGGCGCGCCCGGCAAAATAGGCACCGCTGTCGGCCAGCCAGACGATGAGCAGTGCATACAGCACTGCGCGCTCGCCGTGCGGCAGATCCACTCGCATGCGCACCAGTGCGATCCAGGCGAGCGACAACGCCAGCATTCCGGCCAGCGCGACCAGGGCTGCGCTGACCCGTTGCGGCAGGAAAAACACCCACAGCAAGGCGAGGCTCCAGAACAACAGCGCGAGCCACAGCACCAGGCGCAGCGCAGCGGCTGAATCCGAGACCTGCCACCACAAGCCGCACAGCGCGACCACCGCCAGGACAAATGCGGCGCGGGGCAATGCCCGCCGGCTTCCGAAGAACCCGGCCCACTCCCAGGCGGCTGCGAGCAGCACCGCGCTGAGCGTCACAGCCGACCAGAAAGCGGGCAACAGCAACACGGCGCCAACCAGCAGTACCGCGATGAACGCCGCCGAGATGACCCGCTGCCTGATCAACTGGCGCTACCGGAGTGCGCCTGCGTCAGGCCGATAGCGGCGCTGGCGCGAGGCGTAGAACTCCAGCGCCTCCTCGAAACCTGTTGCGTCGAAATCGGGCCAGAGCGCATCGCAGAAATACAGCTCCGTGTAGGCGAGATTCCACAGCAGGAAGTTGCTGATGCGCTTCTCGCCGCCAGTGCGGATGAACAGATCCGGATCGGTGATTCCCGCGAGCTGCACCGCCTGCCCCAGGGCTTCGGGGGTGATGTCTGCGGGACGCATGCGCGCCGCTGACGCACCGCGCAGCCAGCTCCCGTGCGGCATTGGCGATATCCCAGCGGCCACCATAACCAACCGCGATCTGCAGCCGCAGCGCGGTGTTGGCGGCAGTGCGCGATTCTGCCGCCAGCATGCGCGTCTGCAGGCGGACCGGGAAATTCTGGCGTTCGCCAATGAACTTCAGGCGCACGCCATTGCTGTGCAGTTCATCGATCTCGCTGTCCAGCGCTTCCATGAACAATCCCATCAGGGCGCCGACTTCCTCGCTGGGACGACCCCAGTTCTCGCTGCTGAACGCGAACAGGGTCAGTGCGTCGATGTGCCGCTTCATGCACTCGCGGATGCACATGCGGACAGGTTCGACGCCTTCCTTGTGGCCGGCATGACGCGGCAGGCCGCGGCCGCTGGCCCAGCGGCCGTTGCCATCCATGATGATCGCGATATGACGCGGCAACGTCATGGAAATTTCCGCAGTCGGAGGCGCGCAGGCGCCTCAAACCTGCAGGACTTCCTTTTCCTTGACGGCAAGCAGCTGCTCGATGTCGGCGATCGCCTTGTCGGTGAGCTTCTGGATCTCGTCCTGCGCCGCGCCGTTCGTCATCCTGCGAAATGAGTTTTTCCTTCAGCGCTTCCTTCGCTTCGGCGATGGCGTCGCGACGCACGTTGCGCACGCTGACGCGCGCGGCCTCGGCATCCTGCTTGACCACCTTCATGATGTCGCGCCGGCGCTCTTCCGTGAGCGGCGGCAGCGGAATGCGGATCACGGTGCCTGCCGTATTGGGCGTCAGGTGCAGATCGGACTTGTGGATGGCCTTCTCGATGGCCGCCACCATGTTGCGGTCCCAGGGGGTGACCACCAGCGTGCGGCCATCTTCCACGGAGATGTTGGCCACCTGGTTCAGTGGCGACTCACTGCCGTAGAAATCGACCTTCAACCCCTCGATGAGGCTGGGATGCGCCCGGCCGGTGCGCAGCTTCTTGAGATCCGACTGGAAGCTCTGGATGCACTTCTGCATCCGCGCGTTGGCCTCTGCCTTGATGTCATTGAGCATGTTCGTTTCGCCCTGGTTCAATCATTCGTTGGTGACGAGCGTACCGACATTCTCGCCGCGCACAACCCGCAGCAGGTCGCCGTGGGTATTCATGTTGAATACCCGCAGCGGCAGGCGGTTGTCGCGACACAGCACGATGGCGGTGGCATCCATGACGCCGAGGCGATCATCGAGCACCCGGTCGAAACTGAGCTTCTCGTAGCGGGAAGCGGCCGGATTCTTCTCGGGATCGTCCGAATACACGCCGTTGACCTTGGTTGCCTTCAGCAACAGATCGGCGCCGACCTCGACGGCCCGCAGGCTGGCAGCCGTATCCGTGGTGAAGTAAGGCTTGCCGATGCCGGCCGCGAAAATCACGATCCGGCCCTTTTCCAGATGCCGGATGGCGCGGCGGCGCACGAAGTCTTCGGCCACCTCGTTGATGCGGATGGCCGACATGACGCGCGCATGTGCGCCCAGCGCCTCGACGGCGTCCTGCATGGCCAGCGAGTTGATCACCGTGGCGAGCATCCCCATCTGGTCGGCGGTGACCCGGTCCATGCCGGTGCGAGCGAGACCCGCGCCGCGGAAGATGTTGCCACCTCCGAGTACCACTGCAACCTCGACGCCCATGGCGGCGACTTCCACCAGCTCGGCAGCCACGCGCTTCAACATGGCCGGGTCGATGCCGTAATCGGCCTCGCCCATCAGCGCCTCGCCGGAGAGCTTGACCAGAATGCGTTTGTAGCGCGGTGCGCTCATTCCCTGCTCCCTGTCAAAAAAAACCCCGCCGGAGCGGGGTCTTGGATTCGCTCGAAACTACTTCTTCTCGGCGTCCTTCAGCTTCTGCGCTTCAGCCTGCGCTTTCACCTCGGCGACGAAATCATCCTTTTTCTTCTCGATGCCGGCACCGACCTCGAGTCGGGCGTAGCGCACGAGCTTCGCGTTGGCACCCTTGCAGCAGCTTCTCGATCGTGAGTTTGTCGTCCTTCACGAACGGCTGGCCCAGCAGCGTGATCTCGCCGAGCCACTTGTTGAGGCCGCCCTCGACGATCTTCACAAGGATGGCTTCAGGCTTGCCCTTGTTCTTCTCGTCGTTCTTCATGATGTCGACGCGGATGTCGCGTTCCTTCGCCACATCTTCGGCAGGCACTTCGGCCGCCGAGAGGTAGCGCGGATTGCTGGCCGCCACATGCATCGCCAGATCCTTCGCGAGCTGGGCGTCGCCGCCCTCGATCGAGACCAGCGTGCCGATGCGGGTGCCGTGCAGGTAGCTGCCCAGCAGGCCCGTGCTCTCGACGCGCTCGAAACGACGCAGGCTGATGTTCTCGCCGATCTTGGAGATCAGTGCACGACGCTTTTCATCGACGGTTTCGCCGGATGACAGCTTCTGCGCGCCCAGCGCCTCGACATCGGCCGGCTTCGCCGCCAGGGTCACAGCTGCCACATCCTTGGCAAAGCCGGTGAAATCATCTCCGCGCGCGACGAAATCCGTCTCGCAGTTGACCTCGACCAGCACGGCCGCTCGCCATCGGCGCTGGTGGCCGTGGCGATCACGCCCTCGGCGGCAACGCGCGAGGCCTTCTTGTCGGCCTTCGCCAGACCCTGCTTGCGCATCAGCTCGGCGGCGGCGTCGAGGTCACCATTGACTTCGACCAGCGCCCGCTTGCACTCCATCATGCCGGCGCCAGTGCGCTCGCGCAGCTGGCGGACTGATTCAGCCGTTACGCTCACCGACGTGCTCCACCGCGTGCACCGCCACCCGGGGCAGCCGGACGACGACGGGTCGTGCCGATCGCTTCCTTGCCGCCAGCCTTCACGCCTTCGACAGCGGGCTCATCGAGCTCGGCTTCGGCAATGACCACGGGCGCACCTGGCACGGCTTCAGCCGCTGCAGGGGCCGGCTTGCGGCGCACGGCAGCCTGGGGACGCGGACGGCCGCCCGGGCGACCGCCCGCATTGCGGCGCGGAGCGCCGGATTCATCGAGCTCCACGAAATCATCTTCACCCACCGCGACCTGGGGCACGGCGGCGCGGCCTTCCAGCGCTGCGTCGGCAATGGCCGTGGCATACAGGCTGATGGCGCGCATGGCGTCGTCGTTGCCGGGGACCACGTAGTCCACGTCTTCCGGCGAGCAGTTGGTATCGACGATGGCGATGACCGGAATGCCGAGCTTCTTGGCTTCGGTGATCGCGATGCGCTCATGGCCGACGTCGATGACGAACAGCGCATCAGGCAGCGAATTCATGTGCTTGATGCCACCCAGGCTCTTCTCGAGCTTGGCCATCTCGCGCGTCAGCTGCAGGGCTTCCTTCTTGCCGCGCTTGGCCAGCGCGCCGGAGTCCTGCAGTTCGTCGAGATCCATCAGGCGCTTGATCGACTGGCGGATGGTCTTGAAATTGGTGAGCATGCCGCCGGGCCAGCGCTGGTTCACGAAGGGCATGCCGCTGCGCAGGGCTTCCTTCTGCACGGCATCGCGGGCCGAACGCTTGGTGCCGACGAACAGCACGGTGCCGCCGTCGCCCACGACGCTCTTGGCGAAGGCGATGGCTTCCGCGAAAAGAGGCTGCGTCTTCTCGAGGTTGATGATGTGGATCCGGTTGCGTTCCCCGAAGATGTACTGGGCCATCCGGGGGTTCCAGAAGCGGGTCTGATGTCCGAAATGGACGCCCGCTTCCAGCATCTGTCGCATTGACACGCTGGGCATAGCAATTTCCTTGTCAGTTCGGGTTGGGGACCTGTTGCGATTCCCTGGTGGCGATTCCTTGCGGAACACCCGGCCACCAGTGACGAAAAGCGCAGGGATTGGTTTGCCAAAAAAGGCCGCGCTTTATACCATGAACTTCCCGCCCGAACAACGCCTTACGCTGAGGCGCCACCCCACGCCGCTCCGCGCCCCAAGATGCCCATCACAATCAAGAACCTGGAAGAACAGCAGAAAATGCGCGATCGCCGGCCGCCTGGCGGCCGACGTGCTGGACATGATCGAGCCCCATGTCGCAGCCGGGGGTCACCACCGACGAACTGGACCGGCTCTGCCACGAATTCATCGTGCGGCCAGCAGAAGGCCATTCCCGCCAATGTGGGCTACAACGGCTTTCCGAAGACCATCTGCACCTCGGTCAACCATGTGGTCTGCCACGGCATTCCCAACGACAAGAAGCTGCAAGGCGGGCGACATCGTCAACATCGACGTCACCGTGATCCACGACGGCTTCCATGGCGACACCAGCCGCATGTATTTCGCCGGCAAGCCACCGGTGCTGGCCGATCGCCTGTCGCGCGTCTGCCGCGAGGCGATGTGGGCCGGCATCCGCCAGGTGCGCCCGGGCGCGCGCCTCGGCGACATCGGTCACGCCATCCAGACACTGACCGAAGGCGAGGGCTTCTCCGTGGTGCGCGAATACTGCGGCCATGGCATCGGCCGCATCTATCACGAAGACCCGCAGGTGCTGCACTACGGTCAGCCCGGCACCGGCACGCTGCTGCGCGAAGGCATGACCTTCACCATCGAGCCGATGATCAACGCCGGCAAGCGCCATGTGCAGCTGCTCAAGGATGGCTGGACAGTGGTCACCAAGGACCACTCGCTGTCGGCGCAGTGGGAACACACCGTGCTGGTGCACGGCCACTGCATTTGAAGTACTGACGCTGGGCGCTGCCGAGCGTGGCTCCGACGCCGTGAAGGTGGCCTGATGGTCTCGATGCAACAGGCTTCACTGGAAGAAGAAGATGCCGGCACCGCGCGTCGAGATGCCGCCATGGCCGCTGCTCGACCGGCTGCCGCAACTGCTGGTGGAAGGCCAGTACTCGCGCGATGTCTGCCGCGAACTGATCCAGGATGCGCAGGCAGAACTGCAGCAGCGCTTCACGGCCGAAGAGAACATCGAGGTGCTGGTGCGCGCCCGCGCACAGTTCATCGACGCGCTGCTGCGGGCGCTGTGGCAGCAGCTGCTGCAACCGGAACTCGCAGCGGGCCTGGCGCTGCTCGCCGTCGGCGGTTACGGCCGCGGCGAACTGCATCCGCAATCCGACGTCGACATCCTCGTCCTCACGCCGACCGCGAGGCGCGCTGTCGGCCGGCGATCGCTCGCAGCTGGAACAGGCTCATCACCTTCCTGTGGGACATCGGCCTCGAAGTCGGCAACAGCGTGCGCACGGCGGCGGAATGCGCCGAAGAAAGCGCCGCGGATGTCGGGCGTGATGACGACGCTGCTGGAAGCGCGGCTGCTGGCCGGCATCCACGGCGCTGCTCGCCGAGATGCGCGCCGCGCTCGCGCCCGAGAAGGTCTGGCCCTCGCACCGCTTCTTCGAGGCCAAGCTGCAGGAGCAGCGCGAGCGGCACCTGAAGGCCAACGACACGGCCTACAACCTCGAACCGAACGTCAAGACCGGCCCTGGCGGACTGCGCGACCTGCAGACCATCGGCTGGGTGGCGAAGCGGCATTTCGGCGTGCAGAGCCTGGATGAACTGGTCACCAAGGGTTTCCTCACACCGGCCGAGCTGCGCAAGCTGAAGCAGGCGCAGGATTTCCTCTGGAAGGTGCGCTTCGGTCTGCATGTGCTGACCGGCCGTCACGAAGACCGGCTGCTGTTCGATCACCAGATCCGGCTCGCCAAGACCTTCGGCTACGAAGACGCGAGCTACACGCTGGCGGTCGAACAGCTGATGCAGCGCTACTACCGCACGGTGCTGGATGTCAGCTTCCTGAACGAGCTGCTGCTGCAGGCCTTCCGCGACGCGATCCTGCCCGGCGACACCGCGCCCGAAGCACTGAACGCGCGCTTCCAGATCCGCAATGAGTACCTGGAAGCCCTTTCGCCCGGATGTGTTCGCGCGCGCGCCCTCCGCGCTGCTGGAGCTGTTCGTGCTGCTGCAGCAGAACCCGCAGGTGCGTGGCGTCACCGCCAGCACCATGCGCGCCGTCGCGCGCCACCTGTGGCTGATCGACGAGGAGTTCCGCCAGAACCCGCGCCACCACCGGCTGTTCCTCGACATCCTGCGCGCGCCGATGGGCGTGACCCATGAGCTGCGCCGGATGAACACCTACGGCGTGCTCGGCCGTTACATTCCTGCGTTCGGCCGCGTGGTCGGCCGCATGCAGTACGACCTGTTCCATGCCTATACGGTCGACGCCCACACGCTGTTCGTGGTCAGCAACCTGCGGCGCCTCGCCATGCCGAAGTTCGATCACGAGCTGCCGAAGCTGTCGAGCATCATGCAGCAGCTTCCGAAACAGGAGATCGCCTACCTCGCGGCGCTGTTCCATGACATCGCCAAGGGCCGCGGCGGCGATCACTCGGAACTCGGCTCCGTGGATGCGGAGGCATTCTGCCTCGAGCAGGGTCTGTCGCCTTACGATGCGCGGCTGGTGGCGTGGCTGGTGCGCCAGCATCTGACCATGTCGGTCACCGCGCAGAAGAAGGACATCGGCGATCCGGCCGTGGTGAGTGAGTTCGCGCGCCTGGTGGGTGATGAATCCCGCCTCGATTATCTCTACCTGCTGACCTGTGCCGACGTGCGCGGCACGAATCCGAAGCTGTGGAATTCGTGGAAGGCCTCGCTGTTCCACGAATTCTACGAAAGCGTGCGGGCGGCGTTGCGCCGGGGCCTGGAGAGTCCGCTCGACGAACTGCAGCTGATCACCGAGAACAAGGAAGCGGCGCGCGCCCTGCTGGCGCCGCAGAAGATCGACGCGGCCGACATCGAGCGCGCCTGGGCGCCGCTGTCGTCCACGTTCTTCCTGCGCCACTCGCCCGAGGAGATCGCCTGGTTCACCGGGCTGTGCGCTTCGCGCGAAGGCGGCGCGGATGAGCCGCTGGTGGCCGTGCAGGCCCACAGCCAGCGCGGCACCACGGCCGTGCTCATCTATTCGCCGCACCGCCGCCACGGCTTTGCGCGCGCCACCGCCGTGCTCGACCAGCAGGGGCTGACGATCGTCGATGCCCGCATCACGCCTGCCGCCAACGGCTTCAGTCTCGACATCTACCACGTGCTGGAAGACAACGGCTCGCCCATCACCGATCCCGATCGCGTCAACGAGATGGAGCAGTCGCTGTGGAACTCGCTGCGTCGGCCGGAAGAATCCCCGACCGAGGTTTCGCGGCGCGCGCCGCGTCAGGTGCGCATGTTCAACACGCCGACGCGTGTGACCATCACTCGCGACTTCCGCAACAACCGCTCGGCGCTCGAACTCGTGGCCGGCGACCGTCCTGGCCTGCTGTGCGATGTCGGCAAGGTGCTGTGGGAAGATCGCATCGAGCTGCAGGGCGCACGCATCAGCACGATCGGCGAACGCGCCGAAGACGTCTTCTACGTCACCGATACCTCGCAGCGGCCGCTGGACGACGTGACAGCGGAGCAGCTCAAGAACAAGTTGATCGCGGCGCTGACGCGCACGACCTGAGCTCCCATGAATCCGGGTTTCCAGCGGCTCGCCGCGTATCCATTCGAGCGGCTCGCCGTACTCAAGCAGGGGCTGGTGCCGCCGGCGCAGCTGTCGCATATCCCGTTGTCGATCGGCGAGCCGAGGCACGCCCCACCGGCATTCGTGCTCGACACGCTGCGCGCGAACCTCGACGGACTCGGCAGCTATCCCGCCACGCGTGGCCTGCCGGAACTGCGCAATGCAGCGGCCCGCTGGGCTGAGCGACGCTTCGGCATGCCGGCAGGATGCGTGGATGGCGATGCGCAGGTGCTGCCGGTCACCGGCACGCGCGAAGCCCTGTTCGCATTCGTGCAGGCCGTGGTGAATTCGCGCAGCGGCGGCGCAGCCGCCGCTGGTGCTGATGCCCAATCCGGGCTACCAGATCTACGAGGGCGCGGCGCTGCTGGCCGGGGCCGAACCGTACTACCTGAACACCACTGCCGCGAACGGCTTCCTGCCTGATCTGGATGCCGTGCCGGCCGAAGTCTGGGAACGCTGCCAGCTGCTGTTCCTGTGCAGCCCTGCCAATCCCGTCGGCACCGTGATGAGCACCGCCTATCTGCAACAGGCCCTGCGCCTGGCAGAACAACATGATTTCGTCATTGCATCGGACGAGTGCTACGCAGACCTGTTCGATGATGAATCCTCGCCGCCGCCGTCGCTGCTCGGCGCCGCAGCGGCGATGGGCAACACCGGTTTCAGTCGCTGCATGACTTTCCATTCGCTTTCCAAGCGATCCAGCCTGCCCGGTCTGCGTTCCGGCTTCGTTGCCGGTGATGCGGCCCTGATCAAGCCGTTCCTGCTGTACCGCACCTACCACGGCTGCGCCATGCCGATACCCACCCAGCTCGCCAGCGTCTCGGCGTGGAACGACGACGCGCATGTCGTCGCCAACCGCGCGCTGTACCGGCGCAAGTTCGATCGCGTGCTGCCGATCCTTGCGCCGGTCATACCGAGCGCTGCGTCCCGAAGGTGGCTTCTACCTGTGGCTGCAGGTGGGTGGCGACGACGAGGCATTCACCGCCGGCCTGTTCGCGGAACAGAATGTCACCGTCGTGCCTGGCAGCTACCTTGCCCGCCAGACGCCGCAGGGCAATCCCGGCGCGGGCTTCGTGCGCATCTCGCTCGTTGCTTCGGAAGAAGAATGTGTGCAGGCTGCGACCCGCATTCGCGATTTCATCCTTTCACGGAATACTGCCAAGCCATGAGCGACTCCCTGCGCCAGACCATTGAAGCGGCATTCGAAAAGCGTGCCGACATCACTCCTTCGACCATCGATTCCTCGCTGCGCCAGGCAGTGGAGGACTGCATCGGGCTGCTGGACACCGGCCGCGCCCGCGTCGCCGAGAAACACGGCGACAGCTGGCAGGTCAACGAATGGCTGAAGAAGGCCGTGCTGCTGTATTTCCGCGCGAACGACAACCAGCCGATGGATGCGGGCGCACTGCGCTACTACGACAAGGTGCCGCTGAAGTTCGCCAACCAGAGCGCCGCGGAACTCAAAGCCGGTGGCGTGCGCGTGGTGCCGACTGCCACCGCGCGACGCGGCGCCTACATTGCACCCAACGTGGTGCTGATGCCCTCCTACGTCAACATCGGTGCCTATGTCGATTCCGGCACGATGGTCGATACCTGGTCCACCGTGGGCTCCTGCGCGCAGATCGGCAGGAACGTGCACCTGTCGGGTGGCGTCGGCATTGGCGGCGTGCTCGAGCCGTTGCAGGCCTCACCCACCATCATCGAGGACGACTGCTTCATCGGGGCGCGTTCGGAAGTGGTGGAAGGCGTGATCGTCGGCGAGGGTTCGGTGCTCGCCATGGGCGTGTACATCAGCCAGAGCACACGCATCTATGACCGTGCCACCGGTGAAGTGACGTACGGTCGCGTACCACCAGGATCGGTGGTCGTGCCCGGCTCGCTGCCTTCCAGCGATGGCAAGTACAGCCTGGCCTGCGCGGTGATCGTGAAGCGCGTGGATGCGAAGACGCGGGCGAAGACATCCATCAACGAGTTGTTGCGGATGACGGACTGATTCCAGGAAAACAGGCACGCCTGGTGCGATGGCCAGCGGGCCTGCCGAGCAAAGATGGCGCCAGCTCCAGGCTGGCGCCATGCCTCGATACGGTCAGCTTCCGATGCGGCCGCCGTCGTTCTTCGTGATCACGATCGTTGCCGAACGGGGTCGCGCCGTCGCCCCACCCGCCCCGTAACCGGCATTGCCCGGCCAGTGGCTGGTGTACTTCGTCGGATCCGCGATGTTGGCCTGCGAGGTGCTCTCGCCCGGATGCTGGATGTTGATGAACATGGCCTTGCCATCCGGGGTTTCGCATAGGCCGGTTATCTCGCAGGCCGAGGGACCGACCAGGAACCGCTTCAATGTCGTGGGGGTTGGTGTCTTCCCGACGGGGGTGGTGACCACCAGCGGCCCCCCTGCAGTCCGGCTGTAACTCTGTGTCTGCAGCGCACCATCACCCACCTGCCCGGGCATTGCCGCCAGCATCATGCAGTTCGTCACGTCCGTGTAGGCGCCATCGTCCGTCTGGATCCAGCAGATTCCTGTGGAAGGACTGAACACCAGACCATCGGGACTGGAAAAATCCTGGTCCGCGGTGAGACTCGACATGTTGATCGCACTCGGTGCGCCCGCTTCTGCGCCGAACAGATAGACGTCCCAGGTGAAGCTCGTTGCCGCGCTGCCTGCAGCGCCTTCCTTCATCCGCAGGATGTGGCCATTGGGATTCCCCTGCTGCGAAGTGGAGGTTCCCTTGATGTCGGTATAGACGCGCGGATTGGCGGCATCCGGCGCAAGCTGCGACGAACCCGTGGGTTCGACGCGGCGATTGCTGTTGTTGGTCAGCGTGAAGTAGATCTCGCCCGTGCCCGGATGCACACCGCACCACTCCGGGCGATCCATCTTCGTGGCACCCACTGCATCCGCGGCGAGGCGGGCATTCACACAGACATCTGCCTGATCGGCAAATGCATAGCCCACATAGACGGCCACCAGGGGATTGCTGATCGAAAGCTCGAGCCACTGGCCAGTCCCGTCGGCATTGAACTTCGCGACGTAGAGCTTGCCGCTGTCGAGGTACTTGTCGCCAGTGGCCAGCCGATTCGCCGGGTTCGCGTCTGCAGCATCCCAGACGGCTGTGGAGACGAACTTGTAGATGTATTCATTGCGTGCGTCATCACCCTGGTAGACGGCCAGAGGCTGCCCCACCACGGGCTTGCTGAAGGCTGCACTCTCGTGGGCGAAACGGCCCAGTGCGGTGCGCTTCTTCGCGACCTGCGTCTTGTCGTAGGGATCGAGTTCAACGGTGTATCCCATGCCGTTCATTTCGTTGCGGTAGTCGTCGCTGCCGTCGACGGTGACGCCGCTGCGGGCATTGGTCCAGCGCACGAATCTGTCCTCAGGGCCACCGCTCTCCCAGCCGTGGCGTGACGCCGCGCCTTCCGGACGACCATAGCGGTTCAGGGCCGTGACGCTCTTGTCGTTGCCACGCGCGACATTGTCGCCAACGGGGCGGGTGAAGTAGCCGGACCAGTTTTCCTCGCCGGTCACGAAACTTCCCCAGGGAGTCTTGCCGGTTCCGCAGTTGTTCAGCGTGCCCCGCACCAGCGTGCCGTTGGTGGAGTATTTCGTCACCAGCAGCGCATTGCCACGCGCCGGCCCTGCGATCTCCACATCCGTCAACGTCGTCAGGCGACGGTTGAAGAGTGAGTCCTTCACCGTAGCCCAGGCGGTTCCCGTCTTGCGCACCTCGACAACCGAAACACCGTGGATGGCAAGTTCCTTGTCGACTTCGACTGCCGGGCGCGGCAGCGTACTCGTGCCGCCGTTGGCATGCAGAAAGAACGACGAACGGTTCTCGTCCGTGGTGGCTTCGTGATTGACGGCGAGCAGACCGCGATCCACTGCTGTGGCAGAGGCCGCACCTGCGGATGACAGACCGAACCATTCCATGCCGTCATGGTGGTCGCCGGCACGCTGGTCAAAGGCGGTATCGGTGCCGTCGTTGCGGTAGTCCGCCACGCCGGCTGCCAGCGGATCGCCCAGCGCATAGATCACCGACGCGGTGTATCCCGCGGGAATGATCACGCTGTCGGCGAGACTCTTGCCCACTGCGCTGAAGCCCAGCAGGGTCTCGGAAGGTGGCGTCGGAATCGGGTCGGAGTCGCCGTCGCTGTCATCGCAACCAGCCAGCAGCGCGCTGCCGAACAGCGCCGTGGCAGCGGTGCCCACACTGCCGCGCAGCAGTCCGCGCCGACTCAGGCGAGCACTGAGGATCGAGTCGAAACTCGGGTTGTCAGAGGTGTTGGAATTCTCTTCGGTGGCAATGCCGATCGACCGATACGCGGGCTTGTTCATCTCGTCCTCTTGACTGCGGGCTGGAATGGAAGCCGCAGTCTCGGGGGCCGTGATGACGTTGCCATGAAAGGCCGATGACAGACTCGTGACCCGCGGCTCATGCAGTCCATGCATGGCCGAAGGATTGCATCACTTGCGTAGCGCGGTAGCGCTAGCCGAAGCGGCCCGTGATGTAGTCTTCGGTGAGCTTGTGCCGCGGGTTGGTGAAGATCCGGTCGGTTTCACCGACTTCGATCAGATCACCCAGGTGAAAATATGCCGTGCGCTGTGACACCCGCGCAGCCTGCTGCATCGAGTGCGTGACGATCACGATCGCGTAGCTGGCGCGCAGTTCGTCGATCAGGTCCTCGATGCGGGCAGTGGCAATCGGATCCAGCGCCGAACACGGCTCGTCCATCAGGATGACTTCCGGATTCACGGCAATCGTGCGCGCAATGCACAGCCGCTGCTGCTGACCACCGGAAAGACCTGTGCCGGGATTGTTGAGCCGGTCCTTCACTTCATCCCAGAGACCGGCGCGGCGCAGGCTGGTGGTGACGATTTCATCCAGCTCGACCCGATCGGCCGCCAGCCCGTGAATGCGCGGACCGTAGGCCACGTTTTCGTAGATCGTCTTGGGGAACGGATTGGGCTTCTGGAACACCATGCCGATGCGCGCCCGCAATTGCACCACGTCCTTGCGCTTGTCGTAGATGTCGCTGCCTTCCATGCTGATGAGACCGGTGACCCGCGCACCTTCGATGGTGTCGTTCATGCGGTTGAGGCAGCGCAGGAACGTCGACTTGCCGCAACCGGAGGGGCCGATCATCGCCAGCACCTGGTTGCGCGCGATGTCGATGTTCACGTCCATGATGGCGCGCTTCTCGCCGTAGTAGACGTTGACGTCGCGCGCTGAGATCAGCGGATCGCCCACGATCACGCTGCCGACCGTCTTGCATTCGGCAGACACGGGCAGCAGGGGCGCGGCAGTTGCAGTCGGATCAGCAGACATGGAAGAAACTCCTCGAACCAGTATTACCAGCGCCGTTCATAGCGATTTCGCAGGATGACGGCCGTGGCATTCATGACGATCAGGAAACCCAGTAGCACGATGATGGCTGCGGAAGTGCGCTCCAGGAACGCGCGCTCGGGGCTGTCGGCCCACAGGAAGATCTGCACGGGCAGCACCGTCGCCGGATCGGCGAGCGACTTGGGCACATCGACGATGAACGCCACCATGCCGATCATGAGCAGTGGCGCCGTCTCGCCGAGCGCGCGTGCCATGCCGATGATGGTGCCCGTGAGGATGCCGGGCATTGCCAGCGGCAACACATGGTGCCCCACCATCTGCAGCTTCGAAGCACCCATGCCGAGCGCCGCCTCGCGGATCGACGGCGGCACAGCCTTGATGGAGGCACGCCCGGCAATGATGATCGTGGGCAGAGTGAGCAGCGTCAGCACGAACCCGCCCACCAGTGGCGCAGAGCGCGGCATGCCGAAGAAATTCAGGAACATCGCGAGACCCAGCAGGCCGAACACGATCGACGGCACTGCCGCGAGATTGTTGATATTGACCTCGATGAGGTCGGTCCAGCGATTGCGCGGCGCGAATTCCTCGAGGTAGATGGCGGCCGCAACCCCGATCGGAAACGACAGCAGCAACGTCACGCCGAGCGTGTAGATCGATCCGACGACAGCGCCCCAGACTCCAGCCTGCTCGGGTTCGCGCGAGTCGCCACCTGCAAAGAATCCCGTGTTGAACTTCAGCTGCAGCTGGTCGCTGGCCAGCAAGGCATCGATCCAGCCGAGCTGCTCGTCATTCAGGACGCGGTTGTCTTCAGCCAGCGTGCGGTCGATCCGGCCCTTCAGCAGCTGATCGACATTGGCCGACGCGAGGAACGTCAGGCGTTGCCGCTGCCCGATCAGGGAGGGATCAGCCACGACGCGACGCTGCAGATCAAAGGACGCCGCGTTGCTCACCAGATCGTTCAGCGCGCGCGAACGGGCGCGCCCTTCATCGCCCGGAAACTGCGCGCGCAGGGAAGCCCTGACCAGCGCAGTGTAGTTTGCCGTCGCCAGCACTTCTGCCTGGCGCGTGCCCTCCGGATCGATGACCTCCGGATCAAAGAAGATATCGAGCGTGATGTGCGCCTGTCGAAAGGCCGAGTAGCCCTGCGAGCCCAGTGTTCCGAACAGGAAGAACACGAATGAGATGCCAAGCAGGACAGCAACCAGTCCATAGGCCTTGAACCGCTGTTCGGCCCAGTAGCGGCGGCGCAGGCTCTTCTCGACCAGCAGCCGGGTCTCGGCGGCGGAACGGCTACTCATACTGCTCCCGATACTTGCGGACGATATACAGCGCGAAGAAGTTCAGCGCCAGCGTCACGAGGAACAGCACCAGCCCCAGTGCAAACGCCGCAAGGGTCTTGGGGCTGTCGAACTCCTGGTCGCCCGTGAGCAGCGTGACGATCTGCACCGTGACGGTGGTGACGGCATCCAGTGGATTGGCGGTCATGTTGGCTGCAAGCCCAGCCGCCATCACGACGATCATGGTTTCACCGATGGCACGGGAAACCGCCAGCAGCACGCCGCCGACGATGCCCGGCAGCGCAGCGCGCAGCACCACCTGCTTGATGGTCTCGGAACGCGTGGCGCCCAGCGCATAGGCACCATCGCGCAGCGATTGCGGCACGGCCGTGATCATGTCGTCCGCCAGCGAGGACACGAACGGGATGATCATGATGCCCATGACGAGGCCGGCTGCCAGCGCACTTTCGGAGGCCACATCGAGCCCCATGCTCTCGCCCAGGCCGCGCAGCGCGGGGCCAACCGTGAGCGCGGCGAAGAAGCCGTAAACAACCGTCGGAATGCCGGCCAGGATCTCCAGCAGGGGCTTGGCCATGGAGCGGAACCTGCGGTTCGCGTACTCGGCCAGGTAGATGGCCGAAAACAGGCCGATCGGCACCGCGATCAGCATCGCGATGCCGGAAATCATCATGGTGCCCAGAAACAGCGGCACGGCACCAAAACTGCCGGACGACCCGACCTGATCGGACCGCAGTGCCGTCTGCGGACTCCATTCCAGACCGAACAGGAAATGGTGCACCGGGCACCGAGCGGAAAAACAGCACCGATTCGTAGACCACCGAGAGAACGATGCCGAGCGTGACGAATACCGCCAACGTCGAGCAGACCAGCAGCACCTTCTCGCCAATGGCCTCCACGGCATTGCGCGCCCGCATGTCCGGCGCAATGCGGGACCGGATCCAGAACAGACCCACCAACCCCAGCACCAGGATGATGCCCGTCTGCGCCAGCCCGAAGATGCTGCGCAGTCGCTGGTACTCGACAGCTGCCATCCGCGCCTGTTCGGAGACGCTGTCGGCAGTCACGTCGCCCGCAACCAGGTTGCGCACGTCGTTCATCAACAGCCCGAGAGTCGCTGCATCCTGTGGTGCGGAAGCACCCAGACTATGCGTGACCAGCGTCGTGACCAGACTCTCCTGGCCGGCCACCCAGATCAGCAGCACCGCAAGGCACGGGAGCGCGCACCAAAGCGCGGTAAGCATGCCGTAGTAAGAAGGCAGTGAATGCAGCTGGCGTATGCCACGCCCGCCACCCACCAATGCCAGCGACCGGTACTTGCCGAGCCAGTATCCGAGCACCGCCATTGCGGCAATCAACAACAACAGCGCGCTAGTAGACATGCATATCCGGGTGTGTCTTCATCAATCCGGCGTGTTGGGCCCGCCGGTGCCGGCCAGTATAGCCTGCCTCTGTGACAGTTTCCGGCGACGACCATTGCTGGCCGTCGCCATCCACGTTTGCAGGGTTGGCCTGATCAGTACTTGAAATTCAGGTCTACCTGCAGGCGCTTGTAGTCCCGATCGAACACGCTGCCCACGCCAGCCACGTTGGTCGACACATCCATGTTGGTCTTGTTCAGGATGTAGGTTGTGTTCAGCACCCAGTTCTTCGCGAACGCATAGGCGAACTTGAACACATGGCCCTTGGCATCGGTGTTGCCCGCGCCCCAGTCGGAATCGATGTACTCGCCATACAGGGCGTCCTTCTCGACGTCTGCATAGAAGTAGCCGATTTCCCAGGTGCGCGGATCCGAGGCCTTGCCCCACATCACGCCAGTGCTGTAGGCAGTATCCAGGCCATTGTTCGCGGCATCGTTCTTCACGTAATCGGCGAAGACGGACAGCGGCTTGCCAGCCACCGACGGCAGATTCCACTCGGCAAACAGCTCCAACAGGTTGTAGTCATTGGCGAGACATCCGGTGCCACCGCCGAAGCAACCGGTGTTCCTGGTGGTGTTGCCATTGGCCGCACTGAAGGCCGGCGCACGGAACTGCACACTGTGCAGGTCGAAGAAGCTCGCACCCAGCGTCAGCCGGCCCGAGCCGAGCATCGGCTTCCAGCCAACCTGCCCGCCAGTCATGGTGCTCTCGCCCGCTGCACTGCGCTCTTCGAGGATGTTGTAGAAGGTGCTCGCGAAGAAATCGCCGCGCGTGAAATTGGCGGCCAGACCCTCGGGATTCACGTCGCCGTCAAAGAACACGCTCTGGCCAGCACGCACCCACGGATACTTCATCTTGCCGGCGGTGAACTTCATGTCCGCCCGCGGCTGCCATTCGGCATAGGCCAGGTCGATGAACAGGTTCTTGCGGGAGTTGCCGTCCGTCAGCGTCTGGTTCGATGAACGCGGATCATTGCCCTCGGAGGTCGACAGGCCCACTTCGGTACGGATGGTGTCGTTCACCTTGGCCACGAAGCCGGTGCGAACGCGGATACGGTCGCGGTTGCGCTCGGCCGT
Source organism: uncultured Gammaproteobacteria bacterium (assembly GCA_963777735.1). GTDB lineage: Bacteria > Pseudomonadota > Gammaproteobacteria > Steroidobacterales > Steroidobacteraceae > ZC4RG30. The sequence continues at coordinate 376,986 of CAVZRQ010000005.1, read as the reverse complement.
GTATTCCTGATCGATGTTCTCGTTGCGGTAGCGCAGATCACCCTTGAAGGTGAAGTTGGGAACCCAGCTGCCCACATTGGCCTTGACCATGGCGATCTGGTCGGTCTGCTTGTCGTTCGTCTCGTCGACCGTCTTGCTCTGCGACTCCAGCTGCTCAAGACGCTGCTGCAAGGCCGCAAGCGCAGCCTTGAGCTCGCTGACTTCATCCGCGGCCGCCGAAACGGGACCACTCGCCAGCGCCAGCACGCTCGCCAGGGCGGTCGCCGGTAACGCGGAAGCAAGACGGAGATTGGGAAAGGCTCTATGCATGATTGACTACTGTTTTCCGTTGAGTTCAGGAGTGGATTACTTGATCTTGGCGAGCACGCCGCTGCGGACCTTGGCGAGTTCCGAAGCGGGCATCGGCACCAGGCCCTTGTCTGCCAGGTAGCCTTCGCCACCCATCGAACGATCGCTCACGTACTCGGTCACGAACTCCCGCAGTCCGGGAATCACGCCGATGTGGGCCTTCTTCACATAGATGAACAACGGCCGCGATACCGGGTACTTCGACGAAGCGATGTTGTCGAAAGTCGGCGCGATGCCTTCCACCGTCGCGCCCTGCAACTGGCTGATGTTCTCTTCCAGGAAGCTGTAGCCGAAGATGCCCAGCGCCTTCGGATTGGCCTCGAGCTTCTGCACGATCAGGTTGTCGTTCTCGCCGGCTTCCACATAACCACCATCCTCGCGGATCGTGTGGCACACGCGCTTGAAACGGGCCTCATCCACATCCTTCAGCGACTTGATCCACGCGTAGCTCGAGCAGCCCGGTTCCATCACGAGCTCCAGGAAGGCATCGCGCGTGCCGGAAGTCGGTGGCGGGCCCAGCACTTCGATCTTGTCGGCCGGGAAGGCCTTGTTGACCTGATTCCAGGTCTTGTAGGGATTGGCGATCAGCGCGGTCGGGTTGGCCGGATCCGGGATCTGCTTGGCGAGGGCCAGGTAGATCTCGCGGCGGGTCAGCTTGTATGGCTTGCCCTTGTTGGAGCTGGCCACGACAATTCCGTCATAGCCCACCTTGAGTTCGATGATGTCCTTCACGCCAGCCTTGGCGCAGCCTTCCACTTCGCTGGCCTTGATGGCGCGCGAGGCGTTGGCGACGTCCGGATGCCCGACGCCGACGCCACCGCAGAACAGCTTGATGCCGCCGCCGGTGCCGGTGCTCTCCACCTTCGGGGTCTTGAACTTGCCACCCTTGCCGAACTTCTCGGCCACGGTGGTGGTGAAGGGATACACCGTCGAGGAGCCGACCACCGTGATGTAATCCCGGCCGGACTGGGCCATGGCAGATGACCCGAGAACGACAGTCGAGATCATTGCGGCGACGAGCGAAACTTTGCGGATCATGTGCTTAACTCCTGGTTGAAGCTCTGGAGGCAACCTTTGGCCTGACGCGAACTGTAATGACCGAATATTTCAGTCCTGTTGCAGTTTCAAAGAAACCTTTTTGAGCCCCCTAAGTCACTGAATCCACTACACTCTCGCGCCAGTAACAGCCAACGATTCGAACACCACGGACTCCCTACATTGCAGAATCCTGACACCCTGCTGCTGACGCAGGACCTCATCTCCCGACCCTCCGTCACGCCCGCGGACCATGGCTGCCAGCAGCTGATGATGGAACGCCTCGCCGCCGTGGGCTTCAGGAACGAGCCGCTGAACTTCGGCAGCGTCGAGAATTTCTGGGCCACGCATGGCAGTGGCGCGCCGGTGTTGTGCTTCGCCGGCCACACCGATGTCGTGCCAACTGGTCCGCTGGAAGAGTGGCGCACCGATCCATTCAAGCCCACCGTCATCGATGGCAAGCTCTACGGGCGAGGCGCCGCCGACATGAAAAGCGGCCTTGCCGCCATGATCACGGCGGCCGAAGCCTTCGTGCGCGAGTGCCCGGACCATCAAGGCACTATTGCCTTCCTGATCACCAGCGACGAAGAAGGCCCCTCGGTGGATGGCACCAAGCGCGTGGTCGAAGTGCTGCGGGCGCGTGGCGAACGCATCGACTGGTGCATCGTGGGCGAGCCCTCCAGCGAGAATCACGTTGGCGACACCATCAAGATCGGTCGTCGCGGCTCGTTCAGTGGCCGCCTTACGGTGCACGGCGTGCAGGGCCATGTGGCCTACCCGGATCTGGCCAGAAACCCGGTGCACATGCTCGCGCCCGCTCTCGCAGAACTGACACAGCATGTCTGGGACCAGGGCAACGAGCATTTCCAGCCCACCACCTTCCAGATCTCGAACCTGAACGCCGGCACCGGTGCGCCGAACGTGATTCCCGGGGAACTCAAGGCCCGGTTCAACCTGCGCTACTCCCCCGTGCAGACGCAGGAATCCCTGCGGCGGACCGTGGAGGAAATTCTCGACCGGCACGGCGTGCGCTACACGATCGACTGGTACGTTTCAGGCGAACCGTTCTACACGCCGGCCGGTGCGCTATCGAAGGCCGTGTGCGAGGCGGTCACCGTGGTGAACGGCAAACCGCCGAAACTCAGCACCGGCGGTGGCACTTCGGACGGCCGTTTCATCGCCACGCTGGGCAGCCAGGTCGTGGAACTCGGCGTGACCAACGCCAGCATCCACAAGGTGAATGAATCCGTGGAGGTAGCGCAGATCGAAGCCCTGCACGCCATGTACGTGGAGACGATGCGCCGCCTGCTGGCCTGAAGCGGCGCCCTTAGCCGGCGGCTGCGCCAGTTGAGCAGCACGCCGAAGGCACCGAGCAACAGCGCCATGATGAGTACCCAGGCGGGCATGGCGAGGCCAAGGAACGTCCAGTCGACCTTGGCGCACTCACCCGAGCCCGTGAGCACCTTGCGCAGGACATCCATGGCCGGGAACACATCCCACATGTAGTCCAGTGTGGCGCCGCAGACAGGCACCTGCCCAGGCGGCAGCGACTGGATGTACAGGTGGCGCGCAGCGACGCCGGCACCGCCGAGCGCAACCAGGGCAATCAGCAATGAAGCCACCGTGCCCAACACGCGCATGCGCGCCGGCACCAGTGCGGCAAGCAGGAAGGCGACCCCCAGCAATGCCACGGCGATGCGCTGGAAGATACACAGCGGACACGGCTCGAGGCCCAGCTGGTACTGGGAAAACAAGGCATAACCCACGAGCGCAGCGCAAACCCCCGCAGCCAGCAGATTGAACGCGGCCCGGTGCCCCCGGATCGTGGCAAGCCAGCTCATCATGCGCCCGCGTTGTGGGAGCCCAGGTCGCGCTCGACGTCTTCGAGCCGCGTATGCCGGATGTCCTTGCCATGAACCATGAAGATCACGTACTCGCAGATGTTCTTGGCGTGATCACCGACCCGCTCCAGCGAGCGCACGATCCACATGACATCCAGCGTGCGGCGGATGTTGCGCGGGTCTTCCATCATGAAGGTGATGCACTGGCGATGGATGGATTCGTATTCCTCATCGACCATGCGATCGCGCCGCGCCACCTTGAGCGCAGCCTGGGCATCCATGCGCGCGAAGGCATCCAGCGCGTCGTGCACCATCTCCGCCACCAGGCGACTCATGTGCTTGACCTCGCGGTACTTGTTCTCGGGACGCTCCATCACAGCCAGGCGCGAGGCGATGTTGCCGATCTTCTCGCCTTCGTCGCCGATGCGCTCGAGGTCGGTGATGGTCTTGATGATCGCGACAATCAGCCGCAGGTCACCGGCAGCGGGAGCGCGGGTTGCGAGAATCCGGCTGCACTCTTCGTCGATGGCCACTTCCATGCCGTTGACCTTGAGATCGTCGGCAGCGAGCGATTCGCCCAGAGTGCTGTCACCTTCGATCAGGGATGTGACGGCCTTGCCGAGCAACTCCTCGACCAGACCTCCCATGGCCAGCACGCGCGTGCGCACACGCTCCAGATCCTCATTGAAGCGGCGGGAGATGTGGTGGGAAAGATCAGCCGTTTCCATCGATGTTCTCCGGTGCCGGACCCGCGGCAGACTGGACTTGGGTCGCAATATTACCGCTGCCGCTGCTCAACAGCACACGCCGCGGGGGAAAAATGCAGGTGAACGTGCTGCCCGCGCCGGGCGTGCTCTTCACATCAAGCACCGCGCCATGATGTTGTAACACATGCTTCACAATCGCAAGGCCGAGTCCCGCTCCGCCGGCAGCGCGCGAGCGTCCGGAGTCGACCCGATAGAATCGTTCCGTGAGTCGCGGCAGATGTTCAGGCGCAATGCCCGGCCCGGTGTCGTGTACTTCGAAACGGGCGTGCCCGCTTTCGTCCAGTCGCCAGCAGATGCGGATGGACCCTGTTGCGGGCGTGTACTTGGCTGCGTTGTCGACCAGGTTTGAAAATGCGGAATGCAGTTCGGTTTCATCACCGAGCAAACGCGCATCCGTTGACACCTGCATGGAAATCGCCGGATGCACGGCGCGCGCAAGCACGTCCTTGCACAGCAGGGCAGAGATTGCCGATACATCCACCGCATCACCGGCGGCCTCCCCGTTCAGCGCGTCCAGCCGCGACAGATCCAGCAGGTCGTTGACGATGCCGTTCATGCGCAGCGTCTGCCGCTGCATCTCGCTCAGCGGCCCGCGCAAAGCAGGATCGATCTCCTCGTCCTGCAGCAGTGTCTCGAGATACCCGGTCACCACCGTCAGCGGCGATCGCAGTTCGTGCGAGGCATTGGCCACGAAATCCTGGCGCATGGATTCCAGTGCCACCTGATGCGAGACATCACGAACCAGCATCAGACGCTGCGTGCCGCTGTAGGGCACCACCTGCAGTGACAGATGCAGTCGCGGCTCGGTGCCGCGCGCAATGACCAGCGTTTCGTGGAAGTCACCACCCTCCAGATAACGCACCAGCGCCGGGTCGCGCACCAGGTTGATGATCCGCAGACGCAGGTCGACCTTGCGTCGCAGACCAAGCAACTTGCCGGCCATGCGGTTGAACCAGAGTATTTCCCACTGCGAATTGAGTATCACCACGCCATCGGGCATGGCGGCGGTGGAATGACGCAGCTCCCGGAACACATCCAGCAGGCGTTGCTTGTGGAAGCGCTTGCGCCGGTGCAATCGCACGACGCGCGAGACCACATCGCCCCAGAGGCCGGAAGAATCCGGCGGATCGCGACCACTCCGATCCTTCAGCCAGTAATCCAGCCAATAGAGATTCAGCAGCTGCCAGGCCAGCATTCCCGCCAGCACCAGCGCGATTCCCGCGAGGAACGCACCCAGCATCCAGCCAACGATCGCACCAGCCAGCAGGGTTGCTCCGAGCCGGGCGAGCAGGAACCAGCCAGCACGGCCTGGCATCACGCCGCTTCGCCTTTGGTCGAAAAGCGATAGCCGCTGCCGCGCACGGTTTGCACCAGGTGCGCCATGTTCACATCCTCCAGTGCCTTGCGCAGGCGGCGGATGTGCACGTCGATGGTTCGCTCCTCCACGTAGACATTGCCGCCCCAGACACGGTCGAGCACCTGCGCGCGCGTATAGACCCGTTCGGGATTCAGCATGAAGAATTCAAGCATCCGGTACTCGGTGGGGCCCAGCGCGACATCGATCCCATTGGCGGTCACCCGATGTGCAGCGCGGTCCAGTTGCAGCCCACCGAGGTCGATCCTGTCATCCGTGGAAGGGCCACCGGTACGGCGCAACACGGCATTGATGCGCGACAGCAGTTCGCGCGGCGAGAACGGCTTGGTCATGTAGTCGTCGGCTCCACCGTCGAGCCCCGCCACCTTGTCGCCCTCTGCGGCGCGCGCCGTCAACATGATCACCGGCAGATCACGCGTTGCCGGTTCGCGCTTGATCAGACGCGTCAGCTCCAGACCGCTCATGTCCGGCAGCATCCAGTCGATCAGAACCAGATCCGGGCGTTTGTCCGTGAGGTGAATCCGGGCCCTGTGGCTGTCTTCCGCCTCGCGAACATCGAAGCCGGCCCGCCGCAGGGCAAAGGCAAGCATCTCCCGGATGGGCTGCTCATCTTCCACTATCAATATCTGGCGCACGGAGTTCCTGTCTGCAGACTGTTGTTCAACACCCCGCAATTCCATGACAAGTTTGTTACAGGCATCTTACAACGGCCGCTCAACTTGAAGATTTTGCGGTGGCGACCTGGTTTCTGACGTAAACCGGCTGCGCATTCGCCGCATCCAGCCATATCGAGCCATGGAGCAGGTCGAATCTGGCCAGTGACGCAACATCGCGCGCATGCGGCTCGGCGGCTGCAAGAACCTGCTCACCTTTCAACTGCAATGATTCTGCAATCTGCGGCCAGGCGGATAGTCCGAGACCCGCTGCCGCCGCGCAGGGGCGCGGGCAGTCTGCAAGCAGTTCGGCGGGGGCAGTGACCTGTTCTGCAGTGAGGCTGCCCGGCACCCCCGCAGCCACTGCATACGCCGCCCAGTAGACCTCACCCATGCGCGCATCCATGCACGCCAGCACACAGCCCGCAGCTTCACCCTCACCCGGATTGCCAGCGCGAATCCGGCGCAGCGCCTGCATTGCCAGTGCACGCAGGTCGGAAACCGGCAGCACTGGCAGATCCGCGCCAGCGGCCAACCCCTGCGTCACCGAAGCAGCCACGCGCACACCTGTAAACGACCCGGGACCGCGTCCGAATGCGATGCCCTGCAATTGGCGCAATGTCGTTCCGCCTTCGGCCAGCACCTCGTCAATCATCGGCAGGATCAGCTGCGCATGGTCGCGCGCCGTGGCCACCTCCCGCACGATGACCGCATCGCCCATGACCAGCGCCACGGAACACTGCGCACTGGCGGTATCGAGCGCGAGGAATTTCATGCGCCTTCTGCCATCGCCCGTTCGGCGAGAATCGTGCGGAACATCTCGCTCACATCCAGCAGGCTGCGCGAGCGGCGCATCGGCGGCAGGCTCGCCAGCAGCTTCTTGCCGTAGCCCTTGCCCACCAGCCGCGGATCGCAGATCGCGACCACACCAAAGTCGTCCTCGCTGCGGATCAGGCGGCCCACGCCCTGCTTCAGGGCGATGGCGGCTTCCGGCAACTGGAAATCACTGAAGGGATTGCCGCCGTCTTCGCGCGCACGCTGCAGACGCGCGCGCGTGACAGGATCTTCCGGCGAAGCGAATGGCAGTCGATCGATCACCACCAGTCGCAAGGCACTGCCTTTCACGTCGACTCCCTCCCAGAAGCTGGCGGTGCCGAGCAGCACCGCATCGCCATGCTCGCGGAATTCACGCAGCAGCTGCTCGCGGGGTGATTCGCCCTGCACCAGCAACCGGAATGGACCGTCCGGTCTATCGCGCCAGCGCTCCCGCAGGCGGCGTGCCGCGTAATCCAGCGCCCGATGACTGGTGAACAGCAGGAAGGCGCCGCCTTCGGCAAGCTCGGCGAGCCCGGCCGCCGTATCCACCACGGCATCACCATACTCCGGAGAAGCCGGATCAGGCAGGCCCGGGGGCGCATACAGCAACGCCTGCCGTGGATAGTCGAACGGACTCTCGATGCACAGCGTATCGCAGCGGTCCTGCAATCCCAGCCGTTCGATGATGTGGCTGAAGTCGCCGGCTACTGCCAGCGTTGCCGAAGTGAATACCCATGCGGTGGGCCGCGAAGCCAGGATCCTTCGCAGGGTGGCGCCCACATTGAATGGAATCACCTGGCAGGTGAAGCCCCTTGCCGTGGGTGCCAGCAAGCGGGCGCCTTCTGCTGGCGCAGCATCGAGCACGGCATCCAGTTCGCCGGCCATTGCGGTGGCACGCAGCGCCAGCTGGAGGATGCCGTCTCCGGCATCCAGCAGGCGCAGGGCATCGGCGAGGTCACACAAGGCAGCAACCAGTGCACGCGTGGAGGTATCGACCTCCACGAGGTCATCACCCCAGGTGATGCGCACTCCCCCTGCGCCCGCAGCGCCTGCCGCGCGCACAGCCTTCTGCAAGGCCGATCGCAGTGCCTGGTCGACCGTCCCCAGGTGGTTCACGGCAAAGCCGCTCTGCACCAGCACAGGCGGCAGATCCTGCAGCAACTGCTCCACCTTGCGCGAACTGAATTGCGCGCCGAAGAACTGCGCGGCCAGATCCGGCAGCTGGTGCGCCTCATCGAGGATGACGGCGTCTGCACTGGGGAGGATGTCGCCGAAGCCTTCTTCCTTCAGGGCGAGATCGGCCAGCAACAGGTGGTGATTCACCACCACCAGATCCGCTTCGTTGGCGCGGCGACGCGCAGCGAACACATGGCAGCGCGAGAACTCGGCACAACGATTACCGGTGCAGCTGTCGCGGGTGGAGGTGAGTTTCTCGCGCAGCGGATGGCCGTCGGGGAGTTCGGTCAGTTCCGCGAGATCGCCATCGATCGTGGAGGAAGCCCAATGCGCGATGCGCCCGGCCAGCTCGCTGGCACCGCTCTGCAGGGGCAGTTCTGCGGGCAGGCGCTTGTAGCGCTCCAGGCACAGGTAGTTGCTGCGGCCCTTCAGCAGGGCGACAGTTGCCGCGCGTCCGAGCGCCGCTCCCAGCATGGGCAGGTCACGGTGAAACAGCTGGTCCTGCAGCGTGCGGGTGCCGGTGGATACGATGACCCGCAGGCCGGCCAGCAGCGCCGGCACGAGGTAGGCGTAGGTTTTACCGGTGCCGGTGCCCGCTTCGGCCACCAGCCAGCGCCGCTCGGCCAGCGTCCGTGCCACGGCCTCGGCCATCTGCAGCTGGGCGCTGCGCGGCCGGAATCCCGGCACCGAAAGCGCCAGCGGCCCCTGCGGGCCGAATATTTCCTCGAGGTCCTGCATCAGGGCTGGCACAGTCCATGGCGCAGGGCGCCGCGTCAATAAGTAGAACGGTGGAAAACGGGGAATTAGTGCAATGCAACATAACCATGGGCAGACCCCCCGAATTCTGTCACCGATTACTGGCTAGGCAACCGCTTTTTCCCCGGCTGGGTATACTCTCCCTCCCACATACCATTGATTGTCTGCAGGGTAATGAACATGGCGACAGCTCCTAGCGCGTTCAAACCACTTCATGAAACTTCACCGGATGTCGCAGCCTGGGTAACCAGCGTCGCCGCGCTGACACAACCGGACCGCATCCACTGGTGCGATGGCTCGCCGGCCGAGACCGCGCGGCTCCGCAACGAACTGATCGCGCGCAAGGAACTGGCACCGCTCAACAGCGAGACCTTCCCCGACTGCTTCATCGCCCGCTCTGACCCCAGCGACGTGGCACGCGTCGAGCACCTGACCTTCATCTGCACTTCCAACCAGGAAGATGCCGGCCCCAACAACAACTGGATGGCCCCTGCCGAAGCCCGCGCCAAGATGGAAGCCCTGTACAAGGGCTGCATGAAGGGCCGCACGCTGTACGTGGTGCCCTACTGCATGGGCCCGGTCGATTCCCCCTATTCCCGCTGCGGCGTCGAGATCACGGACAGCGCCTACGTGGTGCTGAACATGCAGATCATGACGCGCATGGGCCGTCCCGCGCTGGAGCGCATCGCTGCCGAAGGCGGCAAGTTCGTGCGCGGCCTGCATTCCATCGGGCAGCTGGACCCCGAGCGGCGTTTCATCATGCACTTCCCGGAGTCGCTCGAGATCCAGAGCTTCGGCTCCGGCTACGGCGGCAACGCGCTGCTGGGCAAGAAATGCCATGCGCTGCGCATCGCGAGCTACCAGGCCCGCACCGAGGGCTGGCTCGCCGAGCACATGCTCATCGTGGGCCTCAAGAACCCGCAGGGCGAGCTGCATTACATTGCCTGCGCCTTCCCCTCGGCCTGCGGCAAGACCAACCTCGCCATGCTGATTCCGCCGGCCACCATGCCCGGCTGGGAAGTATTCACCGTTGGCGACGACATCTGCTGGATGCAGCCCGGCCCCGATGGCCGGCTGTGGGCCATCAATCCGGAATCCGGCTACTTCGGCGTGGCACCGGGCACCAGCCCCAAGACCAACAAGAACGCCTACGACATGATCCGCAAGGACACGCTGTTCACCAACGTGGCCCTCACCGCGAACAACGAACCCTGGTGGGAAGGCATCGGCAGCGGCACCCCGACCATCGACTGGCAGGGTCGGCCCTACGATGCGAAGAATGGTCCGGCGGCCCATCCGAATTCCCGCTTCACCGTCAGCGCCGTCTACAACCCGGCCTACACGAAGGAAGCCGAGAACCCGCGCGGTGTGCCGATCTCGGCCATCGTGTTCGGTGGGCGTCGCCGCGAAATCGCGCCGCTGGTCTACGAGGCCCGCAACTGGCAGCACGGTGTTCTGGTCGGCGCATCGGTCGCCTCTGAAACCACCGCTGCCGCTACGGGTGCCGTGGGCGTGGTGCGTCGCGACTCCATGGCGATGAAGCCCTTCTGCGGCTACAACTTCGCCGATTACTTCACGCACTGGCTCAACGTGGGCGCGAAGCTCAAGCAGCCGCCGAAGATCTTCCACGTCAACTGGTTCCGGCAAGGGTCGGACGGCAAGTTCCTGTGGCCGGGCTTTGGCGACAACCTGCGCGTGCTGTCGTGGATGCTGGAGCGTTGCGCCGGCCGTGCCGCTGCCAATGAAACCGCCATCGGCAATCTGCCGCGACCACAGGACCTCAACACCGCCGGGCTCGATATTGCACCGGCCGTACTCGAGGAACTGCTCAGCGTGAAGCAGGACGCCTGGCGCAAGGAAGTTGCGGACATCCGCACTTACCTCGGCGAATACGGCACCCGCACACCGGCAGCGATGTACGCCGAGCTGGACGGCGTCGAGAAGCGGCTGGTCTGAGTCGCTTGCGAGAACTGACGGGCGATGCCTGTCAGTTCTCTGCCGCTTTTGCCTGCCGTCAGAACTTCGCGCTGACCGACATCGAGAACGAGGTGCCGACCGCGTAGCGGTTGTAGTACACCTCGTTGCCGTCGCGCTTCTGGAACTCCTTGTAGCCGCGACCGAAGAGGTTGCGTGCCTCGAACTTCAGCTCCAGCTCCCTGCCGAACAGCTCCAGGCCTTCGCGCGCCACCAGATCGACCATCAGGCCCGGCGATTCGTTGATGTCAGGCAGCCCCGCCGGACCGCGGCTGGTCACCCGGTCACTCGAGTACGACAGCAGAATCGTTTGCTGCGACAGCCGGTAGTCGCTCTCCAGCCCCAGCTGCAGATTGACCAGATGATCCGACTGCCCCGTCAGCGGTGAACCGTTCACGAAGAAGTTGGTTGCCGGCTGCGTCGCCGTTCCGAACACACTCACGGTATCGCCCGCGCCGACCTGCAACTTCGAATTCGACCAGGTGTAGTTGCCGATCACGACGGCACGGCGGGCAGCGAGGAATGCGTTTTCGAAGACACCGCCCAGCGGGAAGAACTTCTGCACCTCGGTCTCCACGCCATACAGCGTGGCTTTCGGCGCATTGGCAAAACTCGTGACGGTGACGTTGTCGTTGAAACCGGTGAACGCTTCGATCGGCCGATCGATCTGCTTGTAGAACCCGGCCACCGAGAAACGCTGCCCGGCCGCGAAGTACCACTCATAGCGTGCTTCCGCATTGAGGAACTTGCTGTCCACCATCAACGGATTGCCGCGATAGGAGCGGTTGGCTTCCGGATCGTAGAAGGTCTGGAACATCAGTTCGCGGAACTGCGGACGTGCGATGGAGCGCGACACATGCGTGCGGAACTGCATGCCTTCCGCGAACTTCCACGTCAGTGTTGCCGCGGGCAGGTAGTAATCCCTGACCAGCCGCGTGGAAGCATCCAGGCTCGACACGGTGTCGAACACCTGCATCGGGCTGACCTCCTGCAGGCCACGCTCGAAACGCACACCGGCACCGAGCTCCACGCCACGACCCAGGTCGGCCTGCAACTGCGTGTAGGCAGCACGGGTAAGCAGTCTTGCGGTGAATGCCGGCGCGGTCTCGGTGGTCTCCACCAGGCCGATGTCGTAGTACTCGATCACCGCAGACCCGAGCAGGTAGTCCGGCCGCAGCAGACCGACTTCACTCGGAAAGTCGGAGGGCGCGATCACCTGGAACTCGCGCCGCTGCGAGTCACGTTCCGTATCGGCGATGTCATAGCCCGCCGTCACGACGACGCCGGGCATGGCTTCGAGCGAGAAGTCCACACCGGCAGAGCGCAGATCCTCCTGCAGATCGGAGAATGCCGCCTGTGCGTATCCGGTCTGGCCATTGTCCAGCCGGTTCAGGAAGTAGTTGCCGAACGGACTGGCCGCTGCATTGCTGCGGCTGTACTTGATCCCGAGTTCGAAGGGGGCGTCGCGCTTCGAGGTCGAAAGCGAAGCTCTGGCATTTGCCGAAAGATTCCCGAAGATGATTCCGCCGGTGAGCTGCGTGCTCATCAGCTGACGCTCGTACCAGCCCGTGCTCTGGGTGCGGAAATCGAAGCCCGCGCGCTGCGAGTTCTCCTTGCCTTCCGCGAGGCTCGAGCGCTTCAGGGTGTCGTGCACGTAGAGATTCGTCCAGCGCAGCCTTGCCCCTGCGTCAGTCTGGTAACCAAGGCCGAACAGTGCGTTGGTGACCACCCGGTTCTCGGTGGAAACCGTGCGGTAGTCCTTGTCGATGACGGACAGGTCGAAGCTGCCAGGCGTCTGTTCGATGTTGTCGCGGGTGCGCCATTTGTTGTTGAACCCGGCTGCCATGATGAGTCCGAGTTCGGAACCCTCCAGCTGCCAGTTGGTGCCACCGGTCAGCGAACCTGAAACATCCGGCTGGATGCGGTCGATCTTCTGGACCACGCTGTTGCGTGAATTGACAAATTGTTTTGCGATATCTCCGCCATCCACGTTGCCGGCGCTGAGCCGTTCGCCACTGGCAAAGAAGGCAGCCAATGCGGGCGGCGTGTCGCGAATGCCGCTGTCGTAGCCGGTCCAGTCCATCTGGCCGCCGTAGTAGTCATAGCCGAATTTCCCCGTGGTTTCCGAATCCCCGCTGACGCCGAAACCCAGTTTCAGGAACGGCGCCTTCGGCACCGCCAGCGTGGTCAGGTTGATCACGCCACCACCGAATTCTCCGGGGAAGTTTGGCGAGAAGGTCTTCTGCACCAGCGAAGAGGCAATGATGTCCGTGGGGAAGAGATCGAGCGGCACGGCGCGGCGCAGCGGCTCGGGACTTGGCAGTGGCAGGCCATTCAGCAAGGCCTGCGAGTAGCGGTCGCCAAGACCACGTACATAGACAAAACCACCGCCGGTCACACTCAGGCCAGTCACCCGTGCGAGCGCGCTGGCCATGTCGCCATCGCCAGTGCGCTCCAGGTCTTCCGCCGAGAGGACTGAAACCACCTCGGTGGCAGCGCGCTGCACGTTGCGGTCCCGGCTGGCCGTGACCACGATGCCGGGCAGCTCGATGTCCACGGACTCTTCCGCGTCCAGTTCGACGCTGGTGTTGTCCGCCGCGGCATCCGTCGATTCCGCCGCCCTGACCAGCGCGGTGGCGCCGGTCAGGGTGGTTGCCAGCAACAGCATGCCGCAGGTAAATGGCTTGGCCATGTCAGATCCCCTGATGCCTGCGTGTCAGTTCAGCGACGGCAACGACGTGCAGGACGCGCCGGTGGTATTCGTGCCGAAGTTGGCGGCGGCAGAATTGCAGGTCCAGCCCGCAAACCAGGTGTCGCTGGCGTTCTGGACGGCGCCCACGTAGGTCGTCGTGTCGAAGCGCGTGTCCAGCGTCTTGGCGTCGGTTGCGACCACCGCCGTCTCGTTCGCACCGTTCACGAAGGTCGCGGTCAGGCTCGTGGTGAACGCCGAGCTGTTGTTGGCGCCCGCGAAGGTATCCGCAACCTGTTGCGCGGTGACGCTGCCAGACCCCACGAACGGCGAGACGCCGCCACACTGCATGACCACCGAACGGAACAGCGGCGGACCTTCCTTCCCGGTGGGCGCATCAGCCGTCAGGATATTGGTGCCGTTGAGTCGCAGGCAGGCCATCGGACTGGAAACCACGCCGTTCACCAGTGTCGCATCGGCCTTGCCACGCAACAGCATGGCCGCCTGGTTGCCGCTTGCGGCATTGCGATGCAGGAAGGTGAAGTTCGCGAGTTTCAGGTGGGTGCGCGGCTGCTGGTTCTCGAGCGCATTGGCGGAGTCGAGCTCGATCATTGAATCGGCGGAGCCCGTCGTCTTCTGCGCAGCGATCACGTACTGCACCGTGCCGCGGTAGCCGGTGTCGGCGTCGATGTTGTCATCATCCGCGCCGGTGATCACGAAGCGACGCAGGTCCACGGTGCCACCAAAGGCCTCGAAACCATCGTCAGAGCTGTTGTGCGAGTGGATGTGCGAGATCTGCGTGCCGCTGCCCACGCCACCCAGCGTCAGGGACTGCAGCTCGCTGTCGCCCGACAGCACATATCCCGAGTAGCGGATCTGGACATAGCGCAGCGTGCCGCTGTTGTCCGTGGGCGTCGCGCCGCCGAAGTAGGCCGGGTCCACCGAACCTTCCGTGTTCCGCTCGCAGTCGACCGTGCCTGGCGTGGCCGCAGGCGCCACGGTGCAATCGGTGATCGGTGCGCGGCCCAGCAGCACGATGCCGCCCCACTGGCCCTGCGAAGCATCGGTAGCAAGACCCAGCACGTTGTCACGGCTGGTAAACACGATGGGCTGGGTCTCGGAGCCCACTGCCGAGATGCGATTGCCGCGGTTCACGGCAAGCCACGACACGCCAGTCTTCGCGTAGATCACCACGCCAGGGCGAATGGTCAGCGTGACGCCGGAACCGGAAACAGCGCCAAGATCCGTGCCCACGTCCACGCGGCCATCGAGTGCGTACAGCAGGCCAGGGAATTTCTCGAGCACCGTGCTGGCGGTGATGCGCGCCGGCAGGGTGCAGACCCGATAGGTGCCGGTTGGACCGGTGATGGTCCCGTCGTCACGGAGGCCGGCGGGAACAGCGATCGTCGGGCAGCCTGTGGCGGGCACGACCAGCGTTGCGCCACCACCGCCCCCTCCACCACCGCCGCCTGTACCCGGATCCGTTGGAGGCGGATAAGTGATATTGATGTTGCCACCACTGCCAGTGGACGCAATCTCTTCCGCACCACAGCCCGCAAGGCAAGCCGCCACCGCTCCGGCAACAATCCACTGCACAGTTTTCATAAGAGCTCTCTCCAGAACGCCCGGGAAGGAAACCCGTTCCCTTGTAGGTATCCACGGAGCATTGCCGTGGGACTGGGCGGGAGTTTGCGACTGGGTTGTTACAGAACCGTGAAGCGGAAAGCATTCACGGCAGCTCGCTGGAATTGCATCGCGCTGTCATGCAACTGCAACAGGCATCCATTACGCGCTTCATGAAATTGCAGTGATGCACTCACCGCGAGGCGGAAGCGGTTTCCGCCCCTGCAACAGCGAACGGAAACGGTCTAGAGGTCTTCGCAGACGAAGTGGATCGTCTGGGGGGAATCCGCTTCCGGCACCTTGCCAAGGCCGATCATCCCCGCACCCTTCAGCTGCATGCTGTCGCGGCGCACGAACGATTCCTCGCCACCTGCGGAATTGACGAAGGTGCCGTTGGTGCTCTGATCGATCAGCAGGAACTTGCTGCGGCTGATCTCGATGCGTGCGTGAATGCGCGAGATGAGATTGCCGCGGATCACCACATCGTTTTCGTCCGCCCGCCCGATGGCGATATGCGGCCGGGATTCATCGACCGTCAGCTCGTGATCACCCATCGTGAGGCGCAGGCGCAGGGCCTTGCGCTCCTGCGAACTGCCCACGTTGATGGATGGCAGCATGCTGGTGACATCGTCGGTCTGCCAGATCGCCTCGTAAAGCGTGACTTCGGCGCCCTGCCCCTTGAGCGTGGCCACGTCGATCTGACGCACCGAGGCGCGCCACTCCGGGGAGAGCTGCTCCACGGTGGCGGCTGTGGTCATGATCTGGCCGGATTTGGCCTGGCTGGTCATGCGATTGGCGGTGTGCACCGTGGCGCCGAATACATCGCGGCTTTCCAGCACCACCGGGCCATAGTGACAGCCGATGCGCACCGAGACCGACTGCCCGTCGATCTGCAGCGCTGGATGGGTGGTAATGCTGCGCTGGATGAGCGCTGCGGCGTTCAGGGAATCATCGGCGGACGGAAACGTCGCCATGACCTCGTCGCCCATGGTCTTGATCACCGTGCCATGATTCTGCGCGGTGGCGTTTTCCATCAACTCGATGCAGAGGGCAATGACCTCGCGAGCGCGCTGGTCGCCCAGCACTTCGTAGATGCGGGTCGACCCCACCACATCCGAAAACAGCACCGCCAACTCGATATCAGTACCCATGCCGCCCGAAATATGTGAACCAGTTCACAGATTGACGCATGACCTTATGGAAAACAAGCCACTTACAGCCGACAAGCGATCTTTCTAGGCAGCTGTCGCGGCTATGGCCATGGCCCGGTTGAAAACTTCGTCCACACTGCCCCCCTGCTGGGCCTGGAGTGACAGCACCTGGCGCAGGGTCTTGGCACCTGGCCGCCCACTCAGCAGCCCCAGCATATGGCGGGTAATGGAGTTGAGGGATGTGCCCTGCCCGACCTCCCGGGCCGCATATTCACGCATTGCCTCCAGTACCTGCGCCACATCCACCCCAACCTGAAGATCAGCCGGGTGGAGCGCCGCGTGCAGCTCACCGAGCAACTCGGGCCTGTGGTAAGCCTCGCGACCGATCATCACGCCGTCGAATGTATCCAGTGCCGGCAGAATGGATGCCACCGTGCGCAGGCCACCATTCACGACCATGGGCACATCAGGCAGCAAGGCTTTCAGTTGCGCCACCACGTCATAGCGCAACGGCGGCACTGTCCGGTTCTCATGCGGTGAAAGACCACCCAGCACGGCCTTGCGTGCATGCACGATCAGTACATCCGCCCCTGCCGAAACCACGGCCTGCGCGAAGCCGAGCAAAGCAGCCATGTCTGCCTCGTCGAAGCGCTGCGCCGCCTCCATTGCAGCGGCAGCGCTGCCAGTCAGCGAGCGGTCCACCACCCCGATCCGCAGCTTTACCGTCACGGGTATCTGCACAGCCTGCTTCATGGCCGCCACGCATTCCGCCACGATCGCCGGCGTGTTCATCAGGCAGGCACCGAATGCTCCGGCATGCACCCGATCACTGGGACAGCCGCAATTCAGGTTCACCTCCACATGGCCGAGATCCGCGGCAATCCGGGCAGCCTGCGCCAGCTGCAGCGGATCAGACCCGCCCAGCTGTATGGCAAGCGGCTGCTCGCGTGCGGAAAAACGCAGCAGCCGGCTCTGGTCGCCACGCAGTACCGCCGTGGCATTGATCATCTCCGTGTAAAGCAGCAGCGCCGGCGAGAACTGCCGCAGGAAGTACCGGCAGTGGCGGTCGGTCCAGTCCATCATGGGGGCGACGCTGATGCGGCGGTCGATCGAAACCGCTGCTTTTCTCGACGGAAATGCCTATTTTTGTAGCGTTTTCCACTTGTGCCGTTTCTGCGGGATTCCTGTGCATTACGTGGAGTTTATCGTTTGTCGGGGAGACATAAAGGAGACATGATGCTTTCCAGGCTTCATGTCTCCCCGGAATTTCGATCATGCCAACGATCAAAATACGCAAGCAGGCCAACGGCGCCACGCGCTATACGGCGATAGTCCGGCTGCGCAGCCAAGGGAAGGTCCTGCATCGGGAAAGCCGGACATTCACCCACCGCTCGGCCGCCTTGAGCTGGGCCAGGCACCGCGAAGTCGCGCTCGAGAATCCGGCCGAGCTGACCCGCCTGCGGCTCAGCACCCCAACCCTCGCGGAACTGATCCGCTGGTATATCGACACCTTCGAGACGATCTCGCGCTGGCAGCGCAGCAAGCAGACCCAACTGGAGTTCCTGGAGCGGCATCCGCTCGGCAAGACCATTGCGCACACCCTCACTTCTGCGGATCTGATCCGGCATGTGCTGTCGCGTCGGGCGGAGGGTGGGCATCCCGCTGGACGCTTCCTTTAGCCCCCATTTCCTATTTCATTTTTGCCTCACATCTAATGCATCGCGCACGAAAACTACGAAGTCTGACTTCTCCCCCAAGTACATACGTCCGAGCGTCCGCAATTGACCCGAAGGGGCCATTACCGACCGGCGGGTTTCGGGCAGGCCTTCTTCTTCAGCTCAGTATCGTGCGGTTGCTAACATGCCTTCCGGCCGCTGGGTGAACACTGGGCGGAAATGCAGAGCGAGAATACATACCTCTATGGCAACAGCGACCCCGTCGCCGCAGACCGGCTTCGAGGACTTGAAGCTGTGGAGGATGCATCTACCATTGGGCTCTTGGAGAACATTGCTGTAGCGGCGGGTTGGCATTGTCTCGAGATCGGTGGCGGTGGTGGATCAATCGCCCGCTGGTTGGCTGATCGGGTCGGCGCTACCGGCCGGGTCGTCGCAACAGATACAGATACGAGTCTGCTGCAGCCGTCCATATATGAAGTTTGGCGCCACGACATCTTGCATGACGGGCTCCCTCCGAGCGCCTTTGACCTCGTTCATCTTCGTCATGTGCTGATCCATATTGATCAGAGGCAACACCTTGCTGTCCTTCGTTCTCTGATCGCGACCCTCGGTCCCGGAGGTAGACTACTAATAGAGGAGTCTGACCTGCTTCCTTGGCAGGCGCTTTCGACTACACCGGAACATCTCCGCAAGGTATTTGCCGTGGGCGTAGATACCACGCTAACCATATATCGATCGCGGAACATGGATCCTGAGTTGGGTGCGAACCTGAATGTCTTGCTAACCATGGCAGGGTTCACGTTGGTGGATTCCACTCGGCGGACTCGTCGAGTCGTCGGAGGCAGCTCCGAGGCGCGGTTTCACCAAGTCTCCGCTCGACAGCTGGCAAACTCAGTGCGGGCGTCGAATGCGAGGGAAGCGGTATTGCTCGATGACTTTGCGGGCTGTCTTGAAGACACGCGCCTCGAGTACGAGACCCGAGCCACAGTATCTTTGTCGGCCATCAAGGCAACAGGTCTCTGATCGTACGCCTCCGCTCTTGATTGACTGCTTTCAGGGTGGTACTTCTCTCATCGCAATGCCCCCTTCTGGCAGTTACTTGCTCGCTGGCTCGATTTGCTGAGGCTTGGCTAGGCGCTGAGTGCCGCTTCGAGAGCTTGACAGGGCGCTTCTCTGTATATACTGTGCATACCGTGAATACGGATAGACACAGTCTAGTAACCATCTCGCAAGCCGATTCCCGGCCGATGTACCTGCAGGTCAAGGAGCAGATCCGACACCGCATCGCGGTGGGCGAGCTCAAAGTCGGGCGATTACATCCCCTCCATCCGCCAGCTCGCCGCGGATATTCGCGTCAGCGTGATCACCATCAAGCGGGCCTACCTGGAACTGGAACTTGAAGGCGTGATCCTGACGCGCCCCGGCCGTGGATCCTGCGTGGCCGAGCATCCCGGGCTCGGCCAGTCACTGAAGGAAGAGGAGCTGCAGCAGCATCTCGCCGCCGCCGCGGCCCTCGCCGCGCTGCTGAACCTCACCGAAGAAGAACTCATCGAAAGATTGCGCCGCATCCGGCGTGGCAACACCGAAGGCGCCGCATGAGCAACAGCACTCCCACCCATGCTTTCTCCGTGCGCGGCCTTGCGAAGAGCTTCCGCTACTTCCGCCTCGAAGGCCTCGACCTCGAACTGCCACTCGGGCAGATCATGGGCTTCGTCGGTCCGAATGGCGCCGGCAAGAGCACCACCATCCGGCTGCTGCTCGGCATGCTGGGTGCGGAAGCCGGCGAGATCCGCTTGCTGGGCCGGCCCGTGCCCGAGCAGGTGGCAGAGGCCAAGCGCGAGGTCGCCTATGTGGCGGATGACATGCGCCTGTACGGCGGCGCCACGCTGGAATGGCACATGCGCTTCGTCGCCTCGATATTCCCGGGCTGGGATACCCGCTACGCGCTGTCGTTGCTGAAACGCTTCAACCTGCATGCCGACCAGAAGGTCGGCGGCATGTCGCGCGGCGAGCACATGAAGGCGGTGCTGCTGCTGGCCCTCGCGCGCAAGCCACGGCTGCTGGTGCTCGACGAACCCACCTCGGGCCTGGACCCGGTGGCGCGCCACGAATTGCTCACCGAGCTGATGGAGATCGTTCGCGACGAGTCGCGTTCGATCCTCTTCTCCTCGCACCACACGCTGGACGTGGAGCGCATCAGCGATGTGATCGCCTTCATCGACCGCGGCCGGCTGGTGGACGCGCGCGACAAGGAGAGTTTCCTGGAACGCTGGCGGCGGCTTCAGATCGACATTCCAGCGGGCGTGACGCTGCCGCCGCTGGACAATGTGGTGCAGGTGTCGCCGGGCGGGCGCCTCGCGACGCTCACCACCAGCAACTATCAGCAGGCGCTGCATGCCGTGATCGAGCGCGCCGGTGCACGCGTGCACGAAGTGCAGCGCATGTCGCTGGAGGAGATTTTCGTGGCGAGCGTCATGGGCAGTCGCGGGGAGGAGCAGTCATGAACCCGGTTTTCTGGGCGCTGGTGCGCAAGGATCTTTACCTGATGCGTGGCTTCATCATCGCCACGATTGTGGGTGGCCTGCTGGCCTTCGTGATCTCGGGCTGGGGAAGCACGGGCAAGGCAGTAGGCGGCATCCTGTTTCTCACCGTGAGCGTGGCCAGCGGCATCTTCATCGCCATGCTGAGCGTACTGACCGAGCGCGTGAAGAACGTGCGGCTGTTCGTGCTCAGCCTGCCGATCTCCGGCCAGGCAGTATGCGCGCGCGAAGCTGCTTTCCACTTGGCTGATCTACGGCATACCGTGGGTAGCGCTGACGCTGCTGGCGGTCCTGGCCTTCGTGATATCGCCCGAAGCCAAGCTGGGCATGGTGGTTTACGCGGTGATGCTGCAGGGCTTCACGCTGGCGCTGTTCAGCGTAGTGCTGGCCTCGCTGTACGTCATCAGGTCCGAGCCGCTTTCTGGCATCGGCATCCTGGTGGTGAACATCTGCTTCAGCCTGTACATGGTGTGGGTGAACCAGCCGCAGGTCATCGGGGTGCTGGCCACCGACACGATCCTCTGGCCGCCGTTTTCGCTCGGCATGCTGGCTGGTGAGGCATTGGTAATCCTCGCCTCGCTCGCCTTCGTGATGATTGTCAGTTCCCGCACGCGGGACTACGCCTGATGGCATAGCCCGCCCCCAATTCCAGTCTTTCCATTTCCTCAAGGAGGTCCTATGCAGACCAGGGTCCCGTGCGCCTTCGTGAAAGCGATTGCCGCCACTTTTGCAGCCATATTCGCTCTTTCCTCGGCGCTTCTGCCGGAGGCGGCGCGGGCGCAGACACCGCCACCGGCGGATCCGTTCGCCGATCCGTACAAGGAGGCCTGCGCCGTCTGCCATGGCGCGAACATGGAGGGCACCGCGCAGGGCGTGCCGCTGGCCGGCGTGGCGCTGCGGCACGGCGATTCAGTGGATGCGATCGCCAAGAGCATTGCCGACGGATTCCCGCAGGGACGCATGCCGGCGTTCTCGACCACGATGGATGCGGTGAAGATCCGGCGTCTCGCCACCTTCATCGGCGAGAAGCGCGCCGATCTTTCCTACGCCGACTTCAGGATCGCAGCGCCACCAGCCGTCCCGGCCGATGTGATCCGCAGCGAAGTGCAGGCGTTTCGTGTGGAGACTGTGGCCACGGGGCTTGCGGCGCTGCCCTATTCCATCGCGCCGCTGCCCGACGGCCGCATCCTGCTGGCCGAGAAGACCGGCGGATTGCGCCTCGTTTCCACCGATGGCCGGCAGTCCGACCCGATACGCGGCACGCCCCAGGCTTTCAACGACGGCTTCCAGGTCCCCGGCATCCTGCTCGTCTATGGCATGGGCTATCTGCTGGACGTCACCCTGCATCCGGACTATGCGAAGAACGGCTGGATCTACCTCGCCTTCACCGAGCGCTGCAGCGACTGCAATGCTGCAAGCCGCAAGTCGAAGCGGCCGGTTTCGATGGTGAAGCTGGTGCGCGGGCGCATCCGCAGCGGTGAATGGGTGGACCAGCAGTTGATCTGGCGCACCGACATCGAGAATTACACCGGCATGGTGGACATGGCAGCGGGCGGGCGCGTGACCTTTGATGGCAAGGGTCATGTGTTCCTCAGCATCGGCATCAAGGGTGACTCGGAATTCGCCGGCGTGCAGGACCTGTCGCTGCCGTACGGAAAGATCCTGCGCGTGAACGATGACGGCAGCATCCCGAAGGACAACCCCTTCGTCGGCACCAAAGGCGCGCTGCCGGAAATCTGGAGCTATGGCCACCGCAGCCCCGAGGGTCTGGAGTTCGATCGCAGGACCGGGCGCCTGTGGGAGACCGAAATGGGTCAGCGCGGCGGCGACGAGGTCAACCTCCTGAACCCGGGCCGCAACTACGGTTGGCCACTGACCTCGAAGGGCCTGCGCTACGAAGGCGTGCCAGTCGACTACGGCAAGGAACTCGGAATCACCTTCAACCTGAAGGACATCGAGCAACCAGTGGTCGATCTCACCCCGGCGCCCGCGGTGTCGAGCTTCGTCATCTACAACGGTGCACCCTTCCGCAACTGGCGCGGCGACCTACTGGTGGGCAGTTTGAAGGCCACCGAGCTGTACCGCTTCGTGCTGAAGGGCGATCGGGTCGTGCACCGCGAAACACTGTTGCGAGGCCTTGGCCGCATCCGTGATGTCGCCATCGGGCCCGACGGTCTGGTCTACCTGCTGCTCGAACACCAATCCGGCAGCCGGATCCTCCGGCTGGCGCCGGCCCGCTGATTTGCTGATCCGAACACTTCATCAACAACCAGGAGAATGAACATGCGCATCTCATCGGCAGTGCTGGGGCTGGCTTTCATCGCGGGACTCGTCTCGCCCGTGTTCGCCGCCGAGTCACCCTTCGTCGGCCAGTGGACCGCCACCGCAGCCGCACCCACCGGCAATGCATCCGAAATCGTCAAGGTCGCGAAAACTGCCAACGGCTATACCATCACGGCAAAGCTGGTAGATCCAGCACCGGGGCAACCCGAAGCCGGGCCAGGCAAGGACATCGTGCTGGAAGGAGATCACTTCTCATACAAGAGGACAGTGGCCATCGGTGACAGCGAGCTCGTGATCACCTACACCGGTGTGGTGTCGGGCGATACTTTCACCGGGACCATTGAAATGGCGTCCGTGAAGATTCCGTTTACCGGCGTGCGTATCAAGCATGGGAAATAGGCACAACATGCAGCAAGACATCGTTCCGTGGCCACTATTGCAATGGCGTGTTCCGGAGTTCCTTGCGGGCACCCTTCTCGAGTCGCCGCTCGCGGGGCTTGCGCTGACGATGTTGGTACCCTTGACCATCCTGCTTTAGAGATGCAACACGGGGCAGCAGGTGTAATGGTGTATGTCCGGCGCGGCAATGGGAGCTGCTGATGTGGGCGCGGCTTACTTTGCAGCGCCTGGACTTGCAATCACCGCTTGTTCCTCACCGGCCACTGGCCGCACATTTCCGGGGCTGACTGCCCAATCGGCGCTATTGACCCGAAGCGGTCGGTCGTGAGTGACGGCTATGGGGGATCAAGATCTCCTTGCAGCTTCGGCCTGGCCGTAAACATCTCTGGATGCACCCTAGGCAGTCCGCGAGTTCGGTCCCGGGTCGATCAGCGTGCCGAACCGGCGCTCCTCCATGGGGGTGGCGAAAAGAAATCCTTGGCCCACCGAGCAGCCCAGCGCGAGCATGAGCGCGCGCTCGTCTTGGGTCTCGATCCCTTCCGCAACGATGCGGATGTCCAGCGTAGTGCCGAGTTTCACGACGGCCTCTACGATGACGCGCTTTGCCGCGCTCTGGGCAACCTCGTGAACGAAACTTCGATCGATCTTGATCTCGCTAATCGGAAAGCTCTCGAGATAACGCAGATTGGAGTACCCCGTGCCAAAATCATCGATGGAGATACCGATACCCAGGCCGCGTAGCCCCCCGAACACCCGCCGAATGTTCTCCGGATCGCCAACCGTCAGGCTCTCGGTGAGTTCCAGCGTGAGCCATTCGGCCTGGCAGCCGGTCTCCTCGAGCACGCTTCGGACGAAGGCGACCATATCCCGCTGCGCGAACTCCAGAGCCGAGACATTGAATGAAAATCGTATCGGTGCGTGACGATCACGATTGATCTGCGCGGCATACACAGCGAGCGTGCGCAGTCCCCAGGCTCCCATCTCCAGGATGGCGCCAGTTTCCTCCGCAATCTGGATGAACCGGCTGGGTGGCTGCAGGCCAAACGCACCGTGGTTCCACCGCATCAGAGCCTCCGCTCCCACCAGCGCCCCGGAGGCAAGGTCGAACTGCGGCTGGTAGTGCAGGAGCAGCTCCTGGTTCTGTACAGCCGTTTGCAGCTCGTTTGCCAGACGAATCCGGTTCCGCGCATCTCGTTCGTCCGCTGCCGCGAAGGCATGCGGTGGATGAGTCGGCATCTCTTTGGATCGTTTCAGCGCGGCACCGGCTTGCCGTACGAGTTGAAGCGGGCTCATGTCTGCGGGTCCCGCTGCATGGCCGGCGGCAAACTGCACCGACAACGAAGCGCCGGGGAGTACGAAACGCGGCTTCACGAGGTCGAGCACATCGTCTACGACTGCCGGGGCGCGGCTTGAATCGTCCAGTGCAAATGCAACGGCGAAAGAGTTGCTGCCCACGCGCGCCACCGCCGTTGCCGGCAGCGTTGTCAATCGCGTGGCAACCGAACGCAGCAGCGCGTCGCCTACGTCATAGCCGAAGCCACTGTTGACGTCGTGAAACCGGAGGATGTCGAGTTTGACAATCACCAGGGTCGATTGTGCCCTGGCGTCCGTTGCCGCCATCCGGTCCAGCAGACCATACCGATCGAGCAGACCGGTCAGCTGATCGATACGCGCTGCATGCGTCACGTCACGCATCAGGGCGATGAAATGCGTCACCTGCCCCGTGTCATCCCGCAACGGCTCGAGGCGCAATGCGTTGCGGAACATCGCACCGTCCCTGCGATAGTTGCGTAGCGTCACTGAACAGCTGCGTCCTTCCGTCAGCGCGGCACGGACCTCGGCGATCTCGGGCTGCAGGCGGTCGTTGCCCTGGAGATAGCGGCAATTCTTCCCGACAGCTTCAGCGGCAGAATAGCCGGTGATGAGCTCGAACGCAGGGTTCACATGCACGATGGGCTGATCTCTCAGGCGCATGTCCGCGATCAGCACGCCATCGCTGGTGGTTTTGAGCGCGAGAGCGGAAGCCATCGTTGGAATATCTGACTGTGCAGATCGCTCACCCAGACGCGGCCATCGCGCTGGTTTGAAAGCAACGAATTCTGGTGATGGAACTGCCGCACCATTGGCTTCATGTGTCATGGTGTTTGTGCTCTGCACCAGAGACAACAAGTCTCTTCAGAGCTGGCCTTTTGATCGGTAGCAGGAGCATGTCGCATGATGTGGCCTCCGGTTCCGTCAATGCGGCGCCGGAGTCATCACTTCAACTTCAGACTGGCGACAGTTCAGGACAAATCAGCGTCACTCCTGCCCCTGGCGCCGGAACTGGTAGTCTGGAATCGCCCCCGATACTCGACAGGCGTGATTCCGATCCTGCGCAGGAATGCCCGCCGGAGCGTCGCCGTCGACCTGAAGCCTGAGGCATAGGTAATCGTCTTGATCGGCGCCGCGCTGTCTTCCAGCAGTCGTCGAGCGATATCGATTCGGGTCAGTTCGACATAGGCGGCCGGACTCATGCCCAACTCGGCGTGGAACAGTCGGGACAAGTGGCGCGGGCTCACGCCGGCCACTCCCGCAAGCGCCGCGAGGCCCAGATCTGCGCGCGGATTTTCAAGGATGTGAAGTCGAATCCTGTCGATCGGGCTGGTGGCTGAGGTCTGCGCGGTCAACGCCTCGCTGAACTGCGACTGGCCGCCCGGCCGCTTCAGAAATACGACCAGCCGGCGTGCGACCCACAGGGCCAATGCACGCCCATGGTCCTCCTCGATCAGCGAAAATGCGAGATCGATCGCCGCAGTCACTCCAGCGGAACTGAACACCGGCCCATCGCGAACGAAGATGCGGTCTGGTTCGACCTGGATATCGGGATGTTGAGCGGCCAGGCGTGCGGCATACTGCCAATGGGTCGTGACGCGGCGCCCTGACAGAAGCCCCGCATGGGCCAACAGGAACGCCCCTGTACACGTCGAGCCGTAGCGTCGCGACCGCGCGGCCTGCTCCTGCAACCAGCGCGTGGCGCCCTCGGTCGGACGAACAGGCAATCCGTGAGGCCCAGCGACAATCAACGTGTCGCAAGGCTCTCTTGCATGCTGGATTCCCGCATCAGGCATGTACTTCACGCCCGAGGCGCTGCCGGCCGGAAAGCCGTCTTCGGTCACCAGCCTGACGCGATAAGGCGATCCTGATTCCAGCTTGCTGTTCGCCTCGAAGAGAGCGTCGCATACGCCGGCGATTTCAAGCAGATGCACGTTGCCGGGCGCGAAGATTGTAATGAGCACGATTAGTCCTCCGCTGACTGGCGGCCTATGACTCAATTGATCAAGATACTCCCCTTTTGCACTGACCATCCTGGAACGGCAGAAGACAAGCGGCCGCTCGGCGCAAGGGCATGAGTCGGGATCAAGGCGCTCGGACCTGCATCAGTGCGCGCCCCTAAGTGGACTGAGGTGATGCATCGCAACGAACGACTGGTAGCAGGCGATTCCGAGCCGCCTCTCCAAAGACCACCCTGGCCGAAAGCTGCCAATCATTCCAGTTGCTGAAAGCTAACCGCATTCCCTAGACAACATCCGGGAGGCTTCTCGTGGAGACATAAAGGAGACAAGGCTTGTCCGGTGACGCCAAGTCTTTGAAGCTCAAAGAGATTTATTGATCGTCCGTCCAGTCCATCATGGGGGCGACGCTGATGCGGCGGTCGATGGAACCGCTGCCTTTCTCGCCGAACATGTCTGTTTGCGTAGCGCCTTCCACTCTTGCCGCTTCCGCGATATTTCTACGTATTCCGGGAAGTCTACTGGTTGCAGCAGAGACATAAAGAGGACAGGAATGGCATGCACCCCTGCCCCCTCAAGAAGAAGTCAAACTCAATTCAGAGGACTGCGTTCAGCCGCGAGTTCGTCAGTCGCCCATTCCCCGTTCAGAGGAACCGGTGCCTTTGCGAAATTTGTGCCCTTGTACCGTGCCATGGCCTGCGCTTCAACTTCATCGACTCTGCAGGCAGCAACTTTCCCGTCTGTCGCACACCTCGCCTGGAGGCTCCTCAAACGCGGTCAACAACTGTCGGCGGTACGCTTGAACGGTCGGCGGCATTGCACACGCGCCCCCCCGCCTGAGGTTTCTGATCAGTGCGGCGCAGAGGGGTCCTTCGTCAAGAAAGGTCCGCACCAGGCCATGCTCATGAGCGCATAGAAGTGCGACGGACATGGCCGCCGCCGCCTCTTCATGGAGACCCTTCCCCTCCCATGCAAGGGCCTTGAGCACCTGCAGTTTCGCGTGTCGTACGACGTATCCCTGCCCAGCAGCCTGGGCGAGATGGGGAGCCAGAATACCCAACGCGCCTTCGACACGCCCCGAATGGATGCAATAGCGGATGGCACCTACCACCGGGTCGAAAACCGCATCGCCAAACGACGGCAATCCGGATGTCTGCCCAAACTCTTCAGGGTCACTGCACAAGCGCCTGACAACCATGCCAGAGCGCTCCAGTTCCCCTGCCTGGAGCCATCGGACCACCCGTTCCCATTCGATCCAGCGCTGCATCCAATGAATGCCATGCTGGATAGCGTAGAGAGAAAGCTCCTCAAGCACTGACTCGTGTCGCTCGGCCATTCCTTGAGCGAGCCATACACGTGCGCGAAGCTGGTGCCAGAGAACCACTGACGCAGGCAGTGCGACCTGCCAGTTGGCGGGCCGATACCGCTCCAGACAGGACAACGCGAAGTCGAGCTCATTGCGCTCGTAGTGCATGAAGGCAAGCGGCACTGCATGTTCGAATCGCTGCTGACAGAGACCGCTGGACGTCAGCATCTGGCGTCGGAGTCCACGCCGTGAATGCCGGCATCTGCTGGATTCACGTTTCGAAACCTCTCAGGCACGCCCTCGAGCAATGTTTCCACGCTCAATGGCCGACTCAGGAAGTAGCCTTGGGCCAGGGGGCACTGCATGGACTGCAGGAGTGCAAACTGCTCGACTGTCTCCACTCCCTCAGCCACCACATCCAATTCGACGATGCGCGCGAGGTTGACGATTGAATGTGCCACTGCCAGGAGGCTTCGACCCTGGCTGCTGGAGAAATCCCGAAGCAGCATGGAACGGTCAAGTTTCAGCATATCGACTGGAAACTGATGCAGGCTTGCCAGTGACGAGTAGCCAACGCCGAAATCATCGATCGCAACACGCACACCCAGTTCCCGGATGGCACGGACGGTGTCGACGGCCTGCTGAAGGTTGCGCGCAAGCTCGCTCTCGGTGATCTCGAGGTGTAGCTGTTCGGGTTTCATGTCCGCACCGGACAGCGCCTCCAGGACCTTGGCCTGCAAACTCCGGTCACCAAGATTCTGCCGGGAGATATTTACCGAAACGAAACGCATGTCGCTTAGCGACCTTGCACTGCGCAGTCGCGCGAAATCCTTGCAGGCATGCTCGAGCACCCAATCGCCCAGTGCTCCCAGATAGCCGCTGCTAGCTGCAATCGGAATGAACTCGCCGGGAGACACCAGTCCCAGCACGGGATGATCCCAGCGCAGCAGGGCCTCGAGCCCCTCCACCGTCACGCGTTCCAGATTGAATATGGGCTGGTACTCCAGCCGCAATTGCCCCTGCCCTATGGCGAGCTGAAGATCTCGCCCCAGCAGACAGGTCCTCGCATGCGAGTCGATCCCGTCACGGCCACAGAGCTCGACCCGGTCTCCACCAGCATCCAGTGCAGCTTGCAGGGCTGACCTGGCGACCGACAACAGCTGATCCAGTTGTGGCAGGGCTTCCGGCCTGGAACTCCCGATGCTGAAAGTCACTCTTCGCGGGCGACCATCGAGGATATATGTGCCCTGAAGGTTGCGGCACAGACTCTCGGCTATGGCTCCCGATGAACACGCAAGCTGACCGAACAACGCCACGGCGATCCGGCCTCGCGCAAATCCGCCCAGAACGTAATGCCCGGAATGGGCATCCACCAACTGCTCCAGCTGGGCAACAAGCTTCGAACTCATCCGACGCATCATTGCGTCGAGCTCCCGAAAGCCGTACCAGTCATTGATGAGATCGAAGCTGTCTATTTCGCCGATCAGAACCGCAACAGGACCTTGAATCTCGCCGCGATGAAGCCGCTCCAGCATCGATTCCATGCTGCGCAGAAAGTCGTGACGACTCTCGCAATGTGCACCGGTGATACTCACTTGCAGAACCTCTCGATCTTTGCAAATTCCACACGGGCGCTGTCGATTCCGCTGCTCACCTGGTCAGGGTCGGCCTGCAGGGCCGCAGCGACGTCCCGCATCTGCATTTGCCGCGACTCGGGCTGCTCTTCCACCACGCTGGCGAAGGAGTGCACAACCCACAGCAGGCGCCCAGCGCCCTGGGCGGGAGATCGATTGCCGCGCTGCGCGCGCCCGAGCTCGGCGATTGCACCCACGATGGAATACGGCAGATGCCATGCCGACAACAGCTCCGCGCTCCTCGATGCCGAGCAGCAATCGACTGCGCTGGAATCGGATGCACACGCGCCCATTGGCCGCAACATTCCGGCGATGCCATGCAGCAGACCCGCGATGAACATCTCGTCTGCGCAATGAGCCAACCCGACGCAATGCGACATGTGCCTTGCCAGAACTGCCGCCTGCAGACAGTGGCGGCGCGAGATATCCAGCCGCCCACCTTGCCGCCGGCTGCTGAACCCGTAGTCAAAGCTCGATATCAAGGCGATCATTGCCGACGCACGCAGCCCCATCATGTCGATGGCTTCGGAGGTCGATCCGACACACCTTCTGCGGCCATACAGGGGCGAGTTCGCCACCCTCAGGTAGCGAGCTGTCGTCAACGGATCGAACTGCGGGATTGCATAGAGCCCGCTGGCATCATTGCCATCCAGCACCTTTCCAACAGCCGAGCGAAGCAAGGACTCCAGTGGTGATGTACGAAATGTCGCAGCTTCTCCCCGCAACGCCCCGCTGAGGTTCATACATCACCCGCTGCGGAAAGACTTCCGGCACGCAGCACTGAAGTGCTGGGCAAACCTTGCTTGTGCGCATCGATGAGGAAGACGCTGAAGTGACGCAATGTCGTATCCGCCGCGGGATGTTGATGGGAGGCGCAGCTTGGACATCCAGCTGGCCAACGACCATTGCAGGAACCACCTAAGGCCCGTAAGTGCAGCTACCTAAGAGAAAGCCTTGGCAGTGGCTGCCGGTGGCAACAGTGCGCCAACGGATGCTATTTCAGCTGCCCCAGGTCTGCCTGGCGCGAAATTGCGAATCGCAGCAGGCTGTGACTTCCCTTGAGACCCAGCTTGGAGCCGATGTTTGCGCGGTGCGCCTCGATGGTGCGCGGACTCACGCCCAGTTCAAGGGCGATTTCCTTGCTGGTCATGGATCTCGCGAGCAGCTTGAGCACTCGACGTTCGGCGGTCGTCAGTATGTCCAGCATCGTCGGGCCAGCCTTGACTGGCTCCTGCAAGGCCCGGCGAAGCAGATAGCCAGACAGCTTGGCGCTGACGAAAGGCTCACGCCGCATCACGGCCCGGATGCAATCGAGGATCTCTTCCGCCGCGGACTCCTTGAGTACGTAACCCAGCACACCCAATGCCAGGGCCGCATTGAACACCTCTTCGTCGCGCAACATGGTGAGGATAGCCAGTCGCGTCGAGGGCTTCTGCTGCAGCATGAGTCTGGCCAGATCGAGTCCTGTCATATCCGGCAAATGGATATCGAGGACGACCATGTCCGGTATCAGCGAGCTGAACAGTTCGAGCGCCTCGGCGCCAGTCGCCGCCTCGCCAACGATATCGAGTCCTGGCTGGTCGCTCAGCGCGAGGCGCAAGCCCTGGCGGTACAGTGGATGATCATCCACAATCAGGACACGAATCAGCGGCCCAATGTCACTCAATGGCTGCCTCCCCTGGATCTTGGTCTTCTCGTACTTGCGAAATGGGGATTCGCAAGGTCAGTTCTGTTCCAAACCCCGGCTCCGACAATACTTCGAGGTGCGCCAGCAAAATCTTGGCACGTTCCCGCATGCTGAACATTCCCAGACCAACGCTTTCCAGGCCAACGACAATACCGCCACCATCGTCCTGCACGCGAATAATCACGCAGTCGATATCACGTATCGCATCCAGCCACAGGTTACGCGCGCCAGAATGCCTGAGCACGTTATTGGTCGCCTCCTGCACGATGCGATAGACATGCGTCGCCGCCGAGCCACGGATCACGTCATCGATATCCTCGAGTCGGTGATGGACGAGTAAGTCTGAGCCTTGCTTCAGCTTCTCGACCAGGGAGCGCAGCGCCGCGACGATCCCCAACTCCTCCAGGTGCATTGGCCGCAGGTTATGAGCAACTCGCCGCAAGTCCTCAATCGATTCTCCAGCCAGATCAATGAGCATTTGCACGTCGGCATGGGCCTGTGTCGAAATATCGCAGCGTTGCAATAGAACGGCGCGATTTCGCATCAGTGAAAGATTCTGACCAATGCCGTCATGCAGCTCACCGGCCAGCCGCTTTCGCTCTTGCTCCTGGCCTGCGAGAAGTTCACGCGCCAGCGACTCCTTGGCGAGCAGTTCCGCCTGGCGAGCCTCGGTCACGGCGGCCTGCGCCGTGACGGTGTCGTGTATGTCGGCGATCGCACCTGCCAGACGCTCGGGCACGCCCGCTTCGTTCCAGGTTGCCTGCCCGCGAATGCGGAACCATCGATAGGCAGCGCCCACTCTCAACCTGGCTTCCACGTCAATGCGACTGTGCTCCACTTCGTGCCAGCGAAACGCAGCCAGCACTGCGGGCAAGTCGTCGGCGTGCACCAACGCGCGCAGACGCTCCATCGGGAGCAGGCTGTTTTCGAGTGGCAGCTCCAGCATTTCCAGCGCGCGAGGTGTCAGATACACATCGCTGCCCGAGAATTCACGCTCGAATAGCCCGTCGTTGGTTGCGGCGGCGGCCAGCTCATATCTTTCTTCGCTGCGTTCCAGGGCAAAGAAGCGCCGATTGAGCACATATTGAAGCGTGAACGCCAACGCGTATACCGCCAACGTGGTCAACAGGAAGAACTGGATCGATGTTTCCTTGCGGTCCCGCCAATCCACCAGTGCATCGGCGACATCGCGCCCTGCAGTGGCCAGCAGGGGCAGCCCTTCAATTCTCGAAACGGCGAACTGTCGCGGCAGGCCCGTCACCGGATGCGGCCCCTCGAATAGCGTCAGGGCATCCTTCCGCATGGATTGGAATTGCCGCACAGCCAGCGAACCACTGACGTCCAGATTGACCGTATCCGTCAGATACACCGGAGGTATCTGCATCAACATGCGGCCCGGTTCGGAAAGGATGGATACCGACGCCTGGCTGCTGAGCAGATCTGCATACACGGGCGCCAGGTCGCTTAACCTGAGTACCGCTCCGGCCCATTCCTGCGCATCGTCAGCACCGGGCATGCGCCGCGCGATGGGCACCACCAGCTCGCGTCCGCCACTTGTCCGGTTAACTTCCCCCACCCAAACAGGCTCACGTGACAGACGCATCTGCTGGAGCCAGGGCATGCCCTCACTCGTGAGGCTCTCACCAGGGGCATTCGCGATCGCCACTTGCCCGCCGCGCGCCACAAAGAGGGTGCGCACGTACTGACCGCCGGTCATCATCAGGGATAGCGCGTGCTGGCCATCCGCGCCGGGCGGCAGGGTCTGGAGCACATTTGCACCAGCGCGCGCAGCGCCTACTCCATCTGCAACCATGGCTGCGATCTGCGAAGCCAGCGACTTCGAAAGGGTAGCGAGCTGCTGATGCGACGCCTCCAGCGTCAGGAGGCGATCTTCATGGATGCGCCATACGCCATAACCCCACCCGAGCGCCAACACCACAGTCGCATAAATCAGCAACGCCCAACGACCGAATCTCCCCAAACCCAGCCGACGCATGCGGCTACGCGTGTGGGGACCGTGCCCTGCGGTTGGGGCGGAATCATCCATTGCCCGAACTTATCCGGAAACTGGGCGGTGAACAATGCCAGGGAGAACTCACCACGCAGTTCTGTACTTTACTGGCTGCAGAAGGGTCATGCGGGCGAGTCAAACCGTTACCCCTCTCACTGTTCCAGCACTCAAGCCGCCGGCATTCCTGCCGATATCTGGTACGGGCTAAAGAGCCCGGAGGCTTGGAAGATGCGCAGACTTTTCTTTGCGGCAATGATGATTACAGCGGGTTCGCCCCTGGTGGCGGCAGAATCCTGCGCAACGCTGGATCCAAAAGCAGTGGCAGCGCTGTTCGATGACTGGAACTTCGCGCTGTCTTCCCTGGATGCCAGCCAGGTGGTGCAGCGCTACTGGCCCAATGCCGTGTTGCTGCCTACTGTTTCGAATACGCCGCGCACCAATGCGGCGATGATCGGCGATTACTTCGAACACTTCGTCGCCAAACGCCCGCGCGGCCGGATTGACACCCGCACCATCCAGGGCGGCTGCAACATGGCGATGGACATGGGCACGTATACCTTCTCGCTGATGGACGACAAGGGCGTCACCAGCGAGGTCGCAGCGCGCTACACCTTCATCTACCAGTATCGCGATGGCGCCTGGAAGATCCTGCATCATCATTCCTCCGCCATGCCAGAGACTGGCGCGAGCGCGATGGCGGCCGATGCGCATGTGGCAGCCGAGAAACCGCAGGTTGCCGCGAAACCCGTGCATGCGGTGGCTGCAGCCCTGCCCGCACCGGCGGCTGCTCCCAAACCGGCCAAAGGCAAGGACGCTCAGAAGCCTGCTGCAAAGCCGGCTGAAACGAAGCCAGAGGAAACGCAGCCAGCGGAACCGAGAACCGCACTGTTCGCCAATCTGACCTCATCACCTCCGCCTTCGAAGTTCTATCCGCCAGAAGCCGCCAAACACAAGGAACGCGGCAACGTGAACCTCAGGGTCTGTGCTGACCCGAAGGGAATCGTCTCCGGCTCACCCGAAGTGATGAAGAGCAGCGGTTCGAAGTTGCTGGATGAAGCGGCGCAAACCTGGGCCCGCGCGGCCAAATGGGTCCCCGCCACCTTGAATGGTCATTCTGTAGAGGGTTGTTCCCAGATAGACGTGACTTTCGAAGCCATGACCTGACCGCCCGCTGCTGCCGCACCTGGGCACCCGGCTGGGTGCCTCTGTCGCATTACCGCTGTACCGTCCAGCCCCCCCCGTAATCAGGCCCGGTGGTACTTAAGGGCCTCAGCAGAGCCAGGGAGGCCCAAACGCCCTGCCCGGAGTACTATCTAGCTTCGTTCCTGCCCGCCGCTTGAGTGGATATCATCCCCGACCATTGAGCGCGCTCGATCAGCGGAGTTTTTCGCAAATGGGTCATGTGATTGCCGCATCCGCCACCGCCGTGTCTGCAACCGTGTTGCTGGCCATGGCTCCTCTGTCGGTGGGATACGGGGCGGCGCAGCCGACGGATCCGGAGGCCAACGCCGGTGTGAAGCTCGCGGCACTGATGAATTCATCCAGCAATCCCGTCAAGACCACCGCGAAGGCCCAAGAAGCCTTCATCAGCCAGTACTGTTCCGACTGTCACAACAGCGATGACGTGGCCGGCAGCCTCGATCTGAGCATCCACCAGACTGCAAATGTGGGCGCCGATTCGGCGACATGGGAATTGGTATCGCGCAAGATCCGTGGGGGAATGATGCCGCCCGCCGACTCCCCGCGGCCACCCGCGTCTCAGGCCAGGATTTTCGCCGCGTCGGTCGAACAGTCCCTCGATCAACATGACAGATCGAACTTCCGGCTGGCCCCCTCCACCATGGGGCGACTGAACCGAACGGAATACGCCAATGCCATCCGCGACATCCTGCAACTCGAAGTAGACACGACTACCCTGCTCCCGCCGGATGATTCCGGCGCGGGCTTCGACAATATCTCCGACATGCTGGTGGTCTCTCCCGCACTGGTCGATGGATATGTTTCGGCTGCCATGCGTATCAGTCGCGAGGCCGTCGGCGATCTGGCCATGGAGCCGGTGCGCGTATCGATGCGCAGCACGGGCGAGACCGACGGGCTCCCCCTCGGCGCACGTGGTGGAATGATCGGCGAGTACTTCTTTCCGCTGGATGCCAGCTACGACATCTCCATTGCCTCCGGCGGAGGCAGAGGTGGACCAGGCGGCGCCAGAGGCGGCGGGCTTGGAGCACCCGTCCCGACAGCCGTCCCAACTGCACGCCTCGTCGTGATCCTGGACGGCAAACCGCTGCAGGTGGCGAACCCTCAGCGCTTCACTGTCACGCTTCCCGCCGGGACGCACACCGTCGGCGCTGCCCTCGTTGATCTCGGGCGCCCGGGCAACATGGAAGGCATCTTCAGCAGTCGCAATGATGCGGGCGGCGTCTCGGGTATCACTGTCAACGGCCCGAACAAGGTCACCGGCGCCGGCAATACGCCCAGCCGTGTGCGCCTGTTCGTCTGCAAACCAGCAACCCCAGCAGAAGACATCGCCTGCGCCACGAAGATCTTCGCGCAGCTGACAACCCGCGCTTATCGTCGTCCGGTCAGGACGACGGATACCGCCATCCTGCAACCCATCCTGGCCGCCTATCAGGATGGCCGTCGCCGGGGCGATTTCGATATCGGCATCCAGTACGGCCTGGCGCGGGTGCTGGTCGATCCCCGGTTCCTGTTTCGGCTCGAAGCAGATCCGGCGAACGCCGTCGCCGGTCGCGCGTACAAGGTCAGCAACCTCGAACTGGCGTCGCGCCTGTCGTTCTTCCTGTGGAGCAGCGTGCCCGATGATGAGTTGCTGAGCGTCGCCGCTGCTGGTCGCCTGACGCAACCGTCCGAGTTGAAAAAGCAGGTCCAGCGCATGCTGGCCGACCCAAGGTCGGAAGCCCTTTCAGAGAACTTTGCCGCCCAGTGGCTGATGCTGCGCGATCTGGCCGCCGCCATGCCGGACGATCCGGATTTCGACAACAGCCTGCGCCGCGCGATGCAGGATGAGACCCAGATGCTCTTCAGCAGCATCCTGCGCGAGGACCGTCCAGTCACCACCCTGCTGGACGCCCCCTACACTTTCCTCAACGACCGGCTGGCCCGGCACTATGGCATCGATGGCATTCGCGGCTCGAACATGCGTCGCGTGGAGTTGCCCGCCAACAGTCCCCGTCGTGGCGTGCTGGGTCAGGCGAGCGTCCTGACCGTTACCTCGGTGGCCGACCGCACCTCGCCGGTAACGCGCGGCAAGTGGGTTCTCGAAAACATCATGGGCCTGCCGGTGCCGAAGCCTCCGCCGGGCGTCGAGACCAACCTCGAGGTGTCGGTGCATCTGGAAGGTCCGGCGACGCTGCGCACGCGTCTGGAAACCCATCGCAGCAATCCGTCCTGCTACAACTGCCACGCGCTCCTGGATCCGATCGGCTTCGCCATGGAGCCCTTCGACAAGATCGGCAAGCTCCGGACCGAAGACGGCGGCCTGCCCATCGACGCCCGCGGAACAATGGTCGACGGCACCGCCCTTGCCGGCCCCGATGACCTGCGCAAGGCCCTGATCAAGGACAGCAACGTCTTCGTTGTCTCGTTCACCGAGAAGCTCATGACCTACGCGCTGGGCCGGCCGGTTACGCATTCCGACCAGCCCACCGTCCGCGACATCGTCCGCAAGAGCCAGGCTGATCAGTACAGGCTGACCACCCTGATCATGAACATCATCGAAAGTGTGCCTTTCCAGCAGCGCGCAGCAACGGGAACAAATCTCGTGGCCCGCAACCCGTAAGCATCCCGAAGAACGGCAAATCCGATCTCCTCGAGGCCCCCATGCACTACATCACGAAGAAGCATATTTCCCGTCGCCACGTCCTGCGCGGCGCCGGCGGAATCGCCATCGCGCTGCCACTGCTCGATGCCATGTTCCCCGCGTCCACTGCATGGGCGCAGGCGGCAGCCGCCCCCAGAACACGCTATGCGGCCATCTACATTCCGCATGGCAAGACCATGGCCAAGTGGACCCCGAAGACCGAAGGCAAGGACTTCGAGTTCTCCGAGATCCTCAAACCACTCGAAGCACACCGCGATCAGGCTGAACGTCATCAGTGGCCTGCGCCTGCAGACGGGTTATGGAACCGACGGCTCGGCGGCCGCCAACCACGCACGGTCCTCTGCCACGTGGCTGAACTGTGTCGACATGGGCACCGACCCGAACAAGATGGGCATTTCGGTAGACCAGGTTGCTGCCCGGTCCATCGGTCAGAAATCACCGCTGCCTTCCATCGAGCTGACCATCGAGGACGGTCGCACCATGTCCTGGTCATCGCCCACCTCGCCCCTGCCGATGCAGAGAAACCCGCAGGTGGTATTCGAAAAACTGTTCGGCCAGGGGGGCACCGAGGCCGAGCGCAACGCGCGACGTGACCAGGCCCGCTCGCTGCTGGATTCCGTGATGTCCGACGCCGGCGCTCTGCGGCGCACCCTGGGCGGAAGCGATGCGGCGCGCATGGACCAGTACCTGACCGATGTGCGCGAGATTGAACGCCGCATCCAGCTGGTGGGGCAGATGCCGGATGGCGTGAAGCTCCCCGGCCGCCCGAGCGGCATTCCGCCCAGCTTCGAAGCGCATATCCAGATGTTGTTCGACCTGCAGACGCTGGCCTGGCAGGCGGACATCACCCGGGTTTCAACGCTGATGATCGCCCGTGAAATCAGTGGCACGACGTATCCGAACAGCGGTGTGCGCGACGCCTTCCACAATCTGTCGCACCATTCGAACGTGCAGGCGAACAAGGACCGCTTCGCGGTGCTGAACACCTATCACGTCAGCCAGGTCAAATACCTGCTGGACAAGCTGAAGGCCACGCCGGACGGCGACGGCAATCTGCTGGATCACTCGATCCTCATCTATGGCAGTGGCATCGCCGACGGCAACAATCACGACCATGCGCCGCTGCCTGTCGCTCTCTTTGGAGGTGGGTCGGGCAAGCTGCAGGGCGGTCGGCATATCCGCGTGCCCGACGGCACTCCGCTGGCCAACCTGCACGCCGCAGTGCTGAACAAGCTGGGCGTGGAGACCGAAAAGTTCGGCGACAGCAACGGGATCCTCTCCCTGTGACGCATCGCGTCGTCGTTC
Source organism: uncultured Gammaproteobacteria bacterium (assembly GCA_963777735.1). GTDB lineage: Bacteria > Pseudomonadota > Gammaproteobacteria > Steroidobacterales > Steroidobacteraceae > ZC4RG30. The sequence goes on along the minus strand of CAVZRQ010000005.1, from coordinate 338,831 downwards.
TCGCGGCGGTGGGCATCGCAGCGATCATGGCCCTGCGCGCCGCTGCCGCCGAGCCTGCCCGCAACACGGCAATCGCTGCGCCGACGTATGCCCATATCGCCGAGGCTGCGCGAAAGCACGACTGGAAAGCCGTGCAGGCCATGGCTAAACAAACTGGCGGCAACCTGAATGCGGCCAGCACCGAGGGTTCCACTGCCCTTCACTTTGCCATCCATGCCGGTGAAGTCGCCGTGGTCCAGGGTTTGCTGGATGCCGGCATCGATATCACCACACGCAATGTGGCCGGCGTTTCACCGCTGCAACTGGCCATCACGGGTGGCGACACAGCCATTACCAGAATGCTCCTCGCCAAGGGCGCCGATGCCAAGGCTCAGGATGAAGCCAAGGAATCCCTGCTGATGCTGGCCGCGCGCAATGGCGACGGCGCGATGGCGAGCGCCTTGATCGCAGCAGGTGCAGACGTCAATTACGTGGAGCCGCAGTTCGGCCAGGATGCCCTGATGATCGCCGTCCGGTCGGCCAGACCGTCGGTTGTGGAGGCACTCATCAAGGCCGGCGCCGAGTTGAACCACCAGACTCCGCCCGGCCCTGAGCCCACCGTGCGCGCGCCGGGCGAAGGCGGTGGTTCGACGGGCGAAGGCATGATTCGCAGCGGCGTTCCACCGGAAGGACAGCGTCTGTCCGGTGTCGGCAGGATGACGCCGCTGCTGTACGCCGCGCGTGACGGTCAGACTGACGCCGCCCGACTGCTCGTCAAGGCGGGCGCAAAACTGGATCTGGCCGAGTACAACGGCATCACGCCACTGCTCATGGCGGTGTCCAATGATCACTTCGACATCGCCAGTCTGCTGATCGAGGCCGGTGCCAACGTCAATGCAGCGGACTGGTATGGCCGCCAACCCCTGTGGGCCAGCCGTGGAAAGTCGCAACCGCGATGTGAGCTCGGTGACCGCGACGACCAACGGAGTGGATCGCGATGCCGCGCTGCAGGTCATCACGCTGCTCATCAACAAGGGCGCCAACGTGAATGCACGGGTCAAGCATTTCCCTCCCCGCAAGGGCGGTCATGCGTTCAACATGTCTTACGTGCCGACGGTCGGAGAAACCGCTTTCTATCGCGCCTCGCTGAACAACGATCTTCCGGTCATGCGATTGCTGCTCGCGCATCGGGCCGACCCGATGCTGAAGACCACTTACGGCTCAACACCGCTGATGGCCGCTGCCGGCGTCGGCTGGGTCCGGGGCCAGACCTTCGTGCCCGGTGGTGTCGCCGCGCAACTCGAAGCGGTGAAGATGCTGGTCGAGCTGGGCGGCGACGTGAACCAGGTGAATGAAATGGGGCTGGCGCCCGTTCACGGCGCAGCCTTTCGCTGGTCCGATGAAGTGATTGCCTATCTGGTGGAACGCGGCGCGAGGCTGGACATCAAGGACAAGGTTGGCCGCGATGCGCTGACCTGGGCCAGCGGCGTCACCATCCCGTCGACGCCTCCCGAGCCCAACCCCCGCACCATGGCGCTCATCGAGAAACTGATCTCGCAGGGCAAAGGCATCGCCCCGAAATAGGCTGGTTACTTCGGTTCACCCTACTGTTTCGGGTGATTACCTGGGCGTCGTTGCCTCGACGGCAGGCTGAACGAGAGCCTGGGTAAGCGCATCCACCAGGCCGAAGTAGTAGGCGTCGACACTCTCTGTGGCGCGCGACACTCGATCCAGATCCGGAGCCTGCCGCGCAACCGGCTGCTGGATGATCTCGCTGATCACATCACAGGGGTAGCGCGTCTCGCAGGAAGCGATACCGGATTCGACAATGCGCCCATCCTTGATGACCACCATCGCCTTGATATCGCCATGCCGAGAGGTGCCCCAGCCGGTGTAGGTGCCGTCTCGCCAGTATGCACTGGGTGCGGGTTGAGCGTCCGGAGCCGGAAGGGCGACAGGATCAGGCACGATTGCACTGCTTGCCGCCGACGGCCGCGGCGCTGGTCTCGACGGTTGACGAGAGTGTTGGCGGCGGCAGGGCAATCGGCGGAGCCAGTGCCGCTGCGCCCGCTTTGGATGACACTTCTGCGACCACTGTCGTTGCCGGTGCCGCCGTCGCGGTCACCTTCTGTGGTGGAATCGCGGGGTGCATTTCAGGAGGCGAAAGCGAGGGGGGATTGGTCGCAGGCGCGACAGCCTCGATTGCTGATCGCTCCGTTTCGCTGGCAACCGGAAGTGCTGTTCGCGCCGGCCGGCGCTCCTGGGCCTGAGTCTCGAACTTTCGCGCGTCATCGCGCGTGCGCCAGTACCCCACAGCGTAGACGCTCAATACAGCCGCACAGCTCGCAGCCACCAGTTCGTTCGAGACCCTGCCCTTGCCACCCGCCTTCGTCACGCTTTTCCCCGCCGCAATTACGGTTTCACACGCTTGACCGTGACCTCGGCAGCCGCGTTTCCCGTCACCGCCGCACGCTGCAGCTTGATCTCGTCGCCAGCCAGCGTGCCCTTCCACTCGACCTTTGTCTCGGCATCGTTCAGCGTGCGTACCACATGGAAAGACAGGTCGGCGCCCTTGATCTTGCCATCCTTGATCGGCGTTGCACCGGCCAGCGCGGCGTTGTTCAGCGTGCCGGTCAGATTCTCGCCGTCGGCCTTGAATTCAAAAGTGATCTCGGACTGTCCGACCATACCAACCCACTTGCCATCGACCTCGGCCGCAGCCGCGGAAGTCGCGACAATCATCGCCGCCATTGCGAGAACGACATTCTTCATGCGTGACATGGCTTCACCCCGGTTGTTTGCAGATTGGACAGACTTTAACCAATTTTGAATCAATCAGCAGGTGCCGCGGCGCGGCAAGGTTCGATCGCGTTATCGGCCAAGGGCATCAACCCAATCCGCAAGTCTTGTTGGACCCTGTCGCATTCTGCATAGTGCACCCCCTTCCCCCATAGCCACGCTGGTACGCACACTGTGCTGACTTCGATCGAAAACCGCATTGCCACTGAACTAGCTATCAAGCCTTCACAGGTAATAGCGACCGTTGCCTTGCTGGACGGCGGCGCCACGGTGCCCTTCGTCGCGCGCTACCGCAAGGAAGCCACCGGCGGGCTGGACGATGTGCAGCTGCGCGCGCTGAGTGAGCGCCTGATCTACCTGCGTGCGCTGGAAGAACGCCGCACCGCAGTGCTGAAAAGCATCGAAGAGCAGAACAAGCTCACACCGGAACTCCGGGCCAGCATCGAAGCCGCCGACAGCAAGCAGCGACTGGAAGACCTCTACCTGCCCTACAAGCCCAAGCGGCGCACCAGGGCGCAGATTGCCCGCCAGGCTGGCCTCGCACCACTCGCAGAGAGCCTGCTGACCGATCCCACGCTGGATCCGGCCACTGAGGCAGCCCAGTACCTCAAGGAAGCCTTCACCAGCGACGACGGCGACAACCCCGGCGTGCCGGACATCAAGGCCGCGCTCGAAGGCGCGCGCCAGATCCTGATCGAACAGTTTGCCGAGGATGCGGAGCTGCTGGGAACGCTGCGCGCGCATGTGCAGTCGCAGGGTGTGGTGGTGTCGAAGGTGGCCGAGGGCAAGGAGGAAGCCGGGGCGAAGTTCCGCGACTACTTCGATTACTCGGAAGCCCTCGGTGCCATTCCCTCGCATCGCGCCCTGGCGCTGTTCCGCGGGCGCACCGAGGAAATCCTGCGGGTTTCGCTGAAGCTGCCCGAAGAGCTTCCAGTGGCCGGCAATCCGCCACCGCCCGGACCGAATTCCTGCGAACTGAAGATCGCCGTGCGCAATGGCATTGCCGACAAGGGCCGCGCCGCCGACGCATGGCTGAAGGACACGGTGCGCTGGACCTGGCAGTTCAAGATCGCCTTCCAGCTCGAGGCGGAGATGTTCATCGCGCTGCGCGACCGCGCAGAAGAAGAAGCCATCCGGGTATTCGGCCGCAACCTGCACGACCTGCTGCTGGCCGCGCCGGCCGGCGCGCGCATGACCATGGGGCTCGACCCGGGCATCCGCACCGGCGTGAAGGTCGCCATCATCGATCAGACCGGCAAGGTCGTGGACACCGCCACGGTCTATCCCTTCCCGCCGCGCAACGATCTGGATGGCACGCTGCACGCGCTCGGCATACTCGTCCGCAAACATGGCGTGCAGCTCATCGGCATCGGCAATGGCACCGCCTCGCGCGAGACCGACCGGCTGGCTGCCGAACTGATCAAGCGCTGCCCGGAGCAGCACCTCACCAAGATCGTGGTGTCCGAGGCCGGCGCGTCGGTCTACTCGGCCTCGGAGCTGGCGTCGAAGGAACTGCCGTCGCTCGATGTGAGCCTGCGTGGCGCGGTGTCGATCGCGCGCCGGCTGCAGGATCCGCTGGCGGAACTGGTGAAGATCGATCCGAAATCCATCGGTGTCGGCCAGTACCAGCACGATGTCAACCAGTCTCGCCTCGCGCGCTCGCTGGATGCCATCGTGGAAGACTGCGTGAATGCCGTGGGCGTGGATGTGAACATGGCCTCCCCCGCCCTGCTGGCGCGGGTGTCGGGCCTCACGCCGACGCTGGCGGAGAACATCGTCAACCACCGCAACGAACATGGTGCGTTCCGCGAACGACGCAACCTGAAAGATGTGGCGCGGCTGGGGCCGAAGGCTTTCGAACAGGCTGCTGGCTTCCTGCGGATCGTCAATGGCACCAATCCGCTCGATGCTTCGTCGGTGCATCCAGAGGCCTACGGTGTGGTCGAGAAGATCCTCGCCGATCTCAAGCGGCCGGCGAAGCAAGTCATGGGCGATGGCGGCGTGCTGTCACGCGTCGACGCGGCGCGGTACACCGATGAGCAGTTCGGCCTGCCTACGGTGCGCGACATCCTGAAGGAACTGGAAAAGCCCGGTCGCGATCCTCGCCCCGAGTTCAAGGCCGCTGCCTTCAAGGAAGGCGTCGAGCAACTCAAGGACCTCGAGCCCGGCATGTTGCTGGAAGGTGTAGTGACAAACGTCACGAACTTCGGTGCCTTCGTCGATATCGGCGTGCACCAGGACGGACTCGTGCACATCTCGATGCTGTCCACGAAGTTCATCAAGGATCCGCACGAGGTCGTCAAGGCTGGCGAGGTTGTGAAGGTCAAGGTGCTCGAGGTGGATGTGGTCCGCAAGCGCATCGCGCTCACCATGCGCCTGGAAGATGCCGTGCCGCGCCCCGCTGCGCCTGGTGAGCAGGCCACTGCGAATCACCGCAACGATCGCCGCCCGGCGCCACGCCCGCAGCCAGCGCGTGCGCCAGAACCGCGTGGCAATGGCCTGATGGCCGATGCGCTATTGCGGGCACTGAAAAAGTGAGCGAAGCCACTCGTGCGGACTTGATCAGAAACTGCCGCGTACATGCGGCACATTGTCTGCCGGCTGCCCGCCGCCCACGGTGAGGTCGATCGTGGCGGCAGGCAGATCGGCGATGGCCACCGTGAAGTTCACCTGGCGACTCTCGCCAGCGCGCAGGTGGATCCGCTGGAATCCACGCAGGTTGCGGATCGGCGCCTGCTCGCCCTGCCCGCCGCCGAGATAGAGCTGCACCACTTCATCGCCATCCCGGCTGGAGGTGTTGCGCACCGTGGCCTGGATGGTTGCGCCCGCCGTCGTTCGCCGTGCGCTCAGCCCCGAATATTCAAACTTCGAATAACTCAATCCGAATCCGAAGGGATAAAGCGGCTCGCCCTGGAAATACCGGTAGGTGCGACCTTTCATCGCGTAATCGGTGAAGGGCGGAAGCTGATCCACACTCTTGTAGAACGTGACAGGCAGGCGACCGGCTGGATTGCTCACACCGGCCAGCGTCTGCGCGATCGCCGTGCCGGCCTCCTCGCCGCCGTACCAGGCCGCGAGCAGCGCCTTGGCGTTGCTTGCAGCATGATTCGCGGCAATGGCACTGCCGCTGGTAAGCACGACCACCACGGGTTTGCCGGTAGCAATGGCGGCCTTCACCAGATTCTCCTGCGGCTCCGGCAGATCCAGCGATGTGCGATCGCCGCCCAGGAAACCGGGGATGTTCACGCCGCGCAACTCTTCGCCTTCCAGCTCGGAACTGAGCCCGACAAAGACCACGGCCACATCGGAATCCCGCACCAGCGCCTCTGCCTCGGCCAGCGCCACGGCCGCCGGCGGGATCCAGCCGAGCTGCATCGACCCACCTGAACCTGGCTGCCGGTAGTCCACGCGTATCGTGTAGCGGCGACCAGCTTCCAACCGCACACGGGTAAACGAGGCACGCGTGGGACCCGCTGCTGGTTGCGTGGACGTCATCTGGGTGGAAGGCCCGGTTCCCAGCTTGAGTTCCTGGCCGTCCAGGAAGAGCTGCGCGGTGGCCGTGCGATTCCACATGCCGATGCGCACGGTCAGGTCATATTCACCCGTGGTCAGCGGCGTCAATGTGCCCGACCAGCGGATCGAGAACTTCTCGCGACCAATCGCCGCGACCACTGCAGGGTCTTCCATTCCCATGTCGAAATAGCCGCGCGCTTCCTGCCGGCGAAGCCTGGGCTCGCCCAGGAGATCCGGGTTGGCGAAGTATTCGACCTGCAGGCCACGCGCACCACCGGCCGGCGCGGTCAGGAATGCCGCAGGAATCAGCGCATGCGTGCTGGCCGTGTAATTGGCACCGAGCGCATACCGCACCTGTGCAGTGGCGAACTGCTGCACCATGCCTGCCAGCGGCGTCACCTGCCGTGAAGAAATGCCGTTGTAGTTGCCGAGCAGCGCCACCGGATCATCCGCCGATGGACCGATGACGGCGATCTTGCGGACCGACGGGGCCAGCGGCAGCACCGCGCCTTCATTCTTCAGCAGCACGATCGCCTTGCGCGCTGCCTCCCGCGCCACTTCACGGTGGGCTGGCGAGTCGTTCGCGGAGATCGGGATCCGGGCATAGGGAACCCGCGCCGGCGGATCGAACATGCCGAGACGGAAACGCGCGACGAACAGCCGCTCGAGGGAGCGATTGATCTCGGCTTCGCTGATGCGCCCGGCTTTCACCTCTTCTACCAAGGTGAGGTATTCGGTGCCGCAGGTCAGGTCCGTGCCCGCCTTGACGGCAGAGACGGCCGCCGCACCGAGCGTCGCGGTGGACTTGTGGTTGGCGTGGATGTCATTCACGGCGCCGCAATCACTCACGACATAGCCCTCGAAGCCCCATTGCTCGCGCAGGCGCTTCTGCAGCAGATCGTTGCTGGCGCAGCCCGGCACGCCGGCTACGGCGTTGTAGACACACATGATCGATCCGGCCTTGCCCTCCACCACCGTCGCGCGGAATGCCGGCAGATAGGTGTTCACCAGGTCGTACTCGCTCACCCTGGCATCGAACACATGCCGCTCCGGCTCGGGCCCGCTGTGCACCGCATAGTGTTTGGGCGTGGCCACCACCTTGAGATAGACCGGATCCTTGCCCTGCATGCCTTCGACGAAGGCGATGCCCATGCGGCCTGCCAGATGGGGATCCTCGCCATAGGTCTCCTGACCCCGGCCCCAGCGCGGATCGCGGAAGATGTTGATGTTCGGCGACCAATACGTGAGACCCGCCGTGCGTCCCGGAAGCGTCGCGAGCGCATCGGGCCCGGAAGGCGGCGGGCGCGTCTGGGCGTCGTGGTACTTGGCGCGCGCCTCGGTGGAGATCACATCCGCCACGCGGAACATCAGCCCCGCATCCCAGGTGGCCGCAAGGCCGATGGCCTGCGGGAACACGGTGGCCCGACCCTGGGCCACGCCGTGAAGTGCCTCGTTCCACCAGTTGTAGGCCGGGATGCCGAGGCGCGCGATGGCCGGTGCGGTGCTCTGCATCTGCAGCACCTTTTCTTCCAGTGTCATGCGCGAAACCAGATCGGTGGCGCGTTTGTCGGGAGTGAGCCCCGGGTCCCTATATGGCGCACTGACTGGCTCACCCGCGGAAAGCGCCGCAGCGATCAGGCAAGGCAGGACGATCGCGATCCCGCTGGCGGTCAACTTGTTCCTGGCCATCATCCGTTTGCTCCCCACGTCCTGCCCTGTGCGAATATGTCCGAGGTCAACGGTCCGGAACAACAAGAAGCTTTCGCAAGCGTCGTCTGCACAAGCAGCCATCACTTGCGATGCGCTCAGGCAGACGTTGCCGGGCGTACAATCCCGGGTCGGCGAAGATCAGTACTCCAAATTCGAACAACAGACCCGGGAGCTCGCAACATGAAAGCCATGAAACTCGCGCTGGCGCCACTTTCCCTCATCGCCCTGGCTGGTCTGGTTGCCGCGCAACAACCGCCCGCGCAGCCTGCACCGACGCCGGCGCCAGCCACGCTGATGAGCTTCTTCGTCACGAGCGTCGGCAAGGGCGATGGCGGCAACCTGGGTGGTCTTGCGGGCGCTGACGCGCATTGCCAGGCTCTCGCAACGGCGGTCGGACGAGGTGCAGCGACCTGGCGGGCCTATCTGAGTGCGGCGGCCCAGGGACCAAACGGCGTCGTGCATGCCCGCGACCGCATTGGACGCGGGCCATGGTTCAACGCCAAGGGCGCGCTCATCGCCTCGAACGTCGACGACCTGCACGAGGATCGCAACAACATCCGCAAGCCCACCGCGCTGAATGAAAAGGGTGAGGAGATGAAGGGTGTCGGCGATACACCGAATCAGCATGACATCCTCACTGGCTCCGATTCCGCGGGTCGCCTCGTACCGGGCAACACAGCGCTGACCACCTGCAACAACTGGACGAGCAACAGCACGGGCAATGCGATGGTCGGTCACCACGACCGCCTTGGCGGCCCCAATGCCTCATGGAACTCCGTGCACAGCACGCGCAGCTGCAGCCAGCCAGACCTTGTTGCCACCGGCGGAGCTGGTCACTTCTACTGCTTTGCGCAATGAGCGCGACAACGCAGGTCGCGGTGAAGGAGATCCAGATGAACAGAGCAATGACAGGCGTCTGGCGGATGGGATTCATGCTGCTTGTCAGCAGTGCGGCTTTGATTGCACAGCAGGCCTCTGCAGCTGGTAAACGGCCGAAACCCGGCGACACCATCCAGGAATGCCGCAACTGCCCGGCTCTTGTCGTGCTGCCCGCGGGCAACTTCATGATGGGTTCGCCGGCCAGCGAACCTGAACGTGACCCGGATGAACCGCAGCATCGTGTCCAGATCACCCGGGCCTTTGCCCTGGCCACCACGCCGGTCACCTGGAACCAGTGGGAGGCCTGCGTCCGCGACAACTGGTGCGAAGGCGCCGAGATCGATCAGGCGCTGCGCAGCAATCCGGATGGCACCCGCAATGCGCAATACAAGGATTATGGTCGCGGCACGCGACCGGCGGTGGGCATGAGCTGGTACGACGCGCAGCGATTCGTCGGCTGGCTCAACTGGAAGACCGGCAACGACGATGCATACCGCCTGCCCTCCGAGGCCGAATGGGAATACGCGGCGCGCGCCGGCACCACGACCGCCTACCCATGGGGAGAAACCATCGATTACAACCGCGGCAATTTCGGCTTGCGCGGCCATGGCGTGCGCGGCCCTTATGCCGAAGGCAACGACAAGTGGCTGAACGAGACTGCGCCCGTAGCCTCGTTTCCGCCGAATGCCTGGGGCCTGCATGACATGCACGGCAACGTCTTTGAATGGACGCAGGATTGCTACGAGGCCGATATGGCGCACTCCCCCGTTGATGGCAGCGCCAGCACGGAAGGCGATTGTTCAGTGCGGGTATTCCGCAACGGAACCTTTACCAGCAACCCCTACATGCACCGTTCCGCGCGGCGTGGCGCGCCCTATGCGGCCAACACGCGGGGCCGTGACTACCTGGGATTCAGGGTGGCAAAGACGCTGCAATGACCCCGGCAGCCGGTTTTTCCGTGGTGATTTGTGATGCGGGTCTCCGGGGCACAGCCGGCGCTGACCGATAGTCACGAGATGAACCGCATCAGCCGTCTGGCCACGCTGCTTCTTTCAATGGGTACGGGAGGGGCCGTGGACGTGACCGCCAGCATCGGGGTGGTAGGCGCGCAGGAAGACAACACGGATTACGACCTTGAAAGCCTGCTGCACCTGGCTGACGCCGCCATGTACACGGCAAAGCAGGAAGGTCGCAACCGCATTGCCACGGCACCCCATGACGGGCCGGATTTCGGCAGCACCGCGCGCGTGCGAAGGTTGTCGCTCACCTGAGCGGCACGGGATCCCCGGCCCCATATCCATGTCGAAGACCTTTGAACCGCCGCGCGGCGATTCTCCGACTGCGCGCCCACCCCGGTCATCTGGCTGGTTCGCCTATCCGGACTTCGTCTATTCGCTGTGTCTTTTCTCCGCTGGCGTCATCGCACTGGCAATCGCGGCAACACAGGTGGACAACTGGCAACCAGTCCGAACGCCCTGGCTTCTGCCATTCTTCCTGCTGTTCGGCCTGTTCACCATCAGCACCGGCTACAAACACCCGCGGGTCGGCTACGTTTCGTTCGACCGCGTTGCGCAGGTTGCCAGCATCCTCGTCCTCGGACCACTGGCTGCGACATGGATCAATGGCCTGGCCTCGCTGTTGTGGCCGCTGCATCGGCTGCGCAGTGGCCATACGCTGCGCGAAGTAATCACGGCTTCACTGAACAACGCCGGGCTGATGACGTTGATGATTCTCGGCGCCGGCCTCTTGTATGTCGCGTTGTCGGGGCCGGTGCCGCTGACACACCTCAACCTGCACGTCGCAGGATTGCTGCTGGTGCTGATCTTCTGCATGCAGGCTACCAACGAAATTCTCATGGCTGCGCACCTGCGGCTGAGCGAGAAGACCTTTTCCTGGGGGTTGCACGGCTTCGCATTCGTGATGGAAACGGGTTCGGCGCTGACCGGAGTACTGGTCGCCATCGTCATGAACCGGATGGAGCCGGCGGTGATCGTGCTGATGCTCATGACACTGGGCCTCGGCATGATCGCCTTGAAACAGTTCGCCCGCATGCGCAACCGGCTCGAGCAGATCATCGAGGAACGCACTCAGGTGTTGCGCGACAAAACCCTGGAGCTCGAATACCTGGCAACCCGGGATCAACTTACCGGGATCTTCAACCGTCGCTTTGCCGACGACACCCTGCGCAACTGCATCGAAAGATTCGAACGCGACCGGCGAGGCTTTTCGGTTGCCTTGATCGACCTGGATCACTTCAAGAACATCAACGACCAGCATTCGCACGAAATGGGTGACGAAGTGCTCAGGCAGGTCGCCCGCATCCTCGCCGATCATTGCCGCGACACCGACATCCTGGCGCGTTATGGTGGCGAGGAATTCCTGATCTGCTTTCCGCAAACCGACGCAGCAACCGCAGCCGGACTCTGTGATCAGCTACGCCTCGCAGTGCAGTCCGCAGACTGGCCGGCGTTGGCACCGGGCATCGCCGTGACACTGAGCGCCGGAATCGCTGCGATGCAGCCCGGATTCTCCCGCAGCTCGCTGCTCAGCACGGCCGACAGCCGGCTTTACAAGGCCAAACACGCCGGTCGCAATCTTGTGGTGATGGGTTAGCCCCCCGGCCATTACCCTTCAGAGGGCTGGCGCACCCGGCCCCGATCGTCCACCCATTGCTCGACGCAGTTCGTCAACACTGAGCTTGCCGTTGCCATCCTGATCCAGCCGCGTGAGCTGCGGCCCGATGAATCGCTGCAGGGCGGCCGGCAGTTCGGCTGCTTCCAGACCCTCATCACGATTGCGGTCCATGTAGCCGAAGAACTGCTGCACCCGCAGCGCCGCCGGGTCGTGGATGACGTGGTCGACGGTTTCGTCGCGCCAACGAAAGCGGATTCCACCGTACAGCATCTCTTCCCAGGATTGCTCTCCCCAGGTCACCCGCTTCAAGGGGTCGGGATTGGCCGGGTTCTGTGGGGAATTATCGTACACCGTCGTGTGGATGATCTTGGCTCCCGCTGGCACTTCCAGCGGTTTCTCAAAGACGTAGTCGCGCTGCCAGTTGAAGTCGTAGCGGGGCACCGAGAGCAGCAGTTCGTTGCGGCCGTCGGGATACCGGATCTCGAACTTCGAACTGGCGCCCCGGTAGTGGGCGTGCGGGAACAGACTGTAGACAATGGCTGGCTTGTCGAACGCGATGTACGCGGAGTCTTCGTAGGCCACCGCATTGGGTGCAATGCTGATCAGCGGATTGACCGCCACGACGTTGCGCATGATCTGCCGCGGCGGTTTGTCATGGAAGTACAGGCCGAGCCGGGTGACGTCCTGTGTTGCCTTGCCCGTGGGGGTGTAGTGAATCTGCAGCACGAAGCGGCCACCCGGCTCGATGAGCACACCCGTGTTGTCCGGAAAGGGATGCGGATCCGTGCCTGGCACATAGCCGGAGAGTGAGCTTTCAAAAACACTGATGCCCAGGGCACCGAGCCCGCCAAGCCCGCCGACGCGGCCGGCACCTGCCGCTGGCGTGTAACCGGTCAGGATGTGATGCACGACTGTCCGGTCGCCTGGCAGAACCACTGCCGCGCGCACCCACACGGGCTTGTCGAGGGGATTGGCCACGGTCGGGTACTGATACGAAACCACACCCGTTGCCGGCACTTCAAAGGCCGGCAAAGCGAGCACGAGATCCGGCTCTCCCAGTGTCCATTCGCTCGCCACCTGGCGCTGGGACTCGAGCGGATCAGTACCACTGCCGCGGGGCGCGCCAGCTTCGACCCAATGCACCAGCGTTGCCATATCCGCGGGCGAAAGACTGCGATCTCCGACCCAGTGCCCCACCGCAGGATCCGCATGCCAGGGCGGCATGCGCTGTGTGCGCAGCACCTCGCGGATCATCGGCGCGAAACCGCGCACCATGGCATAGCTCGTCATGGCCCATGGCGCGATGCCACCCTTCCGATGGCAGCCCACGCAGTTCTTGATGAGAAGCGGCGCCACCGTCTTGTTGTAGGAGATCGCACGCGGTTTCACGCGATGGGGGAAATTCACGATGCAACCCACGGCTTCGCGTTTGGCCACTGCAACGGGCTTGCCCGCCAGCACGTTGTCCAGTGCGTCAGTGAGATACGTTTCCCTGGCGGTGGCGCGCTGCCGCTCATAGGTCAGCCGGTCGTCGATCGGCCCTCGATAGACCACGCTCCAGCCCTTCGTCTCGATGACAAACACTTCGGCGGTCCGATCCACGCCCATTGCTTCACCGACCAGCTGTGCCGCATCGGCAAGGATCGGGATGTCGTAGCCGAATTCACCGGCCTCGGACTGGATGGCAGCGCGGTCGTCCTGCAGGTTCGAATTCAGCATCAGGAACTCGATTCCCCTTGCCGCATATTCCGCACGTACTTCCTTGAGTGTGTGCCACGCCGCCCGGACGATCGGGCAGCCGTTGCCTTGCACCATGATCACGACCGCCTTGCGGTCGGAGAGATAGTGAAGCTTGTGGGATTTGCCGTTCTGGTCGAGCAACGTGAAGTTGTCGACCCGCTGCGCTGCACCGGACGCTTGCGCCCAGAGCAGTCCCAGGCAGGCCAGGACTGAGGTGATTCCCCCGAACTTCATTCGTCCTCTCCTCCCCGATGACTGTCAGGGTCCAATACGCTGGTTCGGCCCTGGCAGGGTGCAGATAACCGGCAGGGGCTGTCCCGCGACTTAATCCGCTGTGGCAGCAGCGGCCGGCTCCGCCACAGTGCCCGCCCCGGGGACCCCGGCTCGGGTGAAGTAGATCTTCCGCTCCTGCGAAGCAATGTAGATCCGCATTTGCCGCAGCAGATCGCCGCCCATTTCGAACGGCACCACGCCGAAGCAATTGCTGAAGCCGATCGCTCCAGTCTGCGTGCTGCCTTTTGCCGGCAAGCAAGGCCGGCGGCTGTCGTCGTACAGGTGAATGGGCACATCTGACAACGAAATCCCTTTGGACGTCAGCGCCATGCGCCGGAAACCCAGGCTCGGCACACCGATTGCACCGCCATCCAGGGTCACTTCGGGCGAGTTCCTGTCGAAACGGAAATGCGAGCGGGCGACCACCTCGCTGAGTCGTGAACGCGGCCCGACGGTATTCAGCGAAGTTTCGATCTTCTTGCCGTCGAGCTCCATGGGGAAAAGCAGCAACCCGCTGCGGTCGTTGTACAGCTTCACCGCAGTGAACTCCTTGCTCCAGTAGACCGACTCCTGGCCGCAGGTCGAGTGCTTGAAGAGGTTCATCGTGCGGTTGGCGAGATCCAGCTCGACATCCACGACATTCATGAATCGGGCCGAGATATTGCCGATCATCGGCCGCCCCTGGAACATCGGCAGGGGCCGATCAGGGCCGGGATTCACATAGAGCGTCCAGTCCGCGAAGTCGGCCGTTCCGATTCGCAGGCTCTTGATGGAAATCTGCTCTTCAATCCGCAGGCCGTCGGACTTCAGGTTGTCCTGCTCGACGCGCCAGCTCTTGAGACCCAACTGCCGGACGGCGGCCGGGGAAACCATTGGCAACCCCGTGGACATCGTCAACGCCATCCAGGCATCGGTGCCGCTGATCTGCACCGGCACGAGCACTGCGCCGGTTGGACCATAGGCCAGCTCCACGGTGGCATACCGGGTCAGTTTGCAGGCCGCCCATCCCTCTGAAGGCGCAACGAGTGCAGCCAGGACAACCAGCCAGCCTGCAATACGGGTTCCATCCATGACTGCCTCCAGGTCAACGGAGGCACCCCGCCTTCGTGCCGGTAGATCACCACATCATCGCGTTGCGGCGCAATGGCCTTCTCTCCGGCAGGCAGGCAGCCAGCGCCATGCCCAGCATGATCGCGATGGTACCCAGACTGTGGAACAGCAGGGTCGAGAGCAGGAGTGTGTTCATGTCGGCTTCCTCAGTGTCGGTTTCATTCATTCCGCCCTTGATCAGAGGACCTTGATCACAGGGAAGTTTCGAGCCTCCACAACAATCCTTTATGGGAGGAAATTCGCAGAAAATGTGCACGCTGAACGCGGCCGCGGGGATGTGGGGGTGCGATTACCGAAGGATGGGGCTATCGCTTCCACCTGGCTGTGGATGCTGGTTATGCTTGCCCGAACAGGAGGACACTCATGTCGCACGGCAAGCAGAACGGATTGGTTGGCGCCTGCATGGCACTGGCAGGCACGTTCGCACTGGCAGCAACCACTGCCAACGCCCAGCAGACCATCCCCGTGGCGATGACTTCATCTGCCGGCGAGGCACAGCTCGAGTCCGAAATGATCCTGGAGCTGGAAGAAGTTGTCGTGGAGGGCGGGCGCCTGTACGACCGCATCGTGAAGGCCGAGGACCGCTTCTTCAAGCTCTACAACGAGCTCAACAAGGAAGACGATTTCGATACCAACTGCGCCTTCGTACCCATCGATCAGGATAGCCGGATGGAGCAGCGCTTCTGCATGCCCGCATTCTTTGCAGATGCAAAGGCCGAGCAGGTGCGCCTGAGTCAATATTGCCTGTCGCTGATCGAGAGGGACGAAGAAGGTCAGGTGCTCTCGGAAGGCGCCTGCTACGAACCTCCCTCAGCCGAACTCATTTTCTTTGATCGTCGCAAAGCCTACGTGAACAACGTCCTGAAGATCATCGACAGCGATCCGCGATTGAAAGACATGGCCAGCGAGCTGGACTCGCTGCATCGCCAGCGCGACTTGCTGGCTCGCAAGTACGATGACATCAAGGCACAGGATGTGGCCCTCAAGGGCCAGAAGCAGAAGTACCGTCCTACGGTGCGCTGAGCAGTCGCCGCCTCAAGGCAGCGGCGCGAAACTGTCGGGGTCGGCCTTCGGCCAGTAAAGCTGGAACACGCGATGCGGCCAGGCGGAGGCCCCCGCTGCAGCAGTGAGCAGTTCGCCCGGTTTGACGAACGCCAGCTGATTGGCCAGCAATCGCACTTCGTTGTCGCCACCACGTCTGACGATATGCGTCGCGCGGATCTCGTTCGGATGCGCAAGGCCTGCGGCCTGCACCAGTTCCTTCAGCGCCTGCAGCGTGTTCTGGTGGAACATGTGCACCCTGTCTGCCTTGTCGGCAACCACCAGCGCGCGTTGGCGCAGTGGATCCTGGGTAGTCACACCGGTGGGGCACTGCCCCGTATGGCAGCTCTGCGCCTGAATGCAACCCAGCGCGAACATGAATGCCCGCGCCGCGTTGCACCAGTCTGCACCCAGCGCCATCATCCGCGCGATGTCGAAGGCACTGATGACCTTGCCCGCCGCACCGACACGGATCCGGGTGCGCAGGTTCAAACCAACCAGTGTGTTGTGGACCAGCAGCAGCCCTTCCTGCAGCGGCGCACCCACGTGATCTGCAAATTCCAGGGGTGCAGCGCCCGTGCCGCCCTCGGCGCCGTCGACCACGATGAAATCCGGCACGATGCCGGTCTTCTGCATGGCCTTGCAGATGGCGAACCATTCCCAGGGGTGCCCGATGCACAGTTTGAACCCGACGGGTTTTCCGCCCGACAGGGTCCGCAGGCGTTCAATGAACAGCAGCATCTCGACCGGCGTGCGGAAGGCGCTGTGGCTGGCCGGTGATTCGCATTTCTCATACGCCACCACTCCTCGCGCAGCGGCGATTTCGGGTGTGACCTTCGGACCAGGCAGCACTCCGCCATGTCCTGGCTTTGCGCCCTGGCTCAGTTTCAATTCGATCATCTTCACCTGAGGATCTTTCGCGTTCGCCGCAAACCGCTCCTCGTTGAAACTGCCGTCTGGATTGCGGCAGCCAAAATAACCGGAGCCGATTTCCCAGATGAGATCGCCGCCGTTGGCGCGGTGATGCACGCTGATGGAGCCTTCACCCGTGTCATGCGCGAAATTTCCGCGTCTTGCACCTGCGTTCAGCGCCCGGATGGCATTGCCGCTGAGCGCACCAAAGCTCATCGCCGAAATATTGAAGACACTGGCCGCATACGGTTGCGCCCTGCCGCTGCCAATGACGACACGGAAATCATGGGACGCAATCCTTGACGGCATCAACGAGTGATTGATCCATTCATAGCCTGCGGCCTGCACATCGAACTGCGTGCCGAAGGGGCGCTGGTCCGGCTCACCCTTGGCGCGTTGATAGACCAGGGATCGCTGCGTGCGCGAAAACGGCAGCGCCTCGTTGTCGCTCTCGATGAAGTATTGCCTGATCTCGGGGCGCACGAACTCCAGCAGGAAGCGCAGGTGTCCGATCAGGGGGTAGTTGCGCAGCACAGCCCGCCGGGTCTGCAGGCAATCGCGGATTCCGGTAGCCACCAGTGCGACCGTGGCAAGAGCCAGCCAGCCGCCAGTGCCGGTTGCCGCCCAGTTCCAGACCGCCAATATGCAGGCGATGCCCGACAGCGTCCAGACGAGATAACGCAGGGGCACGATCCGGTCTATCCACAACAACCATGCGGGCATATCCGCATATTGTGCCCCGCCGGCGGCACCCCCGACAAATGGCGACTGCAACCAAGCTGTCGCAATGTCCGCGCCACAAGGCCTATATAATCCAGTGCCGCAGAATCATTGCGTCACTCACCACCCAACGCCCCATGCCAGCAGCGCGCAAGCGGTCTCGCCCCAAAACCACAGCTGGCCGTCCCCGATCAGCGGCTTCCCGCAGCGCCATCCTGAAGGCCGCGTACCAGATCCTGCGCGAAGCGGGCTTTGCAGGCTTCACCGTGGAAGGCGTCGCAGCGCGCGCCGGTGCGGGCAAGGCCACCATCTACCGCTGGTGGCAGACCAAGGGCACCCTTGCCATCGAGGCTTTTCTGGTGGCGCTGGCACCACGCATGGATGCCAAGCACGACACCGATTCAGCCATCGCCGATCTGCGCACCCAGGTGCATCACGCGGCAGGCGTGTATCGCGGACGCACAGGCCAGCTGCTGCGCGAGCTCATCGCCCTGGGCCAGGAAGACACCGCCACGAGCAAAGTGCTGCGCACGGATTTTGTCGAGCCGCGGCGGCAATCGGCACTGCGGTTACTGCAGCGGGCAGTGCAATCCGGCGAGCTTCCCGCGGGCACTGATATCGATGTGCTGGCGGACGTACTGTGGGGGCCGATCTTCCATCGCCTGCTGGTGAGCCACATGCCCATCGACCGCAGCTTCATCGAGAAATTGCTGGATCTCGTGCTCGGCGGCGCGGCTGCGGGCGCCGGCTGCAACAAGCGCGCGTCGGGCGAACAGGCTCCCGTCTAGCTACAGGCAAACGAGGCGCAATCGCAAACGCAGGCACAATCGTTGTCTGCCTTCTCGACCTTCCATCACTGCTGCGCCTATACTGGCGCCACTAGAAGAAATCAGCCGCCGCGCATGCGCGGCGCGACTCTTGGGGGCAACGACATCGTGGATCTGCATCAATTCACCGATTGGCTTGCGGCGACGCCGCTCAGCCTGGTCATTCAGACCACATCCTGGGCAATCCCCGCCATCCAGACCGTACACATTCTCAGCCTTGCGCTGCTGTTTGCCAGCGCGCTCGTGTTCTCCCTGCGCATTGCGGGACAGGGACTGTCATCCGAACCCCTGAACCTGCTTGCGGCACGGTTCACGAGCGCCATCTGGTGGATGCTGCTGGCGCTTCTGCTCACAGGCAGCCTGCTCATCGCGGCCGAACCTGGCCGCACCATCACCAATCCGGTGTTCTACGCCAAGATGGTGATGCTGGCCGCGGTGGTGGCGATCACCCTGTGGCTCTCGGCAGTGGCCCGCCGCCAGTTCGAGCGGCCTTCCGGATTGCACGTATTCATGGCAGTGATCAGCATGCTGCTGTGGATCGGCATCATTTTTGCCGGGCGGTTCATCGCCTACGTAGAGTCTTACTGAGAGGCGAACGTGATTCAGACTTTCTTCGAATGGCTGCAGAACACTCCCCTTGCTGTGCTGGTGGGAGAGAGCTGGTTCCCCTACGTGGAATCGTTGCATGTCGTGTGTCTGGCGCTGGTGGCGGGAACCATCTTCATCGTCGACGCGCGCCTGATCGGCTTCGCGTCGCGACAGCTGCGGTATACCTACCTGTCGACGCGACTGCTGCCCTGGACCTGGGGCGCATTCATTGGCGCAGTGATTACCGGCTCGCTCATGTTCATCGGCCAACGCAACGACCTATGCCGCGAATACGCCGTTCCAGATCAAGATGGTGCTGCTGCTGCTGGCCGCCGCCAACATGATGTTCTTCCAGCTGGTCACCTTCCGGGGCGTGAATGCCTGGGATGCCGGCACGCCGGCTCCCGCTGCCCGCGCCGCGGGATTCATCTCGCTGATTCTCTGGAGCAGCGTGATTGGCTTCGGTCGCTGGGTCGGCTTCGTCTGACCTCAGCCGCCGGCGGCAGGCTTTTCTACCAGCACCGGGATGACGTAAACCGCCTCGGTCCCGCCTTCCTCATCGCTGCGCAGCCGCACGGTGATTTCGGTCAGGCCCTCGCGCTGCGGCGTGAAACCGAGCTCGTGGCTCACGGCCTTGCCATCAACCAGCGCGAGACTGGCAAGGGCCGTGGCCGGATCGATTGCCAGCGCCTCGGCTTCTGCCCGCAGCAACAAGGTCGGAACCTGCGCTGCGGCAGAAACATCCAGCCGCAGGCCAGACCGCACACCCACCACTGGCTTGCTGGCCAGCACAAAGCCGAGTTTTGCCACCGGTGTGCCGGTGGACTGCAGAACCGCAGCAACGACATCCGCGCGGGTGGCCGCCGGTGCCTGCGCTGCCGGCGCATCGAGTGCAGCGGCGCCCTGCTCACCGCGGCTGCACCCGGCAACAGCGCACGCCACGACCAGCATTGCCACGAGACGGTTGTTCATTTGTTCCTTTGAGCGCAATCAGCGCAATAGCCGCAGCAGCGGCGGATCTTCCAACGCATCGAGCTGCTCGCGCAACTCGTCAATATGCCGCTCCCAGTAGCGCGGCTCGCCGAACCAGGGAAAGGCCCGCGGGAATGCCGGGTCGGACCAGCGGCTGGCAATCCAGGCCGCGTGGTTCAGCATCCGCATGGCGCGCATGGCCTCCACCACAGCGGTTTCGGCCAGATCAAAGTGGCCGAACTGCTCGTAGCCATCCAGGAGTTCGGTCCACTCGCGCTGGATCTGCTGTGGTTCGCCCGCACAGAACATCCACAGGTCCTGTACGGCAGGACCTGTCAGGCAATCGTCGAAGTCCACGAACAGCGGGCCCTGTTCCTGCCAGAGAATGTTGCCGCCGTGGCAATCGCCGTGAATGCGCAGCTGCCGCAGCGGACCTGCCTGCTCCAGGCTTCGGGAAACTGCCTGGACCAGCTGCCCTGAAATCCGCGCATAATTTTCATCCAGTGGCGCTGGCACCAGATTGCCATCCAGGATCAGATCACGCGCACGTGCGCCACTGCGCCACTGCGCGATGGCATCCCGATGCTGGAATCTGCGCCGCCCTCCCACGGCATGCATGCGCGCCAGCGTGCGCCCAAGCAGGGTCCGATGCCCGGGTTGATCGATCTCGGCGCCATGTCCGGCGCGGCACTCGAACAGGGAGAATCGAAACCCGGCATAGCTGTGCAGCGATTCACCGCCAAACAGCAGCGGCGCCACTACTGGCAACTGCTCGGCGGCCAGTTCGGCCGCGAAAGCGTGTTCTTCCCGGATCTGGGCATCGCTCCAGCGACCATGGCGGTAGAACTTCACCACCACCGGGGTAGCGGGCAGAAGGTCCGGATCCGGGGCTTCGAGCCCGACGCGATACACGCGGTTCTCATAGCTGTTCAGTGCCATCAGGCGACCGTCCGCAAGCAGTCCGAGACTCTCCACGGCCGCCAGCACCACCTCGGGTGTCAGGCCGGCATAGGGCGTGTTCAACCCGGGATCTTGTGACACAGGCCAACTTCCAGCTTGCCGCCGCCAGTAACCCTGGTTTGGCCGGGTATGATCCGCACAGACAATCGCATCGGACGCGCGGGAGATTTCAGCTGTGGGCGGATCAATTCTGGTTACGGGCGGCGCCGGCTATATCGGCAGCCACACGGTACAGCAGCTGACCGGGCGCGGCGAGTCCGTGGTCGTGCTCGACAACCTCAGCACCGGCTTCCGGCAGGCGCTGCAGGGCGTTACTTTCGTGGAAGGCGACGTCGGCAACCAGCAGCTGGTAGCCGGCCTGCTGCGCGAGCACGACGTGCGCACGGTGATCCACTTCGCGGCGCACACCATCGTGCCGGAATCGGTCAGTGATCCGCTCAAGTACTACGGCAACAATACCTGCCAGACGCGCAGCCTGCTGGCCAGCTGCCTCGCGCATGGCGTGAAGCATTTCGTGTTTTCGTCCACCGCTGCGGTGTATGGCATACCTGATTCCGGCCTTGCAGCAGAAGAAGCCCTGCTGGCGCCGATCAATCCCTACGGCACGTCAAAACTGATGTCCGAATGGATGCTGCGCGATGTGGGGGCAGCCTCCGCCATGCGTTATGTGGTGCTGCGCTATTTCAATGTTGCGGGCTCCGACCCTGCAGGCCGGATTGGCCAGTCCACCCGCAAAGCCACCCTGCTGGTGAAGGTCGCCTGCGAAGCCAGTGTCGGCAAGCGCGACAGTGTCAGCATCTTCGGCACCGATTACCCGACGCCAGACGGCACCGGCGTGCGCGACTACATCCATGTGCAGGATCTGGCTCGCGCGCACCTGCTGGCTGTGGATTACCTGGCCGCTGGCGGCGCAGTCGCAGACGCTGAACTGCGGCTACGGGCACGGCTTCAGCGTGCGTGAAGTGCTGCGCAGCGTGGAGCGGGTCAGCGGCAAACCGCTCAATATCGTCGAACTGCCGCGCCGCGCTGGCGATCCACCGAGCCTGGTGGCCCAATCAGACCGCATCCGCACGATACTTGGCTGGAAGCCGGAACTCGACGATCTGGACAGCATCGTGGCCAGCTCCCTGAACTGGGAGCAGAAGCTGCTGCGAGAGCCCTGGCTGTAGGAACCGCCCGGAGTCGCCAGGCGGCGACGACTGCACTACAGACTTGGGGGCTGCCGTTTCTTTAGAATCAGCGGCATGAATCTGCTGCGCCCCCGATCCCTGAGCGCGCTGGTGCTGCTCGGCCTGGCGATTATCGCCCTGCCGCTCATTGCCGCGCTGGTCACGGCTGGCCTGCAGATGCGACAGCTCAGCGCAGACAGCGAGCGCATCGTCGGTGATGCCGTGGAGGCAACGGGACTGACGCAGGAACTGATTCGAACAGACCCGCCAGCTCGAGCGCGCGCTGGAACTCTACGGGATCGATGCCAATCCGAAGCTGATCGAGACAGTCGCCAACCGCGATGGACTGCTGCGCGAGATCGAGCAATCGCTGCTTCGCCAGCTGCGGCAGCAGGATGCCCGGCAGTCACTGCAGTATTACTCGGCGCTGCGCGTCGATATCAACCTGCAGATGCAGGCGGCAGCACAGACGCCACCGGATCTGCAGCGGTTGCTGACCGACTCCTCCCGCATGCTGCAACTTGCGGATCAGGTGCGCGCCCGCACCAATGCACAGATCGATGCGGAAAGAAGTGACTTGCAGGAGCGCACCCAGTGGGTGCAGAAACTGCTGTTCTGGGGTTCCGTGCTGCTGCTGCCGCTGACGGGAATTGCCATCCTGCTGTTCTCGGTACGCGTGGGCGGCCCGCTGCGCCAGATCGACCGCGCCATCAATGAACTGGGCAGCGGCGCCCTGCACCGGCCGATCGGCATCAGCGGCCCCGCCGACCTTGCAAAACTTGGCCGGCAGCTGGAATGGCTGCGCCAGCGCCTGCTGGACCTGGCACAGGAGCGCAGCCGCTTCCTGCGGCACATGTCGCATGAACTGAAGACACCCGCTGGCCAATATCCGCGAAGGCACCGAACTGCTGATGGATGGTGCCGTGGGTGAGCTGCAGAGCGGGCAGCGCGAGGTCACTGGCATCCTGCGGGAGAACGGCCTGCGGCTGCAGCGCATGATCGAGAACCTGCTGAGCTTCAGTGCCTGGCAGACCAGCAGCGTGGGCCTGGAAGTCTCCGAATTCCGGCTGCGGCCGCTGGTGAAGCAGATCATCGAGAACCAGCAGCTGGCGCTGCTTGCCCAGCGGGTGCGGCTGGACGTGAACGTCGACGATGTCAGCATTGCGGCCGACCGCGGCAAGGTCCGGCTCATCCTCGAGAACCTGCTCTCCAATGCCATCAAGTACACACCGCGCAGTGGCACCATCCACATTCGCGCCCGTGCGGACGCCGCCGATCTGGTGCTCGAAGTGGCCGATAGCGGCCCGGGAATCCCGCCCGAAGAGCGCAACCAGATATTCGAGGCCTTCTATACTGGCAAGGCGCCGGCAGGACATATCAAGGGCACGGGGATCGGCCTGTCGGTTGTAATGGAATTTGTGACAGCGCACGGCGGTCAGATCGAGATAGTCGAAGGAGAATGGGCCGGGGCGCATTTTCGGATACGTATGCCACTCAGATCATCCACGACAGGGCCGGTTGCCGGAGCAACTCGCGCACCACCAGGCAAGCAGGCTCATGCTGCATAGAGCGGCACCACTGTGGCTCGTGGTTCTGCTCGCCGGCTGTGGCAGCCTGCCGGAGCTGCCGGGTGAGCGCGCGCCCCCGATTGCTCCCGCCCCGAGCAACGATGTCATTCAGGCCATGCAGCTTTCGAGCTACGTGCAGGATCTGCTGTCCGTGGTGCAGGGCAGCCCGACCGAGCAGGCCGAGGTCCTGGCCAGGGCCCGGGCCGGGCATGACCAGGCAAGACTCGGGCCGGCCGTGCTGCGATACGGATTGTTGCTGGCCGCGCCGGGCCATCCCGCCCGGGACCCTGCGCAGGCACAACGCCTGCTCAATGAAGCCCTGGCGAGGCCCGAACTGCTCTCCGTGATCGAGCGCGCCCTGGCCGTAGTCGAGCTGCAGCGGGTCGATGCCGAACTGCGCCTCGGCACTGAGAACGAACGGCTCGTGGCCGATCTGCAGCGCGAGCGCGACCGGCAGCGCAACGCACCGTCGACAACGGCGATGAACAAGCGCCTGCAGACCGAGATCGAGGAGAAAGCACGCCTGAAGAAGGCCCTCGATGAAGCCAGGGCGAAACTGGATGCCATCGCCGACATCGAGCGTCGGAACTCCGACCGTCAATCCGCCACCGAAGGACGTAACCCGTGAATCAGCAGTCTGCACGCAAGGCCCGCATCCTGGTCGTCGATGACGATCCAGGCTTGCTGCGCCTGCTGACCATCCGCCTGCGCGCCGAGAACTACGATGTGGAGGCCGTGGAAAGCGCCGCACAGGCACTGGCCTCGACCAGCCGCTTCCGCCCTGACCTCGTCATCTCCGACCTGCGCATGGAACCGGTGGATGGCATCGGCCTGCTGAAGGAACTGCAGAATCGCTGGCCGGGGCTGAAGGTAATCCTGCTGACGGCGCATGGCACGATTCCCGACGCCGTGCAGGCCACGCAGATGGGCGCGTTCGGGTTTCTCACCAAGCCGGTGGACAAGCAGGAGCTGCTCGACCAGATCCAGCGCGCGCTGAAAGTATCCGGCGTCACGGATTCCACCGAAGAGTGGCGTTCGGACATCGTCACGCGCAGCGCCATCATGGAAGAGCGGCTGGCGCAGGCCAACATGGTGGCCGGCACCGATGCACGCGTGCTGATCGTGGGCGAAAGCGGCACCGGCAAGGAACTGCTGGCGCGCGCCATGCACAAGGCCAGCCCCCGCCGCAGCAAGCCGTTCATCGTCAGTCGCTGCACGGGCATTCCCGAAGAGCAGATCGACATCGAACTGTTTGGCTCGGACGCGAGCACCGGCAAGGAACGCAAGGGAGCGCTGGAAGCGGCCGACGGTGGCACGGTGCTGCTGGACGAAATCGGCGAACTGCCCGCCCGCCTGCAGCAGAAACTGCTGCGCGCCCTGCAGGAAGAAGCGGTGCGACCCGTGGGCTCGGACACACCGCGGGCCATCAACACGCGCGTCATCTCCACCAGCAGCCGCGATCTGCAGCAGTCCACCGTCAGCGGCCAGTTCCGCGAAGACCTCTTCTACCGGCTCAACGTGGTGCAGATCGAAGTGCCACCGCTATCCCGGCGACGTGAAGACATCCCGCTGCTGATCGCCCATTTCATCGCGCAGATCGCGACGGAGACCGGACAGCGCTGCATCTTCCCGCCCGAGGCGCTGGAACTGCTGGCTACCGCCGACTGGCCCGGCAATGTTCGCCAGCTGCAGAACCTCGTGCGGCAGACAGCCGCGGTGTCGCAGACTCCAGTGATCCCGGTCGAACTCGTACAGCAGTCGCTGGGCGGGGCACCTGGTCGCCTGCCTTCGTTCGACGATGCGCGGGACGAATTCACCCGTGGCTATCTCTCGCAGATCCTGCAGATCACCGGCGGCAATGTCAGTCAGGCGGCGCGGCTCGCCAAGCGCAACCGCACGGACTTCTACAAACTGCTGGGTCGACACCAGCTGGTGCCCGAAGACTTCAAGCAGCGCTGATCGCTTCAGACCCTGCCGCGCAGGCGGAGCATCAGCAGGGTCAGGACGGCGGCCAACAACAAGACTGGCATCCAGGCGAGCAACAGGGGATCCAGGCCGAAAGCGAGCGTGCCGCTCTCCACCATGCGTTGCAGCATGAAATAGCCAAGGCCCAGCACCAGTCCCAGCGTGGCCCTTGCTCCACCCTCGGCGTTGCGCAGCGAGCCGAACAGGAATGGCACGGCGAGCAGCACAGCCAGTGGAATCGCTGCAAAGCCGGCCAGCTTCGACCAGTACGCAAACCGGTAGTGGCGCGCGTCCTGTCCGTTGGTCTCCAGGTGCGAGATGGCGCGTCGCAACTCACGCTGCGAAAGCTCCATCGGATCGCTGGCAATGGCGCTGAGGAACGTGGGGCTTGCACTGATCGCAAGGGGCTGTGCGGCTACGGTCTCCGATGTCACCCGCCCTTCAGCAAACCGGGAATGCGCAAAGCCCTCGAGTTCCCAGGCGCCGTTGGCCGTGATTTGCGCACCCGGCGCCTGGCCGACTCCCACCAGCCGGTTGTCCGGCCCGATTTCAAACAGCGTGATGCCGCCAAAGCCCGCGTCTGCCGACAAGCGCTCGGCGCGCAGGATCTGCCCGCCATCCCGGATCCAGGCGCTGCTGCCGCTGGTAATGCTGATGTTCTCGTTGCGTTGCACGGCCTTGCCGAGGCGCGCCATCTGCGTGAGCGGCGGCGCCAGATACTCCCCGACACCCACTGCCACGGGCACCAGCAGCACGCCCGCCAGCAGCACGGAAGTGGCAATCCGCCAGACGGGAATGCCGGCGGCGCGCATGACAGTGAGCTCGCTGCCGCGCGCCAGCGTGCCCATGGCCAGCAGCGAACCGATGAGACATGCCACTGGCAGGAGCAGCACCAGCGTGGCAGGCAGGTTCAGCAGCACGAAGCGCAGCGCCTGCAGGTTGCCGTAGCTGCCCGCCCCCACCCAGCCCTGCTCGTTGATGAACAGGAACAAGGCCAGCAGAGTCAGCAACACGGCCAGCACCAGCAAAACCGAGCCGCAGATTGCCTTGATGATGTACCGATCGAGGACGCGCATTCGGATAAACTCTAACCTATTGCGCACACGGCCTCACGCCGCGGAGTCCCCCATCATCATGGTCCGATTCGATACACCTGCCCAACGCATCACCGCCCTTGCAGCCGACTGCCTCGCCATCGGGCTTTTCGACGAAGAAACACTGACCGGCACCGCCAAGGTCGTGGATTCCGCTACCCGAGGGCTATTGCGCCGGCTGAAGGCCAGTGGCGACCTGCCGCAGCGGCCGGGCGACTGCCAGTTGCTGGTCGAGCCGGCTGGCCTCAAGGCGAAGCGCCTGCTGGTGGTGGGCCTCGGCAAGCGCAAGGATTTTGCACAGCGTGGCTGGCGCAAGGCGGTCGCGGCCGCACTGGCTGCCAGCCTCAAGACTCGCGCGGCACACCTGGCGATCGCGATCGATCAGCCCGAAGCCGATGCCGTCGGCGACTACTACCTCGGTCGCGCAGTGGCGGATCTCACCGGCAGCGCGCTGTATCGCGTGAACGATTTCAAGACCGCGCGCAAGCCGCCACGCCCTGCCCTGCGCCGCGTCAGTCTCGCGGGTCTGTCGGCTGCTGCGCAGCCTGCGGCGCGTCGCGGGCTGGTGCAGGGCGATGCCATCGCGGCGGGCCAGTCCCTGCTGCGTGACCTCGGCAATCTCCCGGGCAATGTGTGCACGCCGCGTTATCTGGCACAGCAGGCGCGCGAACTGGCCAAGAGCCACCGCAATCTCAAGGTGCGCATTTTCGATGAGCCACAGATCCGCCGCCTGAAGATGGGCAGCCTGCTGTCGGTTTCGCGCGGCAGCGCCGAGCCGCCACGCTTCATCGCCATGGAACACCGGGGCGGCGCGCGCAATGCTGCGCCGATCGTGCTCGTCGGCAAGGGCGTCACCTTCGACACCGGCGGCATATCCCTGAAAGATCCGGCCGCGATGGATGAAATGAAATACGACATGTGCGGCGCCGGCAGCGTGCTGGCCTGCATGCTGGTCGCATCGCTGCTCAAGCTGCGCATCAACCTGGTCGGCCTGGTTGCCGCCGTCGAGAACATGCCCGGCAGTCGCGCCACGAAGCCGGGTGACATTGTCACCAGTGCAGCGGGCAAGACCATCGAGATCCTGAACACGGATGCGGAAGGTCGCCTCATCCTGTGCGATGCGCTCGATTACGCACGCCGTTACGAGCCCGCCGCGGTGATCGACATCGCCACCCTCACGGGCGCCTGCGTGATCGCTCTGGGCCATCACTTCACCGGCATCATGGGCAACGATGATGCCCTCGCGCAGGAACTGGTTGCCGCCGGCTCGCGCGCCAGCGATCGCGGCTGGCAGCTGCCCCTGACGGAAGACTATGCCGAACAGCTGCGCAGCAATTTTGCGGATATCGCCAACGTGGGAGGCCGCGACGGCGGCGCCATCACGGCCGGGGCGTTCCTCGGTCGCTTCACGCAGGGCATGAAGTGGGCGCATCTGGATATCGCGGGCACCGCATGGCTCTCCGGCGCACAAAAAGGCGGCACGGGCCGTCCCGTGCCACTGCTGGCGGATTTCCTGCTCCAGCGTGCCGGTGCCAGCAAGGCCTGAGGGGCCTGACAGGCAACATGGCTGAAGTCCGGTTCTACACGCTGAGCGACGCGGCAGGCCCCGCACGGCTCAAGCAGGTCTGCGCACTGACGGATCAGGCTTTCCGCGAAGGCGAGAAGATCCTGGTGTGGCTGCAGGACGCTGCTGCGCTGGAGCAGTTCGACAACCTGCTATGGACCTACGGCGACCGCACCTTCGTGCCGCATGAACCGCTGGCTGCAGACCCGGCGGCTTGCGAAGCACCGGTGCAACTGCATGCCGGTGCGCAATTGCCCGCCGCGGCACTGGCCGGCCATTTCACGACCCTGGTGATGCTGCGCGAACAGGCTGCGCCTGAAACACTGCGCTTCCACACCGTCATCGAAGTGGTGGACGCCGAACCCGCCTGTCGTGCCGCCGGCCGTGCCCGCTTCCGCTTCTATCGCGAGAACGGCATCACCCCGCAACATTCCGAAGTGACGACCTGAGCTATGGACAAAGTCTACGAACCGGGCCAGATCGAGCATCGCCTGTACAGCCAATGGGAAACGCAGGGGCGCTTCGTGCCTGCCTCAACCGGCACGCCTTACTGCATCATGATCCCGCCGCCCAATGTCACCGGCACGCTGCACATGGGACACGCATTTCAGCACACGATCATGGATGCGCTGATCCGCTATCACCGCATGCGCGGCGATGCCACGCTGTGGCAGGCTGGCACCGATCACGCCGGCATCGCCACCCAGATGGTGGTGGAACGGCAGCTCAATGCGGCGGGCGAAACGCGCACGGGCCTTGGCCGTGAAGAATTCCTGAAGCGGGTGTGGGAATGGAAGGCGCATTCCGGCGGCACCATTTCGCAACAGATGCGACGCCTGGGCGCGTCGGTCGACTGGCAGCGCGAACGCTTCACGATGGACGAAGGACTGTCGCACTCCGTGACAGAGGTCTTCGTGCGGCTGCATGAGGAAGGCCTGATCTACCGCGGCAAGCGGCTCGTGAACTGGGATCCGGTGCTGCTCACTGCGTTGTCGGATCTTGAAGTGCTGTCGACCGAAGAGGAAGGCCACCTCTGGCATCTGCGCTATCCGCTGGAAGATGGCAGCGGTCATCTGGTGGTGGCGACGACGCGCCCCGAGACGCTGCTGGGCGACAGCGCCGTGGCTGTTCATCCGGAAGACGATCGCTATCGTGCATTGATCGGCAAGAACCTGCGCCTGCCACTGACCGACCGGCTCATTCCCATCATTGCCGACGATTTCGTCGATCGCGAGTTCGGATCAGGCTGCGTGAAGATCACGCCGGCCCACGATTTCACCGACAACGAAGTCGGGCAGCGCCACAACCTGCCGCAGATCAACATCTTCACGCCCGATGCACGGCTCAACGAGAACGCGCCGGAGAAACTGCGCGGCCTGACGCGCGAACAGGCCCGCGAACGCGTGCTTTCCGAGCTCGAGGCGATCAACCTCATCGAACGCATCGACAAGCACAAGCTCATGGTGCCTCGCGGCGACCGCTCTGGCGCCATTCTCGAACCCCTGCTCACCGACCAGTGGTATGTGCGCATTGCGCCACTCGCAGGCCCTGCCATCACGGCGGTGGAATCCGGGCAGATCAGATTCGTTCCGGAGAACTGGTCGAAGACCTATTTCGAATGGATGAAGAACATCCGCGACTGGTGCATCAGCCGACAGCTTTGGTGGGGCCACCAGATTCCCGCCTGGTATGACCCGGAGGGCAATGTCTATGTGGCCCGCTCGGAAGGCGAAGCCCGCGCACAGGCCTGGCAGAAGCGGGGCCACGAAGTCGCCCTCACCCGCGATGCCGATGTGCTCGATACCTGGTTCTCCTCTGCCCTGTGGCCGTTCTCGACGCTGAACTGGCCGGACCAGAACGCCGACCTCGCGCGCTTCTATCCGGGCAATGTGCTGGTCACCGGCTTTGACATCATCTTCTTCTGGGTCGCGCGCATGATCATGTTCGGCCAGAAGTTCATGGGCGAAGTGCCCTTTCGCGAGGTCTACGTCACGGGCCTCGTGCGCGATGGCGAAGGCCAGAAGATGTCCAAGTCCAAGGGCAATGTCATTGATCCGCTGGACATCGTCGATGGCATCTCGCTCGAGGCATTGCTGAAGAAGCGCACCACGGGTCTCATGCAGCCACATCTGGCACCCGGCATCGAGAAGGCCACGCGCAAGCAGTACCCGAACGGCATCGAGGCGCATGGCACGGACGCGCTGCGCTTCACGCTGGCGGCGCTGGCCACGCACAGCCGCGATGTCCGCTTCGAACTGGGCCGAGTCGCTGGCTACCGCAACTTCTGCAACAAGCTGTGGAACGCCGCGCGGTTCGTGTTGATGATGACCACCGACAAACCCGTCGCCCCACCAGGCACTGCGTCGGCAAGCGTGGTGGATCGCTGGATCCTGTCGAGGCTGCGGGAGACCATCATCGCCACCGACGAAGCCTTCGCCGGCTACCGTTTCGACATGGCCGCTGCCGCGCTGTATGAATTCACCTGGCACGAGTTCTGCGACTGGTATCTGGAGCTTGCGAAGCCCGTACTGCAGGGCGACGACGCCGAAGCCGCCGCCGCCACTCGCCGCACCCTGCTGACGGTGCTGGAAACACTGTTGCGCGCTCTGCACCCGATCATGCCGTTCATCACGGAAGAGATCTGGCTACGCGTCGCGCCACTCGCCGGTGTTGCCGGCGACACCATCATGACCGCGCCCTGGCCGAAGGCGGAGGGCATGATGGCTGATCCCTCGGCCACGCAGGATGTGGGCTGGATGAAGGGCGTCATCCTCGGCCTGCGCCAGATCCGCGGCGAGATGGACATCTCCCCGGCACGACGTCTCGCGCCGCTTGCGCAGGGAGCCAGCAGCAGTGACACCGAGCGCTTCCAGCGCTATGAAGCGCTGCTTGGCCGCCTGGCAGGCATTGAAGGTGTCCAGGTGCTGGCAGCGGGAGACGCCGCACCTGCCAGCGCATCGGCCGTGGTGGGCAACATGACGCTGCTGGTGCCGATGCAGGGTCTGATCGACCCCGCCGTCGAACTCACGCGGCTCAAGCGCAAGCAGGAAAAGAACCAGCAGGAAATCACCCGCGCGCGGGCCAAGCTCGAGAATCCGAACTTTGTGAACCACGCACCGCCCGAGGTGGTTGTGACCGAGCGGGAACGCATTGCGCAGTTCGAAAAAGTGAACGAGAGTCTCGCGCGGCAGATCGAAATCGTGCAGGGTCTGGTGCAGCCTTAACGCACCACCGGAGAGCCGATGTCCGCGCTACCCGCGGCCCTCGCCGCCCTTGATTCGATCATCCTCGGTAAAGGCCGGGCGCTGCGCCTGGCGCTGTCGTGCCTGATCGCCCGCGGCCACCTGCTGATTGAAGACGTTCCCGGAGTGGGCAAAACCACCCTCGCGCATGCGCTGGCGCAGGTGCTGGGTCTTTCCTGGCAGCGGGTGCAGTTCACCAGCGATCTGTTGCCCGCCGACATCCTGGGTGTCTCGGTGTTTGACCGCGCCACGCAGAAATTCGAATTCCGCCAGGGCCCGGTGTTCACGCAACTGCTGCTCGCCGACGAAGTGAACCGCGCCAGCCCCCGTACGCAGAGCGCGTTGCTGGAAGCAATGGAAGAACACCAGGTCAGCGTCGATGGCATCACCCATGTCCTGCCCGAACCGTTCTTCGTCGTGGCCACGCAGAATCCGCATGAACAGCTGGGCACCTATGCGCTGCCCGAATCGCAGCTCGACCGGTTTCTGATGCGCATCGAGCTCGGCTATCCGGATCCGCGCCATGAACGGGTGCTGCTGGCAGAGGGCGACCGCCGCAGCCTGCTCGCGCGCACCGCTGCCGCCATGAACGCGGCACAACTGCAGCAATTGCAGACAGATGCCACTGCCGTACACGTGGCACCGGCGCTGCTCGACTATCTGCAGCAGCTGGTCGGCTGCACGCGCACTCGCCAGGACATACGCCTCGGCCTTTCGCCGCGAGCTGCACAGGGCCTGGTGCGGGCGGCGCGCGCCTGGGCGCTGCTGGATGGTCGCCATGCCGTACTGCCCGACGACGTGCAGGCCGTGTGGCCCGCCGTCGCGCTGCATCGCCTCGAACCCCGCAATTCCGCAGATCGCACGCCGGCAGTGCGGGAACGTCTGGTCCGCGCAATTCTCGAATCGGTTGCCGTCCCGCGCTGAGCCGGGAGGAGCGTAACCGTGGCGCAAGGCAAGCCGCCCACCGGGATCCGCAATCGCATCAGACGCTGGGCACTGCGGCGGCAGGGAAATGACCTGCTGCCGCTGACGCTGGCCGGCAGGCGCATCTACATCCTGCCCACCCGCGCCGGCTGGATCTTCGCCATGCTGATCGTGGTGATGTTCATCGCCGGCATGAACTACGGCAATGGGCTCGCACTGCTGTTCACCTCCTGGCTTGCCGCTTTCGCGCTGGTCGCGATGGTGCAGACACAGCGGAACCTGTCGGGCACAAGACTGCTGGATGCTGCGGCCGAGCCTGCCTTCGCGGGTGAGGCGGTGGCAGTTCGCGTTCAGGTCGCAACGCTGGGCGCGCCCGCGGATCTGGATTTGTCCAGCGAAGATCCGACCGCTCCTGCGGCCGGACACCGGGTGGACGCCGCCGACAACACGCTGCAATTGTTCCTCGTCGCGCAACGCCGCGGTCCCTGGCGCGCACCCGTGCTGCAACTGGCTTCCACTGCGCCTTTCGGCCTGTTTCGCACCTGGACCTGGCTGACGCTGGATATCCACACCGTGATCTACCCGCGGCTTGCCGGCCCGCTGCCGGTTCCGGTTTCACCGGGTGAAGACGCCGGCAGCGGCCTCATGGTGAACAGCCAGGACGAACTGGCCTGGCTGCGCGATTTCCGCGAGGGAGATTCCCCGCGGCAGGTCGCCTGGAAAGCCTACGCACGCGGCGCGCCGCTGCTGGTACGCGAATACCGCGGCCACGCAGCGGCCAATCGCGATTTCGATTTCTCGGCGCTGCACGACATGGACACCGAGGCGCGACTCTCGCAGCTGGCACGATGGTGTGTGGATGCCGCTGCGCGCGGCGAGCGCTGGACGCTGCGTCTGCCCGAGGCCGCGCCCGTTTCCGGTGCCGGGACAGACCATCTCTCGCAGTGTCTGCAGCAACTCGCCCTGCATGGCATCCAGGGTGTTGCGCCATGAGCGCAGTACTGCCCCGGGTTACCACCAACCTGGTGCTGGCGAGTTTCGCCTGTGGCGCGCTGCTGCACATCGACCGGGCGCCGACATGGTGCGTGGGCGTGGCACTCGCCGCCATTGCCTGGCACTGGTTGCACAGCCGGGGGCGCCTGCGATTCCCCGCAACACCTCTGCGCCTGATCCTCACGCTGGTGCTGTTCCTGGGTATCGCCACGACGTATCGCACGCTCAGCGGGCTGGCCGCCGGGAGTGCGTTGCTGCTGGTGATGGGTGCGGCGAAGTTGCTGGAAACACGTACCCGGCGGGATGTGGCCGTGGTCGCCACCGTTTCGCTGGTGCTGGTGCTCGCAGCCTGCCTCGACCGGCAATCCCTGTTGCGACTGCCGCTGTACCTGGCCAGCGCGTGGACGGCACTGGCCAGCATTGCGGCAATGGGCGGCGTGCGCGAATCCGCCTCCGCCGCACGCGCCTATGGCACGTCCGGGCGTGCGTTGCTGCTGGCAATGCCACTGGCTGCTCTCGCCTTCCTGCTGGTGCCGCGCATGCAGGGTGCGCTCTGGTCCATGCCTTCCGGCGGACAGGCCCAGACCGGGCTCGCAGACGAGATGAGTCCCGGCAGCATTTCCGAGCTCGCGGTTTCCGAGGACATCGCTTTCCGGGTGCGTTTCGAGGGCCCCGCGCCCCCGATGGCGCAGCGCTACTGGCGCGGTCCGGTGCTGCACGATTTCGATGGCTATACGTGGCGGCGTGTACCGGGACAGATCGCCGTGACACAGGAACCCACGCCCGTCTCGGCCCCGTTGCGTTATCGGGTGATGCTGGAGCCCACCGGCCGCAACCATCTGTTCGGCCTGGACTACATCGCGTCGATCAACGGGCGCCGGAACTTCCGCAGCTTCGATGGCCAGGTGATCTCTGCCCGCCCGGTGACCACGGCCATAGCATATGACGGCGTGTCGCATATGCAGACCCGAAACAGCGCCCCCCTGTCGATCAATGGTCGCAAGCTCGACACCCGACTGCCGCAGGGCCGCAATCCGCGCAGCCTTGCACTCGCGCGCGAACTGCGCAGCCGTGCCGATTCAGACCAGCAATACACGCGGCTGGTGCTCGACTACTTCCGCGACGTCGGCTTTGAATATTCCCTGACGCCGCCGCTACTGGATCTGGATTCGGTGGATGACCTCATCTTCAATACCAGGCTTGGCTTCTGCGGCCATTTCGCTTCGGCCTATGTCACGTTGATGCGCGCCGCCGGCGTACCCGCCCGGGTGGTGACCGGCTATCTGGGCGGCAGCTGGAATCCGATCGGCGGCTACTATGCCGTGCGCCAATCGCAGGCACATGCCTGGGCAGAAGTCTGGATTGATGGCGATGGCTGGGTGCGCATCGATCCCACGGCCGTGGTTGCGCCAGAGCGGCTGCAGGAATCCGCCGAACTCCTCGGCGACGGCAGCGCAGCCATGAACAGCCTGTTTGGTGATGCGGCGTGGCTGCGCGACCTGCGCGATTCCTGGGATGCCGCCAACAACTGGTGGCAGGAACGCATCGTGAATTTCAATCGCGCGGCGCAGCTGGACCTGCTGCGCCGTCTTGGCCTCGGGGACATCGACTACATCGGCATGGCGGTGTTGCTGTCCGGCGGTGCTGCGCTGTGGGGTCTGTTGTTATGGGCGGTGAACACACGCCGCAGCAAGGCACCAGGACCCGATCCGGTGGGCAGGATCTGGAACCGGTTCATTGCCCTGCTGGTTTCGCGCGGCATGGTCATCGCCGCACATGAGGGCCCGCGTGCCATCGCCGCGCGCGCGGCGCACCAACTGCCTGCAGCCGCTGCAGAGATCAGCAGACTGGCCAGCGAATACGAGTTGCTGCGCTTCGGCAAGGCAAGCCCCACCGATGCTGATATCAGCTCGCTTCGCGCGCGGCTGCGTCGAATCGCACGCGCCACAGCAGGAAACCGCCGCTGACAAACAGCAGCAGCAGGGCCAGGATCGAGGCGCGCGTGCTGTCGGCGAGCAATGCCACCATGCCCATCAGCGCGGGCCCGAGCACCGTGCCGAACTTGCCGACCATGTTGTAGAAACCGAAGAACTCCGCCGACTTGCCCTGCGGCACCATGCGTCCATACATCGAACGCGACAGGCTCTGCACACCGCCCTGCACCAGCCCGAGTGTTGCGGCCATCAGATAGAACTCGAGTGCGGAGTTCAGGAAATAGGCCCAGATCGTGAGCCCCGCGTAGACCGCGAGCCCGAGCAACACGCCCGCCCGCGCACCGATCCGGGTGCCCAGCCAGCCGAAGGCCAGCGATGCCGGAAACGCCACGAACTGTGTCAGCAGCAGCGCGCCCAGCAGGTCCGTGGATTCCAGACCCAGCGACATTCCGTAGTTCACCGCCATCTTGATGATGGTGTTCACGCCATCGATGTACAGCCAGTAGGCGAACAGGAACTGCAGCATCGCTGGTTCCCCGCGCACCAGGCGCGCGGTGCTGACCAGTTCCTGCCACCCCGCTGCCAAGGCACCGCGCGATTTTTCACCCGGACGAGCCGGCGCTTCGCGCACGCTCATGAACAGCGGCAGCATGAACAGTGCCCACCAGAATGCGACCGTGATGAATGACCAGCGGATGGCTGCCGATGCATCGGCAAGCCCGAACAGCGCGGGCTTGACGACCATCAGCACGTTGATGGCGAACAGCACACCACCGCCCAGATATCCCAGTGCATAGCCCAGCGCAGAGACCCGATCGTAGTCCCGTGGAGCCGCGACATCGAGCAGCAACGCGTCGTAGAAGACCACGCCACCGTTGAAGCCCAGGGTGCCAAGTCCAAACAGCAGCGCGGCTGTGGCCCATTGCCCCTGGCCAACGAAGAACAACGCGAAGGTCGTGCAGATTCCCAGCAAGCTGAACGCCAGCAACATGCGCTTGCGATGACCGCCACGATCGGCAATGGCGCCCAGCAGCGGCGCCAGCAGCGCGATCGCAAGCCCGGCCGCCGCATTGACCATGCCGAGGCGGAAGGTGGTCGTCGCCGGGTCGGCGCCGAGGCTCCAGTACCTGCTGAAGAACACCGGAAAGAACCCGGCCATCACGGTGGTGGCAAAGGCGGAGTTGGCCCAGTCGTA
Source organism: uncultured Gammaproteobacteria bacterium (assembly GCA_963777735.1). Lineage (GTDB taxonomy): Bacteria > Pseudomonadota > Gammaproteobacteria > Steroidobacterales > Steroidobacteraceae > ZC4RG30. The sequence continues at coordinate 302,526 of CAVZRQ010000005.1, read as the reverse complement.
CAGGGCCCACGACAGCGCCGGTCGCGCCGCGAGCCACGACCTCACCGGATACGCTCCATCACGCCTGGCTCTCGCGCGTTTCGCTGAAACGCAGATCAGGCCAACGCTCGAGGGTCAGACCGAGATTGACGCGCGATGGCGCGAGATAAACCAGCGCCCCGGAATGATCCACTGCCAGGTTGTCGTGGGCCTTGGTACGGAATTCCGCGAGTTTCTTTTCGTCCGTGCCGGTGACCCAGCGCGCCGTCTGCACACCGATGGTCTCGAAGGTGCATTGCACGCTGTATTCATCCTGCAGACGGAAGGCCACCACTTCGAACTGCAACTGCCCCACCGCGCCCAGGATCAGGTCGTTGTTGCGCACGGGCCGGAACAACTGCGTGGCGCCCTCTTCGCACAATTGGCCGAGACCCTTGGCAAGCGCCTTCATCTTGAGCGGATCCTTCAGCACCGCGCGCCGGAACATCTCCGGTGCGAAATTCGGAATGCCGGTGAAGGTGAGTTTCTCGCCCTCGGTGAAGGTATCGCCGATGTTGATCGTCCCGTGATTGTGCAGGCCGATGATGTCGCCGGCATACGCTTCTTCCACAGCAGAACGGTCTCCCGCCATGAAAGTCAGTGCGTCGGCCACCCGAACTTCCTTGCCCAGGCGCGGGTGGAAGAACCGCATCCCGGGTGCATACCGGCCAGAACAGACCCGCATGAACGCAATGCGATCGCGGTGGCTCGGATCCATGTTCGCCTGGATCTTGAACACGAAGCCCGTGAGCTTCGGTTCTACCGGCTCCACCACCCGCTCGCGGGCTTCGCGTGGCTGCGGTGCCGGAGAATGCAGCGTGAAGCTGCGCAGCAATTCCTCGACGCCGAAGTTGCTGATCGCCGAGCCGAAGAAGACCGGTGTCTGCTTGCCGGCGAGGTACGCCTGCAGGTCGAATTCGGTAGCGGCGCCGCGCACCAGTTCCACTTCCTCGCGGAATGCGGCGGCACGGTCGCCCAGAAATTCCGTGGCCTCAGCGCTCATCAGTCCCGCAATGACGCGGTTCTCCCCCACCCGACCCCGCTCCCCTGCCTCATAAACGTAGATGCGATCTTCCGTGAGGTGGTAGGTCCCCATCAGGTCCCGGCCCATGCCGATGGGCCAGATCACCGGCGCGACATCCAGCTTCAGCACCCGCTCGATTTCATCCAGCAGGTCCAGCGGCGCGCGGCCCTCGCGGTCCAGCTTGTTGATGAAGGTCATGATGGGCGTGGCACGCAACCGGCACACTTCCATCAGGCGAATGGTTCTTTCTTCGACGCCCTTCGCGCAGTCGATCACCATCAACGCGGAATCCACGGCGGTGAGCGTGCGGTAGGTGTCTTCGGAGAAATCCTCGTGGCCCGGCGTGTCCAGCAGGTTGACGATGCAGCCATTGAACGGAAACTGCATGACCGATGAAGTCACGGAAATGCCGCGCTGCTGCTCCAGCCGCATCCAGTCGGAGGTGGCATGGCGCGCCGCCTTGCGTCCTTTCACCGTGCCGGCGAGCTGGATCGCACCACCGAACAGCAGCAGCTTCTCGGTAAGCGTGGTCTTGCCCGCGTCGGGGTGCGAGATGATGGCAAACGTGCGCCGCCGCGCCACTTCGTCAGCAATCGCGCTCATCGCTTGCCCTTGCCCAGCACCTTGCGCAGCACCACCGCGTCTTCGCGACCGCCAGCCGCCTGGTAGTAACCGCGGCGCACTCCGATCTGCGCAAAGCCATGCGACTGATACAACCGGATCGCCGCCGGATTGGAGGGGCGAACCTCCAGGAACACGTCCATCACACTCAACCCCTTCGCAAATTCCAGCAGGTGTTCCAGCAACTGGCTGCCAATGCCGCGGCACCGGTACAGGCTGGCCACACAAAGATTCAGTACATGCGCCTCGCCGGCGCCGGTGCTCATGATGCCGTAGCCGATGTGGATGTCATCCAGCTCGACCACGCAGCAGTAGTAGCCCGCGCGCAGGCAATCGCGAAAAATCGCATCGCTCCACGGAAACGCGTAGGACTGCCGCTCCAGTTCCGCGACCGCCGCCACATCGTCGAAACCCATGTCGCGGATCAGGATCTCGGGCAGCGCAGTCACGCAGCGTGGCCGCCGGCAACACGACGCGCGAATTTCAGGTCTTCCCAGGCCTTGCGCTTTTCGGTGGGAGATCGCAGCAGGTAGGCAGGATGATAGGTCACCACGAGCGGAATGCGTGAGCTGCCGAATGCATGAACTTGGCCACGCAGCTTGCCAATGGGTGTTTCGGTGGCGAGCAGGTTCTGCGCCGCAATGCGTCCCACCGCCAGCATGATGCTGGGACGCAAGCAGTGCGATCTGCCGTTCCAGATACGGCAGGCAGTGGGCCACTTCATCTGGCTTGGGATCCCGGTTGTCGGGCGGTCGGCACTTGAGCACATTGGCAATGAACACCTGCTCGCGAGCGAGACCAATGCCGCGCAGCATCGCATTGAGCAGACCGCCGGCACGACCCACGAAGGGTTCGCCCTGCTGGTCTTCGTCGGCACCGGGTGCCTCGCCAACCACCAGCCACTTCGCCTGTCGGTCACCTACGCCAAACACCGTGCGGTTCCGGCACTGGTGCAGCTCGCATTGGATGCAGCCCGCAACTTCGGCTGCCACGGCGTCCCAGGTATCCGCACCAGCCGGTGCCGCTACCGCCTGCGCGACCGGTGACTCCGATGCGGGTGCTGCTACGGCGGAGGCACCTTCCACGGCCAGCGGCCGCCGCTGCCGCCAGTTCTCCACGCCCAGAGCAGCCAGGTAGTCGGTGCGGCCCGCCATCAACCGTCTGCCCCGCCATGCCCTCCGGCCTCGGCACTGCGCCGCCTGTCGCGGCGCATGCGGCGAATGAACCAGAAAACCGGACCCGAGAGCGCATAGCCCCCGAAAATCACCAGCAGTGCTGTGGGCGGATCGATGGCAATCAGCACGAAGCCCAGTGGCACCAGCAGGAAGGTCGCAAAGCGCAAGGGACCTTCGGTGTTCAGTTTCTTGAAACTGTTGTAACCGAACGCGCTCACCATCAGGGCACCGGCACACAGCGTAACCAGCAGCGCCAGGATCAACCCGGGCAACCCCGGCTCGCGCCACTCGCTGGCCGACCAGATGAATGCGGATACCACCGCCGCCGCGGAAGGACTCGGCAGGCCTTCGAAGAAGTTCTTGTCCTGGCCGGTGCGCGTATTGAAACGGGCCAGGCGCAGCGCGGCGCAGGCGGCATAGGTGAAAGCCGCGAGCCACCCCAGCCGGCCCCAGACCGCGCCGTATTCAAACAGCCGCGCCACACCCCACTGGTAGGCAACAATGGCTGGCGCCACGCCAAACGACACCATGTCGGCAAGGCTGTCGTACTCCTTGCCGAAGGCACTTTCGGTGCGCGTCATGCGCGCCACCCGGCCATCCAGGGTATCGAACAGCATGGCTGCAAACACGGCAAAACCTGCGCGTTCGTAGTTACCGTCGATGGCAGCGACAATGGCGTAAAAGCCCGAAAACAGGCAGCCTGTCGTGAACAGGTTGGGCAGCAGGTAGATGGCCCGGCTGCGAGGCCGATCCACGGGGGTTTGTGAGTCCATTGCGGCCCGCATGATAGGCCCCGCAGGGCCCCCGCCACAACGCCGCGACGTGAACCGGGCGAAGCGGTGCTGCTAGACTCGCGTCCCTGTTCCGCCAGCAATTTTCCAAGGTTTCATGCGACTTTCCCGATATCCGATCAATACCGCGAAGGAGACCCCGGCCGAGGCCGAAGTCATCAGCCACCAGCTCATGCTGCGCGCGGGCCTCATCCGTCGCCTGGCTGCGGGCGTCTACACCTTCCTGCCGATGGGCCTGCGCGCCGTGCGCAAGGTCGAGGCCATCGTGCGACAGGAAATGGACCGTGCCGGCGCCTTCGAGCTGCTGATGCCGGCCGTGCAACCGGCCGAGCTGTGGCAGGAATCCGGGCGCTGGGAGCAGTACGGGCCCGAGCTGCTGCGCCTCAAGGATCGCCATGATCGGGATTTCGTGATCGGACCCACGCACGAAGAAGTGATCACCGATATCGCGCGGCGCGACCTCAAGAGCTACCGCCAGCTGCCGGTGAACTTCTACCAGATCCAGATGAAATTCCGCGACGAGATCCGCCCACGGTTCGGCATCATGCGTGGCCGCGAATTCCTGATGAAGGACGCCTACTCCTTCCATGCCGACGAAGCCTCGCTGGCCGAAGGTTATGCGGCGATGAAGACCGCCTACACCCGCATGTTCGAACGCATGGGCCTGAACTTCCGTGCCGTGCGTGCCGACACCGGCTCCATCGGCGGCAATGCGTCGGAAGAGTTCCAGGTGCTCGCCGACTCCGGTGAAGACGCCATCGCCGTGTCCGATGGCGACGACTACGCGGCCAACCTCGAGCTGGCCCCTGCGCCGGGCTTCGATGGCCTGCGGGCTGCTGCGTCCGCGACACTGGCGCGGGTCCCCACACCCGCTACGCGCACGATTGCCGAAGTCAGCGCGCTGCTGGGCGTAACCGCAGCGCAATGCGTCAAGACCCTGATCGTCGATGGCAGCGACGGTGGCGTGGTGGCGCTGGTGCTGCGCGGCGATCATGAGTTGAATGCCGTGAAGGCCCAGAAGGTCGCGGGGGTAGCCTCGCCCGCTGCGCATGGCTACCGCCGCGCGCGTGCAGGCCGCTACCGGCACGGAACCCGGCTTCCTCGGGCCGCTCGGACTCAACTGCCCCGTGGTGGTCGATCATGCCGCCGCTGCACTCGCCAACTTCGTCTGTGGTGGCAACGAAAAAGACGTGCACTGCACGGGCGTGAACTGGGGCCGCGACCTGCCAGAACCCGTGACGGCCGATCTGCGCAATGTGGTGGCCGGCGATCCCAGCCCCTCGGGCAAGGGCAACCTCACCATCCGCCGCGGCATCGAGGTGGGACATATTTTCCAGCTGGGCCGCAAGTACAGCGAGGCCATGAAGGCCTCGGTGCTCGACCCTGCCGGCAAGCCCCTGACCCCGCTGATGGGCTGTTATGGCATTGGTGTGACGCGCGTCGTGGCAGCCGCCATTGAACAGAATCACGATGAAAAAGGAATTGTCTGGCCCGAGCCGATTGCGCCTTTCACCGTGCTGCTGGTTACGCTCAACCATGATCGCTCCGAAGCCGTGCGCACCCTCGCCGACCGCCTGTATGCGGAGCTGGGAGAAGCCGGCATCGACGTGCTCTATGACGATCGTGACGCGCGCCCCGGTGTGAAGTTCGCCGACGCCGAACTGCTGGGGATTCCGCATTGCATGGTGATTGGTGATCGGGGCATTGCGGCCGGCCGGCTGGAATACCGGAACCGCCGCACGGGTGAGAATGGAGAGATCGCGGTCGATGCTGTACTTCCGGAAATACAAAGCCGCCTGGCGCGCTAGTTGCGCTTTGCTGGCCGTGGCGCTATTCAGCGCCACGGTCGCGCGCGCCGATGCGCAGCGCGATCCGGAGCTGCGCAGCATCGTCGCCAATGCCATCAATTCGGCAGAATGCTTTCCGGACAAATTCGATGCTGCGATCTGGTACAGCATGATGGAGCCGAAGCTGCGCCGCGTGGTGAAGGATAACGACGAGCGCATGCAGATCCTGAAGACTGCATTCTGCGAAGCGCATCGCCCCGGCGAATTGCGCCTGCCGCCCGGCCTCGTCATGGCCGTCATCGACATCGAGAGTTATTTCAATCGCTGGGCGGTTTCTTCCGCCGGCGCAGTGGGCCTGATGCAGGTCATGCCGTTCTGGCCTGCGGAGCTGGGCATGAAGCGCCACCAACTCACTCAGATCGAAGCCAACATGCGCATGGGCTGTGCCATCCTGCGGCATTACCTGAAGCGGGAAAAGAACGATGTACGCAAGGCGCTGGCGCGCTACAACGGCAGCGTGGGCAGACGCGAATACCCGGACAAGGTCGTGAATCGCTGGACCACCCGCTGGAACGGAGCCGATGACCTCGGCGTCTCTTCCGCAAAGCGCTGATACGTGAGCGCTCCTGCCACCGAGATTCTGGTTGTCTATTACTCCCGCAATGGCAGCACCGCGCTGCTGGCGCGTCAGATCTGCCGCGGAGTGGAGTCGGTACCGGGTGTCGTCGCGCGCCTGCGCAGCGTGCCGCCGGTCTCGGCCGAAAATGAACGCCCGGTCCGCAATGTGCCCGACGAAGGCGCGCCCTGGGCCACGCTTGATGATCTGCGCGCCTGCGACGGGCTCATCCTCGGCAGCCCCACCCGCTTCGGCAACATGGCCGCACCACTGAAGTATTTTCTCGACCAGACATCCAGCCTGTGGCTGCAGGGCACGCTGGTGGACAAACCCGCCGCCGCATTCACTTCTTCTCAGACCATGCACGGCGGGCAGGAAAGCACGCTGCTGTCGATGCTGCTGCCGCTGCTGCACCATGGCATGCTGTATGTGGGCCTGCCGTTCACCGAGAAGGCCGTGAACGAAACGCGCAGTGGCGGCTCACCGTATGGTGCCTCGCATGTGGGTGTCGCCACCTCCGAAGTTGAACTGACTGCCGACGAAGCCCTGCTGGCGCGCGCCCTGGGTCACCGGGTGGCCCGCATTGCTTCCGCGCTCAAGTCGGCTCGCCCAATACCGCCCGGATAAACGGCACGGTCACGCGCCGCTGCTCCTGCAGGGAAGCCAGGTCCAGGCGATCCAGCAATTCGTGCAGGCTGCCGATGTCCCGTGCAAACCGGCGCTGCAGATACAGCAGCGTCTCTTCCGGCAATTCGATGCCGCGCATCGCACCCCGCAACTGCAACGCCGCGCGCTGTTCGGTTTCGTCGAGTGGCCGCAAGGCGAACTGCGGCATGGCCGCCAGGCGTGAGCGCAAATCAGGCAGGCTGACGCCGAGATGGGCAGCAGGCACCGCCGCTGCAACGGCCAGCCGCGCGCCCCGCGCGAGGCAGTCGTTGTAGAGCCCGAACAGCTGCTGCTCCCATTCCCGATCACCTGCCACGGATTCCAGGTTGTCGATGGCGATGACCGGCAGCTGGGAAGCGCCTTCCAGCACATCCGCACCGTACTGTCGCAGCTGCAGCAGTGGAAAATAGCCCGCGCCAGGCACGGCCGCGCAAATCGCCTGCAGCAGATGCGACTTGCCAGTGCCTTCGGGGCCGTGCAGGTACAACAGCGGTTCAGCGCCTGCGGCGAGCTGCTTCGCCCCAGCCAGCGCCAGCGCGTTGCCGCCAGCCAGGAAGCTGGCGAACACCGCGCGATCATGCAACCGCATGCCCAGCGACAACTGCCTCAATTCCGGTCTCCGCGCGGCGCCGTCATGGTCAGGCTGCTGCGATCTGCGCGAAAGCCCGGCGCAGGAAAGTCGCCACATAGTCCGCGCCACTGGCAACAGTAGTCACCACCATGACGGCCGCCAGCGCATCCAGCACTTCGCGCGGCGGAAAGCCGCTGGCGCTCGCCGTAATCACCGCCAGCAGATACAGGATCTGCATGCCGGTGTTGATCTTGCTGATCAGCGTAGGTCGGCCACGCAGCGGCCCGAACCACAACCGGTAACACAGCGCGCCCACGGCGATGACCAGATCCCGCGCCACGGCCACGGCTGCCACCCACCAGGGCGCGATATCCAGCCAGGCCGCAGCGATGAATACCGACACCAGCAACAGTTTGTCGGCCGCCGGGTCGAGGAAGCGGCCCAGCTCGGAAGTCCAGTGGAAGCGCTTCGCGAGATAACCGTCCAGCGCATCGGAAACCGCTGCGACGCAGAACAGCACCAGGATCCGCGCCTGGTCGCCGGCCACCATGGCCTGCAGCAGCGGCACGATCAGTGCGATCCGCAACAGACAGATCAGATTGGGAATATGGCGCATGGCGCGACGATCCGCTCAGTCCTATACAATATCGCAGCCGTTTACCGGCCGACCCCACAAGTTCAGAGGCGCTTCCAGAAATGCAGAAATCCACCGGCCTCACCTATCGCGATGCCGGCGTCGACATCGACGCTGGCGATGCACTGGTCGACCGCATCAAGCCCATTGTACGCCGCACGATGCGCCCGGAAGTGCTCGCGGGGGTCGGTGGCTTTGGCGCGCTGGTCGGCCTGCCCCAGCGCTACCGCGAGCCCGTGCTGGTTTCCGGCACCGATGGCGTCGGCACCAAGCTGCGCCTGGCCATCGACACCAACCGGCACGACCGGATCGGCATCGACCTCGTGGCCATGTGCGTCAACGATGTCGCTGTCCAGGGTGCCGAGCCCCTGTTCTTCCTCGATTACTACGCCACCGGCAAGCTGTCTGTCGATGTCGCGGAATCCGTCATCAAGGGCATCGCGGAAGGCTGCATCCAGGCCGGATGCGCGCTCGTGGGCGGGGAAACCGCCGAAATGCCGGGCATGTACCACGGCAATGACTATGACCTGGCCGGATTCTGCGTCGGCGTGGTCGAACGCAGCGAAGTCATCGACGGCAGCCGGGTGAAGGCCGGTGATGCCATCATCGGAATGGCTTCTTCCGGCGTGCACTCCAACGGCTACTCGCTGGTGCGCAAGCTCATCGAAGTTGCCGGCGCAGACGCTACCACCCTGCTCGCAGGCAAGACCCTCTTCGACCGCCTGCTCGAGCCAACGCGCATCTACGTCAAGAGCATGTTGAAGCTCTCCGCCGCGCTGCCTGTATCCGCCTATGCGCACATCACCGGCGGCGGCATCACCGACAACATTCCGCGGGTGCTGCCCGAAGGCCTCGAGGCGCACCTGCAGCGCAGCCGCTGGCATCAGGATCCCCTTTTCGACTGGCTGGCAGCCACCGGCAACATCGCACCCGCAGAGATGTACCGGACCTTCAACTGCGGCATCGGAATGATCGCCGTGGTCCCGCAGACGCATGCGGACGAGGCCCTGCAGCTGCTGCAGGCACAGGGCGAACAGGCCACTTTGATCGGCGAAATCCGACCCGGCAATTCCGGCGTCGTCATCGACGCCTGAAGCCAGCCGATGCGTCTCGCGGTGCTGATCTCGGGCGCTGGCAGCAACATGCTGGCCATTGCAGCGGCGTGCCGCGCTGGGCAGATCCCCGCTGAGGTTGCGATCGTGATCGCCGACGTTCCCACCGCCGGCGGAATTGACCGCGCCAGGGCGCTGGGCATTCCCACCACCGTGGTGGACCGAAATGCTTTCCAGTCCGCCGGCAGGCCTGATCGCAGCGCCTTTGAACAGGCACTGGCCGACGCCATAGCAGCCAGTGGGGCACAGCTGGTGGTTCTGGCCGGTTTCATGCGCGTCCTGTCGGCGGGCTTCGTGGACCGATACAGTGGCCGCATGCTCAACATCCACCCATCGCTGCTGCCCCGCCACAAGGGCCTCGACACCCACGCCCGGGCCCTGGCGGCGGGCGATACCGAGCACGGAGTCAGCGTACACTTCGTCACCGCCGATCTGGATGGCGGCCCGCTGATCGCCCAGGCCCGGGTGCCGGTTTTTCCAGGTGACAACGTTGCCAGTCTTTCAGCCCGTGTTCATGCTCGCGAACACATCATCTACCCCATGGTGATTGAATGGCTGACATGCGGCCGACTGCTGTGGAACCAGGGCAGCCCGACACTCGACGGCGCGCGCCTGCTGGCGCCCGTGCAGCTGCCCTGAAGTCCGATTCATGAACGTCTGGCGCCGCGCGCTGATCCTGCTGCTGGCATGCGGAGCACCTTTGATGGGGGCTGCCGCAGCGGAACTGCGGCCTTTCAACGCCAGTTACACCCTCACCTGGAGCGGCAAGCGGGCCGGTTCTGCCCAGCTTGAGCTGAAGCGACTCTCCGACGGCCGCTGGTCCTACGAGCAGCATTCGGCTGCGCGCGGCCTGTTCAGCCTCATCATGCCGGGGGAACGATCATCGCGCAGCATCTTCTACATCCAGAACGATCGGGTCGTGCCGATGCAGTTTTCCGCCGATGATGGGGCGAGCAGCAATGCGAAGGACATCAAGCTGGACTTCGACTGGGTGCGCGGTCGCGTAACCGGTGTGGCCGAACGCAAACGCGTCGACCTGCCGACGCAGCCGGGACTGCTCGACGAAATGTCCGTGCAGGTGGCCGTGATGCATGAACTGCTGTCCGGACGTACGCCGACACGTTTCGTGCTCGTCGACAAGGACAAGATCAAGGACTACAACTACGCCACCGAGGGCGGTGAGACGCTGCGCACCGAGGTGGGCGAGCACCGTACGGTCATCTTCCGCAGCTGCCGGCCGGGCTCGAAGAAATCGACCTGGTTCTGGTGCGCACCAGACCTTGGCTACCTGCCGCTGAAGGTGGAACGCCGCGATGGCGAGGATGTGCAGTGGTCGATGGCAGTGAACACCCTCACCATCGACGACCCTGCACCCTAGTCGATACGGGCTTTCACGCCTTCGGCAGCGTCACGCCCTGCTGACCTTGATACTTGCCGCCCCGATCCTTGTACGAAGTGCCGCACACTTCATCGGATTCGAAGAACAGCATCTGCGCCACACCTTCATTGGCGTAGATCTTCGCCGGCAGCGTGGTGGTGTTCGAGAACTCCAGCGTCACATGCCCTTCCCACTCCGGTTCGAGCGGCGTGACGTTGACGATGATGCCGCAGCGGGCATAGGTCGACTTGCCGAGGCACACCACCAGCACATTGCGCGGAATGCGGAAGTATTCCACCGTGCGCGCCAGCGCGAACGAGTTCGGCGGAATGATGCACACGTCGGAAACCACATCCACGAAACTCTGCGGATCGAAATTCTTCGGATCCACGATGGTGCTGTTGATGTTGGTGAAGATCTTGAACTCGCGCGCGCAGCGCACGTCGTAGCCATAGCTCGACGTGCCATACGACACGATGCGACCGGCAGCAGGTTTCCCGCACCTGGCCCGCTTCGAAGGGTTCAATCATCTTTTGGTCGGCCGCCATGCGCCGGATCCAGTGGTCGGACTTGATGGTCATGAAGCTCTCTCTACGACAATCCCGGGAAATGCACCGCTGCGATCGCGCGGCCGCCGCGCTAGTTCCGCGGCAGTTCGGCGTGCGAGCTCGAAATAGGCCTGGCCGCGCGGTGAATCCGGCGCGGTGACCACCGTCGGCCGGCCGCTGTCGGATTCGGCGCGCACGCGGGTGTCGAGCGGCAGCTTGCGCCAGCAGCGCCACGCCGCATTCCTCGGCCAGCCGCGCACCACCACCATCGCCGAAAATCGCATCTTCGTGGCCGCAGTTGCTGCACAGATGCGTGCTCATGTTCTCCACCACGCCCAGCACCGCGATCGACATCTTCTCGAACATCCGCAGCCCCTTGCGGGCATCCGTGACCGCGATTTCCTGCGGCGTGGTGACGACCACGGCGCCGGCCACCGGCACCTTCTGCGCCAGCGTCAGCTGCAGGTCGCCCGTGCCGGGCGGCAGGTCGATCACGAGGTAATCGAGTTCGCCCCACAATGTGTCGGCGAGCAACTGGGTCAATGCCTGCGTCACCATCGGCCCGCGCCAGATGGCCGGCTGCCCGGCATCGATGAGCAGACCGATCGACATCAGCTTCAGGCCATGGGCCTGCAGGGGGACGATCCGCTTGTTGTCGACGGTCTCGGGCCGCTGCCCCTCCACGCCCAGCAGCAGAGGCTGGCTGGGCCCGTAGATGTCCGCATCCAGGAGCCCGACCCGGGCGCCCATGGCCGACCATGCCAGCGCGAGATTGGCGGCCACCGTGGACTTGCCCACTCCGCCCTTGGCCGAACCCACAGCAATGATGTTGCGGATGCCAACCATGGGCTTCAGGGGCTTCTGCACGGCCCGGGTGGGGATATCCGCCCCCAGGTCCAGCACCAGCCGCTGCGCCATTCCGGTGCGTTCCAGCGCCGCCTGCAGGCCTGCCTTGAGAATCGACTCATAACCTCCCACGGGGACCGGCAGGCGGATCGTGGCGCGCACCTCGGACCCGGTCACCAGTAGGCTGGAAACGGCTTTGTGCTCGCCCAGCCGCCCCAGCGAGGGGACTTCAAACGCGTCGATGGCGGCGCGTGCCGTTGCCGTCAGTTCAGAGTCATTCATGCCATGCCGCCTGGGAGGTGCGTGATCCTTTTCGAGGGGCGCAGATTCTAGCAGTGCGCACCCGGTCGCAACTGCCGGCGGGTGGCCGTGTGGCATAATCACGGCAGTCACTGGACGACTTGTCGCGCATAACAGATGCAGTAATGGGCTTTTTCACGAACCTGCGCTCTGATCGGCTGATCACCCAGATCAAGTCGACCGACAAACCCTTGGGTGACGAGACCCTGAAGTCCGTCGCAAAGCTCAAAGGCCTGGGCCCGGGGGCCATCGAGCCCATCATCCAGTCGCTGGCCGATGCCGACAAGAACGCCACCGTCGCGCTGGTCGACGTGCTCTCGACTCTGGTTACCAACAAGACCTTTCCGCTGTTCGTGCAGGGCCTGTGCGATGGCGGGCCGCGCATCTCCGCCGGCATTGCCTGGGCGCTGACCAGCAGCCGGGGCTACTCCCCTGGCCTGCTGCTGGAGGCGCTGAACGCCAAGGGCGTGGCCAAGTCCTCGCTGCTGGAAGTCATTCATGCCCATCGCGACCGCTTCAACCTGCGGGAACTGCTGGCCGCAGCCTATGCGCAGGAGGCCAACGAGAAGGCCGCGCTGTTCCGCATCGTCGCCGAGGTGGCCGACGAGAATTCGCTGGGCGAGCTCACCAGCCGCATCGAGGGCAAGGACCCGATCGCCAGGATGCACATCATCAACATCCTGTCGCGCTTCAACAAGCCGGAGGTCAAGCGCGCGCTGCAGGGCCAGCTGCGCGACAACAACAAGATGATCCGCTCCGCCGCGCTGGCTGCGCTGGCCCGCATGGACGGTCCGGTGGATGTCGCTGCCGTGTGTCCGTTGCTGCGCGACCAGGAAATCGATGTGCAGAACCGCGCCATCGATGTGCTGATCCGCGCCAACGATCCGGAAACCATCAAGCACCTGATCGGCGTGCTGAAGGACGAAAACGAATACGCGCGTCGCGCCGCCGTCGAAGTGCTCAACGAGATCGGCGATGCCAAGTCGGTGAAGTTCCTGCTGGAAGCCATCAAGGACGACGACTGGTGGGTGCGCAGCCGCGCCGGCGATGCGCTCGGCAAGATCGGCGGCCCCAAGGTCATCGATGCCGTGCTGCATCTGGCGCGCGACAAGGACGACGACCTGCGCCGCGCCGCCATCGAGATCCTGAACCAGACCAAGGACGAACGCGCGGTCAGCCATCTGATCGAAGCGACCAAGGACGCCGACTGGTGGGTGTGCGAGCGCTCGGTCGATGCGCTGGCCGAGATCGGCAGCAAGCGCGCCGTGCCGCGCCTGCTCGAAATGCTGCAGACCACGCCGGCGAGGTCCCTGGCGGTGGTGGTGCGCGCCATCGGCAAGCTGGGCGAGCCGAAACACGTGGAATCGCTGCTGCCCTTCCTGTCGCGCCCGGAGAAGGAGCTGCGCATCGAAGCCATGCAGGCGCTGGTGCACATCAGCGACGAGCGCCGCGCCGAACAGGTACGTGCGCAGCTGCAGTCACAGGCGCAGAATCCGGACGCCACGATTGCCAGCGCCGCCAGCTCGGCACTGAAGGAACTGGCTGCGCGCCTCGCCGGCGAGACCGGCGGCACCATGATGCTGGGCGGAACCCGGGCGGCTTCTGCCTCCACCTCCGGCAGCGGCAACCAGGATGGTTCGCGCGCCCTGCCCACCGAAGAGGCAGACATCAAGCCGATGCTGCCGCCGGTGGAGCAGCCGCCGGCTGCCTCCACCAAGCTCGACATCACCAGCCTGCGCAATGGCGACATGATCGAAGGCCGCTACAAGTTCATCGAGCGCATCGGCAAGGGCGCCTTCGGCACCGTGCTGCTGATGGAAGACACGGTGGTGGACGACCGCCTGATCCTGAAATTCCTGAATCCGAACGTCTCCGAAGACGAAGAGATGATGAAGCGCTTCGTGCACGAGCTGCGCTACTCGCGCAAGATCACGCACCACAACGTCATCCGCATCTACGACTTCCTGCAGATCCAGGGCAACTACGCCATCTCGATGGAGTATTTCCCCTCGCACACGCTGGGCGCGGAAATCGTCAACGAGAAACCGGTCGAGACCAAGACGCGCGGTGAAGTTCGGCATCGACATGTGCACCGGCATGACGGTGGCGCACAAGGTCGGCATCGTGCACCGCGACCTCAAGCCCGCCAACGTGCTGATCAACAACGATGGCCTGCTGAAGATCGTGGACTTCGGCGTGGCCGCCGCCCACCGCGAGGGCGACACCCAGCTCACCAAGACCGGCTATGTGATCGGCTCGCCCAAGTACATGGCGCCGGAGCAGATCCTGGGTCGCAAGGTGGACGAACGCGCCGACGTCTACGCGGTGGGCGTGATCCTGTACGAGATGTTCACCGGCGTGCCGCCCTATGCCCGCGGCGACCACATGGCCGTGATGTACCAGCATGTGCAGGGCAAGGCCCGGGTGCCGCAGGAACTCAACCCCAAACTGCCCCCCGGCCTGTCGGATCTGATCATGAAGGCCATGGCGGTCGACAAGACCAAGCGTTTCCAGAACATGGAAGAGTTCAGGGCCGCGCTCGAACGCTTTGCATGACGTAAGATTGCGTCTATGGCACGCATAGACGCCTTCCTCAAACTCGGCACGCAGCAGGGCTGCTCGGACATCCACCTGGCTGTCGGGGTGCCCCCCATGCTGCGCATGTACGGCGACCTGGTCCCCATCAAGTTCCGCGAACTGCGCGACACGGAACTGGAGGGCTACATCACCGAGATCCTAACGCCCACCCAGATCGAACTGTTCGCCACGGGCGCCGATGTGGATTTCTCCTATGTGTCGACCGACGGGGGGCGCTTCCGCGTCAATGTCTTCCGCAAGGATACCGGTGTGGGTGCGGTGTTCCGGACCATCCCGACCGAGATCCCGACGCTCGACAAACTGGCCCTGCCACCCATCGTCAAGAAGCTTTGCGATTACCACCAGGGGATGATTCTGGTGACCGGGTCAACCGGCTCCGGCAAGTCCACGACCCTTGCCGCGATGATCGACCTGCTCAATACCACCCGCAAACTCAACATCATCAGCCTCGAAGATCCGATCGAGTTCGTCCATCGCAGCAAATCCAGCCAGGTCATCCAGCGGGAACTCGGCACCCACCTGCCAACCTTCGCCGAGGGTGTGCGCGCCGCCATGCGCGAGGACCCGGATGTGATCCTCGTTGGCGAAATGCGCGATGCGGAAACGATCTCCATGGCCATGACGGCGGCGGAAACCGGCCACCTGGTGCTGGGGACGCTGCACACCACCGGCGCCGTGAAGACCATCGACCGCATCATCGACGCCCTGCCCATCGAGGAGCGCGAGCAGACCAAGAGTTTCCTCTCGCAGAGCCTGCTGGCGGTGGTCACTCAGGTGCTGGTCAAGACCGCCGACGGCCAGGGTCGCAAGGCGATCTGCGAGGTCATGGTAATGACCAAGGCCATCGCGAAACTGATCCAGACCGACCAGACCCACCAGATCCCGAGCCAGGTGCAGATGGGCCGCGAGTTCGGCATGCAGATGCTGGACCAGGCGCTGCTCACCGCGGTGCAGGCCAAGGAAATCGATCCGGACCACGCCAATTCCTTTGCGCAGGACAAACGCGTGCTGCAGAAATTCGTCACCGATACCGGACTGATGCCGAAGCTGGAAGCAACCATGGGCAACGGAAGCTGACGCATGGCGACAATCGATGCCTTCCTGAAAGATGTCCTGCAGCGGCGCGGATCCGACCTGCACTTCCTGGCGGGAGATCCGCCGCGCATCCGCCTGTATGGCGATCTCTCGCCGCTGCGTCCGGAAACGATGACCGCGGATTTCGTGCGCGAGGCGCTTTACGAAATCATGCCGCCGAAGGCCCAGCAGCGCTTCGAGAAACAGGATGGCGCCGACTTCGCCTACTCGCTGGGCGAACTGGGCCGGTTTCGCGTCAACGTGATGCGCCAGCTCAATGGCATGGGCGCGGTGTTCCGCTCCATCCCGTCGAAGGCGCTGACCATGGACGAGCTGAAACTGCCTGAAGCGGTACGCGCACTGGCCCGTGCCAACAGCGGCCTGATCCTCGTCACCGGCAAGACCGGCTCGGGCAAATCCACCACGCTCGCGGCGATGGTCGATGACATCAACCGGCGCGACAAGGGCCATATCCTCACCATCGAGGATCCCATCGAGTTCGTGCACCAGCGCCGCAACTGCCTGATCAGCCAGCGCGAGATCGGCGTGCACACGCAAACGTTCGCGGGGGCGCTGCACTCTGCCCTGCGCGAGGATCCGGACGTGATCCTGGTCGGCGAGTTGCGCGACCTGGAGACCATCAGCATCGCCGTCACCGCCGCCGAGATGGGCATCCTCGTCATGGGCACGCTGCACACCAATGGCGCAGCGCAGACAGTCGATCGCATCATCAACGTGTTCCCCGCCGACAAACAGTCGCACGTGCGCACCATGCTTTCCACGTCGCTGCGCGGTGTCATCTCGCAGCAGCTGCTGCAGAAGGCCGACAAGCAGGGCCGCGTGGCCGCACTCGAGATCCTGGTAAACAACGCCGCGGTTGCCAACCTCATCCGCCAGGGCAAGCTGGATCAGCTCGAGAACACCATGCAGTCGGGCGGCGCCAGCGGCATGCGCACCATGGACACCTCCATTCAGGCGCTGCTCGACCAGCGTATCGTTTCCGGCAAAGAGGCCTTCAAGAAGGCCATCAACAAGGCCCGCTTCGAGGCCGTGAAGGATCAGGGTTGAGCACTCGCAGGATTCTCGTCACCAGCGCCCTGCCATACGCCAATGGCCCGCTGCATCTGGGTCACATCATCGAGACCGTGCAGACGGACATCTGGTGCCGCTTCCAGCGCATGCGGGGCAACGACTGCATCTATGTCTGCGCCGAGGATTGCCACGGCACACCGATCATGATCCGCGCGCGACAGGATGGCATCGAACCCGAGGCGCTGATCAAGGCTTCGGCAGCGGAGCACCAGCGCGACTACGCGGGCTTTGCGATTGCCTTCGATCACTTCCACTCCACGCACAGCGAGGAGAACCGGCGGTATTCCTATGAGCTGTATGAGGCACTGAAGAAGCGCGGCGTCATCACCCGCCGCAGCGTGCGCCAGTCCTACGATGAACAGGCGGGCATGTTCCTGCCGGATCGCTTCGTGCGTGGCACCTGCCCGCGTTGCGGCACCCCGGATCAATACGGCGACAGCTGCGAGAAATGCGGTGCCACCTATTCCCCGGCCGACCTCAAGGACGCCGTCTCGACCATTACCGGCACGAAGCCCGTACTGCGCGATTCAGACCACCTGTTCTTCCGGCTGGGCGAGTTCGAGCAGGATCTGCGCACCTGGCTGGCTGGCCACGGGCTGCAGCCGGCGGTGCGCGCCAAGCTCGACGAATGGTTCGAGGCCGGCCTCAAGGACTGGGACATTTCCCGCGATGCGCCGTATTTCGGCTTCGAGATCCCGGACGCGCCGGGCAAGTATTTCTACGTCTGGTTCGACGCGCCCATCGGCTATATCGGCAGCTTCGCGGCACTGGCGGCGAAGCGCGGTCTCGATTTCGACGCTTACTGGAAGGCCGGCGCAACCACCGAACTGCACCACTTCATCGGCAAGGACATCAGCTACTTCCACACCCTGTTCTGGCCCGCCGTGCTGCATGGCGCCGGATACCGTCGCCCCACAGGCGTGCACGTGCACGGCTTCCTGACCGTCGATGGCCAGAAGATGTCCAAATCGCGCGGCACCAACATCACGGCCCGGCACTACCTCGACCTGTTGCCCGCCGACCATCTGCGTTACTACTTCGCAGCCAAGCTCAGCAATGGTCTCGATGACATCGACCTGAGCCTCGATGATTTCACCGCCCGCGTGAATTCCGATGTGGTGGGCAAACTGGTGAACATCGCCAGTCGCTGCGCGCCCTTCATCGAGAAGGCTGGTGGCTCGCTGGCCTCGCAGCTGCCCGACCCAGACCTGTATGCGCAGTTCTCTGCTGCCGCAGAACCGCTTGCAGCGCTGTTTGAGTCTCGCGATTACGCCGGCGCAATGCGCGAGATCATGCTGCTGGCCGACAGGGCCAACCAGTACGTGGACCAGCAGAAGCCATGGGTCATGGCGAAGGATCCTGCACGGATCACCGAGGCCGGGGCGGTGGCCACCCAGGCCATCAACCTGTTCCGGGTGCTGATGATCTACCTCGCACCCGTGCTGCCAGGCATTGCCACGAAGGCCGGTGAATGGCTGGGCGCTGATGCCTTCGCGAGCTGGCATGGCGTTGACAAGCCATTGCTTGCCCGCCCCCTCGGCAAGTATCCGCAATTGGCCGCACGCGTTGATCCCGTCGTGGTCAGACAACTGGTGGCTTCAGCGCCGACGGTCTCTACCACTCCCGATTCCCCGAACCCAGGCAAACCCGTGATCAGCATCGACGATTTCACCAAACTCGACCTGCGCGCCGCGAAGGTGCTGGAAGCCTCCCGAGTGGATGGTTCCGACAAGCTGCTGCAGCTCAAACTCGACCTGGGCAGCGAGCAGCGCAATGTGTTTTCCGGCATCAGCGCCAGCTACAAGCCTGAAGATCTGGTAGGCCGCTACGTGGTGATGATCGCCAATCTCGCGCCGCGCAAGATGCGCTTTGGCGTTTCGGAAGGCATGGTGCTTTGTGCCAGCGGCGCCAAGGACGGCGGCGCAGAGTCGGTGTTCCTGCTTTCGGCCGATGCCGGCGTAACGCCCGGCATGCGCATTTCCTGACGGCAGGCAAATGCCACTTGCCCCGCACCAGGTCGGCGTGATCAGTTGAAGCGCGAACGCGTCGCCCTGCTCTACTCGGCGCTGCGCGAGGCCAATCCCGACCCTCGCAGTGAGCTGGAATTCCGCACTCCGTTCGAGCTGCTCATTGCGGTGATCCTGTCGGCCCAGGCCACGGACAAGAGCGTGAACCTCGCGACGCGCAGGCTGTATTCGCAGGCGGGCACCCCCGCCGCCATCCTGGCACTGGGGGTCGAAGGACTGACACCGTTCATTCGTCACATCGGGCTCTACAACGCCAAGGCGAAGAACGTGATCGAAACCTGCCGGCTGCTGCTCGAACTGCACCACGGGGAAGTGCCGCGGGATCGCGCTGCGCTGGAAGCCCTGCCTGGCGTTGGCCGCAAGACGGCGAATGTCGTACTGAATGTGGCCTTTGGCGAACCCACCCTCGCAGTCGATACCCATGTGTTCCGGGTGGCCAATCGCACGGGCCTCGCAACGGGCAAGACTCCGCTGGCCGTAGAACAAGGGTTGCTCAAGGTCACGCCGCCGCAGTTCATGCAGCATGCGCACCACTGGTTGATCCTGCACGGCCGGCATGTGTGCCTGGCGCGCACCCCAAAGTGCCCGCAATGCGTGATCGCGCCATTGTGCTCGTACCAACCCAAGACCATGGCCGGTGCGGCATGATGTTCGCCGACGCCAGTCGCGACGAACTGCGTCGCCGGTACGTCAATGCCTGGCAGCGGCGCCGCGACGGCTTGCCGCTGGAGCCGCTCGACATGCAGATCGCCGATGTCATTGCACTGCACCCTGAATACCACGCCATGCTGGAAGCGCCGGATGCCACGCAGGAGTCATTCACCGTGGAGCAGGGACGCAGCAATCCTTTTCTGCACATGGGCCTGCATCTTGCGATTCGGGAACAGGTCGGCACCCGCCGCCCTGCCGGCATCGAGACCGTGCATCTGAATCTCGCGCGCAAGTTCGGGGATGTACATGCCGCCGAACATCGCATGATCGAGGTGCTGGCCGAGACCCTGTGGGAGGCACAGCGCGCAGGCGCGGCGCCGGATGAGCAACGTTATCTGGAGCGGCTGCGGCTGCTATGAACGGAGCCTGCGGATCTGGTGGTCTTGCAGGCGGGATAGCAGCAGCAGCGCCGCGATAGCACCCAGCAGCGCGCAGAACATGTCCGACTGGGTATCCCAGGGGTCACCCTGCGTTCCCAGGAACTCCTCGGCCCCCTGCCCCATCGCCAATGCCGCCGCCCATTCGATCAGTTCATACGTGGCGCTGATCGCCATGACCACGCAGACCACCAGGAAGGCGAGCATGCGGCTGCCCTGCACGAAGCGACCGCGCAGCAGGATTTCACGGACGGCCAGTGCCGGCACGAACCCCTGCAGGAAATGACCGATCTTGTCGTAAGGATTGCGACTGAGTTGCAGCAACTCCTGCAACTCGAACCCCAGCGGCACCCTGGCGTAAGTGTAGGCACCCCCGACCATCAGCACGATGGCATGCACGAAGATGCCTGCATAAAGCACCGTGGTGAGCGGAAACCTGCGGTACGTGAGCCACAGCCATGGCAGCACCACCATCACCGGCAGCACTTCCATGATCCAGGTCAGGCGATCGAACGGATGGATGCCGGTCACCACCAGCACGACCAACAGCACCGCTGCGGCACCGGCGAGGCCGGCATCCCTGACCAACACGGACATCCCCTAGCTCATCCGCGCCCATTTGATCATGGTCGCGAAGTTTGGCGCCTTGCCATGCATCAGCAATCCAATGCGGAATACCTTTGCTGCGAACCACACGGTGAGACAGGCGCCGATGAGGCCGGCAAGCACGGATAGCAGCACCTGCCAGACGGGAGGCGGCGAACTGGATGCCAGCCGCGCAAGCATGACGAAGGCATTGACCGGTGGAATGAAACTCGTGGCGATCGCCAGCGCGGAGTCTGGTGTGCGTCCCACCACCGGTATGAGTACATAGGATGCCATGATGAGCATGACGATGGGACCCATCAGCGATTGCGCATCAGCCATCTGATTGACGGCCGCGCCCACGGAAAGCATCAACGCACCAAACACCAGATAAGCGGTGAGAAAGAACACGACCAGCCAGACAATGAGCATGGGGTCGACCAACCCGAACACGGCGAACTGCAGCAGTGCGAGAACGCCAAGCGTCACGTACACCGCCATGGAAACCAGACCCACACCCAGCTGGCCGAGCAGCTTGCCCCACATCAGTTCAAGCGGCGAAACCGCCGCCAGCAGCACTTCGACCACCCGGCTGGATTTCTCCTCGACCGTGGATGTCATCAGCACCTGACCGCCCATCATCACGCTCATCATCAGCAGAAAACCCATGATGATGGGAAGCGCGCGATTCAACCCTTGCGCGCCCTGCTGCCTGCCATCCGGCGATACCAGGATGGTGCCGGTACGGGCAATGCTGGTGGCTTCCTTCACGACCTCTGGTTCGAAGCCCGCTCCACGCAGTCGCTCGGCAATCAACGCTTGTCGCAGCGCCCCATGCAGGATGCTTTCGGCATCTTCTGGCAGGTTGCGCGGTGCATAGAGTTCGTATGTCCCGTAATGATCGCCGGCCGCACGGACTACCGCATTGTCAGGCACCACGACCAGGGCACGTCGGTTGAGCTTGCCGATCTTGTCATCGGTCAACCACGCCTTCTGTGCATCCACCGTGGCATCGGACTGCAGATTCCTTACCGTAAACGTGGGCACTGATTCGGGCAGTACGACATTGGCGACCTCGCGCCCGGCAGCTCCCAGCTGCTCCTGCGCATCGCGGCGCCCGGCATCGCGACGCTCGGCAATCATGGCCGGCGAAAGCTCGGCAGCCAGCGGCGACGACAGCGCTCCGCTCCTGTCGATGAACGCCACCTCGACATCGGGCTGCGCACCACGCTGGTTCATGAGCTTCGGAATGAGGGTGATCAGCACAATCATGATGATCGGCATCACCAGCACGCCGAACAGAAAGCCCTTGCTGGTCACGGTGACCAGGAATTCACGCGCAGCCACCAGCTTGATGCGTTGGAACATGTTCATGCCGCTCCTCCTGTCAGGCCTTGCAGATGCTGGCGCAGTGCCTGTTCCGATTCGCCGGCATTCGCATCACCACGCACGATGCCGACAAACATGTCTTCCAGCCGGATACGTGCAATCTCGATACGCGCCGGCACAATGCGCGTCGCCACTTCACGGATGACCGTGGAAGGCTCGGTACCGGCGATCAGGCGCAACTCCACTTCGCCATCATTTACCTGCATGGATACCACACCGGGAATATCGCGCAGCACTTCGAGGTTCGCCTTGGGATCCAGTGGCTCGAACAGAACACGCGTGGCATCGTAGCGACGGCGCAGGCTGTTCATGGGTTCGTCGAGCACCTTGCTGCCCTTGTGGATCATCACGACACGATCACAAAGCTCTTCCGCCTGGGCCATCACGTGGGTCGAGAACAGGATGGTGGTGCCGCGCCGCCGTTCCTCGCTGATCACACCCTTGAGCAGCCGTACACTGACGGGATCCAGCCCACTGAAGGGCTCATCGAGGATCAGCAATTCGGGTTGATGCACGATGGCGCCGACGAACTGCACGCGCTGCAGCATGCCTTTCGAAAGATCCTCGCATTTCTTCTTTTCGACGTCTTCCAGCCCGAGCTTGCCGAGCAACTCCCGCGCGCGGGACTGCGCCAGTTTTTCAGGCATGCCCTTCAGGCCAGCCAGATACTTGAGGAAGGATTCCACACGCATCTTGCGATACACGCCGCGCTCTTCCGGCAGGTAGCCGATCCGGTCCTTCGCATCCAGCGCCGAAGCCCGGCCCAGCACTTCCACCGTTCCCGAATCCGGGAACAGGATGGACATGATGATGCGGATGGAAGTGGTCTTGCCGGCACCGCTGGGGCCGATCAGGCCGCAGGTTTCGCCTTTGGGAATGGCAAGGTCGAGGGCGGTGACGGCACGTTGGCCGCCAAAGGATTTCTCGACGCCCTGCAGTCTGAGTACATCCGCCACATCGCCCTCCCCGGGAAATCCATGCAACAGGGTAGTCGCCCTGAGTCACGCATTCTTACATGGGGGAGCAGCGGTCGGGACGTGACCCCGAGGTTATCCCTTCTTCGGCATGTAGAGATCGGTCAAGGTGCCTTCCAGCGCCTCGGCCGTCATGCCGATGCTCTCCGAAAGCGTGGGGTGGGGGTGGATGGTGAGGCCCACGTCCGCGGCATCCGCGCCCAATTCGATCGCGAGGCCAACTTCGGCGATCAACTCGCCCGCGTTCGGTCCGACAATTCCGCCACCGATGACCCGGTTGCTGTCTGCATCGACGAGCAACTTGGTGAAACCCTCATCCCGGCCAATCGAAAGCGACCGGCCGCTGGCTGCCCAGGGAAATGCCGCCTTGCGGTACTTGAGCCCATCGCGCTTCGCCTGACCTTCGGTCACACCTACCCAGGCAACTTCCGGATCGGTATAGGCCACCGACGGAATGACACGGGCATCGAACCAGGCCTTGTGCCCGGCCGCAACCTCCGCCGCGACCTTGGCCTCATGCGAAGCCTTGTGCGCCAGCATGGGCTGGCCGACGATGTCGCCGATTGCGAAGATGCCGGGCACATTGGTGCGCATCTGTTTGTCCACCGGGATGAAGCCGCGCTCGTTGACGGTGACGCCCGCTGCTTCGGCGTTGAGGAGCCTGCCATTGGGCACACGACCCACGGCCACCAGCACCCGGTCGTAGATGGACGTGGTGGTCTGCCCACCGCCCTCGAAAGTGACACGGATGCCTTCGGTCAGTGCCTCGACCTTGGTCGATTTCGTGCCGAGCATGATCTGTTCGTAGCGGCCTTTCAGCCGCTTTTCCAGCGGCTTCACGAGATCGATGTCCGCACCCGGCATCAGTTGATCGCCGAGTTCGACTACCGAGACCTTTGTTCCCAGCGCGTCGTACACACAGGCCATCTCGAGCCCGATGATGCCACCGCCGATCACCAGCATGCGCTGGGGGATGCCTCCCAGCTCCAGCGCACCGGTCGAATCGATGATGCGCGGATCTGCCGGCACGAACGGCAGCTTCACCGGTTCGGAACCGGCCGCGATGATGCAGTTCTCGAAGCCAATCAGCTGAGTCTTGCCATCTGCACCGGTCACTTCGATGACGCGGCTGCCGGCGAATCTGCCGGTGCCACGCACGATCTCCACCTTGCGCTGCTTCGCGAGGCCCGTCAGCCCGGAAGTCAGCTTGCGGATGACGCTGTTCTTCCACCCACGCAGTTTGTCGAGATCGACCTGTGGCGCTCCGAAGGCGACACCATGCGCCGACATGGCATGGGCTTCATCGATGACCTTTGCGGCGTGGAGCAGGGCCTTTGATGGAATGCAGCCCACGTTCAGACATACACCGCCGAGGGTTTCCCAGCGCTCGACCAGGGTCACCTGCACGCCCAGGTCGGCAGCGCGAAATGCGGCGGTATATCCGCCGGGCCCACCACCCAGGACCAGCAACTGCACCTTGCGATCCGGTGTCGGGCCGGCAGGCATCAGGGGCTGCTCGGCCGGAGCCGACGCGACATGGGCCGGCGCAGCAGGTGCCGCAGGTGCAGGTGCAGGTGCAGGTGCAGCTTGCGCCGCAGCCGCAGCCGGTACGGACTTCTGTGCGGGCGCTGTGGCGCCAGCAGCGGCAGCAACCTTGACGATGACCGAACCCTTGCTCACCTTCTCGCCGGCCTTTACCAGCACGGCCGTCACGGTCCCCGCTGCCGTCGAAGGCACGTCCATCGTCGCCTTCTCGGTTTCGAGCGTCAGCAGCGGCGTATCGATCTCGATCTTGTCGCCAGGCTTGACCAGCACCTCGACGACGGCAACCGAGTCGAAGTTGCCGAGATCAGGAACCGCAATCGAAAGCTCGCTCAAGGGGCACCCGCCAGCAGTGCGGCCGGATCAGCCAGCAGCTTCGCCACATGCACGGCAAAACGTGCGCCCATTGCGCCATCGATCATGCGGTGATCGTAAGAAAGCGACAGCGGCAACATCTGGCGCGGCACGAATTTGTCGGTCTGCCAGACGGGCTTGGTTTGCGTGCGAGACACGCCGAGGATCGCGACTTCCGGCGCATTGATGATCGGCGTGAACGCCGTGCCACCGATGCCACCCAGGCTCGAGATGGTGAAACAACCACCCTGCATTTCACTGCCCTTCAGCGCGCCCTTGCGCGCGCGATCGGAAAGGTCAGCCAGTGCGCGCGCGATGCCATAGACATCGAGCTGATCGGCGTTCTGGATCACAGGCACCAGCAGGCCGTTCGGGGTATCGGCCGCGAAGCCGATATGCATGTACTTCTTCAGCACCATGTTCTCGCCCGATGCATCGAACGAGGAATTGAAGGTCGGGAACTCGCGCAATGCCAGCACCGAGGCACGCACGATGAATGCGAGCGGAGTGAGCTTCACGCCGGCGGCTGTGGCCTTGTCCTTGAGTTTGGCGCGCGCGGCTTCCAGATCGGTGATGTCTGCCTCATCGAACTGCGTGACATGCGGCAGGTTGACCCACGATGCATGCAGGCGCGCACCGGAAATCTTCTGGATGCGGCCCAGCGGCTTCACTTCCACAGCGCCGAACTTCGCGAAATCCACCGCTGGCACCTGCGGCAGCGCCGGACCACTGGCCACGGCTCCGCCTGTCAGGATCTGCTTGACCCATGCCTTGACGTCATCGTGGGTGATACGGCTCTTCTGCCCGGTTCCCTTCACCCGGCCGAGATCCACACCCAGTTCACGCGCCAGCTTGCGAACCGATGGGCCCGCATGCGCCTTGCTGAAACCTGCTTCACTGACGGGCGGCAAACTGGCCGGACGGCCAGCGGGTGCCGGGGCAGCGGGCTTTGCAGCAACTGCGGGTGCCGGCGCTGCGACAGTACTGACAGCCGCAGGTGTTGCTGCGGCCGGTGCCGCTGCGCTCACCACGCCGCTGAGCGTGACCACACGTCCACCAGCAGAAATCTTGCCACCCGCCTGCACATGCACCGCTTCCACGATGCCCGCAGCGGTCGACGGCACATCCATCGTCGCCTTCTCGGTCTCGAGCGTGACCAGTGGCGTATCCACCTCGACCTTGTCACCAGGCTTCACCAGAACCTCGATGACGCCGACTTCGGTGAAGTTGCCCATGTCGGGCACCAGCACATCCATGCTGGCTGGAACTGCGGCCGCGGCGGGAGCTGCGGCAACAGCCGGAGCAACCGGGGTCGCAACAGCCGCAGCACCTGCAGCCGCGCCAGCACCACGCAGGGTCACGATCAGCGCGCCCTCGGAAACCTTGCTTCCAGCCTGCACGTGCACGGTCTCGACCACGCCCGCGGCACTGGAGGGCACATCCATGGTGGCCTTCTCGGTCTCGAGCGTGAGCAGCGGGGTATCGATCGCGACGGTATCGCCCACCTTCACCAGCACGTCGATGACCGACACTTCCGGGAAGTTGCCAAGGTCCGGTACGCGCACTTCAATTGTCTGTGACACGCGCGGCCCTCAGCTGTTGAGCGGGTTGGCTTTGTCGGGATCGACGCCGAGCTTCTTCACGGCATCCACCAGGACAGAGCGGTCGATGGAGCCTTCATCCGCCAGCGCCTTGAGCGCGGCCAGCACGATGAAGCGCCGGTCCACCTCGAAATGTTCGCGCAGCGCGGCACGGCCATCGCTGCGACCGAATCCATCGGTGCCCAGCGTGACGTAGCGGCCAGGCATCCACTGGCGGATCTGATCCGGAACCAGCCGCATGTTGTCGGTGGCTGCAATGATCGGCTGTGTGCGGTCCCTGAACAGCTGCGCCACGTAAGGCAACTGTGGCGCCTTGTCGGGATTCAGCAGGTTCTCGCGCTCCACGTTCAGCGCCTCACGGCGCAGCTCGCTGAAGCTCGTTACGGAGAACACATCCGCCGGGATCTTGTATTCGTTCTCGAGGATCTCGGCCGCGGCATTCACTTCGCGCAGGATGGTGCCCGAGCCAAGCAACGTCGCGCGCAACTTGCCGCGCGAACCTTCCTTCAGCAGGTAGGCACCCTTGAGGATGCCCTGCTCCGTGCCCGCCGGCATGGCTGGCTGCAGGTAGTTCTCGTTCATCACCGACAGGTAATAGAAGATGTTCTCGTGCTCGACGAACATCCGCTGCAGGCCGTCGTGGATGATCACGGTCAGCTCGTAGGCATAGGCGGGATCGTAGGCACGGCAATTGGGCACCGTGGTGGCCACGATCTGGCTGTGGCCGTCCTGATGCTGCAGGCCTTCGCCGGCCAGCGTGGTGCGACCGGCAGTCGCGCCCAGCAGGAAGCCGCGTGCCTGGATGTCGCCGGCGGCCCAGATGAAGTCACCCACGCGCTGGAAACCGAACATCGAATAGTAGATATAGAACGGCACCATGCTCTGGCCATGGTTCGCATAGGCCGTGCCGGCCGCGATCCAGGAGCACATGGCACCGGCTTCGTTGATGCCCTCTTCGAGCATCTGGCCCTTTTTGTCCTCCTTGTAGGACATGAGCTGGTCGGCATCCTGCGGCGTGTAGAGCTGACCCACCGCCGAATAGATGCCGATCTGCCGGAACAGGCCTTCCATGCCGAAGGTGCGTGCCTCATCGGGAACGATCGGCACGATGTTCTTGCCGATGTTCTTGTCTTTCAGCAGCGCGGTGAGCATGCGCACGAAGGCCATGGTGGTGGAGATCTCGCGATCACCACTGCCATCGAGCAATGCCTTGAAAGTATCGAGAGAAGGAATCTGCAGCGCGGGCACATCGACATTGCGCTTCGGCAGGTAACCGCCGAGGGCTTCGCGGCGCGCCTTGAGATACTGGATCTCTTCACTGTCTTCCGCCGGCTTGCGGAAGGTGAAGCTCGCGATATCGTCGTCGCTCAACTGAATGCCGAGGTTGGTGCGGAAGCTCGCGAGCGACTCCGCATCCATCTTCTTCTGCTGGTGCGCGACCATCTGGCCTTCGGCAGCCTTGCCGAGACCGAAGCCCTTCACGGTGTGCGCCAGGATGACCGTCGGCTGGCCCTTGTGGGCAATGGCCGATGCGTAGGCCGCATAGACCTTCTTCGCATCGTGACCACCGCGCTTCAGGCGCCAGATGTCGTCGTCCGACATGTTGGCCACCATGGCTGCGGTCTCGGGATGTTTGCCGAAGAAATGCTCGCGCGTGTACGCGCCACCCTTGGCCTTGAAATTCTGGAACTCGCCATCGACACAGGACTCCATGAGCCGGCGCAGCACGCCGTTGGTGTCCTTGCCGAGCAATGGATCCCAGCGACCACCCCACAGCACCTTGATGACATTCCAGCCAGCACCCAGGAAGGCAGCTTCCAGTTCCTGGATGATCTTGCCGTTGCCGCGCACCGGGCCGTCGAGCCGCTGCAGGTTGCAGTTGACGACGAACACGAGGTTGTCGAGACCTTCGCGCACCGGCATGGTGAGCGCGCCCATCGATTCGGGCTCGTCCATCTCGCCATCGCCGCAGAAGGCCCAGACCTTGCGATCGGAAGGCGCGACCATGCCGCGGTTTTCCATGTAGCGCAGGAAGCGCGCCTGGTAGATGGCCATCATGGGCCCGAGGCCCATCGACACCGTCGGGAACTGCCAGAAGTCCGGCATCAGCCAGGGATGCGGATAGGACGACAACCCACCGCCACCGACTTCGTGCCGGAAACGCTTGAGCTGGGATTCATTCAGCCGGCCTTCCAGGTACGCGCGGGCATACACGCCCGGCGAGCTGTGGCCCTGCATGAAGATCATGTCGCCCGGATGTTTGTCCGAGGCACCACGCCAGAAATGGTTGAACCCCACTTCATACAGCGTGGATGACGAGGCGTAACTCGCAAGGTGGCCGCCGTACTCCGACGAGGTCTTGTTCGCCTGCTGCACCATGGCCACTGCGTTCCAGCGCATGTAGGCCTCGAGGCGCTTCTCCAGCGCGCGGTCGCCGGGGTATGCCGGCTCCTGCACGACGGGAATCGTATTGACGTAAGCCGTATTGGGCTTGAACGGCAGATACGCACCGGAGCGCCGAGCGTGATCGATGAGTCGCTCCAGCAGGAAGTGGGCGCGGGTTCCGCCGCCGGCACGAATCACCGAGTCGATCGACTCCAGCCATTCGCGGGTTTCTTCTGGATCCTGGTCTAAGGATTTCTGGACGTCAGTCATTGGTCCTGCCTTTCCGGCACCCCTTTAACGGGAAAAAAGTCAATAGAGACGCTGTGCTACGATGCCGCAAGCGCTCCTGATGGACGCGCGCGATGATCCGGTTTTAGTCATGTTCGGTCAAGCAAGCCGCCTGTGTAAATGCCATCTCTGCTGCCCCTGCTCAAGTCGCCCCGCCTGACCCTTCAATCCGGCCTTCCGGCATCGGCTTCACTCGACCGCTACGACGCGGTCTTGTTGCTGCTGCCAACGGATGCGCGGCCGTCGGGCAGCCTGCCCAATGCCAGCCGCTGGCAGACACTGCATGCGCTGTCGAAGGTTTCGCATGCCGATGTGCGCACCGTCACACTCGACAACAAGCGCCAGACCCTGGGCGTGCTGGGCTACTGCCGCAAGGATTGCGAAGCCTTCGAGTTGTTGCGTGTGGCTGGCCTGCTGGCGCAGCGCACCTTTGCCAATCGTCCGCAGCCTGTGCGCATTGCGGTTGTCGTGCAGGCAAACGGGCAGCAGCGTGCTGTCTGGCAGGAGGCAATGTACGCCGCGCTGGCCGCGCACTGCTTCCATCTGCCCACCGACAAACTGCAGACCGGCAAGCACAAGGCGCTTGCCGCCGTCGATGTGTACGGCGATTCCCGACTTGATCGCATGCGCGCCGAGCGCACCGCGGAAGCCACCAACCTGGTCCGTCATCTCACGGCCCTGCCGCCGAATGTGCTGGATGGCTCGGCTTACCGGCGGGTGCTCGCCACACTGTCGCGCCGCCACGGGCTGCGGCTGCGGTGGTACAACGAAGCAGCCCTGACGCGTCTGGGCGCTGGCGCATTCCTGGCTGTCAGTCGGGGCAATCCGCGGCGTGATGCCGGCATTGCGCACCTGAGCTATACACCTCGTCGCCAGAAGGCCAGGGCAGACAGCCGGCCCGATCTCGCACTGGTGGGCAAAGGCGTGCTTTTCGACACCGGCGGCACCAATCTCAAGCCGCATCGTTCCATGCTAGACATGCACACCGACATGGCCGGCAGTGCGGTGGCGCTGGCCACCCTGGTCGCCGCCGCGCAAATGCGCGCACCGGTTGCCATCGATGCGTGGCTCGCCATCACCGAGAACAACATCGGTCCGAAGTCCTACCGGCCGCAGGAAGTGGTCCGGGCCATGAATGGCACCACGATCCAGGTGATCCACAGCGATGCGGAAGGTCGCATGGCGCTGGCCGACACCCTGGCGCTGGCTGCGCGCCGCAAGCCGCGCGCGATGATCGATTTCGCCACGCTGACGGGCGCCTGTGTGTACGCCCTCACCGAGCGCATGAGCGGGCTGCTGTCGACCGATGCAGGGCTCGCGCAGCGCGCCCTCGCGGCAAGCGCCGCCAGCGGCGAACGACTGTGGCAGTTCCCGTTGCCCGAAGACTTCGACACGGATCTGGAGAGCCAGACGGCGGACATCGCGCAATGCAATGTCGATGGCAAGGGCGATCACATCCTGGCCACCCGCTTCCTGAAGCGCTTCGTGCCGGACGATATTCCCTGGGCGCATGTCGACCTGTCTTCCGCCACGCGCCGCGGAGGCCTCGCGCATGTGCCCACAGAGATCACGGGTTTTGGTGCGCGCTTCGCACTCACCTACGTGCTCGATCATTCCGGCAAGCCATGATGGAAAACCTGACATTACGCCAGCCGGACGACTGGCACCTGCACCTGCGCGATGGCGCGGCTCTGCAATCGGTGCTCGCGCATACCGCCGCGCAGTTCGCGCGCGCCATCGTGATGCCGAACCTGAAGCCACCGGTCACCACCACTGCGCAGGCGCTGGCCTATCGCGACAGGATCCTTGCCGCAAGGCCGGCGGGGAGCAACTTCGAGCCGCTGATGACGCTGTATCTCACGGATCGCACTGATCCGGCCGAGATGGCTGTGGCGAAGGCGAGCGGCAAGGTCCACGGCTGCAAGCTCTATCCCGCGGGCGCCACCACGAATTCAGACGCCGGTGTGACGGATATCCGCCGCATCGATGCCGTGCTCGAAGCCATGGCCGATGCGGGCCTGCCACTGCTGCTGCACGGCGAAGTAACACACCACGATGTGGACGTATTTGATCGCGAGGCGCGCTTCATCGATCTGGTGCTCGCGCCGCTGCGGGCACGCCTGCCGCGCCTGCGCATCGTGTTCGAGCATGTCACCACGCAGGCCGCTGTGGAGTTCGTGCGCGCCCAGACATCCGGCGTCGCGGCAACCATCACACCCCAGCACCTGGCCATGAATCGCAACGCCTTGTTTCAGGGTGGCATCCGACCGCACCTGTATTGCCTCCCGGTGTTGAAGCGGGAGCGCGACCGCGTTGCCCTGCTCGACGCGGTGGTCGCAGGGGACTCGCGCTTTTTTCTCGGCACCGACAGCGCACCCCATGCGCGCAGCACCAAGGAAACCGCATGCGGCTGCGCCGGCATCTATTCCGCCCATGCCGCGCTGGAACTGTACGCGGAAGTTTTCGAGCAGGCCGGCGCATTGCACCGTCTGGAAGGCTTTGCCAGTGAATACGGCGCGCATTTCTACGGCCTGCCGCTGAACGCTGGGACGATCACCCTGCAGCGCAGGGAGTGGACCGTGCCGGCTGCTTATCCCTTCGCGGGTGAAACCATCGTGCCACTGCGCGCCGGCGAAACCCTGGGCTGGCAATTCCTGCCAGCCCTCACCTGATCCAAGCGAGTATCCATGGCCTCTCCTGAACTGGCGTCCCGACGCTTTCGCGGCTTCCTGCCCATCGTCATCGACGTCGAGACCGGCGGCTTCCATTCGCGCACCGATGCCCTGCTGGAAATCGCAGCCGTCATCATCGAGGTGGACAAGGCGGGCAGGATCAGCCGCGGCAAGACGCATGCCTTTCACGTGAAGCCGTTTGAAGGCAGCCGGCTTGACCCCGTATCGCTGGAAGTCAACGGCATTGACCCCTGGCATCCACTGCGTCCGGCCATTGACGAGGCCGATGCCCTGCAGCGCTTGTTCAAGGAGATCCGCACCGCCATCCGCGCGCATGACTGCCGCCGCGCCATACTCGTTGGCCACAATGCCGCATTCGATCTCGGGTTCCTGAACGCTGCCGTGGAACGCACGGGTCTCAAGCGCAACCCCTTTCACCCGTTCTCATGCTTCGACACGGCCACCCTGGGTGGTGCTGCGCTGGGTCAGACCGTCCTGGCGCGCGCGGTGCAGCTGGCCGGCATCGAGTGGGACAACAGCCGCGCGCACGGTGCTGCCTATGACGCTGAGCGCACTGCAGACCTGTTCTGCTACATCTGCAATTCACTGCACGAGGGCTTTGTGCGCGCCGAAGAAAAGGCGCGCGCGCTGGGCTGGAAGGATGGCGCACCTGCGCCACTGGATCTGATCGAAGGAGATTGAGGGCAGACGCCGGCCTGGAAAGCCGGCGCAAGGCAGATCAGACCAATTCGGGTTGGATCAGGCCGCGGGCTTGCCCGAAGCTTCGTCGATGAGCTGCTTGAGCTCGCCGTTCTGCATCATCTGCATCGCGATGTCGCAGCCACCGATCAGCTCGCCCTTCACGTAGAGCTGCGGGTAGGTTGGCCAGTTGGAGAAGCGCTTGAGTTCATCGCGCAGCTCCAGATCGTCGAAAATATTGACGGCATGGAAATTGGCGCCCAGGTGCTTGAGCACCGCCACCGTCTGTGCCGAAAACCCGCATTGCGGAAAATCCGGCGTGCCCTTCATGAAGAGGACAACCGGTTCGGCGGCGAGATGCTGTTTGATACGTTCTACGACTTCCATCTGATTTCTCTGTTCACTTGATTGCGAGTTCGTTGCGGACGCTTTTCACGCCCTTGGCCTTGCTGGCGAGGCTGCCGGCGGTGTTGCGCTGTGCGGCCGACTTCACATCACCCTTCAGGGTGACATTGCCTTCGTAGGTATCGACGTTGATCGCCAGCGACCGGATACCAGGTTCGGCGATCAGGCGGGATTTCACTTCGGCGGTAATGGCTGCATCGGCGGCGATGCGCTCGGCGGAGCGATCGTCCTTGCCGGCATAGTAGCCCCCGGCCGCTGCGCCGCCCACTACCGCTGCAACGCAGCCACAGAGGCTGCCGCAGGCCAGCAGCAGTCCAACCGACAAGGCGCGTTTCATAAATTGAATTATGGGGTTTGCTGCCCTATTCTTCAAACGCCTTTTTCCCCGGGGAGCTATAAACCAATGAATCCACTCAATTCCGTTGCCGGTGCCGTCACTACAGGCGTCGTCCTCGCCCTCATCCTGTTTGTGGGCATTGAGCCCAGCCTGTTCCTGCACCTGAGCCTTGCGCGCTGGCTGCACATTCTGGCGGGCGTCATGTGGATCGGCCTGCTCTACTACTTCAACGTTGTGCAGATCCCCGGGCTGGCTGCAGCAGCGGCTGACAAGGGCGGCCCCGGCGGCGCTGGCGTCAGCAAGTACATCGCACCACGCGCTTTGCTCTGGTTTCGCTGGGCGGCGCTGGCCACCTGGATCACGGGCGCCTGGATCCTCGGCCAGAATCTCGTCAGTGCCTTCACTTTCCAGCCGGGCTTCGTGACCATCGGCATCGGCTCCTGGCTCGGCACCATCATGCTGTTCAACGTCTGGGCGCTGATCTGGCCCAACCAGAAGAAGGTGCTGGGCATCGTACCCGCCACGGACGCCGAGAAGGCCTCGGCCCGCAAGATCGCCACCATGGCCTCGCGCACGAATTTCGTGCTGTCGATCCCGATGCTGGCTTGCATGGCTGGTCAGTCTCACGGTCTGCCGTTCTGACATCACTCCATACGGGCGGCAGCCTGCCGCCCGATATTCCGTCGCAGGTCGCGCGTGCGCTGGCCGAAGACATCGGCCCTGGCGATGTCACGGCCGCGCTTGTTCCTGCCGATGGACTGGCAAAGGCCACGCTCATCACGCGCGAGCCGATGGTGCTCTGTGGCACGGCGTGGGTGGACGAAACATTCCATCAGCTCGATACGCTGGTGAGAGTTGCATGGCGCGCGCAGGACGGCGCCAGCATGGCCGCCAACAGCGTGCTGTGTGAAATCGCAGGTCCCTCCCGCGCCATCCTCACTGGCGAACGCTGCGCCCTGAACTTCCTGCAGACCCTCTCCGGCACCGCCACCACAACCAGCCAGTATGTGGCAGCAGTTGCCGGCACCGGTTGCAGCATTCTCGACACGCGCAAGACCATCCCCGGGCTGCGCCTGGCGCAGAAATATGCCGTGCGCTGTGGTGGTGGCCGCAATCACCGCATGGGCCTCTACGACATGGTGCTGGTGAAGGAAAACCACATCATCGCCGCCGGCTCGATCCCCGCTGCCATCGCCGCTGCACGCTCGAACAGCCCGGGAATCCCGGTGGAGATCGAGGTGGAGACACTGGCCGAATTTCGCGTGGCGCTGGCCGCAGCACCGGATGTCATCATGCTGGATGAATTCAGCCAGACGGACATGTGCACTGCTGTAGCGGAACGAGATGCTGCTGCCAGTGCGGTGCGCATCGAGGCCTCGGGGGGCCTCACGCTCGACGGCATCCGCAGCGTGGCGGAAGCCGGCATCGACTACATATCCATCGGATCGCTGACCAAGCACCTGCGCGCGATCGATCTCTCGCTGCGCTTCTGAATCAATTCGGAGGCTGGGTTTCCGAAGGGTGCGGCGTCTTGCTCAGCCGGCTCGGCTGCGCGATGCCGTAGCCCTGCGCATAATCCACGCCAAGGCTCGCCAGCGTGCGGATGATCTCCGCGTTCTCCGCAAACTCCGCAATCACCAGTTTGCCGGTGAGGTGGCCGATCTCGTTGATCGAACGCACCATCTCCCGGTCGATCGGGTCGGTGAGGATGCCGCGCACGAAGCTGCCGTCGATCTTCAGGTAATCGACCGGGAAATGCTTGAGGTAGCCGAACGAGGAAAGGCCGGTTCCGAAATCATCCAGCGAGAACTTGCAGCCCAGTTCCTTGAGCGATTTGATGAAGCGGTTGGCC
Organism: uncultured Gammaproteobacteria bacterium; assembly: GCA_963777735.1. Taxonomy (GTDB): domain Bacteria; phylum Pseudomonadota; class Gammaproteobacteria; order Steroidobacterales; family Steroidobacteraceae; genus ZC4RG30. Next base: position 267,477 of record CAVZRQ010000005.1, on the reverse strand, counting down.
TGCGAGAAGCTCGCCACGGCCGAGGTCTCCGTGATCTCGAAGCAGATCTTCGAGGCGTCGATGCCGCTCTTCTGGAACTGTTCGATGACGAACGGCAGGAACTTGTCGTCGCCCAGGCTCTGGCCTGAAAGATTGATCGCGCACATCAGCAGGCGTTCGCGTTCGTCGGCCTCGGAAACCAGCCAGCGCAAGGTGTTCTCGAGCACCCAGCGATCGATGGCGGGCATGATGTTGTAGCGCTCGGCCGCAGCAATGAAATGCTCGGGCGAGACGATCTTGCCGGCCTCGTCGCGCATGCGCACCAGGATCTCGTAGTGCTCGCCGTCTTCCTTCGACTGCAGCGGCACGATGGGCATGCGGTAGAGGTCGAAGCGGCCTTCATCCAGTGCCGCACTGATGCGCGCGGCCCACTGTGTTTCGCGCCGCCGGCGCATCAGCTCGATGTCGTTCTCGGCGAAGCTGTGCACGCGGTTGCGGCCCTGCTCCTTCGCCGCGGCGCAGGCGCCCTCGGCAGCCGAAAGAATGGAGGCGACGTCTTCGTTGTCGGCGGTGATCGGCACCACGCCCACGCTGGCGCTGAGCTTGAAGACCCGGTCATCCCATTCAAAGCGGAAATTCTTGACCGCCTCGCGCATCACCTCGGCGGTACGCAGGGCATCGTCCAGCGTGCAGCTTTCGAGCAGCACGCCGTATTCGTCGCCACCCAGACGGGAAAGCGTGTCGCGCCAGCGCACCTTCGACTTCAGCAGCGCGCCGATATGCCCGAGCAGGGTGTCGCCGGCCGAATGCCCGCAGGAATCGTTGATCATCTTGAACTGGTCGATGTCCAGATGGCACAGCGCGTAGGAGCCTTCCAGCGCCCGTGCGCTCTTCAGGCAGCGCTCGATGCGGCTTTCGAATTCGCGGCGATTGACGAGGCCCGTGAGCGGGTCGTGGCTGGCGTGATACGACAGCTTGCGGTTCAGCTCGCGGCTCTCGCTGACGTCATGGAACACCAGTACCGCGCCGCAGACCTTGCCCTGCCCGTCGCGGATCGGCGCAGCCGTGCTCTCCACATACAGTTCGTTGCCGTCGCGACGGATCATCAGCACCGGCCTTGCAGCCTTGATGGGCCGGACCCGCCGGATCGAGCCGGTAAGGGGGTTCTCGAGCGGCTCGCAGGTTTCCTCGTGGAACGCGCGGAACACTTCGTCGACGTTGCGTCCCATGGCGTCTTCGAGGCGCCAGCCAGTGAGGTTCTCGGCCACGGGATTGATGTAGTCGATGATGGAGTCGGCATCGGTGGTGATGACGCCATCACCGATCGCCTGCAGCGTGATCTGTGCGCTCTCCTTCTCGCGGAACAGCGCCTCTTCGTAGAGCTTGCGTTCGGTGACGTCGAGCTCGACACCGATCAGGCGCTGCAATCGGCCGACACTGTCGATCCGGCCCTTGGCGCGGCTGATTACCCAGCGATATTCGCCATTGCAGTGACGCATGCGATGCGTGCTTTCGAACAGCGGCAGCGCGCCCGAGACATGCTTGAACATCGCGTCCTGCACCCGCGACAGATCATCCGGATGCACCATGCCGCGCCAGTCGACGATGTCGTCCGGCCCGAGGTGCGCGTAGCCCATCATCGCCTTCCAGCGTTGCGAGACATACAGCCGGTTGTTGTCGAAATTGAAATCCCACAGGCCTTCGTTCGAGGCCGCATCGATCAGTGCATTGCGCTCGGTTAGCTCGGTGAGCTGCGCACTCATCGCCATGCGCTCCAGGCCGGAGGCAAGACTGGTGCCGATGAGCTTCATCAGCAATCGGCAGTCGTGCTCCCAGGGGCCGGCCCTTTTACCCGGCCCAGCGCCAGCAATCCGCCCGGACGCTGCTGCATGTGCAGGGCTACCACCAGCAGTGAGCTGAAGCCCATTGCCGCGAACCGGGCGGCCTCTTCCGGGTCTTCCCGACCGGGTTGTGAGGTATCGCGATACTCGGTGAGTCGCAGGTGGTCGAAGCGACCCTGCAGGAAAGGAAACCGGGCGAGTTCCACGCCCTTGAGGGCTGTCGGATCACAGACAACGGCCTCGCCCCGAACCACGGTGACACTGGCAAAACGCTCGCCCGATTCATCCAGCAGAGCGACAAAGGCGATATCCGCGCCGGTGGCGCGCCGCAGGGTCTCGATGGTGGTGGCAACGACATTCTCTGCCGTGCGTTCCGTCAGGTTCTGCAGATCCACTGCAGCCTTGGTGCATTCCACGTCCAAAGCGAGGCCAGCGCCCTTGCGCGATGCCCAGAATGAACTGTCGAACACGTCCGAAGCGCCGGGATCCACCGGCGAGACCTTTCGGTTTGAGGGCATTTCCCGATACTTCCCCTAAGTTGCGGCCAGTGTTGCCGAAATGGCAACCAATGTGCCGCGACCTGCCACACAGTTCACTTACGGACTGATTCTGTCATATCCCCTCAGGAAAGCCACACAAGTTATTGCCGCGAATGAAGTTTTATGCCTGCCGTGTGCCCTGCGTCACATGGCCGGAAGTCATGCGTTCGATGATGTACCGCGGCCTGCGCTTCACCTCGACGTAGATCTTGGCGACGTATTCCCCGACCAGGCCCAGCGACAGCAGTTGCACACCGCCCAGGGCGTAGATGGGCAGCGTCGTCGATGCCCAGCCCGGAATGGCGTGGTCGGTGAAGAGCTTCACGCCCACCACCCACAGCGATACCCCCATCGACACCAGGAACAGCAGCGCGCCGGTGGCGGCGATCATCCGCAGAGGTACCGCACTGAACGAGGTAATGCCGTCTATGCCCGAGACCCAGCATGCGGCTCAATGAGTATTTCGTTTCCCCTGCCAGACGCAGCTGCCGGTCGTAAAGAACCCGAGCGGTGCGGAAGCCCAGTTGCGGGATCAGCCCGCGCAGAAACAGGTTGGTCTCGGGATATTCCGCCAGAGCCTGCAAGGCAGACCTGCCCAGCAGCCGGAACTCGGCGTGATCGGGCACTACATCCACACCCAGCACGCGCAGCAAGGCGTAGTAACGACGGGCACTCCAGCGCTTGAAGACAGTGTCCTGTACCCGGCTGCGACGCACACCGAACACCACCTCGTTGCCGGCGCGATGGGCGTCGATCATCTCTTCGATCACGCCAGTATCATCCTGCAGGTCCGCATCCAGCGAAATGACGGCATCACCATCGGCGGTGAGCAGGCCCGCCAGCAATGCATTCTGGTGGCCGCGGTTGCGCGAGAGTTTCACGCCATTGACGTTGGCATGCTGCGCGGCGAGCTGTTCGATGAGCTGCCAGGTGCCATCCGCGCTGCCGTCATCGATGAGCCACAGGTTGCTGTCATCGGTGACCTTGCCCCTGCCCTTGAGATCGTCCAGCAGCAGCAATACCTGGCGCACGCACTCGGTCAGCACCGCTGCTTCGTTGTAACAGGGAATGACAACGCTCAACCGCATGTCTTGCTCCGCGAAAAAGTCCAGATGCGATGGGCGATGAAATTGCTGCCGAGGTTGACGCAGGTCGCCACCAGCTGCGCCAGCACGTAGTGCCATTCAAGATAGCCGTGCAGCAGCTGCATGAACAGGGCATTGAGCAGCAGTCCGGCGACGAGCACCAGCAGGTACTTCCAGATCAGGGCCGAATGGGGCGCGGCACTGGCGAAGGTGTAGCTGCGGCTCAGCGAATAGTTTACGACGGCACTGACCAGGAAACCGAGCGAGGAAGCCACTACGGCATTGATGCCCAGCCACTCGACGCCCGCAGCCAGCAGCAGGTACTGAATGGCAGTGCAAAGCGCGCCAACCAGCACGAAGCGCAGGAACTGCGGCCACCATCCGGCGCTGATGTTCAAGGGGAGTAGTGGAAGCTGTAGTGTGCATTGCCACGCGCGGCACAGGCCGGATCCGGCAAGCCCGACACGAGGTACCATTCACCCCGGCTGGACTCCCCTGCCCGCTGCACGGACGCCGCTTTGTCGAAACAGGGCTGCAGCATCCGCACCGGCACCAGCAGCTGTCGATCCGGCGCTGCCGCCAGCCACGCGGCGGCGTCGTAGACCTCGGCGTCTCCCTCCCGAAACCGCCTGTGCCCGAAATTCACTGTCGGGCGCTGCAGATGCCACAGGAAATGCTCGTGATAGGCCAGCAGCCCGAGTTCGCGCCCGGGTACCGCCAGTGCCTCGACACGCGCGATGAAATCACGGGCCGAGCGCGAACCATCCATCTGCGGAAACACCCAGAATCCCAGCACCAGCCAGGCTGAAGTCAGGGTCGACAGGAGGGCGAGATGTACCCGCGGGCCTCGAAACACTGCCAGCGCGAGGATGGCAGAGGCGGCGATTGCCGCGAGCGGAGCGAAGCTCTCGAGCCCACCCTCTGCCAGCAAAGCGGCGCCCTGCGTGGGGTCCCCGAGCGTCAGCCAGAAGAAACCAGCCGTGCACAACGCGGCGATGAAGCCGACAAAGCCCAGCAGCGTGCGCTGCACACCGCGCTGGCGCAGCAGATCCGGCAACAGATAACCGGCAGCCAGCGCCACCATCGGCAACGCCGAGAGGATGTAGACATCGCGCTTGCCGCGGCTCAACGTGAAGAAGAGCACATAGAGCACAGCGAAACCCAGTGGCAGCAACACGCGCGCGTCCCGCTCCCGCAGTGCCCCGCGCCAGCGCGGCACCAGCCACGGCAGCAACAGCACCAGCGGCAACCACGCGGTAGCCATGACCTGCAGGAAATACCAGACGGGGCGATAGTGGTGCCAGGGATCCACGTAACGCCCGAAGGTCTGCACGAACACCAGCTCGTGAAAATAGGCACCGATCCCGGCATCGTTCTGCGCCAGCAGCCAGATGGGCAACAGCCAGGCGGCAATCACGGCCGCGCAGGCCAGCGGCGCAAGCAGCCACATCAACCACGGGCGCTGCCATTTCACGCGCGGCCAGCCACGCCACACGGCATACAGCCAGGGCGCGAGCAGCATGAACGAGAAGAACCCCACTACCTTGCTCAAGGCACCAAGCCCTGCTGCGGCACCGGCGGCCACCGCCCAGCGCCAGCCACCACCCAGCAGCAGCTGGCGCATCAGGCAGTACAGCGACAGCACCGTGAAGAACATCAGCAGTGCGTCCTGCTGCGCGCGACGCGACTGCAGCGTGAACTGCACGGTGATCAGCAGCAGCAGTGCCGCATGGAGGCCCGCCTCCCTGTTCCACAGGCGGCGACCGAGATCGTAGATCAGCAGCAGCGTACCCACGCCCGCCAGCAGTGACGGCAGCAGAAAGCCCACCTTTTCCGAACCTGTCAGCCAGTAGCCCGCAGCCTGCAGCCAGTTCAGCAACGGCGGCTTGTCCTGGAAATAATCCCCACCCACCATCGGGATCAGCCAGTTGCCGCTGGCCAGCATGTCGCGGGCAATGAGTGCGAATACCGGCTCATCGGCGGGCCAGGGATTGCGCAGCCCGAGCCCCGCGCCAATCACCAGGAGTCCGAGACCGGTGATCAGCAGCAGATCGCGCAGCGGGGCGGGCCCTCCTGCATCCTTCATCGCAGTGCCTCCCGCGCAAGTTCGAACTGGTGGCGCAGCTCCTGCTCCATGCGCCGCTGCAAGGCCTGCACCACTGCTGCATCACCAAGCGCCGCGCCACGATCAATGTAGACCGGCGCGCCGATGGCGATCGCAATCCGGCTGAATGGCCAGGGCAACACGAACCTGTCCCAGCCGAAGAACCAGGCATGCGAAGCGGCATACGCCATCGGCAGCAGCGGACGCCCGGAGATCTGCGCCAGCATCAGGGCGCCCGGCTTGAACTGGTGTCGCGGACCGGTCGGCCCGTCGGGAGTGATGACCGGAGAAACGTTCTCGCCAACCAGCAGCTGGTAGTAGTCGCGCAGCGCCCGCGCACCGGTACGGGTCGAGGAACCACGGATGACCCGCACGCCCAGCCGGCTGGCAATCCGGGCAGGAATTTCTCCATCCACGGAAGGACTGATGAGAAATCCCAGCCGCAGGCCGCGCTGCATCTGCAGCAGCAGGTAACGCGCGCAGAACAGCTCATGCTGGTGCCAGTAACAAGGCAGCAGCGACGGGGCCTCGGCGAGGGCCGCATCGAGATTGCCGGCTCCTGAAACCCGCACGATGCGGCAGCTACTCCACCAGACCCGCACCAGACCGAGGCCCAAGCGGTGCCAGCAGCGCGTACACCAGCCGGCGCAACGGCGTCAGACGGCGCTTTGAGACCCTCTCTTCGGGTAGAATTTCCGGCTTCATGACCTCAAGACCGCTCCTGCCACCCGAATCGGACCAGCGTTTCGACATCGGCTCGACAGCAGACTCGCTCGACCGCATGCGCGGCATCTATGCGCAGCTGGGCGACGCCTATCGTGTCTATGCGCCCGGCCGGCAATCGCACACCTGGGTGTTCAACCATCCGGACGACGTGCGCCGGATCCTGGTGAACAACCACCGCAACTACGCCAAGGGCGTGGGCTTCGATCGCATCAAGATCCTGCTGGGCAACGGCATCATAGTTAGCGAGGGTGAGTTCTGGAAGCGGCAGCGCCGCATGATGCAGCCCGACCTTCCACCGTCGCATCCTCGCGCAGTTCGATGGCGTGATAGCGCGTGCCAACGACCGGCTGCTCGCCGAATGGGAGCGCAAGTGCGCCGCCGGCGAACCGGTGAACGTCACGGACGACATGAGCATCATGACGCTCGAGATCATCCTCACCACCATCTTCGGCGATGACCTCGCCGCGATGGCCGAGGAGACCGGCGAGAACCCTTTTGCCGTGCTCACCGCCGAGCCCACCCGCGACCTGCGCTTCGCCTACCAGTTCCGCAAGCTCACGGTCTTGATCGGCAAATGCGTGGCACGCCGGCGCGCCGCTGGCGGCCAGCCAGCCGGCGATCACCCGGATTACGTCTCGATGCTGCTCAATGCCCGCGACAAGGAAACCGGCGAGGGCATGACCGACAAGGAAATCGTCGACGAGATCACCACCATGGTGGTGGCCGGCCACGAGACCACCGCCAGCGCCCTGAACTGGACCTGGTTCCTGCTGGGCGAGCATCCGGAGGTCGAGGCAAAGCTGCATGCCGAAATCGATGCCAGCGAAGAAGCCGCGGTGCCGACGCTGCAGGCGATGGAGGAATTGCCCTACACCAACATGGTGGTGCGCGAGGCGATGCGGCTGTATCCGCCGGTCTGGGTCATTTCCCGGCGCACCATCGAGGCCGATACGCTCGCCGGGTTCACGGTTCCGCCAGACACCGACGTCTTCTTCTCGCCTTACTTCGTGCACCGCCATCCGGACTTCTGGACCGATGCCGAGAAGTTCATGCCGGAGCGCTTCGAACAGCAGGAAGAAGACCGTCCGACGGCTCACTTACCTGCCATTCTCCGCCGGCGCGCATCACTGCATTGGCGAGACGCTGGCCATCTTCGAGATGCTGGTGCACCTGAACCGCTTTGCGCGACGCTTCCGGCTGCGCCGCGTCGACAACGATCCGGTGGAGTTCGAGGCATTGATCAATCTGCGCGCCACGCGCCCGTTCACCATGCGGCTTGAGCCGCGCCAGAATCAACGAAGCCCATGACTCCCAGAACACTCAACGAATTGATGGCGCAGAACCGCAACGCGGAGCGCACCATTGTCTATCACAGTGGTGAAGGCCAATCCCGCAGCGTGCGTTATGCGCAACTGCACCAGCGGGCGCTGGGGCTATTGTTCCAGCTGCAGCAACTGGGCGCCCGGCCTGGCGACAAACTCATCCTGCTGCTGAACAACAACGAACAGTTCATCGACGCGTTCTGGGCCGCGGTACTGGGCGGCATCGTGCCGGTGCCGGTTGCCATCGGCATCAGCGACGAACATCGCCACAAGCTGCTGCGCATTGCCAGCAAGCTCGGCGCACCTTTCATCTACACCGATCGCAAGACTTTTGAGCGGGTGGGCCAGTTTGCGAGCCAGAGCTCCGATGCAGACGCTGCGGCCAGCTTTGCCCGCCTGCGTCCCCGCGCCTTCGTGGTCGAGGATCTGGGCGATCTGTCCCGACCCGGTGTGGAACACGCGGCCTCCCCGACGACATCGCGTTCATCCAGTTCTCCTCCGGCTCCACCAGCGATCCGAAGGGCGTGGTGCTGACGCATGCCAACCTGATGGCGCATGGCGAGGCCGTCACGCGCGTGGCCGGGTTCAACGAGAACGATGTCAGCCTGTCGTGGATGCCGCTCACCCACGACATGGGCCTGATCGGCTTTCACCTCGTGATGTTTGCCAATCGCGTGAACATGCACCTGATGCCCACCGAGCTGTTCGTGCGGCGCCCGCTGCTGTGGCTGGCCATTGCGTCCGAACAGCGCGCCACCATCCTGTGCTCGCCGAACTTCGGCTATCGCCACTATCTGAAAGTCCTGGGTGATCGCTCTCCGGGAAATCTCGATCTTTCGGCGGTGCGGCTGATCTTCAATGGCGCCGAGCCGATCTCGGTCGAGCTCTGCGAGGAATTCCTGGCACGCCTTTCGGCCCTGGGCCTGAAGCGTAATGCCATGTATCCGGTATACGGGCTCGCGGAAGCATCCCTGGCGGTGAGCTTTCCGCCGGTTTCGCGCCCCTTCCGGAAGGCTTTGCTCAACCGGCACCGCATGGGCGTGGGCGACGCAGCCGAACTGCTCAGCGAGGGCGGCCGCGACGCCGTGGCGCTGGTCAGCGTCGGCGCGCCGATTCCCGGCTGCGAGCTGCGCATTGCCGACAATGACGATGCCGCGCTGCCCGATGGCCGCATTGGCCATATCCTGATCCGTGGCAGCAATGTCACCCGCGGCTACTTCGAAGAACCGGCGGTGAATGCCGCGAGTTTCACCAGCGATGGCTGGCTGCGCACGGGCGACCTCGGCCTGCTGCACGAAGGCGAGCTCTACATCACCGGCCGGGCGAAGGAGATCATCTTCGTCAACGGGCAGAACTACTACCCGCATGACCTGGAAGGCATCGCCCAGCAGGCGCCGGACATGGAGCTCGGCAAGGTCGTGGTGGCTGGTGTTCGCCCACCGGGCGCAGAAACAGACCAGCTCACTGTGTTCGTCCTGCATCGCGGAGACCTCGCCGAGTTCTCGGCGCTGGCAGCCACGATCTCCCGCCTCATCAACGAGCAGGCCGGCCTGGAAGTCGCGCAGGTGGTGCCGGTCAAGCGCATCCCGAAGACCACCAGCGGCAAGATCCAGCGTCATCTGCTCGAAGAGCAGCTGATCGATGGCGAGTTCGCCGCAGACCTTGCCGAGGTCGCGAAGCACTCCGGCGGTTTGCAGCATGGCGTCAGCATTGCTGCCGATTCGGTTGAATCGCGCCTGCTCACTATCTGCAACCATGTGCTGGCTGGCCGCAAGGTCGGCCCCGACGACAACCTCTTCGAGATCGGCGCCAGCTCGCTGAAGCTGATCGAGATCCATGAACAGATTGATCGGGATTATCCGAACCAGGTGGATCTGACCGAGCTGTTTGATCACCCGACCGTGGCGGAACTCGCCCGGCACCTCTCCTCGAAACTGGCTCAGTCTGCGTAAACGCCGCGCCTGAGCTTCCAGCGGCGATGCCCCCAGGTCCAGTCGCCCGGGGCCGCGCGGATCTCCGCTTCCACCAGGCTTGCATAGCGGGTGGTGAACTCGCCGGGCGCGAGCTGTTCGCCCGCGTTGGCCAGCGGCATGAACTCCACTTCGTACTGGCCACGATGCACGCGGCGCAGGGCCACGAACACCGCTGCATAGCGCGTGGCACGCGCCATCTGTTCGGGACCCATGTAGAACGCCGTATCGCGTCCCAGGAATTTCACCCAGTGCTGATGATCACTGGTGGTGGGTTCCTGGTCAGCCAGCATCGCGATGCCGCGCACGATGTGCCGCCGCTGCAGCAGATCGGCGAGCAGTTCCTTGGCAGGCACCAGATGGGCACCAAAACGGGTGCGGATGATATTCATGGCCCGGTCGACCGCGGGATTCTTGATCGGCTTGTAGCCCACGTCCAGCGGATAGCCCAGCTGCAACGCCATGGCCTGCAGCACCCACTCCCAATTGGCCTGATGGGCAGCCACCAGCAGCACCGGCCGCCCCTGCGAGAGCAGGCTGCGGGGCAACTCGATGTTGCGCACGCTGACATGTTCCATGAACTGCGCGGGAGACAGGCGCGCACTGCAGATCACTTCCGCGATCATCTGCCCGAGCTGCCGGTAGTGGTCGCTGGCAATGCGCTGCACGGCGGCGGCGTCGAGATCCGGAAAGCAGCCGCGGATATTGGCCAGCACCACCGGCAGACGCATGCGCACCACCCGGAAGGCAAGCCACGCGAGCCCCCCGCAAAGCCCGTAGAGCAACGGCAGGGGAACCCAAGACAGCGTCCGCAGCCAAAACGGCAGGGTTGGTGAAGGGGCTGTCGGGGCACTCATTGGGCTGGAATATTAGATGTTATGCTGCGGCCGCTTCCATCAATCCACCCTGACACAAGAAACCGGAATTGAAGCCATGAATGAAATCAAACTGCTGATCGGCGGAGCCGACACTGCTGCCAAGAGCGGCGCCACCTTCGAGCGCAAGAGCCCGATAACCGGCGAGGTCGTTTCCCGCTCCGCCGCCGCGTCTGCCGATGATGCCCGCGCCGCCTGCGATGCCGCTGCAGCGGCTTTCCCGGCCTGGTCCGCACAGGGCCCGCTTGCTCGTCGCAAGCTGCTGATGGAGGCCGCCGGCAAACTGCGCGCCCACGCCGCCGATTTCTCCCGCCTGTGCGTGGAAGAAACCGGAGCCATCGGCATCTGGGGGCTTTTCAACACCGGCTTCGCGGCCACCATTCTCGAAGAAGCCGCGGCGATGACCACCCAGATCACCGGCGAGACCCTGCCCTCCGACCATGCGGGAACCATTGCCATGGGAGTGCGCCAGGCAGCTGGCGTGTGCGTGGGCATGGCGCCCTGGAACGCGCCCGTCATCCTGGGTGTGCGCGCGATTGCGATGCCGCTGGCCTGTGGCAACACCGTGGTGCTCAAGGCCTCGGAGCTGTGCCCCGCCGTGCATCGCCTGATTGTCGATGCCTTCGTCGAAGCCGGCTTCCCCGCCGGGGTCGTGAACTTCGTTGCGCATTCGGCCGCCGATGCGCCTGCCGTGGTGGAAGCCTTGATCGCCCACCCTGCCGTCAAGCGCGTGAACTTCACGGGCTCGAGCCGTGTCGGCCGCATCATTGGCGAGCTGTCGGGCAAGCACCTGAAACCCTGCCTCCTTGAACTGGGCGGCAAGGCACCGCTACTGATCCTGGAAGATGCCGATCTGGACGAAGCCGTGGCAGCTGCCGCCTTTGGCGCCTTCATGCACCAGGGTCAGATCTGCATGTCCACCGAACGCATCATCGTGGTCGACAGCATTGCCGAAGAATTCCTGCAGCGCTTCGTCGCCAAGGTGAAGACCCTGCAGGTGGGCGATCCGACCAAGGGCAAATTCCCCATTGGCGCCTGCGTCGATGCAAAGACCGTGGATCATGTGAAGGCGCTCATTGCCGATGCCACCGCGAAAGGCGCGAAGGTTGCGACTGGCGGCACCGGGCCCGGCGGCGCGTTCTTCGAACCCACGGTGGTCGATGGCGTGCAGAAAGGCATGCGCATCTACGGTGAGGAATCCTTCGGACCGGTGGTGGGCGTGCTGCGGGCGCGCGACGCCGATCATGCCGTTGAGCTTGCCAATGACTGCGAGTACGGCCTCTCTGCAGCCGTGTTCAGCCGCAACATCAACACTGCGCTCTCCGTGGCGCAGCGCATCGATTCGGGAATCTGTCATATCAACAGCCCCACCGTGCAGGACGAGGCCCAGATGCCCTTCGGTGGCACCAAGGCCAGTGGCGTTGGCCGTTTTGGCGGCAAGGCTGGCATCGCGGAGTTCACCGACCTGCGCTGGATCAGCATTTCCACTAAACACCGCCATTACCCGATCTGACGCAGCGCTTCAGGAAGCGTTCAGGGGGGCCTTTGCTACAATGGCCCCCGAGTTCTTCGAATCGGGTTCTCAAACCCCTGGAGTCAACAGTCCATGTCTGCGTATCGCCCAACCCGTCTGCTTGCAATGGTCGCTGTTCTTGCGGCTCCCGCTGTTTTTGCCGCAGGCGCCAAGCCGGATATCGAAAATGGCAAGACCGTATTTTCGCAGCAATGCGGCATCTGCCATGCCGTCAGCAAGGCTCCCGGTGGCCCGGTGTTGGGACCGAACATGGTTGGCATCGTGGGCCGCAAAGCGGCCACCGTCGCCGACTTCACCATGTACTCGCCTGCACTGAAGAAATACGGCGTGACCTGGAGCGCGAAGACACTGGATGCCTTCCTGGTGAACCCGATGCAGAAGGTTCCCGGCACGACCATGCCGATGATGTTGCCCGATGCCAAGACACGCGCCGACGTGATTGGCTACCTGGCCACACTCAAGAAGTAAGGCGATACCCGTTCGCTGACCCGAGCTAGTTGCAGCTGGTCAGCGAATTGATCCAGTTCCGCAGCAGCGCCGTGCCTGCTGCATCCACGATGCGTGGTTGCAGCGGCGGCATGGATTCGCCATCCGTGCGCTGCGGCCGCAAAGCCAGCAGCGAGCGGGCGGCAGGATCCACTCCACCCACTGCGATGATCCGCGCGTCACTCACCCCCAGTGATCTCACAGGCACGATGTTGCAGGCATTCGTGTTGGCCAGCGTCGTGGTGTAACGCAGGTCCAGGTTCACATTGGATGGGCCACCCGGCCGATGACAGTTCGAGCAGTTCGTGTGCAGGTAAGCCCGCGCCCTTTCGGTCAAGGTTCCCGCCGTGCCAAGCGGATCCGGCAATGCCGGCAATTGGGCCACGGGTTGCGTCAGGGCGGGCGACAGCATGTCGATGTGATTCAGCGTATTCAACTGGTTCGCGGCGCGTAAGGGATATCCGAACTGCCCATTGAGTTGCGAGATCTCCAGACCCAGCGTGCGGCCCGCTGCATTGGTATGGCACAGCAGGCACTGTGACTCACTCGGGAAGAGCCAGCTCTGCCCAGCCACCTGCACACTTTTGCCGCCCACCACGCGAGTGGCATCCGTACCCTGCGCGTTCCACTCGTAGGTGTATCCGGCCCACTCGCCATTGGTATGGCGCATGAAAAGGCGCGTTTCCACGAGTTGGTTGCCCAGGCGGAAGCTCTTCATCAGCACGCTGTCGTTCGGGAATTCGAAGTCGCCATCGTTGTTCACGACAATACGCTGCCCGTTCGGCAGGGCGAGGAACCGCGTTTTGGTCGCGCCGTCGGACCAGAACGGCGCGTTCGGCGCATACGGGCATCACGCCGCTGGCGGGACGCGTGGGGTCACCCGGCAGCACGCAGCCTGTTGCGGAAAGCTGCGTGGGAATTACTCGCCCAGACCCTGCGTCAGCGGCAAGTCGATGCAGGGTTCCGCCCAGGTTCACCACATAGATTTCACCAGCGGAATCCTGCGCGAACGAAGAAATATTGAGACCGCTGCTGAAACCCGTCGTGACTTGCAGCGTGGGCGGGGTGTCACGCGCGATATGCCAGATGCGACCAGAACTGAAATCGCCAAAGACGTATCGCCCCACCAGAGCTGGAATGGCTGTGCCTCGGTAGACAAACCCACCTGTTACGGACACACCCTGTGTATGGCTGTACTCCGCGACGGGATCGATGCTGCTGCCGGCATTCGGGCCACAGGCGGTATTGTAACTGTGCGCCCCCTCCCTGCACCGCCAGCCATAGTTGCCACCCGCCGTGATGCGATTGATCTCTTCCCAGGCACCCTGCCCCACATCTCCCAGCCACAGCTCGTCGCTGCCGCGATCGAAGCTCCAGCGCCAGGGATTTCGCAGTCCATAGGCATAGATCTCGGGGCAGTTGGCGGTGAATGCACCCACATCGTTGTGGCACAGCTGCGGGTTGGCTGCATAGGGGTTGCCCGGGGGGATGGCGTAACGCGTGCCGCCAGTGCTGCCGTTCACGTCGATGCGCAGCAGCTTGCCCAGCAGCGTGGATAACCGCTGACCATTGCCGATGGTGCCGAATGCGTCGCCGCCGCCGCCCCCGTCACCGCGGCCGATGTAAAGAAAACCATCCGGACCGAATGCGATGTGGCCACCGTTGTGATTGCCCTGCGGCTGGTAGGTCTGCAACACCACGAGAGCGGAAGCGGCATCGAGCGTCTGTCCATTGTCGCGGGTCTGGTACTCCACCACGCGCGTCACGGGCTGTGCGGCATCGTTTGCCGTATAAGACAGATAGACCCGCGGATTGGCGGGAAAGCCGGGATGAAAAGCCATGCCCAGCAATCCGCGCTCGCCCCCGGCATCCGACAAGCTGCTGCTCACATTGATGAACACACGCCGCGTCGTCACATTCGGCTGGTTGTCGAATACGTAGACGATGCCGCCCTTCTGCACGATGTACCAGCGGGCGGTGCTCGCCGGCTCCTGCAACATCAACAAGGGCTCCAGGAAATCGGGCAAGCCTGCGAACACCCGCTCTACCGCAAACGAAACGCTCGACGACGGCGCGTCGCCCGCCAGACACGAAGTATTGGACGGGCGGGAATCCAGACCTGAGACGGGAGACGACGTCGCTACCAGAGTTCTGGCGGTCGCAGCACCGGACATCGCGGATGCATTCGCCGGTGCCGCTGCGTCGAAAGCGCTGACCGTGTAGGAATAGACCGTATCAGCCGCAAGTCCGGTGTCGAGGTAGCTGGTGCCTGCCACACTCGCGACTGCGGTGGCATTGCCGTCGCGGAATACGCGATAGCCCGCAACGCCGGTGCCGGTATCTGTCGAGGCCTGCCAGCTCAGCTGGATGCTGGTTGTCGTCTGCGCTGCGGCGGCAAGGGACGAGGGAGCACTGGGAGGAGTCGTATCCGCTGACGGCTGCGAACCGTCGCCACCACAGGCCTGTAGCAGGGCCAGCATCATGAAATAGCCGGCAACCACGACTGCCCGTCCGAGAATCATTGGAGCACCCCTGTCCGCACCACTCGCGGCGATAGCACCATGATGCACGGGATACCGCGAACTGTGGCCTGGGGGCGACAGGCACAGGGCGCACCAGCTTCCTCAAGGGAAGGTGGTGCCGGAGATAGGAATCGAACCTACGACCCCATCATTACGAATGACGTGCTCTACCAACTGAGCTACTCCGGCGAGCCGCGCATTCTAGGGAAACCTCGCATTGTGGGCAAATCGGACAGATTCAGAGGTGGCGTGGCCGGCCGCGGCTCCCGCAGGCTGTCTGAATGCGGCCTCGAGGATTCACCCTGCTCGAATTGCTCTGCGTGCTCTCAATAGCCGTAGTGCTGCTGGGGCTCGCCCTGCCTGCCGTACGGCGGCCACTGGCCAATGCTTCGGTTCGCGCCGCGGCCAGCCAGACCCTCGCAGGGCTGGCGCTGGCGCGGCGTACGGCGCTGGCCAGTGGCAAGGCGGTCACCCTGTGCCTGACGGCAGACATGGCCCGCTGCGACCTGGCCGGGCGCGAATGGATGATGTTCCTGAACCAGGAAGGGGGCGCACTCAACAGGCGGGAAGCCGGCGAGGTGCTGTTGCGGCGTTGGCCATTGCCACGGGAGGTGCTGGTCAGCGGCACCCGCCCGTACGCGTGGTACCTGCCTCAGCCGCGGGCGGCGGCCACCCTCACCCTGCACTTTTGCCACCCCGCTGCGCCCGCAACTGTCCGTAGCGTCATCGTCAGCCAGACTGGCCGGCCGCGGATCAGTTCTGCCGACCACCCCAGCAACCCTGCGCTGTCCCGGTGCCGGTAACGCTCCGCCGCGATTGCTGGTCGAGGGTGAAGGCGGCGCAGTCGGCATCCACCGCCTGATCTGCCTGAGGTGTCGCCGTCAACACGAAACTGCTGGAATTGATGACACCCGTAATCGCATATGTGCCGTCGGGTGTGTACTGCGGCAACGTGAGGCAGGGCGTTGGCGCGTTGTCCAGCAGCTGGTAATCATTGGTGCGGATGAAGCAGCGTTCCAGGCGCTGCGCCATCGCCAGCAGCTCTCGTGTGGCATCCGTGCGGTTCACGCGAATCTCGTACTGCCGGTACGAAGGAATCGCAACGGCTACGAGTATGCCCACGACCACCATGGCGACGATGAATTCCAGCAGGGTGACACCCCGATGGGGGCGTCGGCCTGAAGTGTGATTCATCGCAACTGCCTCCATGAGTTGTGGTGTTCCTGGTCTCGGCATGGTCATCGAGGCTACCAGACGGAGCCCCGACAGTCGGCGCAAATACCCCGTGTACACCAGAAATGCGGCTGTCACGCCCGCTGCTTGCCTGACTAAGCTGGCCCGGCATGAACACAAACCCACCATGGAGATTGTCCGGCTTCGCGCTCACCGAGGCGATGGTGGCGCTGCTGCTGCTGGCCATTGCACTACTTGGCGCGGGCGCTGCGCTGGTCGAATCCCTGGCTGCACAGCGCACTGCATTGCTGCAGTCCCGTGCAGCCGACCTCGCCAGCAATCTGGCCGAGGCCCTGCGCGCAGCTCCCGACTCCGCGACTGCCACTGCGGAAATCCAGGCTTGGCGTTCAGCAGTTCTGCTGCAGTTGCCGCAGGCCGATCCCGTAGCCCTGGCCAGGGATCTGTTGCCGACGGTCGATTCTCACTCCCTGCTGCCCGCTGGTTTCGACATCCGTTTGCAGTGGCGTGATCCACAGCTCCGCACCCCGGCACAACTGGTGCTGCCGCTGGGCATCCGTGCACCCGCAGGGGCAAGTTGATGCAGATGCGGGGCGCCACCCTGATCGAACTGCTGTTCGCGATGCTGCTTGCCGGCATCGCGATGGCCGGCGCGCTCACCGGGCTCGCACAGGCACAACGCATCTGGCGCGATACCGAACAGCTGGGCCGCCTGCACGAACGGGCGCAGTACGTATTCGGCACGCTCGAGCCTGAGCTGCAGATGGCAGGTTATTTCGGCTCTGCCGTGCAACCCGATACAGGTAACGTGACTGCTCCCATGTCGGGAGCGGTAACGGTTTGTGGCAACACCACCGTGTTGCCGCTGCAGCCTGCCCTGCTGGTGCTCGATGGCTGGACTTTGCCCTGCCCCGCACAGGGCCGCGGCGCGCATCCGGACAGCGACGTCCTGATCCTGCGCCGCGCCTCGACCCGCATCACGGCCGTACCGGACGGGGCACTGCAGGTGCAGGTCGGCCCGCCACGGGCAGAACTGCGTGATCTGCTCGTGCGCATCTACTACGTGGCCCGCGGTGCCGATGGTGATCCGGACACGCCTGCCCTGCGCGTCAAATCACTCACTGCCGTTGCAGGTAAGCCTGCTTTTGTCGACACAGAGGTCATGCCGGGCATCGAGGCCCTGCAGATCGTGTTGCTGCCGGATGAGAGCGCACCGAGTTCGGTGCTTGTGAGGCTTCGCGTCAGGGCAGATGCGGATGACGTGCGGGCTGGCCAGGCACCGCGCGTGCTGGCCCTCGAACGCCGCTTCCACCTGCGCAATGCCGTGTCCTGAGTCGATGCGCAGCATCCACTCCAACGGATTCGTGTTGCCCATGGTGCTCGGCATCCTCCTGCTGGCTGCATTGTTTGCTGCACATGCTGCAACCGAAACCGGCACCACAACCCTGCTCGCTGCCCAGCGACTGTTGCAGCAGCGGGCTTTCGAGGTCAGCGAAAGAGGCGTACTCGCCATCATGGAACAGCTGCGGCGTGGAGTCGATCCGGTGGCACGACAGCAGTTGCAGTCAGCCGAGTTCCCTGCCGATGCGGCGACCGTAACATCCGCGATCATCAGCCGGCGGCACCTGCCCAATGGCTTCAGCGCCGGGCGCGTATGGGAAACGCATTACGAGATCCACAGTATCGGGCGCAGCGCTCGTGGCTCTCAGGTGATTGTTGTGCAAGGTGTGCGTCAGTTGCGGGCGGTGCCGGTGCCATGAATCCCTCGAACCTGATACTGGCGCTGTGTCTGTGCGTTTTCATTGCTCCAGTCGCAACGGCTGCCGATTCCGGATGCCAGAAATCAGCGCCACTGACTTTGCGCGTGCGTTTTGCTGACGAAGCGCCCCGCGAGGTACTGCTGCAATCGAGCCTCCCGAACGGGCTGAAGTTGCTGGATCCCGTCGAGGGCCGCGAACTCTGGTCGGCGGGTGCCGGCCCTGGTGCCACCCAGCAGATTGCCGGAATGGATGCTGCATTTGGTGCAAGCCTGATGGCGGTGCATCTGGATGATGATGGGCTGCACGACCGCCTCTACGCGGGCGATCGCGCTGGCCGTCTGTGGCGTTTCGATCTGCGCGCGGGCGCCCGCCCCCAGTCCTTTCTGCGCGCGGGCGTGCTGGCGGATCTGCGTGCACCGGATGGCGGTCGAGGATTTCTGGCCGCACCCGATATCACGCGCATCGAGACCATTGGTGCTCCACCCTGGCTGAATATCGCAATCGGGACAGCCAATACAGGTATACCGCGCACGGATCACCGCTTCTATGTCCTGCGTGATGACCTGGAAGCGCCGTTTACCGCATCGCCACTGACCGAAGCAGATCTCGAGCTGCTCGCGCCACCGCTAGGGATCAACAATTCCAGTGTGCGTGGCTACTACCTGTTGCTGGGCAGCTCACAGGTGCTGGCGCAATCACTGACAATCAACGGCCGAATTCACTACACCGCTGTTGAAAGCGGTTCGAGTCAGTTTGCGGTTTGTGCCATCGGCTCGCTGCCAAGCACGGACGCCGCCCATGTCGTAACGGTCATCCGTGCCGCTGATGGCGCGGTTCCCGTGGACACCGATGGCAATGGCCGCATCGACCTTGGCGATCTGCGCCGGCCACTTCCGCGCACGCAGCCCGCCAACGCCGCTGTGGCCCTCACTTTGAATCCGGCTGACCCGGATGGCCGACTCCATTGTCAGATCGGCGGCGAACTCCTGCCGGAATGTTCGCTCGATACCCGCCCGCAACGCACCTGGTGGCGACGCGAGGATGCCGATTGAAGCGCGGGTTCTCCCTCATCGAGCTGTTGGTCGCGCTGGCTGTGGCCGGGCTGCTGGCGGCATTGGCCCTGCCGGGTTACACGCGGGTGATCAACCGAGCGCTGCGGCAGGACGCGCGCCTGTCCCTGCTGCGCATCCAGCACCGGCAGGAGAGTTACTTCGCCACCCATCTGATCTATTCGCGAACGCTGGGGGAAGGAGTCCGCCCCCCGGGGCTTGCGATGGATCCCCGGAGTCACGATGGCCACTATCAGCTCGAGCTGCGCACATCGGATGATGGCCTGTCGTATACGGCCATCGCCAGCGCCGATCCAGCGGGCAGGCAGTCGACCGACACGCACTGCATGCAACTGGCCATCGACGAGACCGGCCGCCGAAGCTCTGCAGATGCTTCCAGCACCTGGCGCGAAGACGACCCTTACCGCTGCTGGAGCTGATCAGCCCGAACTGCGGTTGCCTGCAGCGCGGAGGCTGCGTGGCAGACTGAACACCACGTTCTCCTCGCGACCTGCAATCTCGCGCGGCGCTTGCCCGCCCCAGGAGCGCAGCCGCTGCACCACCTGCTGCACCAGCAGTTCCGGGGCAGATGCGCCAGCCGTCACGCCGACAGACTTGCGCCCTTCAAACCACTCACGTTGCAGGTTATCCGGTCCATCGACGAGATAGCCGGGAATGCCGGATCGATCTGCGAGCTCGCGCAGGCGGTTGGAATTGGAACTGGTGACCGAACCCACCACCACCAGCACATCGCATTGTTCCAGCAGTCGCTTGACGGCATCCTGCCGATTCTGCGTGGCGTAACAGATGTCCTCGATGCGTGGTGCCTGCAATGCCGGGAAATCGGCTGCGCAGGGCTTCGACGATGGCCTGGGTGTCATCCACCGACAGCGTTGTCTGCGTCACGAAGGCGAGACTCTCTGGACGCTGCACCTGCAGGCGCATGGCACCGGCCACGTCTTCCACCAGGTGGATCTGCCCGCCATGCGATGCGTCGAAGCGCCCCATCGTGCCTTCGACCTCCGGATGCCCGGCATGCCCGATCAGCACCACGTCGCGCGCATCACGCGCGTAGCGGGCCACTTCGAGATGCACCTTGGTGACCAGCGGGCAGGTCGCGTCGAACACCTGAAAACCCCGGGCCCGCGCTTCATTCTCGACTGCACTGGAAACGCCATGCGCTGAGAAGATCAGGGTGGCTCCGACAGGCACTTCATCGAGTTCCTCGATGAAACGAGCACCCAGCGCCCGCAACCGTTCCACCACATGTTTGTTGTGCACCACCTCGTGGCGCACATAGATGGGCGCGCCGAACAGCTCGATGGCCCGCTCCACGATATCGATGGCGCGATCGACGCCCGCACAGAAACCGCGGGGGCTGGCCAGCAGTATCTGCATGCCTTCGCTCACCGCACCTGTCCTTGCGCAATGCGCCTTTCGCGGCGCCACTCCAGCAAGGCATCCAGCAATGATCAGACCGGCACCGATGGTGATGCAGCTGTCTGCCACATTGAACGCAGGGAAATACGCGTCGCCCCAATGCACCGCGACAAAATCGACGACATAGCCATGCTGCAGGCGATCGATCACGTTGCCCAGCGCCCCGCTGACGATCAGCGTGAGGCCAGCGCATTGCAGACGCTGCATTGCCAGTGTACGGCGCAGCGTAAACACGATAATGGCGCTGACCACCACAGCGAAGGCGGTAAACAACCAACGCTGCCAGCCGCCCGCACCGGCCAGAAAGCTGAACGCCGCACCGGGATTGCGCGCATGCAGGATGTCGAGCACCGGCAGCACGTAGATGGACTCATGCAAGGCCAGCTGCGTGTGGATCAGCAGCTTGGTTGCCTGATCCAGCAACAGCATGGCAACGGCGAGCGGCCACCAGATGAGACCGGACTGGCGCCAGCTGGCCGGTGCATCAGACATGCTTGCGAACCTCTGGGCGGCCCGAGATATTGCCGGCACATCGGCCACACAGCTCCGGGTGCACCGGATCACTGCCCACGTCGTCGGTCAGGTGCCAGCAGCGCACGCACTTGGTGCCCGCGCTGCGCTGCGCGCGCAGCCAGACACCGGGAATGACCGCCGTTCCCGTCTCGGCGACGGACGCGCCAGTGGGCTCGGACTGCACAACGTGAATGCGCAGCGCCGAGGTGATGGTCAGGAACCGCAGCTCGGAGCCGAGCGCCTGATACCGGCGCGCATACTCGGGCAGGCAGTACACATCCACCTCGGCCTCCAGCGGCGCACCGATTGTTCCCGCCTCGCGCAGCTTCTCCAGTTCGCGCTGCACAGCCTGGCGCAGCACGATCAAAGCATCCCAGTCGATCCGTGACTCGGGCACGTGCGGGAAATCATGCCAGCCCGTCAGGAACACGGATCGTGGCGACTGTGCATATCCTGGCAGCGCCTTCCAGATTTCCTCTGAAGTGAACGAGAGGATCGGCGCCAGCCAGCGCACCATCCCCTGCAGGATGTGAAACATCGCAGTCTGCGCCGATCGGCGCGCATGCCCTTCCGCCGGCGTGGTGTACATGCGGTCTTTCAGCACGTCCAGGTAGAGGCCACCCAGATCATTCACACAGAAGTTGTGCACCCGCTGGTAGATCACGTGGAACTGGTAATCGCGATAGGCCACCAGCACTTCCTGCTGCAGGGCCGCCGCCCGGCGCAATACCCAGGCATCCAGATCGAGCAACTGCTCCATCGGCACGGCGTGTACGGCCGGATCGAAGCCATGCAGATTGCCGAGCAGGAAACGCACGGTGTTGCGCATGCGCCGATAGGAATCGGACATGCGCTTGAGGATCTCGTCCGAGCAGCTCATCTCGCTGGTGTAGTCGGTGGCGGCCACCCATAGCCGAAGGATGTCGGCGCCCAGCGAATTCATGACTTTGTCCGGCGCCACCACGTTGCCGAGGGACTTCGACATCTTGCGGCCCTTCTCGTCCACGGTGAAACCGTAGGTGAGCACACTCTTGTAGGGCGCGCGCTCGTACAGCGCTTCGGACATCAACAGGGAACTGTGGAACCAGCCACGATGCTGGTCGGAACCTTCCAGGTACATTTCGACCGGCGCCGCGATTTCGGGACGTTCCTTGCCTACGCATTCGAAGCTCACGCCCGAGTCGGCCCATACGTCCATGACGTCGGTGACCTTGCGGTACTGATCTGCCTCGTCGCCCAGCAATTCGCGCGCATCCAGATCGAACCAGGCGTCGATGCCGCCCACTTCAACCCGCGCCGCAACCTCCTCGATCAACTCCGCCGTGCGCGGATGCAGCTTTTCGGTTTCGTTGTGCAGGAACAGGGCGATCGGCACGCCCCAGGTGCGCTGCCGCGAGATGCACCAGTCTGGCCGCGTCTCGATCATGCCGGCGATGCGCTGCTGGCCCCAGGCGGGAATCCATTTCACGTTGGGAATGTCGCGCAGCGCATTGCGGCGCAGGCCATTCAGATCCATCGAGATGAACCACTGCGGGGTAGCGCGGAAAATCACCGGCGTCTTGTGTCGCCAGCAATGCGGGTAACTGTGCTGCATCGGCGCGTGATGCAGCAGGTTTCCGCTGCCAGCCAGCGTCTCGATGATGAGCTTGCTGGCATCGTCGAGCTTCATGCCACCGACCAGCGGCGTTTCGGCCTGAAAACGACCGTCACCCAGCACCGGACAATTCACCGGCAGCTTGTAGCGACGGCCGACGATGTAATCGTCCTGACCATGCGCGGGCGCCGTGTGCACGGCGCCGGTACCGGCTTCCAGCGTCACGTGATCACCCAGGATCACCGGCACGCGCCGATCCTGGAAGGGATGCTGCAGCTGCAGGCCTTCGAGCACCCGGCCCTCGAAACGGGCCAGTTCGCGCGAGTTCTCCGCGCCATAACGCGCAAGACACGCAGCTGCCAGGCCCTCTGCCAGCACGACACGCTCGCTGCGGTCGCCATGTTTGAATTCGACCAGCACGTACTGGAATTCCGCGCGCAAGGCCACCGCCTCGTTGGCAGGCAGGGTCCATGGCGTGGTGGTCCAGATGACCACCGAAGCAGGTGCTGTCGCATCCACGGCAACGCCGATGCGTTTGCCGAAGTCGGCCGCATCCGCAACGCGGAAAGCGACATCGATCGCCGGCGAGGTCTTGTCTTCGTATTCGACTTCGGCCTCGGCCAGCGCCGAGCGGCAATCCAGGCACCAGTACACCGGCTTCGCGCCGATATAGAGGTGTCCGTTCTGGATCACCTTGCCGAGCGCGCGGATCTGCTGCGCCTCGAACTTCGGATCCATCGTGATGTAGGGGCGATCCCAGTCGCCCATCACGCCCAGCCGCTTGAAATCGCGGCGCTGGATTTCGACCTGCTCCGTCGCATACGCGCGGCAGGCCGCGCGGAAGGCGCGCGCGTCGAGCTTCTGCCCTACGCGGCCGTGTTTCTTTTCCACCTGCAGTTCGATTGGCAGGCCATGGCAATCCCAGCCTGGGATGTAAGGCGAATCGAAACCATCGAGCGTACGGGACTTGACGATGAAGTCTTTCAGGATCTTGTTGGCAGCATGACCGATGTGAATGGCGCCATTGGCATACGGCGGGCCATCGTGCAGGGCAAAACGCGGTCGGCCTTTGGCAATGCGGCGCAGTTCGCCATACACATCGCCCTCTTCCCACCACTTCAGCATTTCCGGTTCACGCCGCGCCAGATCCGCCTTCATCGCGAAGTCGGTCTGCGGCAGGTTCACCGTCGTCTTGTAATCAGCCACCAGTTTTACCTTCCCAGTCCATTCATTCCGCAGCGAGCGCGCTGCGTGCGGCAGCAGCATCTGCATGCATCTGCACCACCATCGCGCCAACCGAATCAAATCGCAGCTCATTGCGCAGCCGCGACACAAACTCCACTTCTATTTCGCGGCCATACAGATCGCCGCAAAAATCGAACAGATGCGCCTCGAGCAGCCATGTCCTGCCGCCCACCGTTGGGCGCGTGCCGAGGCTCGCCACGCCGCCCAGCGCCACGCCCGGAGCATGTCCGTTGCCCACGCCGCGCACCCGGACGGCAAAGATACCGTTCATCGGGGCCTGGCGTCGCGCCAGACGCAGGTTGGCAGTGGGAAAGCCCAGGGTACGTCCGAGCTGCTGCCCCTGTATCACACGGCCGCGCATGGTGTAGCGACGCCCCAGCAGGCGGCTGGCCGTATCGAGGTCTCCGGCGGCCAGCGCTGTGCGGACCACGCCACTGCCGATCCGCACACCCTCGTGCAGCACCGCCGGCACGATCTCGATAGCAAGGCCGAACGCCGGTCCTTCACGCTGCAGCCACTCCGCGGTGGCCTCGCCCTTGTAGCCGGCGCGAAAATCATGCCCGATCACCACATCCCGAACGCCAGCTGCGGCCAGCATCTGCGAGAACCCGGCGGCCGTCATGCGGCGCAGCTGGTCATTGAACTGCAGAGCGCAGAACACATCCGGCCCATCCTGCTCGAGCAGGCGCCAGCGCTCGCGAAAATTCGTCAGGCGGGCGGGCGGATTTTGCGACGCAAAGAATTCCTTTGGCAGGGGCTCGAAGGTCACGACCATGCTCTGCAGGCCACGGCTGCGCGCAATGTCGCGCGCGCGCTCGATCAGCAGCCGGTGACCCAGGTGGATGCCGTCGAATCCGCCGATGGTGGCCACGTAGCCATTGCCACGCGGCACATTGCCGGTCAGCCTGCGCAACAGCTGCATCAGGCCCCTGCCGACCGCAGATGACGCTGGCGCATGCCGAGGATCAGCAACATGGCAAAGTACGCCACCGCCGCGGCCCCGATGCAGGCGAAGCCGCGCAGCAATCGTTCCATCCAGGGCATATCGATCCAGCGCAACGTATCGCCCGCCAGCCACCACAGCAGCGCGCCCATCACGATGTTCGCGACCAGCACGCGCATCAGGAACAGGCCCCAGCCTGGCGAACTCTTCAGCACGCCTTCTGCCCTGAGCCCGCGCCACAACAGGAAGGTGTTCACCGCCGCGCCAACGCACGTGGCAGTTGCAATCAACGCATGCGGATTCTCGAACCCCAGCTTGGCGGCAGGCAGTACCACGAGCACGTTCAATGTGGTGCTCACCGCCAGTGCGATCATGGCGAACTTCACCGGGCGCCGTGTGTTCTGGCGGGCGAAATAGCCGGGCACCAGTACCTTCACGAGGCTGAAGACGAGCAGGCCCCATGAATACGCCATGAGTGCGTAGCTTGTCCGCAGCACATCCTCGGCGTCGAACTTTCCATAGCCGAAGATCATCGCCGTCATGGGGCCGGCGAAACACAGCATGCCCATGGCGGCAGGTGCTGCCAGCAGAATGACAAGCCGCAGCGCCCAGTCCAGCGTGGCAGAGAACTGTTCTGTGGATTTCGCAGCGTGGCTCGCGGAAAGCCCCGGCAGGATCACGGTGGCGAGCGCAATGCTGAAGACACCGAGCGGGAATTCCATCAGCCGGTCGGCATAGAACAGCCAGGTAACGCTGCCGGTGATCAGGAACGAGGCAATCACCGTATCGAGCAACAGACTGATCTGTGCCATCGAAGATCCGACGATGCCGGGAACCATGAGCTTTGCGATGCGGCGCACGCCTTCCAGAGCTGGCCGCCACCGGGGCAAGGCCAGCAAACCGAGTTGCGCAACCGAAGGAAGCTGGAACAGCAGCTGCAGCACGCCCGCGACGAATACGCCCAGGGCAAGCATCAGCGCCGGATTGCTGCTGCCTGCCGCGATGAATACCGCGGCAATCATGACGAGGTTGCCAACCACCTGGGTGAGGGCTGGCACAAAGAATTTTCCGTAACTGTTCAACACACCGGCGAACAGCGATGTCAGCGAGATGAAGAACATGTAAGGGAATGTCCAGCGCAGCATCTGCACGGCGAGGTCGAACCGCTCGCCATCGACCTTGAACCCTGGCGTATACGCCAGAATGATGAGCGGCGCCGCCAGCACTCCCAGCGCGCTCAGCACGAACAGGAATGCGCCCATCGTGCCGGCGGTGGCGGCGATCAGTTCGCGCACATCCGCCTGGCTGCGCTGCACCTTGTATTCGGAGATCACCGGCACGAAGGACTGCGAGAACGCACCCTCGGCAAACAGCCGCCGCATGAAATTCGGGATCTTGTAGGCGGCGAGGAAGGCGTCGGTCAGGGGGCCCGCGCCGAAGGCGCCGGCCATGGCGGTTTCCCGAACCAGCCCCGTAATACGGGAGAGCAGGGTCGCAAAACCTGTGGTTCCGGTGCTCTTCAGAAGGGGGCGGCTCATCGCCGCGGCAGACTAGCAGAATACCCCCGTTCCGGTTGACTTCCGCCCTGCCCCTGCCCACACTACGCGGCCCTGAAACAGGGTCAATTTGTCGGAGATTTCGAGAGTGGCGAACACCAAGTCAGCAGAAAAAGCAGCCCGGCAGGCCATCAAGCACCGAGGCAGCAACGTGGCATTGCGCTCACGTCTGCGCACCGCCATCCGCAAGTCGGTCGATGCCTCGGCCGCCGGCAAGAAAGACGATGCCACCGCCGCCTTCAAGGCCGCGCAACCGGTCATCGATGCCATGGTCAACAAGGGCCTGATTCATCGCAACAAGGCTGCCCGGCACAAGAGCCGCCTGAATGCCAAGGTCAAGGCCGCCGCCGCCAAGGGCTGAGCCCGGTTCGACTCTGGTTCCCGATCAGGCCCGCCTCGTGCGGGCCTTTTCATTTCGGGTCACTCCGCCGCGGCCCGATTACTTCGGCCGGGCTGATTTCCGGCTGGCCTTGCGCTTGGCGGGGGACGGACGTGCGGCCTTCCTGACCACGGCCTTGCCCTTGACCTTGTCAGTCTTCCGGCGCGCGGCGGCGAGCTGGTTTCGACCCGCCGGCTTCGCGCCGCTCTTCTTTGCGGCCCGCTTCGCCACCGCCGTCTTGATGGCAGCCTTCTTGATCGTGGCTTTCCGGGGCGACGCAGGCTTCACCGGCGCCTTGGGCAGTTCGTAGCCGCCGGTCACTTCCGACTCCCGGCCGGCTGCTACATCTTCCAGCAGTGTCATGATGGCCTGGCACAGCGGCCGCGTGCCTGCACCCGTCGCGCCGGAAATCAGGAACACCGGCCCGGTAAAGCGCAGCTTCTTCACGATCTGCATGGCCAGGGCCTTGGCTTCTTCTTCCGGCAGCAGATCCATCTTGTTCAGCACCAGCCAGCGGGGCTTCAACGCCAAGGTCCGCGCTGTACTTCTTCAGCTCCGCGACAATGCCCTTCGCATCCTGCACAGGATCCGCTGCCGGGTCCGGTGGTGCGATATCGATGAGGTGCAGCAGCACGCGCGTGCGCTGCAGATGTTTCAGGAAGCGATGCCCGAGGCCCGCGCCTTCTGCAGCACCTTCGATCAAGCCGGGAATATCGGCCATCACGAAGCTGCGGTGCTCGCCCACATCCACCACACCGAGATTCGGATACAGCGTGGTGAACGGATAATCGGCAACGCGCGGCTTGGCCGCCGACACCGCGCGGATCAGCGTGGACTTGCCCGCATTGGGCAGCCCCAGCAAACCCACGTCGGCAATGACCTTCATCTCGAAATTCAGCGTGCGCTGTTCGCCAGGCAGGCCCGGCGCGAACTGGCGCGGCGCGCGATTGGTGCTCGACTTGAACTTGGTGTTGCCCCAGCCACCCTTGCCGCCTTCCGCGACCTTCAGGACCATGCCGGCCTCTTTCATGTCGCCCAGCAGATCGCCGGTGTCGGCATCGGTGACGGTGGTGCCAACGGGCACGTCGATGTAGAGATCTTCACCGCTCGGGCCCGTGCGGTCGTTGCCACCGCCGGTGTCGCCGTTCCTCGCCTTGAAAGTGCGCCGGAAGCGGAAGTCGGCCAGCGTGTTGATGCCTTCTTTCGCCTGCAGATAAACACTGCCGCCGTGCCCGCCATCACCCCCATCCGGACCGCCAAAGGGGATGAATTTCTCGCGCCGGAATCCGACGCAGCCGCGCCCGCCGTTGCCGGCCTGCACCTTCACGATGGCTTCGTCGACGAACTTCATGGGGAGAATCCTGCTTTAGAAAATATCGAAGGCTCTAGACGCAAAACCCCGGCGCGGAGGCCGGGGTTTCGTGCGATCAACCAGCGTTTGAGGCCGGTTTACGCGGAGACGACGCTCACGAAGGTGCGCTGTTCCGCGCCCTTCTTGTCGAACTGCACCTTGCCGGTGACCAGCGCGTACAGCGTGTGATCGCTGCCGACGCCGACGCCTGCGCCCGCGCGCATCGGCGTGCCGCGCTGGCGAACCAGGATGTTGCCGGCCAGAACCGTTTCGCCGCCGAAGCGCTTCACGCCCAGGCGCTTGCTGTGTGAATCGCGGCCGTTACGGGTACTGCCGCCTGCTTTCTTGTGTGCCATGGCTCAATAACTCCTTAAGCAATGCCCGTGATCTTCACCAGCGTGTACTGCTGGCGATGATTGCCACCGCGCTTGTAGTGCTTGCGGCGACGGAATTTGACGATGACCTTCTTCTCGCCCTGACCGTGTTTTTCCACGGTGGCGCTGACCTTGGCGCCAGTGACGAAGGGTGCGCCAACCTTGAAGTTCGCACCATCAGCAACGAGCAGCACTTCATCGAACGAAATGGTTGAACCAGCTTCTGCGTCGAGCTTCTCGACCTTCAGCAAGCTGTCTTTTTCAACCCGGTACTGCTTGCCACCTGTGGCAATTACGGCGTACATCTGCGGCGGACTCCCATCGGAAAGGCCGCGCATTCTAATGGTCCGGGCAGATTCGGTCAAACCCGCAATTGCGCCCATTTTTCCCACGGTCAAACAGCCACTTGGGCGCGGGGCCCGGCCCTGCTTGCTGGTACCATTCGCGGCGGTTTTTTGCCTGTTTCGGGATGACCAGATGACCTTGGACGAGATACGCGCGCTGGTGGCGGCCGACATGACGGCCGTGGATGGCGTCATCCGCTCCCGCCTCGCGAGCTCCGTGCCGCTGGTCAGCCAGGTGGCCGAGCATATCGTGGCCGGCGGCGGCAAGCGCCTGCGCCCGCTGATTGTGCTGCTTTCCGCCCATGCCGCGGCCGGCGGGCGCCCCCAGGGGGCCCTGCACCTGGAAGCCGCCGGTTTCATCGAATTCATCCACACCGCCACCCTGCTGCACGACGACGTGGTGGACCACTCCAACCTGCGCCGCGGCCGGGAAACCGCCAATTCCCTGTTCGGCAACGAAGCCAGCGTGCTGGTGGGCGATTTCGTCTATTCCCGGGCCTTCCAGATGATGGCGGCCATCGGGGTCGCACGGGTGATGGAAATCATGGCCAATGCCACCAATGTGATCGCCGAGGGCGAGGTGCTGCAGCTGATGAACGCGCAGGACCCGGACACCACCGAGGAGCGGTACCTCGAGGTGATCTACCGGAAAACTGCCCAGTTGTTCGAGGCTGGAGCGGAAGTCGCTGCGGTGCTCGCCGGCACGCCGGTGGAAACCCAGCGCGCACTGGGAGCTTATGGCAAACACCTGGGCACGGCCTTCCAGCTCATCGACGATGTACTGGATTACCGCTCAGACCCGGCTGCCCGGGGCAAGAACCTCGGTGAGGACCTTGCCGAGGGGAAGATGACGCTGCCGCTGATCCACGCGCTGCGGAATGCTTCCCCCGCCGACCAGAAACTCATCCGGACCGCCATAGAAACCGCCGGCGAAGGCACGCAGCGCAAGGACGACCTGGATCGGATCATCGCCTGCATCGAGGCCAGCGGCGGGATCGAATACACCCGGGATCGGGCATTGGCCGAATCCCGTGCCGCCGCCCTGGCATTGGGGCCGATCAAGCCCTCCCTCTACCGGGATGCCCTGGCCCAGCTGGCCAATGTGGCTGTGCAAAGAGATCGGTGACAGAGGCCTTGCGCCTCGCTTAAACTCCCGCGCCCACGCTGTCGGGATGTAGCTCAGCCTGGTAGAGCACTACGTTCGGGACGTAGGTGTCGCAGGTTCAAATCCTGTCATCCCGACCAATCTTTCCCGCCCTATTGAAGTACAGGCTTTTGTACTTTCACGACGACACGTTCGCGAAGCGTCACGTTTCCCGTCAGGAAACCTGATGAACCGATCTCCATTGCGTACAACAGCACTCGCTCACCACCTTCTGTGCGCATCGAGACAGGCGGTCCGAGCAGGCTGATGACTTCCAGCTCACTCATTCCGGGCTTTGTCAGCTGCCATTTCGCCGCATCCAGCCATAGACCATCACTCGCCGCGACCGCAGAACTTGAAGAAGTCGCCCGCGGCTGGTCCGGCGGCCGCACCAACAGGATTCGCATCTGGTCGATCTGCTGCGATTGCGCCCGCACCTGTCGCTGGAGCTCGCGCACGTCCTGCTCGAGCTGGGAAACCCTCAGGTCATCTGCCGCAATTGCAGTGACCGGCAGACAGAGCAACATTGCCGTCAGCATGGTGCGATTCATGGGGCCTCCTGTTGAGGGGCGCCCCTGCCCAGGCAGAGGCGCCGTAATTCACAACGCGGCGAGAGCCGCTGCATAGTCCGGCTCGTTCTTGATCTCCGCGACCATTTCACTATGGAGGACCTTGTCGCTTTCGTCGACGACCACCACCGCACGCGCAGTCAGCCCTTCAAGCGGGCCATCCGCGATGGCAACACCGTAATCCTGCAGGAATTTCCGGCCTCGCATCGTGGACAGGGTCACGACGTTTTCCAGGCCCTCCGCACCGCAGAACCGGGCCTGCGCGAAAGGCAGATCGGCAGAGATGCAGAGCACCACCGTGTTCGCCAATCCGTTTGCCTTCGAATTGAACTGGCGTACCGACATGGCGCAGGTCGGCGTATCGATGCTTGGAAAAATGTTGAGTATCTTTCGCTTGCCGGCGTATTTCTCCAGCCCGACGTTGCCGAGGTCCTTGCCGACCAGCGAGAACGCGGGTGCTGTTTCGCCCTTTTGAGGAAAGTGGCCCTTGATTGCGACGGGATTGCCAGCGAGGGTGACTTTCTGCATTTTTCGTTCTCCGGGTTACGCGCGTTGAATCCACCAGGTCGGTGGCCTAGTCTTACTTAAGGCAGCCCACCTCCGCCACCTTTCGAGAGTGCGTCATGAGCATCTTCAATCTCCAGGTCAACGGCGCAACTCATCAGGTGGACGTCGACCCCTCGACTCCCCTCCTCTACGTACTGCGAAACGATCTCGACCTCCACGGGCCGCGCTTCGGCTGCGGGGTTGGCCAGTGCAGTGTCTGCACCGTCATCATCGATGGTGTGGCAGTGAAATCCTGCATCACGCCCGTCTCGGCGGTGCGCAGCGGAATCACGACGCTGGAGGGTCTGGCCAAGGACGGCAAGCTGCACCCCCTGCAACAGGCCTGGATCGATGAACAGGCCGCGCAATGTGGCTACTGCCAGAACGGCCAGATCATGACGGCCAAGGCCCTGCTCGATCGCAATCCCAATCCCAGTGATGCCGAGATCCGCACCGCCATGGACGGCGCATTGTGCCGATGCATGACCTACTACCGGGTGCAGGCTGCAATCAAGCGAGTAGTTCGTGGCGCAACTGCCGGAGGGTCGAAGTGAGTGCCTCGCTGCAATTGCCGAAAGCGGTCGAGGATGCCATCGCAGGCTCGAACCAGACTTCGCGACGGGATTTCCTGAAGGGGTCCGGTGCGCTGGTGTTCACGATGGGAGTGGTCACCCTGCCCGGCGGCAATGCTGTTGCCGCGGAACCCGCAGTAGCCGGACCGTATCCCGATCCCGACTTCCTGCAACTCGACACCTGGATCGTGATCCACCCCGACAACACGGCGACGTTCTTTGTTGGCAAGACCGATGGCGGCCAGGGAACCGGCACCGCCTATCGGCAGATGATCTGCGACGAACTGGACATCGCCTACGACCGCACCAGCCTCATCATGGGCTGCACGGACATCACCCCTGATCAAGGCGGCTCCGGTGGTTCCGATGGTGTGGAGCGCGATGGCCTCGCCATGCGCAGGGTCGGTGCGGAAGCGCGGCGGGTACTGCTGGAACTGGGTGGCCAGCACCTGGGCGTACCCGTTGACCTGCTCACTGTGTCGAACGCGACCATCGCGCTGAAGGCCGATGCCTCGAAGAAGGTGACCTACGCGGAACTGGTTGGCGGCAGGCGCTTCAACGTCACGCTCACCGGTCGCAACGTCGATGCCACCACCGGCAAGGCCTCCATGAAGCCGGTCAACGAGCTGCGCGTGGTGGGGCGATCCATCCAGCGCTACGACATCCCGGGCAAAGTGGATGGATCGCTGAAATGGGCCGTGGACATGAAGCTGCCCGGCATGGTGCATGCGCGCAATGTCCGGCCGCCACTGGCGGGCGCCACACTGCAGCGCATCGACGAATCTTCAGTCGCCGACGTGCCCGGCTTTCTGCGCGTGGTCAGCCGCGGCAACTATGTGGCTGTTGTCTGCGAGCGCGAGGAAAACGCGATACGCGCCGCCAGGCAGTTGAAGGTGGAATGGAAGCGCCCTGCCACCGCGCCGTTTCCGGCTTCCAGCGGACTGTTCGACTACATGCGCACGCGCCACACCCAGCTCAGCGAGCGAGCCGCAGATCCAGGGAGATCCGGCCGCGGCGCTTGCAGCGGCTGCGCGTGTGGTCGAAGCAGAATACGAAGTGCCCTTCCAGGGTCATACGGCCATCGGTCCGGCGCATGCACTGGCCGATCCTTCCAACGGGCAGATGACGATCTACTCCAACGACATGAAGGCCTATGGCTTGCGCAATGGCGTGGCGCGTTTCCTCGACATGCCGCGCGACAAGGTGCGCGTGGTCTACATGGATGGCCCACAGGTGTACGGCCGCACCGCGGCAGACGATGCCGGCTTCGAAGCCGCCTTCCTGGCGCGTGAAATGGGCCGTCCGGTGCGCATGCAATGGATGCGCGACGAAGAAACCGCGTGGGACACCAAGGGTCCGCCCTATGTCTTCAAGCTGCGTGGCGGGCTCGATGCCCAGGGCAAGCTCGTGGCGCTGGAATACGACGCCATTGCCGCGGACCACAACCATCTGGGATACAACGAACCGGATACGGTGCTGGTTGCACAGCTGATGGGCCGGCGACCCGAACGACCTGCCCGCGGCAGCGCCGAAGCGCCCTCCGTGATGTATGCCATACCGAACCGTCGCACCACGACGCGCGTCGTCGGCATGCCGATGCTGTGGGAGACCCCGCTGCGCACCGGCAATCTGCGTGACCCCAACGGGCCGCAGGTCACCTTCGCCTTTGAATCATTCATCGACGAACTCGCCGCAGCAGCCAAGGCGGATCCGGTGCAGTTCCGTCTCGACATGCTGGAGAAGGCGAAGGAGGACACTGTGTTCCGCAAGGCCAGGTCGCTGGCCGTGGTGCAGGCGGCCGCGAAAGCCTACGGCTGGGAGGTGCGCCACTCACCGAGGCCGCGCGCTGCCGCAGCGCGCGGCAACGTGCTCACCGGAAGAGGCATCGCTTACACCTACCGCAGCAACACCATTGCCGCCACCATCGCCGAAGTCGAAGTGAATCGAACCACGGGACACGTGTGGGTCAAGCGCCTGGTCTGTGCCCATGATTGCGGGCTCGCGATCAATCCCGAAGGCCTGCGCCACACCGTCGAGTGCGGTTTGTTGCACGCGCTGAGCCGCGCCCTGTGGGAAGAGGTTCAGTTCGACAACGAGAAAGTCACCAGCGTCGATTGGGCCTCGCATCCAACCCTGCGGCATTCGGACACCCCCGCCGGCATCGACATCGTGCTGGTCAATGGCGATCCCAACCCGGACCGTCCAGACCTGGCTCCGTACGGCGCTGGTGAAACCAGCCACAAGCCGCTGATTGCGGCGGTGGCCAACGCGATCTACGATGCAACGGGTGTTCGCTTGCGCCGCCCGCCTTTCCGAAGCGAAAGGGTGCTGACCGCGCTCAGGGCTGCCAGCAGCTGATCAACTGCCGGCGTCTGCCTTGCATTGAGCCTGCAGCGCAGCGAAACCTTCGCTGCCCAACGCCGCCAACGTCCGGATGTTCTTCTCGTAGATCATCTCGGCCAGCGGGAATGCCGCTACTGCGCGGTCGATGCTGTCTTCACGCAGCAGGTGCAGGGTGGGATACGGCGACCGGTTGGTCGCATTCGAAACATCGTCCACTTCGGTACCGGCAAACTGGAACCGCGGGTGAAAGCTCGCCACCTGCAGCACGCCTTCATAACCGAGTTGTTCGAGCAGTTCGTCGGCCGCGCCGAGGAAGTCGTTGTAATCGAGAAAATCGTTGAGCACCTGCGGGTGGATGAGCAAGGTGGTGTCCACCTCGGCAGCATCCGTAGCGACCAGACGGTCCATCTCGTCGCGCAGCGCGTCCAGCAACGCGTCCAGATCGGTGGCTTCGCTCACCACGTAGCGGATCTGGTCTTTGGTCTGTACGGCCCTGGCAAAGGGGCACAGGTTCAGGCCGATCACCGCACGGTCGACCCAGGCACGGGTCTCTGCAATGGCATGCTGGGAAGAAGGAATCATCGCGGCGCGCAATCTATCAGAACCCGAGCCCCATCTGCCCGCTGGATTCCGGGGGCCGGAACAGATCCGTTGCCAGCTGGATGCGGCGCTCCGTGGTGTACCCGAACCGGCGGCTGGCCAGGCGGAACCTGTCGCGCAGCAGCTGTGCCCAGACGCCGGAGCCACGCATGCGCGCACCGAACTGCGAGGAGTTGTCCTTGCCTTCGCGGGTTTCATTCACCAGCGACATGACGTGCTCGGCGCGATCGGGCATGTGCACGGCGAGCCACTGGCGGAACAGGTCTTTCACTTCCAGCGGCAGACGGAGCAGCACATAGCCGGCGTGGGTAGCCCCCGCTTCGGCAGAACGTTCAAGGATGGTCTCGAGTTCACTGTCGTTGACGGCGGGAATGATCGGCGCCGCGAGCACTCCTACCGGTACTCCCGCGTGGCGCAGTGCGCGGATGGCATGCAAGCGCGCTTCGGAAGCGGCCGAACGCGGCTCCAGCCGGCGCTTCAGATCTGCATCGAAGGTGGTCATGCTGAACATCACCATCACCAGTCCCTGTTTTGCCATCGGGGCGAGCAGGTCCAGATCGCGCAGCAGCAGCGTGCTGCGCGTGGTGATGGCCACGGGGTGTCGCGCTTCGGCGAGCACTTCCAGGATGGAGCGGGTGATGCGCATCCTGCGCTCCACCGGCTGGTAGGGATCGGTGTTGGAGCCGAGCATGATGTGGCTGCAGACATAGCCGGGGCGCGACAGCTCCTTGCGCAGCAGCTGCGCGGCCTCGGGCTTGTAGGTCAGGCGCGTTTCGAAATCGATGCCGGGCGACATGCCGAGATAGGCATGGGTGGGGCGCGCGTAGCAGAACACACAGCCATGCTCGCAGCCCCGGTAGGGATTGATCGACTGGTCGAAGTTGATATCGGGAGAATCATTGCGGGCGATGATGCTGCGGCTGGAGTCGACCAGCAGCTCAGTCTCGATGCTGCCGGGCTGCTCTTCCTGATACCAGCCGTCGTCGAGCTCTTCGATCTGCTGACTATCGAACCGGTTGCCGGGGTTGGCGAGCGCACCCCTGCCTTTGAACCCAGATGGCGGAACCTGCATGATCATGCATGGACTGTATATTCATACAGTACGCCTCGCAAGCCGCCGCAACCAGCGGA
This sequence comes from uncultured Gammaproteobacteria bacterium, assembly GCA_963777735.1. Taxonomy (GTDB): domain Bacteria; phylum Pseudomonadota; class Gammaproteobacteria; order Steroidobacterales; family Steroidobacteraceae; genus ZC4RG30. Next base: position 231,850 of record CAVZRQ010000005.1, on the reverse strand, counting down.
ACAGCAGCACCACGACCAGGATCAGCAGCGCCAGTGCAAACACCGGCACCAGCAACGCCAGGACGGACAGCAGCAGGGATCCGCCCAGCTCCGCCGTGGACACCACCGGATTCCCGAGCCCTCCGGTAGTCAGCGTTGATTTGGCTCGCAGCAGGGATGTCAGGCCCTGCGTCAGTCCAGCCGCGCCACCACCGGCAATGATTGCCGTGGTCCATTTGAGCAAGGGCGGCAGATCCCACAGCGGTGCAGCGACCATCATGGTGCCCGCAACGACTGCCAGCGGTGCCGCGAGTGCGTCGAGCAGATTGTCGACACCCGGAATGTAATACGCGGCAATTTCCGCAGCAGCCGCCACCGCCAGCATGGCGATGGCGGTGCCCGTGGAAAGCCATTCGAAACTCGGTGGGAGATCGAGCACCCCCATCCGCGCAGCGATCGCCGCTACCAGCACCGGCACGAATACCCGGAAGCCCACTGCGGCAGCCAGGGAGACTCCCAGGGCACCGGCGAGCAGATACCCGGTCGCATCCATCGGGCTATTTCGTCCGTGGGTCCTTCTCGCCCAGCCCCGGATAGAACAACGCACGGTTGTTCCGCGACTCGTTGTAGACCTTGCGCTTCTTGAACAGCCACTTGCCGTTCACCCGCACCAGATCATCTTCGTAGTGCCCGAAGTACAGCAGCTGCACGTCGCCCTGTGGCGTGTTGTTGGTGAGCGCAAACCAGTAGGCCGTGGTTTTCGCCGTATCACCCTTCACATCGATCACGTGATTGATGATCTGGTGCCGCGTGCGGGGCCGCGAAGTCGCGCCATCGGGAATCGTCACGGGCCGCGCGCCACCGAATCCGGACATGGCCTTGCGGATCGCTGCCTTGCCATTCTCTATGCCATTCACCCAGTCCAGCACACCGTCCTCCGCCCAGGTGGACATGACTGTTTCGATGTCTCCTGCGTCCACTGCGACCATGTACTTGTTGGACATGTTCTCGATTTCCGCGCGGTCGTCGGCGTAACCCGCAAAGACCAGCGGCGCCATCAACAGCAGCAGCGCTGCAACCATCGGCTTCTTCATCGCAACTCCTCATGTATCCAGGTGGCAACGTCTATCACGCTTTGTTCGTCGAGCAGATCCGGAAACATCCTGGGCATGGGCGCCTTGGGATCCTTGATGTAGGCGATGGTCGACGCGAGATCGCGGCGCGCCCCAAGGTTGCGCAATTTGTTGTTGGCCAGCATGTCGCCATCCGGGCCGTGGCAGGCCTGGCAGACCTGGCCATACAGCCTTCTACCATTGGCCGCATCCTTCGTCGCCACGGTGATGTTGGTGGCCGTGGGGGGAGACTTCGGGTCCAGCGTCATGATCACGACGCTCGGGAGGCCAATGTCGCCGAAGGCATTGCGCGAGACATTGCCCGCCGCAAACGCGACGTATTGCTTGCCAGCCACTTCATAGGTGACCACACCGCCCGCCATGGCGCCACCGGCCGGTGCCTTCAGCAGCACGGCGCCCGTCTTGCTGTTGAACACCAGGAAGTTGCCGGCCAGATCTCCGGCAAATGTCACACCGCCTGCAGTGGGCGTGATGCCCGCCACCACTGGCTTCTCGGCGTGATACTTCCAGCGCACGGCCCCCGTAAGGGGATCCAGCGCGGTGATCCAGCCTGTGGCTGGCCCATCGGGTGCAACAGTGCCACCGAAACTCGCTGCTTCCGGCGAGTATTTCGTTTCGCCAAGTTTGACGATGAAGCAGATATCCACCGCCCCGACGATCAGGCTGTTGTTGAGGCGATCCAGCGCGGGGCCGTTCCATTCCACGCCACCCGCGTAACCGGGACACATGCGCGAGCCTTCACGGGTGGGCATCTTCGGGATCTGCTCCACGGTGGTAACGGGAGTGCGGAACACGCGCTTGCGCGTGTCGCGATCAACCACGGTGACATAGCCGTCCTTGCCCGCGATGGCCATGAAGTCGCGCGCGCCATCACTGCGATACAACACCGGCGCAGCCACGAGATCCAGATCCATCCAGTCGGCGGGCGACACCTGGTACCACCACTTCAGGGCACCGGTACGTGCATCCAGCACGACGATCGAATTGGTGAACAGGTTCTCGCCCGGGCGGTGGCCGATGTCGATATCCGGCCAGGGGTTGCCAACCGGAACAAACAACTCGCCGGTTGCCACGTCCAGCGACATGACTCCCCAGACGCCACCGCCGCCCGTCTTCGCGCTCTCTGGTCGTTTCCAGGTGTCGGCGCCGGTTTCAGTGCCGGTGGGAATGGTCTGGAAGCGCCACAACTCCCTGCCGGTCGCCGCATCGAAGGCCTGCACGCGGCCGCGAGCGCCCAGTTCGCTGCCTCCCACACCCATGTAGACCACGCCCTGCCAGGCCAGCGGCGCGGCCGTCGTGGATTCACCCAGCAGCGGCGAGGCCATCGCGTTCTTCCACAGCAGCTTTCCCGTCGCCGCATCCAGTGCGATCAATCGACCGTCGCAGGTGCCTCGGAACAGCCGGCCATCGAGCAAGGCGACGCCACGACTGGAGCCGCCGCAACGGTCTTCCTCCGGGCGATACTCGAACTTCCAGCGCAGCGCACAAGTCGTGGCATCCAGTGCCACGGTTTCGCGCGGCGTGCCGGTGTAGATGGTGTTGCCTTCCACGATCAGGCCACCATGAAACGAGCCCGGCCCATCGATCTGCACTCTGCAAACCTGGCCCAGGCGCGCGACGTTCTCTGTCGTGATCTGCTTGAGCGCCGAGTAACGCTGGCCATGCAGGCCCTTGTTGAAGCTCAGCCACTCGCTGCCAGGCGTTGCATCCTGGGCCAGCGCTGCACCCACCGGCAACAGCGCCAAGACCAACCCCACCACCCTGTTTTGCATTTGCGTGCTCTTGTTTGTGTTGGCAACCGAGCCTAGCAGTTTGGATGGCTATTCGAACAGTCGCCATTCCGGCCGGTAGCTCAGGCCCAGCTGCACGATCCGGTTCAGCAGCTTTTCGTAACTGACGGCCGCAATGTGTCCGGACTCCGCGAAATCCTCGCCATAGGTGAGGTTCGGATTGGCGTTGGCTTCCAGCACGAACACGCTGCCATCCGGGCGCATGCGCAGGTCCATGCGTGCGTAACCGCTCATGTGCAGGGCGCGATAAACGCGTTTCGCCAGCCCCGAGATGCGGGCAGCTGCGCCTTCCGGCAGATCGCTGGCGGGCCCCGTGCTGATGCCATGGCGGCGCTGGTAGGCGCGATCCCACTTCACCTTGCGTGTCGCGATGCCTGCCTGGAAATCGGGCAGCTTGCCGAAGTTCAGCTCCCACACCGGGAAGGTAGTCAGCCGCTCATTGCCCATGACGCCAACATAGATTTCACGCCCTTCGATGTATTGCTCGACCAGCGCATCACTCTGTGTCTGCTCGTGAATGAAGTTCACGCGCTCACGCAGGTGCTCGGCGTCATGCACGATGGAGGCCTGCGAGATGCCCAGAGACGCATCTTCCGTCGCCGACTTGACGAACAACGGATATTCAAGCCCGCGTGGCTCACGATAGACCCTGCCCCAGGGGAACAGGTGGAACCGGGGAGTCGGAATCCGGTGGTAGGCCAGAATCTGCTTGGTCAGCACCTTGTCGCGGCTCAGCATCATGCCGCGCGGATTGCAGCCGGTGTAGGGCTGCCGCATGAGCTCGAGGAACGCGACCACATAATGATCGTAGGTCACGATGCCGGAGAACTCCTCCAGCAGGTTGAAAGTGATCTCCGGCCGCCAGTCGCGGACCACCCGGCGCAGTTCACCGATTTTGTCGCCAATGCCGAGCACACGTACCTCATGCCCTTCGTTCGACAGGGTGGAGAGCACGTTGTATTCCGTGCGGCAGGCTTCGATCTGGTCTTCGCTCAATCCGCGCAGGTCATCCGGCGGTATGAGCGCCTCGTTGACCAGCAGCAAAATTCGTCGTCTCTTCACAGGGCGTAACTCTCGCGATTTCGTTTCAGGATGCCGAGCACGACGCGCCTGACCAGCGCCTGGAACTGGCGCTGGGTGCGGCGCCGGTCATGGCGCAACTTCAGTTGCATGCTGCTGCAACGATGCATCAGCAGTTGCATGACATGCTCGACCACATAGGGATGCAGGCCTGCGTCACGCACCAGGTTGCGCGCGACGCGTGGACCAATCGCACGCAGGCAGACCGCTGCGGATCCGCGGCGACGGTCGGTTTCCGACGTGAACAGACGGCGCAGGGCACCATCGTGGCGGGTATCGTCCACGAGGTATCGACCGATCTTGCGCCGGTAGTGTTCGCGCAGCGTGGTGGTCGACTCTGCGATCGGGTCAATCTCGCGCTGCGAGCGGAACAATGGCTTGCGAGTGGCAATCTGCGCCATCAGCGCATCCACATACTCCAGCTTGCGCAGCGCCGGCCAGCCCGCGTAATCGCGCCGCCAGCGTGCGCGTGGCTGCAACCAGACCGCGAACGTCTCGGCAAAATCCTCGGTGGGATGGCTCTGGGCATACCAGTGGCCCAGATGCAGCACATGGCGCCTGCTGGCAGGGCGCGGTGTGTAGTCGGAAGGATAACGCTCGGTTGCACGGCCAAACACCTCGCGCCAGTCATTGCGATCCCGCAGGCCATAGGCGGTGTCCAGCGCGTGCCCGGCTTCGTGCCGCAGGATGCCGGTCAACCAGCGGCTGCTGCCGCCTTCCACCTGGTGCATGAAGCGACGTTCCAGGCGAATCAACCGGGGTTGCGCAAGGTAAAACGGCAGCGCGATACCCGGCACACCGTCCGGCGAGAACCATTCCTCGGCAAACCAGTAATGCGGCCTGAACCGGAGGCCCCGCGCACGCAGGTCGCGGTACAGCCGCTGCATATGCGCCGCCACCATCCCGGAGCGCAGCGGCAATGACAGGTCGCGGAAACGCAGCGCAAGCAGGGATTCATCATCCATGCCTGCGAGCGTCTGCGACCGATGTTTCACCGCATTTTGCACCTGCGGACTATAAACGCAGCGGTGCTGCACCGCACTGCTGCGACCTCGCTAGCGCACGGCGAAATTCACCCGAAAACCCTTGCAGGCGGCCACCGCCAGTCCGTCCACGGTCGCGGGAGTGAAGCGCAATGACTCGCGTGCCCAGCGCACCGCAGCCGTATCCAGGCGACGATGGCCAGAACTCGACTGGACGGTTGGCACCCCATCCATTCGCCCTGCGGCGTCCACACAGACACGAACCACTGCCACGCCCTGCTCTTCCAGCATCAGGGAGGCAGAGGGGTAGTAATCATCCGTGGAGCGCACGATCTGGTACTGCAGTTCCGTCGCACTGCGCGACACCGCGTTGACGACTGATCCACTCTCGACCTCATCCCCCCCGGCCGTCCCCACCTCCGGCTGTGCCTGTACAGTCTCAGCGACCTCCCACTGGATATGGTCCGGCACCGGGATCACCACCTTCGTGTTGAATGTCGGCTTCAAATCGCGGGATGAAGATGTTGGCTCCGTTCGCACAGGGTCCGCCGGCTCGACCACTGGAACCAGGACCAGCGACAGTGGTCCGGGTTTTGCCAACTCCGGAACCACCTTGACTGCAATCAACGCTGCGATGACCAGTGCATGCAGCCCGATCACCGCCATCATCGTCATGGATCGACCGGAAAGAAGCCCGGCCTGCTGGATATGGGCGCTCATCATGAACCCTCCTTCCAGTTGTACACAGAATCATTCTGCGCCGGCTGTCGGGGAGTTCAAGCGATAGCCATACAACTGCCTGGGAAGTTGTATGGCTCAAAGCGAGGCGTAGGATGAGCGGGCTACTTCCCCACTGATCCGAAAACTTTCCGCAGCAGCGAGCTGGCCTGTCCCAGCGGATTCTTGCGAATGGCCGCTTCCTCGCGCGCCATGACCAGAAACAAACCATCCAGCGCCTTGCGGGTTACGTAGGCATCGAGATTCGCATCGCGGGCGTCGAGCAGACCCAGCGCACTCGCCTTGCCCGCCACCTCGTTGTAACGATCGGCAAGCTGCACATCGGCCGTGGCCTTGCCGACGATGGGCAGGAATCTGTCACTCAGTTTGTCGGACATCTCCTTGCGGAAGTATTCCGTGGCTGCGTTCTCCGGGCCCTTGAGAATGCGCAATGCATCACCGACGCTCATCTGCTTGATCGATTGCACCAGCAGTTCCTTCGCCTCCGGAACGGCGGCTTCTGCAGCACGATTCATGGCGAGCACCAGCGCATCGGTCTGTTTGCCCAATCCCAGCTTGCGCGCCGTCTTGCTGGCCTTCTGCAACTTGCCCGGCAGGGGTATGCGGACTTCGGGGTTTCCCATGAAGCCATCCGCCTTGCCCAGCGTCGCAACGGCGACGCTGGCAGCCTGCGTCAGCGCAGCCTTCAGACCGTCTGTACTCTCTGCGGATGTCAGCGCGGCAGCACCCTGCGCCGCGCCGCAGGCAATTGCGAGCAGCAGGCAAAGTGCGGCCGGAAACCTTAACGTTTGAACCCGTTTCATGCGCTCTCTCCTTCCAGATAGGGCCGAGCCCAACCAAGACCTTCCAGAGTACGCGTTGCAGGCAGGTACTCGCAGCCGACATGACCCTGATAGCCGATCGCGTCGATATGCCGCAACAGTCTTTCGAATGCAATCTCGCCGGTGCCCGGTTCGTGGCGTCCGGGGTTGTCCGCGATCTGGATGTGTCCGATCCATGGCAGCAGCCGCTCGATCGAACGCATCAGATCGCCCTCCATGATCTGCATATGGTAGACATCATATTGCAGCTGGATATTCGGGCGGCTGGCTGCACGGATGCATTCCAGGGCGAGCCGGGTGGAATCGAGCAGATAGCCAGGCACATCCACGCGGGTATTGATCGGCTCGATCATCACCGTTGCATCCACGGCCGCCAGGCGATCCGCCGCGCGAATGAGATTGCCGACGAACTCATCCACATGCCGGCTGCGGTCTGCGCCTTTCGGCAGCAATCCGGCCATGACATGCACGCGCCTGCACCCGCCGGCCGCGACATACTCCAGCGCACGCGTGATGCCGGCATCGAATTCCTGCTGCCTGCCTGGCAATGAAGCGATGCCGCGTTCGCCCGCATCGGCCCGCCCGGGCGGTGCATTGAACAGAACCCATCTGACTCCGGCCGACGCAAGGCGCTGCGCGATGTCCTCCGGCTCGACCTCGTAGGGAAACTGGCATTCCACGGCCCGGAATCCGGCCCGCGCCGCTGCCCCGATGCGCTCGAGAAATGGCAACTCGGTAAACGTCGTCGAGATGTTCGCAGCCAGGCGGATCATGCCGCTACCTTACCCTGTAGCAGGGGGGCGGTGATACGCTCCCCGCGCCGTCTACCGGATCCACCGAAACAGAAAGGAAGAGCAGCGACATGGCGATCATTGTAACGGGCGCTACGGGCGCTTTCGGTCGGGCAGCCACCGCGCTGCTGCTGGAGAAGGTTGCTCCGCAGGAACTGATTCTCACCACGCGCAAACCAGAGCAGCTGGCGGATCTCGCAGCGCGCGGGGTCAGCGTCCGCAAAGCCGACTTCGACCACCCCGAATCCCTGGCGGCCGCCTTCGCTGGCGGCGACCGCATGTTGTTGATCAGCACCGCGCGCGTGGGCACCCGCGTCGGCCAGCACGAGAACGCCGTGAAAGCGGCCGTCAAGGCCGGTGTGCGTCATATCGTCTATACCTCCGTGATGAGCGCCGACAAACCGAAGAATCCTGCCATCGTGAAGCTGGATCATCGCGCCACCGAAGAGATCATCGAGAAATCCGGCGCCAGCTGGACATTCCTGCGCGACAGCCAGTACTCCGAAGCGATCGCGATGGCGGTGATTCCGCCGGCGCTGGCATCCGGAGTCCTGCCCGACAATTGCCATGATGGCCAGATTGCCTTCGTGTCGCGCGACGACTGCGTTGCATCGGCAGTAGGCGTATTGACGCAGCCAGGCCATGAGAACAAGGCTTACGACATTACCGGACCCGAGCTGCTGAGTTTTCCCAAGGCAGTCGCCATGGCATCTGCAATGACCGGCAAGCCCATCCTCTACAAGCCGGTCACCGATGACGAAATGTTCGCCTATTTCGATTCCCTCGGCGTGCCCCGGCATGCCTCGGATGATCCTGCCAAAGGTCCGATTCCCTGGTCCAGCGACGACATGGTCACCTTCGGCCAGTCCATTCGCGAGGGATATTTCAACGTGCTGACCAACCATGTGAAAATGATAACCGGTCGCAATCCGCGAACCTTGCGCGAAGTGTTGGAACAGTTCCAGAACACCTGGCCGAAATAGCGACAAACAGCGCCGCGCCGTAGAATGGCGCACATGAACAACGACAGAACTTCGCAGGTACTGAACTACCTGCATGGCTTGCAGGATCGGCTCTGCAACAGTTTCGGCACACAGATGGGCGGTACATTCCTGCGCGATGCGTGGCAGCGCCCCGCCGGTGAAGGCAAGCTGCAGGGCGGTGGCATCACGGCCGTGCAGGAAGGCGGCAAGGTGATGGAACGCGCGGGCGTGGCACTTTCCGATGTGCGCGGGTCGCAACTTCCTCCTTCAGCGACCGCACGCAATCCGCAGCTCGCTGGCCGCGATTTTCGCGCCATGGGAGTGTCGGTGGTGATGCATCCGCACAATCCGCACGCGCCCACCAGCCACATGAACGTGCGCTTTTTCAGCGCAGGTGATGTCTGGTGGTTCGGTGGCGGTTTCGACCTGACACCCAGCATCCCCTATGAAGAAGACACCGTGCTCTGGCATCGCTTCGCACGGGATGCCTGCAATGCAGTGTCGCCGGCCATCTATCCGGTCGCGCGCAAGCATTGCGATGAATACTTCTGGCTCAAGCACCGCAACGAGGCACGTGGCATCGGTGGCATCTTCTACGATGACGTCAACGAAACCACGCCAGACATGCCACTGACCTGGGACCAGGGTTTCGCGTTGATGCAGCAGGTCGGCAACGCCTACCACGATGCCTATCTCGAAGTCATGAATCGGCGCCACGCCACGCCGTCGACAGCGCGGGAGCGTCGCTACCAGCTGTATCGGCGCGGACGCTACGTGGAATTCAATCTGGTCTTCGACCGGGGCACTTTGTTCGGGTTGCAGTCAGGTGGTCGCACGGAAGCCATTCTGATGTCCATGCCGGCCGAGGCGCACTGGTCCTATGCCAGCCCCGACGCGGAAATGGACGCCGCATTGCTGCCCTACCTGACAACCCTGCGTGGCAAGGATTGGCTGGCCTGAAGCCTGCGAAGTTGCCGCTTCAGATGAGCGGCAACTCTTTTGCATCCGCCCACACGCCATGCACCTGCGGGCTGATGCGAAACGGCAGCAGCACCCGCGCGATATCGCCATCACCCAGACGCTGCGCATCGACGATCACGAGCTCGGAGCGCATCTCGGCGTAGTTCGAGACAACGCCCACCAGGTACCCCTCGCCTTCATTCCCCTGCGTACCCCGGGGGACAAAACTGCATTCCTGCAGGGCGTGTGTCGGGCCCGCAAAGTACTTGTCCACCTTGCCGGTCTGGATATCGAAGCTTCCATAGCTGTTGGTCAGCCGCGCTGGCGCACCAGGCCCCATCTTGGCACGGTCGGTCGGCCTGTCGTCGTCAGTGAACATGGTGTAGAGGTAGCGCGTGGGCAGTGACAGCACGCGCGGATCCACCTTGCCGAGATCGCCCACCTGCATGGGCCACAGGATCTCCTCCTTCCAGTCGTTGCCACGCTTGTCCAGATCGAGCGTGATCTTGCGGATGAAAGACCGTGCCTTCGCGGGATTCCACGGTGAGCCATCGACCGGGGGGAAAAACGGAAAGAAATTCGAATCGTAGAACGGCGCATAGAGGATGACCTTGTTGCCCTCGGAGTGCGCGTTGAACGTATGCATCATGCAACGCTCTGGACCCTGGAACCAGCGCATGTCCTTCGCTGCCCCACCGCGCGGCATCACACCGATCATCGAGGGCTTGGCGGCATCCCAACCCCAGTGGATCTTGCCCTCTTTCAGTCGCTCTGCACTGGTTACGTAACCGCCGAAGGGGATGACCACATGCCGATGAGTCAGCGCCATGTCGTGGATCACGCTGACGTAGGGCACCTTGACGGTTACGCTGTCGGTCAGGCGCGAGCGCGCATCCATGGTCGCGATATAGAGATCATTGCTGGCAAGACCCGTGGCTTCGTACCCGAAGGAAACCATCTCTCCGGTCAGCGGGTCGAGCTTCGGATGCGCGCTGAAGGTCTCGCTCTTCCAGGCGCCGCCGGCATTCCACTGTGAACGTGTTGCCAGGGTATTGGGGTCCAGCTCATAAGGCAGGCCGTCTTCCTTCAGCGAGAACAGCTTGCCACCGTGCACCAGGGGTGCCGTATTGGAGACCGTGCGGCGATTCGGTCGTGCCGCGTCGCGCACAGAGGCGTCGTCTGTGTGGGGATTGCGGTAATACCCGTACAGCTGCTGGCCGGCCTTCAGGTTGTTCTCGAAGCGCTCCGTGCGGATCCACCTGCCGCGGTAGTCCACCTTGCCATTGCGGATGCGGAACATGCTGGCATAGCCATCTGCATGCAGGGGGGCATCATCCGGAAACCGGGGTGGGTAGAACCACTCCCCACCCACTCGATAAAAGGCGCCATTGATATCCGATGGAATCTTGCCGACGACTTCGCAATCAAGGATATCGGCCTCGAAACGCATGGGGGCTGCGTAACCACGCCCCGTTGCCGCACCTGAATAATCCGCCATAAAGCCCCCTGCTGTTTCCGTCAGCCCAGACTGCCGAACCGTCCTGCCTGCAGATCCTCGAATGCCGCAACAATCTCTTCACGGGTGTTCATCACGAACGGCCCATAGCCTACAATCGGTTCATCGATGGGAACACCGCTCAACATCAGGAAGCTCGCGCCTGAACGGGAGTGGAGTGAAACCCGGTGCCCCACACCTGCAAGGATCGCGAGGTCACCATCGCCAAGAACCTGCCCGGATGCCAGCGCCAGCTCACCACCCAGAACCGCGAGCACGGTGTTATGGCCTTCCGGCACATCCAGCGTACAGGCGCCGGCCGTCATCGCCACGTCCCAGACGTTGAGCTCTGTCCAGGTTCGCGCCGGACCGGACGCGCCACCAAACGTCCCCGCAATGATGCGCACCTTGCCGGCGGCATCCGGCAATTCGACCACCGGAATCGATTCATTGCTGATCGCCTGATAACGCGGCGGAATCATCTTGTCGCGCGCCGGCAGATTCACCCACAGCTGCGCCATCTTCAGCAGGCCGCCCTCGCGCGTGAAGGCGGCCGAGTGGAACTCTTCGTGCATCACGCCCGCGCCAGCTGTCATCCACTGCACATCACCAGGGCCTATGGTTCCGCCATTGCCACCAGAGTCGCGGTGCGACACCTCGCCACTGTAGACGATCGTGACTGTTTCGAAGCCGCGGTGCGCATGCTCTCCCACACCACGCGGCTTGTTTGCGGGCGCGAATTGCGCCGGCCCGGCGTAATCCAGCAGCAGGAAGGGACTCAGCAGCTTGCCGAGGCGATCGTAGGAAAACAGCGTGCGCACCGGAAAACCATCGCCCACCCAATGGCCGGCGGGCGCGTGATACACCCCGAGGACCTCCTTGGCTGCAATGGTCATTCGCGTGACAACCGCTTCAGCCGCGTCCCACGAACGGCATGGCGGTTGCCATGACGGTCATGTTCAGCACATTGGCCTCAAGCGGCAGTCCTGCCATGTAGAGCACGGCGTCGGCCACGTGTTTCACATCGAAAGTAGGTTCCGGCTTCAACGAGAAATCTGCCTGCAGCGTGCCACTGGACATCGGAATGCCAAGATTGGTCTGGACGTTCCCGATATCGATCTGCCCGCAGGCGATGTTGAATCGTCGCCCTTCCAGCGATAGTGTCTTGGTGAGACCGGAGACGCCATGCTTGGACGCCGTGTAGGCCGCGAGGTTTGGACGGGGCGTGGCGGAGGCAATCGAACCATTGTTGATGATGCGTCCACCCTGCGGCTGCTGCGACTTCATCACGCGAAATGCTGCCTGCGCGCACAGGAAGACACCTGTCAGGTTGGTGTCGATCACACGCCGCCAGACCTCGAGATCCAGATCCTCGGTGGGAGTGGCGGGCGCTGCGGCGCCGGCATTGTTGAACAGCACGTCCAGGCGTCCGAATTTCTCCACGGTACGGTGGACCATGTTGCCCACTGCCACCGCGTCGGTCACGTCTGTGGGGAGCACGAGCATCCTGCCACCTGCGGCTGCAGCGGTTTCTTCCAGTGCTGCCAGACGTCGGCCCGCAATGGCCACCTGATAGCCTGCGCCTGCCAGCGAGATGGCAACGGCACGGCCAATTCCGGAACCGGCGCCAGTGACGAGAGCGACCTTGGACTGCATGCAGAACTCTCCAGATGTATGCGGGTCAGAACCGGATGCAAGCCTACCGCAACGCGCAGTACCTGTGCGGCATGCTGCGGGCGTAAGCTGTATGAACATGCCTAGGTGAGGGACTCCAGATGAAAAACCTGCGTCGCATTCTCGTTGCGATCAAGAATCCAGCCGCCCGGCAGCAGCCGGCGCTGCGCAAGGCGGCCCAGATTGCCGCCGCCAGCGGCGCGAAGCTGGAGATATTCCACGCCATCTCCGACCCCGTATACCTGGACGCCTTCGCTTTGGAAGGCATGACCCTGCAGCAGACGCAGCGCCAGTGGAGCGACAGAGTTGTTGCCAGGCTGGAGAAACTCGCCACCGCCCTGCGCGAAGATGAAATTTCCGTAACTGTGCGTTGCGAATGGGATTTCCCCGCCTATGAAGCCGTCATTCGCCGGGCTTCGCGCATCGATGCCGATCTCATCGTGGCGGAACGACATGCAACCCAGCATCTGCTGCCCTGGCTGCTGCGCTTCAACGACTGGGAACTGCTGCGCCGCAGCCCCATCCCGGTGCTGCTGATCAAGCGACCTCAGCCTTGGCGCAAGCCCGTGGTGATGGCTGCCATCGATCCCTCGCACAGCTTTGCCAAGCCGGCAAAACTGGATTCCGAGATCCTCGCGGCTGCCAACCTCCTCGCCCTGACCCTGAACGGCAAACTGCATGCAGCCCATGCATGGCAGGCGCCGATGCCCTTGGCCGCCATGATGCAGCCCCTGGCCGCAATGCCAACCGCGGGTGTAGAGAAGCGTGCGCAACGCGACGCCCGCGCGGCATTCGGCAAATCCCTGCAAGAGGCCGGACTCAGTGATGTCCGTCGCCACTTCGTGGCAGGCGTGGCGTCGGACGTGATTCCGGCACTGGCGCGCAAGCACCACGCCGGCATTGTGGTCATGGGCGCCGTCTCGCGCTCCGGCCTCAAGCGTCTCGTGGTGGGCAACGTCGCCGAACAAGTGCTGGATTCACTCTCCTGCGATGTGCTGGTGCTGAAGCCGGTCGACTTCAAGTCGAAAGTCGGAAGCCGGAAACGGGGCGTGCAACTGGTGCCGACACCGCAATACACGTAGGGCAGCGGCGGCCTGCTGGCCGCTAGTCCGGGCAGTGCAGCAGGGAACGGTTGACATCGCGGATGTCATTGCACCCTGTCAGCGCCATGCTCACCTGCAGCTCGCGGCTCATGATCTCAAGGGCCGCAGTGACGCCCTGCCTGCCCAGCGCCCCGAGTCCATACACGAATGCGCGCCCGACCAGCGTGCCATTGGCACCCAGCGCCAGCGCCTTCAGGATGTCCTGACCCGAGCGGATGCCGCCATCGAGCAGCACTTCGCAACGACCCTGCACTGCTTCGACGATGCGCGGCAGCACGGAGATGGTCGACGGTGCGCCATCGAGCTGCCGGCCACCATGGTTCGACACCACCAATGCATCCGCGCCCAGCGAAGCCACCTGGCGTGCGTCTTCGGGATCCATGATGCCTTTGATGATCAGCTTGCCGTTCCAGCGCTCGCGGATCTTCTGCAGATCTTCCCAGGTCACGGAGGCATCGAATTGCGTGCTGATCCACTTCGCGAAGGGCATGCCCCCGGTGCGGGCTACCGCTGCGGAGAGATTGCCGAACTCGCGGCGTTTGCCGTTCAACACACCCCAGACCCAGCGCGGCTTGGTTGCGATATCGATGGCACTACGCAGCGTGATCCGCGGCGGCACGGCCAGTCCGTTCTTGGCATCCCGGCGGCGCAATGCACCCACCGGAATATCCACAGTCATCATCAGCACCGGGCAGGCCGCAGCCCTGGCGCGTTCAATCAGCTCGGCGGTGTAGCCCCGATCCTTCATGACGTACAGCTGAAACCAGAACGGCGCGGCGGTTGCCTGCCGCACGTCTTCGATCGAGCAGATTGAAACCGTGCTCAGACAGAATGGCACGCCGAAGGCTTCCGCCGCCTGTGCGGCGTGGATTTCTCCATCGCCGTGCACCATGCCAGCCATGCCCACCGGGCCCAGCACCACTGGCATGTTGGCGGATGTGCCGAGCATCGGCCGCACCATGCTCTGGCGCGACACATCGATGAGCACCCGCTGCCGCAGCTGAAGCGCGTCGAAATCGCTGCGATTGCGTTGCAGCGTCAATTCGTCGTAAGAGCCACGATCCACGTATTCGAAGATGCTGCGCGGCACGCGCCGCTGCGCCAGCGCACGCAGATCGGCAATGCTGTTGATCACTTGCACAGGTTCTTTCCTTCGCTGCGACAGTCCGGCAATCAATTCACCGGCATGGTGAACTCGGCGCCCTTGCCAGGGCCCTCCGGCCAGCGCTGCATCACGCTCTTGTAGCGCGTGTAGAAACGCAGCGCTTCATCACCATAGGCATGGTGCTCGCCAAACAGGGACTGCTTCCAGCCTCCGAACGAATGCCAGGCCATCGGCACTGGGATGGGCACGTTGATGCCGACCATGCCCACCTGCACGCTGCGGGCGAAGGCGCGTGCCGTCGCACCGTCGGCCGTGAAGCAGGCCGCGCCATTGCTGAGTGGATGGCTGTTGATCCACTGCACGGCAGTGGCAAGGTCCGGCGCGCGCAGGATGCACAGCACCGGACCGAAGATCTCTTCCCGATAGATGGCGTGCTGCCGTTGCACCTGGTCGAAGACCGTGGCGCCGGTGAAGAAACCCTGTTCATGACCGGGCACCTGCCGGCCACGCCCGTCCAGGACGAGTTTCGCACCCTCCTGCACTCCCCGCTCGACGTAGCCCTCTACCCGGGCCAGATGTGCGGCCGTAACCAACGGGCCCATTTCCACTCCGGCCACATCTCCCGCACCGATTCGCAGCGCACGCGCACGCTCGACGATCCGTGGCAGCAGTTTGTCTGCCATATCGCCCACAGCCACCAGTACGGAGATCGCCATGCAGCGTTCACCGGCAGAGCCGAATGCCGCGCCGATCACGGCATCCACGGCAAGCCCCGGATCGGCATCGGGCATGACCACCATGTGGTTCTTGGCGCCACCCAGCGCCTGCACCCGCTTGCCGTGCTGCGAGGCCGTGTCGTGCACATGTTTTGCGATGGGCGTCGAACCGACGAAGGAGACGGCCTGTACATCCGGATGCACCAGCAGCGCATCGACCGCTTCGCGATCTCCCTGCACGACATTGAACACCCCATCGGGCAGACCGGCTTCGCGCAGCAGTTCTGCCAGCAGCAGGCTGGCGGAAGGATCACGCTCGGATGGCTTCAGCACGAAGGTGTTGCCGCAAACCAGCGCCAGCGGAAACATCCACATTGGCACCATCACCGGGAAATTGAATGGGCGTGATGCCGACTGCCACGCCGAGTGGCTGACGCAGGTTCCAGTTGTCGATGCCACCGCCGACATTGTCGGAGTGCGCACCGGCCAGCAGGCGCGGTGCGCCACAGGCAAACTCGACCACCTCGATGCCGCGCGTGACTTCGCCATCCGCGTCGGCGAGCACCTTGCCGTGCTCGCGGGTGATGAGGGCGGCAAGACGGGCGCGGTTTGCTTCCAGCAGATCGCGGAACCGGAACATGACGCGCGCGCGCCGCAAGGGAGACAGCTGCGACCAGGCAGGAAAGGCTGCCGCGGCGCTGGCTACAGCTGCATCCACGGTGGTTGCATCAGCCAATCCCACCCTGGCTGCCACGGCTCCCGTAGCTGGGTTGAATACGTCGGCGCAGCGACATCCCGGAGCGGGTGGCACGAGGCGACCGCCGATGAAGTGTCCGATGTCCACTACCATGGCGCGGTATGTACCTGGCGATAGCCAGGATCTCCATAGTCCACAAGCTGCACGGCCTTGCCGGTGCGATAAAGCGCGACGCGGCCGGCGCAGTCTTCGCGCAGCGCCAGGTTCACCGCAGCAATGGCAAAATCATCGGGCGAAGAAATCACATCCGGCGCGATGCAGTTCACACGGATCTTGTGTTCCTGCAGGGAACGCAAGGCAGCGGTCAGCCGCACTACTCCGGCCTTCGCCGCGCAGTAGGCAGGGCGCTCCTCGGGTCCGAAGCCAATACCGGAATCGGCCGCCACATTGACGATGGCGCCGCCGCGACGCTTGAGCAACTCGATCGCGTGCCGGGTGACATGCATGGTGCCCAGCAGATTGGTGCCGACAATGCGCGACCAGTAACCCAGCGGATCACCATCCAGCCAGGGGCCTGCCACATTGAACACCAGATCCAGGCCACCAAATTCGCGGGCCGCGCGATCCACCAGCGCGATCACCTGATCTTCGGCGGCGACATCGCAGCGATGCGCCAGCGCGGCAGTGCCCGCTGCCCGCAGGCTGCCCGCGACCTCTCCCGCCAGGGCGTAATCGATATCGGCAACCACCACATTGGCACCCAGCGCTGCGCAGCGCCGTGCAATGGCCGCGCCCGCGCCGGAACCGCCGCCAGTCACCAGTGCGACCCGACGCTCCAGACGGCGCAATGGAACAACTGATCCGGCGCCAGCCTCTGCTTCAGGGAATTCACTGGACGACACGATTCTCCACCGCTGCGATGACTGGCCTGCCGGCAAGCCTAGGCAAGCGCAGGATGCCTGTCTACCTGCGCCGTTGACACTTCACGGGCCCGACAGCGATCCTGTCACGAATGCCCAAGGAAACACCGCCCCAACCCGATCCAGCGCGTTACGCGCGGCATCTCGCACTGGCCGAAATCGGCGCCGCCGGACAACAGCGTCTCGCCGCCTCTTCCGTACTGGTCATTGGCGCTGGTGGCCTTGGCTCGCCAGCAGCCCTGTACCTGGCCGCTGCCGGCGTCGGAACCCTCGGAATCGTCGATCACGACCGGATCGAGATCAGCAATCTGCAGCGACAGATCCTTTTCTCCAGCGCCGAGGTCGGCGCCAGCAAGGCGCAAACCGCTGGCGCGAGACTGCGGGCGCTGAATCCGGACCTGCAGGTGCTTGCGCACGAGGTGAAACTCACCGAGGCGAATGCCATGCAGCTGCTGGCAGCCTATGACGTCATCCTCGACGGCACCGACCGCCTCGCCACGCGTTACCTGATCAATGACGCCTGCGTGCTGCTCGGCAAGCCACTGGTCAGCGCCGCGATCCACCGCTTCGAAGGCCAGGCGATGACCTATCTGCCCGGCGCATCGCCGTGCTATCGGTGCCTGTATCCGCAGAGTCCCGAGGATCTGGTGCCCAACTGCGCCGAAGCCGGTGTGCTGGGCGTATTGCCCGGTGTAATGGGCAGCCTGCAGGCCACCGAAGCCATCAAGGTCCTGCTGGGCATCGGCCAGCCATTGGCTGGGCGACTGCTGGTATACGATGCCCTGTCGTTGACCTTCGATGAATTCCGTTTCCAGCGGCGCACCGACTGCGCCGTTTGCGGCGACCATCCAACGATCACCACGATTTCCCTTCCGAAGGAGACACGATTGAGCGGCATTACTGAATGGACCCCGCAACAACTGGCGCAGGAACTGAAAAACGGCGCCGACGACCGGCTGCTGCTGGTTGACGTACGCGAACCCTACGAATGGGAGGCCGGCCGGCTGCCGGGTTCGGTACACATTCCACTGGGCACGCTGCCGCAACGCGCGGGCGAGATTCCTGCCGGCGTAACGCCAGTTTTCATCTGTGCCGCTGGCGGACGCAGCATGGCTGCCTGCCGCTTCCTGGCTGCGCAGGGGCGCAGCGTCGTGAATCTTGCCGGAGGCGTCTCAGCGTGGAGCCAGGTGTACGGCGCACCGCCACCGCCCCACGACCACCAGCACTGATCAGGGCGCCTGACCGACTGACCGCTCTGCCGAGATGATGGTGTTGTGCAGGAGCATGGTGATGGTCATCGGACCAACACCACCCGGCACCGGAGAAATCAGCGAAGCCTTCTTGCGCACGCCCTTCGAAATCCACATCACCCACCAGCCGGCCATCCGGCAGGCGATTGATGCCCACATCGATCACGACCACACCGGTCTTGACCATCTGCGGGACGATGAGACCGGGCACGCCGGCCGCCACCACCAGGATGTCGGCCAGCATCGTGAACTGAGCCAGATCCTTGGTCTTCTTGTGGCAGATGCAGACCGTGGCGTCCTGCTGCATCAGCATCAGGGCCATGGGTTTGCCGACGATGTTGCTGGCACCCACCACGACCACATTCTGCCCCGCGATGGGGACCTGCTCGTATTCGAGCAGCTTCTGCACGCCAAACGGCGTGCAGGGTGGAAAAACCGTATTGCCTGTTACCAGGCCACCGACGTTGTAGAGATGGAAACCATCGACGTCCTTCTCCACCGCGATGCGTTCGAGCACATGCGCCACTTCGATGTGCGGCGGGCAACGGCAGCTGCACCAGGATGCCGTGCACCTTCGGATCGGCATTGAGCGCATCGATGCGGGCCAGCAACTCCCCTTCGGGAGTGCCGGCCGGCATGTGGTAAAGCTCCGAATGGATGCCGGTGTCCTTGCAGGCCAGGATCTTGTTGCGCACATAGACCTGGGAGGCGGGATTGTCTCCCACCAGCACCACGGCGATACCCGGCTGGATGCCATGCAGTGACTTCAAACGCTCCACGCGCAAGGCGTACTCCGCCCGCAGTTTGCGGGCCACAGCCTTGCCATCGATGATCCTTGCCGTCACTGCATGCCCCTTTTCATTCCATCAATACCGGTAGTGATCCGTCTTGTACGGACCTTCTTTCTTCACGCCGATGTAGGCCGCCTGCTTGTCCGTCAGCGTGGTGAGCTGCGCATTCAGCGTCACCAGCTGCAGCCGCGCCACCTTTTCATCGAGGTGCTTCGGCAGCACGTGCACGCCCAGCGGATAGCTTGCCGTCCGCGTGAACAGCTCGATCTGCGCGATGGTCTGGTTCGCGAAGCTGGAGCTCATCACGTAGCTCGGGTGGCCCGTGCCGCAACCGAGGTTCACGAGACGCCCCTGCGCCAGCAGGATGATGCGCTTGCCGTCCGGGAAGATCACATGGTCGACCTGGGGCTTGATCTCTTCCATCTTGCAGTCCGACAGCGACGCGACGTCGATCTCGTTGTCGAAGTGGCCGATATTGCACACGATGGCGTTGTTCTTCATCGCCTTCATGTGGGCATGGGTGATCACATGGAAGTTGCCGGTCGCCGTCACGAAAATGTCGGCCTTGTCGGCCGCGTATTCCATGGTCACCACACGGTAGCCTTCCATCGCCGCCTGCAGCGCATTGATGGGGTCGATCTCGGTCACCCACACCTGCGCCGACAGTGCGCGCAGCGCCTGGGCCGAGCCCTTGCCCACGTCGCCGTAACCGGCAACCACGGCGATCTTGCCGGCCACCATCACGTCGGTGGCGCGCTTGATCGCGTCAACCAGCGACTCGCGGCAACCGTAGAGGTTGTCGAACTTGCTCTTGGTCACCGAGTCGTTGACGTTGATGGCCGGGAAGGCCAGTTCGCCCTTCTTGTGCATCTCGTACAGGCGATGCACGCCGGTGGTGGTTTCCTCGGTCACGCCCTTGATCTGCTTGAGGCGCGTGGAATACCACTTCGGATCACGCTTCAGCGTGGCCTTGATGGAATTGAAGAGTTCGATCTCTTCCTCGCTGCCCGGATTGTCGAGCAGGCTCGCATCCTTCTCGGCCCGGGTGCCCAGGTGCAGCAGCAGCGTTGCGTCGCCACCATCGTCAAGAATCATGTTGGCCTGTTCGCCCGGCCACTCGAAGATCCTGTGGGTGTAATCCCAGTAGTCCTTGAGCGTCTCGCCCTTCACTGCGAACACCGGCGTGCCGCGGGCGGCAATGGCAGCGGCGGCATGGTCCTGGGTCGAGAAGATATTGCACGACGCCCAGCGCACCTCGGCGCCCAGCGCCTGCAGCGTCTCGATCAGCACGGCAGTCTGGATGGTCATGTGCAGGGAGCCCGTGATGCGCGCACCCTTCAGCGGTTGCGTCGCCTGGAACTCCCGGCGGATCGCCATGAGGCCGGGCATTTCGCCCTCGGCGATGTTCATCTCCTTGCGTCCCCAGTCGGCCAGGGAGATGTCGGCGATCCGGTAGTCGCTACCGACGCCCGTCTTTGCTACTGCGTTCATGTGAACCTCTCTATCAATTGTGAGTAGTTAGAGAGCGCCGTTGACCGTAACCGGCGAACCAGCCGAGCCTCGCGTCCTCACGACGCTGCAGCGCTCCTCGGCGGCTCGCCTTTCAAACTACTTCTTGATGCCGGCGTCCGCAGCCAGTGCGGCGGCCTTGTCCGTCTTTTCCCAGCTGAAAGTCGGCTCGTTGCGGCCGAAGTGGCCGTAGGCAGCCGTCTTGAGATAGATCGGGCGCAGCAGGTCCAGCATCTGCACGATGCCCTTCGGACGCAGGTCGAAGTGCCGTGCGATGAGCTCTTCGATCTTCTCGTCGGAGATCTTGCCGGTGCCGAAGGTGGTGGCCATGATGCTGGTGGGCTTCGCCACGCCGATGGCATAGGAAATCTGCACCTGGCAGCGCTCGGCAATGCCGGCGGCCACGATGTTCTTGGCCACATAGCGCGCCGCATAGGCGGCCGAGCGGTCGACCTTGGTCGGGTCCTTGCCGGAGAACGCGCCACCACCGTGGGGCGCAGCGCCGCCGTAGGTGTCGACGATGATCTTGCGCCCGGTGAGTCCGCAGTCACCCTGCGGGCCACCAACCACGAAACGGCCGGTCGGGTTGATGAGGTAATTGATCTTCTTGCCCACCAGTTCCTGCGGCAGCACCGGCTTGATGATCTCCTCGATCACCGCCTCGCTCAGATCCTTGTGGCTGATTTCCGGATGATGCTGCGTCGAGAGCACCACGGTATCGATCTCCGCGGGCTTGCCATCCACGTACTTGATGGTGACCTGCGACTTCGCATCCGGACGCAACCAGTGCAGCTTGCCGTTCTTGCGCAGCTGCGCCTGGCGCTCCACCAGCCGATGCGACAGATGCAGCGGCATCGGCATCAGTTCGGCGGTCTCGTTGACGGCATAGCCGAACATCAGGCCCTGGTCGCCCGCGCCCTGGTCGAGATTCAGGCCCCGGCCTTCATCCACGCCCTGCGCAATATCCGGCGACTGCGTGTCGTAGGCCACCAGCACGGCGCAACCCTTGTAGTCGATGCCGTAATCGGTGTTGTCGTAGCCGATGTCCTTGATGACACCGCGCGCGACCGACTGGTAGTCGATCCTCGCCTTGGTCGTGATCTCGCCGGCCAGCACCACGAGACCGGTATTGCAGAGCGTTTCGGCAGCAACGCGGGAGTATTTGTCTTCCGCCAGGATGGCATCGAGAATCGCGTCGGAGATCTGGTCCGAAACCTTGTCCGGATGGCCTTCCGATACCGACTCGGACGTGAACAGATAGCTGTGGCTCATATTGGATGCTGTCCTTACTACAGTGCACCGAAAAGTTGTTCGTAACGCTGCCGGAACTGGGCCGGCGTGAAGCTGTGATTCTGCGTGCCGCGGGATTCGATCTTGAGCGAACCCATCAGCGAAGCGATGCGGGCCGGTCTTTTCCCACGGCAAGCCGTGCATCAGGCCATGCAGCAGGCCGGCGCGATAGGCATCGCCGCAGCCGGTGGGATCGACCACCGCACGGGCCGGCGCCGGCGGGATGACGAGCTTGCCATCGGCCGTGTACACCGTGGACCCATTGCCGCCATGCGTCACGATCAGCGCCGCGACCTTTTCTGAAACATCGGCCTCGTCCCAGCCCGTGCGCTCGGACATCAGGCTCCACTCGTAGTCATTGACCGTCACCCAGCTCGCCTGGTCGATGAAAGTCCGCAGGTCTTCGCCACCGAACATCGGCAGGCCCTGGCCCGGATCGAAGATGAAGGGGATGTTGGCTGCCGCGAACTGCGGTCGCATGCTGGATCATGCCGTCGCGGCCGTCGGGAGCCACGATGCCGATCGACACATTGTCCGCATCCGCCACCGTGTTCAGGTGCGACTGGCCCATGGCACCCGGATGGAAGGCCGTGATCTGGTTGTTGTCGAGGTCCGTGGTGATGAAAGCCTGGCCGGTGTGCTCGGCCAGCACGGTCTGCAGGTAATCGCGCGGCACGCCATGACTGTCCATCCACTGCGGCGTAGGGGCCGAAGTCATGGCCCACCGTCGCCATCACGTGGCCGGTATCGCCGAGCAGCTTGAGGTTGTAGGCGATGTTGCCCGGCGCAGCCGCCGAACTCGCGCCGCATCTCCAGCACCAGGAACGACACATTCAGCATGTGCAGCTTGTCGGGCAGGATGTGATTACGGAAATGGTCGTTGAACACCATGATGGTGTCGTAGGCCATCGAGCCGCAGATCAGAGCCTTGCCAGGCTTCAACACAGGCTGCTTCATCTTTGCCTCATTCGTCGTCGGCAATGCGGATCTTCAGGCCTGCCAGCGCATTGGAGAACTTGATCTGGCAGGAGAGACGGGAATTCGGACGGTAGGTGGACAGATCGCTGCAGCAGATCACGTCTCGTCGGAGTGCATGGGCGGCAGCTTCGCCTGCCACTCCGGATCCACATAGACATGGCAGGTGGCGCAGGCACACATGCCGCCGCAGACTGCAGCCACGCCGTAATCCAGATCGCGGAGGTTCTCCATCAACGTGAAGCTGGGATTGCCCTCGACATCGTGTTCGATGCCATCCCTGTCGGTAACCTTGATCAAAGCCATGATTTAGCAGTACGCCTCTAGCCAGCGGGAAGCGCGCCATTTTGCCTGTGCAGGCAGGTACTTATCCAGCTTTCGAACCATTGACTGCATTCCAGAGCTGATTCAGGCAGGCGAAACGTTCCCGCTGCAGCGCCAGGACGGCCTGTTCAGCCAGACTTGACAGCCCGGCGCTGCTCATCAGCCGGCCCAGCTGTGGCTCGAGACTGGGGTAATAAGTGAGCAGACAGGCGATGTCATATGTCGGGTCGACCACCTGGGCGTACTCCCAGTCGATGAACAGGGGTTCGGGCCCCAGCATGTTCGCCAGCTGCAGGTCGCCATGGTTCAGGACGGCTCGAGCAGCCATCCCTTCCATGGCGCTGGAAAGATCCTGCACGCGGGCAAGCAGCGGCAGATAAGGCTCTGCAGCCGCCGTGTCTGCGGCCCCGAGCTGCCGCAGATAGCCGGCGGCGATCTCAACCGTATCGACAATCGGGATTGCCCCGGGAACAGGCAGGCTGTGCAGCCATGCCAAACGCTCCCCCAGGCGCTCCACTCCCCCGGACAGCAGCTGCTGTTCCGTCCATAGCGGGGCATCAATGAAATCCATCAGCAGCCAGCTGCCATCCAATGCCGCATTGATTACCCGCGGCGCAAGGCCAGCCGCGGCGGCGACCATCTGGCTGCGCAACTCCGTCCGGGCCACGGAGCCGGGTCGATCCAGTGGCGGACGCCGCTGTCGCAGGACGAATCGACCGACTCCCGTATCCACTCGCAACACCTGATTGCAACCCCGCCCACCTGCCAAAGGCTCGATTGCCAGCGGCTGCCTGCCATCCGCGCAGCCTGGTATCAGTGACAGAACCTCGGCAGCGATCATGCCAGCGGATGCCGCACTGCACGCTGCTCGCGCCGGCGGATCTGCCACCAGCTGCGCAAACCCAGCACCGCCATCAGCAGGTAAATGACGAACAGACCTGCGGTGACAATCAGCCCCTGCTCAAGGCACAGGTAGATGGATACCGCGTCGGCACCGATCCAGTACACCCAGTTTTCCAGATAGACGCGCGCCACCATCCAGGTGGCCAGCAAGCCGGCGCAGGCCACCAGGGAGTCGAGCAGCGGGAATGCCGATTCGTCAGCCAGCAGCCGGGCCAACCCCAGGCTGAGCAGCACGGCAATGGTGATGGCCAGCAGATGGCCGCGGAGCGTCCACACCGAAATCCGCTGCGTTTGTGCCTGTGGCGCCCAGCTCCACCAGCCATAGACTGCTGCGACTACATACGACGCCTGCAACAGCGCCTGCATCGGCAAGCTTGCCCGCGCGAACAGCATCGTGAAGATCAGCGAGCTGACTCCACCAAACAGCCAACCCCAGCGATTGCGCCGGATGATCAGCACCACGTACACCAGACCCGCGGCCACGGCGATCCACTCCGCCGCGCTGGTCGCGCGGACGCTGGCCAGCAGGGATGCTGCGCTGAGATCAGACATGACGGATGATTACGCCGGGCCGAGGAACTTCGTGACAAACACGGCCCTGGGCCCCGCTTCAAAGCTCGCCTGGATCTCCCGCTGCAAGGTGGCAAAGACCACCTCGAGTTCGCCAAAGACCTGTGTGCTCATGGTGTTGGTCATCACTTCCAGCTGTTCATTGGTCCGCAATCGGTCGATGAAGGCCTGTATGGGAGGCAGGTATTCGGCGGTCAACGGATACATGCTGATTTCAACCGCAATCTTCATGGCTGTGCTCCGAACAGGAAGGAAACGCGCAGACCAAACTGCCGTGGATCGCCATTCTGCGTGTAGCGACGGTTCTCGAAGTCCGGCGGCTCGTTCGCAAAGAAGAAGCCGCGCACCGCATAACGCTCATCGAGCAGATTGCGGGCGTACACCGTGGCGCTCCAGCGATCGGCCTCGAAGCCCGCGTGCAGGTTCACCAGCTGATAGGCCGGCGCCCGTTCGTCATGACTCGCGCTGAAGTAGTAACCATCCACGGCATGGAACGCGGCACGGGCGAACCAGCCCGTGGCCGAACGCCAGGTGCCCGCCAGGCCGAACTGGTACGACGGTGCATGCGCGCTATCTCTTCCGTCGAGATTCCGGCCTTCAAGGGTGTAATCCAGAAACCGGGCGCGCAGCAATCCGGCAGTTGCTTCCAGTCGCAGACCCCGCACGGGATTCCAGCCGAGCTCACTCTCGAGTCCAAGATTGTCGCCACGCGCGGCGTTGTCGGTCAGCAGCACGAAGGTCAGTGGATCAGCGGGATCAGGCTGCACGGAACTCGACACCTGCTGGTCGGTGCGCCGCATGTAGAAGACGCTGGTCCGGCTGTCGAAAGCCCCGTCGGCGGAACGGGTTCGCAGGCCGGACTCCAGGTTCCAGAGAAATTCGGGCTGAAAGCTGCGCAGGTCGTCAGAGATCGGCGAGGCGGTCGTGTTCACTCCGCCTGCCTTGTAGCCTCGGGTGAGGGCCAGCATAGGCAGACTGCCGCTCCGCGAACTGCCAGGTGAGCGCCAGGTGGCCACCCACCATGGTGTCCACGGGATCATCCGCCAGTGAGTTGCTGTCGCGATAGCGCGCGTCACGGCGCTCGATGCGCATCCCGCCCGACAGCGCCAGCGAGCTGGAGAGTTTGCGATCCCGCTGTCCGTAGACAGCGAGACTCAAGGCGCGGAAGTTGCTGTCCAGTGCGCGGTAGACATCGCCGTTGTAGAGATCCAGCAGTGAGTATTGCTCGCGCAGCTGCAGCGCATACACGCCGGCCACCCAGCTGTTTGCAGATTCACCGCCGCGCAGCCGAAACTCCTGACTGATATTGCGCCGACTTGCGCCCGATGGTCTCGGTGAAATCATAGGGACCGTTTTCGCCCCAGAATTCGTCATTGCCCCAGTCGCCGTCGAAGGAATAATCCATGTCGGCATCGAGGAAGGTGCTGATGCTGCGCAGCGAAATGCCATCCCAGCCGTCGTAATCGAAGCGGACGGCCAGGGCGCGCGACAGCTGTGCATCCACGCCCGGACGGTCGGATCGGGTTATCCGCGAGTTGTCGATGGCCCAGGCGTCGTAGCCGTTGTCGACATCCGAATGGAGCGCCGTGACGTTCAGCTCCAGCTGATCTGTCAGCTGGCTGCGCACCCGCAGGCGCAGCAGGTTCTCGTCAAAGCCATTGGTGTCGTCACGACCCAGGTAGACATTGCGACGGAATCCATCGCCGGAGGTCCGGTGCGCACCCAGCCGCCAAGCAGTCCGCGAATCGCGGGAAGCGTTGTTGATCACGAGGCCCGCGCTGTAGGTGTCGTAATTGCCGGCCTCGACCTCGCCTGCCATTTCGAATTCATCGCGCGGCGCCTGCGAGCGCAGATTGATCAGTCCCGCGATGGCATTGGCGCCATATGCCGTGCCCTGCGGCCCGCGCAGGACCTCGGCCTGGCCAGGATCGAACAACGCAGCTGGCATGGCAATGCCGGAGAAATCGATGTCATCGATCAGGAAGCCGACCGAAGGGTTGGGTGCGCCCTCGTATTGCTCGAGCTCACCGATGCCCCGGATCTGGAAATAGCGAGGCCGCGACGTGCCACCCGCAAATCCGAGATTGGGAACCAGTTCGATGACGTCACTGAAGTGTGCGAGGCCCGCAGCACGCAGGTGATCGGCATTGACGACCGTAACGCTGGCAGGCATCGCATCCAGTGACGTCTGCGCAAGGCTGGCGGTGACGATCACCTCATCCAGTTCCTTGTCGGCAGCCACGGCCACAAGCGGAACGGATGCCGCGAGTAAAAAGGGAAACGGCACGGAATCGTGTCGGGATCATTGACCTGCTCCTTTCGCCGGTATTAGCCGGATCAAGTTCAACGGGTTCGCCACACTGGCATCTCAGGCTCTCGATTGAGCCACCCCAAGGCAGGCGCTATGTTAGCGTCCGGTCGTCCGATATCAAGTGCGAGTTGCAGCTGCTGTATATGTCACGCATTGTCCGCATCTTCCAGGTCGACGCTTTCACCAGCGAACAGTTCTCGGGAAATCCGGCCGGCGTGGTGCTCGACGCCGGGCAGCTCACCGATGCCGAAATGCAGGCCATCGCTCGTGAACTGAACAACGGCGACACCGCCTTCGTGCTGCCGGCCACTTCCGGCGATCACGACATCGGCGTGCGGTTTTTCACACCGCGCAAGGAAGCGCCCTTCGTCGGTCACGCAACCCTCGCAGCCCACGCCGTGCTGGCGCGCGAGAATCCACTGCCCTTGCGGCGCCAGAAAGGCCGAACCGGCATCGTGGAGGTGGAAGCACTGCCGGGCAAAGCCGGTTTCTCCATCCGGCAACCCGCACCTCCGCTGGGTCGCACCCTGACTGCAGGCGAACTGGACCAGGTGCTCGAACTGCTGGGCCTTGCACGCGAGCATCTGGACGCCTCCTGCCCTGCCCGCATCGCGGGAGCTGCCAGCACCAGACTTGCTGTTGGGTGTTCGCGATGGCGAGGCGCTCGATCAAATGCAGCCTCAACTGTCCGCACTTGGCGCGCTCTCAGCGCTGCTGGGCGCTCAGGGATATTTTGTGTTCACGCGCAAGTCGCGCGTGCCCGGCTGCGCAACCGAGGCGCGCATGTTCTGCCCGGCGCTCGGAATCGATGAAGATCCGGTGAGCGGCAATGCCCATGCGATGCTGGGGGTCTACCTGGTTGAGCACCGCTTGCTGCGCACTGGCAGCGACAGCGTGCAGTTTGTCGGCGCACAGGGCGCCCATGTCGGCCGCGCGGGCCATGTGGCCGTGTCGGTGGAACTGGACGCCGCGGGCAAGGCCACGGCAGCGTCCATCGCCGGTCAGGCCGTCATCCTGTTCGAAGCTGAACTCAGGCTCTGACCAGCTTCGCCGCGTATTCGCGCGCCTTCACCCGATAGGCCTCGCAGCCGCGGGTCATGCGTTCGATGTCACGCGGTTCGATCTGGCGAACTATCCGTCCGGGCGATCCCATCACCACGGAACCCGGCGGAATCTCCGTATTCGGAGTGATCATCGCACCGGCGGCAATCAGGCAGCCGGCACCGATGCGCGCACCATCGAGCACAATCGCACGATTCCCGATGAGCGCACCGTCACCGACATGACAGCCATGCAGCAGCACGCCATGCCCGATGGTGACATTCACGCCAACCACCACTGGTACGCCGGGATCGACATGGATGATGGTGCCATCCTGCACATTGGTGCCCGCACCGATATGGATCCAGTCATTGTCACCACGCAGCACCGCCCCGAACCAAACACTGGCTTCGAGACCGAGACTGACCGAGCCGATCACATCCGCACTGGGCGCGATGAAATGCATGCCATCGGTCTGCAGGCGCCTGTCACCATAGGAATAAATCATCTCGCTTCGCTCTCCCCTTCAATGCCCGGGCACCAGCTCATTCAGGCCGGTTGCACCTTCCACGGCCGGTGCCTGATCCAGCAGGCCCCGCAGGATGATATTGGGAATGAGCGTATCGCGCGCTCCAGCACCACCGGCCCAGTGCAACACTGCGAGCCCACGCCGCGGCGCGAGCCACAGACGCATGTCTGAGCCCAGGTCGAACCAGAACACCTCTCGCGTCGCCGGGGGTTCGTCTCCGGTCCAGCTCTGTTGCTCTCCCAGCCAGACGGGATGCCTTTGCCCCTGTGCATCCGCGGCCAAGCAGCTGGCGAATCCAGTCCGGCGAGACGATTCGCTCGCCCTGATAATTGCCCTGCTGCAGCAACAGATCCCCTACTCGCATCCAGTCTTCCATGCGCGCCACAACGCAGCAGTCCAGACGCAACCTTGCATCGTCGATTCCCCACAGCCAGGCATCGGCAGCCTGCAAGGGCAGCCAGACCCGGCCAGAGATCGTCTCGGCGATGCTGCCATCCAGCTCCTGCATCAGCAGCGCCGGTGGCGCAGCAAGATGGAATCTCTGGCGTGCTGCAGCAGACCAGGGATTTCGCCATCCAGCCTGCGGAATGGCAGCGCGCAGTGCGGCAATGGCAGCACCGGCTTCCATCCGGCGCGTATCCACCAGCGCGCCTGTGGCCAACGCCAGCAGCGCGGGCGACAACTCGCCACCCGCCACTTCCATAGCGGCACTTCGACCCGGCGCGAAATATTCGAAGACGCGGTGACCGTGCCGATTCACCAGCAAAGCCTGCGCGCCCTGCTGCTGCGCAGTCTCCGCCGCCACCTGCAGCGCCTCCGCTGCAATCAGCTCCGACTCCGCCGTTGCGCGCGGCACTTCACCGTTGCCGCCGGTTAACCGCAGCCGCGGTTGCACCTGCAGCGCCGCCGCTTCCGCACCGGTATCCAGCATGGCTGCCGCGTACCGGCGCCAGTAGCCCGCGTCGCCAGCCAGCCGCAGGCTGGTGAGGGCAACCGCCAGCAGCGCCAGCGCGATCCAGATTCCCTTCCTCATCTCCGTATCTTACCCGCGTAGGACACGCGCCCACGCGAGAGCATCAATTCATGTGACGCATTGCGCGGCCATTCGCTGCGGTAATGCGTGGCCATCACCACGGTGACGCCGACATCGATCTGACTCTCCACCCAGCCCAGCAACTCGGCGCGCAGCGGACCGTTGAGCCCAGTGAACGCCTCGTCCAGCAGCAACAACCTTGGCCGTGTTACCAGCGCACGCGCGAACAGCACACGCCGCACCTGACCGTAGGAAAGCTGGGCCAGCGTGCGCTCGGCAAATGTCTCCATCTGCAGCGCGCGCAGCGCCAGGCGCGCGCGCCGTGATTCCGCGGGTGTAACGGGGTAATTCAAACCGATGCTCGAATGCAGCCCGGACACCACCGTCTCGAGCACCGAATGCTCTCGCGGATAGTCGGTCTGCAGATGCGGCGCAACGAGACCAGTACGCGCGCGAAAATGCTCGAGCGGCACGCCCGGTGCCATGCCAGCCCTGCGGATGACTCCATCGCTCGCCACACCATGATCTCCATAGATCGTACGCAGCAACGTCGACTTGCCGGAACCGTTTGCGCCATGCACCACCCAGCAATCGCCGCGGCCGACGGTCAGGTCGATGCCCTGCAGCACACGCTTTTCATCGATCCAGACGTCGGCATTGCGCATCGTGATGTACGGGCGCGCGACTACTCCATCCGTGCGAGCGGAATCCATGGCGTTGCTCGCCTTTCCGGCATTGCGCAATCCCGCCTCCAAAGCCTGCGCGGCAGCCATTGCCTCGCGCAGCAGCGAACGAGTGAGCGCACCGGCGTAACGCACGCGCCCTGCATCCAGCCACAGCAGGTGGGTGGCGCCGGGGGGGATGTCCTCCGCTCGATGTGCGGAGCAGATCCACGCCGTGCCGCGCAGGCGACGGCTGCGCAGCAAACGGTACAGTCGTTGCCGGTTCAGCCCATCGAGGCCAGTGGCTACCTCATCGAGAATCAGCACCGCAGCACGCCACGCCAGCACCCGAGCCAGCAGCACCAGGCGGCGCTCACCGTAGGAAAGCGTGAGGAACGGGCGCTTCGCCAGTCGCATGATCCCTGCGGCACGCAGCAACGCCAGACAGGTATCTCGCTGTTTGCTGGTCAGTGGCTCAAGCGGGATGTCGGTGCGATGCAGCCCGGTGCCCACAATATCGAGGGCTGAATGGTTCCAGCCGTAGCGCTCGTAGCGGTCCTGTCGTTCCGGCCCCAGCCAGGCGATCTCGTCGCGTACCTCCACCGGCTGTTCATGCCACTCGCGACCGATCCGGTAGCGACGCGTCGGCACTGCAGCATCATCCGGCCAAACATCGCCGGACACGATCTTGAGCAGCTGGGTCTTGCCGGCACCGCTGGCGCCAACGACCAGCCAGCGCTCCCCCGGACCGATGCGCCACGAAACGTCCTGAAGAATGGACCGGTCTGCACGGTGCAGATTCAAGCGGTCCAGCAACACTTCCAATCTATTCACCCCAGAAGAGTCGCGAGGTAACCGTATGTCCCGCCGAAGAAAATTCCCGGGGGAAATGGCGCGCCCGGAGAGATTCGAACTCCCGACCAACTGGTTCGAAGCCAGCTACTCTATCCAACTGAGCTACGGGCGCCCGCCGCAAGGGGCGAATGATGGCATGCCCGCAGCAGAGTCAGTAGTATTGTGTATTAGCGACCCGGATAACCGGGCTACATGGGGTTAGACATGAAGAAGTTCTCCTGCCTGCTGATTCTGGCCGCCGCGATGTCCACTTCGGCGTGGGCAGCCGACTGCACATATCCCCGCGCACCGGGCAAGTTGCCGGACGGCAAGACAGCCCAGCGCGAAGAAATGGTTGCCGCCAAGAAAGTTGTCGACAAATACAACGTCGACATGAACGTCTACCTGGCCTGCATCAAGGCCGAGCATGAAGCTGCGCTCGCCAGTGACCCTTCGGCAAGCGAAGACGCCAAGAAGTCGCTCGTCGCCCGCTACACCAAGAAGAACGATGCTGCGGTCGACGAAGTGCAGGACGTCGCCGGCCGCTTCAATGAGCAGCTGCGTGTATTCAAGGCCCAGGATAAGAAGTAACGGCACGCGACGGACATCATGCTGACGCCTGCCGAGGCGGAACAGCAGATCACCCGTCACCTGCCCTGCCTGCCCATCGAGTCCCTGCCGGTTGGCCAATGCGCCGGCGGGGTGCTGCGCGAAAACATCTACTCCGAACGCGACCAGCCGCCCTACGACCGGGTGTCGATGGACGGCATCGCACTCTGCGCAGCCAGCTTTGTCGCCGGGCAGCGCAGGTTTCAGATCCAGGGCACGCAGGCTGCCGGTGACCGGCCACTGGAGCTGGCATCCCCGCAACACTGCATCGAAATCATGACGGGCGCCATGCTGCCCGCCGGCTGCGACGCCATTGTTCCTGTCGAGCGGATCCGCGTTGTGGATGGCGTGGCAGAGCTGGCTCCAGACGTCGAGGTCACCACCGGGCAGTTTGTGCATGTGCGCGCCAGCGACATGAAACAGGGTTCGCTGCTGCTGCAGGCAGGGGTGCGGCTCGAAGCGCCGGATGTGGCGGCTGCCGCGGGCGCAGGCATGGCGCGGCTGCGTGTCAGCCAGCAGCCGGCATTCATGGTGATCTCCACCGGCAACGAACTGATCGAGCCAGGCGAACCGATTGAACCCTGGCAACTGCGCCGCTCCAACGCCTACGGCCTGGCCTCCGCACTGCGGCGTCGCGGCTTCCTGCGCGTCGCGGACGACCATCTGCCGGATGATGCCGATGTTCTGCATGCACGCCTGAAGGAGCACCTGCAGAGCTACGAGGTGCTGATCCTTACCGGCGGCGTCTCGATGGGAAAGTTCGATCTGGTACCCGCCGCGCTGGCAGCCTGCGGCGTCAGGCAGGTGTTCCACAAGGTGGCGCAGCGGCCCGGCAAGCCGTTCTGGTTCGGGATGTCTCCAACCGGCACCGCCGTGTTTGCACTGCCGGGCAATCCGGTGTCCACGCTGGTTTGTCTGGCGCGCTATGTCATACCCGCGATCAGTGTCGCCATGGGCCTGCGTGAAACTCCGGCAGGCGAAAAGATCGCGCTGGCGGCGCCGGTGATGCTGGATACCGCACTGACCGGATTCCTGCCCGTGACAGTCGAGACCGACGAATGGGGCCGGCCCTGGGCCCGAACCATCCGTATCAACACTTCCGGCGATTTTGCCGCCCTCGCCGGCACCCAGGGGTTTGTAGAATTGCCACCCGGCCCCAATACTTACCCCAAGGGGTTCGTCACCCGGCTGTATCGTTGGTAAACATGAATAACGTTGCGTCACTCGACCGCAGCCCGGTCGACCGGTTGAACCGGCCGCTGCGCGATCTGCGCATCTCGGTGATGGACCGCTGCAACTTCCGCTGCCCATACTGCATGCCGCGGGAACGCTTTCATGAGCACTACGCGTTCATGAAGACGGCCGAGCGGCTCTCTTTCGACGAAATCCTGCGCCTGACACGATTGTTCGTGCCGATGGGCGTGCGCAAGCTGCGCATCACCGGCGGCGAGCCGCTGCTGCGCGTGAACCTGCCGGACCTCATCGCCGACCTCAATGCCATACCCGGGGTGGAAGACATCGCCATCACCACCAACGGCGTGCTGCTCGCCAAGCATGCCTCCGAACTCAAGGCGGCGGGCCTTGGCCGCGTGACGGTCAGCCTCGACAGTCTCGACCAGGACACCTTCGCGCGCATGAACGGCGGCTTCGGTCGCGTGAGTGAAGTGCTCGAAGGCATCCAGCACGCGCAGGATGCCGGACTCGGGCCGATCAAGATCAACGCGGTGATCCAGCGCGGCACCAATGAAGACGGCGTGCTGGCCCTGGTGGAGCATTTCCGCGGCACCGGCGTCACGGTGCGATTCATCGAGTACATGGACGTGGGTAACCGCAACGACTGGCGTGAGCAGCTGGTGGTGCCTTCGCGCGACCTGCAGGCGCGCATCCATGAACGCTGGCCGCTGCGAGCCGTGAAGCCGGACTATGTCGGCGAAGTGGCACGACGTTATGCCTTCGAGGATGGTCAGGGTGAAGTCGGATTCATCTCCTCGGTGACGCAGCCGTTCTGCGGTGCCTGCTCGCGCGCGCGGCTTTCTTCGGATGGCTCGTTCTACACCTGCCTGTTCGCTCAGACCGGCACGGACCTGCGCGCGCCGCTGCGGGCGGGCGTGGACGACGAAGAG
Source organism: uncultured Gammaproteobacteria bacterium (assembly GCA_963777735.1). Taxonomy (GTDB): domain Bacteria; phylum Pseudomonadota; class Gammaproteobacteria; order Steroidobacterales; family Steroidobacteraceae; genus ZC4RG30. Next base: position 198,128 of record CAVZRQ010000005.1, on the reverse strand, counting down.
CTCGGCCGCATCATCCGCAACACCTGGACGCAGCGCACCGACCGTTACAGCGAACAGCGCGTCATCCTGCGCGGCAAGATCGGCACGGGCCCGAAAGTCGAAATGAACTACATCGGCGGCTGATGCTTTCATGGCCAAGCGCAGTCCGAAACTCACGCATCTGGATGCAGCCAACCGACCCACCATGGTGGATGTCGGCGACAAGGCCATCACCCGCCGCGAAGCCAGCGCCGAAGCGCTGGTGAAGCTGCCTGCCGCCGTGGCTCGCGAGCTCAAGCGCACCGGGCATCGCACGAAGAAGGGCCCGGTGTTCGACACCGCCATCATCGCCGGCGTGCTGGCCGCCAAGCGCACGCACGAGCTGATTCCCTTCTGCCATCCCCTGCCGCTGCAGAGCATCAAGATCACCGTCGAAACCTGTCGCGGTGGCCTGCGCGTGCAATGCGTGGTGTCGGTTTCCCACACCACCGGCGTGGAAATGGAAGCGCTGACAGGTGCGAGCGTTGCGGCACTGACGATCTACGACATGTGCAAGGCGATGTCGCACGAGATGGAGATCGGACCCGTGCGGCTGCTGCACAAGACCGGCGGCAAACGCGACTACCACCGCGGAAAAGGGAAATGACCGCGCCGTTGTATGGCCTCGTGCTGGCGGGCGGCCGCAGCACCCGCATGGGCACAGACAAAGCCGCCCTGGAATACCAGGGTCGCGCGCAGCTGGAACGCGCCTTTGGCCTGCTGGAAAAACTCGTGGCGCGCGCCTTCGTATCGGTGCGAACGGACCAGACCGCCGACCCCTTGCGATCCCGGTTTGCCCAGATCGTCGATGGGGCCGATGGCATCGAGGGGCCGGCGGCCGGCATCCGTGCCGCACAGCTCGCCCACCCGGAAGCCGCGTGGCTGGTGCTCGCCTGCGACCTGCCCTGGCTCGACATGGCCACCCTGCAGCATCTGATCGCGCGGCGTGACCCGGCCCGCATGGCGACTGCCTTCCGCAGCCAGCACGGCGGCCTGCCCGAACCGCTGTGCGCGATCTACGAACCCGCGGCAGTCGCCGCGCTGACGCAGTTCCTCGCCACCGGCCGCACCTGCCCGCGCAAGCTGCTGCTGATTTCCGATACGCTGCTGCTGGACCAACCCAACATCAAGGCACTCGAAAACGTGAACACTCCGCAGGAACTGGCCGCCGCGCTCGCGCAGCCAGGCACCAACGACGTCGGCGCCTCCCGCGAGCTGCGCGTGCAGTATTTCGCGCTGCTGCGCGAACAGGCCGGCCGCCGCGACGAAGCGGTGACCACCCGCGCCGCCACCGCCCGCGAACTGTTCGCGGAGCTGACGGCCCGCCATCATTTCACCCTCACCCCCGAACACCTGAAGGTCGCCGTGAATACCGAGTTCAGCGACTGGTCGCAGCCGCTGAAGGCCGGGGACACCGTGGTGTTCATTCCACCGGTGGCCGGCGGATGAGCAACTTTCGTTTCTCCCATACGCCCGTCGATGGCGCGCAGCTGCGCACCGAACTCATCGATACGCATTGCGGCGGCTTCACCTCCTTCGAGGGCTGGGTCCGCGATCACAACGACGGCCACCAGGTCACGCATCTCGAATACGAAGCCTTCGAGGCACTGGGTGTGCGCGAAGGCGAGCGCATCATTGCGGAAGCCTGCGAACGCTTCGGCGTGACCCAGGCGCTGTGCGTGCATCGCCTGGGCGATCTGCAACTGCGCGAGATCGCCGTATGGGTGGGCGTGGCTGCCGCGCACCGCGACGAAGCCTTCAAGGCCTGCCGCTACATCATCGACGAAGTGAAGCACCGGGTTCCGATCTGGAAGAAGGAACACTATGTGTCGGGCGATTCCGGCTGGGTGAACTGCGAGCGATGTGCGGAACATGCGCAAGACCATGATCACGCTGCGCACGGTCATGCGCATCACGAGCACTCCTAGCAGACAGGTATCAGGTAGAAAAACCTTCGCGGAAACCCGCTCAGTCCGGAGCGGGCAACCCCAGCCAGTCGTAGTGACTGCGGTAGATGGCTCGAACAGTCTCGGGCCGATCGATGCCCGGCAGTTCCATGTTCACCTCATAGCCCAGGAGATGCTGGCTCCAGGCCAGATGGCGATAGGGCGGGCGGAAGCGGTCGAACAAGTCCTGCGGCATCGTCACCACCTGCCCCAGCACCACCGGCGTCAGTTCGTCGCGGCGATAGATCGCCGTAAAGCCCGCGATGCGCCACTCACCCAGGCGTTGTTCGACACGATAGAACATCTGGCAATGCGCGCTGAGATGGAACTGCTTGCCTTCCAGCTCGGTGGGAATGTCGATGCTTCCCACCACAGTCGCGACAGCCCTATCGTCGTTCAACGTCACCAGCACTGGCCCGAGGCGGTGCGTTGCCTTCATGCCGCGCGCCGCCATGTCCCTGGAGCCCTCCACGAAACTCTGCGGATTGCCCCGAATCCAGCTGATGTCGATCAGCGCGTCCGGATGGAAACAATCCAGCATGCGGTTCCAGAAGCCCATGTCGCGGCTATCGCGTTCGCGCAAAATCAACTGCGTGACCAGAGTAATGTCGCCAGATTCCTGCATCAGCCGTCCACTCCCGATTCAATTGCCGGCTTCAGCCAGCGCGTGTTCCAGTGAAGCCAGTCCGTCAGCGCCGGCGAAGCTGCTCATCTCCCAGCGCTCCACGAGCCTCCCGGAATCCAGCAGTATCACCTCATCGCAGCAGCGCAGCACCACATCCAGGGAATGCGTGGCGAGCAGAATCGTCAGTCCCTCGCTCTCCACGCACGAGCGCAGATGGGCGCGCAGTTTCAAGGCGCTGCTGAAGTCGAGGCCGTTGAACACCTCATCCAGCAGGAGCAATGGGGAGGGCATCATCAAGGCCAGCACGATTGCGAGCTTCTGCCGGGTGCCAAGCGAAGCCTGTCGAACCAGCGTATTGGCGTGAGCATCCAGCCCAAGCAGATCAAACAATGCGATGGACTGCGGCGGTGGCGCTGCAAGCCCATGTGCGTTCGCGAAGATATCGAGGCACTGCCGCGATGTCAGAAAGGGCGGAAGCTCTTCCGGCGGGATCGCGAATTCAGGTAGTGTTCGAGGCCTGGCCGAACCGGGATACAACAGTTGGCCGTCAACTTCCACGCTTCCGCGGGCCGGTTCATGACGTCCGGCAATGGCTCGCAGCAAGGTGGTCTTGCCACTGGCGTTGGGGCCAACCAGCGCAACCCAGCGCCCGCGATCCAAAGCAAGGTTGAGCCCGGAGAGTACGGTTCTCCCTCGATAGCCAAGCTGGAGATCTTCGAGCACGAGAAGTGGCCTGCTCATCGCTGCCTCGCGGCCGCGGGCATGCCGACTTTCCACCAGAGGATTCCAATCATCGCGATTGCAGCAATCCCCAGTGCGACAAGTCGCCAGACCCAATAGGTCAACCACAGCTTCGATTGGCGCGTCACCCCCAACCAGCTGCGGAGTACGCCATGAACCTGCACGGCTTCGCGGCAGATGATCAAGACAAACAACAGCGGCAGCCACAGCGCCAGCATCTTTGCGACCAGACCGGCTGGAGCGCCAAGCGGCGCGGCAAGCAGCGCCGGCACCGCGAGCAACATCGCGCGGCGCAGGTCGAATCGATCACGCGCATCGCGAATCGCAACCCAGGACAAGGCAGATACGCCATGCAGACGATGTAACCCGGCCGGCCTCTGTTGCGACGGGGCCGGACGTTGCATCGCCCAAGCGAAGGAGGAACCGCAGACGAAGCCAAGCAGAGCCATCAGCAGCATCTCGGGAAGCGACCCCGGAGGGGCTGACGCACTGGACGCCAGCACAGAAGCGGCAATCGCAAGCCCCGCAGGCCACCGCATCACGAATAGCCATCGCTGTAGTGACATCCACCGCAACTTGGCAGGTCGAAAGTCCTGGGGCCAGAGCCATTCTTCGGAACCGGCGCGCGATTCAACGCCGAGCGCATCCACTGCTGTAGCTCCGGCCAGCACCAGCGTCAGCGGGACATCCAGGCTCAGGAGGAAGTTCAGGACAGCAGAAGAATAGGGAGCGCCGGCAACATGCAGTATCAGCGGTGCCATGACGCAAGGCAGCCACCAGGCCAGAAGTGCAACTGCCCGGCTAAGTGGCCTCGCTCTGCCGTGCTGTATCCACTGCCAGAAGTGCAGCCTGTACCACCAGAAAGTCGTATGCATCGCCGGTAGACGTTCCCCGTGAATCGACTGGTGCAAGGCGAATGAGCACTTCCCTCTCAGGGCCTCAAGCGGGTGACAACCATCACCCCGGTCGAACCTGCCCACTCCCCCGCACCACGTACTTGTAGCTGGTGAGTTGCTCCACACCCACCGGACCGCGCGCGTGGAACCGGTCGGTGGAGATGCCGATCTCCGCACCCATACCGAACTCACCACCATCGGCAAACTGGGTCGAGGCGTTGTGCAGCACGATGGCGCTGTCCACTTCACGCAGGAACTTCTCGGCGGTTGCCGCATTCGCCGTAACGATCGAATCGGTGTGGGCCGAGCCATAGGTGGCGATGTGCCGGATGGCAGCGTCGACACCATCGACCACCCGCACGGCAATGATGGCGTCGAGATACTCCGTACGCCAGTCCTGCTCGGTGGCCGCATTCACGCGCCGATCGACGGCCTGCGTAGCCGCATCGCCACGCAATTCGCAGCCCCCTTCGGCCAGCGCATTGAGCAGCATGGGCAGCATCGATGGCGCACAAGCCTTGTCGACCAGCAGCGTCTCGGCTGCGCCGCAGATGCCCGTCCGGCGAAGCTTCGCGTTCACCACGATGGCCCGCGCCATGTCGGCATCGGCATCCCGATCGACATACACATGGCACAGGCCTTCGAGATGCCCGATCACGGGCACGCGCGCTTCCTTCTGCACGCGCTCGACCAGGCTGCGGCCGCCACGCGGCACGATGACATTGATCTGCTGGTCGAGGCCGGCCAGCATCATGCCCACTGCCGCGCGATCGGTGGTGGGCACCAGCTGGATCGCGGCCTCGGGCAACCCGGCCGCGCGCAAACCTTCCACCAGGCAGGCGTGGATGGCGGCGCTGGAATGGCGGCTTTCCGAGCCACCGCGCAGGATCACGGGATTGGCGGATTTCAGGCACAGCGCGCCCGCATCGGCCGTCACATTGGGGCGGCTCTCGTAGATGATGCCGATGACGCCCAGCGGCACGCGCACGCGCTGGATCACGAGCCCGTTGGGGCGCGTCCATTCGGCGCTGATGCCGCCGATCGGATCGGCCAGTGCGGCGATCTGCTCGATGCCGGCCGCCATCGATTCCACACGTTTGTCGTTCAACTGCAGACGATCGAGCATGGCGGCACTCAGGCCACGCGCGCGCGCGGCCTCCATGTCACGCGTGTTGGCGGCAAGAATGCCGGCGGCATTTGCCCTGATCGCCTGCGCCGCAGCCAGCAAGGCCGCATTGCGCGCAGCGCCAGGAGACTTGCGCCAATGCCACGCGGCTGGCTGCGGCTGCCCGCCCGAGGCCATTCATGATCTCGCCCAGACCGGCGCTGTCTTCCACTGCCTGCACGCTGCTCATTCGCTCGCTCCTGCCGATTCCTCAACGCCCTTGCGCAGCACCAGATCATCCCGGTGAACGATTTCATCGCGCCCGCGAAAGCCCACCAGCTGTTCGATCTCCGTGCTGCGCCGACCCATGATGCGCTGCACGTCGGCGCTGGAATAGGCCGACAGCCCGCGTGCGATCACGCGCCCTTCCGCATCCGCCACATCCACGGCGTCGCCGCGCTCGAAGAGGCCGCTGACCGCCACCACACCAGCGGGCAACAGGCTCCGACCCTTCTGCAGTGCACCGACGGCGCCTGCGTCGATGCGCACCACGCCAGCCGGCTTCAATGCGCCGGCGATCCATTGCTTGCGCGCGGCAACTGGTGTCGCCGCCGGAACGAACCAGGTGCAGCGGGCACCCGCTTCCACTTTCTTCAACGGGTTCAGCGGATGCCCGGAGGCGATACACATGTAGCAACCCGCATCCACTGCAATGCGGGCCGCGGCAATCTTGGTGGCCATGCCACCGGACCCGACGTCGGAAGCAGAGCCGCCGGCCATCGCCTCGATGCGCGGCGTGATGCCCCGTACCTCCGGAAAGAATTCTGCCGCGGGATCCAGATTCGGATCCGCCGAATACAGGCCATCCACATCCGACAGCAGCACCAGGCAATCGGCGCTCGCCATCTGCGCCACCCGCGCGGCCAGACGGTCGTTGTCGCCATAGCGGATCTCGGCGGTGGCAACGGTATCGTTCTCGTTGATCACCGGAATGGCACCCAGTGCCAGCAGCGCATTGAGCGTGGCGCGCGCATTGAGATAGCGGCGGCGCTGCTCGCTGTCCTGCAGCGTCAGCAGCACCTGTGCCACGGCGGTGTTGTCGTCCTCCAGCAGTTCCTTGTAGGCATGGGCGAGGCGGATCTGGCCCACGGCTGCCGCCGCCTGCTTCTGCTCCAGGGGCAGCGAGCCCGGCTGCAGGCCGAGCTGCCGCCGCCCGAGCGCGATGGCTCCGGAAGACACGAGGATGATCTGCTGGCCACGTTTGCGCATGCGGCGCAGGTCCTGCGCCAGTGCTTCGAGCCAGGCCCGGTTCAGCCGCCCGGTTTTCTGGTCAACCAGCAGTGAAGAGCCCACCTTGACCACGACGCGACGCGCCTCGACAAGACGGGAAAGGCCGGCGCTGCGGGCTTTGGTACGGGCTTGCATGGATTGCCAACTATAGCAGCCACCCGCCGTTGCTCGCCGTCATGGGTGGACCTAATATCGACGCCGAGCCCAGGGATCCAGGAGTGACAGTGAGCAGAGATTACGAACCCGTCAAAGGCCAGTGGTACGAAAACGTGGAGGATGACGAAACCTTCCGCGTGCTGTCCGTGGACGAGGACGCCGAGCTGGTGGAAATCGAGTATCTCGATGGCGATATCGAGGAGCTGGATATCGACGCCTGGCACGAGATGGATCTGGAGCGCATCGCGGAGCCAGAAGGCTGGGCTGCCCAGGAAGCAGCCGCCGACGATGAAGAAGACGAGGACGAGGAAGACGACGAAGACGAAGATGACGACTGGGACGACGATGAAGACGAAGACGAGGACTGGGAAGATGAAGAGGAAGACAGCGGCCGTTACTGACCGTTGCAATAGTCCCTTTCCGGCGTTGAACTTCCGCCCTGCCAGCCCCACCAATACGGGGCTGGATCATTCCCCCTGGAGCCATCGATGAAACGCATTTTCCTGTTTGTCATGACCAACCTCGCGATCATGGTCGTGTTGTCGATCGTGGCGAACCTGCTGGGCCTCGATCGTTACCTCGCGGCCCACGGTCAGGGCATGGGCGGATTGCTGCTGGTGTCAGCCTTGTTCGGCTTCGGTGGCTCGCTGATCTCGCTGTTCATCTCCAAATGGATGGCCAAGCGCTCGATGGGCGTGAAGGTGATCGTGAAGCCCGCAGACGCCACCGAACAGTGGCTGGTGCAGACGGTGCGCATCCAGGCCGAACAGGCCGGCATCGGCATGCCGGAGGTCGGCATCTTCGATTCTCCTCAACCCAATGCCTTCGCCACGGGCGCGCGCCGCGACTCGGCGCTGGTAGCCGTGAGCACGGGCCTGCTGCGCAACATGAAGCGCAATGAGGTGGAGGCGGTGCTGGCCCACGAAGTGGCCCACGTCGCCAATGGCGACATGGTTACCCTCACCCTGATCCAGGGCGTGGTGAACACCTTCGTGTTCTTCCTGTCGCGGGTCATCGGCGACATCATCGACAAGGCCGTGCTGAAGAACGAACGGGGTCGCGGCATGGGTTATTTTGCTGCCGTAATGGTCTCGCAGATCGTGCTGGGCTTCCTGGCCAACATGATCGTCATGTGGTTTTCACGGCAGCGTGAGTTCCGCGCCGATCAGGGTGGTGCGCGCACTGCGGGAACCGGCAACATGATCGCCGCACTCGAGCGCCTGAAGTCCGCGTCGAACGAGCCACTACCTGCGCAGCTGAACGCGTTCGGCATCAAGGGCGGCGCAGGCTCGGGCATGAAGCGCCTGTTCATGAGCCATCCGCCGCTCGAAGAGCGTATCGCCGCACTGCAGAACCTGCGGTAACCGCACCATGAAATTCCGTCTGCCCAAGTGGCTGGACAATGAACGTCTGGCCGGGGAATCCGTTGCTGCGGATGATGTGTCCGCCGATACGGTCGAGTGGAGTCGCATCCTGCCTTTCGTGGCGATGCACCTGGCCTGCTTCGCCGTCATCTGGGTGGGCATCAGCTGGGTGGCAGTGGTGGTGGCATTGCTCGCCTATGTGGTCCGCATGTTCGCCATCACGGGCCTGTACCACCGCTATTTCTCGCACCGCAGTTTCAAGACTTCGCGCATGGGGCAGTTCATCTTCGGGGTGCTGGGCGCCTCCGCCGTGCAGCGCGGGCCCATCTGGTGGGCGGCACATCACCGCCATCACCATGTGCATTCGGATCAGCCCGGCGATATCCACTCGCCCAGCCTGCTCGGCTTCTGGCGCTCGCACATGGGCTGGTTCCTGTCGCGCAAGGGCTTCAACCCCGATCTGAAATACGTGCGCGATCTCATGAAATATCGCGAGCTGCGCTGGCTCGACCGCTATGACATCGCCGTCCCGGTGCTGCTGGCCATCGGCATGTTCCTGCTGGGCATGCTGCTGGAGCGGCGCGCTCCTGCGCTTGGCACCAGCGGCTGGCAGATGCTGGTCTGGGGTTTCTTCATCAGCACCGTGCTCTGCTACCACGGCACCTACACCATCAACTCGCTCTCGCATGTGTTCGGCAAACAGCGCTACCGCACGGGCGATACCAGCCGCAACAACTGGCTGCTGGCCCTCATCACGCTGGGTGAAGGCTGGCACAACAACCACCACTTCTACCCGAATTCGGCGCGCCAGGGGTTCTACTGGTGGGAGATCGACATCAGCTTCTACATCCTGAAAATGCTCTCCTGGATGGGCATCATCTGGGACCTCAAACCGGTTCCGGTGGAAGCCCGGGACCACTCCCCACGCCGGATCACCCCCATCCGCCACTGATAACCTCGCCGCACTTGAATTTCAGGCGGTCCCACCCGCATTCTTGGAGGGCTCGGGGGGACAACAAAGCCATGAATACCACCACCAGACCGACCATCGTGCCGGAGGCCGCCGCCGAGACAGCCGGCCGCGACGGCATGCTGTCGCGCCTGGCCCGCAAGGTCCTGCTGCAGCGCCTGGCCCTGATCCGCGATGGCGAGATCCGCATTCAGGACAATGGCCAGACGATGCGTTTTGGCGCACGTACGGCCCGCTGCGGCCTCGCGGCAACCATCACGGTGCGCGACCCCGAGTTCTATTCCCTGGCCGCCTTTGGCGGCACGGTAGGCGCCGGGGAGTCCTACATCCACGGCTACTGGCGCTGCGATGACCTCACGGCGCTGGTGCGGATCATGGTGCTGAACCGGGAAGTCCTGCAGAACCTGGACACCGGACTCGCCGCACGGGGCAGCGCCCTGCTGCGCCGGGTGCTGCACTGGGCCAACCGCAACAGCAAGCGCGGCAGCGCCCGCAACATTGCCGCGCACTACGACCTCGGCAACGAGCTGTACAAACTCATGCTCGACGAGACCATGGCGTATTCCTGCGGCATCTTCCTGAACGAAGACGCCACCCTGCATGAAGCCTCCATCGCCAAGTTCGACGCCGTCTGCCGCAAACTGGCGCTGACCAGCTCCGATCATCTGGTGGAAGTCGGCACTGGCTGGGGCGGGCTCGCCATCCATGCGGCCGAACGTTATGGCTGCCGCGTGACGACCACGACGATCTCGCGCGAACAGCATGACTTCGCCAAGGAGAAGATTGCCGCGCGCGGCCTCAGCGACCGCATCACCCTGCTGTTCGAGGATTACCGCGACCTGAAGGGCCAGTTCGACAAACTGGTTTCGATCGAGATGATCGAAGCCGTCGGCGCGCGCTACCTCGACACCTACTTCCAGAAGTGCTCTTCCCTGCTGAAGCCCACTGGCGCCATGCTGCTGCAGGCCATCACCCTGCAGGACCAGCACTACGCCCGCGCGCTGCGCTCGGTCGATTACATCCAGCGGTTCATCTTCCCCGGCAGCTTCATTCCCTCGGTCAGCGCCATCAACGAATCCGTGGCGCGCGCCACCGACATGAAGCTCTTCAATCTGGAAGACATCGGCCCCCACTACGCACCGACGCTGCGCATCTGGCGGGAGCGGTTCTTCGCCAATGTCGCGCGTGTGCGCGAGCTGGGCTATCCGGAGAGCTTCAACCGGCTGTGGGAGTTCTACCTGTGCTACTGCGAAGGTGGCTTCGCCGAGCGGCAGCTGGGTGATGTGCAGATGCTGCTGACCAAACCCGACTGCCGGCGCGCTGCGATCGCCGCGGCCTGATCCGGGCATTGCGGTCACATTGGAATTGCTTGGCAAGCTGCGGGAATGCGTCGGAGCTGAAGCCGTCCTGACGGCGGCAACCGATATCGCGCCCTTCCTCATCGATCACCGCAGGCTGTATCAGGGCGCAGCACGGGCCGTGGTGTTGCCGGCCAGCACGCAGCAGGTCGCCGACGTGCTGCGGGTCTGTCACACCGCTGCAGTCAGTGTCGTGCCGCAGGGCGGCAATACCGGCTATTGCGGAGGGGCGACGCCGGACAGCAGCGGCCGCAGCATCGTGCTCGGCCTGCGCCGCCTGAACCGCATCCGCAAGGTCGATGCAGGCAATTTCGCGCTGGTCGCTGAAGCGGGATGCACCCTCGCCAGCGTGCAGGATGCCGCAGCAACGGCAGATCGATTTTTCCCGCTGCGCCTCGGGTCCGAAGGCAGCTGCCAGATCGGTGGCAATCTCGCCACCAACGCCGGCGGTACCGCCGTACTGCGCTACGGCATGATGCGTGACCTGACGCTCGGCATCGAAGCCGTGCTGGCCGATGGCAGCGTGATCTCGCAGCTGTCGCCCCTGCGCAAGGACAACACCGGCTACGACCTGCGCAACCTGCTGATCGGCAGCGAGGGCACGCTGGCCGTCATTACGGCTGCCTGCCTGAAGCTCTTTCCTCTGCAACGCGCGGTCGCAACCGCGTGGATCGCACTGCCCTCGGCCAGCGCCGCGATCGAATTGCTGGCACTGCTGCGGGAACGCAGTGCAGACCGGCTTTCGGGTTGCGAGCTTGTCCCCGCTGCGGCGCTCGCGCTGGTGCTGCAGCATGTTCCCGGCGTACGCGACCCCGGTGCTGCAACGAGTCCCTGGTATCTGCTGGTTGAACTCACAAGCTCAGCAGAGGAGTCTCTGGACGAACTGCTGGAAACCGCGATCGCCAGCGCCATCGAATCCGGACACGCCACAGACGCGGTCCTGGCGCGCAGCGAAGAGCAGCGCCGCAACCTGTGGCAACTGCGGGAGTCGGTGCCGGAAGCGCAGCGCCGTGCTGGTGCCAGCCTCAAGCACGATGTCTCGGTGCCGGTTGCGAGCATCCCTGCACTGACTGAACAAGGAGGGAGATTGGTCGGCCAGCTCGCTCCCGAAGGTTTCCTCGTCGCCTATGGTCATGCCGGCGATGGCAACCTGCATTTCAATGTGAGCCAGCGCGCGGGCACCGACACGTCGCAATTCCTCGCCCGCGAGCCCGGGCTGAAGCGCGCGATGCACGATCTGGTAGCGAAACTGCAGGGCAGCTTCAGTGCCGAGCACGGCATCGGGCAACTGAAGCTGCAGGAACTTGCGCGCTATGCGCAGCCCGCGGAGCTTGCCGTGATGCACAGCATCAAGCAGGCGCTGGATCCGCGCGGAATTCTCAACCCGGGAAAAATACTGCCCCAACCTTGAGGGCGGCTGAAGGAGGATCCATGACGTCCAGGTATTGCAATCGTCTTGCGTGCGCGCTGCTGCTGAGTCTTGCCAGCCTTGCCTGTTCCGCGCTGGACTACTCCGGCCGCCAGAAGAATCCCGCCACCTTCGAATCACTGTCCCAGGCGCGGACCAGCGGCCCGGTCGCCGTGGCGAAACTGGAAGGCAATGCCGGTGTCACGTTCGTCTCGCATCCCGTGCTGAATGGTTACCCTGAAGGCACCACCTGGATCTACCGCTCCCCGAACCTGTATGGAGGCCGTGCGGCAGCGCGCCTCAACACCAATATCCTGGTGTTCGTCGAGCAGAAATTCGCCGACCAGAATGCGGCACGACAGTACCTGGAGAACCTCGGCCTGATCCGCATCATCGATGAAGCCATCGGCAGCGTGGTTCTCGTGACGCCGGCCGACGGCAAGGCCTTTGGCGCGGGCGACCAGAAATACTACTACGCACTGCAAACCGCGATGCTGGCGCAGAAGGCCGGTGATGGTCAGCGCAACGGCGCGCGGTACGCAGATGCCGAGTACTTCGGCGGATTCGGCTACACCTACGTGATTGGCATCGATGGCGGCGCTACCTATCTGAACGACCACGTTGCAGGCACGCTGGACTACGTCAGTCGCATCGCCGGCATGCTGCTGGTCAACGGCAGGATGCAGGATGTGCGCACCGTGGCCGGCCTCGTCCCTGTCTACCTCGTCAATGCGCCGGAGAACGTCCTCGCGAAGTACCAGGCAGCCAACGAGACCAATGCCTATTCGCGGACGAGCGAGATAGAGACCCACTTCAACCAGCAGCTACCGTTGAAGCGTGTGGTCGTATCGCGCAGCGCCGATCTGAACCTGCCCGCCATCATTGCCGACGCCTACTACAACCTGTTCACCCACGCGATGCGGGTGCCGGTAGGCCGGCCGGGCCTCCACAGCGCCTCGACGCCGTACCAGGGCTACAGCATGGACCAGGCACCGCTGTCGCTCACCGAGCGCAATGCGGTGTTCCATTCCGCCACGCGCGATGGAATCCAGGTGATCGAGCGCAAGGACGAGCGCTTCAGCAAACTCGCTGCGCCCAATGGCGAGTATCTCCAGACGTGGTTCGATTACCTGCCCAGGGAAGTTGTGGATGGCACCGCGGCAAAGGGCTCTGTGCCACTGGTGCTGGCGTTGCATGGCGGCGGCGATGACCCCAGGCAGTTCGTGGAGGAAATCGGCCTGCTGCCTCTGGCGGGAGCCGAGCGATTTGCCATCGTTGCGCCCGAGCACCAGAGCTCGCTGCCCACGGCCAGCGCCTCGTTGCCCGCTCTGGTTGAATACACGCTGCGCCGCTGGCCCGCGCTGGATCCTTCCCGTGTGTACGTGACGGGCTACTCGCTCGGCGGTGCTGCCACGCTGCGCGCGATCAACGGCAAACCATCACTGTTTGCCGCGGCGGTACCCATGGCGGCTGCGCCGTACACCGGCACGCCGGAAGAAGTGAAACAGTTCGGGAGCGTCGATCTGCCGGTGATGTTCACCACGTCGGAGTTCGACCTGGCCGGCGCGTTCGACCAGACAAACGGCAGGATCGCGGCAGGCTACGAGACGCAGCTCAATCTGTTCCTGGGCTACAACGGCATGCCTGAGCTCAGTTACGACTTCACCCGCAATCCCGTCAACGGGTTCCGGGCCGACGCCATGGACCGGATCCGGCGCAACGGCGAGTACGACAGCTACAGGTGGTACATCCACAACCCGGCCGGGGTTCCGATGGTGGCGCTGTCCTACACCAAGGGGCTGATGCACGCGCTGTACCCGGAGTACGGAAAGATCGCGTGGGAATTCTTCCGCGACTACGCGCGCAATCCCAGGACCGGTGCGATCGAATATCGGCCGCAGTCTCGGCAATAGAAGCAATCAACCGCTTCAGCGGCGAATGCGGAGCCAGTGACGGCCCACCCCAGGAGGAGTGGACCGATCAAGCTGGCTCACAGGGTGCGATTCACGATCAGAGCGAGGCCAGCAACTGGCCATAGAATTCCGGCCTGATGTCGGCAGGAAGCAGATGCTCGATCGATTTGGCGTAATTCCGGGTCTCTTCCAGCAGCCGGCGCGTGAACCGCTGTTCCGACTTGCTGTTGAGTCCGGGTTCGAACCCCATGCTGAGCGGATCGAACGGAACCGCGGCGCCTCTTGCCGGCAAGTGCCGCGCGAGTGACCAGAGAGGCCCCATCATGACGGCCTGCGCCATTCCGAGCTCTACCGTGGACTTGGATTTGGACTTGCGGCGATAGCCCGCATCCAGCAGCGACAACATGACCCAGTAGTTCAGATTGCCGAGCCAGGCGAGAGCCCGCAGATCCGGATCTGCGATGCAGTTTGCATGCCCCACATAGGCGGTCGGATTCTTCGGCACCTCGTAGCAAGGATGGCGCGCGTCATTGGCGGGAAGGCTCCACACACCGGGTGTCTCCTTGAGCAGTGGGTGGCTGCCCTCGTAGACGGATTGAAAGAACTGGAAGTGCCCGACCTCTCCTTCCGTCTTGATGTGGGCAAGCCCCTCGGACCAGGCATCGAAATCGAGGCGGGTGCCGCCAGCCTTCTTGACCTCACCCAGCGTGTCGATCACGGCATCGTAAAGGTGCCCGACGTAATTCGGGGCGATGCTGCCGCCAAGGGTGACTTTCAACTGGTCGAGAAGACGAACAGACTCGTTGCCGGTCACAGTCACTTTCGGCAAGGTGTCGGACGATGCTTCGCAATACGTGAATTTGGCCAGACTGGTCGGGCCCAGCGGGACAAGCTCGAATGCGAACGGATAGATGTCGGTCTCGTAGGGGAAATCCTGCCGCGCAAGCACTGGCGCAGCTTCCAACTCCACGAGCAGCCGATTCACCGCTCCGAGGTGCTGCATCTCCTGGATGACGACACCCATGAAGGAGCTGGCATTCGGCGCCGGACCGCCGATGAGTCCCGCGTAGGCGGGCTTGAGTGAAAACGCACCATAGAGGTACTGGACCATCAGGTCCTGTTCGATTTCGGCGGCTTCCCGCAGCAGCCGGATGAGTTCGAGATTCGGATCGGAAAAGTCCCGTTGTACCGTGGATCTCGCAGGTTCCCCGGCGAAGGCCCTGCCTGCACCAGTGGCAACTCCAAGCATCGCGATATTGCCGAGCAACGCACGACGCGTCACGCCTTTGACTGTCACGTGATGTATCCCCCGATTTATTCTTGTCCGGTATTGTGGGCGAATTCTTTCAGAGAAACCACCCGCAAGCGCCCACAGACTACGCGACGCGCAACAGACCTTCCTGCGCCGTGCTCGCAACCAGCACACCCTCGCGGGTAAATAGACTTGCTCGCGCAAAGCCCCGCGCACCCGCTGCGGCTGGACTCTCGATGGAATACAGCAGCCACTCATCCACGCGCACGGGGCGGTGGAACCACATCGCATGGTCGATGCTCGCCGCGGTCACGCCGGGACTAGCCAGGGTCTTGCCATGCGGCAGCAACGCCGTGCCGATCAGGTGATAGTCCGATACATAAGCCAGCAGGCAGGCGTGCCGGCAGGCATCGTCATCCAGCCGGTCGACGGCGCGGAACCACACATCCTGTCGCGGCAGCTCCGCCTTCGGATCGCGGTAGTTCTGCGTCTGCACGACATGAAACTCGAACGGTGAATTGCGGCCTGCAAAGCGGCGCACGGCGGCGGGCAGTTCCTGCTGTGCCTCGATCAGATCGCGCAGGTCCGGCAGCGATTCGGGCGCCGGCACATCCGGCATCGGCAACTGGTGTTCGATGCCCTCTTCCGGTTCCTGGAACGAGGCGGCCATGTGGAAGATCTGCGCGCCGTGCTGGATGGCCACCACGCGCCGGCTGGAAAAACTGCCGCCGTCGCGGCTGCGATCAACCTGATAGACGATGGGCGCGTTGAAATCGCCGCGCCGCAGGAAATAGGCATGCAGTGAATGCACGCGTCGCCCCTTCACCGTGGCGTAGGCGGCGCGCAATGCCTGACCCAGCACCTGGCCCCCGAACACCTGCGATGAGCCGATGTCGCGGCTGGCGCCGCGGAACAGATCGACCTCCAGCTGCTCCAGTTCCAGCAGCTGCAGCAATTCAGCCAGTGGTTCCTGCATGGGTGGCCTAGCCGGCCGGCGCGTCCGGCACGCCGAGGCGCTTGTGCATCACCGGGCTCGTGGTCGTGTACTGCAGGAACTGGCGCTTCTCGGGGTAGAGATAGGCCTGGATGCCGAACGCGGCCAGTGCGGCCTCGTGGAAGCCGGAGAGGATGAGTTTCTTCTTGCCGGGATAGGTGTTGATGTCGCCCACGGCGAAGATGCCGGGCACGCTGGTCTGGAACTTCTCGGTATCCACCTTCAGTGCCTTCTTCTCGAGATCAAGGCCCCACTCGGCGATCGGCCCGAGCTTCGGTGCCAGACCGAAGAAGGCCAGCAGGCGGTCGGCCACGAGTTCATGCACCACACCGGCGTTGTCCTTCACCCGCACACCGGAGAGACCGGCATCCGAGGTCATGATCGATTGCGCCGTGCCTTCGATGAACTGCATGCGGCCCGCGGCAACCAGCGCCTGCATCTTCGCGACCGCGGCCGGCACTGCGCGGAACTCGGCGCGTCGATGCACCAGCGTCATCGAAGCGACTTTGTCTGCCAGATCCAGTGTCCAGTCGAGCGCCGAATCACCGCCGCCGAAGATCACCAGATGTTTGCCGTGAAACTCCGCAGCGGACTTCACGCGGTAGAAAACCTGTTTGCCTTCGAAGGCATCGATGCCCTCGACACCCAGCCGGCGCGGCTGGAAAGAGCCGACACCGCCTGCAATCACCACGCTGCCGGCATCGAACTGCAGGCCGCCCGCGGTGGTTACATCGAAACGACCATCCGCGCGCTTGGTCAGGCCCGTCACCTCGTGGCCGAAATGCATCTCGGCACCGAACGGCTTGATCTGCTCCATCAGCCGGTCCACCAGTTCCTGCGCACCGCACACCGGCAAGGCGGGGATGTCGTAGATCGGCTTCTCCGGGTAGAGCTCGGCGCACTGGCCGCCGGGAATGGGCAGGGAATCGAGCAGATGGGCCTTGATGCCCAGCAGGCCGAGTTCGAAGACCTGGAACAGGCCGCAGGGGCCGGCGCCAACAATGACGACTTCCGTCTGGATGGTCATGGGTAAATGCTTCTGGGGTTCGCTGGGCGGCGGCTCAGGCCCGGCCGGCGTTGGAATCGGTGGGCGTGTGGTAGTACTCGCTGTCGGAGGCCAGCTCCCGGATCAGGCGCTTGAGCTCCTCTACGCGGGCTTCCGCAGTGCTGATGGGCAGGCAATCCTGGCAGCGAGGGTCGCCGCAGGGCTGGCGGGAGTACAGCCAGTACTGCACGGCACCGGCCAGCAGACCATCTGCGATGTCCCACAGATCGGCGTCCTTGTCCTTGTCGGCGAGCTTGTTGCCAAGATCCACTGCCTTGGCAAAGGCTGACTCAAAACTTTCGGGGGTAGCGCTCATGATTGAGAAATTATACTAAATCGGTCATTTTGGGATTGACCGTAACTGCCTGTGCAAATACTGTAGTCAATTATGAACGCTGAAAAACCAACTGTCCAAGACTTCTACCGC
Source organism: uncultured Gammaproteobacteria bacterium (assembly GCA_963777735.1). GTDB lineage: Bacteria > Pseudomonadota > Gammaproteobacteria > Steroidobacterales > Steroidobacteraceae > ZC4RG30. The sequence goes on along the minus strand of CAVZRQ010000005.1, from coordinate 180,620 downwards.
GGCGACAACTGGTCTGCCGAGGAGTCCATCGGTTACTTGCTGCGCACAACCGTTTCGACGCTCATGCGTGCAGCAGAGACCGCCATGCGTCCGCATGGTCTCACGTCGGTGCAATGGGCACCGCTGATGATCATCTCGCGCGGTGGCAATCCCACTGCTGCAAGTCTGGCGCGCGATCTGAACACCGATACCGGCGCGATGACCCGCATGCTGGATCGTCTGGAAGCCAAGGGCCTGCTGCTGCGCAGCCGCAGCTCCACCGACCGACGCGTGGTGGAACTCACGCTGACCGATCAGGGGCGCGAACTGACCACGCTGATTCCGCATCACCTGGCCAGCGTCTACAACGCAGGCCTCGCCGGCTTCACGCAGGAAGAGTTCGTGACGCTGAAGCAGATGCTGCGGCGGATCATCGCCAACCGCGACGTCGTCTCGGCCTGAGCAAACGCGGCCAGCGCTAGCGATAGCCGCTGGCCTGCAAGGCAAACAGCCGCGCGTACACGCCGTGCTGCTGCATCAGGGATTCATGGTTGCCGCGCTCCACGATGCGGCCGCTGTCCAGCACCACGATCTCATCGGCCATGCGCACCGTCGAAAAACGGTGCGAGATCAGGATGGTCATGCGGCCCTCGGCCATGTCGCGCACATGGCGGAACACTTCGGCCTCGGCTTCCGCATCCATCGCGGCGGTTGGTTCGTCCAGCACGCGGATATCGGCATCGCTGCGCATGAAAGAGCGGGCCACCGCGATCTTCTGCCACTGCCCGCCTGACAGCTCGCGTCCGCCCAGGAACCATTTGCCGAGCTGCGTGTGATAACCCTCCGGCAGCGCCGCGATCATCTCTTCGGCCTGACCCATGCGCGCCGATTCACGCCAGCGGGCTTCGTCGTCGAAATGCGGCTCGTCACCCGCACCGATGTTCTCGCCCACCAGCATCTGGTAGCGCACATAGTCCTGGAAGATCACGCCGAAGCGGCGCCGCAGCGCTTCCACATCCCACTCGGCCAGATCGCGGCCATCCAGCAGGATGCGGCCCGCGTCGGGCACATAGAGCCTGGTCAGCAGCTTGATCAGCGTGGTCTTGCCGGAGCCGTTCGCACCCACCAGCGCCAGACTGCCGCCGGGCCGCAGATGCAGCGACACATGCGACAGCGCGGGCTGATCGGCGCCGGGATAGGTGAAGGAAACATCCTCCAGCCGCAAGCCATCCGCAGGATCCGGACCGCTGGTTTCACGACCACCCGGTGGACGGGCAGGCGTATCCAGATACTCGTACAGCGTCGAAAGATACAGGTTGTCTTCGTACAACCCGCTGACGGCGCCCAGCGCCGAGCTCACGGCACCCTGGCCCTGCCGGAACAGCATCAGGTACATGGTCATCTCGCCGATGGTGATCGCACCCCGTACCGCGCTCACTGCCACCCAGCAGTAGCCGCCGTACAGCGCGGCAGTCGCCAGCAATCCCAGTGCGAAACCCCAGCTGTCGCGGCGGATGACAAGCTGGCGCTCCTGCGCAAACAGCTTCTGGTGAATGTGACTTGTAGCGATCCAGCAGCCGCTTGCCCAAGCGCGTAGAGCTTGACTTCCTTGGCATGGTCCTCGCGCGCGATGACGGTCTCGAGATAGGCCTGCATGCGCCGCTCGGAAGAGCGCCAGCGGAACAGCCGGAACGCATCGTTGGAAAACTTGGTCTCGGCGACGAACCCGGGCAGGCCAGCCACCACCAGCAGCAGCACCGCCCAGGGCGAGAAGGTGAACAGCAGCACGCTGAAGCTCACCAGAGACACGAGGTTCTGCACCAGCGTGAAGCTGCGCATCACGAGGCTCAGCGGACGCTGCGAGGCTTCGCGCCGCGCGCGCGTCAGGCGGTCGTAGAACTCCGAATCCTCGAAATGCTCGAGGTCGAGCGTCAGTGCCTTGTCGAGGATCATGGAGTTGACGCGGAACCCGAGCTGCTCGCGCAGCAGCGTGGTGCTCAGCGAGAGTCCGCGCGTGCACAGAGCCAGCGCCGCGACGGTCAGCGCCCTCGAGCGCCACCAGCTCCAGCACCGGCGACGATGTCGCCCCCACCGCTGCTGGCGGCGACCACCGCGTCGACGATGCGCGCGCCGAGCCAGGCGACCAGCGCCGGCAATGCACCCGCCAGCACTGTGAGCACTGCCAGCCAGATCGGAAAGACGGCGGCTCGTCGCCAGACCAGATCCAGCGCCTTGCGGCCGTAGCGGAATACTTCGAGGAATTCGCGAGGCAACCGCAGCAGGTTCAGTGGCGGCGGCGGCATCATCGGCGCGGGGCGGCTCATTGTCCCGTTGCGCTGGCCTCGATCAGCCGCGACTCCACATTCACGCCGTTGACGCTCTGCACTTCATACAGCGCTTCGAAGCCCTGCCAGTTCAGATCCTTCGCTGCCAACGCCTGCAAGGAAGACAGGTCTGCTGCGGATTCAGCGGCCTGCATCAGCCCGGTGTCGCGGGTGCCGGCAATCACCAGGTGCTGATGGCCACCGGGGCCGCGAAAGCCGGCCAGGTACGCAAAGTCGCGTATAGCGCTCGGCGGGCGCATGCGGCTCACCCGCATCGCTCACCCAGGCGCTCCCGGTGATCGAATCGATCAGCTCGTCGTAGGACCCGCCGAACGAATATCGCGAGCCGGCCATCGCCACGTCCATCAGCATGCCCAGTGCGCTGAGGTAACCGATGTAGACGATGTGCGTGGTCTTGATGGTGGAAGGATCCAGCTCGGAGGCGAGTGTCAGTGACACATGCTTGCCGGATGCAACCAGTATCGGCAGCACTTCGCGCAGCGCCTGCGCACTGGAAGTGGGCAGATAACCCAGATTCAGGTCTGCGAATTTCGAGGCCCGTGCGGGATCGGATAGAAATCCCTGCTCCAGATCCCGGCGGGAGTTCACGTTGAAATCGCGCACCAGGCGCTGGATGTCGCCGGTTTCGCCGCGCTCGCCGAAGATGTAGTAATCGCCAAGCACCAGCTGCACCGGCAGTTCGTCCTTCAGCAACGGTGCCCACAGGGGGGAATCCCGCACAGCGGCCAGCTGCGAATCGACTTCCGGGCGGGTGCCCAGCATGAGCAGCAGCGCGACAGTGGACAGCGTCAGCACACCGATGAGTACGGCGGCCACGCGTTCCCGCGGATTCTTCGGCAGGAAGCGGCGCCACCCGCGCAATACCGGCACAGCGACTCCAGCGGGCGCGGCTTCGAGAATCAGCCGGTATTCGCCACGCGGAACCGTTAGCTGCGCCGCCGCAAGTGGCACTTCCTGCCGATAGAAATCCTCCAGTCGCTTGCGCAGCTTGTGCGCGGTGACCCGCACCGTCGCGTCCTGGGCCACGTCGAAATCCGCCCCGCGGCCAAACCCGTCTACGGCGACCTCGATTTCCTTGGGGACTCGACCCTCGGCCTGGCAGGCCACCAGGTAGTCGAACAGCCGCTGCAGCTGCGTGGCGCGTCCGAACAGGTTGCTGGCGCGGACGCGCTCCACCTCCGCGGTAAAGGCAGCCTCCGGCAATGGTTGTTCTCGGGAATGTGGCACGCGGCAAGTCTAGGGCCTGCCCCCGTCTTCGGGAAAGGCGCTGCCAACGGGCAATTGGCAGCCGAAACTGGTACTCTCGCGGCCCTTTTTCCCGCGTCCGGCACCTAAAGATCACCATGCAGCGACCGATCCGCAACATTGCCATCATTGCCCACGTCGACCATGGCAAGACCACCCTCGTCGACTGCCTGCTGAAGCAGTCCGGCACCTTCGCTGCGCACGAGAAGATGGGCGAGCGGATCATGGATTCGAATGCCATCGAAAAAGAGCGTGGCATCACCATCCTCGCCAAGAACTGCGCCATCGATTACGGCGGCACCCGCATCAACGTGCTCGACACCCCGGGCCACGCCGACTTCGGCGGTGAAGTCGAACGCGTGCTGTCGATGGTCGATGGCGTGCTGCTGCTGGTCGACGCGGTCGAAGGCCCGATGCCGCAGACGCGCTTCGTCACGCGCAAGGCACTGGCCCTCGGCCTCAAGGCCATTGTGGTCGTGAACAAGATCGATCGTCCGGGCGCGCGTCCGGGCTGGGTGGTCGACCAGACCTTCGACCTGTTCGACAAACTCGGCGCCACCGATGAACAGCTCGACTTCCCGGTGGTCTACGCCTCGGCCCTGCAGGGCTGGGCCAGTCTCGACGCCACGCAGCAGCAGCCAGACATGGCGCCGCTGTTCGAGGCCGTACTGAAATACGTGCCGGAGCCCAAGGCCGACGCCGAAGGTCCGCTGCAGATGCAGATCGCGACGCTGGACTACAACTCCTATGTCGGCCGTATCGGCATCGGCCGCATCCGCCGCGGCACGGTGAAGCCCGGCATGAACGTGGTGATGTGCGAGGGCGAGAAGGACACGGGCACGGGCAAGATCGTGCAGGTGCTGGCATTCAGCGGCCTGTCGCGCTCCCCGGTTGAGTCCGCCAGCGCGGGCGACATCGTTGCCATCACCGGCCTCCCCGATGTGAACATCGGCATCACGATCTGTGATCCGGCGAACCCGGACGGCCTGCCCGCCATTTCCGTCGACGAACCCACCCTCGCCATGAACTTCCAGGTCAACAGCTCGCCGCTGGCCGGCCGTGAAGGCAAGTTCGTCACCAGCCGCCAGATCCGCGAGCGCCTCGCGCGCGAGCTCGAAAGCAACGTGGCGCTGCGCGTCGAAGAAACCGGCGACGCCGATGTGTTCCGCGTCTCCGGCCGCGGCGAACTGCACCTGACCATCCTGATCGAGAACATGCGCCGCGAAGGCTTCGAACTCGCCGTGTCGCGTCCGCAGGTGCTGCTGAAGATGATCGACGGCGTGACCAACGAGCCGTACGAAGCGCTCACGGTCGATGTCGAGGAAGCGCATCAGGGTGGCGTGATGGAAGCACTGGGCCAGCGCCGCGCCGAAATGAAGGACATGTCCATGGACGGCCATGGTCGCGTGCGCATCGAATATCGCGTGCCGGCCCGCGGCCTCATCGGCTTCCAGGGCGAGTTCATGACACTCACCCGCGGCAGCGGCCTGATGAGCCACGTGTTCGACGGCTATGCCCCGATGCGCGGCGACATCGCCGAGCGTCGCAATGGCGTGCTGATCAGCATGGAAAACGGCGACGCCGTGGCCTATGCGCTGTGGAGCCTGCAGGAGCGCGGCAAACTGTTCGTCAGCCACAACGAGAAGGTCTACGAAGGCATGATCGTCGGCATCCACTCGCGTGAAAATGATCTGGTAGTCAACCCGATCAAGACCAAGAAGCTCACCAACGTGCGCGCATCGGGCAAGGACGACGCCATCCTGCTGACGCCACCGATCGAGCTGAATCTGGAATACGCGGTGGAATTCATCGCCGACGACGAACTGGTGGAAGTCACCCCGCTGTCGATCCGCATCCGCAAGCGCTTCCTGACAGAGAATGAGCGCAAGCGCAGTTCGCGGGCGGCGGAGAGTCTGTTCGCGAGCTAGGCATGACGCCCGTAGCCAGAGGCATCCTGATTGCCTGCATCGCGGGTTTCGCGCTGCAGTCCTTCCTGTTTCCCTGGCTCGAGATTCACGGCGCGCTTTGGCCACTGGGCGACAACCCGGCCGGTGCGCCCTTCCGGCCCTGGCAGCTCGTCAGCTACGGATTCCTGCATGGCGGCTTCCCCCACCTGTTCATGAACATGTTCGCGCTGTACATGTTCGGCCCGGACATCGAGCGTCTGGTGGGTTCGAAGCGCTTCTTCATCTACTACCTGGTCTGCGTGATCAGCGCGGCCATCGCACAACTGGTCGTGCTGAGCGCCGTGGGAAACCCGCCCATCCCGACTGTTGGCGCATCCGGCGGAGTGTTCGGGCTGCTGCTGGCGTTCGGACTGGCATTCCCGAAGCGGAAGCTGATGTTGCTGTTCCCCCCGATTCCGATGCCGGCGTGGCTGTTCGTCACGCTTTACGGATTGCTGGAACTCTATCTCGGGGTTTCAGGCCGCGACTCCAACGTGGCGCATTTCGCCCATCTGGGCGGCATGATCGGCGGCTTCGCCTTGATCCTCTACTGGCGGTCGCAGCACATCAGGCGCTGACGACGCGATTGCGCCCGGTTTCCTTGGCGCGGTACATGGCATTGTCGGCGCGATCGAAGGCTTCTTCAGCCTCATCGCCCTCCTTGAATGCCGTGATGCCGCAGGAGATCGTGATCGACACCGGCTTGCCACGGAAGTGGAAGCCGAGGTGGGTCACCGCCTCGCGCATCTCTTCTGCCAGCAGCATGGCATCCGGCAGCGTCGTGCCCGGCAGCAGCATGACAAACTCCTCCCCGCCATAACGGGAAATGAAATCGGTGCTGCGGATCGAGTTGGCGAGGCATTCGGCCACCACGGTCAACACCTTGTCGCCGGCGCGATGGCCGTAGCTGTCGTTGATCGCCTTGAATTCGTCGATGTCCCAGACCGCAATGCAGGTGGGCTGCGAGAACCTCGACCAGCGATCCAGTTCCTCTGCAACCCGCTGCTCATACGCCAGCCGGTTCGGGATCTGGGTCAGCGGATCGCGCATCGACATGCGTCGCTCATCCGTCAGCCGCGCCTGCAACTTGCGCGCCTCGGATTCCATTTCATCCATGCGGCCGCGCATCTGCTCGGTGCGCGCGCGCGCCTGCCGCGTACGTGCTTCCTCGCGATCGCGATAGTCCAGCAGGTGCTGGCCTATCGAATCCAGCCGCTGACGCAGCTGGCGTCGAATGACCGCCAGATCCGTGCCAGCGTCCACGGTGTCGCCCAGCGCCTGCATCTCGCCGGTGATCTGCAGGTTCAGGGTTTCGCTGCTGCTGTTGCGCTGTGATTCTTCCCTGGCACTGCCTTCCACGTAACGGGTCAGGGATTCCAGCTGGCTCGCAAGCTGGGCCAGCAGCTGCTCCAGTTCCTGGCGCATGCGTTCCAGGCCCTGCATGCGCTGCATGACCAGGGCGCCAATCCTTTCGATCACATCCGGCAATTGCTGCGGCGTCAGGGCGACGGCCAACTCCCGATGGATGATCTCGACTTCTGGCACCAGTTTCGTTTCCTGGCGCAGCTCCGACAGCAGACGCGACAGCAGGCCACGAATGCGGTCTTCGCCGAATACTTCGAATACTTTCTGGGCAGCAGGGTCCGCGGAACTTGCCCGCGACGGGGATTCGACCAGCTTGACCACGACGCTCTCGGACTTCGCAGTCACATCGGGCTTCTCGACCATTTCAGGCTTTGCAGCCTTGGCCGACTTGCCGCCAGCCTGATCGATCTCCAGCACGGCGTCGGCAATCGCCTGGCCGAGTGGCTCCAGTTCGGCCGGAGCAACCTCGCGACGCACCGACTCCTTGAGTCGCTTCAGCTCCTGGTCAAGGCGCGGGGACTGCCCCTGGGCCGCAAGGCAAAGCTTGCCGACGAGCTTGTAAAGGGTTTGCTGCTGGTCACGGAACTGTCGTTCATCACGTTCCATGTCGCGCAGGCTGTCGAGGTACCGCCTGCGCCAGTCTTCTGTTTCAACAGCCTTGAACACGATCCGATGCCTCGTTACCCGTTGTCTTTATCGGCAACCTGATCTGCAAACTGCAGCTGGGCGAGCCGGGAGTAAAGAGAACTGGTTCTCAGAAGCTCCGTATGTGTGCCTGCCGCCACGATTTCTCCCTGATCCATGACGACGATCCGGTCTGCTTTCAGCACCGTGGCCAACCGGTGGGCAATGATCAGGGTGGTCCGGGAGCTCATCAGCCCCTCCAGGGCACGCTGCACCAGCTGCTCACTCTCGGCGTCGAGGGCACTGGTGGCCTCGTCCAGCAGCAGTACCGGTGGATCCTTGAGGATGGCGCGGGCGATGGCGATGCGCTGCCGCTGCCCACCCGACAGGCGCGTGCCGCGCTCGCCCAGGAATGTGTCATAACCCTGCGGAAGAGCCCGGATGAATTCATCGGCAGCAGCAGCTACTGCCGCCGCCTCTACGTCTGCATCACTGGCCCCGGGCCGACCGTAACGGATGTTTTCGCGGGCGCTGGTACCAAACAACACCGTGTCCTGCGGCACGAGACCAATCTGGCCGCGCAGCGCCACCGGATCCACCTGCGCAATATCCACGCCATCCAGCTGGATGTGACCGGCTGCGGGATCGTAAAAGCGCAGCAGGAGCTGGAACATGGTGCTCTTGCCAGCCCCGGAAGGCCCGACGAGAGCCAGTGTTTCACCAGGCGCGATGTCGAGTGCGATGGACCTGAGCGCCGGGGTATCCGGGCGCGAAGGATAGTGGAACGAGACTGCATTGAAGTTCAGCGCGCCCCGCGAACGCGTGGGCAGAGCCACCGGCAATGCGGGTGCCGCGATGGCCGGCTTGGCCTGCAGCAACTCCACCAACCGCTCCATCGCACCGGCTGCCCGCTGCACTTCGCCCCATTGTTCTATCAGTGCCGCGGCCGAACCGGAAACAAAGGCCGCATACAGCAGAAACTGGCCGAGCTGACCGCCGGTCATGTCGCCGGCAAGCACCGCGCGCGCGCCAAGCCACAGCACCAGCGTGATGGCCGCCATCACCAGCATCGTGCCGACTGCAGTCAGCGTGGCGCGGACCCGATTGCGCGCGATGGCGGTGTCGAAGCCGGTTTCCACTGCTTCGCCATAACGCCTGCTCTGCAACGCCTCGAGTGTGAAGGCCTGGATGGTCTGCATGGCATTGAGCGTCTCGCCGGCCAGACCGCTGGAATCCGCCACACGATCCTGCGAATCACGGGAAAGCCTGCGCACCTTCCGGCCCACGGTGAACAACGGCAGCATGATCAGGGGAATCAGCACCACCATGATGCCCATCAACCTGGGGCTGGTCGCGCCCATCATGACCAGCGCTCCCACCAGATTCAGCGCCGAACGCAGCGTGATGGAAATGCCCACGCCGGATATCGACTGCACCAGGGTGGTATCGGTCGTGAGGCGCGAGAGGATCTCGCCGGTGCGTGTCACTTCGAAGAATGTCATGTCCATGCGCACGACGCGGTCGTAGACCGCCTTGCGCACATTGGCCACCACCCGCTCACCCAGCCAGGTCACGAGGTAGAAACGCAGCGCTGCGAAGATGCCGAACAGGACGGCAGCACCCAGAAACGCCAGGAAATACCTGTTTACGGTGCTCGAGTCACCGCTGGCCATGCCGTGGTCGATGAGATAACGCACCGCCACCGGCAGTGCCAGCATGGCGCCGGAGGCGACGAGCAGCGCCAGCAACGCGAGCACCAGCACGCCGCGAAAGGGCCGCAGGAACGGCCACAGGGCATACAGCGGCTGCATCGACTTGCCCTTGGGACGGGCGGAACTGGCCTCACTCATGCTTGAAGTCAGGCCAGCCGGTTGAGGCCATTGTAGGCGGCGATGCGATAGGCCTCAGCCATGGTCGGATAGTTGAATGTGGTGTTGATGAAATAACGCAGGTTGTTGATGTCGCGGCTGGCCATGACGGTCTGGCCGATGTGCACGATCTCCGAGGCGTGGTCACCGAAACAGTGTACACCCAGGATCTCGAGCGTCTTCGAGTGAAACAGGATCTTGAGGATTCCCGTGCGCTGATTGGTCATCTGCGCGCGCGCGAGGCTCTTGAAATGGGTATGGCCGATTTCGTAGGGGATACCCGCTTCCTGCAGTTCCTTTTCGGTCTTGCCGACCGAGGAGATCTCGGGAATCGTGTAGATGCCGCTGGGAATCAGGTCAGAGCGTCGCGGCGGTGTGGTCGGATCGACGATGTACTGGCCGACATGGCCACCCTGCTGATACGCCGCACTGGCCAGTGCCGGTGGCCCGATCACGTCGCCGGCAGCGAAGATATTCGGCACTGCCGTCTGGTAGTGCTCGTTCACCGTGATCTGGCCGCGCTGGTTCGCACTGAGGCCGACAGCCTCGAGATTCAGGCCATCGGTGTTGCCGGTGCGGCCGTTGGCCCACAGCAGCAGGTCCGACTTGATCTTGCGCCCAGACTTCAGGTTGAGCACGCACGTCGTCGGCGCGTGCTTCCAGGAAATCAAACTGTTCGTTGTGCCGGATGATGCAGCCCTGGTCACGCAGGTGGTAGGACAGCGCCTCGGCGATCTCTTCATCCATGAACGACAGCAGCCGGTCCTGGGTGTTGATGAGCGTGACCTTGCTGCCCATGTTCAGGAAGATCGATGCGTACTCGCAGCCGATCACGCCGGCGCCGTAGATCGTTACGCTGAAGGGAGAGAACTCGCAGCGCAGGATGCTGTCGCTGTCGCAGACGCGGGGATGCGAGAAATCAAGTCCGGGCGGATGGTAGGGACGAGAGCCCGTGGCAATGACGAATTGATCGGCACGCACAGTGTAGGGCGCCTCCATGCGGGGCGTGATCTCCACTGTGCTGGCATCCAGGAAACGTGCCGATCCTTCCAGCACCGGCACACGATTGCGATCGTAGAAACGCCGACGCATCTGCACCTGGGCGTCGATCACTCCGGAGGCAGTGGACAACAGCTGCGGCAGGGTGACATTCAGTGAGGATGTGAGCTTGCGCAGCATCGGGTTGGTACGCATGTCGCTCAAGGTCTTCACGGCATGCCGCAGCGCCTTGCTCGGTATCGTGCCCCAGTGGGTGCAGCCACCGCCCACCTCGGTATAGCGCTCCACCACCGCCACCTTGCGGTGGTTCTTGGTCAGCATCATGGCCGCGCCTTCCCCGGCCGGGCCCGTGCCGATCACCACTACGTCGTATTGTTCCATTGGACAATGCTAGCGGCTGCGGGAGGGAAAAGCGCAGTGCATGCATCGGGGATGCGACGCCGTTCAATCGGCCTGCAGTTCCTGCCCCGGGAACAGCACGTCCTGGAACCCGAATTTCGTCAGATCCCGGATGCGCATGGGATAAAGGATGCCATCCAGGTGATCCACCTCATGCTGCACCACCCGCGCATGAAAACCGTCGACGGTGCGGTCGATGGCATTGCCATGTGCATCGAAGCCCTGGTAGCGCAACTGCGCGGCCCTGGGCACCAAGCCCCGCATGCCAGGCACCGAGAGACACCCTTCCCAGTCGTCTTCCATTTCAGTGCCGAGCTGCGTGAGGACCGGATTCACCAGCACGGTGGGCGGCACTGCCGGCGCATCCGGATAACGTTCGTTGCGTTCGAAGCCGAAGATCACAACGCGCTGGGATACGCCGATCTGGGGTGCAGCAAGTCCGGCGCCGTTGGCATGCCGCATGGTTTCCTGCATGTCCGCCACGAGTTCGTGCAGCGCAGGCGTATCCAGCTGCGTGACTTCCCTTGCCCGCTGCAGCAGCAGGGGCTCGCCCATGCGAAGTATGGTTCTGATCGCCAACTGTGTTTCCCTCTCGCAAAAAGCAAAGGCCCGGCAAGCCGGGCCTTTGCATCAGCTCTCATGGAGCAGTGGGTGCTTACCAGCGACCACCACCGCCGCCACCGCCACCGCCACCGCCGCCCGAGCCGCCGCGATAGCCGCCACCGCCACCACCCGGACGACCGCCGCCACCGCCGCCACCGGTGCGTGGCTTGTCCTGCGCTTCATTCACGCGCAGCGGACGACCGCCCATCGAATAGCCATTCAGCGCCTGGATTGCGCGAGCGGCATCCGCCTGCGGCATTTCCACGAAGCCGAATCCACGCGGGCGACCCGTTTCCCGATCGGTCGGAAGTGCAACGGACTCAACCGTGCCGTGCTGCGAAAACAGCGCACGCACTGCAGCCTCGTCCGCCGAAAACGGGAGGTTGCCAACGTAAATCTTCGCCATGTGTACAGATCTCCAAACATTTATGAATCACAACGCCTGATCGGAGACCCTTCCACAACCGGACGACCAACGATCGGCGAATATTCTATACGCGCATTTATTCTGGACAGAAGCGTTTTCTGGCCTTGTCAACCCCATTTTCGGCATAACAAACTGCCCCGGCAGCATGTTGCAAAAACAACTGCAACCTCTGCACTGTCGGGGTGCTATTGCTCTGGAACCAGGCCCAGGCCGAGGTGAAATTTCAGCCACGCGGAGATATCGAAGATCTCTGGTCCACACAAACCGTGGCCCACGGAGTACTGCCGCCACTCCACTTTCAATCCCGCAGCGAGCATCACATCGCGTGACTCCTCGCCGAATGCATGCAGCACCACGACATCCTCGCGACCATGGCACATGAGTATCGGTGTGTTGCGGTTGGCTGATTGCAGCTCTGTTGCAAGATGGCTGCGCAGTGGCAGATAACAGGACAATGCGATGATGCCGCCCAGCGTTTCGGCATGGCGCAGACCGATATGCAAGGCGGCGGCTCCACCCTGCGAAAAACCCGCCAGCACGATGCGGCGCGAGTCAATGCCCGCGCTGCGCTCACTGGCAATGCACCCTTCGATGCGCGCCCGGGTTTCTTCGAGACCCACTTCGTCATCTCGACCCTCTGGCGTGAGCTCGCGGATGTCGTACCAGGCGCGCATGGGGTAGCCGGCGTTGACAGTCACCGGTCGAACTCCGGCATGCGGAAAAACGAAACGCACCCGCGCTGATTCCGGGCAGCTTCAATTCGGGAACCATGGGCACGAAGTCGTAGCCGTCGGCGCCCAGGCCATGCATCCAGATGACCGCGGCATCTGCCTTGCCTGCCGCCGGCGCAAGGATCACGGCGTCCTCGCGCTCGGTGATGGCCGTGCGCATGATCATGCGTCCGGCAATGATTCTGCCTTGCCGGCCTGCTCGATCAGGAACAGGTCAGTCAGCAAGGCGCGCAAGTGCACCGAAGCGTTCAGGTTATCCACCAGCAGCGAGGCGATCTTCGCGCGACTCAGCACCACGCCGATTGCGCCGCGCGCCGCCTTCACATCACGTTCCACGGCATCGGTGAAATCCGTCACTCCTGAGGGTGCAGGCGCGCCGGCAAACGCCGCGCGTACGGAGCCCTGCATGTCGGTCAGTGCCGCATGCATCTGCACCAGTGTGGCGCGCAGTTCGGTGCCTGCATCATCCTGTCGTCCCTGTGCCGCATAGGCCAGCAGGTATTCATAGCCGCGCTCGATCACCTCGATGCGTCCGCTCAGCAATACAGCTTCAGTCACCGCGTTCTACCCGCTCCACGTCATGTTCAGCCCTGAGGTCCGCGCGCGTGATCCAGCCACGGACCATGGCGCGCAGATAGGCGCGCTTCTCCGGCAGGATGCCGAAATAGACGTGCACGAGAATCAGGAATACCGACAACAGCGCCGCCAGATCATGCAGCAGCGTCAGGATGCCCCAGGCCGAAGGCGAACGCAGGTAGGGATCGCGCACCAGGAACGGCACTCCCGCCTTGCGCAGCAACAGCAGGCCGGTAACGATCGCGACGAGCATCGCCACTGCCCAGGCCAGATGCATCAGCTTCTGCGGCAGTGAGTATTTCCCGGCGCGGCCGGGAGTAAGGTCGCCCTTGTGCAGGGCGAAGCATGGTCTTCGGTCGCTGCCAGAACAGCGCGCGCACGATATGCAGCAGGATGATCACGGTCAGCAGCAAGCCAGCCAGCCAGTGCACCGTGTACCAGGCGAAATTCACGCCGATCACCGGCAGCAGGCTGGTAGCCAGCAGCACGATCATTATCGCGGCCGTCAGCCAGTGGAACAGCCGGTCGATGCCCGCGTGACGGACAATCCGGTCATTGCTCTGCGCCATACGCGTCACCCTTCGCCCTTGCGCGTGCGGCGCTTGCTGATTGCGCGATACACCAGATGCACGGCAATCACTGCCACGCCCGCCCAGAACGCCACTGGCAACAGATCCCAGCTTGCGCCATTGACCACCTGCTCGCCGAAACTGTCGTGTCCGTATCGCAGAATGTTCATGTTCATGCGCCCCGTATTGCGCGGCGAATCAGGTTTTCCATCAGCGGCAGCTTGAACTGGTTGAAGTTCAGGGCTGCGCGCCCCCTCGGTGGCCAGCGGCGCCACTTTGTCTGCAGTCTCCGCATTGCGCGCGCCGCCGATCAGCGCGCGCTCCACCGCCGCAACCCGGAAGGGAACGCAGGCCACCGCACCACAGACCACCCGCGCATCGCGGATGACGTCACCTTCCATCCGGAAGGCTGCGGCCACGCTGAGCAGCGCGAAATCCCAGGTCGTCGCGGTCTGCCACCTTCTCGAAATGGAACTGCGCGCCGGACCAGGTGCCGGGAATACGCACGGCCGTCAGGATTTCTCCGGTCTTGAGCGCTGTCATCCGCCGGATGTTCACGTCAGGGCCGACGAAGAACTCGGCGGCCGGCAACACGCGCTCCCCACCGGATCCGCGCAATGACCATCTGCGCATCCAGCGCCACCATTGCATTGGCCGTGTCGGAAGGGCGTGACCGCCACGCAACGGCTGGCATTGAAGATCGCATGCTCGCGGTTCTGCCCCTGCGGGGTATCCGCGTAACACATGTTGCCACCGGCCCGATAGCAGTCGACGCCGTCGCGGTAGTACCAGCAGCGCGTGTCCTGGCAGAGATTGCCGCCGAGCGTGCCGACGTTGCGGATCTGCGGGCTGGCCACTCGCCCCGCGGCGCTGGCCAGCAGTGAATAGCGTTCCTGGATGACAGCGTCGTTCTCGACCTCGGTGAGCGTGGTCAGCGCACCGATCTCGATTCCCGCGTCGCGCTCGCGCACACCACGCAGGGCGGTGATGCCGGAGAGATCGATCACTGCGGCCGTACGCTTGATGCGATTCTTCAACCAGTCGTAGCTGTCCTGCCCTCCGCCGACCAGCCAGCCGTCTTCCCCCAGGCGCGACGCGAGATCCAGCGCAGCCTCCAGGGTGTCCGGCTGGTACAGATCGAAATGCGGCATCATGTCTTTCTGCATTTCGACCCCTTACTGACAGTTGACCTGCAGCGGCCCGTGCGACTGCGGGCGACCTGCAAGGTGATTGAGGATCATGTCCGGCACCACGGGCGTGCGGTTGAAGACATGGCCGCCGATGGCTTCGGAGATGGCGCACAGCACGGCTGCGGCTGCGCAACCGAGCAGGGGCTCGCCCACTCCCTTGGTGCCGAGCGGGCTGGAGGGATCCGGCAGATCGACGCCGGCCACTTTGTATCGCAGGGCCACATCGCCGTAGGTCGGCGGCTTGGCCTGGTAGAAGCCGACGCTGGCGGGCAGACCGTTCTGCGGATCGTAGATGATGCGCTCGAGACCGGCGACGCCGAAGCCCTGCACGGCGCCGCTCTTGATCTGGGTTTCGAGGCCCGCGGGATGAATGACCGTGCCGCAATCGGCGACGCCCACGTAATCCTGGATCACGTAACGCCCGGTCTCCAGATCCAGTTCGATCTGCACGAAAGCGGCTGCAAAGGCGGCCGGGGCGCCCGTCATGCGGCAGATTGTCCTTGGCCACGCCGATGAGGCCGGTGCCTGCCAGCGCGGTAGCCGAAACCTGGGTCATCGCATTGATGTCGGTCGGCAGCTCGTGTCCGTCGTACTTGCCGCCCAGCTCGATGGCGCGCGCGCCGCTTCGCCGTAGCTCATGCCGGCGCCCGGACTGCCCTTGCGGAATACGCGCTTGCCGTCGATGTCGTAGTTGTCGGCCGCGCCACCGAAGCGCCGCGCGGCGATCTCCTTCATCTTCGTTACGGCATCCATGGCGGCCACATAGTTGGTGCGCGCCATGGTGAAGTTCGTGTTGCTGCCGAACTGCCCGATATTCCAGGGCAGATGCCGGCGACTGTCGCCGCTCTCGATGACCACCTCGGCCCAGTCCAGCTTCAGCACCTCGGCCGCGATGCGTGAGGTGCTGGAATGCGAGAAGGTGCCGAGATTGCCGACGCCGGTATGGATGTGCACCTTGCCGGTGGGCAGGATGCGCAGCAGCCCGTCGAATCCTGAAAAGCCCGCGGGATGAAAGGCCTGCCCGATGGCGATGGCGGTGACCTTGCTGCCGTTGCGCTTGCCGTGCTGCTGGCAGACGCTCCTGCCAGCCGAAGATGGCGGCACCCTTATCCAGCGCTTCCTTCTGGTAGCAGCTGGTGACCGGCGTGCGCTGCGGCCCCACCAGCCCGGTGCGACCCGGCACATTGCGCAGGCGGATGGCGAGCCGATCGATCTTGAGCTCGCGCGCTGCCTTGTCGAGCAGTGGCTCCATGATGTGAACCATCTGGTTGTAGCCCGGCCCGCGCTGCGCGCTGCGGATCGGCGAATTCGCGTGCACGGGCACGCCGCGCCAGCGCATGGCCTCGGGCTGGTACAGCACCGTCAGCGCATCCGGGGCGTTGCGGAAATCCCAGAAGCTGTTGCAGGCGCCGTTCTCCTGCACGATGTACAGATCGGCGGCCAGCAGCTTGCCGTCCGCGGCGAAGCCGAGCTTCAGCTGTCCCTGGAAGCCCAGCCGCGCGCTGCCGTGGTAATACTCTTCCGCGCGGCTGACCCGCATCATCACCGGCCGGTTGATCTTCTTCGACAGCAGGCCGGCAGCGCCTGCAGCGGATACGCGCCGCCCTTGGAGCCGAAACCGCCACCGCAATATTCCGCGATCACCACCAGATCCGTCGGCGCAATGCCGATCAGGCCGGCGAGCGCAGGCGCGATGTATGACTGGCTCTGCGACGACACATGCACGAAGCACTTGCCGTTCTGCCAGTAGGCCAGTGCCGTGCGCGGCTCCATGCTGTGGTGCGAGTTGCTGGCGTGCACGAAGGTTTCGTCGAGCACCAGCGTTGCCTTTGCAAAGGCGGCATCGACATCGCCGAAGGTCCAGTCCTGCTTGGGTGCGGGCTTGCCCATCGGCATGCGCCCGTCGGCATTGTCGAAGTCCGCGCGCGTCCACTTCAGCTTGCCGAAGGGCACGCCATTCGCGCCGATGTTGCCGTCCGTGCGCGCATCGGGTTTGTCGGGATGCAGGCTGGCCAGCGGATCGACATGGAAGGGCAGCGGTTCGTATTCGATCTTCACGAGCTCCAGCGCATCCTGCGCTGCCGTCTCTGTTTCCGCGGCGAGCAGCAGCACGGGCGCGCCCACGTAGGCCGGCTCGTTGGTCAGCAGCGGGATCTCCGGGGCGGCCGGATTCTTCACTTCGTCGGCCGTCAGCACGCCCACGAAACCCGCGACCTTCTCGGCCGCTGAAGTATCGATCTTCACGACGCGGGCATGCGGATAGGGGCTGGAAAGCAGCCGTGCGAACACCATGCCATCGACGCGGAAATCCTCGGCGTACCGGGCCTCGCCGGTGACCTTGGCCACCACATCGTGGGGGATGAAATCCTGCCCGAGCAGTTTATGCGCCATGGTGGATCTCCCCGAGATTGCCCGCTGCCCGCATGATGGCGTTCAGATAGTTGTCGTAGGCGCCGCAGCGGCAAAGATTGCCGGACATGGCATGGCGCGCCTGTTCCCGGGTCGGGTTCGGGTTCTTCTGCAGCAGGGCTACGGCCGCGACCACCTGCCCCGGCGTGCAGAAACCGCACTGCGGGCCCAGTTCGTCGACGAAGGCCTGCTGCACGGGATGCAGCTCGCCCCTCCGGGCCACGCAGGCCCTCGACCGTGATGACCTTGCGGCTGCGGACGCTGTGCGTGAGCGTGGAGCAGGAGTAATGCGTAACGCCGTCGATCATCACGGTGCAGGCTCCGCATTCGGCGCGATCGCAGCCGAGCTTGGTGCCGGTGAGCCCCAGCTTGTAGCGCAGGGTCATCGCCAGGGTTTCCTGTGGCAGCACCTCGACGCGGCGCAGCTGACCGTTCACGTCGATCGAGACCAGCCGCTCGACCGAACCGGGAACCACGCGCCGGCCAGGCGTGCAGCCGGACACACCCAGCATCACGAAACTTGCGGAAGAAGCCACGGCCCCGGAGGCGATGACGCGCTTGATGAACTCGCGGCGGGAAACGCGACGCGCTTCCAGCCCTGCATCGAAAGTCAGATCGCTCATGTC
This sequence comes from uncultured Gammaproteobacteria bacterium, assembly GCA_963777735.1. Lineage (GTDB taxonomy): Bacteria > Pseudomonadota > Gammaproteobacteria > Steroidobacterales > Steroidobacteraceae > ZC4RG30. The sequence goes on along the minus strand of CAVZRQ010000005.1, from coordinate 162,719 downwards.
GCCCCCCGGATAAGACCAGAGGAAGCGTACACTGTGATGAAACATCAGTCCAAGCGGCGAGAAACCGGATGGCCCAAGATCGCTGGTCCCTGAGCGTGAACGGACGCACCTACCAGGTCAGCGCCGCCGCCGACACTCCCCTGCTCTACGTGCTGCAGAACGACCTGGCCCTGAAGGGCCCCCGCTTCGGCTGTGGCCTGGCGCAATGTGGTTCCTGTTCGGTGCTGCTCGATGATCGGGAAGTGCGCGCCTGCGCAACGCCGGTCAGCGCCGTGGCGGGCCGGGCCATCACCACGCTGGAGGGCATACCTGCCTGGTACGCCAAGAAGCAGGGTCTGCGGCGTGCGCCCGAACTGCACCCGGTACAGCAGGCGCTGGTGGACGAACAGGCGCCTCAATGCGGCTACTGCATGAATGGCATCGTGGTCAAAGCCGCCGAGCTGCTCGCCAGCAATCCGCACCCTACCGAAGCCGAAATCCGCACGGCCCTGAATGGCCACCTGTGTCGCTGCGGTGCCTATCCTTCGATCCTGCGCGCAGTGCAGAAAGCAGCACAGTCATGAAGCCGCGCGGGCCTCGCACTGATCGACGCAGCTTCCTGAAACAGGGCGGCGCGTTGGTGGTCGGACTGTCGCTGGCAGGTTGCATGAGCGGGCCGCGCCGCGGTGCCAACGCGCCGGCCGACGGTCCCCTCGCGAAGCCTGGCCCTCCCAGCGCCACACAACTCGACACCTGGCTAGCCATACACGAAGACAACACCGCAACGCTCTACATGGGGTTCGCGGAGCTGGGCCAGGGCGCAACCACCGCCCTGCTGCAGATCGCCGCCGAAGAACTGGACCTCGGGATGGACCAGATCCGCGCGGCGCCGCTCGACACCCACCTGTCGCCCAACCAGGGCGGCACGTACTCCAGTGCCTCGGTGCAGCGGGGCCGGCCACAGATTGCCGCAGCCGCCGCGCAAGCGCGCGCTGCGCTGCTGGCTCGAGCTGCCGCACGTCTTGAAACACCGGTGGAAACGCTCGCGGTGACGCGCGGCGCCGTCCATGCAGCTGGCAAACCGCGTCGCGCCGTGACCTATGGCGAACTGATTGGTGGCGAGCGATTCAACCTGGAAATGACCGGCAACCCGGTGTTGAAGCCGGTGTCGGCCTACCGGCTGGTTGCCCAGCGCGTCCCGCGCACGGATCTCGCTGCCCGGGTCAGCGCCCGACACACCTACATCCAGCAACTGCGCCTGCCGGCCATGCTGCACGGGCGCATCGTGCGGCCACGCGGACAGGCGAGCTACGGCGCAGGCGCCGCGGTATTGCGCGTGGACGAAAGCAGCATCCGCGACATCGCAGGCGCCATCGTGCTGCGCAAGGGCGATTTCATCGGTGTGGTGGCGCCGCTGGAATGGGACGCGGTGCGGGCCGCACAGCAACTGGCGGTGGAATGGGACCAGACACCCACCCTGCCTGGCAGCGACGCCCTGCATGCCCACATGCGCAACGCCACCAGCATCGACAATATCGTGCTCGAACGCGGTGATGCGCGCGTGGCTTCGGATGAAGCAGCCATCACGGTCGTGCAGCGCGGGTTTGCCCCGTATCAGGCGCATGCGCCCTTCGCGCCCAACTGCGCACTGGCCGACATCCGCGCCACCGATGGACTCGTGATCTGCTCATCGCAGGATGTGTATGCCGCCCGCCGCAGCATCGCTGGCGCTGCTGGGCATGCGTGCTGAACAGCTGCGCGTGCAGTACGCGGAAGGCTCCGGCACCTACGGCCACAGCTGCTATGACGATGCCGCACAGGCGGCGGCCGTGTTGTCGCAACTGGCCGGAGCCCCGGTGCGGCTGCAACTGATGCGTTGGGATGAACACGGCTGGGATACGTATGGCCCGCCACATGTTGGCGAGGCGCGTCTCTCTGCCGATGCGCAGGGCAAGCTGGTGTCGTACGAGTATCACGGCTGGCAGCACAACTGGAGCCAGGTGGAAACCACGACACAGCTGGCGGGCATCGCTGCCTGCGGCGGAATGGCCACCGGTCGCCGTGCAGGGCGTGAATCCACTGGTCTGCGGTGGCATGTATGACATCCCCAACCTGAAGCTGGTCAATCATCGACTGCCCGCCCTGCAATACCTGCGCGCGGGCTGGCTGCGTTCGCCGCTGGATCTCGCCTTCGCCTTTGTGTCGGAACAGGCCATCGACCAGCTGGCCGTGAATCTTGCCATCGACGCGTATGAATTCAGGCGTCGCAATATCCGGGATCCGCGCTGGCTCGGGGTGCTGGATGCAGCAGCCACGGCGGCGAACTGGTCTGCGCCCTGGACCTCAGGGCGCCTTGGTACGCAGCGCCTGCGTCGCGGTCGTGGCATAGGCCTCGGCACCCATCTGGCTTCCTATGGCGGTGCCACGGCCGAGATCGAAGTCGACATGCAGAACGGCCGCGTGCGGATCCTGCGGCTGGTCGGTGCCCTCGATGCCGGCCTCATCGTCAACCCGTTGATTGTCGAAAGGCAGATCGAAGGACAACTGGTGCAGACCGCCAGCCGCATGCTGCTCGAGGAAGTCCGGTTCGATCAGACACGGGTGGCGAGCCTGGACTGGCAGAGCTACCCGATTCTGCGATTTGAAGATTGCCCTGCCATTACAGCCGTTGTCGTACAGCGAACCGGCGAGCGCTCTTCCGGCGCAGGCGAAGAAACCATGGCAGCGGCCGCGGCGGCCATCGCCAATGCCTTCCATGATGCCACCGGCAAACGGATGGAGCAGTTCCCGCTGACCCCTGCCCGGGTGCTCGCGGCCCTGCGCGCACCGTAAAACCGGCTGCAAATGCGACAAAAAGCAGGATATTCTCCGTTTGGCGACAGCCTTCCCCGCAAGGGTGGAATCGGGGTACCTTCGTTGCCGTTGACCTAGACGGAGTTGAACATCATGGCCCTATGGGACAAACCCGAGACAGGCACTGCGCCTGCTACACCGGCACCGGCACCGGCCGCCGCGCCCCGCGCGAGCAGCCCGCTGCCCGCTTCCGCGCTTTCCTCTGAATCTGCCCTGGCGCCGAAGGAGCGCATGGAAATGAAAGAATCGATCATCGCCTCTGGCCTCACCATCGAGGGCAAGATCATCGGCAGCGGCCATGTGCGCGTTGCCGGCAAGTTCAAGGGCGACATCCAGGTGGAAGGCAACCTGCATATCGACAACGGCGCACGTGTGGAAGGCCAGGTGCGCGCCAGTGAAGTGCTGGTCAGCGGCGAACTGCAGGGCAACATCGAGAGTGCCAAGCGCGTCGAACTGCAGCAGGGTGGCAGCATCACCGGCGACGTGAAGGCTGGCTCGTTCACGGTGGCTGCTGGCTCGCGCATGCGCGGCGCAGTCGACTTCGGCTTTGAAGACAGCGCCAAAGCAGCCGTACTGGCCGACCGGGGCCGCAGCAACGTCGCATGATCGGAACGGCGCGCCCGATCAGCCAGGCCGGTGCCACGCGCACCTGCCCGCACTGCCGAGCAACCATTCTCGAGAGTGCGATTGTCTGTCCCGGTTGCAAACACCATCTGCGCTTCGACAAGGATGCGCGGATCGGTGCGGCAACCGCGACGAAGACAGCCTGGCAGGTCGAGGGCACGCTGGATGCGGAGCGCACGGATGCGGCCTCGGAGTACGCCATCCTGGTGGTGGTGCGCAACGAGCGCAACGAGGAAGTAGCCCGGCAGATCGTGAATGTCGGCGCGTTGCAGGGTGCGGAACGCCGCACCTTCACGCTTTCCATCGAGATGTCCGAACCCAAACCTTCAGTTCCACCGCGTCGCCGCTGAAGCACGCGTCTTCCCTTGGAACTGGTCACTTCCGCGGCCGCGGAACGCAACAAGCAGCCGATTGCCGAGCAACTGAAGGCCCTGCTGCCCTCCGGCGCCAGGGTGCTGGAGATCGCTTCTGGCAGCGGCCAGCATGTCGTGCATTTCGCCGCGCAGCTGCCTGGCAGCTACTGGCAACCGACCGATCGCACTCCCGCTGATTTTCCCGCCATTTCTGCCCGAACGGCAGAATCCGGGCTCGCCAACATCGCAGCTCCGGCGGTGCTCGATGTAATGGAATCGCAGTGGCTCCTGCCAGGCGATTTCGACGCAGTGGTCTGCATCAACATGATCCATATCTCGCCCTGGGAGACCACCCCTGCCCTGTTTGCAGGCGCCGCGCTGCATCTGCGACCGGGTCAAGGCATGGTGGTGCTGTACGGTCCGTACCGGGAAGACGGGCAACACACGGCTCCTTCGAATGCAGCCTTTGAAGTCTGGCTCAAGGAGAAGGATTCGCGCTTTGGTGTCCGCAATCTCGAAGATGTTGATGCGGTCGCGGGCGTTGCCGGCTTCGAGCGCTTTCATCTTGCAAGGCTGCCTGCCAACAATCTGCTGCTGGCCTTTCGGCGTAGAATTCCCGCGTGCAATCCATCCTGAAGATCGAAAACCTCGGCAAGACCTACCCGGGTGGCCTGGTCGCGCTGAAGAACATCAACCTGGAAATCCGTCGGGGCGAGATCTTCGCCCTGCTCGGACCGAACGGCGCCGGCAAGACCACACTCATCGGCATCATCTGCGGCCTGGTCAATTCCAGCAGCGGACGCGCGCTGGTGGACGGACACGACACGCAGCAGGCACCCCGTGCCGCACGCGCGCTGATCGGGCTCGTGCCGCAGGAACTGGCCACCGAGGCCTTCGAAACCGTCCACGCGGCAGTGAGTTTCAGCCGCGGCCTGTTCGGGCACGCACCCAACCCGGAGCTGGTCGAGAAAGTGCTGCGTTCGCTTTCGCTGTGGGAAAAGCGCAATGCCAAGATCATGGCACTTTCCGGCGGCATGAAGCGCCGCGTGATGATCGCCAAGGCGCTGGTGCATGAGCCGAAGGTGCTTTTCCTGGACGAACCCTCTGCCGGCGTGGACGTGGAGCTGCGGCGTGACATGTGGCAGCAGGTGCGCGAGCTGCGGGCCAGTGGTGTCACCATCATCCTGACCACCCACTACATCGAAGAAGCCGAAGAGATGGCCGACCGCATCGGCATCATCAACAAGGGCGAACTGATGCTGGTGGAAGACAAGTCCACCCTGATCAGCAAGCTCGGCAGCAAGGAACTGCGCCTGCACCTGGTGCAGCAGCTGGAGGCCGTCCCGGCGGCCCTGGCTAGCTATTCCCTGACGCTGGCCAATGAAGGCATGACGCTGGTGTTCACTTTCAACAATGAGGAACAGCGCGCCATGATCACCGCGCTGCTGCGCGACCTTGCCAAGGCAGGCGTGGATTTCCGCGATCTGGAGACCCAGCAGAGCTCGCTCGAGGACATCTTCGTTTCGCTGGTGCGGGGTGCGGCATGAATCTGCACGCCGTCCGCGCCATCTACCGTTTCGAGATGGCGCGCACCTTCCGCACCGTGGTGCAGAGCATCCTCACGCCGGTGCTGACCACCTCGCTCTATTTCGTGGTGTTTGGCTCGGCCATTGGCTCACGCATGACCGAAATTGGTGGCATCCCGTTCGCCGCCTTCATCGTGCCGGGCCTCATCATGCTGTCGGTGCTGAACGAGAGCATCGGCAATGCCTCGTTCGGCATCTATTTCCCGAAGTGGTCGGGAACGATCTACGAGCTGCTGTCGGCACCGGTAGGTACTGCCGAGATCGTGCTGGGCTATGTGGGCGCGGCTGCCTCCAAGTCGATCCTGGTCGGCCTCATCATCCTGGCCACCTCGACGCTGTTCGTGCCACTGCAGATCCTGCATCCGGTCTGGATGCTGGTGTTCCTGGCGCTCACTGCCGTGACTTTCAGCCTGTTTGGCTTCGTGCTCGGCATCTGGGCCACCAGCTGGGAAAAACTGCAGTTCGTGCCGGCGCTGATCATCACGCCACTGACCTTCCTGGGCGGCAGCTTCTATTCCATCGACATGCTGCCGCCGGTGTGGCGCACCATCACCCTGTTCAATCCGGTGGTGTACCTGATCAGCGGCTTTCGCTGGAGTTTCTACGGCAAGGCCGACGTGGATGTCGGGGTGAGCCTTGCCATCATTCTTGGCATCCTGGTGGCCTGCCTGGCGCTGGTCACCTGGATGATCCGCACCGGCTGGCGGCTGCGGCACTGAAGCCTTCGAGTTACCCGCCGGCCGCGATGCGACCGAATTGCCGCACGCTCTCCACGTAGCCGGATTCCTTGCTGGTTTCGGTAGCCGTAACCTCGGCGGCAGCGGCCGGCGCTTCGGAAGCCAGTGTTTCCAGCAGGGGGAAGGGCTCGCCACCCTTGAGACAGCGACGGCTGTTCACCAGCCAGCGCTCGATATGCTGCTTGAAGCGCTGGATGGCTTCCTGCCGCTGGCCCTGCACCAATGCATCGCCGGCCCGCTCCTGCGCCCTGCTGACCTGCCACCACCACTGCAAACGATCGAGGCGCGTGCCTTCGAAATAGGTGAAAGTTATAGTGAATTGTCTACCGCGCTCGGTTGCCGGTAATTCGGCAAAAGCAAAATAGGCCTCGACCGCACGTGGCAGCTCGATGTACGTCATGCTCTGGATCGCAACCTAGGTCTGAATCCGTGACGATGGTGCGTCGCGATAATAACATCGCCAACAGAAAAATGGAGACTGCAATGGAACGGGGATCGAGATTGACCAGAATGCGCGCCTTGTTGCTGGTGTTGTGGATGGGATCGATGAGCCCGGCACTGCAGGCCGCGGAGCTGACCGCGGCCGACTACACCGCCATCCAGCAACTGTATGCGCGTTACAACACGACCCTTGATCGCGGCGATGCAGATGGCTGGGCTGCCACATTCACCCCGGATGGTGTGTTCGCGAACAACTTCAAGGGCACCGAGGCACTGAAAGGCTTCGCAAGCAACTGGCGCACCAATCCTGCAATGAATGGCGCGGCTCGCCGCCATTTTTCGGCTGACCTTGTCATTACCGCCGGCGCAAAAGATGTCACAGCATCAGTGTCCACGCTGCTGGTGGATCTTTCCACCAAGCCGGTATCGATCGCCAGCTACGTGACCTACAGCGATGTGCTGGTCAAGACTGCAGATGGCTGGCGCTTCCAATCGCGCGCCGTCCAGGCAGAAGCAGCGCCGGTCGCGCCAGCAGCGAAATAACGACCATGGCGTCACCACGCATGCGCCAGACTGCATTCTGGCTCCTGGCCGGCATGTTGCCGATTCTGGCCCTGGCGCATGGCGTATCCACTCGCGATGCGAATTTCGTCACGGGGGCACAAGGGGTGCACTTCGGACCCTTCCTGTACCTGGGCGCCAAGCACATGGTCACAGGTTATGACCACCTGGCATTCCTGGCGGGCGTCATCTTCCTGCTTTACCGCCTGCGCGATGTAGCCATCTATGCCAGCCTGTTCGCGCTGGGACACAGCATCACGCTGCTTGGCGCGGTGCTGCTTGGATATCGGGCCAATCCCTATATCGTGGATGCGATTATCGGCCTGTCGGTGGTCTACAAGGGTTTCGAGAACACTGGTGGCTTCCGTAACCTGTCCTGGAAGCTGGATCCACGCGCAGCCGTGCTGGGATTCGGCCTCGTGCACGGGCTTGGTCTCGCGACGAAACTGCAGGAGCTGCAGTTGTCGCGTGATGGGCTTGCCGCGAACCTCGTTGCCTTCAATGTGGGGGTCGAGTTCGGGCAGCTGGCCGCGCTGGCCGTGATGGTGCTCCTGTTCAGCCTGTGGCGCCGGCGGGCAAGTTTCAACGCTGCGATAGTCCCGGCCAATGTGCTGCTGATGTCGGCCGGTTTCATCTTGTTCGGATATCAGCTTGCAGGTTATCTGCTGGCTGCGTGAGGATCACAAATGCGCAAACACAAGACCTTGTTGGGCATCGTCCTGGCCGCATTGTTTGCGGTTGTGGTGTTGTTCACTGTCGTTCTGCCAGCTGAACGCGGCTACGACCCCACCGGCATCGGCAAGATGCTCGGCCTCACGGCGATGAGCGGGAAAAGCAGCGCCGCCGAACCCGGCCTGGACGAAGTCATCGAGGATGTGCTCAGTGGCAACGAAAATCTGGTCGCCACTGCCGCCGCAACTCCCAGGGATCCGCTGCCATTGCCGAATCCAGCGGTAAGCCAGCTGGAGAACGCACCACCCAAAACCGAGACCCTGACGATCAAACTGGGATTCGACGGCAAGACGGAGGTCAAGGCAGTGCTCGGCACAGGCCAAGGCAATGGTTTACAGCTGGCAAGTGGAAGGAGACGGCAAGGTGTATGTCGATTTTCACGGCCATGACCCGGCCAAGGGCGACAACTTCTGGGTGCGTTACGAAGAAGCCGATGGCATCAGCGGGCGCAGTGGGTCACTGGTTGCACCGTTTGCCGGCGAACATGGCTGGTATTGGCTGAACGTCGGAGAAGAGCCCATCACCATCAAGCTCACCGTGACGGGCTACCAGGAGAAGCTCATCGATTACGGTTCGCTGCAGTAAAGTTGGGCGGCATCCCTCAGGGGCTTGCAGCGAGGAGCTTCGCGATTTCGGGACGGCACGAACCGCAGTTGCTGCCGGCCTTCAGCCGGCTACCCACCGCATCGAGGCTTGCGCAGCCATCCGCGATGACGGCCCTGATGGTGTTTGCGCCCACCCCGAAGCAGGCACAGACAGTCGGACCGGGATCGATTCCGTCCTGACGTCTTCCGAGCAACAGGTAGCGGCGATCAGCCGGATCCAGACTGTCCTGGCTGAACAGGGACGCAAGCCACGTTCTGCCAGGCAGGTTGCGGCTCGCGCCAACCATCAGGCAGGCTTCCAGTCGACCCTCCACCAGCAGCGCCGCGCGATAGCTGCCTACTGCGCTGTCGTCAAACTCGACCCAGTCGGCTCGCGCCAGAACTGGCAATGCTTTCTTCAGCCACATCGCATCCGGCCGACCCGCACCACTCCCTGCAAATTCCAGACGATGCACCCTGTCGCCTGGCGAATGAGACCACCACAAGGCATCCGGAACCGGCGCGAGCTGCCTGGACAACAGAAAGCCCTGCCACTCCACTGCTACGGCTTCGATCCGCGCGGGAGTGTGCTTGAACTCCGGTTCGCCGGAGTGCGGATCCACCACCGGATTCACCACTGCGCCAACACGTGATTGCCGCGCGAACTGCGCGCTCCAGTGAATTGGCAGGAAAACCATCCCGGCAGGCACATCGCCGCTGGCGCGCGCGCGCGCCAAAGCCGCTCCCCAGCGTGTGACCACCCGCAGCAGCTCACCAGGGGCGATACCTGCGGCGGTCAGGTCCTGCAGGTTCGCATCTGCATAGGGTTCCGGTTCGTGCGCGTTCAGAGCCGCAGCGCGTGCAGTTCGGGTCATGGTGTGCCACTGATCGCGAATGCGCCCCGTGTTGAGGATCAGCGGATATTCGGACGTCGGTGCATGCCGCGGTCCGCGCGCAGCCACGGATACGAAGCGCGCCCTGCCGTCGGGTGTGGCGAACTTTCCGCTGGCAAAGGGACGCTCGCGGCTGGCTGATGCAGAATATGGCCACTGCAACACGTTGAGTGCATCGTATTGATCAGTCGGCAGGCCAGCGGCGCCCTGCAGATCCAGACACATCCCGAACTGGCGCGAAAGCGCAGTGCTGCGTGCGTGTTCGTCGAATATCGATGCCGGGCCATCGAAACCGAAGCCGGTGTCGAACCCCATGCGCCTGGCAACCTGGCAGATGATCCACCAGTCTGCCCTGGCCTCGCCCGGCGCTGGCAGGAATGGCCGCTGCCGCGACACATGCCGATCGGAGTTGGTGACAGTGCCGTCCTTCTCCGACCATCCGGTAGCCGGGAGCTTGATATGCGCAAACGGCAGCGTGTCGTTGGCGTCCACGCAGTCCGAGACGATGACGAGCGGACAGCGTGCCAGCGCGCGTCGCGCGACATCCGCATCCGGCAGGCTGACCACCGGATTGGTCGCCATGATCCACACCGCCTTGATGCGCCCGCTGTCGATCGCGTCGAACAGTTCAACAGCCTTGTAGCCCGGTCGATCGGCCATGCGCGGCGACTGCCAGAACTGCTGCAGGGCATCCCGGTGTGCGGCGTTGTCGAGGCTCAGGTGCGCGGCGAGCTGCGTCGAAAGTCCGCCGACCTCGCGCCCGCCCATGGCATTGGGCTGGCCAGTGATGGAAAACGGCCCCATGCCGGCCTGTGCAATTCGACCGGTAAGCAGGTGGCAGTTGATGATGCTGTTCACCTTGTCGGCGCCGACCGATGACTGGTTGACGCCCTGCGAAAACAGGGTCACCACGCGCCGCGTGGCACCGAACATCGCGAAGAACCGCTCGACCTGTGCAGCATCCAGACCGCAGACCTGCGCGGTTGAGGCGATGTCCGAACTGGCAGCTTGCGCAGCAAGCAGCGCATCTTTCATTCCTGAGGTGTGGGCGGCCACATAGGCTGTGTCCGCATAGCCCTGGTCTGCCAGCCACGCCAAGAGACCATTGAACAACATGACATCGCTGCCACTGCGCAACGGCAGATGCAGATCCGCCGCCTCGGAGGTTGCCGTGCGCCGGGGATCGATGACCACCAGCTGCAGTTGCGGGCGCTGCTCTCGCAGGGCCAGCACGCGCTGCATGAGCACCGGATGGCACCAGGCCAGATTGGACCCGACCAGCACCAGAAGATCGGCCTGGTCCAGATCGGTGTATTCGACGGGCACGACATCTTCGCCGAAGGCGCGCACATGCCCGGTCACGGCCGAGGACATGCACAGTCGCGAATTGGTATCGATGTTGGCAGTGCCGATGTAGCCCTTCATCAGCTTGTTGGCGACGTAATAATCCTCGGTCAGCAGCTGTCCCGAAACATACAGCGCGACGGATTCAGGACCATGCTCGTCGATGCAGGCGCTCAGGCGGCCGGCCACGGCTGCCAATGCGGTATCCCAGTCCACCCTGGCACCGTCGATTTCAGGATGCAGCAACCGGCCCTGCTCACCCAGAGTGGCTGCCAGCGCCGAGCCCTTGGAACACAGCCGGCCGCGATTCGCGGGATGATCGGGATCGCCGCTCACCTCCACGCTGCCATCGGCTGCGCGCTGCGCCAGCACGCCGCAGCCCACCCCGCAGTAGGGGCACGTGGTGCGGACTGTCGTCATGCCGCAGAACCGGCTGCTGGCGGTTCGCCCAGCAGCAGTGAGTCCCGCAGCGTCGATACATCCTGCTGGTGCTCGATGAGCTCCGCGTACCAGCCCGCATTGCGCGTATCGCCAAACAGGACAGCGGCCTGCAGGCGGTTGTCCTTCAGCCAGAGACGCTTGTAGACCCCGGCGGCACGATCAGCGAAACGGATCGACTCTGCACCACCCGCATTCGCGTGCTCTCCAGCCGAAAACAGGTCGATGCCGCTGACCTTGAGCTGCGAAGCCGGGTTCGAGCCTCGATACCGCGTAACACCGCGCTCGGCGAGATGGGCCGCGCAGACCCGCGCCTGTTCCCACAGTGGAGCAACCAAGCCATACGTAGCGCCGCGATGTTGAACGCACTCACCCACCGCGTAGATGGCCGGGTCGAAGGTCTGCAAAGTGTCGTCGACAAGAATTCCGCGGTCGCAATGCAGTCCGCAGGCACGTGCCAGTTCGGTGCGTGGCGTGATGCCGGCAGCCACCACCACGAGATCCGCCTCGATTGCCGTGCCATCGTCCAGCACAACCTGCTGCACGCGGCCAGCACCGGCAAACGCGGCAGTGCGTGCAGCAAGTCGGAACGCGATGCCCCGCGTTTCCATTGAGACGCGCAGGTAATCCGCCGCCTCTTCATCCAGCTGCTTGTCCATCACGCGGTCGCGGATGTGGACCACGGTGACCGCAAGGCCCAGTTTGCGCAGCCCGCTGGCTGCTTCCAGGCCCAGCAGGCCACCACCGATCACGACTGCCTGACGCGCAGCGGCAGCCTGTCTCTGCATGCCGTCCACATCGTCCAGGTTGCGGAAATAGAACACGCCGGGCAGATCGTGCCCGGTCACCTTCAGACGCACTGGATCCGAACCCGTAGCCAGCAGCAGTCGATCGTAGTTTGCGGCGATGCCGGCGGCTGAAATCACGCGCTTCCGGCGCCGGTCGATGGAGACCACCGGATCGCCGACATGCAGCGTGATGCCGCGATCGCTGTACCAGGACAGCGGATGCAGCACCAGCTGCTCGCGATCTGTTTCACCCGCAAGCAGTGGCGAAAGCAGTATGCGGTTGTAATTGCCGCGCGGCTCGGCACCGAAGATGGTGATGTCATAGGCGTCCGGCGCCTCGTTCAGCAGCTCCTCGACTGTGCGCATGGCCGCCATGCCGTTGCCGATCACGACCAGACGCTTGCGCCCGCGGCCGCCGGTCGCCGCCAGCGGCAGCGCCTCCACCCAGACACGCCCGTCCAGCACTCCGCACGGCCAGGTACGCAGACTCACCGATTCGTCTTCGAGACAACGACCACTGCGCAGATTGAAATGCTGCTTGTAGACCGGCGAGGAAACCACCAGCTGGCCCTGCAGGTCGCCCACCAGCCCGCGCGCCATCACATTGGCATCACTGAACGGATCACGGTTCTCAAGCGCAAAGACTTCCTCGCCCATGCGCAACAGCGCGACCTGCTCTCCGTCGATGAGTGCCGCGACTCCGGCACCATCCAGGATGTCGTCAATCACACAGACAAAATGCCGTCGTCCCTTGCCGCTCATGCGATTACCTTGATGCGGCTCAACGTGCGCTCAGCGGCTGAAGCTGGCCTGCGCTGGCCGCGCTCTTCGACCAGCACGATATTGGCTATCGAGCGACTCACTGTTCACGAAATGGCGGAAGCGCTTGAGAGTGGCCGGATCTTCCACCGCCTTCCTCCACTCGCACTCGTAGGTGCCCACAACCAGCGCCATCGCTGCTTCAAGTTCGTTGGCAATGCCCAGCCGGTCGTCACAGACCACTGCACGCAGATAGTCGAGACCGCCTTCGAGGTTTTCCAGCCAGCCGGCGGTTCGTTGCAGACGATCTGCCGTGCGGACATAGAACATCAGGAACCGGTCGACGTAGCGGATGAGCGTTGCTTTATCGAGGTCGCTGGCGAGCAGGTCGGCGTGGCGCGGCTTCATGCCGCCATTGCCGCAGACATACAGGTTCCAGCCCTTCTCGGTGGCGATGACGCCCACATCCTTGCTCTGTGCCTCGGCGCATTCACGCGTGCAGCCGGACACCGCGAACTTGATCTTGTGCGGCGAGCGCAGACCCTTGTAGCGATTCTCCAGCTCGATGGCGAAGCCGACACTGTCCTGCACGCCATATCGACACCAGGTGGAGCCCACGCAGGATTTCACGGTACGCAGGGACTTGCCGTAGGCATGTCCGGATTCGAAGCCTGCGGCAATCAGCTCGCTCCAGATCAGTGGCAACTGGTTGACCTGCGCACCGAACAGGTCGATGCGCTGCCCGCCGGTGATCTTGGTGTACAGGCCATACTTCTTCGCCACCTGCGCGATGACCAGCAGCTTGTCGGGAGTGATCTCGCCGCCCGGAATGCGCGGCACCACCGAATAGCTGCCATCCTTCTGCAGGTTCGCGAGGAAGTAGTCGTTGGTATCCTGCAGCACGGCCTTGTCGGGTTTCAGCACGAACTCGTTCCACTGCGAGGCCAGGATCGAAGCCACGGCCGGCTTGCAGATATCGCAGCCCAGACCCTTGCCGTGCTTTGCCAACCAGGTCCGTGAAGGTCCGGATCTGCCCGACCTTCACCAGGTGGAACAGCTCCTGGCGCGAATAGGGAAAGTGCTCGCAGAGATGGTTGTTGACCGCGACGCCACGACGCAGCAGCTCCGCCTTGATGATCTGCTGCACGAGCTGGCTGCAGCCACCACAGGAGCTGGCTGCCTTGTTGGCCTTCTTCATGCCGCCAATGGTCACGACGCCGGCTTCCACGGCAGCGCAGATATCGCCCTTGCTGACGTTGTTGCAGGAGCAGATCTGTGCGCTTGCCGGCAAAGCTGCTACGCCCATTCCGGCGCTGTCGCCAGGATCACCCGCTGGCACCAGCAATGATTCCGGCTTCGCCGGCAGCTGCATGCTGTTCAGCATGAGCTGCTGCCAGGTGCCGTAGTCCGAGGCATCGCCCACCAGGATGCCACCGAGCAGCCGCGTGCCATCCTTGCTGATGACGAGCTTCTTGTAGACGCCTGCGCGTTCGTCGACCAGCGTGCAGCACTGGGAATCGGGAACGGCAGCATGCGCATCGCCCAACGAGGCCACATCCACTCCCATGAGCTTGAGCTTGGTGCTCATGTCGGCGCCGGTGAACTGCCTGTTCCCGTTACCCAGCAGGCTGCCTGCAGCCACCTCGGCCATCTGGTAACCCGGCGCCACCAGGCCGATAGAGCTTCCCTTCCCACAGCGCGCATTCTCCGATGGCATAGATGTGCTCATCACTGGTGCGGCAGGTGTTGTCGATGACAATCCCGCCACGCGCGCCGATCTGGATGCCACTGGCCTTGGCCAGGGCATCCTGCGGACGGATACCGGCCGAGAACACCACCACGTCGGCTTCGACCGATTCGCCGTCGGCAAAGCGCAGCACATGCTGGTGCTCGGCACCTGCCTCGATGCCGGTGGTGGACTTGCCGCAATGCACCCGCACACCGAGTGATTCGATGTGGCGACGCAGGACCCGACCGCCGCCCTCGTCCACCTGCACCGCCATCAGCCGCGGCGCGAATTCGATCACATGGGTCTGCAGGCCGAGATCGACCAGCGCCTTCGCGGCCTCAAGTCCCAGCAGTCCGCCGCCGATCACAGCGCCGACTCGTGCACTGCGCGCAGCTTCGCGGATACTGATCAGGTCCTCGATGGTTCGGTAGACCAGACAGTCCTTGCGATCACGACCTGGAATAGGCGGCACGAATGGATAGGATCCAGTGGCCAGCACCAGCTTGTCATAGGTGAGCTTGCGCCCGGTGCTGGTGGTGACCTGCCGGCGCTCCCTGTCGATGACGGTGACCGGCTCTGACAGATGCAGAGTGATGCCGGACTCGGTGAAGAACCCCTCTGGCACCAGCGACAGATCCTCTGCGCTCTTGCCGTTGAAGAAGCCGGATAGCCCCACGCGGTCATAGGCTGGTCGCGGCTCTTCACACAGCACGGTGATCGCATAGTCGTGTGTGGCCGCTGCGAGCTTCTCGAGCAGGCGTTGTCCGACCATCCCGTTGCCGATCACCAGCAATTGCCTGCGGTCGCCTTGCGTGCCTGACATGAGAGTCATTCCTTGTTCGCCCCGACGCCCTGCAAGGCACTGCGGAAGATATCGCTGCGAAAGCCGGCCCGGGCCCGTGCATCGCCCGTACTGTCGGGTCCAACCTGGTTCCAGCGCCGCATGCGTGAATAGAAGAGTTCGGCATAACGTTCGTGGGGCACGATGGAATCCGGACCAAACGACACGAAGTCAGGTCGCTGGATCGGCTCCTTGCCGCTGGCAGCGCAAATGGATCCATTCAGCGCAGCCAGCAGGATGCGGGCAGGTGCGCCCACATAACGGGGCTGGCTGAGCAGCTGCGCCAGATCCGCACGATTGCTGGCATCCGCCGCCCAGCGCGATGCCGCATCAATCGCCCGCACCAGCGCGGCCACGGTGTCGAGGTTCTCTTCGGCGAATCGGGCCCGCATGCCCAGTACCTTCTCAGGTGGGCGCTCCCAGACATCACTGCAGACCGCTGCGATCACGCCGATACCCGCATCCACGGCGAGACTGTTCCAGGGCTCACCCACGCAGAATCCATCGACCTGACCACTGCGCAGTGCATCCACCAGCAATGGCGGTGGCAGCACCACCAGGCGCACGTCACGCTCGGGATCAACCCCTGCAGACTCCAGCCAGTCGCGCAGCTGGTAGTTGTGGCAGGAGAATGGAAACACCATGGCGAGGGTCAGCGGCGCAAGGCCTGACGCAGATCGCTGCGCAACCACCTTTGCGAGGGCCTGCGCCTGCGTGGCGGGACTGAGGCCGATGCCCGCCCCGTACCCTTGCATGGCCTGCCAGAGCTGCCCGGACACCGTGATGGCATTGGCACCCGTACCCAGCGCCACCGGTGCGATCAGCGGAGTAGCCAGGTGATCCGGCGCCGACGTTCTCGGCAACCACCATCGGACCCAGCATGTGCGCGGCATCAAAATGACCGATCGCAACCCGGTCGCGGATGTTGGCCCAGGAAGACTCTCGCAACAGCCGCAGCGTGAGCCCTGCCTGACGCGCCATGCCCACCTCATGCGCCACCACCAGCAGTGCGCAGTCCAGCAGCGGCATGAACCCGATCCTGACTTCTGCCCGGTTCTCGATACTCATTTGAGCAGCTCCGCGGCCGTGATCACGCTCTGCGCCACCTGCGCGATGCGCAGATTGCCGTCCATTGCAGCCTTGCGCATCAGTTCGTAGGCCCGTTCTTCGCCCACTCCCCGCTGCTTCATCAGGATCCCCTTGGCGCGATCGATCAGCTTGCGGTCTGCCAGCTGCTGGCGGGTGTCATCCAGCTCGTTGCGCAGCTTCTCGAATGCCCGGAAGCGACTGATGGTCATGTCGACGATCGACTGCACCCGCTCCTTGCGCAGACCATCCACCACATAAGCGCCCACACCGGCATCGATGGCAGCTTCGATGGCGCTGCGATCCGACTGGTCGACGAACATCGCCACCGGCTTGCGCACGACCCGCGACACCTGGAACATCTGTTCCAGCACGTCGCGGTTCGGGTTCTCGAGGTCGATGAGAATCACATCCGGCTCTTCATCGACGATCCTGCGCAGCAGGTTCTGCATGTCGCGGACCACGATGAGATCGCGATAGCCGGCCTCGCGCAGCCCCTCCTCCAGAATCGACGCTCGAAGCAGGTTCTGGTCGACGATCAGCACGCGCAGCGATGTTCTGTCATGGTCTGGAGTTTGAACCCGCATGACTACCAGGTGAAGTCCAGCTGCGCCCAGAACTTGCTGGTATCACGCACGGCAGACGGGGTGGTTGTTGCGGCGTTGTAGTCTGCGTACTTCAGCGTGCCGGTGAAGCGACGGAACTTTCCCTGCAGCTGCAGGTCGAGCTCCTGACCGTAGTTGATCGAGAGTCGCTCCGAGTCATAGTCGTGCCAGCTCAGCGCGACACTCAGCGTCTCCAGCGGACCGACACCTTTCTTCAGGTAGCCGAGATTGAGGTACTTGTCTTCCAGTCCATTGACTGGCGTCGCCAGGAACTTGTCTGCCCAACCCTGGAACTTGTGCAGCGTGGCCAGCGGCGTCGTGAAACCCTTCACGCCGTCGCCTTCCAGCACTTCGATGCCCGCCCCCGACGCTGTACTGGCGGAATGTGGCCGTCAGCTCGCCGAGGAAGTACTTGTTGCTGAAGTCCAGCGGGTTGGCACCGCGATCGGTCTGCGTTGCCCAGGATGCGATATAGCCCAGCTTGATCTTCGCCAGCGGTTTCTCGCCCTGGAAGCGCAAGCCATAAGTCTGCGTGGTATCACGCAATGGAACAGGCGCCTGCTCGAACTCCACCAGATAGCCGAATCCCGTCAACTTGCCCAACGGCAACTGCCAGGAGAGATTGGCCAGGATGGTGTCGCCCGTGAAACGTCCGTCATTGGCGCCGGGCAGGCCTTCGGGCCCGAAGATCCGGTTCACCTGGTTCACGTAGCTGACGTCGATCGTCACGTTCGGAATGTGCTTGTTCACCACGCGCAGTGCGTCGAAGGTCTGCTCGTTCTGGCGCCAGCCCACATTGCCCACGAAGCGGTGATCATCCAGGACGATGCGCTGCCGCCCCAATGTGATGGTGGTGTCGATGATGCTGGTATTGGTCAACTGAAGCCGGTTCAACTCATAACCTTCCGGATCCGCGACCACCGGATACAGCGTCTTGCCATTGGTGGTGCTGTTGTAGTCCGTGATCAGTGGCCAGATGGCGTCACCCTCCACCAGCAGCGCGGTGCCCCAGGCCTTGCCGGTTTCGAAGCCCAGCCGCGCGCGCAGCGTCATGGCGCTGGCCTCTTCGACCAGCGGTTCCTGATCCACAGACTCGAAGCGCAGCCTTGCGTCCGCGAGCCACTTGGTCTCGCCGATTGCCCCCACCAGCGGGTCGAACCCATCGGCCTGGGCGGTGGCGGCCATGCCAGCTCAGCACATACTGCCTTGATCAGAACTCGCTTCATCTTGTGTCTCCCTTCCATGTTTGTTTGCAGAGCATCAGGCGGCGGCCGGCGCGTGCTCGTACTCCTTGAGGAATGTCAGCAGCTCACTGCGGTACTCGTAGTAGCGGGGATGCTCCAGCAGCGCGCGTCGGGTGCGCGGCCGCGGCAGGTCGACCTTCATGACCTTGCCGATGCGGGCATTGGGGCCATTGGTCATCATGATCACGCGATCGGCGAGCAGGATCGCCTCGTCGACGTCATGGGTGACGCAGATGGCAGTAACGCGGCTGCGCTTCCACACATCCATCAGCACTTCCTGCAGTTCCCAGCGGGTCAGCGCATCCAGCATGCCGAAGGGCTCGTCGAGCAGCAGCAGCTTGGGCGAAAGCGCGAAGGCGCGTGCCAGGCCGACCCGCTGGCGCATGCCGTTGGAAAGTTCACTGGCACGGCGATCCATCGCGTCTGCCAGCCCGACGCGCGACAGGTAGTACTCGATGATGTCGCGCCGTTCGCTGCGCAGTCGCATGCGGGAATACCCGCTCCACGCCAAGTGCCACGTTCTCGCGCGCAGTCAGCCAGGGCAGCAGGTTTGGCGCCTGGAAGACGATGCCCCGGTCCGGCCCTGCAGTCGCCACCATGCGGCCATCAAGCACGATGCCACCATCGGTCACATCAGTGAGGCCTGCCGCCATCGAAAGCACGGTGGATTTGCCGCAGCCGGAGTGCCCGATCAGCGAGACGAACTCGCCACGTGCGATGTCCAGCGTGAAGTGATCGACCACGGTCAGCGGTCCGCGCACTGTCGGATAGGTCTTCACCACCTCGTAGAGTTCGACGTACTTTTCCGGACTCAGCGCGGGCTTTGCCTTCTGCGCCTCCCTCACCGCCTTTGGCAGGCGGTCGAGGACGCTCAGTGGCGTGATGTCCGGCAGGCTCACTGCCGCATCGCGACTGGCTACGCGGTCGTTGCCGATGCCCTGCAGATAGGTCGTGATCTCGGCACGCAATTCCTTGAAACGGGGATTGTCGTTGACCGCCTTGCGATCGCGGGGCCGCGGCAGATCGATGCGGAATTCACGGCCCAGGCCGGTGGCGTTCCCTGGCAGCAGTGCAATCACCCGATCGGCCAGCAGCAGAGCCTCATCCACGTCGTTGGTTACCAGCACCACCGTGCGTCGATTGCTTTCCCAGATGGCTTCGATCTCGTCCTGCAACTTGCCGCGAGTCAGCGCATCCAGCGCTGACAGCGGCTCGTCGAGCAGCAGCAGTTCGGGCTCCATGGCCAGCGCGCGCGCCACTGCTACGCGCTGCCGCATGCCTCCTGAGAGCTCGGTCGGGCGGCGATCTGCCGCATGGCTCAGACCAACCATCTTTACATACCGGGCAATCAGCGCCGCGCGTTCTGCCGATGACATCCCGCTGTGCACGGCATCCACGGCCAGCGCCACATTTCCGGTCACCGACAGCCAGGGCATGAGCGAGTAACTCTGGAACACCACAGCGCGCTCCGGCGATGCACCCGTAACTGGCTTGCCCTTGAAAAGCACCTCACCGGAATCCGGCGCGATCAACCCCGCCAGGGTCGATATCAGCGTGGTCTTGCCGCTGCCGGAGAATCCCACCAGGGCCACGAATTCCCCTTCCTCGATCGCCAGATCCACATCCTTCAGCACCGACTGCCTTTCGGCACCCTGCACGTAGCTCTTGCAGACCTGCTTCATTTCCAGGATTGGCATGGCTTCAGCGCCTCGCACTGAAGTCGGTGAGGCTCTGCAGCGTCAGCATCACGCGATCGAGCAGAAAGCCGATGAATCCGATCGTGAAGACCGCCACCAGCATGCGGCTCATGGACTCCGCGCTGCCGTTCTGGAATTCATCCCAGACGAACTTTCCGAGACCCGGGTTCTGCGCCAGCATCTCGGCGGCGATCAGCACCATCCAGCCCACGCCCAGCGACAGGCGCATGCCGGTGAAGATCAACGGACAGCGACGAAGGCAGCACCAGCTTCAGGAGACGCGTCCTCCAGCCGAGATTCAGCACCTTGGCGACGTTGAGCAGGTCCTTGTCGATGGAGGCGACGCCCAGCGAGGTATTGATCACCGTGGGCCAGAGCGAACACAGCGCCACCGTCACGGCGGAAACCAGGAAGGATTTCTCGAATACCGGGTTCTCGCTGGTGTACAGGGCGCTGACCAGCAAGGTCACGATCGGCAGCCAGGCCAGTGGCGAGATGGGCTTGAACACCTGCACGAACGGATTGATGGCGGCATTCATCGTGCGGCTCATGCCGCAGAGGATTCCGATGGGTACCGCCAGCAGCGTGGCAAACAGGAACCCGGTGAACACCGTCTTCAGGCTGGTGAAGATCTGGTCGATGTAGGTTGGACGTCCGGTGTACCGCACGTCCGTGGCTTCCGCAGCAGGGTCTTCCGCCAGTCGTTCGACATTGCGGCGCTCCTGCCGCTCGTAGAACTCCACCTGCCGCTCGCGCTCGGATTTGTGGTCGGCCCACAGCGCACCTGCCTGTTCCCACACTGCTGCGGGCCCTGGAATCTGGCCGAGGCTCGTCTGGATGCGTGCTGCAAAGAACGACCACAGCAACCCGAATACCAGCATCGCGAGCAGTGGCACACCAGCCAGCTCCCAGAGGCTCTTGAGCTGCATGCGCGCGTCTTCGCCATAGGCCATCCGCACGATGGGAACCACAAAGCCGAGGCCCAGCAGCGCTGAGCACGCGGCACAGGCGCTCTGGCGTCTGCCGCGTGCGCAAGCTGCTACTTGCCAGTGACATTCGCGCCCTCGACCTTCTGCTGGCCTTTCAGACCGATCGTGAAAGTGTCGATGTAGGCATTGGGCTTGCGGCCGTCATATTCCTTGCCATCGATGAAGTCCTTGGTCGCGGGCTTGAAGCCATCCGACTCCCAGGGCACGTCTTCCTTCTTGAGCTTGCCTTCTTCCAGCAGCAGCTTCGCGGCCTGCAGATAGATGTCCGGTCGATAGACCTTCTTCGCCGTCTCGATGTACCAGCTGTCCGGCTTGCCCTCCGGAATCTGGCCCCAGCGACGCATCTGGGTCAGATACCAGATCGCGTCACTGAGGAAGGGATAGGTGGCGTGATAGCGGTAGAACACATTGAAGTCCGGAACCGCACGCTTCTCGCCGGGTGCGTATTCGAATGTTCCGGTCATGCTGGCCGAGATCACCCGCACGTCGGCACCGACATACTGCGACTGCGAGATCAGTGCCGCGGCCTCCTTGCGATTGGCCGGGCTGGCGTCGAGCCAGGCCGCCGCGCGCAACAGCGCCTTGATCATCGCCAGGTGCGTGTTCGGGTTCTTGTCGGCCCAGGCTCGGGTGACGCCAATGACCTTTTCCGGATTGTTCTTCCAGATCTCGTAATCGGTGATGACCGGCAAGCCCACCTTCTTGAACAGGGCCTGCTGGTTCCAGGGTTCACCAACGCAATAGCCATTGATGGTGCCGGCTTCCATGGTGGCGGGCATCTGCGGCGGTGGCGTAACGGAGATCAGCACATCGGCCTTGATCTGGCCGGTGACATCCGACGGAGAGTAGAAGCCTGGATGTACGCCACCCGAAGCCAGCCAGTAGCGCAGCTCATAGTTGTGCGTGGATACCGGGAACACCACGCCCATGCGGAACGGCTTGCCGGAAGCCTTGAACTGGTCGATGACGGGCTTCAGCGCATTGGCCTTGACCGGGCGCACCGGCTTGCCCGTCGCGTCCTTCGGAACATTCGGCAGCATCTGCTGCCAGACCGCATTCGAGACCGTGATGGCATTGCCATTCAGATCCATGCTGAAGGCAGTGATGATGTCTGCCTTGGTGCCGATGCCGATGGTTGCGCCCAGCGGCTGACCGGCCAGCATGTGCGAGGCGTCGAGTTCCCCGGTGATCACGCGATCCAGCACGACCTTCCAGTTGGCCTGCGGCTCCAGCGTCACATACAGGCCTTCGTCCTCGAAGTAGCCTTTTTCGTAGGCAATCGCCAGCGGCACCATGTCCGTCAACTTGATGAAGCCGATCTTGATCTGCTCCTTCTCCAGCTTCAGTGGCTTCGCGTGGGACACCGTGGCATGCGCGGACAGGGCTGCCAGAGCAACCCCCACCAGAACCTTGCGTCGCGAGACTCCCTGCTTGCCTTTCATGTGCTCTCCAGCTTGTTCCGAACGAAACGCCCAAAAAAAAAGCCACCGGTATGCGGCCTGGATCGTCAGCGGTAGCTGACGACCAGACCGGAACCGGCGGCGTTGCCGTGAAACCCAATGCATGAGCTTCGCAATGAAAGGACGAGCAAGCGGCGTGCCAGACCTGGGGAGCAGCTTGCCGGGTCTTCGAGGCCTCCTGGAATGCGTCCAGCTCCGGATCAGATAGTCATGGCATCCAGAAAGCACAGGCGCTTGCTTCGATGCGGTGCAAGGACGACTGGAAACGCACGTGCCTAGTGCAACGCATTCCTGTCAACCGGATGGCCGGTTGCTGCGTTGTGCTTTCCAGTAACCGAAGCAAACCCCACAAGGGAGATCGACATGAAGAGTTCTGTAAAATTCCTCGCCTCCGGCCTGCTGGCACTGCTGGCCGTACCGGCCCTCGCCGAAGATCGCGGCGATCGCGCCAACGACCGGCTGGATGCCCGCGGCGAACGCATCAACGAGCGCCTGGACCAGCGCGGTCTCGCCACCGAAGCAAGGCTGGATGCCAAGGGTGATCGCATCGACACCCGGCTGGATACCCGCGCCGAGCACGCTGCAGCGAAGGGCAAGGACGAACGTGCCGAGCGCCTCGATGCCAAGGGCGACCGGATCGACCAGAAGCTGGACTCGCGCGGTCAGCGCGTCGAACAGCGCCTGGACCACAAGGGTGACCGCATCGAGAAGCGCCTCGACCATCGCGGCAATCGCATTGACCGCCGCGTCGACCGCCGGCGCAACTGATCAGGCCAGGCGTCTGCCCCCCGGCTGGCTATGCGTGGCATGGATGCGCCGCACGTAGCCAGCCAACTTTTCACCGACAGTGTCTGATTCACCGCCCAGCTGCATGGCCGGGGACACATGGTTATGGTCCGGCAGGAACTGGACTTCCGGGCAGCGGCCGCAGAATGCAACTCGCGCTGCAAACACCGCTGCGAGCTGACGCTGGAACTGGGCCGGGTCGAATTCGCTGATGGTGTAAAGGCATGGCAGTGACGTTGCTGCGAGGGCCAGCACGGCGGAACGCGCCGCGTAAACCGCACGGTCGGATCCGAAGTACACCTCATGCATGGGATTGCGCTCGAACATGTCGGGCTCGTAGATTCCTGACATCAGGATCGCGGCTGCGGCTGCAGGCCGGGCGTCTGCCGCAACACCCTGCCCCGCCAGATAACCCGCCACATGTGCCGCACCCGCAGACTGCCCCACCAGCACGATGCAGGCAGGGTCGCCATGAAATCGGGCGATATTCGCCTGCATCCATTCCATCGCGGCTGCCACATCCTGCGCGCCGGCTGGCCACACATGCAGCGGCGCATGCCGATAGGTCATCGTGACTCCGACGAAGCCGGCGCGCACCGCCCAGGCGCCGAAATTGTTGTAGAACGGCGCATCGGCGCCGCCCTTGTCGCCCATCGCGAACCCGCCGCCATGCACGAACACCACGACCGGCCGTGGCGAGTGATCGCCCGCGGCATGGAATACGTCAAGTCGGTGGCGCTCGTCCGGGCCGTAGAATAGATCTCGTTGCACGCTCGCACCGACAGCTGCGGGTCGCAGGGCCTGCGCCTCCAGCAACTCCCGCGTCGCCGCAATCGTCGCGGGTGTGAACACATTGCCGATGGCGCGTAGGCGCTGCCTTACATCATCCGACATCAATCCTCCAGTTCCGTCACTAACCAGCGACAACCATACTGCGTGGTGAAAGCATGCGAAAATTCCCGCACACACTAACAACTTGGAGATCAACCATCATGCAAAGCAACCAGAAGTTGCTGCTGGCCGGGGTAGCCAGCCTTGCCTTGCTGGCCGCTTGCAGCCGACCGGCAGCGGAAAGCGAAGTTTCTGCCGCAGATGCCGCGACCGCTGCGCAGACAGAAGCCGATGCCGCTGCAGCGGCCGCCGCAACTGCCGCTCGGGAAGCCGAACTGGCACAGCGCGAAGCAGACCTTGCCGCACGTGAAGCCGATCTGGCTGCCGCTGCAGCCAAGCCCGCACCAGCCAAGCCCGCCCCGAGGCCAGTGGTTGCCACCAAGCCGCCCGCAGCGAGCAAGCCCGTGGCTTCGACCCCGGCACCGACACCGGCACCGGCCGCGCCGAGGGTGATGGTCGTGCCGAGTGGCACGCAGCTGGCGATGTCGCTGACGACACCCTTGACGTCCAAGACCGCGAAGGTGGGCGATGTCGTGCGCGCTCGGGTGACCCAGGACGTGCTGGTGGATGGCCGTGTGGCCATCGCTGCAGGCACCACCGTCGCAGGCCAGGTTACCGACGTGGTTTCCGGCAGCGACAAGATCGGCGGCGTTCCGGCGCTGGGCCTGCGCTTCGAGCGTCTTGAAATGCCAGGCGGCGTGGATGTTCCCATTGACGGTGTGATCTCGCAGAAGGGCAAGAGTGACACCGGTCGCGACACCGCGAAGATCGTCGGCGGCGCCGCTGCCGGCGCGATTCTCGGCCATCAGGTCAAGGGCGGAGACAAGGGCAAGGTGCTGGGCGGATTGCTGGGCGGCGCCATTGGCGCAGTGGCCGCACAGAAGACCGGCACCGAAGTGACGCTGACAGAAGGCACCGAGCTCGCCATCGCGCTCGCGGCACCTGTTGAGATCACGAAGCGCTAGCCACGCGCTGACGCATCAGGGCCTGCACCAGCTCCAGCGCAGACTGTGGAGCTGGGGGCAGGCTCGCGTCTGATTCCCTCAGGGTAGTCGTGCGTGCGCCCCAGCGAACCAGATGCGCGCACCAGGTCAGGCCTGCCCCAAACGCAGGCAGCAGCAACAGCGCTCCGGGCTTGATGCGTCCGGCTTCCAGCGCTTCGACCAACGCCACCGGCACGGTCGCCGCGGACATGTTGCCATAGCGCTGCACATTCACGAACACCCGCTCCATGGGCAGTTCCAGCCGTTTGGCCACTGCCTCGATGATGCGCAGATTCGCCTGGTGCGGCACCACCAGATCTATCTGGTCAATGGCCACGCCCCGGCTGGACAGCAGCGAGGCCGATGCCTGCGACATACCGGTAACCGCACGACGGTAGATCTCCTGACCATCGAAGATCCAGTTGGTCACTCCATAGCGCCGTTCAAAATCGACATAGCGGCCACCCATTCCTTCGATCACGAGCGCATCACGGCCACCGACGTCGCAGCCGAGCTGCTCGCCGAGAAGCCCCTCTTCCTGATCGGTGGCCTGCAGCACCAGCGCAGCGCAGCCATCACCGAACAGCACTCGCCACATTGCGGTTGCTCCAGTCCATGAAGCGGCTGATCACCTCGCCGCCAACCACCAATGCATTACGGACGACTCCGGTGCGGATGAGCGCATTGGCAGTGCTCCATGCATAGAGAAAACTGGTGCAGGCCGTGTTCACATCCATAGCCGCCGCGTGCGCAGCGCCCAGCTGCTGCTGCAGGCCGGACGCCTGATTCGGGGCCTGGTCTTCGAAACTGGTGGTGCCAAAAACGATCAGCTCCACGGCAGCCGGGTCAAGGTTCGCGGCCGCGAGCGCACGCAAGGCAGCCACACGAGCCAGTTCCGTCAGGCCGACATGCGAGATACGCCGCTCATGAATGCCCGTGCGGGAACTGATCCAGTCATCGCTTGTATCGAGAAATGTCGCCAGATCGGCATTGCTTAGTACTGCTGGCGGAAGACACTTCCCCCACCCGGTTACCGCAGCATGCACCATCACTTCCCCCCCTCGATCCAATTGGGCAGCACAGGCTCACAGACGCTTTGTGCCGTGTCTGCAAGGTACACCAGAAGGCGGCAGCTCCGCGGAAAGATCTGGATTGACGCTCGGCAAACGATCTGTCCGGCTTCAATGTGCAGATCGAATTTTTGCTACGCAAGTCCGCCAATGCAAGAAAAGGCTGCGGCCCAACCCCGGAAGAATGGGAGCTTGAGTATGATGCCCGACCAGGATCGTTGCTCGTCAGCCGCTCATGCTAAAGAAGATCCCGATCTCGAAAGTCCGTGTCGGCATGTATCTCCACTCACTGGAGGGCTCATGGCTTAGCCACTCCCTGTGGAAGACGCGTTTCCTGATCGAGGCGGAAGGCGAACTGGTGAAGCTGCGGGATTCCGGCGCGGCCGAAGTCTGGATAGATGAATCACGCGGCATGGATACCGATGGCAATGACACCCTGCGCGTCAGGGCTCTGTCGGAAGCCGCGCACAAGCCAGAGCAACAGACCCGTGCCAACTCGATGGGCGATGAAATGCAGAACGCCCGCGAGATCCGCAACCGCGCCAAAGTTGTTGTCACCTCCATGTTCCAGCAGGCCCGGATGGGCAACTCCTTCGACGCGGAGGTGTGCGCACCACTGGTGGCGGATGTTGTGGATTCCGTGCATCGCAACAGCGATGCACTGGTCAGTCTGTCGCGGCTGAAGCTGGCCGACGAATACACCTACCTGCATTCGGTAACGGTCTGCGCACTGATGGTCTCGCTTGGCAAGCAACTGGGATTTGACCGGAAGGAATGCCATGAGGCGGGCATGGCTGGCCTCATGCATGACCTCGGCAAGGCGGCCATGCCGCTCGAGATCATCAACAAACCCGGCTCACTGACCGATTCCGAGTTCGAGATCATCCGCCTGCATCCCGCGCGCGGACACGAGATGCTGCTGCGCGCGGGCGTTACCAACGAAGGCGTGCTCAGCGTCTGCCGCCACCACCATGAGCGCATCGACGGCAAAGGCTACCCTGACAAGCTGCCGTCCGAACGCATCTCGCAACTCGTGCGGATGAGTTCGGTCTGCGATGTCTACGACGCCATCACTTCCAACCGCCCGTACAAGGTGGGATGGGATCCGGCCGAGTCCATTTCGCGCATGGCATCCTGGAAGGGGCATTTCGACGAGGATGTGCTGCGGGCATTCATCAGGAGTCTGGGCATCTACCCTACCGGCTCGCTGGTGCGCTTGCAGTCGGGCCGGCTTGCCGTGGTGATTGGCCAGAATCCCGACAAACTCACCGCGCCGAAGGTTAAGGTGTTCTTCTCCACCAATTCCTACACACAGCTGACCCCGGAGATTGTCGACCTGCACGCGCCCTCGTGCAGCGAGCGCATCATCGGCCGCGAACCTCCGGAGAAATGGTCATTCGCCAATCTCGACAAACTATGGATGGAAAGACCGGATTGATCCCGCGCTTCCGCCGGGCGATCAGGCCGTTGTGGGCAGTCACCCTGCTGCTGCCAGCTCTCGCATTCGGGCAGGACACCTCGCCGCAGACCCTGCACCATTTCCAGCTGCTGGAAGAAGCTTTGCCGCGCTACCAGATGCTTGCGGCCCAGCCAGAACTCACCCAACTGCCTGCATTGCCTGACCGCGCGCTCAAGCTTGGGGATTCCTACACGGGAAGTGGGGCACTGCGCCGACTGTTCATCGCGACCGGCGACCTGACCGCAACCGACGCGCCTGTTCCTGACGATTCGCTGGACGAGACGCTGGTCGCCGCCATCCAGCACTTTCAGGAACGCCATGGCCTGGAAACGGATGGGGTACTGGGTCCGCGGACCTGGCGGGCGCTGACAACACCGATGTCGCAGCGCGTACACCAGATCGAGCGCACCCTGCAGCGGTGGCGGGAGCTGCCGCCGAACCCGTACCGCCGCGCCATATTCGTCAATATTCCGCGCTTCCGGCTGTATGCGATCACGTCCATGCAGGACAGTGAAGCATTCATGCTGCAGATCAACGTCGTGGTGGGCAGGACCATCGAGGATCTGCGGACCCCGACCTTCGTGGCTGACCTCACGCATGTGATCTTCCGGCCGTACTGGGAAGTGCCACGCAAGATTGCGATGCAGGAACTGCTGCCTGCCGCTCGCGCGAACCCGGACTATCTGTCCAGCCACCACTATGAGCTGGTATCTGCGGCTGGCACGGTGGTGCCGGCGAACGCAATCAACCTGGACGCGCTGGCGGCAGGCAAGTTGCGGCTGCGACAGCGTCCCGGTGAAGACAATGCGTTGGGAGCGGTGAAATTCATGATGCCGAACCCCTACGACGTCTACCTGCATGACACGCCGGCCCGCGCCCTGTTCACCCGCTCTTCCCGCGCCTACAGCCACGGCTGTGTGCGCGTGGGTGAACCGGCGGCGCTGGCGGAGTTCGTGCTGCAGGATGATGCCACCTGGACACGCGAGCGCATCGAAGCTGCCATGCGGGGCACCGAGCCACAACGCGTCAATCTCAGTGAGCCGATCCGGGTCTATTTTGTGTATGGCACGGCGATCGCGCGTGAAGACGGCAGCGTGCTGTTTCTCGACGATCTCTACGGTCTGGAAAAACGCTAGCCCGACCAGGTGCGGAAGCGGCCGGTGTCCAGGTGCACGAAATCGGACTTGGCGTAGTAGCCAACCCCGCCACTCTGCATGGCCAACGCCAGGTCACGCAGGTTGCTGCAGGAAGTTCCTGACAACCGCACATCCAGTGCGCGACCCTGCATGTGCAGGCTGTTGGTGGCTACACCCTTGCTCTTGGCCTGCAGCTTTGCGTTGGAGGCCGGAGAGCGATAGCCGGAGATGATCTGGAAATTCGGTTCGCATTCGGCGCAGCGCGCCAGTGCGTAGAGCTGGTCGAACAGACGTGGGTCGATTGTCGCGCTTTCGCCCGAGCGATGGTCACGCAGCACATGATGCAGCCGGTTGAGCGCTGCGGGCACATACTGCCCATCTTCAAAATACCGTACCTGCAGTTTCTCGCCAGTATGAGTATTGACCATGCCGATCGAGCGCGGCGCGAGCAGATCGGGCACGGGCTGGCCCGCTGCATGCGCCTGATCCCGCAGGCCGAACGCCATCACGGCCGGCCCCAAAGCCAGCCAGCGCAACAGGCCGCGGCGGCGCTGGTCGATTTCCCCGATGGAACGCGCAAGGTACATCTTTCCGAGTTTCGTCTGCGTATCCGCCGTTGGCAAGCAGGCAAACCCCTGAATGAGCATCACTGGCATCTACGTCACGAAAGCTGACAGCCTCCGCGCGCGGGCTGATACTGGCCTTAAGGAGACCTTATGACACGCCCGCGAAACATCCTGATCATTGACGGACACCCGGATGTCAGCCCCCAGCGCTTCCTGCACGCGCTGGCCGCTGGCTACGCCCGCGGCGCCCGCGCCGGCGGCCATGCGGTGCGCATTATCAATGTAGGCGAACTGGATCCCCAGACCTTGCGCAGCGGCGAGGAGTTCACCCGCGGCAAGCCTGCCAGGGCAATACTGAAATGCCAGGAACATCTCACCTGGTCGGACCATATCGTGATCCTGTTTCCACTGTGGCTGGGTGACATGCCCGGTCAGCTGAAGATATTCCTGGAGCAGGTGCTGCGCCCGGGGTTCGCGTTTGCCGCAGCGAAGGGCAAACGCATGCCCCGCAAGTTGCTGCGCGGCAAGACCGCCCGCATCGTGGTCACCATGGGCATGCCCGCGTTCTTCTACCGCTGGTACTTTCGTGCCCACAGCGTGAAGAATCTGCAACGCAATATCCTTGCGTTCTGTGGCGTTGAGCCTGCGCTCGTCACGCTGGTGGGCATGGTGGAAGGCATGAACGACAAACAGCGCAGCAGCTGGCTGCAGAAGCTGGAAAAACTGGGGACGGAGTCCCGCTAGTGACCATGCGGATCAGCTTTTGCGGCGCTGCCGGCACCGTTACCGGCTCCCGCTATGTGGTCGAGTCCGGCGGCAGCAGGATTCTCGTCGACTGCGGCCTGTTCCAGGGCTTCAAGCAGCTGCGATTGCGCAACTGGGCGAAGCCCCTCTTTGAAGCCAGCAAGATCGATGCCGTGATTCTCACGCACGCCCACATCGATCACAGCGGCTACCTGCCGCGCCTGATCAAGCAGGGATTCCGCGGCCGGATCTACTGCACCCCCGCGACAGTGGAGCTTTGCCGGCTGCTGCTGCCGGACAGTGGCAGCCTGCAGGAAGAAGACGCGCGTTACGCCAACAAACATGGGTTCTCGAAGCACCATCCTGCCCTGCCGCTTTACACCCGCGCCGATGCAGAAGATGCGCTTGCGCAGTTCGACGCAGTGAAACCGGGCGCGATGTTCGTGCCTGCCAAGGGGATGAACGCCGTGCTGCGAACTGGCGGCCACATCCTTGGCGCGGCCTTTGTCCGGCTCGAAACAGAGGGCACCTCCATCACTTTCAGTGGCGATCTGGGCCGACCGGGTGATGCATTGATGCATGCCCCGGAGCCGCCACAGCAATCCGACTACCTTGTGGTCGAGTCCACCTATGGGGACCGCACCCATCCGCAGATTGATCCGGAAAAGGAGCTGGCCGACTGGCTGCTTCGTTGCCATGCGCGGGGAGGTGTTGCCGTCATTCCTGGCTTCGCGGTGGGACGCGCGCAATCGCTGCTGTGGCATATCGCCTGCCTCAAGGACAGCGGCCGCATCCCGGATATTCCGGTCTACCTCGACAGCCCGATGGCCGCCGATGCAACGGCGATCTACAGCCGGTTCCACCGTGCGCACCGGCTGAACGAAGCGCAGACCCGGCGCATGTGCTCGGCAGCGACCTTCATCAATTCGCCGGATGAGTCGCGCGCACTGGACCAGCGTGACGGACCGATGATCATCATCTCTGCCTCCGGCATGGCCACCGGCGGTCGCGTGCTGCATCACCTCAAGGCATTTGCCGGTGACAGCCGCAACCTGATCCTGTTTGCCGGATTCCAGGCCCCCGGCACACGTGGCGCCGCGCTGGTGGCCGGCAAGCGGCGCATCCGGATCCATGGCCAGGAATTTGCCGTCAATGCCGAGGTCGGACAGCTCGAGACCGCTTCATCGCATGCGGATTGCGATGAACTGCTGGCCTGGATGCAGCAGCTGCCCGCCCCGCCCCGCCAGGTTTTCGTCACCCATGGTGAACCGGGAGCCAGCGACGCGTTGCGAGCACGCATCGACCACGAACTGAAATGGAATGTGAGCGTGCCGGAGTATCGCGAAAGCGTGGATCTGGACTGACTGACGCAATGGCGCTACCAGCCGACCAGGAAGACCGCCACCGCCTCGACAAATGGCTTTGGCACACACGCTTCTTCAAGACCCGCTCCCTGGCCACGGCAGCCGTCAATGGCGGCAAGGTCAAGGTAAACGGCGAGCGGGTGAAGCCCGCCCATCGTGTGCATATCGGCGAACGGCTGAGCGTCAGC
Source organism: uncultured Gammaproteobacteria bacterium (assembly GCA_963777735.1). Lineage (GTDB taxonomy): Bacteria > Pseudomonadota > Gammaproteobacteria > Steroidobacterales > Steroidobacteraceae > ZC4RG30. Next base: position 131,209 of record CAVZRQ010000005.1, on the reverse strand, counting down.
ATTGGCGAACTGGCCATCGATCTGGATGTGCTCGCTCTGCCCGCTCGAAGAGGATCGGCACCGGAGGCCCAGGCCTGTTACCGGGAAACGCCCGAAAGCGCCGCACACACGCTGCAGTTTCGCGAACAGAGCCGGCTCGCGGCGCTGACCCGGCCTCGCCCTGACGCGCGCCCCGACAAGCGCGAACGCCGCCAGTTGGACAAGCTGCGCCGGCAGCAGGGTTGACGCCTTTGCCGGATCCTCTGTCAACGTCCGACCCGCACCTGCGTTGTATTGCTGGTGCGCACCCAACGCACGACACGGGCCCCACCTGCATGACCCCTGCCACTTCGATCAAAGCCATTCTCTCGTTGAGCGCGCTGCTGACCGTACTCGCCGCTTCAGCCGCAGAAGGCCCTTTGCGTGCCCGGCTGCGAGAACGGCTGGCGGAACGCGCGACCCAGCAGGCCGGCCCGGTGGAGCCCGCCACGCTGCTTGCCGCCGGCACCCTGATCCAGGGCCCCGGTCGCTATGAAATCCGCCTCCAGCACGGCGGCATGGAGCGCATGGCGCTGGTGCATGTTCCGAAGGCTTACGACCCGGGCAAGGCAACGTCGCTGGTGATGGCCCTGCATGGCGGCGGCGGCGGCATGATCTACCAGGCCAACGACGCGAACTACGGGCTGATCACCAAGTCCGAACAGGCGGGGTTCATCGCCGTGTTTCCCAACGGCATCAGCCCGGCGAAGTCCGGCATGCTGGCCACCTGGAACGCCGGCAATTGTTGTGCACGGGCCCGTGACGAGAACGTGGACGACGTCGGCTTCCTGCGAAAGGTGGTCGCTGATGTCAGTCAACGCGCCACCATCGATCGCCGACATGTGTACGCCATCGGCATGTCAAACGGCGCGATGATGTCGTATCGGCTGGCGTGCGAAGCCCCGGATGTGTTCCGCGGCATCATGGCCGTGGCGGGCACCGACAACACCAGACGCTGCGAGCCGTCGCAGCCCGTAGCCGTTCTGCACATTCATGCCCGCAACGACGACCGGGTGCTGTTCAACGGCGGTGCCGGAAAGGCATTTCGCCGCGAGGCCATGGTGACGGACTTCGTGTCCGTTCCGGACACCATCGCCAAATGGGTGAAGCTCAATCGCGCCAACACCCCGGCACAGCGGGTGCTCACGGTCTCCGGGGCAACCTGCGAACTTCACGCGGCGGTCGCCAATGGCGCGCCAGTTGAACTGTGCGTAACTGAAACCGGCGGCCACAGCTGGCCCGGCGGAGAAAAACAGCGCGCTGACGAAGCACCTTCAAAGGCGATCAATGCCAACGACCTGATGTGGGAGTTCTTCAGTCGCCTTTAGTGCCGCGTCCGCTGCGCCTGAAGATCCGAGCTGGTCGCGTGAGCGAGATCGTCGCTGGCTACCCGGCCGGTCTCAAGATCGGCAGCTTCGTGATTGCCAACGCCAGACTGGCCGACAAAGCCTGTCGCTTTGGAAATGGCCGCCGCATGGCCGGCCCTGGTTGCACCTTCCACCCCCTAGCTCGCTGATGGGGGCTGATCCTCGCTGGCCGCATGCCTGGGAAGCGTTCAAGGTCTATGGCGGCCAGATCCACGCTGCGGAGGCCTTCATGCCGGGCATGCCGGCCAACCCCCCTTCCGGATGGGATATCCGCTGACAAGCGAATGCGACTTTCGGCACTCGTTTTGGAGTGAAAACTCGGGCACCATCGGCAAGATCGAATTAGCTGTCCGGTTCAATCTAAAGGGAATACCGAAATGAAGAATTCAAAATGGCGGACTGCAGTGGCTGCGGTCCTGGCGATTTCCACCCTCAATCTCGGGATGATGAGCGCGGCACAGGCAGGCATTGTTTCGACCAGTGCCATCGTCCGCACCGACCGTGACATGAATCTGGCCGCCATCCGCAGCCAGCTGGAACGTGGCGAAGTGCGTACCCAGATGGAAAAGATGGGCGTGGACGCTGCGGCCGTCGATACCCGCATCGCTTCGCTGAGCGACAGCGAACTGCAGCAGATGGCCACGGAAATGCAGAAGGCACCCGCAGGCGGCGACGGCGTACTGGTCGTTGTGGGCCTGGTGTTTGTCGTGCTGATGATCCTCGAATTCACGGGCATCATCGACATCTTCAAGCGGGCCTGATAGGTGCCGAGCTGGCGGTCGGGCAGCATTGCGCTGGCCGCCGGCCTTTTGCTGCTGACGGGCTGCGTTTCGCGCGGCCCCCTGATTGAATCCTCGACCCGGGTCGTCGAACTCAACGACACCCCGTTCTTTCCCCAGACTGCTTTCCAGTGCGGCCCCGCTGCACTGGCTACTGCACTGGGCGCCTCCCGCGTGAACGTCACGCCGGAAGAGCTCGCACCACTGGTCTATCTCCCGGCTCGCAAGGGTAGCCTGCAGATCGAAATGCAGGCAGCGCCGCGCCAGTACGGACGCATCAGCTATCGCGTTGAACCGCAGCTGGCGGCAATTCTGGCCGAGCTGGATGCAGGCCGCCCGGTACTTGTGCTGCACAACTACGGGCTGCCCATCTGGCCACGCTGGCATTACGCAGTCGTGGTGGGCTATGACGGCCCACGCGACCGCGTGGTGTTGCGCTCGGGCAAGGTGCGGAGGCAAGAGCTTTCTGCCGCCAACTTCATGCGGGCCTGGGACAACGCCGACCGCTGGGCCATGGTGCTGCTGCGGGCCGGCGAGTTGCCGGTAACACCGGACAAGGACCGGTTCCTGCAGGCAGCCGCCGCTTTCGAGCGGGTGGCGAGCCCGCAGGATGCGCTGCTGGCTTTCGAAGGGGCCACTCGGCAATGGCCCGAAGAACCGGTGGCATGGGTGGGCATGGGCACTGCGAACTACCGCAATGGCGACCTGCAACGCGCGGCTGCCAGCTATCGATCCGCATTGCAGATAGATGGCGCACAGGCTGGCGCGCGGAATAATCTGGCAATGACCCTGCTTGACCTCGGCTGCCCGAAGGCCGCACAGGCGGAACTGGAGCGCATCCCGGCGCAGACACTTTCGGAAACGTTGACCGAGGCCATTGCGGACACCCGCAGGCAGATCGAAACCAGGGCCAACACTGCGGAAAAGGCCGGCTGTTCGGCCTTCTAGCGTTCAGCCAAACGGCCGAACCGGGTCACGGCCGTTCCAGTCCACGGACGCGCGCCAGTAGCGCGTGAACATTTCGTCCATTCCGGTGGTGGCTGGTATCAACTCCACAAATCCCGGCGCGTTGTGGCCTTCACCCATGTAGTAGACGTTGCCGCCACTGGGCACGGGGGTGGAGAACGCCACGTGATAGCCGCGCTTGGCATAGGCCGCCCGCTCGGCCTCGACATCCTCCACCGCAATGCCGACATGATGGAATCCATATCCCTGCCTGCGAATGGTTTCCTGGTACACCGAAGGTTCACTGTCTTTCGGCTGCACGAGTTCGATCATCATGTGACCGGCGAATGACATCGCGATGCTGACATCGGCCCTGGTGGGCTCGCCGCGATACCGCTGCTCGGGACCAGTGAAGCTGTCGAGCAGAAACCAGGGCCCGACGTTGGCATCCTTCAGCCACCAGTCGATGGCAGCTCGAATGTCCTGCACCACGTAGGCCGTCTGCACGATCTGGCCGACCTTCTGACCGAAGCCCAGTGTCTTCATGACATCTCCCCGATTTTTGGAGCAGGCTACTGCAGGCGCCGACAATCCGCCACTGCCGAAGGGCCGATGGAATAGGATGCCCCATGGTTTCCTTGCGCGTGCACCATCGCACCACCTATCGCTATCGCGAGCTGGTGAGCCTGCGCCCACATCGCCTGATGCTGCGGCCACGCGAAAGCCGCGAATTGCGACTGCTCTCCATGCAGCTGATCGTGGAGCCGCAGGCAACCATTACCTGGGCTGGAGATGTGGCGGGCAACATGGTGGCAACGGCCGCCTTCGAGGCCATGACCAGCAGCCTGGTCATCACCAGCATTGTTGAGCTGGAGCTCGACGCGGTGTCCTGGCCGGTGTTTGATGTCGCAGCTTCGGCGCAGTCCTATCCATTTCAGTATGACCCGGAGGACTGGCTGGACCTCGGACCACTGGTGTTGCCGCAATATCCCGATCCCGAAGGGCGGCTGCTTAAATGGGTGCAGGCATTTGTCCGCAGCAATCCCACTGATACGCTGTCGCTGCTGAAGGACATCAATGCCGGCATTCCCGCGGCCGTGGCCTATCAGAGCCGCGAAGTGGAAGGCACGCAGCCTCCCCTGCAATCGCTGGAGCGAGGGGTGGGGTCGTGTCGCGACATGGCGGTGCTGTTCGTCGAGGCCGTACGTACCCTCGGGTTTGGTGCGCGGATTGTGTCGGGCTATCTGCACAACCCGAACGCGATCCTGGTCGGCACCAACGGAACAGGCTCCACCCATGCCTGGGCGGAAGTCCATGTGCCGGGCGCTGGCTGGATCACCTTCGACCCCACGAATCGCAGCGTGGGTGGTGTCAATCTGATTCCGGTTGCGACTGGCAGGAAGATCCAGCAGGTCATGCCCGTGGCCGGCAGCTTCCACGGCATGAGCAATGCGTTTGAAGCGATGCTGGTGGAGGTTACTGTTTCCCTCAAGCCAGCCTAAAGCTTCTCTTCCTTCACCATTTTCAGCGGTGCGGGGGGCGCGGTGGATTCCGACGCAGATTTCCACTTGTCCGCGGCATTGACGGGCACATCATCCGGAATCTGCGATGCGGGCGGGTCACTCGCCGGGAACGAGGCCTTCTGAGCATCGTCCAGTTTCTTCACGTCTTTCGCACTCATGGCCTTTTCTCCGCAAACACTGGTATTTGAGTGAAAGCCTAGCCCGCACACTTAACCGGGACGTGTCATGCAGGGACCATTGTGGTTGTAGGAATGCGCCTAGGCAGCCGCAGTGCGAACAGACGTGCAGCCCTGCGAAGGCATGCCGGCCGGCACCAGGGCATGGCTGGCGGCAAGGCACATCGCGAGGTTGATTCGGTTAGAGTCCGGGCCGGCCTCGCATTTAACCCGGAGAGCGACTTGGCGCTTGGAGCCACCATCTATACCTTCGACATCGACATTGCCGATGTGGATCGCGGCGTCTACGAAGCACTGAACCTGCGGGTGGCACAGCATCCGAGCGAATCGCCGGACTACCTGGTTACCAGGGTGCTGGCGTATTGCCTGGAATTCTGCGAAGGCATCACTTTTTCGAAGGGCCTCTCGGATCCGGATGAACCCGCCGTGCTGGTGCGTGATCTGACGGGCGCACTCACCACCTGGGTGGACATCGGCCTGCCCGAGCCGGATCGCCTGCATCGCGCCAGCAAGGCCGCACAGCGTGTCGCTGTCTATACCCACAAGGATCCTGTCCAGTGGGAGAGTCGCATCGCCGAGGCAAAGATCCATCGGACCGAAGAGCTCAGCGTGTATGCATTCGACCGGCAATGGCTGGCGCAGGTCGTGGCGCGACTCGAGCGACGCATGAAATGGTCGCTCGCACGCTCGGAATCGGAGATCTACCTGACCATCGGCAGCGACACGCTGCAGACCGTACTTACTCGGCGCGGCGAACCGTCAGTATCCTGACAGGACTTGCCAGCATCTGCCCCTTCATGGAGCCATCGCCCACTTCTTCGGAGCGCGGCATCACCATGATCGCACGCAGAACATCCATGCCTTCCGTGACGCGCCCGAAGACCGGATAACCCGGCTTCTCGGGAGTGCCCTTGCCATCAAGATCCGTGAGATCGCCGATGACGAAGAAGAAATCCGCGACAGCAGTACCAGGGCCGACATGCGCCATGGAGATTGCACCGTCGAGATGACTCAATCCCGTTGTGGCGGGAAACTCATGCGCGATCGGTTTGAATACACGCTTGGGGTCATTGCGAAGTCCACCCTGCACCAGACCGTACTTGCCTTCTTCATCGACCTTCACCGCGCGGTAGAAGGTGATGCCATCGAAGCGCTTGAGATCGACATATCGGAGGAAATTGCCGGCAGTGATGGGTGCGCGGTCCTTCTCCAGGGCGACGTGGATGTCGCCGAGACTGGTCTGAAGGACCACCTTGACAGTGGCCGGAACCACGGGAGGCGCCACCGCCGATGGTTCCTGCGCGAGCGCGCTGCCTGCCAATACAGCACTGGCAACCAGATGGACTAGAAAACTGCGCATCGACGCCTCAGGCGTGTTTGATTACCTGTTCGATTGTATGCAATGGATCATTGGTGTGCTCTTTCGCCATTTCGCCCAGCAACTTGTCTTTGAGCATTTTGCCGTAGTGCTGACGCAGCTCGCCCAAGGCCCGCGGCGGCGCAATGAGATAGACCGCCCCGATCTTGCCGGTAGTGATCTCGTGGTTCAACCACTTGGCCACGGCAGCCTCGTAGCTGACCTCATGCCGATCGTTGTCCTGGTGCTTGCCCTCGCCGGCCGTGCCGTGAACATCCGGTTGCGGCAATTCACTGAGCGTCAGTTGCAGTTCGTCGCCCGTATTGCGGAACAGCCGCAGTTTCTGCCCGTCGGTTACAACGATGGTCGCGTTATGTGCAAGCTGCATGTCTGGCCCCTGTGATGAATGGATACCATAGTAGGCCCAAACTGCCGCAGCGCTGTTGATTCAAATCAACGCTGGGAGGCGGCGGACCGAATACCTCGGTACGGGGTATTCTGGCGCCGCAAGGCACCGCACAGGCAGCTACGCCGCCATGGACCACCCCCGACCCGGCCGGAATCACCAATTCAGGCTGCCCGGATGCAGACGGCATCGTGGATGATTTCGGCGGGGATTGGCATGGCTTACACTACGAAGAAGACACAAGGGGCGACCATCATGAACTCACATGACTCCAATCCTGCCGGACGGCGCACTCTGCTGAGCGGCCTTGGCGTGGCTGCATTGGCTGGCGTGGCGCTCGGCAGCGCAACTGCCCAGGCGCAGCAGAAGCCAGGCAAGTTCGAACCGAAACGCCATGCAGAAGATGCGTGGATGGATGCCCTGCCCGGCGATCACCGCGTGTTCATCGACACCGATAGCGCTGCGGGCAGCGCAAACGCGTTGCGCTATGCCACCAACATCCTGAATGCCCAGGTCGGCGCCTACAAGGGCGCTGACCGGGACATGGCCATCATCGTATGCCTGCGCCATGCCTCCACCACACTGGGCTTCAACGATGCCATGTGGGCCAAGTACGGCAGCTCCCTGGGCGCCATGGGCCGGCCTCCGGCACGAGATCCCGCCGCCGAAGCACCACCTGCTCCCAGCAAGAATGCCCAGACCAATGCCATTGCTGCCGCCGCTGCCAGGGGCGTGCAGTTCGCGATCTGCGATACGGCGACCACACTGATCTCGGGCATGATCGCGCGGCAGGCAGGATTGAAGGCAGAAGATGTGCATGCCGAACTGGTGGCAAACACCGTTCCCAATGCCCACATGGTGCCCGCCGGCGTGATGGCGCTGACCCGCGCACAGGAATACGGCTACAGCTTCCTGTACTCCGCTGCCTGAAGCGGGCACTGCAAACAATCGCTGCATGACGGTCGCGCGCGCCACGCCAGCTCTCGTGCATGCCGCGCTTGTGCGGGCCCACGGCATCGCGGCGTTCGCGACGCTGCTGGTCTCGGTGGTGTTCGGCATCGTCGTCTCGCTGCAGTTCCTGTTTCCGGATCTTTCCGGGGGCTCGCTCATCTTCGGGTGGGGTCGACTGCGCTATGCACACACGCAGGGCATCATGCTGGGCTGGCTCGGCAATGCCTTTCTGGCTTTCCTTTATCACGCAGTTCCCGTACTGACGCAGCGCAAGGTAACCAGCACGTCACTTGGCTGGTGGCTGTTCGGACTGTGGAACTTCGTCGCCGTGATACCTGGCTGGATCCTGGTGCTGAGCGGGATCAGCCAGCCTCTGGAATGGGCAGAGTTCCCGCTGGTCATCGACTGCTTCATCATGGCGGCGTTGCTGCTGGCCGCGGTGCAGTTCCTGCCAGGGTTCTTCCGCGAGCGGCTGGACAACATGTATGTGTCGAGCTGGTACATCCTCGGCGGCCTGGTGTTCACGCTGCTCGCCTACCCCATGGGCAATCTCGTGCCGGAACTGGTAACCGGAGCCACCAGTGCCGCATTCGGAGGCCTGTGGATACACGATGCCGTCGGCCTGTTCGTCACGCCGCTGGCGCTGGCCATCCTGTATTACGTGATTCCCGCCTCCAGCGGCAGACCGATCTACAGCCATTTCCTGTCGATGCTGGGCTTCTGGGGGCTGTTCTTCTTCTACCCCCTGAACGGCACGCACCACTACGTGTTTTCCGTGATCCCGATGGCCGCGCAACTCGGCGCCATCACTGCTTCGGCACTGCTGGGCGTGATCGTGGTGATCGTCGTAACCAACCTGGTGCTGTCGCTGCGGGGCACGGGATTCATTGCGCGCGATCCCGCGCTGCGTTTCGCGGCGGTATCCGTGGTGTTCTATTTCATCGTCAGCATGCAGGGCGCGTCGCAGGCGCAGATGACGCTGAACCGCTACGTGCACTTCAGCGATTGGGTGGTGGGGCATTCACACCTGGCCATGCTGGGTTTTGCCACCTTTGCGGCCATTGGCGGCATCGTGCACGCCTGGCAACGAATGCCCGACGCGCGCTACAACGCGCGTGCGATCCATTGGGCCTTCTGGCTGCTCACCGCCGGCATCAGCGTAATGGTTATCGATCTGACCATCGCAGGTCTCGTCCAGGGCCGGTTGTGGCAGCAGGCTGTACCGTGGATGGACTCCGTGCAGGCATCGCGGCCCTACTGGTTGCTGCGTTCGCTATCGGCCATTCCCATCACCGCCGGCTTCGTGATGCTCGGAGTGGGGCTGTTCACGGGCACGCGAGGCGCTGCTCTGGAAACACTTGCCGGCTTTCGCATTCCAGCCGCACCGCAACAGCCGCCACGGCCTGCGTCCGCCTCGACTCCAGCAGCAACTGCGGGGCGTGGCCTTTCGATGGCTTACGCCGTCACCGGCATTGCCGGCATAGGCTTCTTCGCACTATCCATCGTGCTGCTGGGTCTATGGCCCGGCAAGGTCATTGATGCGCAGGTCACCGCCTCTTCTCCCGCCAACGCACTGCGACTGGATGCGGCAGAAGAGCGCGGGCGCCATATCTATGCGCGCGAAGGCTGCGCCTATTGCCACACGCAGCAGGTCCGCTATCTGGACGAGGACATCCGTCGCTTTGGATCGCCGACACTGGCGTGGGAAACCCAGTTCGACAGCCCGCACCTGTGGGGCACGCGCCGCGTCGGCCCGGATCTTTCGCGCGAAGGGGGCGCGCGAAGCGATGACTGGCAATTCGCGCACCTGTTCGCGCCACGCAGCGTTCTGCCCCGCTCCATCATGCCGTCCTACGCTGCATTGTTCGACGGCTCCCCTGAACGACCCTTGCAAGCCGCGCGCGATCTTGTTGCGTACCTGCAAAGCCTGGGACGCGCGCGCGCGCTGGCATGGCCCGAAGGCGAGCAATGCGCCAAAGATGCGATGGGCGATGATTACATGGCAGCGATGGCATTCATCTCGCCGCAGCTGAATGCTCACCCGGCCATGGCGCGTCCCGGCAGCAGCGTACCTGCGCTGGAAGGTGTGGTTCCCGATGGCAACAGCCGGCAGCTGTGGCAGGACAACTGCGCGGGTTGTCACGGACCGCAGGCAAAGGGCGATGGACCTGCAGCTGCATGGCTTACACCCCGACCCGCCAACCTGGCCGAGCACAGCTACAACCGGAGCTATCTGGCCGAAGTGTTGTGGAATGGCGTGGCGGGCACCTCCATGCCGGCCTGGCGGGACCAGGCTCCGGCGAGACTGGCAGCGCTCATTGCGCTGATCAATGGCTTCTCCGCTGATGAGGAACTGCCTGCGCCAGAGCCTGCAACATTGGCGATGGGAGCAGAGGTGTACGCATCCAACTGCGTACAGTGTCATGGCATCGGGGGCCGCGGCGATGGTTTTGCGGCGGGCTCGTTCAAGGTGGCTGCGGTGGATTTCACCCGCCAACGCCCGACCCTTGCACAAGGTCTTGCGGCGTTGCGCAACGGCGTGCCGGGAACACCGATGGCACCCTGGTCGGACCGCCTGAGCGAGGAGCAGATGCGCGCGGTGCTGCTGCACCTGCGCGGGTTCTTCATTGCCGGAAACCAGCTGGAGGCAGCCCGTGCTGATTGATGTGATCGTCGGCTCTGCTATCGTTCTGTTCGGCGCATACCTGTATTGGTGGGCGAGCAGTGCCGAATTGCGCGAACGCATTGAAAGACCGAAGCACGTCTTCCTGCAACAGGTAGATGAACCGGGCGAGCAATCGGGCGAGCTCAAATGAACAGATCCACCTTGCTCATTGCTGTTGCTGCGATCGTGCTCGGCGGAGTCGTCACCACGGCCGTCTTGAACAAGCGTGATGCAACCTCCCCTGCGGAGATCACGGCCACAGCCGAGTTTGGGCAGCGGCTGATCCGCAACACGGCACGGGAAATCGGCAGTGGCCAGACAGAACCCGCTCGTCGATTCAGCGGCAACAACCTGGCGTGCGCCTCGTGCCATATGGATTCCGGCCGCACGCCTGGCACCTTGAGCCTGATGGAATCCGCTTCGAAGTATCCGGCATTCTCGGCGCGCGATGGCATCGAGGGAGACCTGGCAGATCGCATCAATGGCTGCATGCAACGCAGCATGAACGGCAAGCCTTTGAGCAAAGACAGTGTCGAGATGCGCGCGATGATCACCTACATCGAGCAACTCGGTCGCCAGCATCAGGCGATGGGCGAGAGTCGTCGCGTGGCGGTAGAACCAGCGGCATTTGTCGAACCGGACCGCAAGGCGGATGTGGAGAACGGCAGCAAGGTCTACCGCAACAGATGCCTGATCTGTCACGGGGCAAATGGCGAAGGGCTCAAGGCCACGGCACAGCTGGCAGACGGCTATCTGTTTCCACCATTGTGGGGCCCGGACAGTTACAACATCGGCGCCGGCATGGCCCGCGTGCTCACTGCGGCGCGATTCATCAAATCCCGCATGCCACTGGGTAATCCCGCGCTCACAGACGATGAAGCCTTCGACGTGGCTGCCTTCATGAACGCGCAGCAGCGCCCTGGCGCGGCAAATCTCGAGAAAGACTACCCGGACCTCAAGCGCAAGCCCGTGGACAGTCCCTATCCCCCCTATGCGGATTCCTTCAGCCCCGAACAACACCGCATCGGACCGTTCGCGCCGATACGGGCTTACTACAAAAAGCTGGCAGGGCCTTAAGAGAACGCCTTGCGCATCTGGCTGGCAAAACAAGCCGCCCTCGATTGCGACCCGCTCCACGAGAGCGGTATCTTGTCGTCATGCCAATCTATGACTACAAGTGCCGAAAATGCGCGCACCGCTTCGAACAGCTCGTCAAGCCAGATGAGAAGCCGGGTTGCCCAGTCTGTGGCGCCAGGGACCCAGAGCGGTTCTTTCCTTTCTCTGCCACGGTGAGCACCGGCAAGACCCGGGAGCGCTCACTCAAGGTGGCGCGCGGCAAAGCCCGCTCCGAGAAGAAGGAGAAGGATCACGCGCATGCCGAGTACCTCCGCAAGCACAACGAGGACCACAGCTGACACTTCCTTCCTGCCGGCGCCCCGTACAGTGCATCATGCACTTAGTCATGGCATTCAAATCCAACTCGCTCTTCCGACGCTGGATCGCAGCCTGCTTTCTGACGGGGTGCGCACTTACCGGCATCCAGGCCGCAAGCCCCACTGATCCACTCGTCGCACAGCGAAACGAGTTCAGGCAGGCTTACGAGCAGGTTGCGAATGCTCCCGCCAGCGAAGACGCCGACAGCACAGGCCTCCGCAGCTACGTTCTGTATCCCTATCTGCAGGCCGCCCGGCTGGTCCGGGCCCTGAGTGCCGCTGGCACCGACGTGCCGACGGCGCTGGATGAGCAGATCGCATCGTTCGTCCGCGCCAACGACCTCGAGCCAGTGGCGCAGGAACTGCGGCGCAGCTGGCTCGCCAGCCTCGCGATGCGCGCCAGATGGAGCCAGTTCCTGGCGTTTCATCGTGACACCATCGACGGCGCCGGGCTGCGCTGCCACGGCTTCACTGCGCGTATCGAACTGCAGCGCACGGCGGGACTGGCGACGGAAGTCACCCAGTCCTGGCTGACACCTCGCAGCCTTCCCGAGTGCGAGCGCGCGTTCGAGTGGTTGCGCAGCACCGGAAACCTGAGCGATGCGCTGATCGAACAGCGCGTTCGGCTGGCGCTCGAAGCCGGAAGCCCGGCTTTCGCGCGGCAGATCGTGCGGCCATTGCCAGCCGGTCGGGCAGCACCACTGCTGCAGTGGGCAGCGCTGCTCGAGAATCCTCGACGCGAAATCGATGCCCTTCTCGCATCACGTCGCACCACTCTCGAGACTCGCACGCTGCTTGCCGGGTGGGCGCTGCTCGCGCGCAACGATCGAGCAGCGGCCAAGCAGCGCTTCGAGCCGCTGGTACGCGCCAGCGAGCTCGACCGTCGCGCAGCGAGCCCGTTCGCGCTGGCACTTGCGCTGCCGCTGTCGTGGGACCGTGATGGAGATGCGCTCCAGTACTTCGCGCTTGTCGACCCTGCCGATTTTGACGACACCGCACATGAATGGCACGCCCGCGCAGCACTGTGGGCGCGCGACTGGAAACAGGTTGCACGCAGCATCGCTGCCATGTCTGAGTCGAACCGCCGCACCGCGCGGTGGCGCTACTGGTCGGCGCGTGCGACGGCCCACAACGGTGATGAGGCCGGTGCGCGTCGCTTGTACGAATCCATCCTCACTGAAGACAACTACTACTCCGCCATGGCCGCCGCGCGGCTGAAGCGCGAGCTCGCACCTAACGCCCAGGCGGTACCGCTGGATGCGACCCTGCTCAACGGCCTTGCAGCCAACCCCGCGTTCGGGCGAGCACGCGAACTGCGCCTGAACGGGCTGGAGAGCCGCGCACAGGCAGAATGGCGATGGGGGCTGGATTCGCTGCCGCCGCCTGCGCGGGCTCAGGCCATCCATCTTGCTGCGCGCTGGAGCTGGTACGACCAAGCCGTTGCCACGGCAACCGGCGAGCGGGTATTCAACGATTACGTGCTGCTGTACCCGCGGCCTTACGACGCAGAGGTAGCCACCGCGGCGCAGATATCGGGCCTGCGCCAGGACGTGATCTACGGAGTCATACGCCAGGAGAGCCTTTACCGCAGCGATGCCGTCTCGAGTGCCGATGCCCGGGGACTGATGCAGTTGTTGCCCGACACCGCACGCCGAACGGCCGCCCAATGGAAGCAGCCGGCGCCCTCAGGCACCGCCCTCTTCGAGCCATCGGTCAATGTGGTTCTGGGTGCAGCCCATCTGAAAGACCTGCTCGACCGTTTTGATGGCCAGCTACCGCTCGCGCTGGCGGGCTATAACGCCGGGCCCGGGGCGGTACAGCGCTGGTTGCCTGCGCACACGATGGATCCGGACATCTGGATCGAGAATATTCCCTACAACGAGACGCGCACCTATGTTCAGCGCATCCTCTGGCACACGCTGGTGTTCGAATGGCTGCGTGATCCGCAGGCGCGGGACACGATGGAATGGCTGAATGCCGTACGGAATCCGCAACGCTGACGAAATCCTGCTGCTGAAGGGATCGACGGCGGGTGCCCGATGATTGCGGCACGCGCCTGCAGGTAGTCAGGTTCCTACAACACTTCACCGCAGCCTGAGATGTTGCGGGCGCGCTGGCGGGGACACACTTCGTGCGGACGTTCATCACCGCACCTCGAGGATTCATCATGCCAACTTCAGCACGCCGGTCGTCTGCCAGCGCCAAGGGCAAGCCAGATTCGCAGGTCAATGCGATTGCGCTTCTCAAGGCCGATCATCGCCAGGTGGAAGAATGGTTCGAGCAGTTCGAAAAGAGCCGCTCCGACCAGAAGAAAGCCACTCTCGCCGAGCAGATCTGCCAGTCACTGACCGCTCATATGACAATCGAGGAAGAGATCTTCTACCCTTCGTTCATTGAAGCAACCGGCGACCAGGACCTTCATCACGAGGCGGAAATCGAGCACGACGGCGCGAAGAACCTGATCGCGCAGATCGAAGACTCGAATCCGACCGACGAATACTTCGAACCCATGGTGAAAGTGCTGTCGGAGATGATCAAACACCATGTGAAGGAAGAAGAGCAACCAGACGGCATGTTCTCCAAGGCGAAGAAGTCCGACATGGATCTGGCCGCACTGGGTGAACAGATGGCCCTGCGCAAAGAAGAGCTGCTCGCCGGCGGCCAGAAGATGGCACCTGCGAAGCGCCGCGCAGCCTAGATGGGCTGCCAATGAGACCATGCCGCCGAAAGGCGGCGTGGGACCTAGAACACCAGTGCGTCCTCGCCTACCGGTGCCTGCGGCAGGCGCTCCAGCATGAACGTCTCGAAAACCGCTGCGGAATCGGCTTGATCCGCCAGCAGACCGGTTGACGGTGATACCCGCAGATCAACCAGCCCATCGGGTCGCTCGAGGCGGCTGTGCGGAGAAGCGCGCAGCGCTTCACCCATGAAGTGCATCCAGACAGGCAGCGCGGTGCGAGAACCTTCTTCGCCGGCGCCAAGGGATTTCCTGTCGTCGATACCGACCCACACCGAGGCAACCAGATTGCGATTGAAGCCGTTGAACCAGTTGTCGACATAGTCGTCCGTGGTACCGGTCTTGCCGGCCAGATCATCTCGCCCCAGCCTCTGGCTACGCTGTGCCGTACCACGCACGGTAACGTCGTGCAGGATGTCAGACATCAACCAGGCGTTCTGCGGCGAGATCACGCGTGGGGCAAGACGGTCGGCGGGGAGGTAGCCGGGACCACCCTGCTCGCGCGCAAGTTCGCGCAGCAGGGGTGGCGCATCCACATCGTGGAACAGCGTGCGAGGAGTCTCGGTCGGTTCGCACGATGCACAGGCGATCTTCGGTTTGGCCTCGAAAACGACCTTGCCCGAGTAATCCTCGATGCGACTGATGTAATACGGCTCCACCTTGAAGCCACCATTGGCAAAAACGGCATATGCGGTGGCCATTTCCCATGGCGATGCCGTAAGAGTTCCCAGTGCCAATGTCTCACTGCGCGGCATCGACTCCTTGCGCAATCCAAATCTACCCGCATGCTCGATCGTTGCATCCAGTCCGATATGGCGCAGGATGCGGCGCGCCACCAGGTTACGAGACTGCACCAGCGCCTCCCGCAGGCGCATCAATCCCCCGTATCCACCGCCAGAATTTTCCGGACGCCAGCAGTCTTCTTCTTTGCAGGTTTCCACCACAGGGAGATCCGGAATGGCGGTAGCGGCCGTGAAACCGTTCTCCAGTGCGGCCGAGTACAGGAAGGGCTTGAATCCTGACCCCGCCTGGCGCTGCGCCTGCGTGGCTCGGTTGAACTTGCTGCTGAAGAAATCGAACCCGCCTACCAGCGCCACCACAGCGCCATCGTCCGGATCCAGTGCGATGAGCGCACCCTGAGCACGCGGCAACTGCGCAAGCTCAGCGGATCCGCGCTTGTCTGTAACAACGAAAACCACATCTCCAGCGGTCACCACGTCGGCGGCCCGGCCGCTGAACTCGTTGTTCACTGGCCGCGCCCACTTCAACCCATCCCATTGGATGCCGGCCTTGCCAACACCGCGGATGTAAACATCGGCAGTGGTTTCCCTGACGAGGGTGACCACAGCGGGGTGAAGCAGGTTGATCGATGCGAACTCTTTCAGGAGATCTTCGAGCTCACCGTCACTGGGTTGATCGGGCAACTGCACCTTTCCCAGGCGGCCCCGGTAACCATGGCGACGGTCGTATCGGAGGAGCTCCAGTCGCAACCCGAGGTTGCCTGCACTCTGCGCACGGCCATCGATGGTGGTGAACACCTTGTAGCCGGCATTCAACGCAGACCGGCCAAAGCGCTGGATGAATTCCTGCCGCACCATCTCGGTGACGTAGGGTGCCTCGACGTCGATCTTGGGCGCATAGCCCGGTGTGGCAACGGACTCTTTCCGGGCAGCTGATTCGGTGGCGGAATCGATGTAGCCGAGTTTGGTCATGCGCCCGAGTACATAATTGCGGCGCACGGTGGCAAGCCTCGGATTGGTGATCGGATTGTAGTTCGACGGCGCGGGCAGCAGCCCCACCAGAGTGGCCGCCTGGCTCACGGTCAACTCATCGAGGTGCTTGTTGTAGTACCGCTGCGCCGCCGCAGCGATGCCGGCGCTGCGATGACCGAACCTGGCCACGTTGAGGTACACCGCGAGTATCTGCTCCTTGGAGAAGTCCCGCTCCATCCGGTAGGTCACGAACACTTCGGAGAGTTTGCGGCGCAGGTTCTTGTCCAGCGACAGGAACATGTTGCGGGCGGCCTGCTGGGAAATGGTGCTGCCACCCTGGCCCGCATCGGCCGTGAGCACGTTTCTGACCAGCGCGCGCAGCACACCCATCCAGTCGAGTCCGCTGTGCTCGAAGAAGCGGTCGTCTTCAGCTGCCAGCACTGCGTGACGAACCAGGTCGGGAACATCCTGGTAGCTGACCGGAACACGGAGCTCTTCGCCTATCTGGGCGATCACTTCACCGGAGATCGTATAGACACGCAGCGGTACGGCCAGCTCCTTGCTGTGCATGGTCTGCGCGGTGGGCAGCGACGGGGCGAGGTAGACAAAGGTGCAGGCCAGGGCAAAACCTGCGCCGAGCACCAGGCCAGTCACCGCCAGAACAGCCCGGCGGAACCAGCGAAGAACGAAAGAGCCCATCGACGTCACGCCAGAAACCCCCTGCCTTCAAACCGGCATTGCCTCAGGCTGGAAAGTACCCGCAGATCGACTTGGCCTCGAGGTACTCCTCGATCCCGAACACACCGAATTCGCGCCCGTTGCCTGAGAACTTGTAGCCACCGAAAGGCGCGGAGAAGTCATGCTTCGCGCCGTTCAGACGGACCTGCCCGCTGCGGAAACATTTCGCGACCTTGCGGGCGCGCTCGAGATCCTTCGAGACCACGAAACCCGAAAGGCCATACTGCGAGTCGTTCGCGATGCGGATCGCGTCTGCTTCGTCCTTGTACGGGATGATGACGAGCACCGGCCCGAAGATCTCTTCCTGGGCGATGGTCATGTCATTGCGGACATTCGCGAAGATGGTGGGCTTCGCAAAGTGGCCTGTTGCCAGGCCTTCCGGCTTGCCGGGCCCGCCCACTACAAGGGTCGCGCCTTCTTCGATGCCCTTCCTGATGTAACCCTGCACGCGCTCGTACTGTGCCTTGCTGATGAGTGGGCCAACCTTGACGCCATCCTTGAGCGGATCGCCCACCACCGTGCCTTCCGCAGAGGCTTTCGCGAGCCGCACCACTTCGTCATGCAGATGCTGCGGCACCAGCATGCGCGACGGGCAGGCGCAGGCCTGTCCGGTATTCATGAACACACCCTGCACGCCCTGTGGCACGAAGGTTGCGAGGTCCGCGTCGTCGAGCAGGATGTTCGCCGACTTGCCACCCAGCTCCTGGGCCACCCGCTTCACGGTGCCCGCAGCATTGCGGGCCACATCGATGCCCGCGCGCGTCGAGCCCGTGAAAGACACCATGTCGATGTCCTTGTGTGAACTCAATGCCACGCCCACCGTCGGGCCGTCGCCATTGATCAGGTTGAACACGCCAGGCGGCACACCGGCTGCATCGAGCACTTCGGCAAAGAGGATGGCATCGAGAGGCGCGAGCTCACTGGGCTTCAGCACCATCGTGCAGCCGGCCGCCAGCGCCGCGGCCACCTTGCAGCCGATCTGGTAAAGCGGCCAGTTCCAGGGCGTGATGAGGGCGCACACACCAACCGGTTCGCGACGCACGAGCGTGGTGCCGAACCGGCGTTCGAACTGATAGGTCTTGAGCACCTCGATGGCCTGAGTGAAATGCACCGCACCGAGTGGCACCTGCGCATCGCGGGCGAGCCAGGTGGGTGCGCCCATCTCGGCCGTGACAGCGCTGGTCAGATCCGGTGCTCGCCGGGTGTACTCGGCGACGATGCGCTCGAGAAGGGCAAGGCGCTCCTCGGGTGTGGTCTGCGAGAAGGATTCGAAGGCGGCCCGGGCAGCGGCCACCGCGCGATCGACATCCACCTGGCTCCCCAGGCTGATCTGGGCGATCACCTCTTCGGTCGCGGGATTCTCCACATCGAGCAGTTTCGAGATGGCAGGCGGGGTCCACTTGCCATTGATGTAGAAGAGTTTCGTGTCGACCATGTTGCTGCAGACCCCCGATGCGAGAAGCGACGGATAGGATATTCCAATTGCCCGCCCCACCGGGCGCCTTGCGGGAGGCATAATCCCGACCCAGGACAATAAAAACGACGGAGGGCACATGAAAATCCCCGGACCATCTGCAGGAAGGGTTTGGATGCGCATGGCGCTGGGAGCGCTCCTGGCCGCCGCCCTCGTTGGTTGCCAATCCAGGACCGAAGCGCCCGAACCAGGCGACGCCATGGCGGGGATGTCTGCGGAGCGATTCCAGCACCTCGACAACCATTTCCATCGCCTGGTGGATGAAGGAAAGATCGCCGGCGTGGTGACCTGGGTCGCCCGCCGTGGCCAGGTCGTCCATGAGGATGCCTACGGCATGGCCGACATCGAGGCAAAACGCCCGATGACAAAAGATTCCTACTTCTACGTCTATTCGATGACCAAGCCCATCACCAGCGTTGCGCTGTTGATGCTGTATGAAGAAGGTCACTTCCAGCTGCGCGATCCGATCGCCCGCTATCTGCCGGAACTTGCGAACCTCAAACTCTACGACCGTGATGGGTTCGGCGGTCGCATGGTCCTGAAGGACCCGGCGCGCCAGCCCACGATCCAGGATGTGTTCCGTCACACGGCGGGTTTTCTCTATGGCCCCGCGGGCAACCGGAGCATCGACAAAGCCTACGGCGAAGCGGGCGTACTGGGCGGCACCCTGGCCGATCTCACGCAGCGACTGGGCAAGCTGCCACTGGCCTATGAGCCCGGCACGCAGTGGGTCTACTCGGTCTCGCACGACGTGCAGGCGCGGCTGGTCGAGGTACTGTCCGGCATGCCGTTCGACCAGTTCGTGCGGCAGCGGATCTTCGAACCGCTGGGCATGAAGAACGCCGTGTTCGGGCGGCCGGATGCACTGAAAGACCAGTTCGCCGTGATCTACAACGTCAACCCGGAAGGCAAGCTCGCCCCTTCTGGCGCTCTGGATGCACCCGGCTCCGCAACGCGGGTGCTGGGCGGATTCAGCGTGTCGACCACGGCCGCCGACTACGGACGATTTGCGCAGATGCTGGTGAACTCCGGTGAGCTCGACGGCGTGCGCATACTTTCGCGCAAGACGATCGACCTGATGGATTCGAACCATCTGCCGGCGGGTGTAACGCGCGGTGCGGCGGGTGGCGGCACGGCGGGTGGCGAAGGCTATGGGCTGGGCGTTCGCGTCGTGATCGATCCGGCCATGGCTGGCAATCTGACGTCCAAGGGAACATTCGGCTGGTCGGGCGCAGCGGGCACGCATTTTTTCGTCGATCGGGACGAATCGCTGGTCGCCGTGTTCATGATCCAGAAAATGGGTGCACCCGATGGCCCGGGAATGGCGGCACAGTTCGAAACGCTGGTGTATCAGGCCATTACGGATTGAGCGGAATCGAAATACAGGAGTCTGCGCAATGAAGTCAGGAACAATGGGATTGCTGCCAAAGTGGTCCGCTACTGCGCTGCTCGCCTTGGGCAGTGCAACTCCGGTCATTGCCGCCGCACCGATAAACCCTGCCCTGCTGGCGCAGGACCGCATGGCCATCGAGGAAACTCTGCGCCGCTATGTCCGCGGACTGGACGACGCGGACCTCACCGGGTACCTCGCAACCCTCACTGAAGACGCACGTTTCGTGGCGGCGGAGGGAACCCATGAAGGCAAGGCAGCCATCCGCAAGTACGTGGAACCGGTGATGAAGTCGCGCGCCGAGCGGCGTGCGAAGGAAGGCGTTGCTGCTACGGCCACGCATCATGTAGTCACGAACCAGGCTATTGAATTCCTCGATGGCGACAACGCGGTGGTGCGCGCCTACTGGATGTTCGTCGTTGCGCACGGCACCGGCAAACCCATGACGGTAGATCTCATGGGTTCGTCGGAAGATTTCCTGACACGGCGCGATGGCAAATGGCTGATCAAGGAGCGGCGCGTTTCGCCTTGAGGGTTCCGCGAGCTTAAGGCAGCTTCAACCCGGCCTTCCCGGCAAGACTTTCCAGGCGGTCGCGCCAGAACTCCTCGTTGCACTCGTAGGGCAGCAGGTGTCCATTGGGCACCTGCGTCCAACGTCGCGTGAGCACCAGCGGTTCGGTATAGAACTTCGGGTCGGTCATCGTCACCTGCGCCACCAGCTGGCGACGCCCCTGGGCATCGACGCCCCCCACACTGTAGCGCTCGACAATGGTGGCCTCGTCGGAGTGCGGCGTGGTGCGCTGGTCGAGCTGCTCGACAAGGTTGTTGGTCTCCACCACCAGCACGTCGCCTTCCCACTTGCCGCTGGAATAGCCGACGCGCGAGGGAACGCGGTCCTGCTCTGGCGCATTGCGATCGCCGAAATACACGCGACGTGCCTCGCCGTGCAGCTCGAAGATGATGGTGATCTGTTCGGGTCGCTGGATGATTTCCATGGGATAGCCGCCACCGCCGAGCAAAGCCCCTGGCATGCCTGCTCCGAGGCATACGCCGCCAGGCGTGTCACCAGTCGGGGAGACAATGGCATTGAAGGCATCGTGCCGCTGCTTCGCTTCCGGTCGCAGGGATAACTGCGGGCCAGGTCCGCCGGTCGCCCCCCTCGGCGCAGCGGCGGCTGGAGACCAGACACCCGTGAAGTCTGGAGGTGTTGCTGCCAATGCAGGCATGTGAGCAGCGGCCAGCAAGACCGCGATTATTCCGAGCTTCATCCCCACTCCAGCGCATACAACGGTTGCCGCAATGGCCTGACTGGCGACAGCAGCCATGCCAGTGCGAATATCGAACCAGGCCGTGTAGTCCAGGGAAAAGTCTACAACGTCCCTGAGGTAAGTACGCGGCTCGACACTTCCCATTGAGCGCGGCGGTCTGAATATTGTTGAAATCAGCGCGGCGCCCCATGATTGGGCATGGCTCCCCACGGAGCCGGGCTATCCCGCAGGGCGGGCCAATGCTGCATTGCATTCCTTGTTTCCCGGGAATTTCAGGTTTCCCCTTATGGGCTAGGGACCTCGGCAACCCTACCCTTCCGCACCTCAAAAGGAAGTGAGCGGGATAATGGAACGGAGTACTGGCTTCCGCGCAAACAGCGCACGCGCGTTGGCAAACATCTGGAAAGAGGCAGGACGCACCTGGGGCGGCAGCATCGGATTGCTGCTTGGCTTTGGCGTAGTGCATTACGTTTGCGTCTGGCTGGGTTACAACCTCAAGGTGGGTGAAGGAAACCTGTCCTGGATCTGGCCCGCTTCCGGCAGCCTCATTGTCACCCTGTGGCTTGCACCCGCGCGACTCTGGGCCGCGGTGATCCTGATCCAGTGGGGCGTCGAAGCGTCCTTCGCATCCCAGATGGATTTCCCATTCGCCCACGGCTGGTCGGGCTGGTTCCTGCTGGCAAACACGCTCGAGGGTCTCGTCACCGTTTCCCTGGTGCGCCTCCTGAGCCGCAATCAGTACGAAGTCAACCTTGGCAAGGTTCTGGTTGTCTTGTTTGCCACCTGCGTGGGAGCGGCTGTTGGCGGCTTTCTGGGTTCCTACGCTGCAATGAACGTGATGGGCCACGAGGACTTCATTCGCTCCTGGCAGACATGGTGGGCCGGCAACTGGCTTGGTGCCCTGACCATTGCGCCAATGATGTACGGCTGGCTGGTGCCGTTGCGAAAGGTCTATGTTTCCCTGCACCAGCAGAACCGCTGGGAAGCGCTGCTCTACGCCCTGACAATGGCACCACTGACCTGGTGGATGTTTTCCCTGCCCCCCGGACAGCAGGGATCGATCCTGCAGTTTCCAGTCTTCCTTACCGCACTGCTCGTGATTGCGGCGCTGCGGCTACCCCCTCGCTGGTCCGTCTCGATATCTTCAATGGTGACCTTGATCGCCGTTTACCAGACCTCGAACGGCCTCGGTCCCTACGTAGTCCAGGGGCCATTCGACATCGTGGTGTGGGGGCAGTTCAGCCTGGTGCTCATGGTCGTCATCACCTTGATGGTCAGCTCGTTCACTGCAGAACGGGCGATGGCAACGGAACAGCTTGCAGCCAGTGAAACACGCTACCGTACTTTCATCGAATTCACCTCGGAAGCCGTAGCGAGAATGGAGATGGCACGCCCGCTGCCATTGAATCTGCCGCGTGAACAAGTCCGGGAGTGGTTCCTGCAGCAGGCCCGGATCGCAGAATCCAACCAGGCATTCCAGCAGCTCAACCTCGGACCCTTGCCCGGCAACGCCGATGATTCGCCAACCACCGGCACCGGCGCCTGGACTTCCCTGATCGAACAGTTTCTCGACCGGTTGCTTGCCGGACATCTGCGCTGCGAAGGCCTGCGGCTGAACATCCCGGCGGCGCGCGACTCGCGCGCTTTCATGGTTTCATTTGAAGCCGTGGTGACCGATGGCCATCTGGAGCGGGTATGGTGCATCGCCAACGAAATTACAGAGATCGTGAACCTCAATTCGCGATTGCTGCGTGACCAGGAACGGATCAAGTCGTATGCCAGACAGATAATCTCGGCGGACGAGCGGGCGCGGCGCGCTACTGCCGTTGATCTGCACGATGGTATCGCACAGTCGCTGGTTGCGATGGGGATGATGCTGAAGGTGCTGCGCGATCAGCCGGGTGACGGCAGGAACGGATTGATCGATGACCTGTCCACCAACCTGCGCAGCGTCCAGGAACGCACCCGCACCATGATTGCAGACCTGAGCCCGCCAGGTCTCTATGAACTGGGCCTGCAACCTGCGCTGCAGTGGCTTTCAGTGCGGTTTCGCAGCCACGACCAGCTGCACGTGGAGCTCGACTGCAATGTGCAGGAAGAGCGGATTCCGATGGAATTGCGGATCCTGATCTTCAAGCTGATCCGCGAACTGCTGCGCAATGTCGTGAAGCATTCTGGCGTGGAACAGGCCACCGTGAACGTATGGGACCAGGCCGGGCAGATACATGTCCAGGTGATGGATAGTGGCAAGGGCTTCGACTGGCAGCTGGACATGTTCAGCCAGCGCTCCGGAAGTTTCGGACTCTGGAGCATTGCCGAACGGATCAGCGAGATGGGCGGAGACCTGAATGTGGACACCGCGCCGGGTCGCGGTGCGCGCTTCACGATGTCATTCCCGCTGGATCGTGGCGCTAAAGGCGCGCTCGCAGCGTGACGTAATACTGGCGCGGTGCGCCGGGAAGGAGCGTCTGCCGCGTTCCTGCCACATCGCTTTCGACAAAATCTGTCGAGCCCGCGGTCGCGATGTAGCGCTTGTTGGCGAGATTCATGACGTCGAGCTGCAAAGTCATTTCGTTGAACCTGTCGGATGACTGGCCAGTCCCTGCAAATCGAAAGCCAAGACCGGCGTTGAACAGCAGGTTCCCGGGAACAGCCCCATCGTTCAGGTAAGTGTAGAAGCGCTTGCCGACCTGGCTGCCGGCAAGTTTCATCCAGTACTGTCCGGTATCGAAGCTGATTTCGCTGCGCAGCACGAGGCGCGGCGCATCGGGTAGCTGGCGGCCACGGACAGCTACCGTCCGGCCATTTGTCACGTAGTCATCGTTGAACTGCGAGTCATTCAGCGTGACAGAACTGAACCAGTTGAGGCCTCGCAAGGGTTTCCAGTCCAGCGCCAGTTCCGCGCCGGTGGTGGTTACGGAACCTACGTTTGCCAGCAGCGCCGGGTTGCCGAGGACGATCGGCCCGGGCTGGATGGACAACAGCCGGTTCTGGTACTCCACTCGGTAAACCGCTGCAGATCCTTGCAGCTGCGTTGACCGGAAACGCCAGCCAGCTTCCCAGGTTGTCGAGCGCTCTGGCCGCAGCGAGTCACGAATTGCGGCAAAGCCTGCGGCGCTCGTTCCGAACGGCCCGGCGAAGCCGGCACTGATGTAAGCGCGCAGGTTGGAGGTGGCGCTGGCGAAGAGTTCGTGGCGGTCCGTCAGCGAATAGACGAACCCCGCCTGCGGCAGGAATCGATCGCGCGCCCGGATGGAGCCATTCTTGGCGGGGCCGGTGATGGTGGCTACGGAGTTGCGTACGTCCATCATCTTGGCGCCGAAGGTGCCACGAAGTGCCTGTGAGATCTGCCACTCGTCCTGCAGGTGCAGATGCACGGTGCGAGTCTCGAAGTCGTAATCCCATTGCGTAAGGAACGGATCACTCTGGAACTCGCGGAAAGACCGGGAGGGCCCGGAAAGCAACGGCTCCCCGACGAACATCCGGGTCTGGTTGAAGCGATTCGATTCGTACCACAATCCGGCTTGCAGCTGGTGAGCACCCAGGTCCCCGCGCAGACGCGAAATGAATCCGTGGCGATCGATTTCGAAATCGGTGGTGCGGATCGAGAATGGCGCACCACCAGGCGTGGGTGTGTAAGGGGTCGCCCAGAGACCCTGCCCGTGATTGCGATGCAGATAGAGCCTTGCATCGACTTTCATGCGTGCGCCCAATGGGAAATCAGCGCTGATGTAAGTGAGCAGATCGCGACGCAGGGTCGAACTGTCCCAGTAGGCATCGTCGCAGAGCTGCGCGTTGCTGAATCCGGAGTTCGCACACTGCTGCGCAGCCGTTACGGCGCTGTTCCAGTCCGGGGCCAGGTTGTCCCAGAAGTAGCCGCGCCTTGAGATGAGGTCGTAAGACAGGTCCTGGTAGTCGATGTCGGTGCGGTCGGAATAGTTGGCAAATGCCGCGAGCCTTGTCGCACCCACATCCTGCTGCAGTTTGAAGGTGAAATTGCGTTGTTGCTGATTCCCGGCGCCACGCCATTTCCTGGTGTTGCTGTCTGACGCCGAGACAAAGACACTGGTGCCAGTGCCAAACAGCCCACTGTCGAAACGGCCGTAGAGCCTGCGAGTGTCCTGGCTGCCGGCAGTAACGGCGCCCCGGCCTCCCGCCACGGCGGCGGGATTGCTGCTGAAGAATTCGATGGTGCCACCGAGATTGCTGGTCGAAGCCGTACCGAGCGCGCCCGCGCCCTGTGAAAGCCGAACCTCGCCTACATCTTCACTGACTATGGCGCGGCTGACATGCAGGCCATTGTGATTCGCATAGGACATGTCACCCAATGGCACACCATCGAGCGTGAACCCGAGCTGGTTCTGCGCGAAGCCGCGCACCGTCAGCCGCACGGACCACTCGTTGGCGCCGAACGAATCGGCAGAGTGGAAATTGACCCCGGGCAGTCGTTCCAGCGCCTTGAGCACAGTGGTGCCCCCTGGCAGCGTCTGGAGTTGTCCTGGTCCAAGGCGCAGCAGTTGACGCACTTCACCGTGGCCGATTACTTCAACCGCTTCGAGTTCATCCAGGATTGGTTCTGCATCCTTCCCGGCGGCGGAGAACGAAACCAGCGCAGCAAGGCCACCGGATGCAATCCAGCTCCCGTAACTCAAGCGCCCTGTCTTCCGTCCTGGAAACATCAGCTTTGCCCGGAGGGGTTGGAGAACAACGTGCGCGAGAAGTGTACCGCAACAGGTTCTGGGCTCCAGGAACCCCCACTTGGCCCCTATGAAATGAAAAAGCCGGCACAGGGCCGGCTTAACTTTCCACATGGCGCGCCTGGAGAGATTCGAACTCCCGACCTTCTGGTTCGTAGGCGCGTCAGTGGATTTTGAGGTTCTTTGTTTTCAACAAGTTAGCAGGCTCGCACTCACTCGAAATCGGCACCGAAGCGCACGTTCAAGCATCAAACGCTACGTTTTCGCTACGTTCCCGCAGTGAACATCCGCGGATAGGAATTTCAAACCCTCCCCGCAGGCCAGTCCACTTCACCGAACGGGCCTTTTGGTGAGCCCGAGCCCGCCAACACGCCGGCCCACCCCGCCTTCTTCCGTCAGCGGTTACGCCCTCTTGAGCTTTGGTTCAAACCAGACGGGACTGCGCCGGCGGCGCTCTGGCGCCGAGCGGCAACTCGGGCTGGCAGTGATCCGGCGCCGTGCGCTCCAGGTGCGCCAGAATCTTCGCGATGACCTGCGGCTTCTCGATGCTGGCAATGACCTTGAGCTTCCCGCAGCAGCGCGCGCAGGCTTCGCTGTCGACCCCGAATACCCGCTTCAGGCGCTGGGCCCAGCTCATGGCGACATGGCGCGGGGTGGTCGGCTTCTCAGCGGCCAAAAGTATCACGGCTACGTTTGCGGCCGGGCCTTCGAGCTGCGCACGGACATCGAACGTGATCGTGGCAGGGGACAGCAGCAGAGGCAAAGTTACGGCCTCTGCCGGCGCCTTAGACTGACTGGGGCAACGGGCCGCGGATCTGCGCGTCTGCTGTCGCATTACTTGAGCGGAGCCGCGCATCGCACTACCCTTGGGCTCACACACAGGAGGGGGGGCGGGGGGGTAGCCATGAACTCAAGAAGCCTTTTTTCGGGATGGGCAGTTGCATTACTGCTCATCGCCCTAAGTGAGCCCGCATTCTCCGCAGAAAAGACTGCCGATCTCAACAAGCCTCAGATCGAGGAGGCAAAACGAAAATAGCCGGCTTTCTGTCACGACAGGCCCGATCTGTTCCGCATTCAAAACAACAGACTTACCTGACCAACTTGGGGGATTCGAGCATGACTTCTGCGTGGACCTGTGCCTTGGCCGCATTCGCGGTCTCCAGCTTGGTGGCTTGTGCATCCACTCAAACCGGGCGCGTTGCGACTGTTCCGCCCACGGCTGCGGCGCCTACAACCAGCAAGGCAGCGCCGAAGGCCGGCGATGCCGTGCCCGTGCGCTACCGGGTGGTGAAAAAAGGTGACCAGGAGTTGTACTGCCGCAGAGACCTGCTCACAGGATCGCGCACCAAGGCGATGGAGACCTGCCTTACCAAGGCACAGCTGGATGCCGAGCGTGCCGGGACCGAGGATTACCTTCGTCGCATACAGTCCACGCCGGTGGAGACGGGTGGGGGATCCGACGCCTCGGGCGGCCGCTCCAATGGTGTGCTTTCGCAGTAACCGGCCGCGTGGATTGCCGTTGCAATGAAGCGGGTTTGATTGCGAATCCGCTCATTCGATTTGATTGCCCTAGCGCCTGGAAATCGAACCGAGGAATCCATCCAGCTTCGCGGACCACAACGCGGGTTCGGCCGCGACGACATGCCCGTTGCGCTGGGTATGCTCGGCGATGAAGAAGTACTCGCCAGTTCCGCCGGCGGCCTTGAATGCAGCGAAGAACGAGCGAGTCGTCGCTTCGAGGCGGACCGACTGATGGCGACGTTGCCTGCTCACATGAAGGCGATTGTGCAGTTCGCACTGGCGACCGGCTGTCGTGCCGGAGAGATCCACGGGCTCGAATGGAGTCGCGTGGATCTGATTCGCAAGGTGGCGTGGCTCGATCATGGCACTACGAAGTCGGGCGATGGCCGAGGTATTCCGCTCAATGCGGACGCCTTGGCGGCCCTCGAATCGGTGCACGGTCAGCACCCGCGATGGTGTTTCACCTTCGCAGGTCACCGTATCCAGCAGAGCTCTATGGCGGGGGAGAAGGCGAAGGCGCGTGCCGGCATAGAGGACTTCCGCTTTCATGACCTGAGGCACACCTGGGCCTCCTGGCATGTGCAGAGCGGAACTTCGCTGCCGGAGTTGATGGAACTGGGAGGTTGGAAGTCCTATGAGATGGTGCTGCGCTATGCACACCTGGCGCCGGAGAAGCTCGGCGCCGTAGCCAGTCGCATCGAACGGCAACCGCTTGCAGGTCTGACCAGCGAGCCGCGTGGCAGAAACGTAGCAAACGCTGCTACGTTTTCGCTACGTTCGGTCAACTAAGCACTTGGGTTTACAGCCTAAGTAGTTGATCCCATGGCGCGCCTGGAGAGATTCGAACTCCCGACCTTCTGGTTCGTAGCCAGACGCTCTATCCAACTGAGCTACAGGCGCATGGGGAGGCGCATTCTAGGGGCCTGCCAGTGCAAGGGCAAGGCAGAAACCAAGCTTTTCGTCGCCTCGATCCGTCCTGGCGGCCCTCGCCGGCTTCAGGCGCGGGCAACAGTGGCCGGTTCGAGGATCGGCGTCACGCTGACAGCAACAGTAAGTTGCTGGCTGGCAGCACCGAGCACCACGCCGCGCAGCGGGGTCACGTCCAGAAATTCTCGGCCCCAACCCAGGGTGACGAACTCGAGGTCGGCGATCTTGCCATTGGTGGGATCGAAAGCCACCCAGCCCAAGGCCGGGCAATGGGCGGCCACCCAGGCATGCGAGGCATCGGCGCCGGTGAGTTTGGTGCCGTCGGCGCGCGAGCGGTTCAGCACATAGCCGCTGACATAACGGGCGGGGATGCCCAGCGTGCGCAGGCACGAGAGCATCAGGTGGGCATAGTCCTGGCAAACGCCGCGCTTCGTCGCGAGCACTTCTTCCACACCGGTGGTGATGGTGGTGGCCTTGGGGTCGTAGACGAATTCCTTGCGAATGCGCTGGGTCAACTCGACCAGCGCGGCAAGCCACGGGCGACCGGGCGTAAAACTTGGCGCCGCGTAAGCGCGCGCGGAGGCGAGCAGCGGCACAGCGGGTGATGGTACTCGGTAGCTCTCTACTTCCAGATCGGTACCGGGGCCCCACTCGCCTTTCACGGCGAGCGCTTCCTCCCACGGGGGTGAGGCGGCGTTCGGCAGCGGCGCATAACGCGACACGATGACTTCCGATTCGGCGCGCACGGTGAGGCTCTGGTGGGGCTCATCGACAAACAGGCTGACCATGCGGTTGCCGAAGTAGTCGACGCTTTCGCTGCGCTCGATGGAATTGGGCTGGATGTCGAGCTGGTGCGAAACCACCTGCTGCCAGCTGGTTTCGCGTGGGCTCAGGTGCGCGATCTGCCGACTGCTGGTGACCATCGACGAGTATTTGTAACTCGTGTCGTGCACCACCCGGTAGCGGATTGAGTTGGCGCTGAGCATTACAACTTCAGTGAAGACCAGTTGCGGGCCTGGCCGACGTTGAAAAACCGCTGCGTGAGGCGGTCGTTCAGCTCCAGCGCGGCGCGGCGCAGGCCACTGATGGTCGCGCGCAGTTCATCGCTCTCGGGATTCAGGTGCTTGCCGCGATCCATCTCCATCAGGAATTTCACATGGTCGCGCATCAACTCGGCGCCGCAGGGGCCATAGGCCTGCTGCAACACTTCGAGGTAGCCCAGTATGCCCTTCGCCTGGAACAGCACGGACCGCGGGTTGCTGGCGTCGACCACGATGAGATCGAGCACCGGCAGCCACTCGGGGCTGGTCATGTAGCGGGCGCGGTAGGTAACGGCAGAGTCGGAAAGCCGCAGCAGCCAGGTGAGGCCGGCTGTGCCATCGTGCAGGAAGGCACACTGCAGCGCCGCGCACTGGAATACCAGCCGTTCCAGCCGACGGCCGATGGACATGAAGCGCCAGGCGTTGTCGCGCGTCATGCCATCGAGTGCGAAACCGGAAAGCGTCATCAGTCGCACGGTTACGAGATCGAGCCACTCGAGCGTGGTGGTGACTTCCTGCTCATCCGCATCGGGAATATCCGCCAGCACATTGTTCAGCACGCGCCAGTTGTCCAGCGACATGCGCTCGCGCAGATGGAAGGCCACCTGCTGCAGGTATTTCAGGTTAGAGGGAAGGCTGCCAGGTTCTTCGAGCGACAGCGCCGCCGTCAGAAGCGCCTGCTCAACGTCTTCGCTGGTGTCGATGAGGCCTGTTTCCCGCGCGAGCTCCTCCAGCGGTTGCTGCGCGTTCTCTTCGTCGTCGCTGTCCTGGAGCTTCAGACCCAGTGTCTGGCGCAGCAGGCGCGCCATGTCGTCGCAGCGTTCCTGATAGCGGCCAAGCCAGTAGAGGTTCTCGGCGAGGCGAGACGGCAGACCGGCCGGCGCGCGCACCAGATCTGCAGGAGTCACGGTCGTGCGCAGCAACGTGAAGCTGGTATCGACCTGCCCGGGCGACATGACCCAGGTATCCTTCGAGCCACCACCGCGCTGCATGGTGACGACCCGCGCCGAGGCGCTGTTGGCCACACGGGTGAGACCACCCGGCATCACCATGTAGCCGGCGGGCGTCGCCACGGCGAACACGCGCAGGCCGACGCCGCGCGGCTCCACGCGCAGATCGGAGTCGCGCGTCAGCACCGGCGCCTGCGAGACATTCACGAGTTCCTGCGCCACGAAGGCTTCGGGCCGGGCTTCCAGGCGCTTGCGGAATTCGGCAAGGCCTTTGGCGTCGAGATCCTGACCGAAGATGACGTCAAAGTTGTTCGCAGGATCCGCGGGCTTGAAAACAAGGCGATCCACGCGCTCCAGCGCATCGCGCAGCGCAGCGGGTTCACCGCACCACCAGGTGCCGATGGATGGCATCTGCAGTTTCTGCCCCAGGAGACGCTCGGCAATGCGCGGCAGGAAACCGAGCAACGTGCCGGATTCGAGCACGCCCGAGCCCAACGCATTGGCGATGAGCACCGTTCCACGGCGCGCGCATTCGGTGAGCCCGGCCACACCCAATGCCGAATCGCTGCGCAGTTCCAGCGGATCGCAATAGGAGCCGTCCTGCCGTCGCAGGATGGCGTGCACGCGCCGCAGGCCGCCGATGGTCTTGAGCCAGACCTTGCCTTCCCGGACGGTGAGATCGCCCCCCTCCACCAGCGGGAAGCCTAGGTAACGCGACAGCAGCGTGTGCTCGAAATAGGTTTCGTTGTAAGGGCCGGGAGTCAGCAGCACTACGAGCGGCGCACCATCGCCCTTCGGCGCGTAGTGCAGCAGCGAATCGCGCATGGTGGCGAAGAAGCGCGCGAGGTGCTGGATCTTCAGGTCACGATAAAGATGCGGGAAGGTGCGCGAGACGATCAGGCGGTTCTCGAGCGCGTAGCCGGCGCCCGAGGCGGCCTGGGTGCGATCGGCCATCACCCACCAGCGGCCGTCGGGAGAGCGCGCGAGATCCGCGGCATACACATGCAAATGCGTCTTGCCGGGCACTTCGGCCTTGCAGGCGGGACGCAGGAAGCTGCTGTGGCCGTACACCAGCGGCGCGGGAATCAGCCCTTCGCGCAGCAACTGCTGCGGGCCGTAGATATCGCCCAGGATGGCGTTGAGCAGCCAGGCGCGCTGGGTGATGCCGGACTCGATCTGGGCCCATTCCTGCGCATCGATGATGAGCGGCAGCACGTCGAGATCCCAGGGTCGGTCCTGGCCCTTCGGGTCGGCATAGACGTTGTAAGTCACGCCGCTGTCGCGGATCTGCCGTTCCGCGGCGGCCCGCATGTCGCCGATGTCAGTTACTGACGCCTGCGTCAGCTCGTCGTAGAGCTTCGTCCAGGGTTCGCGCGGCCGGCCGGGAGCCGCGAACAGCTCGTCGTAGCGTCCTTGCAGATTGGGGTAACTGAGCAACATCGGGGGCGCAGTCTACTACGTGGCCCCCTGTCGCAAGTCGAGCGTGAGGGGATGATCAGGGTTCCGCTGAGCAAGCCCCACCTTGGCGCCGCCGGGGGTATGGCCCATGCGGAAAAAGCGCGCCAGGCGGCGTGCTTCGGCCTCGTAGGCATTCACGGGGAAAGTCACGTAATTGCGGCCACCGGGGTGCGTGACGTGGTACCGGGCACCGCCCAGCGAGCGGTCCATCCAGGTATCCACGAGGTCAAACGTGAGTGGCGCGTGCACGCCGATCGACGGATGCAGGTTCGACGGCAGCCACCAGGCGCGATAGCGCACGCCGGCCACATACTCGCCGACGGTGCCGGTGGGATGCAGCGGCAGCTGCATCCCGTTGCAGGTGAGCACGTGCCGCGCGTCAACCATGTTGCGCACCTTCACCTGCATGCGTTCGAGCGAGAAGTCCACATAGCGGACATTGCCGCCGGGCGCGCCCTGCTCACCCAGCACATGCCAGGGTTCGAGTGCGGCACGCAATTCCACATCGACATTGCGGGTGACGAAATCGCCGAGCTTGGGGAAGCGGAACTCGAAATGCGGCGCGAACCAGGCCTCGGGCATCTCGAAACCGCTGCTGCCGAGGTCGGTGAGCACATCCTTGAAATCATCGCGCACGTAATGTGGCAGCAGGAAGCGGTCGTGCAGCTCGGTGCCCCAGCGCTGCAGGGTCTTCGGCTGATAGGGCTTGTTCCAGAAATGCGCCACCAGGCCGCGCAGCAGCAGCTGCTGCGCGAGGCTCATGCGCGCATGCGGCGGCATCTCGAAGGCCCGCAGCTCCAGCAGGCCCAGGCGACCCGCGCCGCCTTCGGGCGTGAACATCTTGTCGATGCAGAATTCGGCGCGATGCGTGTTGCCGGTGATGTCCACCAGCACATTGCGCAGTGCGCGATCCACCTGCCAGGGCGCGCCTTCCAGCTGGCCGAGGCCCTGCATGCGCTTCAGTTCACGCAGCGCGAGCTCCAGTTCATACACCGCATCATTGCGGGCTTCATCCACGCGCGGCGCCTGACTGGTCGGGCCGATGTACTGACCGGAGAAGAAATACGACAGCGAAGGATGGTTGTGCCAGTACGCAATCATGCTGGCGAGTAGATCCGGACGTCGCAGGAAAGGTGAATCGCCGGGCGTCGCGCCACCCAGCACGAAGTGGTTGCCACCGCCGGTGCCGGAGTGACGACCATCCACCTGGAACTTCTCGGACGAAAGCCGCGTGTGATGGGCGGCGTCGTACAGAAACTCGGTTTGTTCGGTGAGTTCGGGCCAGCTTGCCACCGGATGCACGTTGACTTCGATCACACCGGGATCCGGCGTGACACGCAGTACCGTCAACCGCGGATCGCGCGGCGGTTCATAACCTTCGATGACAACGGGCACGGACTGTGACTTCGCCGTAGCCTCGATCGCGGCGAGCAGCTCCAGATAATCTTCCAGTGCCGCAGTGGGAGGCATGAAGATGTGCAGCCGCCCATCGCGTGGCTGCGCACACAGGGCCGTACGCGCGATCGATGCAGCGGACTCGAACTTTTCCGGCGCGCGCGCGATGGCATCGGCTTTCGCCTTTGCCTTGGCCCTCGCCTTGCTCCGCGCGGCGGCGTCACCCTTGCGCGGATCGTCCAGCGGAACACGGCCTTCAGCCTGGTTCACCACCGCCTGCTGCAGCACTCGATAGGCCGGCAGAGGCGGAAACTGCTGAGAGGGATCCGGCGGATGCACCCACGGATAATCGGTGGCTTCGACCCAGGGCTGGGAATCCAGCGGTAGCCGGTAACCCAGCGGCGAATCACCGGGAATCAGATAGCAACGCTCGTCGCGCAGAAACCACGAACCAGTCTGCCAGCGCGAACCCGGCACGGGCTTGGCCACGGGCAACACATGGCCGATGACGGCATCCAGCCGCTGCGAGAACACCTTGCGCAGTCGCTCACGCTCCAGCGGATCATCCAGCCGCGCGTCAAAGGGATCGACGTTGGTGGGCAGGCGGCGCTCGCGCCAGAGGTAATACCAGACGTCTTCATAGGCCGGGAACTGATGCTTCGACTCGATGCCCAGCCGCCCAGCCACTTCGTCCAGGAATGCCTTGGCCTGCCCTTCATTTGCGCCGTAGGACTTTGCCTCGGCGGCATACAGCTCGGGGTTTGACCAGAGCGGCTCGCCATCGCGCCGCCAGAACATGTTGAACGACCAGCGTGGCAGCTGCTCGCCCGGATACCACTTGCCCTGGCCCGTGTGCAGCAGACCATCCGGTGCATAGCGCTTCTTGAGGCGATCCATCAGATCGCCCGCCAGGCGTCGCTTGTTCGGGCCCATGGCCTCCGTATTCCACTCGGCACCGTCGCGATCATCGATCGAGACGAAGGTGGGTTCGCCACCCTGGGTCAGGCGCACATCTCCGGCCTGCAGGCGCTCGTCGATTCGATGGCCCAAGGCGTTGATGGCCTGCCATTGCTCTTCGGTATAGGGGAAGGTGACGCGCGGCGCTTCCCAGATGCGCTGCACGCTCATCGAGTGCTCGAACTCGACCTCGCTTTTGTCCACGCCGCCGGTGATGGGTGCCGCGGATCCCGGTGCTGGCGAACAGGCGAGCGGAATATGGCCTTCACCAGCCAGCAGGCCCGAAGTCGGATCGAAACCCACCCAACCGGCGCCTGGCAGATACACCTCGCACCAGGCATGCAGGTCAGTGAAATCCTTCTCCGGACCAGAAGGCCCATCGAGCGATTTCACGTCGGCGGTGAGCTGGATCAGATAGCCGGAGACGAATCGCGCCGCGAAACCCAGATGCCGCAGCAGCTGCACCAGCAGCCAGCTGGAATCACGGCAGGAGCCGGAGCACTTGATCAGCGTTTCTTCCGGGGTCTGCACGCCCGGTTCCATCCGGATGGTGTAGGCGATGTGCGTACTGAGCTGACGGTTGAGATCGACCAGGAAATCGATGGTGCGACGGGGCGTGACATCGATGGTCTCGAGGAAGGCGCTGAAGTTCTTGCCAGGCGTCAGCCGGCGCATGAAGGGCATCAACTCGAAACGGTCTTCCAGCGTGTAGGAAAACGGAAAGTTCTCGGCGTAAGGTTCGACGAAGAAATCGAAGGGATCAAACACCGCCATCTCGGCGACCAGATCCACCTCGATGCGGAATTCCTTCGTCGGCTTCTGGAACACCAGCCGCGCCAGATAATTCGCCTGCCCATCCTGCTGCCAGTTCAGGAAATGACCGCCCGGCTCCACCCGCATCGAATACGAAAGAATGCGCGTGCGGCTATGCGGCGCTGGCCGCAACCGCACCACCTGTGGTCCGAGATTTACGAGCCTGTCATAGCGGTAATGCGTGACGTGGTTCAGTGCGACGTGGATGGACATGCCGATCAGTGCTCCGGAATCGGCTTAGGTCAGCGCGCCAGCGGCCGCTTCCCGCTGGTGAAGATGAAAGTACTCGCGGGCAATGGCGTCGTGGATCTGTGCCAGATCACTCTGCACAGCGTCGAGGAAGACATGCTGATTGGCCAACGAAAGATCTTCTGTGGAGAGTTTGTCGGTACGCCGCCGCGCCGGACGCAGTGCACGCAAGGGGTCCATATTATGCGGCAGTTCGGCGAGATGGGTTTCGATGGCATCCAGACAATACACGACCGACCGCGGGAAATGCGGGTCGCAGATCAGATACTGTAAAACGCGCTCGCCGGTAATGCCGCCATCGCCGCTGCCGGCGCTCGCCGCATGGCGGCGATACATCTGCAGACCCGACAATGAGTTAAGTACACCCACCCACAGCAGCCCGAGTTCAGCGTTGGCGGGGGTGGCTTCGGTCGGCATCAGGATGGCGGACTGGATGTCGAGGATGCGCGTGGTCATGTCGGCGCGCTCGATGTGCTCGCCCAGACCGATGAACTGGTAGGCCACGTCATGGCTCATGCAATTGGCAAGCACGCCCGACACCGAGTGCCGGTCGTAGATCAGTTCTTCCAGCATCTGCCGCCGATCCTTGCGCCCGATGCCGGGCTGGGAATAGCGGCGCGAGGCGAGGTACATCGAATTCACGCGCTCCCACAGATCGCGGGGCAACACATCGCGCATCGTGCGGCAATTCTCGCGCGCAAAGCGGATGCAGGACTGGATCGAACCGGGATTGCGCTGCGAGGCCATCAGAAAATCAACGACGCTGCCTTCGTCCGGGTCCGTGTAGTTCTTCTGGAACAGCTTGTCGAGGCCGACGATATGCGTCAGCGTCCTCCATCCAAACGATGCACCCGGCGGCAGATCCAGCAGCAGTTGCTGCGTGGCATTGATCAGTCGGGCTGTGTTCTCGGCGCGCTCGAGATAGCGCGCCATCCAGTACAGGCTTTCGGCGGAACGCGACAACATCAGTAGGGTTCTCCGACGATCCAGGTGTCCTTGCTGCCACCCCCCTGAGAAGAGTTCACCACCAGCGAACCTTCGCGCATTGCGACACGCGTGAGTCCACCGGTGGTGACATACAGGCCGCGCGACTGCAGAACGAAAGGTCGCATGTCGAGATGGCGAGGTGCGATGTCATCCCCGTCCCAGGTCGGCGCAGTGGAAAGCTTCAGCGTGGGTTGGGCCATGTAGCTGCGGGGATCCGCTCGCACCCGGGCGGCGCATTCGTCGCGCTCCGCCTGGGTGGATTGCGGACCGATGAGCAATCCATAACCGCCGGACTCGTTGGCGGGCTTGACCACCAGCTTGTCGAGATTGGCCAGGACGTACTCGCGATCCTTGTCGTCCATGCACAGGTAACTGGGCACATTGGGGAGAATCGGATCTTCATCGAGGTAGTACTTGATGATCTTCGGCACGAAGGTGTAGACGACCTTGTCGTCCGCAACTCCGGCGCCAGGCGCGTTGGCAATCGCCACTGTGCCTTTGGACCATGCGCGCATCAGTCCCGGCACACCGAGCGCCGAGTCGCTGCGGAAGACATCGGGATCGAGGAAGTCGTCATCGATGCGGCGGTAGATCACATCGACGCGCCGCAGGCCGGCGATGGTCTTCATGTAGACCACATCGTCGGTGCCCACCAGCAGATCCGTGCCCTGCACCAGCTGCGCACCGGTCTGCTGCGCCAGATAGCTGTGCTCGAAGTAGGCGGAATTGAAGATGCCCGGCGTCAGCAGCACGATCACCGGTCGCTCTTCCGCGCGCGGAGAAAGCGCCGCCAGCATGTCGTACAGCGCGGCCGTATAGGAATCCACCGGCAGGATGCGGCAGGCGCTGAACAGGTCCGGAAATGCTGACTTCATCAGCATGCGGTTTTCGAGCATGTACGAGACACCGGAGGGAACCCGCAGGTTGTCTTCGAGCACGTAGACCGTGCCGTCCCGGTCACGCACCAGATCGGTGCCACAGATATTTGCCCACACCCCAAAACGGGGCGAAATGCCCCGGCACTGCTTGCGGAAGTTGCGGGAGCTGGCGATCAGTTCGGCGGGGAACACGCCGTCCTTGATGATCCGCTGGGCGTTGTAGAGATCGTCTATAAATAGATTGAGGGCCGTGAGCCGCTGGCGCAGGCCGCGGTCGATGCGGCGCCATTCACTCTCCGGCATGACCCGGGGAATCGGGTCGAACGGCCAGGCACGATCGATGTTTTCACCGTCGCTATAGGTCGTAAAGGAGATCCCCATGGTCACGATGGCCGCATCGATGGCCGAGCGGCGCTGGCGCATTTCGCCGGCATCGAGTGTCGACAGGTACTTGCACAGGGCACTGGCAGCTGGGCGCGGCTCGCCGTCGCTGTCTACCAGCTCATCAAAGACATCCAGTGGTCGATAACCTTGCGGTCCGAATTTCATAAATACTCGCGGTGGTTGTGCCTTGGAGGAGCAAGAACCGTGCCTTGGGCAATGGACAGCTGCCGTAAAATGGTGCGCACATGCTGAACCCTGCCCCAACACAGCCACTTTTGACCCAGGAAGTGACCCGGAAACTGGTCGTTGCACGAGATCGGAGCGAACCCCGGATCACCGTGTCGCTCGACCTTGGCAAGACCACTGCCACCGTCGAGCCCGGCATCGACGGCTGGCTATGGCAGCGAACACGCTACCCCTACCCTGAGAAGGTCAAGGAGCGAACCGTCTACGGCTGGAATGGCACCAGTTTCGAAGCGGTGTCGCGGTTCTCCGGCTCGCTGATCAAGCTCGTGCCCACCGAATGGGGGCCACCCACCTTCGAAATTGACGGCATCAAGATGCTGCCGACTGCAAAGATCTCGCCCTTCGAAGATGCGCGGCGCAAGGTTGCGTTGATCGAGCCGCGCGGCAAGCGCGTGCTCGACTGTTGCGGCGGCCTCGGCTACTTCGCGCACTGGTGCCTCACCGACATGGCAGCCGAGGTGCATTCCTACGAGAAGAACGACAGCGTGCTGTGGCTGCGCACGATCAATCCCTGGTCACCGCATGGCAATCCGCGTCTGAAGTTGCAGCAGGCGGATGTATCGCAACAGATTGGGTCGCTGCCTACGCGTTCGTTCGACGCCATCCTGCACGATCCGCCCCGCTTTGGGATCGCGGGCGAACTGTATTCGCAGGCGTTCTACGATGAACTGGCGCGTGTGATCACGGCCAATGGCCTGCTTTTTCACTACACCGGCACTCCCAACAAGCTGACCAGCGGACGTGATGTACCGGCAGAGGTGAAGAAACGCCTGCAGAAGGCGGGCTTCATCGCGAAGCTGGAAGGTGATGGCGTACTGGCTCGCAGGGCTGTCAAATCGGCTCGTCGCTGATCGTTATTGCGCAGCCGCTTCTGCCGCCGCGCGAGCATCGGTGGCTGCCTTC
The DNA here is from genome assembly GCA_963777735.1 of uncultured Gammaproteobacteria bacterium. Taxonomy (GTDB): domain Bacteria; phylum Pseudomonadota; class Gammaproteobacteria; order Steroidobacterales; family Steroidobacteraceae; genus ZC4RG30. Next base: position 92,865 of record CAVZRQ010000005.1, on the reverse strand, counting down.
TGGGCGGCTTCGAGGTCCAGCTGAATCTTTTCCATTTGTTGTTCTGCAGCCTTGGCCTGCTCGGCTGCCGTGGTGCCACTGACAGCCGCTGCACCGCCAGTGCCTGCCAGGCCGCAACCTGCCAACAACAAGCTACCCATCACCGTCGACACCATACGTACAGTCATGATCCTCTCTCCTACAGTTCGGAACTCACCCGGTTCGCTTCATCGGCAGGCATCCCCAGACACACCAGCACCTGCAGCAGCATCGTACGCGCCAGCTCCCGCTCGCCGACGAGCACATGATCGGCACCATCCTGACCGAGCGCAATGCGGTCCACTTCACTATGGGTGCGCACGATGATCACGATCTGCGGATTGACCTTGCGAGCTTCCTGCACGGCACTACGGGTCTGGAAGGATTCAGCAGTTGCCACCAGCAGCACCCGGGCAGTGGCGATACCTGCCGCGTCGAGGACTCCCGGCTCGGTGACATCGCCAAACAACGAAACGATGCCACGCTTTTGCAGTGAATCGTAGCGGGTGCGATCCCGCTCGATGACCACATAGGATTGGTTCGCCCGCCCCAGTACCGGTGTGATTGCGCCACCCACGCGTCCGTGACCGATGACAATGACGTGATCGTGCATCGCGGGCACTGCCGCATCATTCAATCCGTCAGGGCGCACTCGCCCTTCAATCCACGCAGCCAGCCTGCTCTGCGCGCGCATCCAACGCTCGACGCGCGGCTGGATGGCGAAGAACAGCGGATTGAGCGTGATCGACAGCAAGGCACCCGCCAGGATCAGATCGCGCCCATCTGCCGGCAACAGATTCAGCGCGATCCCCATCGCGGCGAGGATGAAAGAGAACTCGCCGATCTGCGCAAGGCTTCCTGATACCGTCAGTGCAGTGCCCAGCGGAAAGCGGAACAGCACCACGATGACAAATGCCGCGAGCGACTTGCCGACCACGATGATGGCCATCACGCCAAGCAGCTGCAGAGGCGCTCGCACGATGATCGAGGGATCGAACAACATGCCCACCGAGACGAAGAAGAGCACGGCAAAGGCATCCTGCAATGGCAACGAACGTTCAGCCGCTCGATGGCTCAGATCGGATTCGCTCATGATCACGCCGGCAAAGAATGCTCCGAGCGCGAACGACACGCCGAACAGGGCAGCCGATCCGAATGCGATGCCCAGCGCCACTGCCAGCACGCCGAGCGTAAACAGCTCGCGGGAGCCCGTGCGCGCCACGCGCGTGAGCAGCCAGGGCACGGCTCGCACGCCCACTACCAGCGCAAGGGCAACGAACATCACCACTTTGGCGAGGGTGATTCCGAGGGTTTTCAGAAGCGCCATCGTGGAGGTTGCCTGTTCGCCGCTGCTGCTGAACGCTTCCGCGAGTGCCGGGATCAGGACCAGCGCGAGCACCATCACCAGATCTTCGACAATCAGCCAGCCGACGGCGATGCGTCCCACGGGAGTGTGCAGCTTGCCCTGCTGCTCGAGTGCACGCAGCAGCACAACGGTACTGGCTACCGACAGAGACAGACCGAACACGAGGCCGGCCGCCAGGCTCCAGCCCCAGGAATATGCCAGCCAGGCGCCCATCAGGGTCGCAACCAGGATCTGCCCGATGGCGCCAGGGACTGCGATGCGGCGCACCGACAAGAGGTCGGGAATCGAAAAATGCAGTCCAACACCGAACATGAGCAGGATGACGCCGATTTCCGCCAGTTGAGCGGCCAGCGACAAGTCGCCCACGAATCCGGGGGTGAAGGGCCCCATCATGACGCCAGCCAGCAGATAGCCCACCAGCGGCGGCAAACGCAGCCATGAAGCGACCATGCCGAAGGCGAACGCAAACACGAACGCCGCAGCAATGGTCGCGATCAGCGCAGTCTCATGCAGCAAGAATCGCTCCTGGAGTATATCGATGGAACTTTCCCACCCTGTATATACGGTGGGGCACCGAAACGGAAATCCGGAGCCGTTCAGTCCTATGCGGAATGAACCGCCAGCGCTTCCCGATCGTCCATGAGCACGGCCAGAAACCGCTCATGCCATGCGTGGATGTCGTTGCGCGTCAGGACTTCCAGCATGCTCTGGTGCCGCTCGCGGCGCTCTGCCAGCGGCATGTTCAGCGCCTGCTGGATGGCATGGGCCATACCGCGGATATCGTAGGGATTCACCTGCAGTGCTGCAGTCAGCTCGCATGCTGCACCGGCCAGATTCGAGAGCACAAGCACCCCCGGATCGTCTGCGTCCTGGGCGGCCACGAACTCCTTCGCGACCAGATTCATGCCGTCTCGAACCGGCGTGACGATTCCTACCGGTGCCGCGCGCATGAAACCCATAAGAGTCTGATGCGGGAAGTTGCGATTCAGGTAACGGATTGGCGTCCAGTCCGTATCCGCAAAGCGTCCGTTCGTCCTGCCCGATGCCTGTTCCAGTTCGTTGCGGATGGCCGAATAGGCCCGCAGGTTTCCACGCGACAGTGGCGCGATCTGCAGGAAAGTGACCCGATTCTGGTTCTCGGGATGCGTCTCCAGAAACTGCTCGTAGGCGCGGAACCTTGCAACGAGCCCCTTGCTGTAATCAAGCCGATCCACCCCGATCATGAGCTTGCGATTCAACAGGCCCGCGACCAACCTGCGGCATGCATCGCCAGCCTGCGCATCGATGCTTTCGCGCAGCACCTGTTCGACGTCCACACCGATCGGGAAAACGCCCACCCGGACATGTCGATCTCCGACCACCACCACTCCCGCCACTGCGACGGCCTCGGGCCCCCAGAGATGCTCAACCGAAGAACGGAATGAAGCCAGATCCCCCTCGGTCTGAAATCCGACTACGTTGAATTCGAGCATGGATCGCATCAGCTCGCCGTAGACAGGCAGCACCCGCAGGGACTCGATATGGGGAAACGGTGTGTGCAGGAACAAGCCTATTGGGTGCTCCACGCCGAGTCCGCGCAACTTCTGCGCCAGCGGCAGCAGGTGGAAATCATGTACCCAGATCAGGTCGCCAGGCTCAAGCAGGGGCTGCAGCTCCTGCGCGAAGCGCTGGTTGACCTGCAGGTAACATTCGAACTGGGCGTCGGTATAGCGAAGTCCGTCCAGGAAATAGTGGAACAAAGGCCAGAGGACATCGTTGCAGAAGCCCTGGTAATAGGCATCATGCTCGGCAGTGGTGAGTTCGAGCGTGGCATAACTCACCGCACCGCGGCGTGTGACTTCGACCCGGTCGGGTTTCGACGTCGTCACTTCCCCGTTCCAGCCAAACCAAAGGCCGCCGCGCGCGCGCAGCGCGGCCAACAGGCCCACAACCAGCCCGCCCTGCGCCGAGTTCCGGTTGGGAATGGAGACGCGGTTGGAGACTGCGACCAGTCGGCTCACAGTGCTTCTTCCCAGGAGCGGCTCAGGCGCAATGCGCTGTTGACTATCCCAACCATGCTGTATGTCTGCGGATAGTTGCCCCACAACGTGCCGGTTTCCGGGTCGAGGTCTTCGGACAACAACCCCAGGGGATTGCGCCGCTCGAGCAGACGCGAGAAATGCTCGCGTGCTTCATCCCGGCGACCGATCGCAGCGAGTGCATTGACGTACCAGAACGAGCATATCGTGAAGGAAGTCTCCGGCCGTCCAAAGTCATCGGCATGCCGGTATCGGAAAAGGAAATCGCCCGTCCTCAAGCCCGTGTCAATGGCTTCCACCGTCGCGACGAATCTTGGGTCGTCGGCCGCCACCAGACCGAGTTCCGCGAGCAACAGCGACGTGGCGTCAAGATCTTCCCCGCCAAACGAGCCCACGAAATGGCCAAGTGATGGATTCCAGCTGCCAGCAAGGATCCTGGTGCGCATGGCGTCCGCGGTGTGTCGCCACCTTTTATCTGCCTCATCCAGCCCCAGACGTGCCGCGATACGGGCCAGACGATCACAACCAGCCCACGACATCGCGGCGGAGAATGTGTGCACCTGCAGTTTGCCACGCAACTCCCACGGTCCCGCATCCGGCTGATCAAACAGCGCGGCGGCTCGATGCCCGAGTTGCTCCAGGCGTTCGAACAACCTGCGGTCGCCGCGATTGATCAAGCGGTCATCGAAAAACAGTTGCGAAGCAGCCAGCACGATCGCTCCGTAGACATCGTGCTGGCGCTGCACAGCTGCCTGATTGCCGACCCTGACCGGCCCCATTCCGAGAAACCCATCGAGGGATGACACGATGATCTCTTCTGTCTCAGTGCCGCCGCCGATCGTATACAGAGGTTGAAGATCGCCGATGGGATAACCGGCCACGACATGATCGAGATACTCCAGATAGGCTTCCATGGTGCGCGTGGTGCCGAGACGATTCAGCGCCTGGATGACGAAGTAGCTGTCGCGAAGCCAGCAGAAACGGTAATCCCAGTTGCGGCCACTGTGCGGTGATTCAGGAATCGACGTCGTCAACGCCGCGAGCACTGCGCCAGTGTCTTCGAAGGTGCACAGCTTCAACGTGATCGCGGCGCGAATCACGGCCTCCTGCCAGTCGAAGGGGATGGCGAGCGCCCGCACCCAGTCTTCCCAGTAGATGCGGGTCTGCAGCAGCATGTTCTGCGCGAACACTGCTGGAGCCTCCTCGATGGTTTCATCCGGACCCAGGATGAAAACGAGCGGCTTTTCCAGTCCGATGTAGCGCTCTTCCATCACCGCACTGAGCGAGGCATCCGTTGTAACCCGATAATCCAGGCCGTCCGCCGAAAACCGGAGGGAACTGCTGCTGCTTCGTGGGGAGCAGGAATGCGCTCCGTAAGACTGACTGGGACGCAATCTCAGCCTGATGACCGGGCGCCCTTTCACGGGCTCGATGATCCGGATCAGCATCATCGGACGGTACATGCGACCGCGGGCGCGGAACCTGGGGCAGAAGTCGGTGACCTTCACTGCGCCGCCGCGTGAATCGTGCAGGGTTGTTTCCAGGACAGCCGTGTTGCGTTCATAGGCCTGCTCCGAGCCACTGAACTCGAACACATCCACGGCAAAGCTGTTGTTGCCTTCGGCATCGCCCTTCGTGGTCAGCAGCGAGCAGAACACCGGATCACCGTCGGGGCGCGGCAAACAGGCCCAGACGACATTCGCGTGCGAGTTGATCAGCGCGGCTATCTGGCAATTGCCCACCACACCGAGATCCAGATGTGTCGCCCGCGTGTTCAGGCTACCTCACGCAGTGGGTATTGAAATCAAGGAGCCAGGCGCGCACTGCGGCGGGATCCCGCAAACGCCATGGCGTCAGCACCCGGTTGCCCACTCCGATCGCCATGCCCTGATGGCGCTCTACGGCTACGAAGCCATCGCTGTCGGTGATGTCGTCGCCAATGTAGATGGGCACGCGCCCGGCAAAGGGCGCTTCCTGCATGTAGGCCTCCACGGCGGTGGCCTTGTTGTGTGTGGCGGGCTTGATCTCGATGACCGCATCGCCTTCCAGCAGTTCGAAATCATCGCCGAGATCCCGCTTCAACCCGAGCATGAAATCCGAGGTACTGCTTCCGAGATGAGGAACGTTGCGAAAATGCACGGCGAGCGCAGCTGTCTTGTCTTCCAGCAGCATGCCCGGCCGCTGCTCGACGAATGCCAGGAGGCGATCGCGCAGGCTGTCGAGCCGGGCTCCATCCGAGGTGGGCCGGTAGGTGATGCCGTTCGCACCGCGGCGCTCGAAGCCGTGAAGTCCAGCGACTGGCGCGCGCAACGGCGCGATGAGTGTATCGATCGCATGGATCTGCCTGCCGCTGACAATCGCAAGCGCACCATCGAGCAGCCGCCAGCTGTCTGCCAGCAGCGCAACAAGTGAGGAGTCGCAAACCACCGCCCCCGGCGATTCAGCGAAGTCGACCAGTGTCCCGTCGAAATCAAGAAACAGGCAGTAGCGGTTTTCAGCCGGGGGAATCGGCGGGGGTCGTGATGAGAGCAGCATCCATGTAGTTTACGTCCCTGAATGATTCAGTCAAGGCAACTACATTGGGGTGTTGCACATCCGTCCGGCCAGCCAGTCGGGAGAATGTTATGATCAATACTCAACATCATGAGTCGCCCCCCCGGCCGAGATCCCACGAATCCGCGACGCATTGGCGAGCGGCGGGCATTGCTTGCTGCGCGGGCGCTTATCGATGGCATGCGCACGCGCTACCGTGAGCTCGAGCAGCAGACGGGCGCCTCCATTTCCATGCATCGCGCACTGGCGTGCATCGCCAGTGAACCGGGCCTGTCCGCCTCCCGGCTGGCTACCGCACTCGGGATGAAGCGCCCCGCGGTAAGTCATGTACTGAAAGGGCTGGCTGAACGTGGCTGGGTGGAACGCCAGCGCACTGCGGCAGACCAGCGCGCGGTGCAGCTGCATCTGACCTCGACCGGCAGGCAGACCGTTCAGGCCACTGCTGGTCGCGCGGTAGGTACATTGCAGCGCGCTGTCGGCCACCTGTCGGATGACGAGGTGGCTGCGCTGGAGGCTGGCCTTGCTGCATTGCTGCGCGAACTGGCCATTGCAACCCGCCCACCCCGAAAATAGACCGGCGATCTCCGCGTTAGCCAGGCGTGGGTGCGCGCCAGGCGCGCTCGAACGGCAATCGCCATGCATGGGGCGCCACCAGTTGATGGATGGCATTCGGCCCCCAAGTGCCTGGCGCATACACGCGCACTGGCGGCGGTGATTCCAGCAGGGGCGTCGAAATTTCCCACAAACGTTCGATGCCCTCTGCGGTTGTGAACAGCGTGTGGTCGCCGCGCATCGCATCCAGGATCAGGCGCTCATAGGCTTCCAGCACATCGCCAATCAGTCCCGTGTCGTCCATCGCGAACTGCAGGCTCAACTTGTCGAGCTTCATGCCCGGGCCGGGCCGCTTGCCGTAGAACGACAGCGACATCTTCGAAGCATCGGCAAGATCGAAAGTGAGATGGTCTGGCCCATGTGCACCGACTCCTGAATCAGCCGGGAACATGCTCTTCGGCGGCTCGCGGAAGGCAATCGAGATGATGCGCTGACCTTCTGCCATGCGTTTCCCGGTCCGCAGGTAGAACGGCACGCCCGCCCAGCGCCAGTTGTCGATGTAACAGCGCAGCGCGATGAAGGTCTCGGTGTCGGATTCCGGGCTCACGCCCTCTTCCGTTCGATAGCCTGTGTACTGCCCGCGCACCACATCGGCAGGCTGGATCGGCAGCATGCTGCGAAATACCTTGTTCTTTTCTTCGCTGATGGGCTTGGGCGCGAGATGGGTCGGTGCTTCCATCGCCATGAACCCCAGGATCTGGAACAGGTGCGTCACCACCATGTCGCGGTAGGCGCCAGTCTGTTCGTAGAAACCTGCGCGTTTGCCGAGAGCCAGCGTCTCGGGCACGTCGATCTGCACGTGGTCGATGAAATTGCGATTCCAGATGGGTTCGAACAAGCCGTTGGCAAAGCGGAAAGCCAGGATGTTCTGTGCCGGTTCCTTGCCGAGAAAATGATCGATGCGAAAAATCTGCTCTTCGCTGAATACCTCATGCAGGCGACCATTGAGTGCGACGGCACTGGCGAGGTCAGTGCCGAATGGCTTTTCCATGATGATGCGCGAATGCTCGACGAGACCGGCTTCGCCCAGCATCCGTACCGCCGACAATGCCGCGTTGGGCGGCACGCTCAAGTAGTGCAGGCGCCGGCATTCGGTGCCGATCGAAGCCTCGGCGCGATCGACTGCGGCCTTCAGCGCCGCGGGACCTGCGCTAAGCGGCACGTAGTCGAGGCTGCTGGAAAAACTGTTCCAATCGGCATCACTGACCTTGCGGGCGCCGAACTCGGCCAGTGCTGCGCGCGCCACGGTGCGGAAGCCTTCTGCGTCCAGGTCGTCCAGCGAAACACCGATCACCCGGCAGGCGGGAATGAAGCCGGCACTGGCCAGATGCACGAGACCGGGGAGCAGCTTGCGACGCGCCAGATCACCGGTGGCGCCGAACAGCACCACGACCTGGGGAAAACGGGGGCCTACACCGGCGGCTGGTTTAGCCATGGAGCACGATCCTTGAAGCGGGTTGGATGAAACTGCGTCAAGCCATGCAAGTTTGACGCCACCCGGGCCCTGCCCGGTCAGTCATCGGCGTCATAAATCGGTGTCTCGAGCAGAGACTCCTGCCGATTGCGATTCGCGTCGCGTTTCAGGGCAGCGGAATCGGTCAGGTAATCGCCCAGATCGGTGCTCGGCGCAACACGCAACAAGGAGGGATAGACCCGTGCCCCGTGTTCCACGCGATTGACCGTGCGGGGGTCGAGCTGCAAGTCCACCAGCCACCACACGCCACTGCAGATCATTGGAGCGGCCAAAGCAAGCAGCAGTGAAGCTGGCCGGCGGAAATGAGTGGCATACCGCAGGCTGAGGTAGGCCGCAGCCAGGGCAATACAGGCCGCCATGCCTGCCATGGCCAGCCATAGCCAGCTCCACTGCAACACATAGGCGGCCAGCAGGTACACCCAGTAACCCCAGGCCCACAGCCCCATGCAGAATGCGGCGATGCTGAGGTGAATGCGCAGTTGCCAGGCGCCGACGGTCAACCGCGATACCAAAGCCCAGGCACCAACCCAGATGGCAAGACCGCACAGCGCCACCAGCTCCGCGATCAACACGCGCGGCGCCAAGCGTTCGGGCGCATAGGTCCACTGCAGAAACGCCGCGAACGCCAGGCACAGCAACATTCCCCCCGCAGCAAACAGGCTGCGGTGACGCTGCAGGAGATCGCGACGGAACAGGCGCTCCGGCGGCAAGGAAGGATCCAGGGTGCGCAACAGGACCCTGGTCCTGCCGATATGCAACTCTCCCTGACTGATCGTGCTGCCGGCAGCAGGGTCGATGCGACGCCCATCGACGCGTGTGCCATTGCGCGTGCCAAGATCCTGGACCAATACCAGGCCATCCTGCAGCAAGGTCAGCAACGTGTGCTCGGCCGCCGCATAGGAATCGTCAATCACCACATCGCAGGCAAGGCTCCTGCCGATGCGGCAGGTTGCACCAGCTCCGCTCAGGCGCAGCCGGGTCTGCACATGCCCGTGCACGTCCAGCACCTCGACCAGCATCACGGCATCCATCGCATCGACTCCAGGAAGCGCCGCACGAACTGCATGCCGGGCTCGAAACCCACACCGCCCAGATCCAGCTGGGATACCACGGCGCTTTGTGTGCTGTTGATGCTGGTGACGGTGACTGCGATGTCATAGAGCCCCGCGAAGAGCCGATACTGCCGCGCGCAGGTCGTTACGCGTGCATCGAAGCCATCGAGCGATACCAGGGCATTCTTGCAGGCGAATGGCGCCACATGCGCCGCAGATCCGGTGCGCGGATACGCTTCCACCATGCCATTTACCCGCTGCGCGAACTGCAGCGGATGCAATCCCTGCGCGCGCACGATGCGATGCTGGAACCGGATGCTGCCCACCTCGAGATCTCGCTGCACCAGCAGCCCGGCGCGCGCCGCGCAGCCGATGGTCTCCAGCTGCAGCCGCTTGCTGGATTCACTTGCGCCGGTGGTGTTGCATTCGATTGCGCGACCCATCCGCGTGGGCAGCGTGAAGCCAAAGACGGTCTGGGTTGCACCGGATTGAGATCCGGGATCAAACACGGCTGCTTCATGCGCGAGTGCCTGAACCGTGACCATGGCGCGCACTTGCCGGGTACTCAGCGTCTTTTCGAGTGGAGCTTGCGATCGCGCCAGCAGCGGCACGATATGCCTGGCGGGCACCACGAATCCCACCAGCTGGCGAGCCGCGATGACCGAGACGTTCACGCCGTACACGCCGCCTCCGGCATCCAGCGCGGGCCCGCCAGACATGCCGCCGTTGATGGCCCCGGTGTAGTGGATGCGCTGATCAAAGCCGGTGGCTACCAGTCCGTTTGCCACACCTTCGGTAATGGTGAGGCCCAGGTTCAGCGGAAACCCGATGGAATAGGCGCGAGCCCCCTGCGAGGGAATCTGGGTGCGCAGCCGCAATGGTGGCAGCTTCAATTCTTCGGCCTTGACGATCGCAAGGTCGTTGCGAACATCGATGGCGTGTACGTACAACCGCCCAGTGCGATTGTCGGCAGTAACGTATTCCAGACGGTACTGGTTGGGGTGCAGCACCGCATCCGATACGACATGGTAGTTGGTGACAATCAGACCATCGGCGCTGACGGCAAAGCCACTGCCGTGAAAGGCGCTGGTGCCTGCATCCCCAAAGAAACCACGGATCTGCACCACTGAGTCCCGTGCCCGGTCCAGGCGCACTCGTGCTGCATTCGAGAGTGGCAGTTCAGCAAGGTCGAGCTCCTGGATATCCGGGGCAATGGAAGCAGCCCCGGCCTGAGCCGCCTCCCCAGTCGCCGGTGTCGCAGGGGCAGTCGGTTGGGTGGTGGGCGAGGCTGCCGTTGCGACCACAGCCAGACCGCAGATCACGCAGAACGCGATTGCACGCGAAGTCAGCCAGCAGCGAAGAAGATGGGCCATGGCGCAAGAGTAACGCTGTTTCAGCCTTTTGCAGCAGCTCACGTTCCCGGCCGGAACAGGTTCAAGCGGTGATTCGTAAAAGTGAGTGTCATGCAGGCCATCGCAGGGTCAGCATATATTGCAGCAACTTCATCGGAACCCCGCGTTCACTCCCAGGATAGTCAGATGAGTCTTACCCTCACACGCGACCTGAGGGATGGTAAGGCGGTATGGACTTCATACCCAGTTCCCACGATACGGCGCACGCCTCCATCGATCGCAGCGAGCAGATGTTGTAGTGGTGGGCGGTGGCGTCAGTGGCGCCATGATTGCCCAGGCATTTGCGGAGGCAGGAAAGCCCCCACTGGTATATCGATCGCCGGAAATCCGCATTCCTTGGATCGACTTCCGCAAGTACTGCGCTGCTGCAGTTCGAACTCGATACACCTCTACTCAAACTCGGCATCCGTATACATCTTGAAAGTCGTCCCTCGTTATTTATGGCCGGAAGTTTGCTGGATGCCTGGGGCCCCAGAGAGCACTTATCTGGGAAGCGTCTGATCCCTATCTCTATGCAAGAACGACGTCGGATGGCCGGGCTGCGCTGCCGTGGAGCGGCAGCTTCGGGGCCAGCCACACGGATAATCCTGGCGGCAATCCTGGGAAAGAAAGCAGAGGAAACGGACCTGTTCGCCTTCCGGTAGCCCCCATCCCGGCTATGCTGCCACTTGAACCGCCAATCCCGCGACCTTGGGGATCGAGGCGCATGATGCAGACATCTGTCATGGCAAGGATTCGAACCTCCGTGGAAACAGCGTGCTCTGGAGATTCAAATTGCAGCGGTTGACTGGTCGTGCCCTGGAGCCACAGTTCCTGTTTCCCTTCATCGCGGCCGTGTTGCTGGCTGTTGTGTGGGGCACCACTTTCAGTCTCATCAGGACCGCACGCGCCACTGCCGAGCACACCGCCGCTGTATCGAGCGGGGAGCTGCTCGACACCTATGAAGCCCAGGTCGTGCGTGCGTTGCGCGAGATCCGGCAGACTCTGAATCTTGTCAAGTTCTGGCACGAGCAGAGCGCAGGCAAGCGGCAACTTGCAGAGCTCGCCGCAAGTGACCTGCTGCCCCCGAACCTGGTCTTCGTGGTGAGCGTGGCCAACCGGGACGGCATCATCGTGGACAGCACCGGCCCACAGATCGGCAGCCGGATCGCGGGCCATGACTACTTCCAGGAGCAACAGGCCGGGGAGCAAGAGCTGTCCATTGGCAGATTGCCACCTGGACCAACCGGCGATGCGCAGCTGCCTTTCAGCGTAAGGCTCGAATCGCCAGATGGAGAATTCGACGGCGTCGTCGTGGTGGCAGTGAACGCCGGCTATTTCGTCAGTGGCTACGAACCCTCCCGTTTCGGTCAGCAGGGCGTGCTTGGACTTTTCGGACTCGACGGCGAGTTCCGTGTCCGACGTACTGGTGACAACGTGACGTCGGGAGATCCGGTCGACTTCACCCCCATGATCTCTGCGGATGAAGATGAAGAAGCGGACGGCAGATTACTCACCAACAGCTGGGACGGCGTGCCACGTTGGACCAGCACGCGCGAACTCTTCGGCTTTCCACTGGCGGTCGTCGCAGGTCTCGCAGCAGACGAAGTGCTGATGAGTGTGCGCGAAGACAGCCGTTCCCATACATGGCGTGCCATCGTCGGCAGCCTGTTTGTCGTCGTCCTGTCGGCGATCCTGGGCTACATGAGCATGCAGCTCGCCCGCGGACGGCAGCGGGAAGGCGAGGCCAAGCTGGCGCATGCGCAGCGAGTGGAATACCTCGCGTATCACGACGGGCTGACCGGGCTTCCGAACCGCAGCATGTTCAGCAAACTGCTGACGCAGAGCATCAATGATTCCCACAACCACTCACGCCAGCTGGCCGTCGCATTCCTCGACCTGGATCGCTTCAAGCAGATCAATGACACGCTGGGCCACGAGGCGGGAGATCAACTGCTGAAGGAAGTGGCCGCACGTCTGAAGGGGTGCGTGCGCGAGAGCGATACCGTTGCTCGGCTCGGTGGTGATGAATTCGTGGTGATACTGCCTGATCTTGGTGACGGGCATGCCGCCGCGGACGTTGCCGAAAAGATCCTGTCCGTGATTGCGCGACCCTTCACACTCATCGGCGAGGAGTTCCGCGTAACAGCCAGTATCGGGATAAGCATTTACCCACAGGACGGTCTGGATGAGCAAACCCTGACCAAGAACGCCGACATTGCGATGTATCAGGCGAAGGCGGACGGCAAGAACAATATCCAGTTCTATTCAGACAGGCTGAACGCGAACACGCTGGAGCGGCTTGCCCTGGAATCAAGCTTGCGGCACGCAATGGAGCGCAACGAATTCCAGCTTTACTACCAGGCGAGGCGCGACATCATCAGCGGTCGCATCACCGGCATGGAGGCACTGCTGCGTTGGGAGCATCCCGATTTCGGCACGGTTGCGCCAATGCGTTTCATCCCGGTGGCGGAGGAAAACGGCATCATCGTGCCCATCGGCAAGTGGGTCCTCAAATCCGCATGCCAGCAGAACATGGAGTGGCAGCGACAGGGAATGCATGACCTCAGCATCGCCGTGAATCTGACTCCCCGACAATTCCATGACGAGCACCTGTTGCAGGATGTGGCATCCATCCTGCAAAGCACCGGCATGGATTCCGGGCTGCTCGAACTCGAAATCAACGAGCGGCTGCTGACCCATGATGTCGATCGCACGCTGCGGATCCTGACCGGACTGAAGGGAATGGGAGTGCGGATCGCGGTCGATGATTTCGGTACCGGCTATTCTTCGCTGGCCACGTTGCAGCGATTCCCGCTCGACACCATCAAGATCGACCGCTCACTGATCCGTGATGTGGTCGCCAACAACGAAGACATGGGGCTGGCCGATGCCATCATCGCGATGGGCAAGAGCCTTGCGGTCACTGTCGTCGCACAGGGCGTCGAAACGAAGGAGCAGGCGCAGTTCCTGCGCGCCCACGCCTGTGATGAATTGCAGGGGTTTTACTTCAATCGACCGTTGCCGGCCGAGCAGTCCACTGACCTGCTGCTGGCCCAATCCAGCGGAATCACCTACACCGGCAAGCGGCTGATCCTGAAGGAAGACTAGTCCGGGACCGATCTGCGGAGCGCGCGGACAGTGGAATCCAGCTGACTGCGGTCGATGTAGCCGATGGCGGCGGGGTTGGCCGCAACGCGGCGTTTCAGTTCCTCGCTGGTGGCCACGGCGGCCGGCGGCTGCCCTCTGCCGGTGAAGACGATTTTCGACCAATGTGACTTGATCTGCGCGGGAGTCCTGTCTGCAAAACTCGCGTAGAACTCATTGCGCGCAGCGGAACCCTCGATCTGGTCGACGGGCTGCGCCAGAACGCCATTGGGAAATCGCCGCGCCTTGCCCAGGAAAATATCCGCCACCTGGCTCCTGCTCAACGTGGTGATCTCACTTTGAGCGGAAACCACCACCACCACTTCAGCCACCGCCGTGCCGCCAGTGGCAGCAAGCAGCAGACTGACAACTGCGGCACCAACCCGAGCCGGGGCGTTCATTGCTGGCACCTCACCAGACGAAATCAACAGTCGTACTGAAGAGATGCACGGTACCGCCGGTCTGGAATCCCGGTTGCACATTGCCAAGCACTCCTGCAGAACCGGCGCCCAGATTGAGCCGATCGTATTGCAGTTTCAGGGCCATGTTCTTCCTGAAATCCCAGCGTCCGCCGGCCGAGATTGACTGCTGCACTGGAATCGCACCGAGAACCGCATTGAGCGAGGCGTTGAGCACCGCCGCGGTTGCCGCGGCATCCGGCGGGAGCCCGGTCAGCGACAAGCCGGGATCGGCGGTGTTGCTGTTGGCCTTTGCGTTGGCATAGGTGATGTACGGCGTAACGGCACCTAGCCGGTAGCCGCCGGTAGCGTACCAGGCCGTGCGCTTGCCGAAGGCTGACCGCAGATTGCTCCTGCCCCACTCTGCCGTCGCGAACCATGCGCCAGGATCGAACATGGCGCCGATTGCCAGGAATGTAAGCCGGGCACCATTGGGGTCGTATTGTTCAGCGAGCGCGACGCCTTGTGGGCCGAACTGCCGGAAACCACCGAACACCGGATCAAGCGCGTCCACCTCCACACGGGCTCGCTGGTATGCAACGCGCAGTGTGGCATCACCGTATTCCACAGTGTCCGACAAGGACCAGGCATGCCTGCTCTTGTAGGATTCCCCGTCTCGAGCCTTTGTATTTGACTTTCCATAGCCAGCCAGCAGCGTGTGGGACACATCTCCCAGCTGCACGCGATAACTCGCGTCCACACCATCCGCGCTGGAGATCGGTATCAGGCTATACACATCCTCGGGTGGCCTGACCCACGGATTCGCGTAGCCCACCTTTCGAAAATCGGATACGAGGAAACTTGCCAACGCCGTGCGGCCGACGCGGATGCTGAGCTGCGGCGTCAGCTGGTACTTGATGTTTGCCCACTCGATATGCGGCAGGTATTCGCCATCATGGCGCTGCTCGGCTATCAGCTGCACGGTAGCCGATAATCGCGGGGTGAAGCTGCCGGTGAGCTGCGCTCCCAGCCTGCTGTCGACTTCCGGACTCCACTCACTCGTGTAGCCGGAGCCATTGGGTACAAACGCCCCGACGCCAAAGTCCGCCTGATCCTCACTGGAATGAACCACTCCCAGTGTGCCAAACCCACTCAACGAGAACATGGGCTCCGCTGCTTCCTCTGCGCCCGCAACCGTTCCAGTCGCAAGAGAGAGCACGGTGATCATGGCCAGTCTGCCCGACATCTCAACTCTCCAGCGGCGAAGTGCTGCGCCTGCACAATCACAGGGCCGCAAGTGGTTGAAGATAGCAACTTGACACAATGCGGGATGTGCGCCGCCTATCATCCTTGCGCAGATGGCACTGTGACCTAGGTCGTCAAACGGGTTCTCCACCCGCGCTTGGCCAGCTCCAGCACCAACAGCAATGCCGCGGTCGCGGCGATACAGACAACCAGCCCCTGAACGTGCAGCGTGCCCAGCCCGAAAAACTGGCGCGCATCAGGCCAGGAGAGAATCAGGGCAAGCACGCCAATTGCGGCCCCCAGGCCCCACCACAACACCTTGTTTGGCCGGCCGAATGCAGCGCGCAGTGAAGAGGAAAACGTCCGATTGACGAAGATGAGCAGGATATTCACTCCCGCCAGGGTGACAAAGCTGATGGCGCGCACGTCATCCTGCGGCAATTCCATTCGCATGGCCCAGATGTAGACAGCCGCAACCATGGCGAGCGCAAGCGTGCCCTGCAGCAAACTCCACCAGACCAGTGCGCTGGAGAGCAGGCGGCTGTCCGGATGGCGGGGCGGGCGACGCATGACATCGCTCTCTTCCTTTTCAGCCTCCAGCACGACCGAACAGGCCGGGTCGATGATCAGCTCCAGCAACGCGATCAGCATGGGGGTGAGGATCAAGGGCCATCCCAGCAACACCGGCAACAACGCGAGACCCGCAATCGGTACGTGGATGGCAAGGATGTAACCCATGGCCTTGCGCAGGTTGTCGTAGATCCGCCGACCGAGACGCACGGCACCGACGATGGATCCGAAGTCATCATCCAGCAGCACGATGGATGCCGACTCGCGCGCAACATCGGTACCGCGCCCGCCCATGGCGATACCGATGTGCGCGGCCTTGAGTGCTGGCGCATCATTCACGCCATCGCCGGTCATCGCCACCACTTCACCGTTGGCCTTCAATGCATTCACGATGCGCAGTTTCTGGGCCGGTGAAATTCGTGCATAGACAGCCGTTCGACGCACGCGCTCCGCCACTGACTGCATCGTCGAGGGCGGAGATGTCTTCACCCGTGCATACATCCATCGCTTCGATGCCGGCCGACTGTGCAATGGCACGAGCGGTGGCGGGGTAATCACCCGTGATCATGATCACGCGGATACCTGCGGACCGGCAGTCGCGGATCGCGCCCGGCACCGACTCGCGCAGCGGATCGGCGAAACCCAGCAGCCCGAGAAACCTGAAATCAAACGAAGGCGTGGCGGGAAGATCGGTCGTCGTTGCCGCCTGTGCGACGGCCAGCACCCGCATCCCCTGTTGGGCGAGCGCATCCACCTGCTGACCCAGCTCAACGATCTGCGTCTCCGACATTCCGCAAAGCCGCGCAATGGTTTCTGGCGCACCTTTGGCGGCGACCCTTGAAGGCGCGCCAGCTGCGCCATTCCAGACCCGTGTAACCGCCAGCAGGTCGGCGCGCAGCGGATACTCCCGCAGCAATGTGCCGGCGGCCGCCTTCTCCGCAACCAGATCCTGCAGCTCGGCCAGCGAACGATCCATGGGATCGAGCCGCTGCGCGTCACTGGCCAGCGCCGCAATTTCCAGCAGCAGCGACAATTTGGCGGATTGCCTGATCTGCTCCGGCGGGCTCGTGGACTGCCATTGCTCCGTGCCGCTGCACAGATGTGCCACGGACATGAAGTTTCGTGTCAGGGTGCCGGTCTTGTCGGTGCAGAGAACCGTTGCAGAGCCCAACGTCTCGATGGCGGCAGCGCGGCGCGTAAGTACCTGCTGCTTCGACAGCCGCCAGGCTCCCATCACCATGAACACCGTCAATACCAGCGGAAACTCTTCCGGTAGCAGCGACATGCTGAGCGCAATGCTGCCCAGCAGTGCTTCGATCCAGTTGCCACGCAGCCAACCCGTCAGCAGGAAAGCCGTAACGCTGAAGATGCCACCGATGATTGCGAAGGCGATGACCAGACTGCGCGTTTCCCGCTGCAGGCGCGGCTGCTCGGTTGTCAAACCGGTCAGCGATTGCCCGATGGCACCAATGGCACTGCGCGGACCAGTAGCGAGGATGCTGGCAAGCCCCGTGCCCCGGATCACCAGCGACCCGGAGAATACCTGTGGTGAATCGGATCCGCCGGGGGACTCGAGCCTTGCTGGCATTTGTGTGGCGGCGCGCTTGCGCACCGGGACTGACTCGCCGGTCAGCAGCGATTCATCCATTTCCATGTGGTCGCCCGAGACGAGCACACCATCTGCCGGCACGCGATCCCCTTCACCGATCACCACCAGGTCGCCGCGCACCACTTCGCGCCCCGCGATCCGGATGCGCTGCCCGTCGCGTATCACCAGCGCACGTGGACTGGTGAGGTCGCGCAGCGCCTCCAGCGCCCTTTCGCTGCGCCCGCGCTGCACGATGGCAATCGTCACGGAGATGGAAGCAAAGGCGAGGAGGATGGCCGCTTCGCCCAGGTCGCCAATCAAGGCGTAGAGCACTGCCGCGCCGATCAGCAGCGCAAACATCGGTTCGCGAATGATTTCCAGTATCAGTACCCAGAGTGAGCGCCGGTCTGCGGCGGGCAGCTCGTTGGGACCTTCATTTGCCAACCGCTGACGCGCCTCGGCAGCGCTTATACCGGCCACCAGCTCACTTTTCGGGATTGTCGGCATAAGAAGAACTACACGCGGCTTTCACATCTATGTGCGATAACGGACAGATCACCACCACGAAATGAGCGTATCTGCCGATGATGGACCGGAATCAATGGCCGCAGGCTTTCGGGCAAAGCCTGTGGCTGGACAACATCACGCGAGATCTCCTCGACGGTGGTGTCCTGCAACAGTACATCAATGACTGGGCCATCTCGGGACTAACCTCCAACCCGACCATATTCGATTCGGCCATCGCCGGCAGCACTGCCTATGACCAGGCAATTCGCGAAGGCGCCCCTGGTGAACTATCCGACGAAGCCCTGTTCATGGAACTGGCGCTTGCCGATCTGCGCCGTGCAGCAGACCTGCTGCGCCCCGCCTTCGATGCCACTGATGGCGTAGACGGCTGGGTGTCGATGGAAGTTTCGCCCACGCTGGCGGACGATGCCGCCGCAACCATCCAGGCCGCCCTGGGCGTCCATCGGCAGTCTGCGCGACCGAACCTGTACGTCAAGATTCCCGGAACCACCGTGGGACTTGCCGCCATAGAACAATGTGTATTCGAAGGCGTGCCCGTCAACGTCACCCTGCTCTTCTCTTGCAGGCAGTATCTGGCCGCTGCAGAAGCGTATCTGCGCGGCGCCGAACGGCGTCTGGACGCAGGTCTGAGCAAGCCGCCCGAATCAGTTGCATCGGTTTTCATCAGCCGCTGGGATTCGGCGGCGAACCCGCTCGTCCCCGCGACCCTGCATAACCAGCTGGGCATCGCCGTGGCGGGCGACATCTACCGGACCCACCTCGATATGCTGGCCTCACCCCGGTGGCAGCGACTGGCACTGAGAGGTGCAAGACCCCAACGACTGCTGTGGGCGAGCACGGGCACCAAGGACCCGCAGGCGTCAGACACGCTGTACGTCGAATCACTGGTGGCGCCGAACACCATCAACACATTGCCCGAGAAAACCCTGCAGGCGTTCGCTCACCACGGCCTGGTCGCCCGATCGATGGACAAAGACGGGCTTCATGCCCGCGCGACGCTTGCCAGCTTCGAAGCCGCAGGTGTCGACCTGGATGTTCTCGCAGAACATTTGCAGCGCACCGGGGTTCAGTCGTTCCTCAAATCGTGGCAGCATTTGATGGAGTGTGTCGCCTCGAAGCGCCTGTCGGCAGCAAAGGACGGGAATCGATGACCGCAGCGGTGCCGCGTGTGCTGACCCTGAACGCCGGGTCATCTTCGTTGCGTTTTGCACTCATTGAATCCCGTGATACACCCATTGTGTTGATGCGGGGCAGGATCGATCGCATTGGCCTGCCAGGCACGCGCTGTATCGTCAGCAGCACCGGGGCAGACGTGCCGCAGACTCTTCCACTGTCCGCCTCGGATCGCGAAGCGACAACGTCCTGGCTGTTCGACTGGCTGGCAATCCAGCCCGCGTTCGAAGGAGTTTCTACAGTTTCGCACCGCGTGGTTCATGGCATGGCGCACTCAGCGCCGGTGCGAGTGACACCTGAACTGTTGGCTGAACTGCGGCGCTTCATGGCATTCGACCCCGAGCATCTGCCCTTCGAAATCGATCTCATCACCGCCGCCCAGAATCGTTACCCGGCGGCGACTCACGTGGCCTGCTTCGACACAGCGTTCCACAGCGACATGCCGCCCGTTGCAAGGCGGCTTCCCATACCGCATCGGTATCACGATCTCGGTATCCAGCGTTATGGCTTCCACGGACTCTCCTATGCATACCTGATGCAGGAGCTGGTGCGCGTCGATGACCCGGCCGCCAAGCGGGGGCGCGTGATCCTGGCGCATCTGGGCAACGGCGCCAGCCTCGCCGCCGTGCGCGACGGCCGCAGCATCGACACCAGCATGGGCTTCACGCCGGCGTCAGGAATGATGATGGGCACCCGCTCCGGCGACCTCGACCCGGGCCTTGGCCACTACCTGTCTTCGACGCAACAGATGGACTCCGCACAGTTCCAGAAGATGGTGAACCATGACTCAGGGCTGCTAGGTGTATCAGGCATCAGCGCCGATATGCGCGACCTGCTGGCGCAGGAGTCGTCCGAGCCGCGAGCCGCCGATGCCATTGCCATGTTCTGTTACGGCGCCCGGAAATGGATCGGCGCTTTTGCTGCTGCACTCGGTGGCCTGGACACGCTGGTGTTCGCCGGTGGCGTCGGTGAGAACGCAGCCCCCATCCGGTCACGCATCTGCAGCGAACTGGGATTTCTCGGTATCGAGCTCGATGTCGCAGCGAATGAAAGGTCCGCAGCGCTGATCTCCAGGCCGGGCTCTGGCGTAAGGGTGCGTGTCATACGCACTGACGAAGAACTGATGCTGGCGCGCTCTGCCCTGCATCTCGACACACAAGGCAAGAACTGATCCATGACGGCTCCCACACTTTCGCCCGATCTGCTGCACAGGATCGACGCCTGGTGGCGCGCCGCCAACTATCTTTCGGTCGGCCAGATCTACCTGTTCGACAATCCGCTGCTGAAGCGCCCGCTGGTGTTGTCCGACGTGAAGCACATGCTGCTCGGTCACTGGGGCACCACGCCGGGCCAGAACTTCATCTATGCGCACCTGAACCGCGTGATCCGCAAGAACGATCTCGACATGATCTTCGTGTCGGGACCAGGACATGGCGGCCCGGCGGTGGTGGCCAATACCTATCTCGAAGGCAGTTACAGCGAGATCTATCCGCACATCAGTCAGGATGAAGCCGGGCTGCAGAAGCTCTTCCTGCAGTTCTCGTTTCCTGGCGGAATTCCGAGCCACGCATCGCCGGAGTGCCCTGGGTCGATCCACGAAGGTGGCGAGCTGGGATACTCCCTCAGTCATTCCTTCGGTGCCGCGTTCGACAACCCGGACCTGATCGTCGCCTGCGTGGTCGGCGATGGCGAGGCGGAGACCGGCCCGCTGGCAACCGCGTGGCATTCGAACAAATTCCTGGACCCGGTGGGCGATGGCGCGGTGCTGCCGATCCTGCATCTCAACGGTTACAAGATCGCCAACCCCTCGCTGCTGGCCAGGATTGGTCGCGACGAACTGGAGCAGCTGCTGCGTGGCTACGGATGGACACCCCTGTTCGTGGAAGGTCATGAACCCGCGCGAATGCATGAAGCGATGGCGACGGCCATGGATGATGCCGTGGAGCAGATCCGCGCCATCCAGCGACAGGCACGCACGCAGGGTGTCGGCACGCGTCCGCACTGGCCGATGATCGTGCTCAGATCCCCGAAGGGATGGACCGGACCAAAGGTGGTGGACGGCAAACAGATCGAAGGCACGTTCCGGTCGCACCAGGTACCGCTGTCGGATCCGGCTGCACATCCGGAGCATCTTCGGCTGCTCGAAGAATGGCTGCGCAGCTACCGCCCGGACGAGCTCTTCGATACACACGGGCGCCTGCTTGCAGAGATTGCCGAGCTTGCACCGCAGGGTTCGCGACGCATGGGTTCCAACCCGCACGCCAACGGGGGCCTGCTGTTGCGAGATCTCGCAATGCCTGATTTCCGGGACTATGCCATCGATGTGCCGGACCGCGGCATCAGAGGCCATGGCGACACCCGCGTCCTGGGGCCTTTCCTGCGCGACATCGCGAAGCTCAACGACTCCCAGCGAAACTTCCGGGTGTTTGGTCCGGATGAAACAATGTCCAACGGTCTTGGTGCCCTGTTTGAAGTCACCAATCGCCAATGGAACATGGCCATTGAACCGCAGGATGAATTCCTCGCCCCGAGCGGGCGGGTGATGGACTCCATGCTGAGTGAACACCAGTGTGAAGGCTGGCTGGAAGGCTATCTGCTGACGGGCCGGCACGGCCTCTTCAACTGCTATGAAGCCTTTATCCACATCGTGGATTCGATGTTCAACCAGCACGCCAAGTGGCTGAAAGTCACCGCCGGGCTGCCATGGCGCCGCCCGATAGCCTCGCTGAACTACCTGCTTGCCTCACATGTCTGGCGCCAGGACCACAACGGGTTTTCGCACCAGGATCCGGGGTTCATCGACCATGTGGTGAACAAGAAATCAGACGTGGTCCGCGTGTACCTGCCACCGGATGGCAACTGCCTGCTGTCTGTGATGGATCACTGTCTGCGCAGCCGGCATTACGTGAATGTGGTCATCGCCGGCAAACATCCTGCACCGCAGTGGCTCGACATGCCCGCTGCCGCCGCGCACTGCGCAGCAGGCATCGGCGTTTGGCATTGGGCCAGCAGCGACCAGGACGCAGAACCCGATGTAGTACTGGCCTGCTGTGGCGATGTGCCCACACTCGAGACGCTGGCCGCAGTGTCAATCCTGCGCGAGCACCTGCCATCGCTCAAGGTGCGGGTCGTCAATGTGGTTGACCTGATGCGGTTGCAATCCAGAAGCGAACATCCGCATGGCCTGGAAGACGCGCAGTTCGACGCGTTGTTCACCTGCGACAAGCCCGTGATCTTCGCGTTTCACGCCTATCCCTGGCTGATCCATCGACTCACCTACCGACGAACCAACCATGATAACTTTCATGTGCACGGCTACCGCGAGGAAGGCACCATCACCACCCCATTCGACATGACGGTGCTGAATGAACTTGACCGCTTTCATCTGGCGCTCAATGTCGTGAAGAGAGTGCCCCAGTCCGGAGAATCCGGCGCACGATTGCAACAGTTGCTGAAAGGCAAATTGCAGGAACATCGACGCTACATCAACCAGCACGGACAGGACATGCCCGAGATCCGCGAATGGTCATGGACCTCGCGCCATGCGTGATCCCGACTCGATGCGCCTTCCCGATCCAGGCTTGCGCATTCCGGTTGCCGTGTCTGCACGGCATGCCCATCTCACGCAGACCACCATCGACCGGT
The DNA here is from genome assembly GCA_963777735.1 of uncultured Gammaproteobacteria bacterium. Taxonomy (GTDB): domain Bacteria; phylum Pseudomonadota; class Gammaproteobacteria; order Steroidobacterales; family Steroidobacteraceae; genus ZC4RG30. Next base: position 70,087 of record CAVZRQ010000005.1, on the reverse strand, counting down.
TGTTCGGTCCAGGACATGTCCTGCGCCCGGCGCGGGAGCTGTCGCAGCCGCACGAGTTCGCGGCTGAGGAAACCATCACGCTGATAGGGCCGCAGGGAATGCTGGGTCATGTTCGGGTTCTCGGACCACCACGGCAGGCGGACCAGATCGAGCTCGCGCGCAGCGATGCCATGCACCTGGGCCTCAAGCCGCAACTGCGCACCTCAGGAGACCTGCACGATACGCCGGGTATTGTGCTGGAGGGCCCGGCGGGTCGCGTGGAACTGCCCCATGGAGTCATCCTGGCACGCCGCCACATTCATGCGAGCCCCGCCGATGCACTGCACCTTGGCATAAAGGAACATGATGTCGTCGCAGTGGCCATCGACAGTGATGGTCGCGACCTGATCTTCGAGGACGTGGTCGTGCGCGTCTCGCCTGATTACCGGACTGAGCTGCATCTGGACACAGACGAAGGCAATGCCGCGGCCATCGGCCCTGGCACGACTGCCACTCTGCTGGCTCCCGCCAGACGGGAGGAATGATGGAGTTCAAGGATTACTACGCCAGGCTGGGCGTGGACAAGACTGCATCGCAGGAAGACATCAAGCGGGCCTATCGCAAGCTCGCCCGCAAATACCATCCGGATGTGAGCAAGGAAGTGGATGCGGAATCGCAGTTCAAGGAGGTTGCCGAAGCCTACGAGGCGCTCAAGGATCCGGAGAAACGCGCTGCCTATGACGCGGTCGGCAGCCAGCATGGAGGCGCGCAGGAGTTTCGCCCACCACCTGGCTGGAACAGTGGATTCGAATTCAGCGATGGCGCAGGCGCAGGACCTGATGTCGGCCACAGCGATTTTTTCGAGGCATTGTTCGGGCGTGCCGGCGCAGGCAGGCGCGACGCACGCGGTGCGATGAATGCCGCCGGCACTGACCATCATGCGAAAGTACAGGTCGACCTGCTCGATTCCTATCGCGGCGGCCGGCGGACCATCTCTCTGCAGGTGCCAGTTCACGACGCACAGGGCCGACCTGCCCTGCAGTCCCGACAGCTCGAAGTGAATATTCCGAAAGGTGTCCGCGACGGACAACATCTCCGCCTCAAGGGGCAAGGCGGCCCCGGACACGGCTCGGGGCCAGCTGGCGATCTTTATCTCGAAGTGCACTTCAGTCCGCACAAACTGTTCCGCGTCGACGGGCGAGATATCCATGTGGATCTGCCGGTAGCGCCCTGGGAAGCAGCCCTCGGAACAACAGTCACCGTGCCGACACCCGACGGCAGCGTGCAGTTGACTGTGCCACCCGGCTCACCCTCTGGTCGCCGGCTGCGCCTCAAGGGCAAGGGTCTGCCAGGTTCACCGCCCGGCGATCTGTATGCCATCTTGGCGGTTGCGCTGCCCCCCGCCAGCGATGAAGCCACGAAGGCGGCCTATCGCGCGTTGGCCGCGAGTTTTGCCGACTTCAATCCACGCGCTGCACAGGAGGGCTGAAACCATGAACGCCACCGAAGGCTCCGCCATCCATGCCGTGATCGTCGAGACGGAATTGCAGTTCTCGCTGCAGGATCTGAGCCGCGCCTGTGGCGCGGAACCTGCGTTGCTGGAAACACTGGTGCTGGAAGGCGCGCTCGCACCGCAAGGCGATACGCCTGACCAATGGCGTTTTGACGGCGCAGTGCTGCTGCGCGCACGCAAAGCCATCCGGCTGGTGCGCGAACTGCATCTCGGCGCACCCGGAGTCGCGCTGGTGCTGGACCTCATCGAAGAAATCGAAACACTCAAGATGCAGCTGCAGCACAAACCGGCAACCGGCGAGGAAACGTGCGCCGAGCAGTGAATCCCGCCCGCCATTTGCTGCGCCAACTCTGCAACGTGTAATACAATCGTTTGCACAAATAAACCAGAAATTGGGGGAGAACTGTCATGCCGACTCGACCTGTTCGCGACTTCTGCAGCAAGACGCTTGCGATTTCCGCGGCATTGCTCGTATCCCCTGTTCATGCCCAGCAGCCACCGGCTGGATCCGCCCCCGACTCGAAGAACTGCACTGCATTGCAGGCTCTAGCCGCACCGGGGTATCAGATCGATACCACGGATTGGGTTGCGGCCGGTCGGATGCCGTCAGGGCCAGCTGGCGCCACCGTCGAAGTACCCGCGCATTGTCTGTTCAGAGCCACCTTCGACGCGCGCCCCTCGGGCATCGAAGGCATGCGCTACGGAACCAGCATCGAAGTGCGCATGCCTGCCAACTGGAATCAGCGTCTGCTGTTCCAGGGCGGTGGCGGGCTCAATGGCGTGCTGCTCCCCGCAATGGGAAATGTCGGGGGTTTCACCTCTGCCCTGAACCGCGGCTTTGCCGTGGTGACGACAGACAGTGGCCATCGAGGTCGCAGCTCCATCGACGCACGTTTTGGCGCAGACCAGCAGGCCAAGCTCGACTTTGCGTTCATGGCAGTCGCGCGTTCCAGCCGCGAAGCCAAGGGCCTGCTGCAGCAGTACTACGGCAAGAAGCCGGATTACTCCTATTACATGGGCTGCTCAACGGGTGGTCGCGAAGCCATGATGGCGGCGCAACGCCTGCCGCTGGAGTTCGATGGCGTGGTGGCGGGCAATCCGTCGTTCAACCTCACCCGCATTGCCGCGAACCAGGTCTGGAGTCTGCAGACCGTCACGCGCATCGCACCGAAAGATGCATCCGGAAAGCCGTTGACGCACGAGGCGTTCACCGATGCGCAGCTGAAGGGGATTGCCGATGCCGTGGTGCAGCAGTGTGATGCGCTCGATGGCCTGCGCGACGGCATGATCAATGATTTCCAGGCCTGCAAGTTCGATCCGCGCAACCAGGTCTGCGGCAAGGCCGGTGCACCGGGCGCGCCGCAATGCCTGACTCCCGTACAGGCCGATGGCTTGCGGGACATCATGGGCGGCGCCCGCAACTCGCGTGGCGAATCACTCTATGGAAGTTACCCCTACGACACCGGTATCGCAGCGCCAGCCTGGCGCTCGATGCATCTGGGCTCGGCCACCAGTGGGCCGGCAAATGGGTCTCTGGGTCGTGACACGCTGCGTGAGTTTGCCATGACGCCGCCAGATCCCGCTCTTGACCCGCTCAAGTTCAACTTTGACCGGGATATGGTCCGCACCTACGAAACCGCCGCGATCAATGATCCAGTAGCCTCGTTGCACAGCACTTTCGCCGGCCGCGGCGGCAAGATGATCGTGTATCACGGACTTTCAGACCAGGCGATGGCGACCGGCGCACTGACGTCGTGGTACGAACAACTCTCACCGCGCACGGCCGCAGGTCCGGTGGATTGGGCTCGCCTGTTCCTGATTCCTGGCATGTTGCATTGCAATGGCGGCCAGTCCACAGACCAGTTCGACATGCTGACCACGATCCAGAACTGGGTGGAGAAGGGACAGGCACCCGATCGCGTAGTGGCCTCCGGCAGGGCCTTCCCCGAAACCACCCGCCCGCTTTGCCCGTTTCCGAAAGTGGCACGCTATGACGGCGGCGACGTGAAAGACCACGCCAGCTTTTCCTGCCGCTGAATCGAGGGGGCTGCCGTCATCGGCAGCCCCATGGTCTTACTTCGCGTAGTTCTCCGCGAACGAGGGATCGCAGTCGTAGGCGTGCACGTGATCCCCTTCCACACGGTTCCACGTGATGAACCGCACGCCCTTGTTCTGCAGCATCTCCGGATCCTCGAACTCCTGCGTCGCCAGCAGCTTCTTGCCATCCGCAGACAGCTTGAACCGCTCGGTCACCTTCACCTTGTCGCCGTGCGAGAGTCCGTTGTTCGTGATCGTCGCTTCCTTCAGGTGGATCGTCTCCACCACCAGGGTGTCTCCCTCCCAGTGGCCAATCGAGTTGCCCACCTTCGTCACCGGCGCTCCGGCCGGCTGGTGCTTGCGACCATCGGTGAAGATCACCCGCGCCATGTCGAAGTACTCCAGCCGGATCACCGTCAGCTCCGTGCCCTGGAAGATCTCGATCGGGAACGGCCCCTGCATCGCATAGATGATCGAGGGGATGCGGCAGGCATTGGCCACCGACATCTCCTCCTCCGGGCTCCACGCCTTCACTGCGGCCTCCGCGGCCGGGGTGAGCTTCAGGCCGCCGTACTCCTTCAGCGGGAACTCCACCGCGCCGGTATCCGCAAGGATCACCGTGCCCGGGGAGATCTTCGCCTTCAGCGCCGGGTCTTCGATCGGCGCGCCGCCCGCGAGCATCCAGAACCCCGAGAGGTTCGGTCTTGCCGCTTCGGCAGCCGCTGCGCCCTGGCCAAACGCCACGCAGGCCAGCAGCGTGAGTGCAACGCTCCGCGTGTTGCGCGCCACCGCGCCGAGGCTCACCTTACCTCCATCGATTCAAAGGGAATGCCCACCGGCGTCCCATCGCCCATGGTCACCTTGCGCATGCGCATGTAGTTCTTCCCATCGCGCGCCCGCCAGCCTTCCAGAACGATCTCATCCCCGATCTTCAGGCTGTCTTTCTTCCAGCCGCGGCGCTCCAGAATCGACGGCGAGTTCGTCTCCGCCTTCCACTCCACCACCTTGCCGTCCTTCTCCTTCACCTCCACACGGATCACTCCGTGCGGGTTCTTGAAGTTGAACTCCGTTACCTTGCCGCGCACCGATACAAGCCCCACATCGTTGTCGAAAAACACCGCAAACGAGTGATGCGCGACGGCCATTGCACTGAACATTGCGCCGAGTACTGCTACCAGCACCACGGGCGTCTTGATATTGATTCTCATTGGATTCTCCTGGCGGACCATCATTCGCGGCAGCTGTAATTCGCCGCGTTCCTTGCGTCGCCACTGCCATTGTAATGCGGATGGGCTGGATGCGGACACAGCGGGCGGCTTTCTCCCGGCATGCTCGCGCCAGTTGCGAGAATCTCGTTCAGGTGCGCGCCCGTTCTCCACCCAGTTGACGACCGCGTCCACCATGTTGAAGCGGTCCAGGGTGTGGTCGCCGCCGCTGCAATGTCCCATGCCCGGCACGAGGAACAGCCGACTCCAGTCCTGGATGGGCACCGGCGCATTGTCGACAGCGAGGCGATCGTAGTACTGCACGGTTTCCTGGGCGGAGAACCAGGGATCACTCACGCCGTGAAAGAACAGCAGCTTGCCACCGCGCCCCTGGAAGCTGCTGAGGTTGGTCCACGCATTGGTGTCACCGGCCATGGAGCGCCCATCATGCGCACGCGCAGCCTCGGCATCGACATTCATGCTGGTGCCGCTCGTCGGCCCTTCCGGAATCGTGGGCCCCACCAGCACGCCAGCGAGACCACGCGTGTTGGTGATTCCCGTGTCGTAGTAGTAGCCCGGATACACCTGCCGACCATCGGAGGCCTTGGGCCCCGCCATCACCTTCTTCACGGCAGCGACCTGCGCAGTGCTCAGGCAACTCGCCGTCTTCGCGCCCTGCAGGCCAGCACCTGCGGATCGAAACCACAACTCCTGGGAGCGAACACCAGGCCATCCTTCATGCCGTCATTGGCATCGCAGGCTGCCAGCAGGCCATCGGTGACGAGCTTGCGGTCCTGCTCGCTCAAGGCGAGATTCGTCTGTGGTCGACCTTGCGCATCCTTCGGTGCCACTTCATTCAAGGCGGTTGTGGCCCAGCGCAGCCCGAGGTTCGAATAGCCCGTGCGCGTAGCCGGAGCTCCCGCAACGATCCCGTCGAAATACGTGGGGAAACGCTGCGACATCATCATGGCCTCGCGGCCGCCCGTCGAGCAGCCGACGAAATAGGAATGGTGCGCGGGCCGGCCGTAGTGTTTCGACACCACTTCCTTCGCGACGACCGTTACCTTGGCAACGGCCTGGTAGAGAAAGTTCAGGGATGCTTCCTGGTCTTCGAAGAAGGTGGCATCGAAGCCGGAACTCCTGTGTCCGGAATCCGTGCTCACCACCGCAAAGCCGCTCGCCAGCGCCGAAGAATCACCCGCGTACTGCGCCCCCACCGGTGGATTTACCGAGCCGTTCAACCCTCCTCCACCCTGGAAGAAGAAGCGGCCGTTCCAGTTGACAGGCATCGCGATGGCGAAACCGATGGCGTAGGGCTTTGCATTGCGGCCCGTGCGCGGATCCAGCACGCCGTCGACGCGGCAATGCGCGGGCAATGACAGACGCGGACCCGGTGGAGCGTTTGGCGCTGCGGCGGGAACTCCTGCGGCGAGGTCTCTCGCCTGTTCGATCCTTACGTCGTAACCCGGCATGGTGAACTTCGAGAGTTCGGCGCAGGGCGTTGCCGCCGCTGCGGGTAACGCAGCAGCAGCAAGCAGCAAGATGACGCCGCTCGTTCGGAAATCGCGTTGGTAATTCACAGTGGCCTCCAGCGTTTATGCAGTCAGCGGAGCGGCAACCTGCAGCAACTGGAACTTGCGCAGCGGCAGCCCTTCCGAGGTTTCAATCAGGTGTTCACCGGTGCGCAGATCCACCCGCAGGCGGGCAAATGCGGCGCCATTGCTCCAGCCCATATCCAGCACCTCTGCTGCAGTTGGCTGCAGGACGAAACTGCCCTCGAATGCCGGATGGGTATTGCGCAGCCGGATCAGTTCCAGAAGATCGCCGACAACCGGCTGCGACAACGCTTCCCCGATCTCGTCGCGGGTGTAGTGGTGCCGGTTGATGTCCCGGCCGACCTGGGTTCGTGCCAGCAGTTCCATGTCGTTCGCACCGGCCAGCAGTCCGACGTAATAGACCTGGGGAATGCCTGGCAGGAAGAACTGGATCGCACGACAAAGCAGGTAGCGGACGTCGTCACGGCCGATCGCATCATAGAAAGTGCAGTTCACCTGGTAGAGGTCGAGATTCGAGGCCGCCGCGCCGGTTGCGCGGAGGCTTTCGCCACGACTGTTGGCATGGATCTGCTGCACGAGCTGCTCAATGCCGGCTTCCGGCACCAGTCCTTTGTGCATCAGCGGATCTTCTCCGGCCCCGATGTCTATGACGCCTATGCCGTCGTGCGTATCGAGCACACTGAGCGCATTGTGCGGCCGGATGGCAATCCAGTTCTTCAGGTACTGCGCATTGCCGGAGAAGAAGGCATGCAGCACCAGTGGCGGCAACGCGAAATCGTAGACCCAGTCGACCTGTCGCGCGATTTCGATCTGCAATTGATGGTGCGAGTGGATCTCGACCAGCACCTGCAATCCGTGAGTTCGGGCGCGGGCGCTGAACTCGCGGATGAAGTCGAAGGTCTCCTCCATCATGAAACAGCTGCCGCCTGCGCGCTTCACGGCATAGCCCACTGCGTCCAGACGGATCAGGCGCACTCCATTGTGCGCGAGGATCTGCAGGATGCTCTCGAGATAACGCACGCCCTCGGGATGCGCGACATCGATGTCGATCTGCTCGGAAGTGAAAGTGGTCCAGAAGAGCCGGCGATCGCCGTTCGCCAGCGTCATCGGCGTGAACGGAAGGCCCGGCCGTGGTCGATAGATGGCGAGCAGATCCTGCTCGGTCGCTCCGCTCGGGAATACGCTGTCGAGGGTGAGGAACAATCCTGCGCAAGGACTGCTGTCGCCGCGCGAGGAATAATCCAGAAACTGGGGCGAGTGGCAGGACATGTGATTGACGATTACGTCTGCCATCACATCCAGGTCCTGTCCCAGCTGGCGCACGTTCTCCCAGGTGCCGAGCCGCTCGTCCACTTGTGTGTGATCCACCGGATCGAAACCGGCATCTGCCCCGTCGATGGGATGGAAGAACGGCAGCAGGTGCACGCCGCCAAACAGCCCCTTCATCGGACCGGACAGCAGCTGCTGCAATCCCGGCAGGGTGCCTCCCAGCCGGTCGACATAGCAGATGAGCTGGACCGCGTTCCTCATTGCGACAACTGGTTCGCCGGAGCGTCTTCACTTTCCAGGCGCGCGCGCGAGGGATCCAGCAGCCAGTTCAACAGCAGCCCGACCAGCAGCAGCAATGCGAACACCGTGGCCAGAACGAAGCCCGCGCGCGGGTCACCCCAGGCGTCGCTCACTGCGCCCATGGCCAGCGGCCCGGCTGCTGCGGCTGCGGCAGTGAAGAACAGGATCACTCCCGCCGCAGCGCCATGGCGGTGCTTCGGGAAGCAGCTGATCGCCTTGGAGTTCAGCGTCGGGTAGATGATGGACATGAACAGTCCGGTCAGTGGCAGGAGGAAGACGCCGACGCTCAAGCCACCCAGCAACGCGCCCAGGAAGCAGGCGAAGATCAGAATGGCCAGCACCACGAGTGCCACTGCCCAGCGCACGTGATCCAGCAACCAGGCACCCAGAAAGCGGCCGATGGCGCGCAGCACGAAGAACAGCGTCAACGCCCAGGCCTGCAGCCACAGATGCGGACCGGCATAACCCTCAAGATAAGTGGGCATCCACACATAGATGGCCACTTCCACCGCAACATACAGGGCAACGAGCAGGGAGAAACCCAGCGCCAGCGGATCGCGCATCACGGAAATCATCTGCGCCGCGCTGGCGCGTTCCACCACCGCGCGGGGCGCAGGAGCCTTCACCGTGCTGGCCATGATCACAAGCCCGAGGCAGATCACCGCAGCAATGACATAGAGCCATTTCCAGGACACACCTGCACCGATCAGGACTGTCACGATTGCAGGGCCGGCTATGGCGCCGAGTGCGAAAAAACCCTCCACGTTGTTCATGAAGCGGGTGTGCTCCCGCGACGACGTGGTGACGTCACCGATCAATGCCAGGGCGGCGGTCTTGAAGACACTGATGCCGAGGCCCGAAGCAGCGAGCAATGCGACGAGCACCGGGAAACTACCGAACACGGCCACCAGCAAGGAGCTCGCTCCGTACAGGGCAAGCCCGAGGATGATCGTTCTGAGGCGCCCGATCCGATCGGCCAGGAAGCCCAGCATCAATGCACCGATCGCGATACCGAGCATGGTCGCGGACTGGAATGAGCTTGCAGCCGTCATGCTGAGGCCGTAATCGGCGATGACTTTCTGGATGACGCTGCCCACGGCATCCGTCGTCATCGCAAACGTGAAGAACATGAGACAGATGAGCCAGCGCACCACACGGGCACTGTCCTGCCTTGCAGCTTCCTTGTTCATTGAGCCCCCCGCCTTGCCAGCTGTTGTTTGTCTGGTGATATTGCCGCGCCCGGCAGGGTTATAGCAATCGTTTGCAGTACTGGCTATTCTGGCATGGCCCGGTCAGGAAATCAGGGCGGGGACGCCATGCACGAAAGTCCTGTAATCACGGGCGAAATCAAGCCATTGGTGGGCGCCGTGGAAGGCGGTGGCACGAAGTTCGTCTGCGCGGTGGGCCATTCACCAGCGCGGATCCTGGATCGCACCGTCATACCCACCACAGACGCGGCTTCCACCCTGCTCGCCTGCAGGCAGTTCTTCCAGCAGATGGAACGGCGCCATGGTCGCATCGCTGCGCTGGGGCTGGCCTGTTTCGGGCCGCTTCAGCTGCGCAAGAACGCACCTGATTACGGCTGCCTTCAGGCCACTCCCAAGCCGGGATGGTCCGGCGCGAATATCGTGGCACCGTTTCGGCAGGCACTGAACGTCCCGGTGACTCTCGACACGGATGTGGGTGCCGCGGCCACCGCGGAGTGGCGATTGGGTGCCGGGCAGGGATTGGGATCACTTGCCTATGTGACCGTTGGCACCGGAATCGGTGGCGCAGTGGTGCCCGCTCCGGGCGCAGATCAGAGACTGATGCATGCAGAGATGGGACATATCCCAGTACGCCGGAACCCCCTCGATGGAAGTTTCACCGGAGTGTGTCCCTTCCACGGCGATTGCCTGGAAGGACTTGCCTCGGGCCCGGCCATTCGCGCGCGCTGGGGATGTGACCTGTCGTCGTTGCCGGCTGAGCATCCGGGCCGCCAGATCATCGCCGGCTACCTCGGCCAGCTCGCGTGCAGCATCGCCCTGCTGCATGGCGCGGAGCGGATCGTGTTCGGCGGCGGCGTCATGTCAGATGGAACCTTGCTGCCGCTGGTACGTCGTGCCGCACACGAACTTCTTCACGACTACCTGCAGCCTTTGCAGGACTTCGAAAGTATGAACGCGTATCTCGCCAGTGCTGCGCTCGGCAGTGACGCAGCAATTGCCGGCGCAATCCTGCAGGCGCAGGAAGCCGTGCCTGCATAGCCCGCTTCGCTGCCATGCCCTCAGGGCCTGGTGGTGACCACGCTGGATTCGCGCACGATCAGCTCCGCCGGCATCGTCGCCGAGGGCGTTTCCTCGCCATTCAGGCGACGGAACAGCAGATCCACGAGCATCCGCGCCCCACGTGCAATGTCCTGCCGCATGGTGGTAAGGGTGGGATTGAAATGCGCTGCCATGGCGATATCGTCGAAACCAGCCACCGCCACATCACGCGGCACTGTCAGCCCCGCCGCCGTGATGGCACGGATGGCGCTCAATGCGATGATGTCCGTCGCGCCAAAGACCGCATCGAACTCTTCTCCACGACGGATGTACGCGCGCATCGCCTCGTAGGCCGCCTCGGCGGCGAGATGTGCCGGCACCAGACGCGCACGCGCGGTGCCTGATGGCGCATGGGCCAGGGCATGCAGGTAGCCTTCATGCCGCAACTTGATCTCGGGGATGGACGGATCCCCCAGGAACACGATCCTGCGGCGGCCCGTGCGGATCAGGTGCTCCACCAATACCCTTCCCCCACCCATGTTGTCCGTGCCGACCGAGCAGTACGACTGGTTCGCGAGGTGCCCGCCCCAGACAACCATGGGCAGGTAACTGGCGGCAGCCGACTCGATGGCGGCGTGTTCGGTGCTCTGTCCGACGATGATGATTCCATCGGAGCGTTGCGAGGCAATCAGCCGCGGCAGCCAGTCATCCATCGGCGGCAGGATCTTCTGCAGGAACATGCCGTAGCCGCGCTGCGTGATCTCATCCGCCAGGTGCCCCAGCATTTCCATGAAGAAGGGATCGGTGAGCGTCTGTCCTGCCTCATGCCCAAGGGGGATTGTGACACTGATGGTCTGCGTGCGTCGCCGCCGGAGATTGCTGGCAGAAGAGTTGATGACGTAGCCACGTTCCCGGGCCAGCTTGAGTATCTGCTCGCGCTTCTTGCCGGCGACCAGCGGACTGCCCGACAAGGCGCGGGACACGGTGGAGGTATGCACGCCCGCCAGCCGCGCGATATCGGCCATCTTTGCAGGAGGGGAGCGGCGTCGTTTTGCCATTGCGGAATGATATCCGAAGCAGCGGATTTACTGCCGCGGGGGCATCAAGTTCCCGTCAGCGCCTTTTCCGGTCCGCGCGCGCGAAAAGCCCTGGGAGAAAGGCTGGTCCGGCGCGAGAAGAAGCGCGTGAAGTAGGCGGCGTCCTCGAAGCCCAGCGAGTAGGCAATCGCGCCGATCGGCTGGTCGGTGTAGAGCAGCTGTCGTTTGGCCTCGAGGAGAATCCGCTCGTGCACAAGCCTGATTGGTGTCTGCCCGGCGATTGCCACGCAGGCATTGCGCAACTGCGACTCCGACACTTTCATCTCGCGCGCATAGGTGGCAAGGGATTCATTCTTGCGAAAGCGGTCTTCGACCAGCTCATTGAATCGTGAGACAAGCTGGCGCCGCTGCCCCATGAAGGGATCGGCCGCCGGTCTTTGCCGGGTGAGCCGCAGCACATTGGCGAGCAGCACGGAGAGCCACCCCTGCATCGCGATGTCGTGCCCGATCGAAGAGCGCTCGTACTCCCGTGCGAGCATGTGGAAGCTCTGCACCAGGTCCGTGCCGCGCAGCTCACTCTGATCGATTTCCAGAGTGACCGGGGCCGCGAACAATGCGGCAATTTCCGGCTCGCGACCCAGCAGCTCGCTTTGCAAGTGGCTGGAGATGGAAATCACGTAGCCGGTGGTCCCTGGTTCGAATTCGAATCCATGCACGGCGCCCGCGGGCATCAGCACCAGCGCGGGAGGGCGGAACTGGGCGCGCGCACTTTCTGCCTGCACCACCCCCCGTCCGCGCAGCACGAAGACAATCTGATGCAGCACCTGATGCCGGTGCGGTTCGATCTTCCAGTGATGACGAATGCTCCGCGCTTCGATGGTCTCCACGTGCAGCATCGGACCAGTCAACCGTCGCGGGGCCTCGCCGTACAGGAAATAAGCCGGAATCTGGGTAACTGCGATTCGTTTACGCACGCCGGATGCTAGTTGCATCGCGTAAGAAAAGTCCAACTATTTGCCAGCTACTGATAGCTCCGCCGGCTTCATTCCGCCCAGAATATCGGACAGAGGTTCGAATACCTGTACAAGAAGGAATGAACTGAAGTGCGAACACAGGTTGCGATTATTGGCGCCGGCCCTGCCGGACTGTTGCTCGGCCAGCTGCTTCACAAGGCAGGCATCGATGCCGTCGTACTGGAGCGCCAGTCCGGTGAATACGTGCTTGGCAGGATCCGTGCCGGAGTGCTGGAGCAGGTGGCCGTGGATCTGCTGGACGAAGCCGGCGTCGGTGCACGCGCACACCAGGAAGGCCTGGTGCACGGCGGGTTCGATATCCTCGCCCATGGCAAGCGACACCGGATCGACATGAACCGGCTGACGGGTGGCAGCAATGTGCTGGTTTACGGACAGACGGATCTCACGCGCGACCTGATGGAAGCCCGTTCCGCTGCTTCATTGCAGACGATTTACTCGGCCCAGGACGTTGCGATCAGCGGCTTCGATGGCAACAGCCCTTCCGTTTCCTGGCTGCAGGACGGCAAGCGCCAGCAACTCGACTGTGACTTCATCGCGGGATGTGATGGTTTTCACGGGGTTTGCCGGGCAAGCGTGCCCGCGGGCGCGATTCGCAACTACGAGAAGATCTATCCCTTTGGCTGGCTCGGGCTGCTGTCCGAGACGCCGCCTGTCGGCGAAGAACTCACGTATGTGAGCAGCGATCGCGGCTTCGCCCTGTGCTCCATGCGCAGCCGCACACGCAGCCGCTACTACCTGCAGGTTCCACTGACGGATCAGGTATCAGACTGGAGCGATGAAGCGTTCTGGACAGAGCTGCGCAAGCGTCTCGACAAGGGCGCCGCAGAAAGCCTGATCACGGGACCATCCATCGAGAAGAGCATCGCCCCGCTGCGCAGCTTTGTTGCGGAACCCCTGCGGTTCGGTCGCCTGTTCCTGGCAGGTGATGCGGCCCATATCGTGCCGCCTACCGGCGCGAAGGGGCTCAATCTCGCGGCTACAGACGTGAAGTACCTCGCCAACGCGCTGATGGAGTATTACCGCGAACGCAGCGATGCGGGCATCGATGACTACTCTTCGCGCTGCCTGCGGCGCATCTGGCGGGCAGAGCGATTCTCCTGGTGGTTCACTTCGCTGTTGCACAATTTTCCGGATGAGGCCGCCATCTCGGCGAAGTTCCAGGCGGCTGAACTGGATTACCTCCTGCATTCGGAAGCGGCGCAGCGCACCCTGGCCGAGAACTATGTGGGTCTGCCTCTGGATTTTGGAGACTGAGTCGATCCGGGAGTTAAACTGCCGGCATGAAACTGCGCATACCCCTGTCGATAGTCCTCTCGGCTGTCACCTCGCTTGCAGCATGGGGACTGGATGGCCAGCCTGGCATGCATGACCCTTCCACGGTTGTGCAGCAGGCCGGTCGTTTTTACGCCTATGGCACCGGTACCGGTCTCCCTGCCATCGTTTCGGATGATGGCTGGACGTGGAGACGCCTCGGGTCCGTGATGCAGGCGGTGGCGGGCGGGAAACCAGGCCCCGATGTGATCGCGCGTGGCGGCAACAACACCTGGGCGCCGGATCTCATCCATATCGGCGACAAGTATTTTCTCTATTACTCCGCGCCAGGCACGCAGCCAAAGGCCGCCATCGGACTTCTGGTTGGCAAGACTCTGGATCCCGCATCGCCCGACTACGCATGGGAAGACGGCGGGCCAGTGGTCTGGTCGGATGGCGTGGAAGACAGCAATGCCATTGATCCCGGCGTATTCCTGGATCCCACCGACGGCCGTCTGTGGCTGACTTACGGTTCGTACTTCGGCTACATCCGCCTCGTCGAACTGGATCCAAAGACCGGCAAGCGATTGCATCCGTCACGCAAGCCGGTGGATATCGCCATCAACTCGGAGGCATCCATCCTCATCCATCGCGACGGCTGGTACTACCTGCTGGTGACCCACGGCTCCTGCTGTGCCGGCGCGAACTCCAGCTACAACATCCGCATGGGTCGATCGAAGAAAGTAACGGGTCCGTATCTGGACAACATGGGCGTCGACATGATCAAGGGCGGCGGCAAACTGTTTGCCGGCTCCAGCGGACGCTACATTGGTCCAGGCCACTTCGGCCTGCTCGACCTCGGCAGTGGCGTGCAGAAGTTTTCACTCCATTACGAAGCCGATCTGGATCGCGGCGGAATCAGCGTGCTGGATATCCGCCCGCTGCTCTGGCGTGATGGCTGGCCGGTAGCCGGCGACAACTTCGTTGCGGGAACTTACTCGATCGAATCCGCCCGCACGGGCACAGTGCTCGAACTGGCGGTGCAGGGGGTTCCGGTGGGAGGGCCACGCCGTCCAGGTCCGGGTCCCGGTCCGGGTCCTGGGCAAGGTCCAGGCGGTCCGCCAGTTGAACCGGTCGCGGCACCGCCCGTACCTGCTCAGCAGGCAGCGCAGGTTTCCACCCAATGGCCAACGGGCGCTACGGATATCCGCCTCGCTCCCTACATGCTGCAGGCCCAGCAGAAATGGACAATCTCCCCCGTGGCCAATGCGGGCGGCTATCCCGGCTCACCTTACTTCAGGATCACGATAGCGGGTACCGAGCGGGCCCTTGCAGCGACCACATCGGGCGAACTGACCGCAGTGCCGGCATTCACCGGCGCACCCGAGCAGCTGTGGCGAATCGATCAGCTGGCAGATGGCACGTTTCGCGTCATGCCGAAGGCGGTTCCCGACGCAAGCCTGCCCCTGGCGCTGTCCGCGGTGGGCAGCAGCATGCCGACGCTCTCGAGCTTCGACCCTTCGTCCGACCGGCAGCGCTGGAATCTCAGGACACCATGATGCGTATTTCCCCAAAGAGCATCCACGGAATCACGCTCGTTCTGCTGGCGACCGGAGTCATGTCGTGGACAGCAGGTGCGCAGACCGCAACCTCCCCGCGCCCCGCCGCTCCCTCGCTGACCCGACCTGCAGGCCCGTCGAAACCCGTCGATGGGGAAGGCTTCATCCGTCGCTGGCTGGTACTGGAACCCATCCGGTCTGGCAGTCTCGTGACCGAGAGCGGTTACCAGGAATCACTCAAGAACGGGTCGACTCCCGAACTGGTTGCAGCGCTGCCCATGGATGGCGATCTGGTCACGGTGAAGGACACGAGCCTGAAATGGCACGCCCTCGACACCCTGCGTTACAACGTCAACCTGTATCACTTCGCCTGGGCGCTCAGCAAACCGACCAGCAATGTCCTCTTCTGGGCAGTCACCATCATCGACTCACCCAGGGAAATGACTGGCGTGCGATTGGCGATCGGATCCAATGCAGCTTCGAACTGGTGGCTCAACGATCAACCCGTGATTGCGCTCTACAATGATCGCCAGACGGTGATCGATGACGGAGTGTCGAAGCGGCTCACCTTGCGCAAGGGCCGCAATGTCATCCGGGCGGCGATACTGAACGCCGGCGGTGCTACGGACTTCTGTGCGCGCTTCCTGAACGAAAACGATCAGCCCATCACCGGGCTGACAGTCGCCCTGCCCGCGCGCTGAGCACGCGGGACTGAGCGGGACTCAAGGCAACACGTACACATCGATCACGACTTCGTTTCCTGCCTTGCGTCCGAATCCCAGATACTGGCTGCGATTCAACGCCGCGTGGGCGGGGGCAGCAGTCCGCAACCAGATCGGGGACCAGAATCCGGCTGCATCCGGCGTGCGCTGACCACGCGATTGCAGTTCGACGATGGCGCCATCTTCCAGTTCCAGCAGGTAGTGCGCTTCAATCTGGATTACGCCATCGGCTGTAATCGTCTGCCAATCCGTGCCACCAGGCACGATCTTTCCCGCAAGCTGCCCTTCCACGCGTCCACCGGTGATGCGCACGAGGCGCACCGGACCCATGGTCGCCGGATCCAGCGCGACAGGCGCCTGCACGTTCACGGCAAGACGAAACACCGGGGATGCGCCAAACGGTGTCATGGTGTCGTGCGTCCCAGCGCACTCACCGCTTCTTTGGAGAACCCGGCAACCGCCTTGTAGCGTGCCGCGATGCCTTCGAGCTCACCCGCCTGGAACACATCTTCCACGCGCGTGAAGCCCAGGGGCGCCCGCTCTTCCGCCATCTGCATGCATTGCTCCGGTCCGTTGCCGCGATTGGCCAGCACGATGGATGCCGTGGCCGGGAGTCGGGTCTTTTCGTAAGCTGCCAACGCAGCCGTTACATTGGTCTCGCTGGCAATACACCGCACCAGGGCGTCGACATCCAGGATCGCCTGGCTCGCGCCATTGGAGCCGATGGGATACATCGGATGCGCGGCATCACCGAGCAAGGTGGTGGCGCCAAACGACCAGGCCGGCAATGGGTCGCGGTCCACCAGCGGAAATTCGTAGACTCGCTCGGTTGTCGCGATCAACCGCGGTATATCGAGCCAGTCGAATTTCCATTCGTCGAACTGCGCAGCGAACACCGAACGGTCGACTTCCTTGTTCCAGTCTTCCCGGCCAGGCATCTGCGCCACGGTCAGCTCGGCAATCCAGTTGATCGTCTGCAGGCCATCTTCTCCGACGCTGCTGATCGGATAGGCCACGAACTTGCGGTGCTGGTGCCCGGCCATGATCATGGTTGCACCGGTAAGGAATGGCTTCGCCCGGCTGGTGGCGCGCCACAGAATGCGGCCACCGTATCTCGGCAGACCTTCATTTGGGTAGCGCTGGCTGCGCAGTCGCGAGTGGATGCCGTCTGCACCGATCAGCAGGTCGGCTTCGACTTCCACTTCGGCACCCGCGCTGGTGACAAAGCGGGCAACTACGGGACCATCGCCCTCGACCGACTGAAAACGATGCCCGGTATGGATGCGCGCCGCGCCCAGTGCCTTCTGCACCGCTGCGAACAACTCCATCTGCAGCACGCCGCGGTGGATGGAAATCTGCGGCACGGGATAGCCTGCAAACTTGCCGCGCGGCTCACCCCAGATGCGCTGCCCGAATTTGTTGAAGTAGGCGAGCTCGCGGGTCGCAACGCCCAGCGACTCCAGCCTTCCGCTGAGCCCCAGCCTGTCCAGCACCTGCACGGCATGCGGCAACACATTGATGCCGACTCCCAGAGGGCTCAGCGCCGGCACCGATTCGTAGACATCCACTTCATGGCCCAGCTCACGCAACCCGAGGGCAGCGACGCACCCGCCGATGCCCGCACCAACGACGCAAATTCTCACAGATCGGTATCCCTTGCAGCCCCCGCTGGACGCGGGCCGTCGATCTTATTGCTTTCTGGCGTTTGCTGCGAAGAACCTGAATGTCCGGCACGGCTTGGCGGATAACCGTGCCGCGGTCGCCCGGGGGTGTTTGATGTACTCAGGCATGATCGGCGATTGTTCTTGTCTCGGCTGTCTCCAACAGTTCAGATCCGGCGTGTCGGCTGGCTCAGTTACCCGTCACAGCTCATTTCAAATTGGACAATCCGCCGGGAAAGTTGGCTTTTTTTCGCTGCGCCACACCTTTGCCTGCGAAAGCCTGCGGCGAAGGTTGCGGGCGGCCATGACCGCATCTAGCCTGTGACCGCGGATTGCCACGGAGCCTCGCATGACCTTCTTCAGGACCAACAGACTGTTCGCCCTCGCCTTGGCCTGCGTGCTGCTGGCCACTGCCGCAAACCCCGTGTCTGCCCAGTCGCAGGAGGTGAAGCGTGCAACCGGCGACCAGCAGCGGCAATACACTTTCGCGCCGACCGGCCAGCAGCTGCCCTACAGAATCTACGTGCCGAAGTCCTGGGATGGCAAGAGTGCCCTGCCGATCGTGCTCTTCCTGCATGGTGCTGGCGCGAATGAGCGCACTTACCTCGACCAGGCCGACGGCATAGTCAGGACGCTGGCAGAAAGACATGGCTACATCGTGGTGTCACCCCTGGGTTTCACTCCGATGGGCGCCTTCGGAAGTCCATTGCGACTGCCTGCAGTCTTTGGCCAGTCGCAGATTGCCGCGGAGCAACGCGCGGCCGTGACTCCCGCGCGCCGCCGTGAACTCGCGCTGAGTGAACTGGATGTCATCACCGTGCTCGATATCGTGACCGAGGAGTATGGCGCTGATCGCTCACGCACATTTCTCGCCGGTCACTCCATGGGCAGCGGGGGCGCGTGGCACCTCGCTGTGCGTTACCCGGAACGCTGGCGCGCCGTGGCACCGATGTCCGGCCCCTTCATCGATGCAGAGACCTACCCGTTCGACCTGATTCGCAAGCTGCCTCTGCTGGTGACAGAGGGAACTGCGGCCGAGCCCTCACTCGCAGGCAGTCGTGCGCTGGCGCAGTTCCTGCGTGAGGGCAAGTTCCAGTTCGAGTATGTCGAGGTCGATGGCAATCACGGCAGCATGGTGCCGATGGTCTGGCCTCGTGTGTTCGAGTTTTTCGATGCAGTGAGTCGCGGCAGCGACGGGAAGAAGCCATGAAGCATGGGAAGCAATACCTGGCTCTGGCCACACTGACGCTTTCCTGCTGCGCATGGGGTGCGCAACCTGCGCCAGCCCTGCCACAAACCGGAACCGAAGTCCGACTCTGGCCAGGCAAGGCACCGGGCACGGAGAACTGGACAGTGCAGGAAGTCACCACAACTTCCGCTTCCGGGGATCGCGTCATCTCGAATGTGAGCGACCCTACCCTTGGCATCTACCTGCCCGATGCCGCGACGGCAAACGGCACGGCCGTGATCCTCGCGCCGGGTGGCGCACTGCGTCTGCTCGGCTACGACAGCGATGGCGTCAAGGTTGCCAAATGGCTCAATGCGCGCGGCATTGCCGCGTTCGTGCTCAAGTACCGGACGCTGCAGCAGGCCCCGGTACCGCGCCCGGCAACACCTGCTACGCCACCCGTTGCCAGGACAGGCCCGCCTGCGGCCCCGCGGCAGGAACTGGTGATCCGCAATGCCAACGCCAACCCGGAACCGGGCAATGCCGCACTGACTGAAGTGCTGCAGATGGCCCTCGCTGATGCGCAGGCGGCGATCCGGTTGGTGCGGGGCAATGCAACTGCCTGGCGAATCGATCCCGCCCGCATCGGCATCATGGGTTTCTCTGCCGGGGGCGGCGTTGCCGTGAGCGCTGCGATTGCCGAGCGCTCGGATGCTTCCCCTGATTTCCTGATCTCGCTTTATGGTCCGGCGCTGGTGGACGTGAACGTGCCGGAACATGCGCCGCCGCTGTTCGTTGCTGTCGGCTCGACCCACTTCAACGTGACCAATGGATGCCTCGCCCTGTTCGCCGCCTGGAAGGCTGCCGGCAAGCCCGCGGAGATCCATGTCTATGATCAGGTCAGTGGCGGTTTCAGCTTGACGCCACGCGGGCTACCCGTGGATGGCTGGGCTGAACGCGTGCATGAATGGCTGGTTGCGCGGCGTCTGACCAGCAAGTAGTTCCATGACTCACGCGCTGAATTCTTGTCGTATGTATAAAAAGAGGGGAAGCGATGAAAACTGACACTGCCCGATTACCAACTCCCAGGTCGCTGTCGCTGCTGTTGCTGGCGGGATGCCTGGGTGCTGCCTCTGGCCCGGCTCTGACGCAGGCTGCCGCACCGCCGGCCATCACTGCATTGACGCCCGTGAACTACACCCAGCGTGGCAATCCGCCTTCCGGACCGCACGCGGTCGTCATCGAACACGATCCCGGGCTGGCTACACACACGATCTTCCGTCCACGGGATCTCGGATCCTCCAAGCTCCCGGTGCTGGTCTGGGGTGAAGGTGGCTGCGCCAAGAACGGTCTGATGTTCCCCGAGTTCCTCTCGGAAATCGCATCGTATGGCTTTGTCATTATCGCGGATGGTCCTCCCGGTGCATCCGGCGCCGGCGCAGGCGGCCCGAATGGTGCGGCTGCCGCGGGCGGCGCCGCGTCCTGCGGGACCACCAGGTGGCCCTGGTGCAGGTGGCGCACGTCCGCCCGGCGCTCCTCCTGCAGCGCCAGGTGCAGCAGGTCCCGGTGGCCCGGGAGCGCCCGGCGGTGCTGGCCCTGGCGGCCCACGCGCCGGTGGTGCACCGGGTGGACCAGGCGGTGGCTCGATGATGGACGGTACTGCCCTGATCCAGGCCATCAACTGGATCGAGCGCGAGGGAGCAAAGGCCGGTGGCCGCTTCTATCAGAAGGTGGATGCGACCCGCGTCGCCGCGATGGGAATGTCCTGCGGTGGTCTGATGTCCTATGGCGCGTCGAGTGATCCACGCATCGCGACGGTGGGCATCTGGAACAGCGGCATGGTGGCGCCGGACCAGAAGATCTTCGACGGCCTGCACTCGTCGGTGATCATCATGACCGGTGGGGAGTCCGACATCGCCTACGCCAATGGCAAACGCGATTTCGAAACCATGCCCGCGAAGGTACCGGTGTTCCACGGCGTCTACCCGTCGGTTGGTCACGGTGGAACCTACAACGAAGACAATGGTGGTCCGTATGGGATCGCTGCCGTTGCGTGGCTGAAGTGGCAACTGCAGGGAGACAAAGGCGCCACAGGTCGTGGCTTCTTTGTCGGCCCGAACAGCGGGATCAGCAAGGATCCCAAGTGGGTAACGCAGTCGCGTTCCCTGCCTTGAGTACACCGAGGGCCTGCCATCCGGCGGGCCCTCTTTCTATTGCCCATAACCGTGATGGTTATCACCCCCAATCTATCCAGCGTTACCGCTATCAACGCAACTAGTATGCGGTGCACACCATCTGCTCCCGAACCGTCAGTTCATTGCACATCAGGGAAAAAGCATCATGAGCAAGCACCGCAAACCAATTCATTCCAGCCTCTCCCGTGCCATCACTGGCCTTGGAATTGCAGGCTGCCTCGCAACCGCAACAGCCACCACCCACGCAGCGGAAGCCGATACATCGACAGATTCCGTGCAAGCCCTCGAGGAAGTGGTGGTGACGGCACGCCGTCGCGAAGAAAGACTGCAGGACACACCCGTTGCCGTAAGCGTCTTCACCAGCGACATGCTCGAGAGGATGCAGATCAGCGGCACCACCGATCTCGACAAGGTGACGCCGAACCTGCAGTTCCACAGCTATGGAACACTGACGGGAAACAACTCGGCGGCACAGGTCTTCATTCGCGGCATCGGTCAGACGGACGCCACGGCAGCGGTCGACCCGGGAGTGGGCCTGTACATCGACGACGTCTACATGGGCCGCTCGGTGGGTGGCGCGATGGAGATGCGCGACATTGCCACCACGCAGATCCTGCGCGGACCGCAGGGCACACTGTTTGGTCGAAACACCATCGGTGGCGCCGTGCTGCTCTCGACCAACGGTCCGGGGCAAGGCGCGGGCCGCACGCTGCGTGCTTCCATCGGTGAAGACAATCTGTTCGACCTCTTCGGGGCCTTCGACCTGCTGGACGGCGAAAAATGGTCGGCCCGTGCGTCCGCGGGCATGCGCAAGCGCGATGGTTACGTAACCCGCGTCTTCGACGGCGCTGACCTTGGCGACGAAGATTCAAAGAATGGCCAGATCGCCGTTCGTTTCCAGCCTCGCGACGATCTCTCCTTCACGATGCGTTTCGACTCCGCGAAGGAAACGGAGAATGGATCCCCGTTCGTGTTCCATTCGATCAATGAAACCGCATTGTTTGTGGGCGTGGCCAGCATCAATGCGGGTTGTCCGAACATTCTCGACGGCCTGCCACCGCCAACAAGTGTCGGACCACTGGCAGATACACGTTGCGGGAATGACGCCCAGAACCTCGGCCCGTTCACCAATGGCGGCACCGCACCTTCCTTCAGCGAGCTGCGCAATCATGGCGGATCGCTGGTGGCGAAATGGGATGCCACCGACACGCTGTCGTTCAAATCGATTACCGCCGACCGCACCCTGAAATGGGCGGGGGCACGCGACGCGGACAACACGCCGCTGCTGGTGCTGCACACCAACTATCGCAGCCGCAGCGACCAGTTCAGCCAGGAACTGCAGGCCATCTACAATGGCGAGCGTCTCGATGGCGTGGTGGGTGTCTATTACTTCGACGAGGATTCGTTCGACCGCGTGCTGGTCGCCATCTCGAACCCCGGGACTTCCTACGACACCCAGCGTGTGACCCTGGAAAGCAAGGCCAAAGCTGCATTTTCAGAGTGGACCTACAAGTTCACCGACCGCCTGAGCGCCACGGGCGGCATCCGCTACACCGACGAAACCAAGCTGCTGCAAGGCACGATGTTCAACGTGTCTCCGGCTACTGCACCCGAGCCTTCCACCCTCCCCACTGCACTGTGCCCCTTCAATGGCGCGCCGCCCACGCAGACGGGTTGCCTGTTCCTGTCGACCTCGCCATTCAAACAGTCGTTCACCGACACCACCACCTCCGCGAGCGTGCAGTACCGCTGGAATGATGCGGCAATGACCTACGTCAGCTACTCCGAAGGCTTCAAGAGCGGTGGCTACAACCAGCGCTACAACGCGGCGCCTCCGGGCAACGCACCGATCGGCTTCGGCGCTGAAACGGCCACCACGGTGGAGCTGGGCATGAAACTGAACCCGGCCCCGGGCCTGCGCGTGAACGCCGCTCTGTTCTCCACGAACTACGACGATATCCAGATGACCTATCGCCTGGGTGTGGTGCCGCTGCTGTTCAACGCAGGCAAGGCTTCGGTTGAAGGCGGCGAACTCGAGATTGCCTGGACGCCGACGGGCCAGCTGCACCTCGACGCCAGTGTGGGCTATCTGGATTCGGGCTTCGACAGCATCACGCCTCCCCCGCCTTTCGGGGCGGTGTCGCCTACAGCCACGGCCACGCTCGCGAGTCGCCTGCCGTTCACACCGGAATGGACAACCCATGTCGGCGTTTCGTATTCATTCCTGCTGTCGAACAGCTGGGCGTTGACGCCGCGCCTGGACAGCAGTTACACCGCCAGCCAGTTCTTCGATGCCGGCAACTCGGCGGAGATCTCGCAGACGGGTGGAGTCACGCTCTGGAATGGCTCGCTGACCCTGGAATCACCGGATTCTGCGTGGCGCATCGCGCTGAATGCGCAGAACCTCGGTGACAAACGCTATCCGGTGGCGGGCACTTCCTCGCTTTCCACCTCTTCAGGGTATGCGGAAGTCATCTATGCGAGACCCCGCACCCTATCGCTGAGCGCGTCCTACAACTTCTAGCCTCAGGCTCACTTCACCCGGTACATCGCGATGCTGAGACCGCCCCCCTGGCCGCCACCGGCGCCAGGGGCGGAACTCAGGTACTTGCCGGAGTTGAGCCAGGCGAATTTGCCATCCACCTTGGTTTCGAAGGTCGGGATCAACGCGTTGAATGGTCCCGCGTTGCGCACGATGATGATTTCGCCTTCCGGGGTTTCCCAGAGATAGCGCGCATCGATGGCTGGTCCGGGTGGGCGACTCTGATAGTCCGCACCGCCGAAGAGCACCTTGCCGGATACGATGCCTTCCAACGTACCACCGGTGATGGGAATCACGTTGCGCGAGCCGCGCTTGCCGTTCTGGATGGGCTGGCTGGCACCAAGGCCAACAGACTCGACCAGGATGGTTTCACCGCGCTCTTCGCCCGGATCCGGTTTGCGGAAGTCCCAGGGCTGAGGCGGAAGGCCAGCTGGCTTTTCCAGCTTCACCGCCTGCGCGCCGGTCTGGACGGCCACGTTCGTCACGTCGTAGATCGACAGTTTCATGACCTTGTTGCGGGCATCGATGGTGCGACGGCCCACATACTTGCCGGTGTTGAGCCAGGAGAATTCGCCGGCGGTGGGCACCTCGAAGTCATAGACGATGCGCACATCGTCACCCTGCACCCCCGTGCCGGCATTGCGCATGATGGCGTACAGGTTGTCGCTGGTGCGCAGCACGAGAATCTGCTCGACCTCACGGACACCATTGGGCAGCGCCAGATCGAAATCGAGCCCGCCAGGCAGCACGGCGGCCTTGATCCGGGGACCAGTCATCGTGCCGGCCTGCGTTACGGCCACTTCACGCTGCCCGAATGGCGTCTTGCCGACCACATAGACGTTGTCGAGCTGGATCTCCGCCTCGAGCACCAGCGTGCCGCTTTCCGGCACGGGAATGCCATCCAGCATGCCGCAGTTCCACGATGCATGTGGCAACAGCGTCTTGCCGGCAGTGGAAACCATACGCGACTTCGTTGCCGCGCCGTCGCCACGCATCTGGCTGCAGGCGGCAATGCCCGCCAGCAACAGGGTCAGCGCCATCAAAGATCTGGTTTTCATCGCACTTTCCCCGCAAATGAGTATTCCGAGACCGACTTCCCCGAAAAATGCTGCATGCTCACTTGCCCTTGCTGAATGAGAGATTGCGCCCGAAGAAGGGCAGCACATGATCCTGGATGCGGAAGGCCACGTGGCTGGTGTGGTCGCCTGGATAGATCTCGAAGGTATTGGGGATGCCCTGCGCGAGCAGGGCCTCATGCATGCTGCGGGTGTCCGCGACGAGCCCGTCCTTGTCGCCTACGTCGAGCGCAATCGCGCGGTACTTGCGAACCTTCGAGACGTATTGATCGAGGAAGGCCAGCGGAGCATTGGCTGCCCACTTGGCCAGGATCTCCGGACGCTCCTTTCCATCGGCAGTGACCGGCAGATCGATGAACAGCGGCGGCTTGCGCGGATTGGGTGACCAGGCCGACGCGAGTGCCAGCGTGCCACGCAGACCGAACGGCAGGCTGCTCGCGGCCTCGGTCGATGGCAGCGCTTCAAGCTGGGCCACCTGCGCTGCGGTGATACCACGCGTACCCGAAGGGGATTGGCAGCAGGGTGCCATCAGGTAGAGCGCGCCATAACGTTCCGCGCGCCGGATTCCGATCCGCGAGGCGCCATAGCCACCCATCGAGTGGCCCACCAGCCCCCGGCTCTGCGGCTGCGCAAGGGTGCGGTAGTGCTTGTCGATGTATTCGATCAACTCGTCTGCAATGAAATTCTCGAAATTGCCGGTCGTGACGGAGTTCGAATAGAACGCGCCGTTGTGGACGTTCTTGCTGCTCGGAAGAACCACGATCATTTCCGGCGTGCCTTTTGCAAAGGCACCCTCCACCGTCTGGGGAACGTGGATTTCCTTGATCCACTGATCGGCACCGATCGAATAGCCATGCAGCGCATAGACGACGGGATAGCGGCGGGAGCGGTTCTTGTCGTAGCTGGGCGGAAGAACCACGATGACATCCCGCTCGGCGGGCGTGCCGAGCAGATTGCCGGCAATTTCCGCGGAGTGGACCTTGATCGTCTCCACCCTCGCCTTGGCTGCGCCTTCGACCACGGCCGGCACCTGGGTGTTGACCTGCGCACAGGTTTCGCCAGCGGCAAGTGCCATCGACCCGGCGCACAACAGCGCCAACCATTTCCGTCTTGTCATCATCTTCTCCCTAGCGTTGCAGCGCCAGGACGCTGACAGATTTCGGTTCCAGCGTCACGCGCAACCGGCCATTGACGATCGAGGCGGCCAGCGGTTTCGGCGATACCGTGCGCGGGGCGTCGAAGGTGTTGATGCTGTCGACACGCGGGGCGGTCAGTGTTTCACCCGTCACTGTGCGAAGGGAGGCGTCGCCCAGGTCCACTTCCATCTGTGCCGGACGCGACGGATCCACGTTGGTCAGGGAGAGCAATAGCCTGCCCTGCGCATCCTTCGCCGCCATGGCATCGACACGCGGCAGTGAAATCTGGCCATTGGTCCATGTGCCCGCATCCAGAGTCACCGGCACGAACGTGGCGTCCTGGAACGGCACGTACATGCGGAACACGTGGTAAGTCGGCGTGAGCAGCATTTTTTCCTTGTTCGTGAGAATCATCGCCTGCAGCACATTGACCATCTGCGCGATGTTCGCAATGCGCACCCGGTCGGCGTGGCGGGCAAAGATATTGATATTCAGGGCCGTCAGCACTGCATCGCGCAGGCTGTTCTGCTGCACCAGGAACCCGGGGTTGCTGCCGGGAGCGGGCGCATACCACGCGCCCCATTCATCCACCGCCAGTGCGAGCTTCTTCTCGGGATCGTATTTGTCCATGATCGCCGTATGGCTCTTGATCAGGCCATCCATCTTCAGCGTGGCCTGCAGGATCTCGGCGTATTCCTTCTCGCCGAAGCCGGTGTCCGCATGCTTCTTGTCCCAGTTGATGACCGTGTAGTTGTGCAGCGAGACACCTTCGATGTCCCAGCTCCACTTGCGGTCCTTCCAGGCCTTCATCACCGTCTCGGTCCATTCCATGAAGCGTGGCTCGCCGCCACCCGGCCCCACCGCGATGCGCAGCATGCGGTCGGGACTCGCATCCTGCTGCGCGGGATGGTAGTTGCGCGCGAAGCGGCTGTAGATCTTCATCTGGCTGACGTAGTAATCCGGCGTCATGTTGCCGCCGCAATCCCAGCTCTCATTGCCCAGGCCCAGCATCGGCACCTGCCAGGGTTCGGCGCGCCCATTGGCCGCGCGTTCCAGCCCGAGCGTCGTGGCCTGCGCGGTGGTCATGTATTCCAGCCAGTCCGCGGCTTCCTGCGGCGTGCCGGATCCGATGTTCACCGAGATGAAGGGCGCGGCGCCGATCTGGGCCGCGAAATCCATGAACTCGTGGGTGCCGAAGGTGTTCGGCTCGGTGACGCCGCCCCAGTCCGGATTGAGTGTCACCGGGCGTTTCGGGCCGATGCCTTGCCGCCAGTGGTAATAGTCCGCGAAGCAGCCGCCCGGCCAGCGGACGTTGGGCACCTTCAGCGTGCGCAGCGCTGCGACCACATCGTTGCGGATGCCGCGGGTATTGGGAATGGACGAACCCGGGCCGACCCAGACACCCTCGTAGATCCCGGTGCCCAGGTGCTCGGCAAACTGGCCGAAGATGTGGCGATTGATCTTGGCGCCCGGCCTGGACGCATCGACCTTGATCGCAATCGTGTCGGGCTGGGCACCGTGCGCGAGGGTCGCCCACAACAGGCAACCCGCCACCATCGACATGTATCGCCGCATGCTTCCAACCCCCGAATTGTTCTGCCGTTACTGCAGACCTCGCATCAGATCTGTCAGTCCGTTGACGATGCCCGCCTCGGCACAGCCGGGCTTCAGGCGCGAAGACAACACCGTGAACACATTGCGTCCGTAGGCGTCGTCGCTAGGAATATACCCTGTCGGCGCCGTGCCGTTGGTCAACGTCGACAACATCGTGTGCTTGAACGGCGATTCGCGCTTCAGGCGCTGCGCGATGCCGTTGTAGACCTCGCCATTCACCGCGCCGATGTACACATCACCAATACGTAATGCGCCAAGGCGGATCGAGACATCGTCGGCATCCACGTAGGTGCCGGGGTAGCCCGCCCGGCCGGTGTCCGTCCGGCGTCGTGCCGGGCAGGTCAGCTGCGCTTCCGCGCCGCGCAGCGTCGCATCGGCTGGCGCCTTCTCCAGCGACTCGCGCATCACGTGCAGCACTTCCTCGCCGAGCATCTGGCCCATCGACAGCGTCATCTGCTCCTGCTGGGTCAACAGCATCTGCACGCGGGGATTCTGGCGATCCAGGCCCTGCCCGCCCGGGGGCATGGCGTTGCTGATGTCTTCGCCGCGCTTCGCGTAATCCGCAATGCGGATATTGCGCAGCTCATAGGTCTGGTTGAAGTAGACCGGATTCTGGTCGCCTGCCGCACCGCTGGCGAACACGCCACGGCATTGCCTCCCAGCGAATCCTCGATATAGCGCGAGGTGGCGCCGTGAATATCGCCACTGATCTTGTCCAGCGTGCCAGTCAGGACGGCGTGCACCGCGTAGTTGTAGTACACCGCGATGGGCGCGCCGGCCGGTGTTTCGAAGCGGACCACGGCCACGGTCTTGTCGGAAACCCCTTCGTAGTTTGGCCCTTCCCACCAGCGATTGGTCACCGGATCGACGCGGTCGCGATTGACGTTGATATATGACACCCCCGTGCCCCAGGCGGCACGCGCCGGCTGCAGCCGCGTCACCGCTTCGCGCAGGCCCTGGATGATCTTCTCCTCGACCGTGGCGACCGGCTGGCCGGGCACGCTGTGCGTGTGGGTGGCCGACAGCAGCAGCTGCGTGGCTGGAATATTCAGCTCCTTGCTCGCGCGCGCGCTGACCCTGTTGTAGAGGTCGGTGGATATTCCGCCCGCATCCACCGCAACCAGCGCTGCGCGGGTGCGGCCATTGTCCACCACGATGGATCGCACGAAGACCGGATCAAGCACACCGATGATGTTGCGCGGCAGGGTGGCAGGGGTGTAATCGACACGCGAGGCGCCGACCCGGAACGGCGCATCGGCCGGGACAGGTTGCGCGGCGAAGACCTGCGGAGCCTGGGAAAAAGCGATCAAAGCGGCCAGCAGACGCAATTTCATGATGATTCCTCAGCGGAACAGTTTCAGGTCGATGGCCTCGGCCATCGCCTTGTTGCCCGCATCATTGGGATGGATGTGATCACCAGCATCGAACTGCGCCCGCATCCGCGTCGGCGCGGCAGGGTCGCGTATCACCGCGTCGAAATCGACCACCGCGTCGAACTCGCCGCTCTCCCGGATCCACCGGTTGACGGTCTGGCGCATGTTTTCGCCGGCTTCGGTAAAGGTGTTCACGCCTTCGAAGGGTGTCAGCGTGCCGCCGATGATCTTCAGACCGTGCAGTCGCGCCCGCGAGATCAGCATGCGATAGCCGGTGATGATTTCCTCGGCGGTCGTCTTCTCGCTGGCGGGCAAACCCGCAATCGCGCTGAAGCCGATGTCATTGATGCCTTCCATCAACACCACCCAGCGCGCACCGGGGCGTGACAGCACATCGCGATCGAAGCGCGCGAGCGCGCTGGAGCCGGCACCTTCACGCAGCACACGATTGCCCGAGATGCCCATGTTGATCACGGCGCGTGGCGGCAGATTGCGCTGCGCAGCCAGCCGGCGCGCGAGGATCGAGGGCCAGGGCAGATCGGCATCGGGAGTGGTGGAAAAGCCATCGGTGATCGAATCACCAAAGGCGATGATCGCCGCCGCCCTGGGCGCGGCCAGCACGTCGATTCCGGCCAGCCACAGGTAGGAGCGGAACTGCGTGGCATCCTGCAGGCGCTCCGCGGCAACCTGATTGCCGGGCGCCAGCCACGCATTGCGCAGACCGATGGGATGCGCGGTGGTGGGGCCACTGTCGGTCGCGAGGTAGAGCGAGACCACCAGATCGGTCTGGGCGGGAACGTCGTATTCAATGGGATCGCTGTAGAGCTGCGCGCCTGGCGCCAGCACTACCGACTCGCTGCCGCCAAACGTGAGCATGCGGCTGCTGCCGGGACGGATGCCATGGGCATCCGCCAGTCGCGCAACCTGCGCGGCATCGATGCGCACCGGGGCGAGGCCAAAGGAGTTCGACAAGGCGATGCGTACGGCTTTGCCGGCTACCGTGGCGCGCGCAACCATGCGCACTGTCTGCGCCACCACCTTCTGCGGGAAGGGCACAGCCGAGGGAATTGCCCTGGCGGGCACCGCCAGTTGCTGCGCGGTACCCCAGGTGGTGACCCAGTTTCCCTCACAGGCCTTGCCACAGCGCTCGGCCGATCCGGAAAGACTGGCGAACAACACCAGCGCTGCAATGGAAACAGTTCTTCCGATGTACTTCATGTACCCCCCTTTATTGCTTGCAGCATACCGCCGTTCGCACGCCATGCAAACGATTGCGGCGCTGTGCTAGAGTCGGCCGCACAAGCAGCGTCCATGCCATTGCATGCAGGTCGCACCGGGGGATTCGTGATGCCATCTCGCATAAGACTTCTTTGCTGCGTGCTGCTGCTGGTTGTCCCTGGTTGGGGCCGCCTTGCAGAACCCGGGCGCCCGCCCGGGCCACCTCCTGGCGCAGGTGGCTCCGGTCTCGGTGCAGGCCCGATTCGCGACGACGTTCCACGCATCAAGCTGTATGCGAATACTCCGGGCGTGGTGGAAGGCCGGGAAACCGAACTCGATCCGGGCGAGCCGACGCTGGACATCTACCTGCCCTGATGCCGACAAGGCGACCGGGGCCGGCGTATTGATCCTGCCCGGTGGCGGCTACCAGATCCTGACGGTGCCCGGAGAAGGCCCCATTCCGGCGCGGTTCTTCCACTCGCACAATGTCGCGGCTTTCGTGCTGCGTTACCGCCATGGTCCACGGTATCACTACCCGACAACACTGCTGGATGCCCAGCGGGCGCTGCGACTCATCAAATCGCGGGCCAGCGAGTTCCGCATCGATCCCGCGAAAGTAGGCGTGCTGGGCGGATCAGCAGGTGGCCATCTGGCAGCGATGCTGTCCACGCTGTACGACAACAAGCTGCTGCCTGCCCCGCCCTATGTGCCGGACGCCATTGATGCGCAGAGCGCACGTCCGGCCTTTTCGCTGCTGCTGTATCCGGTCATCGACCTGACCGACGATGCCGTGACCCATCGCGGCTCACGCACCAACCTCACGCAGGACAACCCCGCCCTGTATGAAGCGCTGTCGCCGCAGAAACATGTCACGCGGGAGACACCGCCGGTGTTCCTCGTGCACGGCACCAACGACCGGCTGGTGCCGGTGAAGAACTCACTGCTGTATTACGAAGCCGCCATCAAGGCGGGCATCCCTGCCGAGATGCACATCCTGGACAACGGGCCCCATGGATTCGGCATGGGGGCAAACATTGACGATGAGACGGTACGCGAATGGCCAATGCAGGCGCTGCGCTTCATGGCGAGGCACCAATGGATTCCACGAACAGGAGACATGAAATGAAACCGATCGGGAAAATGCTGGCTGCCAGCGCCGTTGCCGCAGGCCTGTGCCTTGGCGCGGGTTCGGCCCTCGCCCAGGGCGGCCCACCTCCGCAGGTCTATCCGGAAGGCATCCGCGGCGGCTCCGAGGTTGTGCCTGAAAAAGGCGTCGAGATCCGCAAGTACGTGTTCAAGGAAACCGGCGAGGAACTGCCCTATTCCGTGTTCGTGTCCTCGAAGGTGAAGCCAGGCACGAAGGCGCCGCTGGTGCTCGCGCTGCGCGGCTTCACCGGCACCACCCTGACATTCGTGCGCGGCTCGGCCGTGGATCTCGCGGAGGCAGGCGGCTACATCCTGGTAGGCGCGATCGG
This sequence comes from uncultured Gammaproteobacteria bacterium, assembly GCA_963777735.1. Classification (GTDB taxonomy): domain Bacteria; phylum Pseudomonadota; class Gammaproteobacteria; order Steroidobacterales; family Steroidobacteraceae; genus ZC4RG30. The sequence continues at coordinate 38,921 of CAVZRQ010000005.1, read as the reverse complement.
TTACAACAACCGTGCCGGTTTCGGCGTGCAGGCGCGGCCTCGTCCAGCGGCTGCTCCTGGCGCTCCGGGGGCTGCTCCCGGGGGCCCGCCAGGCGCCGCTCCGCCAGGCCCTCCACCTGGTGCCGCTCCACCCGCCGGCGGACCACCGCGCGGCCAACCCCCCATGGTCGGCGGCACCGCCGAAACAGATCCGGCCAAGGTCACGGCCTACAGCGAACTGGATGTCATGAATGTCCTGGCGATGGTGCGCAAGGAGTTCAACATCGATGACCGCCGCATCTACCTGATGGGTCACTCACAGGGTGGTGGTGGCGCGCGGCATATCGCGGAGAAGTATTCCGACATCTGGGCCGGCGTCGCGCTGCTGGCACCAGCCCTGTTTGATGCCCAACCGACGAAAGACTCGAAGATCCTGAAGGTGCCGCTGATGCTCGCCGTGGGCGACAAGGATTCCCTGATCACCAGCGTCAGCAATTTCAGCGAGCAGCTGAAGGCCCTGAATGTGGCCCACGAATACAAGGTATTTCCCGGCCTGGATCACGGCACCATCATCATGGGCAGCATGCCCGACGTGTTCGCGTTCTTCCCGAAGCATGTGAAGCCAGCAAAGCGCTGAAAGACAGCCGCATTCGGCCCCAGGCACCCCGGCTCAGGCATGACCCGGGGTGCTTCAGGCCAACGGCTTCACGCCCGTCCGGGGTGAGCAGCCCAGCGACGCCAGAATCTCATCCGTGTGCTGGCCGTGCCGGGGCGGCGCGTCGAGCGAAGTGACGGCGCCCTGGGCCGAAAGGAATCCCGGGCCGAGCACCGCCACATCCTCGCTCTGCGGCAACCCAGGCACATGCACCGGGATACGCAGCGAACGTTGCTGCAGTTCCGGCAGCGACATGGCTGCTTCGATATCGCGCACCACGCCGCAGGGAATTCCGGCTGCGCTCATCAATTGCTCCCACTCGGCAGCATCGCGCTGTGCGAACACCACCGACAGCGCCTCCTGCATCGCAACCGCATTCTCCCGACGCTTGTCCGGCGTGGCGAAACGCGCGTCAGCCAGCCACTGCAACTGACCCAGGAGCCGAGCCAGCAGTTCGAACTGGTGCTGCTGCACCACGCCCAGCGAGATCCGCTGACCATCGCGCGCCACGAACAGCGCGGACGTGGGCTGGCCGCTGTATCCGGTATTGCCGGTGCGCTCCAGCGCGCGGCCAGTCACGAGAAAGGGAACCACCGCAGAGGCCATGAACGCCATGGTTGCATCGAACATTGCAACGTCGATGAAATCGCCCAAGCCGGTTCGCTCACGACGCAGCAGTGAGGCCACGATGGCGAACGCAGCGGTCTGGCCCGTCAGGGTATCGACCACCGGAAACCCCACCCGCGCGGGCGGTCCGTCGGGATCACCACCGAGACTCATCATGCCGCTGGTGGCCTGCACGATGTTGTCGATGGCCGGCCAGTCGCGACGCGGCCCCGATTGCCCGTAACCCGAAACCGAGCAGTAGATGATGCGGGAGTTCAGCTCGCAGGCCGCCGCATAGTCGAGACCCAGCCGCGCCATCACGCCGGGACGGAAATTCTCGACCAGCACGTCGCAACTGGCGACGAGTTTTCGCGCGGCTTCCAGATCCTCGGCCTGCTTGAGATCGAGCACCACCGATTTCTTGCCGGCGTTGACTGCAATGAAGGCCGGCGCCATGCCGTCATAGCGCCGGTCTGAACCATAGTAGCGCATGGCATCACCGCGTCCCGGCGGCTCGATCTTGATGATCTCCGCGCCCAGCAGACGCAGCAGGTGCGTCGCATAGGGCCCTGCCATCACATGACTGAAATCCGCTACCCGGATTCCCTCCAGCACCTGCTTCATTCCGCCCTCTCCCGACAAGTCACGCTGCCATCGGCATTGATGCTGGCACGTGCCGCATCGAACGCCTTGCGCCCGTCTATTCCATAGCGCGCCAGGGACTCGGCATTGCGTTCTGCCTCGCGCAGATACTCGATGTCAAACTGGCGTTGATCTTCCGCACTCATGGCCGCTTCGACCACGCCTTCGTCCATGGCCAGCTTCCAGCCATCTGCCAGTGCGAGGCGGTTTTCGTCCGCGAGCGCATGTTCCCAGACTGGAAGGCCTTCCTCCAGCACGCGGCGGTGCTCCGGAGAAAGGGACATCCAGCGCTTCATGCCCATGGCACGCGAGGGATAGGCACCGCGTGGCACACGCAAGTGTGTGTAGTAGTGCGCGACCTCCGCCAGGTGCAGGGATTTGAAAGTGTCGGTAGGCGCGATCAAGCCGTCGATGACACCTTTTGCCAGTGCGGAATAGACCTCACCCATGGGCATGTTGACCGGATCTGCCCCGAGATCCTTCATCAGACCAAGCAGCTCGGTCGGCACACGGATGCGCATGCCATTGAGGTCTGCCAGCGACTTCACCTGGCGATCGCGCGTCACCACTCCCGGCAGGCTGCCACCCTGCACCGCCAGCACCTTCAACCCTTCGAGTTCAGTGGCGAACTGGGGATTGCCAGCGGCCATGCAGTGATAGAGCGCAACCTGCTGCTCGATCTCCGTGATGCCACTGTAGAAGCCCGACTGGATGCGGATCAGATGGGCGCCACCCTTGACGTAGATGGGCGTGATGAGACCGATGTCCACCACACCGTGGCGCAACTCCACCATGGAATGTTCCGAGGAAAGCAGCGCACCGGACCAGCTCGGCCGGATGCGCAGGCTGCCGCCAGAGCGCTCCTCGACGAACTTGATCCAGCGCAGGTCGGCGCGACTGAATGGATGCGCGGGGCTGTAGGGGGTGGCATAGACCAGCTCGACAACCCCGCCTTCCGGCGGGCGGCTGCAGGCGGCCAGCAGCATCAGCAGCAGTATCGTCGCGGCGCGTTTCATCGCGGCACCGCCGTGCGCAGGAACTGCTCCACCTGATCCACCGCGGCGCCGCGGTCCCATTTCTTGGCGTCCACCATGTCGGCATCGAGCATCAGCACGGGCACTCCGGCCGCACGCAAGGCCTCACTGGTCAGCAGTGTGCCGGATTGCGACAGCCGGTTGTCCGGTGGAACCAGCATTACCGCCGCATCGATCCCGCAACGGCGCGCCTCACTGACCATCCATTCGTTCATCCACGGCGGCAGGTGCAGCACCTCGTTCATCGAGCAGATCCGGCTCGCCAGCGCTTCCAGTGGCCGGCCCTGCAGTTCACGGATGTACTGCGCGCCGGCAAACGGCAGGTACATGGACCAGACGAACACGGCACCGAGCCGCTCTTCCAGTGCCTGGTAGAACGAGGTGTCGTGCCAGAGGCCAGCACCGATCCACATCAGTCGCAGACGCTCGCTGGAACTGGTGCCGAGCCCTTTTCGCACCCGCTCCCGCACTTCGTCGCGGAACCGGCGAGCATGGTCGACTGCCCAGTCCGAGCCGCGATGCCATTGCGGAATCATGGTGTTCGGCATCTGGTCGACGATCGATACCGGGCAGGGACGCGCACTGCCGGCAAGATCCGCGGCTTCTGCGAGATAGGTCTCCTGCTCGTTGATGCGGTCCATCAGCGCTTCCAGGCGCGCCATTTCGAAACGACGCCCGGTCTTGCGTTCCAGCAGCGCGATCAGGTCGCGCATCTCCTGCGTCAGCAGCTCGATGCGCCGCTCGCCATAGACCTCACTCCAGCGATTGCGCGAATGGCGGTACCACTCGGGCAGAGACTGCGGCCAGGCCGGCGCTTCCATCGCAAAGAAATCCGTCTGCAGGTTTTCGGCCCATTGCGAGAACACCTGCTGGATGCAGTCGCAGGTCAGGCGCGCAACGAGCACGGTTGGTCGCGGCAGACCGCCCCAGGGCGCGGTGGAGGGATCGTTGGCCAGGGAACAGGCCAGACCGAGCGAACAGTAATTGCAGCGGTTCGGTGGATAACCCAGCTCGTCGAGCACACCGAAGTAGCGGCTGGAAAGGCGCTTCGCGGAGATGTAGGCCGACCACCACTGGTTGGAGACGATCGGGATATCCATCGCATGGAAGATCTCGTGAGGCGTATCGGCCTGCGCCACTGCGAATGGCTCACCACGTTCGATCACGCGTTCGCGCAGTTCGGCACCAAAGGCCTTCTGGAAGCCGGTGGCAGCGGCCGTGCATTCCAGATCCTTGCGATCCCGGCGGGTCTCCGTGTTCATTTCAGCACCCCCGCAGCTTCGAGCTGCGTATAGCGGTCCGCACTCACACCGGCGAGCTCGAGCGCAATTTCACGGTTGTGCTCGCCCATGCCGGGTGCGCGATACGGCGTGACCTTGTCACCCGAGAAGCTGATCGGCGTGCGCATGTGCCCGAACGCGCCGAGCTTGGGATGGGGCAATTCAACCAGCGCGCCGCGGGCACGCAACTGGGGATCACGTTCCAGCAGATCCTGCATATCCTGCAGCACGCCGGCAGCGATTCCTGCCGCCTGCAGCTGCGCCACCAGCGCATGGTCTTCCTGCTCACTGGTCCATTCCGCGATCGGTCGACCGCCTGCCAGCGCCGCCAGTCGAGCCTGCTCTTCTGCATTGAAGAGGCTGATTGCAATCCAGCGATCTTCTCCGCGGGCGGGATAGACATCCTGGCTGAGTACCGCGGGATCGGCGTTGCCCATGCGTTGCGGGGCGAGGCCTCGCTGGGCGGCAACGATGGCCGCTTGCATCTGCTGAACGCAGATTTCATACATCGAGGCGTCGATATGGCAGCTGCCGCCCTGTGCGCGCCGCTGTGCCAGCGCCGCAGCAACGCAGGCCGCCATCACGTAAGGCACGATCACGTCGCCGTAGGGCACCGCGCCTGGCACGACGGGATCCCGATCTGCCCAGCCCGTGAGATAAGTGCGGCCGGAAAGCGCGCCGCCCGTGCCATCCACTCCCCACTCGCCCGACAGCGGGCCCGTCTGGCCGAACACGCTGCCCGAAGCCATGACGAGGCCGGGATGACTGGCCGAGAGTTGCGCAAACCCCAGGCCGAGTTTGTCCATGGTGCCCGGCGAGAAATTCTCGACTACCGCGTCGGCCCAGCCAAGCAAAGGCGCCAGAACCTCACGCGATTCCGGTCGCTTCAGATCCAGCGTCAGGCTGCGCTTCGAGGTATTCAGATGGGCATACCAGGGCTTGTCGTCCAGATCATCGGCGCGCGACGCCGAAACCTGCACGTCGAGACGCGACAGGCAGGGCCGTGATCGTGTCTCCACCTTGATCACATCGGCACCCAGGTCACCGAGCACCTTCGTGGTGATCGAGCCCACCAGTGCCCACGAGAAATCAAGGATGCGAACGCCGGCCAATGGACCGCCGCGCGGAGATGCACCAGTGGAGGCCGCGGGCGAAACACCATCGGCCAAGGTTGTCACTCGCGCGAAGCGCGCGGGCACACGCAGGCCGTGATCGTCCCGCCAGAAATCGCGCGCCTGCAGATGTTTGTCGGCCAGCACATCGCCTGGCGCTTCGACCACACAGGCATTGATGCCGCGACGCCGACCCTCGCCACGAATCTCGGCACGCGTGCGGGTACGGAAGAAGGCGGAGATCGCGCCCTCCCACTCGGCACGCACCGCTGGATCCAGAGTCGAGCGGTTGTAGCGCAGCCAGTCCACGCCACGCAGCGGATTCGGGACGCCGCATTCATCCATCCAGTCCGAAAGGCCCTGGTTCGCGGGCGCACCGAAACGGCCCGTCATCAGGCTGTGAAAGCACCAGCCATCGGCCAGTGCCCAGATGCAGCGCACGGTGGCGCGGCCATAGTTCAAGGCACCGCCCACACGATGCAGCTTGCGTCGGTCGAACTGCCACACCAACAGGCCACTGACATTGCGGCTGAAGGCTACTTCCTGGATGGAAACATCCACATGTTGACCGCGACCGGTGCCGCTGCGCGCATAGTGCGCCGCCATGGCGCCCGCCCCCGCCACCATTTCTGCGTGGAAAGTGCAGGCATCCAGTGCTTCCTTCACCGGCGCCCGATCGGGCTCACCCGTCAATCGCAGCGTGCCGCCCATGGCCGAGGCAACGAGCTCAGCACCCCGCCAGCGCGAGCGCTCACCGCCGCTTCCGAAAGCCGTCACTGAAACATGCACCAATGCCGGGTTCCACATTTCAAGGCGTGCGCGCGTGAGACCCTGATCGGCAAGCAGCTCCAGGCCGATGCCATCCACGAGGAAATCCACCGACTGGATGCTGCGTTCATCCGGTGCATCCAGGCAGATTTCCGCACCCAGTGACGCCAGCAGGCGGCACAAAGGTCGCTGCGCCATGTCGCCCAGGGCGAGCACGCGCTTTCCGGCAAGCAATGTCATCGAAAGGTCTCCTGGCAGAATTCCGTGATCCGTTGCAATGCATCGTCATCGGCCAGCCAGCGTGCAGCGGGCAGGATCAACGCCGGAACTCCCGCATCCGCCAGTGCTTTGCGCTGCGCCGGTACCTGCCAGGCCAGCGCCTCGTCCTCACGCGTCAACCAGAGGATGACGGCGGCGGAGCGCGATGCCGATGCACGCTCGACGACCCAGCGCGCGCGATCCAGAAAAGCGCGCGGCCCGACGGAGCAGCGCCGCAGCTGGCGCGCAATGGCAAGGTGCGGCGTGTCGCCGCTCTCCGGTATCGGCGGCCCCAGTCGATCCAGTGCGTGGGGATAGGCTTCCGCGATCACGCTGGCACCGGCGGCTTCCACCGCACGATGCAGGCGATCATCCGGAGGTGTACTGCCGGCCAGCAGCACACGGTGCGCTGCAGACTGCGGCGCTGCCTCGAAATCGTAGAGCCACGAGGAGGCATCGCTCCACAGTGCCGCGCGTGACAATCGTTCGTAGTAGGCGCCCTGACCCGCGCGCTGCTGCTGCAGGAGCTGCAATTTGCGTCGCAGGGTGTTGGCCCGTTCGATGGCCGGCACCAGTGCCTCCGGCGCAATCTCCAGCTCCTGCGCAAGCGCCAGAACCGAATCGGCCGTATGCGACAGGCTGGACTCCCGCGGAATCAGCGCAATGTCGAAGACCAGCGAGCGCGGCCCCTGCAGCAGGCCACGTTGCTGCAGATCGCGCACGTAGTAGAAAAGCCGCTGGCTGGCATCATCTGCGCGCGAAAACACCACGGCATGAAGCCCGTCGAAAGCACCGTCATGCCACTGTTGCAGAATGGAACGCGCCCAGCCTGGAAAACCCGACTCCAGCCAGCGATCGGCCCAGGGTGTGTTCGCATTCGTGCGCCACGGCAGATGCCCGAATGGCCGGCCACTGGCGAGCAGCACTTCGACCGGCACATCGGGACCGATGAATCCCAGCGCAGCAGGCCCGCCGGGTGGGTTCTGCAAAGGCTGCAGAAGAATGGATTCGGGATCACGCATCGTCATCGTCCTGTTCACTGTCCAAGCCATTGCGGCAGGCCCAGCACCAGCACCGGGAACAACACCAGCAGCACCAGATGCAGCAGGTCGGCTGCCAGGAATGGCAGCACGCCCTTGAAGATGCGACCGAGTGGTACGTCCGGCGCCACGCCCTGGATGACATACAGATTCATGCCGATCGGCGGATGCACGAAACCGATTTCCATTGCGCGCACCAGGAAAATGCCGAACCAGATGGGCGACAGACCCAGATCCGCGACCAGCGGCAGCAGGATCGGTGTGGTCAGCAGCATCAAGGCGAGGCCATCCAGCACGGAGCCCACGATCAGCAGGAACACCGCAACCAGCAGCATCGTGCCGACCGGACCGAGACCGATGCTGGCGATCGCCGTGCCAATCGCGTCGGTCAGACCGGTGACACTGATGAAGGCCGCAAAGATCAGTGCACCGATGATGACCATGTAGATCAGGCCGCTGGTCTTCAGCGTTTCTTCGAGCGCGTGACGCAGCGTGGCGAGAGTGAGCTTGCGTCGCAGCGCACACACCAGCAGTGCACCGGCCGCGCCAACGGCCGCGGCTTCGGATGGGGTTATCCAGCCCATGACGATGCCACCGGTCACCACCACGACGAGCAGTCCGATGTCGAGCATGCGACGCAGCGCGGCGCGGCGTTCGGCCCAGCTGGCGCGCTGCAGGCGCGGCGCGATGGATGGCCGCCACCAGACGAGCAGCCCGATCACGATGAAATAGCTCAGCATCTGGGTAATGCCCGGCACGATGGCCGCCGTGAACAGCTTGCCGATCGACTGTTCTGCCACGATGCCAAACACGATGAGTGCGCCGGAGGGCGGAATCATCTGGCCAAGCGTGCCGCCGGCCGCCACCGAGCCGGTGGCCAGCGCATCGGAATAACCGCGCCGGCGCATCTCCGGCAGCGCGACCAGTCCGATGGTGGCGGTGGTGGCGAGGCTCGAGCCATTGATGGAGCCGAAACCGGCACACCCGGCAACCGAGGCTACTGCGAGCCCGCCGCGACGATGACCGATGAAGCGCGCCGCCACGTCGAAGAAATCGCGGCTCGCCTCGGCAGCGAAGCACAGATGCGCCATCAGCATGAACAGGGGCAAGGTGCCGAGCTCATATCGCGTCATCGTCTCGAACAGCAGCACCCCGGACTTGATCAAGGCGGGTTCCAGCCCGATCGTGAGCGCGAGCCCGGCAAGGCCCACGAGCCCGAGTGACACGCCGATCGGCTTGCCGGTGAGGAGCAGGACGAGGAGGACGATGACTCCCGCCATGCCTAGAGTGGGGCCGGTCATCTACCCTCCCTCCGGAACACGCGCCGCAGGGAATGCAGCAGCAACACCACCAGCGTCACCACGACGATGACACGCAGCGGTCGATAGGGAATGCGCAACAACTCGCTCTCTTCATGGCCATGCCAGAGATCGAATGCGATCCAGGCACTGCCAGCGAGCAGCGCGGCATGGAGCAAGGAGGTCGACAACGCATGCAGGCGCTCCAGGATCTCGCGGGTTGGCCCGCGCATGCGGTCGAGCAACAGGTGCACACGCGCATGCGAGCGCTCCAGCGCCGCGATCAGCAGCGCGCCACAGGCTGCCACCAGCACCGCCGCCTGCACCAGTTCGATTCCACCCAGCAGTGGCACGCTGATCTGGCGGCCGATCATGGCCAGCGTGTCCGTGGCCATTGCGAGCAGAAGCGCGCCGCCCGGGATCCATATAAGCAGGGTTCGCAGCAACTTCATGCGCACATCCACAGTCCTGTTGATTCACGGTGCCAGCTGCGCGGCGGCAATCCCGCCGCGGCGCCGATCCGCTCGAGATAGGCGATTACGGCATCGGCGCGCGCATCGGTCACGCAGACGGGGCGCCCAGGGGGCTCCACGTGGACGGGCACTATGCCTGTCGTGAGGGTCCCATCGCCATGCCAACGCACGATGCCGAGCAGCGCATGCACGGCTTCCGGATGAAAGGGCGCGAGCTCATAACGCGGATCAGGCTCGAAGCCGAAGAGCTCACGCCGCCGCCGTGCCCATGCCGCCCGCTCCGGGTGGTCCTGCGCGGGACTCAGTGCACGGGTGACTACACACCCATTACCAAGACCATGAAAAACCGGTCGTCCGTCGCACAGCTCGATGCCGCGCAGGATATGCGCATGGTGACCGATGACAATGTCGGCCCCCGCTGCAAGCGCCGCTTCTGCCAGCGGCCTTTCGTACGGCGCGAGGCGCGCCGGGGTATGCACGATGCCCTTGTGCAGGGCTACAACCACGAGCCCCGCTCCCGCCCGCGCGGCGTGGATATCAGCCGTGAGTTGCTCCCTGGCTTCAGGGGTGACTTCCACCAGCGGTGCCGCCGGGGCGACTGGGCTGCCGTCCGCCGTTCGCATGCGCAGAAAATTGCATCCCGCGCGATGCCGATCCGCCCATGCCGCTTCCGGACCGACGCAGTTGTAACTCAGGACGGTAATCTGCCTGCCGCCGCTGGACAGACGAAGCGGGGCACGCGCCGCGTCCAGGTTGGCGCCGGCACCGCAATGGGCGATGCCGAGCTCATCGAGCCGGTTGACCGTATCTTCGATTCCCTCGGCCCCGCAGTCGGCAATGTGGTTACCCGCAAGCGTCACGGCATGAAAGCCGGCACGGCGCAATGCGTCGAGATTCTCGGGCGGCGCACCCGGTGCCGGCACATCGCCCCGCAGCTCCGCACCCCGCCGCGTGTGCGGCACTTCCAGGTGGCCGATGGCCAGATCCGCGGCGCGCACCGCCGGAGCGATGCCGGACAGCCAGTGATCGGCGTCGGGCACGTCCAGCACCAGATCGCCCGTGAACAGGATCACAGTGTCAGCATTCGATTGCGAAGCTGCGGTCCGATCGGGGATGATTTGCACCGTCATGACTGTACTTTCAACTCCGAAGCCTGCCACCGACGTAACCGAATGGGTGCGGGAAGGAATCCGCCATGGCCGGCTGGTTCCCGGCCAGCGACTGGTCGAGGCAGATATTGTCACCGTCACCGGTGTGAGTCGCGGCAAAGTGCGCGAAGCCTTGCGTCGGCTCGAGTCCGAGGGACTGGTCAGTATCGAGGAATTCCGCGGCGCTTCCGTCAAGAAACTGGGGCTCGACGAGGTGCGGCAGATTTACCTCGCGCGCATGGCCCTGGAGGGCCTTGCCGCGGGTGAATGCGCGACGCTCGCCAACGTGGCGCTCCGCAAGCGGCTGCAGGAAATCCAGGAAGAAATGAATGCCGGCGAAAGCGCGGGCAATCACGACCGTTTCGCGCGGCTCAACCAGGCCTGGCACCACCTGATCATTGAAGGATCGGGCAATGGCTATATCGCGCAGTTTCTCACACGCCTCAACGTGCCGATCTATCGCCTGCTCTTTTCCACGTTCTATACCACCCAGCGCATCGCGACTGCGAATGCCGATCACCGGGTGATCACGGCCGCCATCGTGGAAGGCCGCTCCGCAGACGCCGAACGGGCCATGCGGACGCATATCCAGAATGGCCTCGAGGCCCTGATCGAGCTGAACGCGCACTTCGATACCTGAAAACAGGGCCGCGCCTGCGCGCGGCCCTGCAGGACTACCACTTCTTTCGCAGGCTGAGCGCGAACAGGCGGCCAACCGGATTGGAAGCCGTGGCGTCGTAGCCGCCGCTGCCATTCGCACTGGGCGCGAGATTCACATAGGGCGGTTCTTCATTGAACGCGTTGCGGATCTCGAGGCCGAGCTGCAGATCCTGCAGCAGGCTGCTGGATCCCCATTCACCGAGATCAGCCGACAGCGTGAGATCCACTGGCGTGGATGGGCCCACGCTTTCCACCGGCGTCACCGCATTGTTCTGGTAACCATGCACGCGAGTGATCATGGCCGAGCCCTGCAAAGGCCCGCGGGTCCAGTTCAGACCGGCACGCATTTTCAGTTTCAGCGGATTGAAGATCGTGTTGAGGCGATCGGCTTTCGCGGCAGCAGAAGTGATCGCCACCTCGTACCTGGTGAGGTAACTGCCGTTCAGCAGGAACTGGAAGCTGCCATAGCTGCCGGCATCCATCGTATAGGTGCTCGCGAAGTCAAAACCACGCGTGTTCGAAACACCGAGGTTCTGGCTGCGGCCATCGACGAACACCGTGACATTCGCAGCGCTGCCGCCGGGCAGCGTGCCCACGACGACGATGCCCTGATTGATCAGTTCCTGCACGCGCGCACCGGCGGCAGCACCCCGCACGATGATCCCCGTGCCGTTGAAGTCCGACTCGCGGGCGAGGATCGCGAGGTTGGACAGGTAAGCTTCGACCTGACCCCGATAGTTCACGTCGAAGTAGGTGAGGCTCAGCCGCAGTGCGTCGGTGGCATCCCAGTCGAAGCCGGTGGACCAGGTGGTCGCCTCTTCCGGCGTGAGGTTCCGGTTCTCACCCGACAGTGCAACGCCCGTGATCGCCGCGCCGCCGGCCGGATTCTGGTAGTTCTGCACGAACAGGTTGTTGCTGTTGCCGTAGATCTGCGCGATCAAAGGGGCACGGAACGAAGTGCCATAACTTGCGCGGATCGTCAGGCCAGCCTTGGGCACCCAGTTGATGCCCACCTTCTCATTGGTGGTGTCGCCGACGTCGCTGTAGTCGTCGTAGCGCATGGCGGCATTCAGCGTGAGCCGCTCGAAACCCGGCCGGGCATTGTCCGCGCCGAACAGCGGAATGTTGAACTCGGCATAAGCCGAATCGACGGTGCGGCCGAAGTACCGCCACGAAATCGGCGTGGTGGGACCACCACGAGCCGAACCAAGCTCCACATCCAGTTCCTGGCGCTCAAAACCCGTTGCAAGCCCCAACCCGCCACCCGGCAGATCCATCAGCTTGCCATTGAGTCGCAGCTCATAACCCTTGAAGTCGCTGTTGGTCGGTGCGAGGAAGATCTGATTCGAAATGTTGGCCAGCACGGTGGCCGAAGTGCGGCCCAGGCCATAGGGATCGAAGGCCGTGGCAGGATCACTGCTCGCGAGCGCTGCGGTAAGCGCCGCGTTGTTGGTGCCGCGGTAGGTGCTGGACTCATCCCGCGTCTTGCCGTAGCCGAACAAGGCCTCGGCCTGCCAGTCGTGCGGCAGCCGGAAGCGCGCACCCGGAGTGACCTGCCAGTTGGTGGCATGGCCAATCGAATCATTGCGCGGCAGGTCGTTCACAAAGCTGTAGTCGACCAGGTACGAGGTTCCGGTGAAGCCGGTCGGTCGCACAAACCAGGCGTTGGTCTGCGGTACGGTCAGCCGCGCGGAGGTGTATGCCGCATGCCGCAGGAAGCTGCGATCGCTGTAGAAGCCATCCGCAAAGACGTCGATGCCGGGCGTCAGCTCATAGGTGAACGTCGAAGAAGCAGAGTCATATTTCTGTTCCGGGAACAGGTCCTGGCCGACAAGCTCGTTGCAGCGATTGGCCGAGCCGGCCACAAGGCTGCCTGCATTGGCCGTGGTGAGGCCACCTGCCGGCATGGCGTAGGTCGTGGTGCCAATCACCACCGTGCCTGGATCGCAGCGCGTGGTGCGGTAATCGCGGCCACCGGAGTTGCGCTGGTCGCCGGTAAAGAAATCACGGTCGTCGCCCAGCAGATTGCCGCGATCGACGTGTTCATAGGCCAGCATGAACTGGCCCCGATCCCACGTTGTGCCCCAGGCGGCACCCACTACGGTCTCGCTGAAACTCGACTTCTCGGCAATGCCGCCGCGGGCAAACACCTCGAAGCCATCCAGCCGGCGGCGAGGGATCAGATTGACCACGCCCGCGATGGCATCGGAACCATAGATGGCCGACGCACCGTCGGCGATGACTTCCACGCGCTCCAGACCGAGCGTCGGGATGATCGAAGGATCCGTGCTGCGTGAATTGTTGGTGACGCGATGGCCGTCGAGCAGCACGAGCGTGGCGTAGGGCCCGATGCCGCGCAGATTGACGGTGTTGCCGTAGACGATATTGCCGGAGCCACCGGACTGGGCGCGGGAGTTCTCGCTGACGCCGAGATCGAAGTTCTGCGGAATTTCCTTGAGGATGCGGTCGACGGTGATCTGGCCGGCGGATTCCAGCGATTCGCGATCCAGCGAGATCACTGCTGAACCTACCTGCTCGGCACCCCGAATCCGGCTGCCGGTGACGACCACTTCTTTCAGTTCTTCTGTAGCGTCCGGGGCTTCTTCTGCCGCCATCAATGGCAGTGCGGCACCCAGCGCGAGACCAGTGCCCCACAAAGCCCGACGCACACACTGGGACAAGTTGAACTGACTCATGCTGATACCCCGTGACAGGCGTTGGCGCCCGCGCATATTGTTGTGAACGAAATTGTTAACAATATGCTAGCCGGGTATCGGCAGCGCTGCAAGCGGTTGCAGCGAACCCGGCCCAGGTGGCGCCGGGTCGAGCAAGGCGCCCTACTTCGCGTAGTTCTCCGCGAACGAGGGATCGCAGTCGTAGGCGTGCACGTGATCCCCTTCCACCCGGTTCCACGTGATGAACCGCACGCCCTTGTTCTGCAGCATCTCCGGATCCTCGAACTCCTGCGTCGCCAGCAGCTTCTTGCCATCCGCCGACAGCTTGAACCGCTCGGTCACCTTCACCTTGTCGCCGTGCGAGAGTCCGTTGTTCGTGATCGTCGCTTCCTTCAGGTGGATCGTCTCCACCACCAGGGTGTCTCCCTCCCAGTGGCCAATCGAGTTGCCCACCTTCGTCACCGGCGCTCCGGCCGGCTGGTGCTTGCGACCATCGGTGAAGATCACCCGCGCCATGTCGAAGTACTCCAGCCGGATCACCGTCAGCTCCGTGCCCTGGAAGATCTCGATCGGGAACGGCCCCTGCATCGCATAGATGATCGAGGGGATGCGGCAGGCATTGGCCACCGACATCTCCTCCTCCGGGCTCCACGCCTTCACTGCCGCCTCCGCGGCCGGGGTGAGCTTCAGACCGCCGTACTCCTTCAGCGGGAACTCCACCGCGCCGGTATCCGCAAGGATCACCGTGCCCGGGGAGATCTTCGCCTTCAGGGCCGGGTCTTCGATCGGCGCGCCGCCCGCGAGCATCCAGAACCCCGAGAGGTTTGGTCTTGCCGCTTCGGCAGCCGCTGCGCCCTGGCCAAACGCCACGCAGGCCAGCAGCGTGAGTGCAACGCTCCGCGTGTTGCGCGCCACCGCGCCGAGGCTCACCTTACCTCCATCGATTCAAAGGGAATGCCCACCGGCGTCCCATCGCCCTTGGTCACCTTGCGCATGCGCATGTAGTTCTTCCCATCGCGCGCCCGCCAGCCTTCCAGAACGATCTCATCCCCGATCTTCAGGCTGTCCTTCTTCCAGCCGCGGCGCTCCAGAATCGACGGCGAGTTCGTCTCCGCCTTCCACTCCACCACCTTGCCGTCCTTCTCCTTCACCTCCACACGGATCACTCCGTGCGGGTTCTTGAAGTTGAACTCCGTTACCTTGCCGCGCACCGATACAAGCCCTACGTCGTTGTCGAAGAACACCGCAAACGAGTGATGCGCGACGGCTGGCACACCTGTCAGCAACCCACAGGCTGCCGCAATCCATCCCAGTTTTTTCAATCCCGTCTTCATACGCATCACCTTGCTTGTCGATAACCCTTTAGAACTGGATCCGGAATCCAGCTGTCGTGTAGCGACCAAGCGTGTCGTACAGGGACACGTTCGTCTGACCACCGACCAGTGCACTGGAAGGCAACAGCGGCGGATCACGATCCAGCACGTTCGCGATGTTGAGATACAGCTCCGGCTGACCGGCCATATCGAGCTTGTAGCGGGCGCCAACGTCGAAGGTCAGGTTGCTGCCGATATCTGCCCAATCCGGATGAATATCCCCTGGCAGATACGTGGTGTTGTATTTGCCGCCCGTGATGAACCGCGCGTTCACGTTGAACGAGAACGCACCCATATCCACGTTGGTCATGCCGGTGACAATCCAGTCGGCATAGCCCAGGTTCGCGTCGCCTGCACGGTCGTTGTAGCTCGAGCCCGATGCATTCGGCACAGTCGTGGACTGTTCCAGCAGCCGCGTGCCGATCAGCCGGAACGTGGTGTTCGTTCCCCAGAGGCTGGTGCGATAGCTGAAGTCCATGTCGACGCCCTTGGTGCGGGCCGCCGCCAGGTTCTGCGTCCGCTGCCGGATGGAGGTCAGCGTTCCACCGGTACGCGTCAGGTTGTCGCAGAACAGTTGCTGCCCGAGCGCGCAACGATCAACCGTTTCCTGCGCACCCACGGACTGCAGCACATCCTTGATACGGATGTCGTAGTAGTCGAGCGTGGCGCCGAACCCGGGGAGGAAGGTTGGCTGATACGTCAGACCAAAGGTCGTGGTCTTTGCCTCTTCAGGGCGAAGCGCAGGATTGCCGGCGATGACGATCGGCACGCTCACCGAAGGCGTGCTGGGCAGGACGCGATCGATCACGATGGTGTTCGGGCCCTGGCTGTCGCGGCTGTAGAGGTCGCCGATGCCTGGCGCGCGGATGTCCTGCGAGCGTGTGGCACGCAGCAGCAGCTCGTCGATCGGCCGCCAGGTCAGACCCAGCTTCCAGGTCTCGACCGTGCCGCTCTGCGAGTAGTCCGTGGTGCGTACTGCAGCGTTCAGATCGATGGCGCGTGCCAGGAACATATCCCTGGCCAGCGGCACGAGTGCTTCGAGGTAGGCTTCCTTCACGTTGTACTGGCCGTCAGTTGGCAGCACGTTGCTCGTCGACCAGCCACCGACCCTGCCCACGTAGGCACCGGGCAAGCCGCGGATACCGGCGTAGTTGGGCACGGTGTTCGAGACTGCATCCGAGCGGACTTCGCCCTGAAGCTTGCGCCATTCCACACCTACACCCAGCGCGACAGGACCCGCCCAGGACGAGAACGGCTCGCCGTTCAGGTTCGCCCCGGCGCTCTGCTGCTCCATGATGTTCAGATTCCACGGCTGGGAATCGCCGTGGATGTAATCCAGCGCCGCCTGCGATGGCGCACCCTCGCCGAACGGATTCAACGGCACGCAATTGCCATAGGCCGCCGGATTGGCCAGCGCGCTCTGGCACACGATCGTGCCGTTCGGTGCGAGCACGGCGTCGACTGCGCGATGCGCGCGTTCCAGCGAGATCTGGTCGATGTAATCCAGACGGAAGGTGGTGCGGCCGGTCTGGTAATGGAAATCCCAGTTCCAGCCTTCGCCGAAGCTGCCTTTCAGGCCGGTGACGAAGTCGCGGGCCCGATAGTTGGAATCGATGTCGATGGTGCCCCAGGACTTCGCCACGAGATTCAGGTTGAAGCTGGCCGTACCCAGCGTCGTCATGCGCTGCTGGATGGTGGCCGGAATGAAGGGATTGCCGCTCTGGATCTGCAGTGCAGTCGTGCCGGTGAAGAACGGTGGTGTCTGTGTGTAGGTTGAATCCGCTCCGCCAATCGTTGCCTGCACGATAGCCTTCGACGCTGTCCGAGAATTCGTACGCCGCATGCGTGAACAGGATCTTGTTGTCAGTAGGTGTATTGAAGTTCGTCGTGTCGCCCACGTAGTTGCCTTCACCGCCAACCTGCAGGTTGGCGCTGCGCAATGAGCCATAGGTAAAGGCTTCCGGAACGCCGCCTTGACCGAAAGTGATGCCCTGGGTGGCGGTGACCAGCGGGCCTGAAGTGATTGCGCCGCCATAGGAAGCACTGGGTTGTGTCACGCCGCAGGCGATGGTCTGGCGAGGGTTGGTGACCGACATGGTCGCCGCAGTAACGCCCGGTATCGGCACCAGCGCGCAATACTGGCTGGCCCAACCGCGGTTTTCCTTGTACGCCTGGTTCGAATTGCGCCAGTCGAAGGATGCGATCAGGTGCAGTCGACCATCCATCGCCGAGCCGCCCCAGGCCAGCGCGGCGCGATAGGCATCGCCGTCACCTTTGTGCGTGGACATGCCACCGTTGATGTCCGCCTTGAAGCCTTCAAAGCGGGTGTTGAGGATGAAGTTCGTGACGCCCGCGACCGCGTCGGAGCCGTAGGCCGCCGAGGCACCGCCGGTCACGACACTGACATTCGAAATGAGGCCCTGTGGCAGCAGGTTGATATCGGTATTGCCCGCGATATTGGCTGGCACCACGCGCCGACCATCGAGCAGCACGAGGTTGCGGTTGGTGCCGAGGTTGCGCAGGTTGAGGAAACTGCCGACGCCCAGCGTGGTGCGGCCACCAATCGAACGGGGCGTGGTGGAGCCCGTCATCGAAGGCAGCTGGGCCAGCGCCTGCGAGATGGACTGCGGATTGTTCTGCAGCAACTCTTCGGACGTCAGCGACGTGACCGGCGTTGGCGAGGACATGCCTTCGCGAATGATTCGCGAGCCGGTGACGATGACCTCCTCGAGGTTTTCTTCGACCGCATCTTCTGCGGAAAATGTGGCAGGCGCTACGCCGCAGAGGACGGAGGCGACAGCGAGCGAAACGAGGTACGACGCCGTGGCGCCCTTCTGGACAGCAGAACCCGGGTGTGACGGCAGTGCAGTGAAAACAGACATGAAGCCCCCTGTGAAATCTTTTTGGCTATTGGCAGCAAGATTGTTGTACACAAAATTGTTAACGATATGCTAACGATGTGCCGACGCTACTGCAAATAATTGCCCAGTTTCAGGCCATTCGATGCCATTGGCAAACTGCATGTTGTTCATGCGCAACTGCGCCCGGACCAGCCTCTCCGCCAATGGGCATCGCTGGGCTATGCTCGCGCGGTCAATGCCAATGACCACCACTGCCGGGAGATTCCTGATGCGCCGACCCTGGCGTGAATCGTTGCTGGTTCTTGCCCTGTGCGGTTTGCTGCAGACCGCGCGGGCCGCAGATCATGTCGACATCACGTGGATGTCCATTTCCAATCTGCACCTGGATTTCGGCATCCGGGGAATCGTCGTCGATGGCTATATCTCGCGCCTGCCGGAAGACCTGTTCTTCGGCGGTGGTGGCGGATTGGCGCAGACGCATCGGTCCGTGAAGCCTGACGAAGCTGCGGTGCGCGAGGTGTTCGACGCCATTGGTGGCAGACGCGCAGTCAGCATGCTCATCAACGGCCACAGCCACTTCGACCATTCCTTCGACTTGCCTGTATGGGCGCGTCTGTCACGCGCACCTGTCATCGGCCCACCCACGACCTGCCTGCAGGTGCGAGCCGCGAAAGTTCCGGCACGGCAGTGTCGTGCTGTCTTCGGCGGCGAACGCATCGAGCTGGGCGCCGGTGTTTCGATGTACGTCGTACGCTGGAACCACAGCGGTGATCCGGCGAAGAATCCGGAACAGCATGATGCGCGGGAGTTGTCGGCGGTTCCCCTGCCCGATGCCAGCGGTGGGCTCAAAGCGGGCGTGGCGGAGGACTTCCCCAACGGCGGTGGCAATCGCGCGTTCCTGTTCGTCATCGCGACACCGCAGGGGCCGGTCAGTCTGTTCTTCCAGAATTCCGCCAGCGCCGTGGATCTTGCCGTTCCCATCGTCATCGAAGGGCGCGACTATGGTGCGCCGATAGAGAATCTGCGGCGTGCGCTGCGGGACGCCGGGCTGCAACGCGTTGATCTGTGGATCGGCACCGGCGGAGCCGAGATTGCCACGCTGCTGCTGCCACTGTTGAAGCCCACGGCCTATCTGCCCGTGCACTGGGATGGTCTGTGGGGTGCATTCAAGGCGGGGCCTCCCGCACCATTTTCCGACGCTTCGCTGGAGAAGCTGCTTGCCGCATCCGGCGTGTCGTTGATCAGGCCGACGCAGTACATGGACAAGTGGCGCCTCGACCACAGCGGCGTTCACGCCATCGATAATCAAAAGGTAAAGTCGAGGCTTGGCTTCCGCTGACTGCCGGCAGCAGCAGGAGCTGATCGGAAATCGCGCGACGACATGGGTCGGTTCTTCACGGCGGGAGTCCGGGTTTCGTTCTAAAAAGGTGTGCGAACCCGACCTCGGCCCCCTGAGCAACCGGGGTCGCAGACCTTCTGGAATTGCTGCCTGATCGGTCACCTACCCGGCTGCTAAATATCCTTCATCACTGTTGTTCATTCACTCAGTCATGTTCCGGCCACTCGGAGTAGAGTGACTTCATAGAGTCGCTAACCGGGGGTGAGACATGCCACACCACGACACTTCATTCGGCACTGCATCGAGTGAAGGCCTCCATCTAGCCGGCACTCCTTTTCCCTGGTTTGATCGGGAAAGTTATCCACGCATCCTTGATGTGATGGTGGATCACGACTTGCTCCCCCAGTCCTACGAGCGATGGTTGAAGCAAGCACAGCGTGTTCTGGAGAAAGCCCGGCGTGAGGGAGAGAGACCCATCCGGGCGCACATTGATCCCGATCGCTTCCTCGCCTGGTGCACAGACAATGGCATGGAACCGGACAGCATGGCGCGCCTCGCCTACGCCGGTTATGTCGCGCGGCTGAGCCTGCTGCCGGACGAAACGGGTGCGCGCCGCGTGCTGTCGGAAGAGCCCAGCGGGATCGACTGACCGGGGTCGCAGGTTCAACTTCTTCGGGGCAATTTCTCAGTTGCCCGGCGGGACAACCATGTCCTGTATCATTTTCCGCAATGAAACTGTTCTCTCGCCTTTTCCGCACCCCGCCTCCACCACCCACACCGGTAGCCGAACCGCCTCCCCTGAAGGCCGAGCCCGCCCCGCTGGCGGTCGATCCCGAGGAGCAGCAACAGCTGTTGCGCGCTATCGAATCCGGCACCCTGGAATCCGCCGAACTGGTGCGGCTCGCCGTGGAGGGTCAAACCACCCGCTTGCGTCAGGCGGCTGCCACGGGGATTCAGGATCCCGCAGCGTGGCAGGCACTGCTGCCGCGCCTGCGCGGCCGGGATAAAGCCGCCTACAAACTCATCAAGGGGCGACTCGACGCGCTGCTGGCGGAGCAACGCAATCTGGCTCTGGCCAGAAGTGATGCGGAAGCGCTGTGCGCCACGATGGAAAGATTCGCTGCGAAACCGTTTGACGCGTTGTTCGCGCCGACGCTGTCGCTGTACACCGCGCGCTGGCAGGCATTGCCCCCCGGGATTGATGCCGAGATTCGGCAGCGCGGGCAACTGGCCCTGGAGCGCGGCCAGGAAGTCATCGCAGCGCGTGAGCGCGAACTCGAACGCCTGGCTGCGGAACATGCAGCCGAACAAGTCCGTGCACGTGCACTCGAAGCAGAACTGCTGGCGCAACAGCAGGCTGCGGAAGAACAAGCCGCCATTGATGCGCGCGAACAGGCGGCGGCGGATCTGGCCCGTGAGGCCGAGGTCCTGGCGGAAACGCAGGCGCTCAGCGAGAAGCAGACCGCCGACGCGCAGAGCCATGCAGAAATCGCCAGCCTGATCCGCCTGTGCGGCGCCGCCCTGAGCCGTGGCGAGACGCGCAAGTCTGCCTGGTTCCGCCAATCCATTGAAGCCGCGCTGACTGACGCGCGCGCCCTGACGCCACACCTCGCGCGCAACCTCGAAATGCTGGATGCGCGCCTGAATGAATTGCGGCAGTGGAAAGACTATGTCGCCGCACCCAAACGCGTCGAGCTGATCGAGGAGATGGAAGCACTGATCGGCGTGGACGAAGCGCCGGAGACGCTGGTGGATCACATCCGCGCCCTGCGCCAGGAGTGGCGCACGATCAACAAGGGTCTCGCAGTCGAAGCGACTGCCGAGGCCGAGCGATTCGAGCGGGCGTATACGGCGGCATTCCAGCCCTGTCAGGTCTACCTCACAGAGCAGGCTGCGATTCGTCGCGCGAACCTGAATGCTCGCAAGCAGGTGCTGGATCGCGTGCTCGCGTTCGAGGCCGGTCTGGATTCCGGGCAGCCTGATCATGCCCTGATCCTGCGCGTGCTGCGCGAAGCACCGCAGGAATGGCGCAACCATGCGCCCGTCGATCGCGATGCCAGCCGTCCGCTGGATACGGAGTTCTTTGGCGCACTGGATCGGCTGCGAACCACGGATCAACGCCTGGCATGCCAGCAATGCCAATGACAAGCAGGCACTGATCACGCGCGCGTTGCACCTGACGACCACCGCGGATCTCTCCGCCGCAATCGATGAAGTGAAGCGCCTGCAGGCGCAATGGAAGACGACGGGCCCCGTTCCCCACGCACAATCCCAGGCCATGTGGGATGAGTTTCGCGCGCTGTGCAACGCGGTGTACGAACGCCGACAGCAGGAATTCGCGCAGCAGAATGCCACGCTCGAACAGGCGAAGTCTGCAGCCGCAGACCTGTGCGAGCAGATCGAACAGGCGTGCCAGGAAGGCCCGGCGGATCGTCCCTCGGGCGAAGCCAGGCTGCGCGAGTGGCAGGATGCTTTCGCCGCTCTGGGCGAACTGCCGCGCAACGACGCGCGCCAATTGCGCGAGCGTTACCAGCGCGCGATGTCCCGGTATGACTCGCAAATCGCCGGACTCGCGCAGCGCGACGCTGAAGCCATCGAATCCAACACCCTCGCCGCCGCGCGGCACGTGCGCGCCTTCCAGCGTGCCGTCATCCGGGGCGATGCCACCCGGGATGAACTGAAGATTGCCGCTGAAGCCTTCATCGCCGGCGTCCCCCGCTGGCCCAGCAAAGGTGTGCTGCAGGCGCTGCGGCAGTCTCTCGCTCGTGCGGACTCCGAGGAGTTCACGCAGCCCGACGACGCGGCACGCGAACTGGCCTTGCGGAAACTCTGCATCCACGCCGAGATCCTGAGTGACTCTCCCACTCCGCTGGAAGATGCCCGCCTTCGCCGCGAGCAGGAAATGCAGTTGCTGCGCCAGGGCCTTGGTCAGGCGCGGCAGGCCGATGAACGCGTGTGGGACAGCATGCGGATCGAATGGCTGGGCCTCAGTGCCGCAGAGGCTGCGGTGCATGACGAACTGGAGCGGCGGTTCATGCAATGCGTGAAGCGCCGGGCCAGATAGTGCGCACTTTCACGGCCGACAGTGGGCGCATCACCCTAGCCAGCTACATCCTCATGGCGGTGGCGCTGGTATTACTGCTGGTGCTGAACCTCCTGCCCGCCCTGCTCGCGGGGCTGCTGGTCTTTGCAACGGTCAATGTGCTCGCTCCCGGGCTGCAGAGCCATCTGCCAGGTAACCGGGCGCACTGGTTCATTGTCGCCATCCTGGCGTCGCTGGTCGTAGGGCTGCTGACACTGGCCATCGTGGCTGGCATCGCATTCCTGGGCAGCGAGCACGGCAATCCCAGCGCACTGCTCGAGCAGATCACGCCCTTGATAGAGCGGGCACGCGCACAACTGCCGGCTGTCGTGGTCGAGTACCTTCCCGATGGCGAGGAAGAGATCCGCGCCGCAATCATCGACTGGTTGCGGCAACACGCTGCGCAGCTGCAGTTCATGGGCAAGCAGGCCGGTCGGTTGCTGGTGCAGCTGCTCATCGGCATGGCGCTGGGTGCAATGCTGGCGCTGCATCTGACTCTGGCACGTCCCGTACGAGGACCTCTGGCCGTCGCACTCGGTGCGCGTTGCGCGAATCTCGCGGCCGCGTTTCGCGACATCGTCTTCGCGCAGGCAAAGATCTCCGCCATCAACACGCTGCTGACCGGCCTCTATCTGCTGGTTGTCCTGCCGCTGTTCGGCGTCAACCTTCCTCTGGCAAAGACCCTCGTCGCAATCACCTTCGTGGCCGGGTTGCTTCCCGTGGTGGGAAACCTGATCTCGAACACGATGATCTTCGTTGTCGGGCTGTCGGTATCACCGGGCGTCGCGGTGGCCGCGCTCAGTTACCTGATCGTGATCCACAAGCTGGAATACTTCCTGAATGCCGGCATTGTCGGCACGCGGATCCGGGCGCGGGCGTGGGAGATTCTCATCGCGATGCTCGTGATGGAGGCCATGTTCGGCGTCGGCGGGCTGATTGCGGCGCCGATCTACTACGCCGCCCTCAAGCGCGAACTTGAGGCTGCGCAGCTCATTTAATACGGGGCCCTTGGGGCCACCCCCTGCACAGGCAGCGATTGCGGATATGGGGGGCGGCCTAGCCGCAGGGCCCCAAAGTGAATTACTATTGAGAATCATTCGCAACAAAGAGCACTCCTGATGGCCGCCGTACCGGGCTCCCTGTTCCGCCGCATCCTTTTCTGGGCCCACCTCAGCAGCGCCGTGGTGGCGGGCGTGTTCATCCTCGTGATGTCCGCAACCGGCGTTTTGCTGACCTACGAACACCAGATGCTCGATTCGGCGGTACGCGGGAATCATGTCTCGCCAGCCGCTGGTGCGACGCCGCTCGACGCGGACAGTCTGGCGGTGGTGGCCCGCCGGGATCTCCCCGCGGGTACGCGTCCGAACCTCGTGTTCGATGCCGACCCTACGGCACCCGTTACAGTCTCGCGCGGACGGGAAGCATCCGTGCTGCTCAATCCTTACGACGGTTCGGTGATCCAGGACGCCTCGACCGGCCGTCGTGAATTCTTCCGCGTGGTGGAAAACTGGCACCGCTGGCTGAGCGGTGATTCGCGCGGCACCGGCGCGAAGCTCATCGATTATGGAAACCTGCTTTTCCTGTTCATCATTGTCAGTGGCATCTACATCTGGTTGCCCAAGGTCTGGCGCTGGAGAAATCTGCGCGGGCTGATGCTCTTCCAGAAGAGCTACATCAACGGGAAAGTGCGCGACTTCAACTGGCACCATGTTTTCAGCTTCTGGATGCTCATCCCGTTGTTCGTGATTTCATTGAGCGGCGTGGTGATCTCCTTCGACTGGGCCAATCGGCTGGTTTATGCCGCCTATGGCGAAGCAGCACCTCAACGGCGGGCACCGGGCGGGGGTGGCCCGGCGGCGGAGCCAGCTGGTCAGTCCGCTGCGAGAGGAAATGACGCGGTGGCCGGGAATGAATCCGCCCCCCGCGCAAGTCTCGAAACGCTTCGGCAGGTGGCCATTGCCCAGACGCCTGGCTGGAAACGCCTGACCATGCCCCTCGATATGAGTGCTGCGCAGGTCGAGATGACGCTGGAGATGCAGTCCACGGAGCGACGGCCACCGCGGCAGACCGTTACGTTGAACACGACGGACGCCACAGTGATTCGCGTACAGCCTCCGCAGACGAATGCCCAGACGCCGGCGCAGCGCGCGCGGACATGGCTGCGCTTTGCACACACTGGAGAGCAGTACGGATTTGTGGGCCAGACCATCGCAGGGCTTGCATCCCTTGCTGCCTGCTTCCTGGTTTACACCGGTCTCGCCCTGGCCTGGCGCCGACTGGTGTGGCCATTGTTCAGGCGAGCAAGCACATGAGCTATGCCGCGTGAGCCCGCGTTGAACCGGAACCTGGCCGATCGCGACATGCATCACAGAGTCGGCAATATCTCGCGGCAAAGTTCCGATTTCGACCCCATCGCCATTGCCCGCTCATAAGGCGTGCATTATGTATACGCCTGAGCGTCGCGGCCCCTATTTGCCCGGCGATCACCTTCCGGCAGCCCCGAACTTGCTGCATTGCTCTGGCAATGGCTTTGGGGATCTGGACCGATGCGGCGACCTGACAACTCTTTCCTCGCGGCGCGACCGCTGCCCAGCGCAAGCCTCTGGTTCGCGCTCGCAACGGCCTGTCTTGCCGCTCTGCTCGCCGCACTGCTGAATCATCCGATTGCGTCCATCGCGCTGACCATTGCCGGGCCAATACTGATTGCCAGCTGGGGCTTCGGACCGCTCCGCCACGCATTCTTCGGCGAACAGCGGAAACTCGAAGCGCTGCTCAATGCAGTGCCCGAAGGCATCCTCGAGATCAACGCCACCGGTACGATCGTCTTCGTGAACCCGCAACTGTGCGACCTGTTCGGGTACCTGCCGGCTGAGCTGTTGGGACAATCCGTGGAAACGCTGGTCCCCCCCGAAGCACGCGCCGGCCACGCCGAACGGCGCACCACGTTCTGGACCAGCTCCCGATCCCGCTCGATGGGCAGCAGTCTGAACATCTCGGGCATTCGCAAGGACGGCAGTCGTATCGCCATCGACGTCAGCCTCAGTCGGCTGGAGACGCGTCGAGGCACGGTGATGTACTGCCTCGTGCGTGACAACAGTGTGCGTCACGCCTTCGAGATTCAGCTGCTGGACAGCAACCGGCGCCTCACCGAAAGCGTGGCGACGCTGGAACGCAATTCCCTCGAACTGCAGACCCTGACCGAAATGGGGGAGCTCCTCCACAGCAGCAACACCGAGCCGGAATTGTGCGGAATCGTTGCTCACACGATGCAGCGCCTGTTCCCGAGACTTACTGGCGCGTTGTACATGCTGACAGACACACGCACCGCGGCGACCAAGGCCGGTGCCTGGGGCCGGAACGCCGCCAGAATCCAGACTGAGCTGGCAAGCGATGACTGTTGGGCACTACGACGCGGACGCCCGCACCATACTGATCAGACCCCGGATCATCCGCGCTGCAATCACCAAACCGACGACAAAGCTCAGGGCTGCCACTGCATACCCCTTTTAGGGCATGGCGAGCTGCTCGGCGTCTTGCAGCTGTCTGACGACGATTCATCCCTGTCACAGGATCTGGCCACACCGTCCCGACTACAGCTGCTGCAAGCACTTGCCAATCAAGTCGCGCTGTCCCTGGCCAACCTGCGCCTCCGGGAGACGCTGCGCGCCCAGAGCATCATCGATCCGCTGACCGGACTCCACAACCGCCGGGTCATCGACGAACGTTTTGATGCGGCGATCCGTCAGGCCCGCGCGAACAACCGCGATCTGTCCCTGCTGGTCCTGGACATCGACCTCTTCAAGTCCTTCAACGACCGCTTCGGCCACGATTGTGGCGATATCGCTTTGCGCGAAGTCGGCGCCCTGTTACGGCGGTCGCTCCGGCATGACGACGTTGTCTGCCGCATGGGTGGCGAGGAATTCGCGATACTCCTGCCCGGAACTTCATTGCCGGAAGCCGAGCAGGTAGCGGAGAAACTCCGGGTGGCCGTCCACTCACTCCGTCTGCAACGCAACGACCAACCCCTTGCCAGGATATCGGTATCGGCCGGCATCGCCACGCTTGGCAAGCACGGCGATAACGTCTCCACCCTGCTGCGTCATGCGGACCGTGCACTGTATCGCGCCAAGGCCGCAGGCCGGAACTGCGTCATGGTCAGCAGCGCGAACGACGAAACCGGCGTCCATTCGCGGGTGGCGCTATTGCCAATCAAGGCGTAGCCGAATCCCATGAGCGCCTTCCACGCCCGCCAATGCCCAACTCCGACCGCGCATACCACTGTCTGCATCCATACCGAACTTTTCATGCCATGCTGAACAACCGCAACATGCCTGCGATTCCTGCTCGCCCACCCGTCGTATCCGGATTCGAAGCAATCAGCAGCGCCTGGGACAACCGGATGGGCTGCTGGATGGCAAAGATCCTGCCCGGAGAGTTCTACCTCACCGCCTCCGACGAGGGGATTACAACCGTGCTGGGATCCTGCATTTCTGCGTGTATCCGCGACCCACTCATCCATGTCGGCGGCATGAACCACTTCATGCTTCCGGAAGACACTACCCAGGGAAAGAGCACCTGGCTCAACGCGGATGCCGGCCTGGCAACCCGCTACGGATCCTTTGCGATGGAGAGCCTGATCAACGGACTCCTGAAACTCGGCGCTCGACGCGAGCGGATGGAAGTCAAATTGTTCGGCGGCGGCCACGTCCTCAAGGCGGCCATTGAAGTCGGGAACAGGAATATCGCATTTGCCCGGCAATGGCTCCAGACGGAGGGCTTCCAGGTAACCGCCCACGATGTCGGCAGCGACGTCCCACGCCGGGTTGTCTATATCCCTTACACCGGCAAAGTGCATGTGAAGCACCTTCGATCCGCCGACAGCGGAGACATCGCCAGACGGGAGCAATTGCATCTGCAGTCCGTCACGACGCAACCCATCACCCACGACATCGAACTCTTCTAGGAGACGATCCCGTGACACACGCCGCCACTTCACCCACCACTCCGACAGACTGCTACCACGTGGCGCCGGATCACATCTGGTCCGCCTCCATTTCAGCCGTCCATCGACCACACAACCTTATGCACCAAAGTGGAACTTCCAGTACGTGCAAGTCGAATCGGAGCGGAACGGAGGCCTGGGTATGAACGATGTACTGGAACAGGATGACATTGATGCACTGTTGAACAGCGTCAATGGCAGTTCTGTTGAAACTGCGCCCATACCCATCGACGATCCATCGGTCACAAGGCAGTACGATTTCAGTACCCAAACGCGCATTGTGCGCGGCCGAATGCCGACCCTGGAGATGATCAACGAACGCCTTGCCAGGGCGCTTCGCCTGTCCATGTTCGGCATGCTGCGGAGATCCCCGGAAATCTCCGTCCTGGGAGTATCCACTCCAAAATACGCCGAATACACACCAACGCTCAGCGTTCCCACCAGTCTGAACCTGATCCGGTTCCAGCCACTATCCGGCACCGGTCTCCTGATCTTCGAGGCCAAGCTGAT
This sequence comes from uncultured Gammaproteobacteria bacterium, assembly GCA_963777735.1. GTDB lineage: Bacteria > Pseudomonadota > Gammaproteobacteria > Steroidobacterales > Steroidobacteraceae > ZC4RG30. Next base: position 11,126 of record CAVZRQ010000005.1, on the reverse strand, counting down.
CTTTGCACTGGTCGACACCTACTTCGGCGGTAGTGGGCGCCACGCCAAGATCGAAGGCCGCGATTTCACGGCGACGGAGAATGAGATCATCCAGATGCTTATGGACGCGGTCATCGCCGGACTCGAAAACGCCTGGGCACCGGTACTGGCTGCCAAGGTCGAATTCATCAACCGGGAGATGAATCCCCATTTTGCCAATCTCGTGAGTCCAACCGAGATCGTTGTGGTCAGCCGGCTGCGAGTGGATCTGGACGGCAAAGGCGGTGAGATTCATATCACACTGCCTTACGCCATGCTGGAGCCCATGAAAGACACCTTGCGTGCGGGCATGCAAAGTGACCGGGCAGATCGTGAAGTGCGCTGGTCACAGCTCCTCCGCAACGAGCTGGAGGACTCACCCGTGGATGTAGTGGCCCGCCTGGGTTCAGCCAAGATGACCGTCCGGTCGCTGCTCGACATGCGCCCGGGTGACATCATTCCATTCGATTTCGATGGCAACGCCACCGTTCTGTCGGATGGCATATCACTGTTCCGGGGGGAGCTCGCGATCCAGCGCGGCAAGCATGCCGTTCGCGTCGACAAGATGAGTACCCGCAAGTGCGGGAACTCTCTGGATGCCCTGGTGAGGAACAGTCCGTGATCGCCAGTGCGCCTTCCACAGGCAACGGATAACTCTCAGATACGGCGCGGAAACGCTACAACAACTTCGGAGAACAATGTCATGAGCATGGATTTACGGTTTCTGGTGGTGGACGACTTTTCAACGATGCGGCGCATCGTCAAGAACTTCCTGGTCGATCTCGGCTATTCGAATATTACCGAGGCCGACGATGGCAACACCGCTTTGCCGATACTCAAGGCCGGTGGAATCGATTTTCTGGTTACCGACTGGAACATGCCCGGCATGCCCGGCCTGGATCTTCTCAAGGCCGTACGCGCCGATCCGGCACTGGCCAAACTGCCTGTCCTGCTGGTGACTGCAGAAGCCAAGCGGGAGCAGATCGTCGAGGCAGCTCAGGCCGGTGTAAATGGCTATGTCGTCAAGCCATTCACCGCGATCACCCTGAGGGAAAAGATAGAAAAGATCCTATCGACGAGGCCAGCGGGCTGATAACCATGGGAACAAGCGACTTCTCCGCGCGTTACCGGGTTGCCATGACTCGGCTGACTGACGCTTATCAAACCAGCGACGAGGCCGCATTTGAGCTGGCATTGCAGGACATCTGCTTGGACAGGCAGCCACAGGTTCTCGCAGACGTCCATCGACTGTCCAACGTGCTCCTTGCGGCGCTCACACGGTTCCGCTCCGAGTCCCGGATCGCAACTCTGGCTGTCAAGGATGTACCGGATGCCAGATTGCGTCTGGATCATGTCCTGAGGATGACCGAAGAAGCCGCGCACCGAACCCTGGACATCATCGAGCAAACCGTCCCACTGGCCGACGCAACCGCCAAGGGTGCTGCTGCGCTCTCCGACACGCTGCATCTGCGCACTGCCAGCGAAGTCCGTCTTTTCCTGGAGGACGTGCGCGCCAACGCAGAACAAGTGCGGCGCAATCTCACCGAAGTGATGCTGGCTCAGGGTTTTCAGGATCTGACAGGTCAGATCCTGCGCGGTGTACGCACACTGGTGGGAGAGATTGAGTCCGTGCTGCACGAGTTGGCATCGAGCGCCGGCGTGAATCTGGATCTGGCCGAACGCCCGTCTGGACTGGATACCTCACCTCAAGGTCCAGCGATCCCCAATCTCACGCAAAATGCAGTTCAGGGTCAGTCCGACGTGGATGACCTGATCGCAGGTCTCGGCATCTGATCCAGACGAATAATCTGGACAGTATCGCGTCAAGCGGCATGAGGTAGCCATCTTTCCAGGCTCCCCTACAGCCGCTCTCAGGTGCTGCCACCCACACCGAGCGTCACAGTCAACCCCAGCGTTCGCGCCGAACGGGTGAACTCTTCGCTGGGTCCAATCCAGGTTACGGCGCGCCCTGCCTCGCTCATGTCCCGAACAAACGACACCAGCAGCTGCAGGGCGGTCGTGTCGATTCGTCCGATCCCCCGCGCATCCAGCTCGACGTCCCCGGTTAACTCCAGGCCATCCTTCAGCAGACCCTTGACGTGAGCAGCCTCCTTCAGGGTACAGGAAACCGGAAGCTCAACACGGGATCTGCCAGATGGACGATCTTCTTTGCTATTCATGACTCTTCATCTCCTCATTGCCAAATTCAAGCGTCACTTGCCGATCGCCGCGTGATATCCATGGCTTCCGACAGACTCCGTATGCGCCCGCCAACCTGCCGCAAGGGCAACACGTCGACGGCCGCGCCGATTTCCACAGCTGCACCAGGCATCCCCCATACCACGCTGCTTGCCTCATCCTGGGCAATGGTCGGGCAACCAGCCTCGCGCATTTCCTTCAACCCCGCCGCCCCATCCTTTCCCATACCGGTCAGAATGACTCCAATGGCATTGCGACCAGCCTGCTGTGCTACAGAGCGGAACAGAACATCCACAGAGGGCTTGTGCCTGTTCACTGGCGGACCCGCATCGAGCCTGCAGATGTATCGTGCGCCACTACGCACAATCAACAGATGCTGGTCACCTGGTGCAATGTATACGTGCCCTGGCAGGACCTGCTGTCCGTCCTCAGCCTCACAGACCGTCATCTGGCACACACTGTTCATTCGCCTGGCAAACGCGGTGCTGAATGCCTTGGGAATATGCTGGGTGATGACGATTCCCGGTGTATCCGCCGGCAACTCCAGCAGCACATCCTTGATCGCCTCAGTGCCACCAGTGGATGCCCCGATGGCAATGATCCGGTCGGTCGTTCGCAGCCGGGTTGCCACCCCCGGCGCCAGAATGGCGTCCGTTGTGAGACTCGGCGCAACCACCATCGGCACATGTTCTTCGTAGCGACGTACACGCGCCTGTGCCGCCATCCGGATCTTGCCAAGCAGCTCATCGCGATAATCTGCCAACGTGGCCGCCAGATCGATCTTGGGCTTTGGCAGGTAGTCCACCGCCCCGATCGAAAGAGCCTCCAGGGTGATTTCCGCGCCATGATCTGTGAGCGAGGAAACCATCACCACCGGCATCGGCCTCAGCCGCATGAGGTTTCGAAGGAAGGTCACACCGTCCATCCTGGGCATCTCCACGTCCAGAGTCAGGACATCCGGTGCCAGCAGCTTGATCTTCTCGCGCGCCATGAAAGCATCATTCGCAACACCGACCACTTCGATGCCAGGATCGCTCGACATCAGCTCGGAGAGTATCCGCCGCACGAGTGCCGAATCGTCGACGATGAGAACGCGAATCGGCTTGCCGCGATCCACGCTGGGATCACGCCTGCGATCAAAACTCCTTTCCGACATCACTTCTCCTCTCCATGCGCGTACCGGGACCTTCCCGGATTCTGTCGCCCTTTTTCAACGTGCGGCAGGTGACGCATTGCGCCGGTAGACGGTCTTGCCGATCAGGGAATACGCGTCCGACACGTTGTGGAGACTTTCGGAATGACCCAGGAACAGCAGATCTCCCGTCCTCTGAACCTTCGCAAACTTCGCAAACAACTGCCGCTGCGTATCCTTGTCAAAATAGATCACGACATTGCGGCAGAAGATCACATCCAGCGGCCCCTTCATGGGCAGCTCATGCATGAGGTTCAGCTGCTTGAAGGTGATCAGGGCAGCAAGTTCCGGCTTCACGTCATGGCGAACGCCATCCACCGTCTCGCGCTTCGTGAAGAACGACTCGCGGCGCCGCGTCGCCATGCCTCTCAGCCGATCGTCGTTGTATTGACCTCTGCGCCCCGTCTCCAGTACGTCCGAATCCAGGTCGGTTGCCAGGATCTTCAGGTCTCCGCAACCCTTGAGGGTCAGCGTCTCCGCCACGGTCATGGCAATCGAGTACGGCTCTTCCCCTGTCGAACAGCCTGCAGACCACATTCGGATGCGTCGAGGGCTGGTCGCCAATGGAAGCAACAGATGCTCGCGCAGGTAATCAAAGTGGTGACTCTCCCGGAAAAATGACGTCAGATTCGTGGTCAGCGCATTGACGAATTCAGCGAGTTCCTGCTGCCCATCTTCGGTAGCGAGCAACGATCGGTACTCCCGGAAGGATTTCAGACTCAAAGCTCGAAGGCGGCGCGACAACCGACCGTAGACCATCTCCGACTTTGAACTCGAGAGTGTGATGCCTGTCATGCGCTTGACCAGTTCCCGCAGGGACATGAAGTCTTCCTCAGAAAACTCGAATTCCCTGACCCTGCCTGGCGAACTCATACTGGTGGCACTGGCGTTCACTCGAACTCCCGGACAATTGTTGCATTCATGGCCGGTTGCATCAGAACAACTCGACCGAACTTGGCGGTGAACCCTGGATGCTCCTGGCATCCACCATCGCCATGTCTCCCCATTCCTCCGGCGTCATCCCCCGCAGATGCTGCCGCTGCAGATCCGACATCAGTCGACTGCTCAGTTCGCGGTGCAGTTTGTGCCACCCCTGCATCTCCAGGGGAGCACCGGCAGGCACCGGCCTGCTTGCCATCAGCCTGACCACCCCGGCAAGGTAGTCCTGCAGGTGCGTCAGATGCTGGGTCATCCGATCATAGAACTGCAAAGTTATCGTCGCCTGCGCAGCGTCCGTGGAAAGCTTGTCGATCGCGCCGTTGATCTGCCTGCACAGAACTGCCTCGCGCGCTGACTCTGGCAGATCGGCAGCGGCCAGACGAAGTGCCCCCACCGTCACGATGATGCGGCTGACACTGACTCCAAGCTCTTCCACCGGCTGCTGGGCCTCATGCAGAGCCACCGTGATCTGTTCCACTGCCACTGCCACCGCCCTGACCTCCTCGGTCAGTCGATCCGCGGTCTTCTGCGGCATCACTTGCATCCCTGAATGCATAAATGTTCCTCTGCGGTGCGGCTCCACGTGGCAGGCACCGCAATCTGTTCAACCCGGAGACAGCCTCAGCCCAGAACCTTTGCGACGGTGGACAGGAGGCTCTCTGGATTGAACGGCTTGACGATCCATCCAGTCGCACCGGCCTCCTTGCCGGCCATCTTGCGTTCCATGCTGGCTTCCGTAGTCAGGATCAGCAGCGGGACGCCTTTGTACTGCGGCAGAAGCCGCAGCTCCCGCACCAGCGAGATGCCGTCTCGATTGGGCATATTCACATCCGTGATCACCAGGTCAATCACCGCTTCACTCCTGGCGACGCGCAGCGCGTCATCACCATCGATTGCGGTCAGCACTTCGTGTCCCGCGCTCAACAGGGTGGCACCAACCATCTGGCGCATCGAAGGAGAGTCATCCACAGCGAGGATTCGAGCCATGATTGCAGTTCCGTGTTCAAGCTTCTTGATGTTCCATTGCGGGACAGGTGGCGCCCCGGGCAAAGCCCGGGACGCCACCGCGCACGGCGTCTAGAATTCCTTCCAGTCGCCATCGCCACCCGCCCCTGCGGCTTTGGCAACCGGCCGGCCGACGGCGCTGCGGCGCCGGCTGCCTTGGCGGTGCCACTCCAGGCCCGGCCTGGTCCCCGGCGTTCCGCGGGGACTGCGTTCTTTGGCGGTTCCGCAGCGGACCTTGCCTTGGCATTCGCATCATTGCTGACTTCGTAGCGGCTCATGGTCTCGCTCAGCGCACTGGCCTGCTCGGCCATCGACTGGCTGGCAGCAGAAGCCTCCTCAACCAGAGCCGCATTCTGCTGCGTCAGCTCGTCCAGCTGCATCACAGCCTTGTTCACCTGCTCGATGCCGGCAGACTGCTCCTGACTTGCCGCAGCAATCTCGGCCACGATGTCGGTCACCTTCTTCACGGCCGACACAATCTGCTCCAGCGTCGTGCCGGACTGGGTGACCAGGTTCGATCCTTCCTCAACCTTCTTGACGCTGTCCTGGATGAGACCCTTGATTTCCTTGGCTGCCGTCGCAGAGCGGCCGGCGAGATTGCGAACCTCCGAAGCCACCACCGCAAAGCCACGCCCCTGCTCCCCGGCTCGGGCTGCCTCCACTGCAGCATTCAACGCCAGCAGATTGGTCTGGAATGCGATCTCATCGATCACTCCGATGATGTCTGCGATCTTCTTGGACGACTCGTTGATCTCAGTCATCGCCTTGATCGCGGTCGCCACCACCGCACCGCCCTTCTCTGCCTGGTCGCGAGCTGCCACTGCCAGCTGGTTCGCCTGACCGGCATTGTCAGCGTTCTGCTTCACGGTGCTGGTCATCTCCTCCATGGAGGATGCCGTCTCCTCGAGCGAGGACGCCTGCTCCTCGGTGCGCTGCGAAAGATTGGTATTGCCCTGGCTGATCTCGTCCGCGCCTCGAGACACCTCTACAGCCGCCTCCTTCACCTTGCTGATCACATCCGTCATGACGCCCAGCAGCTGGTTCACACCGGTGCTGAGCCCCTCCAGGGCGCCGGTCTTGCCAACCAGCGAGATGCGCTTGGTCAGGTCGCCGGCAGCTGCCGCAGCCGCGATCTCGCTCGCCTCACGGACGGTCAGCTCCATCTGCTCGGAGAACTTGACCTGCTCCGTAACATCGGACGCGTACTTGACGACCTTGAATGCCTTGCCGTTGCCATCCAGGATCGGGTTGTAGGAAGCCTGGATCCAGATCTCCTTGCCGCCCTTCCCAAGGCGCAGATACTTGCCCGGCATCGAATTCGCCGCGCCCGAGCTTCTCCCAGAACGCACGGTATTCGGGGCTCTGCCGATAGGACGGCTTCCACAAACAACGAATGATGCTGCCCCCGGATCTCGTCAATCGAGTAGCCCAACGTCTTGCAGAAGTTCTCGTTGGCGTTGAGGATCTTGCCGGAAAGATCGAACTCGATCGTCGCCTGGGACCGCTGCAGGGCGGCCAGCATTCCCGTGTTCAACCGGGTTTCCGTGACATTGTCCCATTCGAGCGTGTTGCCCACATACTCGCCCTTGATGTCGTAGACACCACCCACGCTGAGCGCGAACTTCAGATCCCCGACGCTGATATCGGTCCGGTACGGAAGTCGCCCGGGGTTCGAAAGCAACTGCCGCTGGTGGGCCGGGTTCTTGTGGAACATGTCGATGCAGGCACCGACGATGGCGTCGGGGTTGAAGCTCGGCCATATCGCCCGGAATGCCGCCGCGTTCTCCCCGAGCAGCTTCTTCGTGGAGTCGTTGACGTAGGTAACCTTGAAATCCCGGTCGATCATCATCATCGCAACCGATGACCCCTCAAACGCCGCGCTCTTGAACATCGCCTCGCGCGCCCGCAGCTCCTGCTCGGTAATGTCGTTGGCAAACTTGATTACCTTGAAAGGCTTGCCCTTGGCATCCAGAATCGGATTGTAGGAGGCCTGTATCCAGACCTCCTTGCCCGCCTTGCCGATGCGCTTGAAGCGACCGGCATTGAATTCTCCGCGACCGAGCTTTTCCCAGAACTGGCGATAGTCCGCACTGTCCCGGTAGGCTTGCTCGACGAACATGCTGTGGTGCTGTCCGCGAATCTCCCCGATCTCGTATCCGAGTGTCTTCAGGAAGTTCTCGTTGGCATCCAGAACCTTGCCGGTGAGGTCAAACTCGATGACTGCCTGGGAGCGGCCGATTGCAGCAACAATACCGCCCAGCTCGGCAGCCGAACGACCTTCTGGCTTTGCGCGGCGTACCGCGGTGACTTCTTCTTGGCGACCATTTCTGAAACTTCTCCGTTAATTGAGTCAATTAGGATGTAGTCGGTGATTACAGGGCTGCGACCGGCAGGCTAGTTGGTTCCCGTCATGCGGGGGCTTTCCACGGACGACAGCTCGCGCCCCACGAGTTCATCTACATTCAGCAGAATCATCATTCGGCCGTCGACATTGGCCAGCCCGTGAATGAACTCCGCGTCGACACTGCCGCTGAGATTCGGCGCTGGACGCATCGCGTCGGCGACTGATGTCCAGTACGTCGGACACACTGTCCACAACCAGGCCACATTCGCGACTGTTGGTCCCTGATGTGATGGACAGAACAATGATGACGGTCAGCGGCGTGAACTCGGCCTTCTCCAGGGAGAATCGCACTCGCAGATCGATGATCGGAACGATTGACCCGCGCAGATTCAGTACACCCAGAACGTGCGCGCGCGACTGGGGAATTCGCGTGACCGGGGACCACCCCGGATCTCCTTTACCCGCAGGATGTCGACGCCATAGCCCTCCTCTCCGAGTCGGAAGGTAAGCATCTGGCGTGCATCGCTGCTTGCGTCTGAGACGTTCATTGCTGTAGTCATCGCCATTCCTCTGTTTTTGGTTCCCGCTGTGGCGGGTTCAGCCCACTCGGCGCACTGCCACACGCCCTGCCGCCATGCGAATCAGTCCAGGCACGTCGAGAATCAGGGCAACTGTTCCTTCCCCGAGAATGGTTGCGCCCCCCACTCCTTCCACTGGCCCGTAGTTGGACTCCATGGACTTGATGACGACCTGCTGCTGCCCCAGCAGTGCATCGACAAACAGTCCAACCCGGCGGCCCTCTCCCTCGACCACCATGATGAGACCCTCGTGCAGCTGGGTCGTCTTCGGCTCCACGCCAAACACATCGTGCAGCCGGATGATCGGCACGTACTCGCCGCGAAAGTGGAAGACGTCCGAGTGACCTACCAGACTGCTGCTCGTCCCGGTGTCAGCTGCAGCGACTCGATGATCGTCACCAGCGGCACGATGTAGACCTCGTTGCCGACAGCCACTGACTGGCCATCCACGATGGCCAGGGTGAGCGGCAAGGTGATGGTGAATCTCGTGCCCTGTCCTGCTTCACTTCGCAGCTCAATCGAGCCGCCAAGTTCCTTGATGTTCCGGCGCACCACGTCCATGCCGACGCCGCGACCGGACAGATCCGTGGTCTTGTTCGGCCGTCGAGAAGCCCGGCAGGAAGATCAGGTCGTAGATCTGCGCATCCGTGAGCTGCTCCGACGGATCGACCAGTCCGCGGCTTCGCGCCTTTGCCAGCAGGCGCTCCTTGTCCAGACCCTTGCCATCGTCCCGCACCTCCAGAGTGATCGCGCCGCCCTTGTGCGAAGCATGCAGATGCACGGTGCCTTCCGCGGGCTTGCCACTTGCGACGCGCTCGTCCGGCATCTCGATGCCATGGTCGATGCTGTTCCTCACCAGATGGACGAGCGGATCGCCGATCTTCTCGAGCACGGTCTTGTCCAGCTCGGTCTGGTCACCGGTCATCGTCAGCCTGATCTGCTTGCCCAGCCGCTGCGACAGGTCGCGCACCAGGCGCGGGAATCGACTGAACACGAAGCTGACCGGCAGCATGCGCACGCGCATGACGCCTTCCTGCAGCTCGCGGATGTTGTGTCTCGAGCTGCACAAGGCCGTTGCAGAGCAGCTCGGCCATTCAGGCCATCGAGCCTGGTATGCCAGCTGAGTCAGCATCGACTGCGTGATCACGATCTCACCGACGGTATTCAGCAGCTCATCGATCTTCTCGATGCTGACGCGAATCGATCCACCGTCATTGCCGCTGCCTGCTGCGCGGCCTGCCTGCCGGCCACAGGGGCCGAACGCATGCGGGATATCGTTGGTTCGGCGTCACGCGACGGCTCCGCAGGACCGACACGTCTGCCGCTGCAGCGGGTCAGGCCGACATGCGTGCACGCAGCCGATTCTGCCGGCGTGATGTCCAGCACGCAGTCTCCCTGCGCCCACTCGAATATCAGCTCGATGGCCTGCACTGGCGCGGACGTATGCAGAAACAGGTCCCATGCCAGGACGCAGACTTCCGGATCCACCTCCATCAGGCACGGCAGTGCACGTGTGTCGGCGTCGAATCTCGATGTCCGCGAGTGCAGCCAGCTCGGAGAACATCCGCAGTGGGTCATTGCCGCGACAGCAAGGATGGAAGAGATTCAAAGCGGATGTGCCAGCACGGGCATTGCGCGCTCCAGCAGCCGCACATCCGGATCGGCCTGGCAGGGTGCCGCGACTCGACTGCGGTCGCGGTGGACACGATTGCCCCGCGCCCGCCTTCCACCAATGAAGGCAGCTCACGCTGCATGCCGGCGATCGTTGCCTCGTCAATGGGCGTCCCGCCCTGAAGACGCCAGCATTGCCCGCAACACGTCCACGGATTGCAACAGGCAGTCCGATATGTCTTGGTGACCTGCATCCGGCTCGAACGCAGTTCGTCGAGAAGAGTCTCCAGAGCGTGCGTGAACGACGCAATGCTTCCGAAAATCCGAACATTCCCGCACCACCTTTGATGGAGTGCGCACCCCGGAAGATGGTGTTGATGGTCTCCGGATCTGGAGTGCCCGTATCCAGCTTCAGGAGCGCGGCCTCCATCGCGTCCAGCGCCTCGGCGCTCTCCTCGAAGAATGCCGCATGAAACTGGTCGAGATCGACCGTCATGACGCGCACTTCCGTGCAATCCAGAAAGTAGTCCACGCGCTGGTAAAGATTGCCGCAGCAGCGAATATGCAGCGCGTCGAGTCACTGAAGAGACAGTGGATGGCTTGCGAGGAAGCCGATTCAATCTGATGTTTTGCCACGACCACTCTGAGCCTCGTTGATCCAGGGTGACTTTCGTCACTACAGTTCTTCGAGGCAGGGTCAGGGCCTTGTCGCGACCCAAGGCTGCGAGTGTGGCAGCGGCGGCTCGCGATTCATTTCGCTGTGGCGCGTCAGAAGACGGTTCACCACATTGCCACCAGGTCAACCGCAGTCTACCTACGACTTATGTCCACACCTGAGAACCATGCCCGTATTGGCTGCGAAGCCCTTCACAGATTTGGACTCCACTTCGATTTCCACGTTAGGACGAGAGTTACTTCATGAGCAGAACATTGCCAACCCTCAACGGCAATTCCCATGTCATTTCGGAGTTGCTCCGGCTAGTGGACGAACCGGTTGTCATCCTTGAGCTGAACGGTCGGATTACCGGGTTGAGCCACGGTGTTGAGCAACTACTTGGCTATCAGCCTTCCGACATACTGGGTACATTCAGCTCTGACCTGCTCCGGGAGGACTCTCAATCCGACTTCCTGGAATGCATTCGGAGTTTGGCGTCGGGCGAACCGCCAAGAGAGTTTGCGACCACACTAAAGACACAGGCTGGAGACTGGCGAACTGTCCACGTTCTCCTGAGCCACATGC
>CAVZRQ010000004.1:0-101811 GCA_963777735.1 uncultured Gammaproteobacteria bacterium | reverse complement strand
CAGTCATCCCAGGGGGAGGGCATCGCATAGGGCACCGTGATGAAGTTGGCCTCGATCTGCTCGATGCTGCCTTCCTTGAGCTTGAACAGCTCGACCAGGTAGAAGCTGTGCGGCCGATGCACGGGCGAGCGCACCTTGGTGCCATCGGTCAGCTCGTAATCGTGAATGTAGCCGCCATGGTCAATGAAGGCGGCAGCCATCACCAAGCCTCGCTCTTCGTCCACCAGCACATAACGCCGGCCGCGCAGCCGCGTGTCATAGCGGTAATTGCCCATGCGGAACTGTTGCTCGCAACCCAGCCGTGCCACTGGCACCACCGCGAAACTCGCGTTGTTGGTGGTTTGCACGCCGTTCTCGACGCGTTTGCAGTTGGCGTGGAACTTGGTGAACAGTGTCCCGTCATTGAGCTGCAGTGTGTCGAAATAGCCATCGGACAGTGAAATCATCCGCGCGCGGGGCAGCCGCTCGGCGCTGCCCAGCATCTCGTTCATGGCCGGCTTGTTCTCGAATTTCTGGCCCTCGAACTTGATGCCGGAATCCAGCTGGCGCACGACCAGCGTCTCGGCCTCCGTCACTTGCCCGTCAATCACCTTGAGTCTCAGGGTGAAAGCTGCGGTTTCTTCCGTTTCGGTCACGGTGCCAAAGAATCCAACCTGACCGAGCTGCGGATCGGCAAAGCGCAGGTCGTAGGTACCCAAAGCAGTAATGGTGCGCCACAGGCCATCGCCGACCATCAGCGCCACATTGTTCTCGGTGTTGCGCACGTGCTTCGCCCATTTCACGCGAGCCGGGTCCTGGGACTTGAGAGCCGCCAGGTAGTTATCGAGCACGGTGTAAAGCTGGGCGCGTGTGACGCTGGCAGGGGCGGCGTTGGCACGCGCGTCTGGCATCCACTCCGTATCGGCCCTGACTGCAGCAAACAGCATCAACCCCAGCGCCAAAGATGTCGCGCGCAATGCCAATGACTTCATGTTTCGCCCCTTTTTCGAGATCTATCGCCGCATTCTAACGGACAAGCGTATCCCAGCCTGTTGGATCGTTGGGCGGCACTGACCCGGAGAAGACGTTCATTGTCGTCTGCTCCAGGGCAGCGTGGAGTCCCCTGCGCTCTGATACTGTCTCACATTGTCGCGCCGTCGCTCCTGCGAGCTCTCTCCGCGACTACGTCCTTGAGGTACTGCGAAGGCGTCTTTCCGACCTCCCGTTTGAAGGTGGAATTGAAGCTGGACTTGGAATTGAATCCGGTCTCAAAAGCCAAGCCCAGCAACGATCCGCTGTCCGCATCGCTGTTGTGAAGCCGCTTCTTGAACTCATTGATCCGCAGTCGATTGATGTAGTCATTGAAACTCGTCTTTGCGCCCGCGTTGAAAGCCCAGGAAATATCCTTCATCTGCATTCCGGTCTCTTTGGCGAGATCGTCCACGCTCAAGCGGGGTTTCTTATACAGCTCGCCTTCCACAATCAGGGTCTCAAGGCGCGCGAATACGCTTCGTGCTTCAGCCGTCTCCAGCTCCCGGTCTTTGGCAGGCGGTCTTCGGGCAGCCCCTTCGTAGACAAGCATCGTGTCGTAAAGCGGCGGCTGCCTGAGCGCCTTGAATAACAGGAAGCAGCTGATTCCCAGCAGGAACAGGAGATCAAAAGTGAACCAGTTGCGCAGGATGCCCTGATTCAACGGGGGTTGATTCAACAGGGGTTGAAGATTCAGTCGAATGAGCCCGATGACGGCCTGAGCGGCAATCATCCAGTAAGCGGCAGTCAACCAGGTCAATTTGAGCGAGTCTGCATCAGATCGAAATGCCTGCGCTGCCTCGTGGTACCGATGAAGCAGCCGAAACGAGAGGCTCAAGTAGATGATCTGGCTGACCGATCCGAACATGATGGCCAGTCGTGGAGAGACCCCGAGGAGAAAGACCACGACAGCCGGCAGGAACTGCCCGTATACCGAGGTGCGGCGCAGAGGCCTCTCATTCACCAACTGGCGAATGAGCAGGTAGAGCAGCGGCCCCTTGATCACCGTGAAGGCCTGGGTGATGTGCAAGCCCGGGCGGCTGTGCTCGTACAGATTGAGGGTCATGAGCGTGGCCTGATAGAAGAGCAGGTAGTGCGCCAGAGCGCGATACCTCGGGAGATTCCAGATCAGCAGCGCCCCGTAAGCCGAGACAAAGGCAATGACCACCTCGACCAGATCAGCCGGGGAGAAAACAAAAGAGTCCGCCAACATGGGTCACCGGTGAACTGACGTTTCCTGTATCGGATGAAGTGTAGCCCCGAAAAAGCCGGACTGGATCGCGTCCACAGTGCACAAAGCCGCATTGGGAAGTGCGAAATCCGGACACTGGACGTGCCCATCCCGTTCCGGAGACTAGATTCGCATCAACCGACCCGGAAGGAAGTGGAATGCGAATCGTCAGATGCCTGCTCAATCGACAACCGCTGCTCAGCGCTTTCCTCTCTATCGTTCCTGTGTTCTTCACCGCCGCGATGTTGAGTGTTCCGATCCTGGCGCTGGTTCAGTCCCGGCGTACTGCCGAATATCTGGCGAAACTCAGTACGGTCATCCTGTTGGGCCTGGTGCTCGCCCGAATCCCCTCTTACAAGGGGCTCGGAATTGCAACGCCCATGCGGCAGTGGCAGCCAGGCTGGTGGCTTCCAGCGCTGGCCATGACGCCAATGGTTCTCCCCACCTTTCTGATGGACCAGGTCGATTGGGGTGCCCTTGAGTACAGCTCTCGGCACGCGTTCGACTGGTTCTTGAAGCTGTCCTCCTCGGGATCCTTTGAGGAAATACTGTTCAGGGGAGTGTGCTTCTACATCCTGTACAGGGCATGGGGCAGCACGCGCTCCGGGCTGCACAGGGCTGCCGTGGCTCAGGCGCTTCTGTTCGGCGTACTGCATTTGGCGAACCTGACAAACCGCGATCTCACCTACGTGCTGTTTCAAATCTGCTTCGCCGGCCTGGCTGGCTACGCCTTTGCCGGGCTGGCTGCCTACACCCGGAGCCTGTGGCCGGCGATTGTCCTGCATGCTGGAGCTAATGCAATGGGCAGCATCGACAACTATTTTGCGGGCCCTGGCTACGTGTTTCATGCGGATACCATTCTCAGCTTGAGCACACACGTCGGCACCTTCTTCGTGTTTGGCGCACTACCGGGATACTGGTGCTTGAAGCGGGCACCGCTATCCGACGAAGGAATCAGAAATCCGTCTGGCAAGAATGAGGCGATCTACTGACGATTGAAGGCCAGCTTTTGAGTCGCCGAATCGTTCCCTTGAATGTCCGCTGTTGGCCGATAGGCGCCGGATCAGCGTACCGTACCGGGAGTTGTTCAAGCGGCGGGTTCCCCGCGATGACTATCCCAGTTCGCGAATGAGGCGCTGCCACAACTCTGCGCTGGACGCGAGACTCCTCCGCTCCTGTGCCGACAGATTGCTTATGACTTTCGCAAGAGGCATGAGCCGTTTCCGGTGCCCTTGCTCAATCAATCGGCGCCCTTCAGCAGTGGCGTGGATCCAGTAGAGGCGAGCGTCTTTCTCGTCACGCGTACGGGAGATCAGGCCTGCGGCTTCCATGCCTGCCAGCAGACGACTGATCGTGGCGGGTGTCACCTCTTCCAGCCTGGCAAGCTCGCGCGCCGAAATTCGGGGTGAATACACGATTGCGGCGAGTGCCGAGATCTGCGGGCCGCTCAATTCGGCCGAACGATTCTGCGCCCGCAATGTGCGCGTAAGCCGTATTGCAGCCATGACCATGACATCGGCGAGCTTCAGATCCTCGCCCTGGACCTGGGGTGTCTTGACGTTTGCCATATCGTTAGCTACTGTAACTATCTCGTTGCATAATGTAACTATCTTAACATTGCCTAGGGATGATCTGGAGACAACCATGACCGAGCGGCAGTCGGGAGTGATGGGGATCGTTGCGTTTGTGGCTTTCTGGGCAGCGCTGGCCGGATTCGGCGCGGCACATCCGGACTACAGCCACTCTACCAAGGCAATCAGTGAGCTCGGTGTGATAGGGGCGCCACACGCCCTGGCGTGGAACATTCTGGGGTTCATGGTCCCGGGCGTGCTGCTCGCTATCTGCGGTTCTGGGTTGGCCCTTTCCATTGATGAAAGGAAAGGCCTCCTGTGGTGGACGCTGATCCTGTCCGGAGTGGGCTTCGCAGGAACCGGATTGATTCCTGCCGAGATGCACAACGGCTCTCCATTGCGAACCTCCTCCCTGACAATTGGTCACGCGCTGATGTCGATCCTGTCCGGCATCGCATGGTCAATTGCCACGTTTGTTCTGGCAAGGAGGGTTGCGCTCAATCCTTGCTGGAGCGGGACAACGCGGGTGGCCTGGGGACTCGCGCTGGCAGGGTTGCTTGGCATGCTTGCCAGGGTTCTTCCGGCGTTCGAGTTCCGACCGGGGCTGGCGCAGCGCGTTGCGTTCGCCACGTACTTTTCCTGGTATCTGGTCATGTCCATCCATCTTCTATCCGCAAACCAGCGGCGGATCAGATCGGGAGGCTGATCCGGAACCTGGATCCCCGCGGTTCATTCTCGAACACCGCAATGCGACCCCCATGGGCCTGCGCGATGCGCCGGGCCAGCGACAAACCGATGCCGGAGCCGCCGGGTTTGGTGGTGAAGAAAGGCACGAAGATCTGTTCGCGCTGACTGGCCGTAAGCCCTGGGCCGTTGTCCGTGATCTCGATCAGCAGCTGGTCGTTCTCGACCTGGCAGTGGATTCCGATGCGTGGCGCCGGCGTCCCGGCAACGGCGTCGGCGGCATTGCTTAGCAGATTGATCAGTGCCTGTTCCAGCAGATCGGGATCCGCCAGCGCAGCCAGCCCAGGCGGAGTGATACGGCTCTCGAGCTGGATGCATCGCTGCTCGAGCGCCGGCCGGATCAGACGATCGATGCCCTGCAGCAGCTGATCGAGTGCCAACGGCTGTAGCTGCGGCACGGGCAGATCCGCAACCTGGCGATAGCGTTCGACGAAACGCAGCAGGCCCTGACTCCGACGCGTGATGGTCTCCAGCGCCGTGGCCACTTCGTCTGTCTTTCCACCCGCGCGCAGCAACCCGTCGAGACTCTGCGACAGCGAGGCAATCGGGGTCAGGGAATTCATCATCTCGTGCGCCAGCACGCGCGCCATGTCGTCCCAGGCGTTGAGTTCCACCGCGTCCAGATCCCCGGCGAGCCGTTGCAGCGAGATCAGCCGCTGCGGGGGCTCGCCTGGAGTTGCGAACTGCGTTGCCGAGGCCAGCAACCGGCTGCCATTGGCCGCCTGCACGATGCGATGCGTGCCGGGAGCCAGCGCCGCCAGTTGGGCGGCCGCCGCTGCGCCAAGAGACGGCAGCTCTGCCAGGCGTCCTGCGGATTCGCCCAGCAACCGGTGCGCGGCGCGGTTCAAGAGCCCGAGCCCACCGTCCGCATCCAGCACCAGCAGACCTGCAGGCACCGTATCCAGCAATGTCTGCAGGTACTCCGCCTGCTGCTGCTGCTGGCGGCGCTTCTGCCGAAAGCTGTCCACCGTGCGGTCATAGGCGGCGCGCAGTGTGTTGGGGATGGCGCTGCGCTGCACCGGTGTTTCCAGCGCGCTGGCCGAGAGCGCGTCGAGAAAGCGCTCGGCAGCGCGGCTCTCGCGTGCAGCGAGCACCATCAGGTCTGCCACGATCGCCGCGCCACACAGAATGACAACCAGCGCGGTGGCGTAATAAGGCGTGCTTCCCAGCAGATAAACCAGCGAGGCAAGCAGCACCGCGAGCAGCACCGCGCGCGACAGCACGGCGAACACGAAGCTGCCGGAGTAGTAACGTTCAGAGGCCATGCTTGGACATGCGCCGGTAAAGGGCAGGGCGGCTCAGGCCCAGGGCGGCGGCAGCCATGGAGATATTGCCATCCGCTTTCGAGAGCGCACGTTCGATCGCGCCACGCTCGAGCTGATCCAGTGTCTGATTTTCCGCATCACGCCGCATGCGTGTGACATTCGCCGCGGCCTCCACCGTCGCAATGAGCTTCCCGTTGTGCCATGGCTTCAACACGAAATCCGTGGCACCGTGCTTCAGCGCCGCGACAGCCAGCTGCACGCCACCATAGGCTGTCATCAGCACCACCGCGAGCGTGCTGTCGCTGGTGCGGATGCGAGTCAGCGCATTAAGGCCAGCTGCGCCGCTGCGGTCGCCCGCGACAAAGTTCATGTCGAGCATTACCACGTCGTAGTCGGCTGCTGCGAGTCGCGCTTCGAGTCCTTCGTCCGGCTCGGCCAGCGCATCGATGCGCGCGAACTTATCGGCCAGCGCGATGCGTGCTGCGCGCTGTACGTCGGCGTCGTCCTCGATGATCAGCAGCGCCCCCGCAGTGTTCATTTCCGGACACCCTGGCCGCGTTCAATGGTGGTGTGTGCCATGTAAGTGCTTGTCTGGAAGGCGTTTTTGTCGAGGCGTACTGCGCCATACACTAACCGATATGGACATGGCCGTTAACCCCGAGCAAATGCCGCAGGCCATGGACAGGCCGATCTCGCTGCGCTGGTGGCGTCGGAAGCGTTGGCAGCAATGGCTGGGCGCGGGTGTGGCGCTGCTGCTTGCGGCACTGGCCGCTGTGGTGCTGCTCGGTCCTGCGCAACGCAGTCTGCGCATGCCGATGGTCAGCGTCAGTATCGCGACGGTTGCACAAGGTGTCTATTACGATTTCATCCCATTGCGCGGCGAGGTGGTGCCGCGCGATACGGTTTATCTCGATGCCCTGGAAGGCGGGCTGGTCACCCGCGTGCTGGTGCATGACGGCGATCGGGTGAAGCAAGGGCAGCCACTGGTGGAATTCGGCAATACGGCGCTGGAGCTGGATGTGCTGCAGCGGGAGAGCGGTCTGGTGGGATCGATCACGCAGCTGCAGGAACTCGAGACCACGCTGGAGCAGAACCGTGCCTCCAACGACCGGGTGCTCGCGGAAGCCGAGTACGACGTGACGCGCCTGCAGCGCGCGCTCGACCGCCGCGAAGAGTTGATCGCCCGGCAGCTGGTATCGGTGGAAGAGCGCGACCAGCTGCACGATCAGCTGCAGAGCGCGCTGCGCAAGCGGGATCTGCAGCGCGACAGCAATGCGCGCCAGGAAGCCATGCGCCAGCAGCAGCAGCCACAGCGCAAGGAGCAGATGGCGAAGCTGCAGGAGAGTCTCGTGATCACCCACGACAAGCTGCGCAATCTCACCGAGCGCGCGCCGGTGTCCGGGCTGCTGACCGGGATGGATCTGAAGGTGGGCGAGAACCGGAACCGGGGCACGCGCCTGGCCGAGATCACGCCCGATACCGGATTCAATCTGGCGGCGACTATCGATGAGTACTATCTCGGCCGCGTGCGGGAAGGGCAGTCGGCCCAGATCGAGCGCGAGGGCAAGCAATGGCCGGTGCGCGTGACACGCGTGTATCCGCAGGTGAAGGACGGCGGTTTCAAGGTCGATCTCACCTTCGCCGGCGAGGCACCGCCCGGGTTGTTGCGTGGCCAGTCGCTGCAGGGCCGCCTGTCGCTGGGCGAGGATCAGCCTGGCCTGGTGCTCGCCAGTGGCGCGTTCCTCGAACGCAGCGGTGGCGACTGGGCCTTCGCACTCGACGCTGATGGACGTACTGCGCACCGCCGCCGCATCAAACTGGGCAGACGCAATGCCGAACAGGTCGAGGTGCTTTCCGGCCTCACCGCTGGCGAGCGCGTGATCGTCTCGGACTACACCGGCCTCGAACGCATCGATCGCATCGACCTCAAGCAATAGGAACTGGCACATGCTGAAACTCACGGATGTCCGCAAGATCTACCGCACCGACGAAGTCGAAACCCATGCGCTGGGCGGGGTATCGCTGGAAGTCCAGGCCGGTGAGTTCGTCGCCATCATGGGGCCTTCCGGCTGTGGCAAGTCGACGCTGCTGAACATCCTCGGCCTGCTCGACAATCCGGACGGCGGGCAGTTCTGGTTCTTCGGTGAAGAGGTCGCTCGCTACAGCGAGAAGCAGCTCACGCAGTTGCGGCGCGGGGGCGTGGGCTTCGTGTTCCAGAGCTTCAACCTCGTGGATGATCTCAATGTGCAGGAGAACGTCGAGGTCTCGCTGCTCTATCGCGGAGTCTCGGGCAGCGAGCGACGCAAGCGTGTGGCGGCGGCACTGGAGCGCGTTGGCCTCTCGCATCGCGCGCGGCATCTGCCGAGCCAGCTCTCGGGCGGACAGCAGCAGCGCGTGGCGATTGCGCGCGCGCTGGTCGGCGAGCCAAAGCTGATCCTGGCCGACGAACCCACCGGCAACCTGGACACCGAGAATGGCGCTGCGGTGATGGAGATGCTGCGGGAGATCAACCGCGCCGGCACCACCGTGGTGATGGTGACGCATTCGCTGGCGCATGCGGCGCTGGCGCAGCGCACGGTGAAATTGCTGGATGGGCAGGTGGTGAGCGAAACGCTGCTGGCGGCCTGAAGGGAAACGCAATGTTCCGAAGCGCACTCGCTGCCGCTTTGCGGCATCTCTCCCGCGGCAAGCTCTACGCGGCAATCGCCGTGTTCGGCCTTGCCATGGGTGTGTGCGCGGTGATGCTCGCGGCACTGTTCATCCGCAACGAGTACAGCTACGAGCATTTCGTGCACGGACATCAGGACGTCTACCTGGCCACCACGATTACGGCCGTTCCTGGGAGTCCGAAAAACTACTCCCAACAGACTCCCCAACTGCTCGCGGCGCTCATGAAACAGCGCTTTCCCGAGATCGCCTCGGTTTCCCGGATGGCACCCGAGAGCGTGACGCTGCGACTGGGCGACCTGGAGATGGGCAGTACCGAAGGTGGGTCTCCAGTCATCGCGGTCGACCCGAACTTCTTCCAGACGGCGCCACTCACCGCGCTGGCCGGAGATCCCGCCGCTGCGCTGGCGCAACCAGACACCGTGGTGATGACGCGCAGTATCGCGCGCCGTATCTTCGGCGAGGATGCGCCACTGGGCAGGACGCTGGAGGCCGTGAAAGGCGGGCGGGCCGTGACGCTGTCAGTCGGTGCCGTGATCGACGACCTCCCGGTAAATGGTTCGCGCCTGTTCTCCGCAGACTCCGTGTTCGTTTCGGGCGAGTCCTCCTGGACAGTGCTTGCCCTGTTTGTACGCCCGCCGGAAGGCACCCCAGTTTCCTTCCTGCGCGGGTACGTCACTACGCTCGTGCGTCTGCAGCCTGGTGCCTCGCCGCATTCACTGCGTCAGGGGATGCCTGAACTCGCGCCACAACTCCCCGGCTGGACCTCCGCCGAAGAGCTGGGTCTGAACCGCATCGACAGAATCCGGACGGACCCGAACTTCAACCCTTCCATCACTACCGGCAACGTGATGATTGCGGCCCTGGCCCTGGTGATTCTCTTCATCGCCAGCGTGAACTTCGCGAATCTGCTGACGGCCCGATCAGGCGCGCGCATGCGGGAGATCGGCGTGCGCAAGCTGGCGGGTGCGAGCCGCGCGACGCTGGCACTGCAGTTTCTGGGAGAAGCCTTTCTCCACGTAGCCGTTGCGGTCGTGGTCGCCGTGGCGATGACCGAACTGCTGCTGCCGCATTTCAACGCCTTCCTGAGGGCGAATGCGCAGTTCGAGTACTGGAACGAGCCGGCGCTGCTCGGCTGGTTGCTGGCGGGAACATTGCTGTTCGGGCTGCTTGCCGGATTCTGGCCCGCCGTCGTGCTGTCGAGGTTGCAGACGATCAGCGCGATGCATGGCACCCGGCTCGCGCCGCGTAGCCGCGGGTTTCTCCGGCAGTTGCTGGTGGCCGTGCAGTTCGCGCTGCTCACCGGGCTCATCCTGAAGGTGGGATTGATGTACCTGCAGCGCGACTTCGCGACGGAGCGGGCGCTGCGTTTCGATACCGAGCATGTGGTAATCCTCGAAACCGGCTGTTCGGCAGGGCGGATGACCGAACTGCGCAGGATCCCGGGTGTCCGTGATGCCGCCTGCTCGGGCACCCAGTTGCTCGGCGGCTACGGCACTTCGAACGGCGTTGAAGTCCAGACCCGGGACGGTCGCAAGGTGCAGGTGGCCGGAGTCTGGATCGACGAGCGGATGTTGCAACTCTATGGCATCAAGCCGCTGGCGGGGCGAGCGTTGACCACAGCGGATTTTGAACAGGGATTTCCCGGGCGCCACTCCACGCGCGTCCTAATCAATGAATCGGCGATGCGGGCGCTGGGATTCGATTCGCCCACCGCGGCGATAGGGCCGTATCCGCTGATGCAGGACACGCCCGCACTCAGCAATGGGCGACCACCCGGCAACGGGCTCGATGAGATCATCGGCGTGGTGCCGGATTTCTCCATGGCCCCCGTGCGCAGGCGCATCGGACCGACCGTGTTCTACGCCGATCCGATGCAGTTCTCGACGATTAGCGTGAAGTTGAAGCCTGGCGATATTCCCGCAACCCTGGCAGAGATCGACCGAGTCTGGAAGAACACGCGCGGCCGGGGAGGGGACGCTGCGGTCGGCAAGCTGAATCGATACTTCTACGACGAGCGCGTGGAGCGCATGTACCTGCCGATGATGGTCGAGGCGCGCGCCTTCGCCTTCGCTTCCATGGTGGCGATACTTCTTGCACTGCTGGGACTGCTGGGCCTTGCTGCTTCCACCGCGGAAAGGCGCACCCGGGAAATCGGCATCCGCAAGGCACTGGGTGCCAGCACCGGCGATGTGCTGCGCCTGATGCTGTGGCAGTTCAGCAAGCCGCTGGTCTGGGGAAATCTCATCGCATGGCCGGTCTGCGGCTGGACCATGCAGCGCTGGCTCAACCAGTTCGCGTACCACATCGATCTGCCGCTGTGGCTGTTCCCCGCAACCCTGCTCGCGACGGTGCTGATCGCGCTCGCCACGGTGGCAGTGCATGCGCTGCGGGTTGCGCGGGCAAAACCCATAGCGGCGCTGCGCTACGAATAGGAATCACATGCTCCGCAACTATCTGGCTTCTGCACTGCGCTATCTGGCCCGCAACCGGCTGTATTCCGCGATCAGCGTCTTCGGACTCGCCATCGGACTCTGCGGCGCGCTGCTCGCGATGCTGGTGGTGCGCAATCAGTTGACGCAGGACCGGTTCATTCCCGGTTACGAGCAAGTCTATCTGGCCGCAACGATGACGCGCACGGCAGGCGGGGTGGTTGACTATTCCAGGCCCACTGATGGCCGCATCGCTGCACTCATGAAGGCGCAGTTTCCGGCCGTGCAGTCGGCGGTCCGACTGGTTGTCGAGAACGGTGGACTGCAGCGCGGTGAAAGGGCAGCCGGCGAGGTGATCGCCTGGGTCGATCCCGACTTCTTCGACGTGGCGCAGTTTCCCGTCGTGGCCGGTGATCTCGCCACGGCCTTGCGAAGGCCGGACGGGCTGGTGCTCGACCGCGACACCGCGCGACGCTATTTCGGTCGCGACGACCCGATAGGCGAATCCCTGCAGCTGCGCAGCGCCGCAAGCCGCGAGCTGCACGCCATGACCGTGACAGCCGTGATCGAGGATCTCCCGGCAGGTGGCACCAGCTTCCAGACAGGAATATTCGGCTCGGGGCTCGCGGCACATTCCCTGCTCGCACAAGTGGATCGCGCTCCCCTTGGCGCGCCCGGCAGCGATGTGCCTGGCGTATTCACCTATGTGCGAATGGCGTCTGGCGACTCGATCCCGGCCATCGAATCCGGGATGTCGCGCGCGATGAATGCCCTCGCCAGATCCACGGACGGATCCCGCAACGCGCTGGAACTGGTGCGCATCGATCATCTCAACCGGCACGACGGCCTGTCGCCGGGGACCGATGCCAAACTGGCGCTGGTGCTGCTGCTGGGATTCGCCATCCTGCTGGTGGCGACGGTGAACTACATCAACCTCTGCACGGCAAGGTCGGACCAGCGCGCGCTCGAGGTGGGTATCCGAAAAGTCTCGGGAGCCACCAATGGCCTGCTCGTCCGTCAGTTCCTGCTGGAGTCGTTCATCCACGCAGCACTCGGCACCTTGCTCGCGGTGGTGTTCACCGAATGGTCGCTCCCCTACGTGAACGCCTTCCTCAACACCGGCGCAACGTTCGACTACTGGCGCGATCCGGGTTTGCTGGCCTTGCTGTTGGCGACACCAGTGGTGGTTGCCGTGCTGGCAGGTGCATGGCCGGCTTGGACGTTCTGCGCCTTCCGTCCGGGTATCGTGCTGGGTGGCGCGCGACGCAATACCGGTGGCGGCGGTCTGGCCCGCCAGGTACTGGTGACGCTGCAGTTCGCCCTGCTGATCGGACTGATGATTTCCGCCGGCGTGGTGTACCTGCAGCGGCATTTCGCGCTGAATCAGGCGTTGCGGCTGAATACCGACCAGATCCTCATGGTGTGGGCGCCGTGCCGGGAAGGTTTCCTGAACGATCTCCGGAAGATCCCCGGCGTTCGCGGACTCGCCTGTGGCGGCTGGCAATGGCTCAACGAGGAACCCAACCGCTTCACGGCACGCGCGAAGGACGGCAGCCCCGTCAATCTCTGGCGGATACCGGTGGATCTGTCCGTGTTCGATCTCTACGGACTCAAACCAGTCGCTGGCCGCGTCACACTGGATGCGGCGGGCCAGCAATTCCCGCAGGATCCACGGCGGTATGTGATCAATGAATCCGCGGCACGCAGTCTCGGCTTTCGCACGGCGCAGGAGGCGGTGGGGCAGAGGGTTGCCATCCCGTCCGTCGTACCGGGCTCAATCGGCGGCGAGGAGATCATCGCCGTCATCCCGGACTTCTCGCTGGTCTCCGTCGAAAGGGCGATCAAGCCCACGGCCTATTTCTTCGAGCCCTCGCAGCAATATCTCATCAGCGTGAAGCTCGCCGGCGATGACATCCCGGCGACGCTTGCCGGGATCGATCGTGCCTGGACCGCAACGGGCACGAAGGAACCCAGTAACTATTTCTTCCTCAACCAGCGTCTGGAGCAGATGTACCTGTCGATGCTGCGCCAGGCGCAGGCCTTCGGTGTGTTCGCGATGGTCACCGTGCTGCTCACGGCTTGCGGACTGTTCGGCCTCGCCATGGTGTCGGTGGCGCGACGTACGCGCGAGATCGGCATCCGCAAGGCGCTGGGTGCGCAGACCGGCGACGTGCTGCGCCTGCTGTTGTGGCAGTTCAGCAAGCCGGTGATCTGGGCGAACCTGATCGCCTGGCCGTTGACGGCCTGGGGCATGCAGAGCTGGCTCAACGGCTTTGCGTACCATGCCGATCTTCCGTTGTGGCTGTTTCCCGCAGCGGCGCTGGTGGCCTTGTTGATTGCGCTCGGAACGGTGACGGCGCATGCACTGCGGGTGGCGGGCGCGAAGCCGGTAACGGCGCTGCGCTACGAATGAGGTGCTTGCGCGCAGCCTTTGCATGCCCCGAACGATCAGGTCGGACTTCCGGTCTTGACTCGAAACTGCTATTCGTCAATGGTGTTTTCGAACCAAAGATCAATGCAGAGCAGGATTTGCGATGAAGATTGCCGTACTGTTTGGCGGAACCAGCGAAGAGCGAGACGTCTCCATCGCGAGTGCCGCCCAGATCATCCCAGCCTTGCGTCGTCTTGGCCACGATGTGTCAGCTGTCGACACGGCAACTGGCCTTCTGGATTCAGCAGCCGAAACTCGTCTTCTCGCTACCGGGGTTGCCCCGGAACCTCCTTCGGACGCGCAGATCGCCAGCGTCCGCGGCCGTGCCATTGCGCTGTCGCCCTCGGCCTTCAACACGCGCGACGTGGAGCTGGTATTCCTCGCCTTGCATGGAGGCGCCGGCGAAGACGGGCGCATCCAGGCCATGCTCGATCTGGCAGGTTTGGCCTATACCGGCAGCAACCACATCGCCAGCGCTGCCGCGATGGACAAGGACCTCAGCAAGCGACTGTTCCGCTCGGTGGATGTTCCGACAGCAGACTGGTTGATGGCGCCCTCGACGGCGGAAACTGTTCAGCGCGCACTGGGCTGGCCCATGGTCGTCAAGCCGAACAAGCAGGGTTCGACCGTAGGGCTGACTGTCGTCCGTGAACCGTCTCAACTTCAGGCGGCCATCGAACGCGCAGGAACTTATGACTCCGAAGTCATGCTCGAGGCATTCGTCGCCGGGCGTGAGTTCACCGTGGGAATTCTCGACGGTGAGGCTCTGCCAGTTGGCGAGATCATCGTCCCCGGCGAAGTTTTCGACTACCAGTCCAAATACCAGACAGGCGGAGCGCGCGAGATCTTTCCTGCGGATATCGATCCGGCGGAGTCGATCCACCTGCAGCAGCTGGCCCTCCGCGCACACGCTGTCCTCAAGCTCGGTGCCTACAGCCGCATCGATTTCCGACGCGACGACCAGGGGCGTTACTGGTGTCTCGAAGCGAACTCATTGCCCGGCATGACGGCGACGAGTTTGCTGCCGCAAGCCGCCAGGGCCGCCGGGATCGAGTTTCCGGAACTCCTGGACCGTATCTGCCGGGCCGCGCTCAAGCGCCGTTAGAGTCAGAACCTGTCGTCTGCGGCCTAGACCCGCACAGCTTCGACCACTGACAGCGGCGACGCCGTCGTCACCACACGCGTGAGCCTGAACCCGGCCGCGGCGAACAGCTCGGCGAATTCCTTCTGCGTGCGCTCCTTGCCGCCGGGCAGCGCCAGCATCTCGATGTCGAGAAATTTGCCGAAGTCCGGTTCCGGCCCTTCCGGAATCACCGATTCGAGCAGCACCACGTGGCCCTTCTTGTCACCCATGGCGGTGGCGATGTTCTTGAGGATCAGGAGCGCGCGTGCGTCGTCCCAATCGTGAATGATGTGCTTCATCACGTAGGCGTCGCCACCTGCCGGCACGGCCTTGAAGAAATCGCAAACCAAGATGTCGCAGCGCTGCTTCAAACCCGCCGCTTCGAAACGCGGCAACGCACCCTGCACCACATGGTCCACTTCGGCGAGGATCCCTTTTGCTCTCGGGTTCGCCTTGAGAATGGAAAGCAGCACCTCGCCATGGCCGCCGGCCACATCAACGATCGTGTCGTAGCGGGAGAAGTCGTACGCCCCAAGCGCCGCTGCGATGGCCGGTACGCTCAGCGTCGTCATCGCGTCGTTGAAAATCGCGGAGTACTCGGGATTGGCCGTGAGATAGTCGAACAGCGGCTTGTGGAACGCGTGGTCCACGCCAGGCTTGCCGTCCTCCAACGTGGCGTGCAGTGCCGAGTAGGCGTGGAAATGGAACGGATCGGGCCAGAAGAGCGCAATACCGTGAAGGGAGTCTGGCTGATCCTTGCGCAACAGGCGCGAGGCAGCGTTTTCGCTGATCTGCCCCGGCGCGCTTTCCGTGAAGATGCCGAGGCTGATCAACAGGCGCAGTACCCGATACAGCGCGTCTTCGCGCGTGCCAGTGGCGGCGGCGAGCTCGGCCACGGATTTGCTGCCGCCGGCCAGTCGGCTGGCGATGTCGAGTCGCGCGGCAAGATAAAGTGCGGTGGACGCGATATAGCCGGTCGCGATCTGAACGATGAGTTGCGGTGGATTCACTGTGCCCTTCTCCTGGCGATGCGGTATTCGTTGAAGCCCCTGCCGATCTCACGCGAGTAAACCGCGTCCGGCACCACATCTTGCGGCGCAATCCAGCAGGTGACGCCGGCGTGCTCCAGCGTACTGACCAACTGCTCTGCCCGGCCGCTTATTCGGTAGAGGATACGCGATGTGCCGCTCGCATGCCCCAGAGGTGGGGTGCACAATCTCGCGCAAGCAGACAGTCAGGGCAACGCGGACCGCTCCAGCAGTTCGCGCACAGACTCCACAGCGCGCCACTGGCCGGGTGCGAGGCCGTCGAGGTCAATGCCGCCGATGCGCGCACGCACCAGACGCAAGGTGGGAAACCCCACCCGCGCCGTCATGCGCCGCACCTGGCGGTTCTTGCCCTCTCGGAGCGTGAGCTCGATCCAGGTGGTTGGAATCTTCGCGCGGTAGCGAATGGGCGGATCGCGCGGCCATAGACCCGGCGGTTCTTCGATCAATCTGGCGCCCGCCGGCTGCGTGGTGAAATCGCCGAGATCCACCCCGCGCTGCAAAGACTCGATGGCCTCCGCGGTGGGCAGGCCTTCCACCTGCGCCCAGTACACTTTCGCGAGCTTGTGCCGCGGATTCGCGATGCGCGCCTGCAGGGCACCATCATCGGTCAGCAGCAGCAGGCCTTCGCTGTCGGTATCCAGCCGGCCGGCAGGATATACATGCGGCACATCGATGAAATCGGCGAGGGTGCGCTGGTCCGGCACAGGACTGAACTTGCAGGCGACGCCAAAGGGTTTGTTGAAGGCAAGCAGCATCCGGCACGGCTCCTGTACCGCATGCGCGGAGTGATAGCTTAACGATAAGCCTGCAGATAAAGCACTTCTGCCCGAACCCACTGTCTGGCGCGACCAACGCGTTCGGTGCAACACTAGCTGCGGACAACAAGAACATATCGACAGGGAAGCCACATGCTGATTCAACACCCCGCCACGCGGGTACTCACCGCCGCCTTGTTCCTGCTTGCAGCTTGCGGCGGTGGTGGTGACGGGACTGACGCGCCTCCCGTGCAGGTTCCCTCCTATTCGATAGGGGGGACGATCACCGGCCTCTCTGGCAGCGTGACACTGCAGAACAACGGTGGCGAAAGCCTGACGGTGAATGCCAACGGCGCCTTCAACTTCACGACGCGGGTAAGCTCCGGTGGTGCCTATGCCGTGACTGTTTCGTCACAACCACTGGGCCCCGACTGCACCGTAGGCGGTGGCAGTGGTGCTGCCACGGGCAACGTCTCCGGGGTGACGGTTACCTGCACCGTGAATCCCGCAACACGTTACGTGGCGCTGCGGGCCGAGCTGCCGGTTTCGTTCGAATCCACGGGGTTGTATGTGCTCTCGAACAAGCTGGTCGATCGGCCGCTTGTGCGGATCCATGCCGGCGATACCGGATCCATCGCGTTGCTGGCCGAGCACACGCTGGATGGGAACGGCGCCGTCACCGGCGCGAAACCCGGTTCCCTGGTCTATCGCACACAGGGACTCGCCGGTGGCGACAACTTGTGGAGTCTGGATCTGACCGGTGGCAGCAGTCTGGTGCCGCGGCAAATCGGCAATCTGCAGCTGGGTTGGAACACAGACGTTTCGGTTTCACGGCCCCAGCTGTGCAATCAGAAGACCATCCTGCGCAACCTGCGGGATCCCGATTCAGCCATGCATGTACTGACCTTGTCCGAGAGCACACCCTTCGACCCCACTTACGGCTGCACCTTCCAGTCCGACGGCACCATCGGTACTCGCCGCGTGGTGGTTCTTGCTACCGACACGGCAACCACTTCTCCCCGGACCATCAGCGTGAGCCAGGGGAACATGGAGCCGATCTATCTGGCAAACGGCTCGCTGGGCGGAATCCTGGTACTGAATACCCAGACGCAGACGCTGGAGTTCTTCCGCGACGAAACCTTCACCCAACCGCTCACCGTGCTGACAGACGTGGCGGAGTTTGTTGCCATACCGGATGCGTTGAACATGGACACGGCCTGGACGGACCGGGGTGGCAAGCAGACCCATGCCGTTATCCAGGTCTCTCATTCCAATTCTTCCCTGCTCTACCGTGTGAGCAATACGGGTACGGCGCAGCTGCTGCATGACGCGAGCGCAGTGGTGGATTATCCGGTTACCCGCTATGGGGACGACCTCTTCCTTACCGATCGCGACTTGCTGGTCTATCCCGCCCTGTATCTGCTGGTGCGGGTTCCGGTGGAAGGCTCCGGCGGATCGCAGACACTCTGGAGCTTCCAACCGGAGGCTTCCTGCCACGGCTATTTCGTGTCCGCCGTGGCGGGCCCGCGACTTTGGCTTGTCCGGACCTGCTTTGGTGGCACAGCGGCGGACACTACCGCCCAGCTCGCCACATTGTCCCGCGACACGCCCGGGACACCCGTCGAATGGGCCAGCTACAACGCCCTCATCGGGGATGTGAGCGTGGTGCAGGACCATGTACTCGTGAACCTGCGGAATGAGGTGGCCGGATCCGCTTTTCCGCCGGTGTTCCATTACTCGACGGAAATCCGCAGTTCGACGGGTGCAGTTGTGCAGACCCGTGCGCCGGGTGTGTTTGCTCCCGCACCGGCAGGACCTGGCAACCCGCTGCTGCAGATTCGAGACTCCAACGGCGCGGGCTACGGCGGTGGCTCGCTGAACCGCCTCACACTGAGTGCGCCCAACGCCCCGGCGCTGACACGCCTGACAAATGTCGATGGTTCGGCCTACTCGCTACCGGCCGACACCGTCGATGGTTTCATGACGTCGATCAGTGCGAACACGGCTTTTGGCCGTTTCTGGGGAGAGTCCGGTGGCCACGCCAATTTCGTCGATCTGGCGCGCGGCATCGTGACAACTCCCGTTGTTCCGGGCACGGTGCTGCAGATGGTGACTTTCGAACCCTGACTCACGGCAGGCTGACGTGAGGCGAAGGCTACCCGCCCGGCAACTGGAGGCGGTTGTCGATCCGCATCACGCCCTTCACCTTCGCGGCCACGCTCTCTACAGCGGCACGAATCGCGGGCGTCGCCACAAGACCCTGCAGCACCACGCTGTGTCCATCGGTACTGGTGACGGCAACACCCAGATTCCTGGTTCGCGCGTCCGCTTGCAGTGCCGCCTCGACCTCACCCACCACCTGCGCGGAATGCTGCGCCAGTTGCCGTGTTTCCAGCGGGCGATCTTCCGGGGGCCGCACTTCGATGTTGCTGGAAACCCGGGAACCTGCGGCCGCCATTTCGGCGACGGATTTCGCGGCGGTGCGCTGCCCCTCGGTGTTCACCTCACCCGTGAGAATGATGGTTCCGGCGTGGGTGGAAACAGTGATGTCGGTGGCTGGCACCTCTTTCGATTCCTTCAACGCCTGGGTGACCTTCTCGGCCGTCGCCTCCGGATCCGGTTCGACGGGTTTGAGGGCTGGCGCCACTGGCAACTGCGAATCGGAAGCGAGTTCCTGTGTGTCGACATCGAATGACACGGCACCCATGATCAATGCGGCATAAAGGGCAATCTTCTTCACGGCTGTATCCGCCTGGTCCGGCTGGGACCGAAAGTTGCTGGTTGATGCATGCATCATCAGCCTGGCGTCCCAACCCGGGTGTCAGCCGCTGCACCGAGTGCGGGTAGGACAGGGCGAGGCAGTAGAATCGCCGGCGCCATGAACCCGCCGGAACCCCTTCCTCCCTCCATCGAAGCCTGCCTGCGCCGCGACCAGTTCCGGCTGCGGCGAGAGCGCGACCGGCTGCGCGGCGATCAGCAGCGGGGGAGGGATGTGGCCGCGTCGCAGGCGATACTGGATGCGAAAATTGCCGCATCGGTGGCAGCGCGCACCGCGCGGGCAGCCAGTGTTCCCGCGATCAGTTATCCCGAAGAGCTGCCGATCTCCGCCAACCGCGACGAGATCCGCCGCACCATCGAGCAGCACCAGGTGGTCATCGTCTGCGGTGAAACCGGTTCGGGCAAGACCACGCAGCTGCCGAAGATCTGCCTCGAGGCCGGTCGCGGTGTGGCCGGCGCGATCGGCCACACGCAGCCGCGGCGCATCGCGGCGCGTGCCGTCGCCGCGCGTATTGCGGAAGAACTGAAATCCCCACTGGGCCAGCTGGTGGGGTTCAAGCTGCGGTTCCAGGATCGCAGCCGCCCGGAAGGGCTGATCAAGCTGATGACGGACGGTATCCTGCTGGCCGAGACGCAGGGCGATCGCTTCCTCGATGCCTACGACACCATCATCGTGGACGAAGCGCACGAGCGTTCGCTGAACATCGATTTCCTGATGGGCTATCTGAAGTGGCTGCTGCCGAAGCGGCCCGATCTCAAGATCATCATCACTTCGGCCACCATCGATCCGGAGCGGTTTTCCCGGCATTTCAACGATGCGCCGATCATCAATGTGTCGGGCCGCAGTTATCCGGTGACCATCCGTTACCGGCCGGTGGAGCTGGATGAAGAGGATGACGAGACGGCAACGGCCGAGCAGACCGCCATCCTCGCCGCGGTGGATGAACTCTGGCGCGACCAGACCGGCGACATCCTGCTGTTCCTGAGCGGTGAGCGCGAGATCCGCGAGACGGCCGAATCGCTGCGCAAACATCATCCGCAGGGTTGCGACATCCTGCCGCTGTACTCACGCCTCGCGCAGGATGAACAGGAGCGCGTGTTCCGGCCCTCGGGCCGGCGGCGCATCGTGCTCGCGACCAATGTGGCCGAGACCTCCCTGACGGTGCCGGGCATCCGCGCGGTGATCGATACGGGTGTCGCGCGCATCAGTCGTTACAGCCACCGCAGCCGGTTGCAGCGTCTGCCCATCGAGAAGATCTCGCAGGCTTCGGCAAACCAGCGCACCGGGCGCTGCGGCCGGGTGGGGCCGGGCATCGCGATAAGGCTGTATTCCGAAGAGGATTACCTCGCCCGCCCGGAGTTCACCGAGCCGGAGATCCAGCGCACCAACCTTGCGGCCGTCATCCTGCAAATGCATGCGCTGAAGCTCGGCGACATCGAGGCCTTCCCCTTCGTCGAACCCCCCGATGGCCGCTATGTGCGTGATGGCCAGCGCACGCTGCGCGAGATCAATGCGCTGACGGATGAGGGCCAGCTCACCGAGATGGGTCGGCGCCTCGCGCGGCTGCCGCTGGATCCGCGACTCGGCCGGATCCTGTTGGCCGGCGTGGACGAGAAGTGTCTGGAGGAAGTGGCCATCATCGCCGCTGCGCTTTCCGTGCCCGACCCGCGCGACCGGCCGGCCGACAAGCAGACCCAGGCCGACCAGAAACACGCGTTGCTGCGCGATGAGCAATCGGACTTCCTGTCGCTGCTGAAACTGTGGCGCGCCTGGGCCGAGCAGCGTGAGCACCTCTCGCGCGCCAAGCTGCGCAACTGGTGCCGCGAGAACTTCCTGTCCTACCTCCGGCTCACCGAATGGCATGACGTGCATGGTCAGGTGCTGGAGGTGGTGAAGGGCGAGCTGGCGCTGAAGCTCAACGGGGAGCCGGCCAAGTACGAGGCGATCCACCGGGCCCTGCTGGCAGGGCTGCTGTCGCAGGTGGCGCAGCGCAAGGAGCAGGCCGAGTACCTCGGCGCCAACGGCACGAAGCTGCACATCCATCCGGGCTCGGGGCAGTTCAAGGCGAAGCCGCCGTGGATCGTGTGCAGCGAGCAGGTCGAAACCACCAAGGTGTACGCGCGCAATGTGGCGCGGGTCGACCCGCTGTGGATCGAGCAGGTGGGCGAGCATCTGGTGCGTCGCCAGCACTACGAACCGCACTGGGAAAGACGCGCGGCGCGCGCCTCGATCCACGAGCGCACGACCCTGTTCGGCCTCACGCTCAGCACCGACCGAAAGGTGCCTTTCGAGCGGATTGATCCAAAGGCGGCCCGTGAGCTGTTCATACGGCATGCATTGGTCCGTATGGAATACGATAGCCGCGCTCCCTTCCTTTCCCACAACCTGAAGCTGCTGGAGGAAGCCGAGTACCTGCAGCAGAAGGGCAGGCGCGTGGACCTGCTGGTCGACGAGAGCCGGCTGTATGAATTCTTCGATGCGCGCGTGCCGGAGGGCATCTCTTCCGGCGCCGCTTTCGAACGCTGGCGCAAGGAAGCCGAGGCAAAGAATCCCCGATTGCTGTGGCTCACCGAACAGGACATCGCAGCCAGCGATGCCGAACTCGATGCCGAGCAGTTCCCCGACCATCTCTCCGCCGGCCCGCTGGTGGTGCAGCTCACCTACCGCTTCGAGCCCGGGCATGAGGACGATGGCGTCTCGGCCATCGTGCCGCTGCATGTGCTGAACCAGCTGCCGGAAGAACCCTTCGCCTGGCTGGTGCCCGGCCTGTTCGAAGAGAAGGTCACGGCGCTGGTGCGCTCGCTGCCGAAGAACCTGCGCGTGAACTTCGTGCCGGTGCCCGACGCCGTGGCGAAGGTGATGCCGCTGCTCGACCAGGGTCGCGGCTCGTTGCCCGCACAGCTGGCCAACGCGCTGTCGCGCACCGGCGGGGTGCTGGTGCCGCGCGACTCCTTCCGCGAAGACGTGCTGCCGCCGCATCTGCGCATGAACTTCCTGCTGGTGGATGACGCGCAGGTGGTGATCGCGCGTTCGCGCAGCCTGCGCGGCCTGCGCGACCGGCATGCCGGTGCCTCCGAGCAGGACTACGCCAAACAATCGCAGCTCACCACCGGCGCCCGCACCTGGGAGTTCGGCGATCTGGCGGAGCAGCTCGATGCCGTGCCGGGCGAGCGCAAGCAGATCGGCTATCCCGCGCTGGTGGATGAAGGCGAAACCGTCGGGCTGCGGGTGTTCGCGACGCCGCCCGAAGCAGCCCGCAGCCATGTGCGCGGCACCACGCGGTTGATCCGGCTGGCGATGGCGCGCGAGTTCAAATCATTGCGGCGTGATCTCGCCGTGACCGTGCAGGGTGAGCTCGTCTATCGTGGCCTCGCCGCGCATCCGCTGCTCGACAAGGAGCTCACGGCCGGGCGCGATCTGCGCGACGACCTCGTCGATCGCACCATCATCACTGTGTTCCTGGAGGGCCGCGAGCCTCTGCGCAGCGCGGCGGCCTTCGATGCGCGCGTGACCACACAGCGAGGCGGACTCGGCCTGCCGGCGCAGGAACTCGCACGCACGGTGCAGGCTGCGATGGAACGCCTGGGCCGCATCCAGACGGCGCTGCCCAAGGCATCGGCACCAGCCGCGGCCGACATCCGCGCACAGCTGGCGTGGCTCGTGCCCGCGGGTTTCCTGCTCACCACACCGGGGGAGCGGTTGAAGGAATTCCCGCGCTACCTGCAGGCCATCGAACAACGCCTGGAGAAACTGAAACTGGATCCGCGCCGCGATGCGCAGCTGGCAGCGGAAGTGGCGCCGCTGGAAACCCGCTATCGCGAGCGTGTCAAAGCCGAGCGCGGCCTGCTGCCACCGGGGGACGATGCCTTCCGCTGGCTGCTCGAGGAACTGCGCGTGTCGTTGTTCGCGCAGCAGCTCAAGACCCGTGTGCCGGTTTCAGCGCGGCGACTGGCGGATGCGTGGACAGAGCGCGAGCGATTGCGGTTGGCGTGAAGCCCGGCAGCCGCGCGATCTAGCGGAAGAAACCCAGCACGCGACGGGCGGCAGAGATCAGCAACGCCGTCTTCCCCACCAGCCGCAGCGCGCGCGCCGGACCCAGGAACATCGCCAGTGCCGTGCCACCCACCAGGAGCACCGGCTTCTGCAGGAAACTGCGGGCTTTCAGGATTCCCTGATCGACCACGCCGAGGCGCGATTCGATGTGATGCATGTGCAGGCCGAGCTCGGCGCGCTGCGCAGCCAGCTTGCGTTGCAATTGCATGCGGCGTTCGGCCAGTTGTGTGAATCGATGTTTCACGCGCGAAGCCTACTGGTCGAGAAGTTCCCGATCGCGCGCGAACTCGGCGATCGTGGCGTCGAACAGCCGCGGGCGTGACTGGAGCTTGGCGCGCAGCACCAGCACGGCGGTGAGTGCGAGCAGGAAGAAGAAACCCATCACCAGCAGGGAAACGAGCAGGCGGTGTGTTTCCCAGAACGCGAAGATCAGCACCAGCGCGCCGAGGAAGAGGCCAATGCCGGCGGCAAACAGGGCGATGAACGCCCACAGCAACAGCACCGCCGCGCGACCGACTTCTTCCTGCAGTTCGGTGGAGATCAGTTCGAGTCGTGTCTGCGCCATCGCGATGAGCGAAGACAGCACGTTCTTCAACGAACCGATCAATCCGCCGACTGGTCCGGTCTCTGCCCCTGATTCGCTGCCCGACATCGCGAGGCCTAGCGACGGCTGAGGCTGAGCAGCAGCCCGATCAGCAGGCCCGCACCCGCGGCGATGCCCACGGCCTGCCAGGGATTCCTGCGCACATACTCTTCGCTCTCGGTGAACAGTTCGCGCGCCTGCTGCAGCGTGCCTTCCTGAACTTCACTCAGGTGTTCGCGCGCGGCGCTCAGGGATTCCTCGGCTTTCGCGCGGGCTTCCTGCACCTTCTCGCCCGCATGCTGCGAAGTAGCCTTGAGCAAGGCTTCGGCATCCGTCACCACGGACTGCAGGTCTGCCAGCAGCTTGTCGAGGTTGGCCTGTTCGTTCTTTGCGGCTCTGCTCATCTTGCGCTCTCCTGCCTCTGTTTCTTCATGATAGTAGACTGCAGGGCATGGGCACAGCGGCAATCACCCAGCCTGAAACCAAAGCCCTGCTGGATTTCGTGGCACGGCATCCGCGCCTGCTGGTGCTCACCGGCGCCGGCGTCAGCACCGCGTCGGGCATTCCCGACTACCGCGACGTCGAGGGCGCGTGGAAGGTCTCGCCGCCGGTGGAGTTCGGGCCGTTCCTCTCAGAGGCTGGTGTGCGGCAGCGCTACTGGGCCCGCAGCATGCTGGGCTGGCCGTTCTTCAGTCGCGCGCAACCCAACGCCGCGCACCGGGCGCTGGCCCGGCTGGAAGAGCAGGGACGCATCCAAATGCTGGTCACCCAGAACGTGGATGGACTGCATGCGGCGGCAGGCAGCCGCAACGTGATCGATCTGCATGGTCGCCTGGATGTGGTGCGCTGCATGGCCTGCGCGCACCGGCTGCCGCGCGCGGATCAGCAGCTTGAACTGGTGGCGCGTAACCCTGGTTGGGAGGCCACTGCCGCGCGTGTCCGGCCAGATGGCGATGTGGATCTCGCCGGTGCCGATTACACGCAGTTCAACGTGCCCGACTGCCCCGTGTGCCAAGGCATCCTGAAGCCCGATGTGGTGTTCTTCGGTGAAGCCGTGCCGCGTGAACGCGTCGCCGCCGCATTCGCGGGAGTGCAGTCGGCCGATGCGCTGCTGGTGATCGGCTCATCGCTGATGGTGTATTCCGGCTATCGATTTGCCGAAGCGGCAGCCGCTGCCGGCAAACCGGTGGCGGCCGTGAACCGGGGGCGCACCCGCGCCGATCATCTGCTGGCGTTGAAGCTGCAGGCCGATTGCGCGCAGGTGCTGCACGAGATTGGCGAGCTCATGGCAGGAACTCGAGCTGACGCACCAGCAGCAACGGACGCTTGTACGGGTTGAGGAACTCGAAGGTCTTGGCGGCATCGAGTGCGGCGAGGCCAAAGCCATGTCCTGGCGGGCTCTCCGAGATCACCTGCGCTTCCTGCACCTGACCTTCCACATTCAGCAGCAGATCAACCACCACGATGCCGTCGATGGCGTCGCGCTTGGCCTTCGCCGGATAGTGCTCGAACGCGGTGGCGCCGCGCAGCAGTTCCAGCCTGCTGCCTGCTTCCGCATTCAGCCGCAGTGCGCCAGCGCGCTGCATGAGCGCGGGTGACGAGGCAGGGGCAGATGATCTGGAGGGATCCATGGTGCACCAGCTGACTGGAGGCTCATTGTGCCTCTTCAGCGAGGCAGATGTCGCTGCAGCAGTTCCAGCGCCTTGCGCGCGGCAGGCCCGGCGATCTCGCCTTTCACCAGCACGACATACAAAGGCATCTGCCGCAGACCGCCGGTTGCGAGCGGCAGTGGTTGCAGTCGAGCTTGTGCGATATCTGCAGCCACCATGTGCGAAGGCAGCCAGGCATAGGCGAGACCGGCCAGCACGGCGGCGCGCGAAGCTTCGATGCCGGCGACCGTCCAGCGATGTTGCGCGCCCAGCCAGCCTTCATCGCGCGGCTGCTGCCGACCTGAATCCCGCACCACGATCTGTGTGTGCAGCGCCAGATCATCCAGCGTCAGCGTGCGCTGCATCTGCTGTAGCGGATGCGAGGGCGCAGCCACGGCGATCATGGAAACATCCATGAGCCAGTCGCCCAGGAACCCGCTCGGCACGCGCGTCGTGACCACCAGGTCCGCAGTGCCTTCGGTAATCGCCTCTTCCGCGCCGGACAGCACGGCATCGGCCAGCGAGATCGTGGTGTGCGGGCAGCTGCCCTGCAGTTCTGCCAGCACGCCGAGCAGCAGGTTCTGCGGAAAGGCGGCGTCGACCACCAGCTTCAATTCGCTTTCCCAGCCCTTGTCGATGGAACGCGCCAGTGCTTCGAGGCGCGCGAACTGGTCGACGATGACGCGGCTGCGACGCAGCAGCTCCTTGCCCAGGGGCGTGAGTTCGGCGCGGCGCCCGTGCAGTTCGAGCAGCCGCACGCCGAGGGAATCCTGCAGCTGGGCCATGGCGTAACTCACCGCCGACTGGCTGCGGTGCAGGCGAGCAGCGGCCTGCGCGAAGCCGCCGGCATCGACGATGGCCGCCAGCACCTGCCATTGGTCCACGGAGGAGCGCAGCTGAGTCATGAATGATCAGAAATACTGATAGATCAGAGCAGGATATTGCGCTTTTTTATCTCCCTTGCCAATTGCATCCTCTCTCCCATTGAAACAGGAGAACGCCATGCAGGAAATTCGCAAGAGCCAGGATCGGGGTCAGGCCAACCATGGCTGGCTCGTCAGCCAGCACAGCTTCTCGTTCGCCGAATACTTCGACGAGCAGCATGTGGAGTTCGGCGTGCTGCGCGTGATCAATGAGGATCGCGTGGCGCCGGGTCGCGGCTTCGGCACCCACCCGCACCGCGACATGGAGATCGTGAGCTATGTGCTCGCGGGCGAACTCGCGCATCGCGACTCGATGGGCACCGGTTCGGTCATCCGTCCGGGCGATGTGCAGCGCATGAGCGCCGGCACCGGCGTGACGCACAGCGAGAACAACCCTTCGTCCACGCAGCCGGTGCACTTCCTGCAGATCTGGATCCGTCCGGATCGCATGGGTGTGCAGCCGAGCTATGAGCAGAAGAACTTCGACGCCAGCGAGAAGCGCGGCAAGCTGCGACTGGTGGTGTCGGGAGATGGCGCGGAGGGCTCGCTCACCGTGCACCAGGATGCGCGCATGTATGCCGGCCTGTTTGATGGCGTGGAAGCCGCAAAGTTGGTGGTGCCACCCAATCGACGGCTCTACGTGCACCTGATCCGCGGCGAGCTGTGGGTGCAGGGCACACAACTCAGGAGTGGCGATGCGCTGAAACTCACCGAGGTGACACAGCTGGATATCCGCGGTGGCCAGGACGCCGAGGTGCTGGTGTTTGATCTACCGAGAGACAGCCACTAAGCGCGTACGCCAACCGATCGCGAAACAAAATCCCGTACGGTGCTGCAGCAGTAAAACCACTCGCGTTCACTGTTGCAGCAGTTATGCCCCGTCCGCGAATTCCCGGCGGTTGCGGGAACAACCGTACGGGATCGCAGAGCATCTGATGCACAATCGGGTTGTTACACTGCAATTACAGAACGGATGAGTAGTCATGCAAGCAGACACAGAGCCTTCGTGGCTGGCGACGCTTGCAAGATCGGTTCCGGTCGGGATCGTCGTCATCGATGCGGCCGGAAAAGTGGTCTGGTGCAACGACGAACTGCTGCTGCAGTTTCACTACAGTGCCGACGAAGTGGTCGGTCATGGCATCGAGCAGTTGTTGCCTGCGCATTTCCGCGATCGTCACATGCTGATGCGCAGCCAGTATATTTCCGCGCCCATTGCGCGGCGGATGGGCACCGGGCGTGAACTCTACGGGCTGCGCGCCAACGGCACGGAGTTTCCCATCGAGATCGGACTGCGGCCGCTCGAGACTCCGGGTGGACAGATGTATGTCGCCACCGTGGTGGATGTCACCGCGCGGCGCAAGGCAGAAGCCAGCTTTCACCGCGTGATCGAAGCCGCGCCCTGCGGCATGCTGGTCGTGAATCTCCAGCAGAACATCCTCCTCGCCAATGAACAGCTGCTGGAGACCTTCGGCTACAGCCTCTCGGAACTGATCGGGCGCAATCTCGATGTGCTGATTCCCACTCGCCATCACGGGCAGCATCGCGGGCACGTGGAAACATTCCTGGCCAAACCCGCTACGCGCGCCATGGGTCTGGGACGCGAGCTGACGGGCCGTCACAAGAACGGCACCGAGTTTCCGGTCGAGATCGGTCTGCGGCCGGTGGAACTGGAGACTGGTCCCTGTGTGCTGGCGACAGTGATCGATGTCACCGAGAGCAAACAGGTCGAGCAGCATCTGCGTCGGGCCAACGCAGACCTCGAGGAATTCGCCTATGCGGCTTCGCACGACCTGCGTTCGCCGCTGCGCGCGATCGGTGACCTCGCGACCTGGATTGCCGAAGAGCTTGGCACGGCCATCACACCTGCAGTCAGCAAGAACCTCGATCGCCTCAAGCTGCGTGTGCAGCGCATGGATCTGCTGGTAGGCGACTTGCTGAACTACGCGCGTGCTGGCGCGGAAAAAAGCCAGAAGCAGGCCATCGATGTCGAAGACTGGCTGCGGGGGCAGATAGAGCTGCAGGAAGTGGCAGGCGGCAAGGTCCGGTTCCGCGTGGAGTCGGACGTGCGGCGCATGTTGGTGCACGCCACGCCTCTCGGCAGCGTGCTGAGCAATCTCATTGCCAATGCCATCGCCCACAACGACAGCGATGCGCCCGAGGTCCACATCAGCGTTCGTCCCAGAGGAGCCTTCTACCAGTTTGATGTCACCGACAACGGGCCGGGCGTGGCGCCTGAGTTCCGCGAACGGATCTTCAAGCTGTTCCAGCGACTCTCGCGCGACAAGCGCGGCAGTGGCATCGGGCTTGCGCTGGTAAAGCGGATTGTGGAATCACACGGCGGCGCCATTGCCGTGTCTGACAGACAGGATGGCATGCGCGGCGCAGTATTCAGCGTGTCGTGGCCACAGACAACGGGAAAACGCGAACATGCTTGAACACGAATTCGACTACCAGGTGCTGATCGTCGATGACGACGACGTGGCCTGCGAGGGCATCATGCGCGGCATGCGCGCCAACGGCGTCGATCTGCCGGTCACCATAGCAACCGACGGGCGCGATGCCCTGAATGTGCTGCGGGGCATGGATCCGCAGCGGGTGATTCATTCACCGCTGATGATCCTCCTGGACCTCAACATGCCGGAGATGAACGGCTTCGAGTTCCTGCGCGCGTTGCGCGGCGACCCGAAGCTGACGCGCCATGTGGTGTTTGCAGTGACCACCTCCGAGAGCAGGCAGGATCATCGCTTTGCCTACCAGTACCACGTAGCCGGTTATGTCGTGAAAACGGCCGCCGATCGCTGGCACTCGCGGCTGGCCATGCTGCTCAAGTCCTATCGCGAGGGCGTGCGGCTGCCGGTCTAGAACACGGACTGTGACCCCCGTACCAACATGGCTGGGCGGGCACTGACAGACTCCGGGGAATGGATCGCACACAGCAGAAAGTGGTCGTGCCTGTGGATCAGTTCGCGATCACGCAGCAGGATCAGGTCTTCGTGGCCAACCTTCGGGGCAGCCTGGCGCTGTGCCTCAGCGATGAGGTGCAGGATGCGGGCGGCCTGCTGCACATGCAGGCCGGCAGGCCTGGTCGGGTAAACGATCCTGAACTTACCGACAACACGCTTTCTTCCGATCTGCTGTTGCTGGATCGCTGTCTCGCCGATCTCAAGCGCAGCGACCCGCGGGCCAGGCACTGGCAGGCCCGGTTTGTCGCCCATGCCGATGAGCAGGCGGGTGGCCGCGAGCGGCTGCTCGCCATTCAGAGTTTCATCGAGGCTTTTCTCGATGATGCGCAGATCCGCCTGGTGGCCTGCACCATCCACGATGGCGCGCCAAGGCAGCTGCAGTTTCGCCCCGCCCTGGGGCAGCTGAGCTGCGAGCCGGTCTAGAACAGACGCGGCAGGAAATCGTTGAGGTAGCGGCGCCAGTTGACCCAGGTGTGACCGCCGCTGGTCTCGTTGTACAGGTGCTTGATGCCCTGCCGATCCAGCATGGCGCGCGTCGGCGCGACGGTGCCATAGAGGAAATCATCCTTGCCCATGGCGTAATACACGAGCTTCATCTCTTTTGAGCTGCGTGCCAGTGCCTTCGCATTGTCCTTCTCGTAGGCCGCTACCTCCGCCTGGTTGTTGTTCATGCCGAGGCCCATGCTGAACACGCCGATGTAATGGAACAGCTCGGGGTGCGTGATGCCGAAGCGGATGGTGTGCGAGCCGCCCATCGACAGGCCCGCCATCGCACGCGCACTGGCCCTGGCTGTTGTGCGGAAAGTGTTGTCGACCAGCGGGATCAGATCCTTGATCAGGTCATCGCCGAAATCGGTATTCGCCAGCATGTTGCTGCCGGCGCGATCCGGCGTGTGCCCGGCCGGCATCACGATGATCATCGGTTTCGCCTTGCCGGCCGCGATCAGGTTGTCGAGGATGTAGTGCGCGTGCCCGGTGCTGGTCCAGTTGTCGTCGCTGTCACCCGCGCCGTGCACGAGATACAGCACCGGATAACGCGCGCTGGATTTGAAGTAACCGGGCGGCGTATAGACATGCGCGCGACGCTTGATGCCCAGTGCAGCGGACCAGTATTCGAGTTCCGACACCACGCCATGCGCGACCTTCGGGTCGAAGCTCTGGAACGCGCCGGCAGCGCCGGGCACTTCCAGCGTGGATTGCACGCCCGACCGTTCCCGGGAGAAAGTGGTGGCTTGTGGATCCGGCGTCGAAACACCATTGACCAGGAAGCCGAAACGGTAGTTGTCGGGCGCCACGGCCCTGGCCGTGGTGACGCTCCACACGCCGGCTGCGTCTTTCATCATGGGCAGGCCTGCGGGCCCGGTGCCACCGAAGGGGATGGCCTCTCCCATGTCGGCGCTGGCCACGCGCACTTCGGTGGCGTTCGGGGCGCAGAAGCGAAAGGTGAGCCTGCCGTCTGCCAGCACTTCCACGGTCTTGAATGCCGCCGGCGAAGTCATGAAGCCGCGCGACTGGCAGTTGGTGGGAACGGCACCGGGAGGTTGCTGCGCCACGACTGGTGCGGCCAGCAACAAAGCGGCCAGCGGTGCGGCAATCAGCCAGGGACGTGTGGATGAAATCATGGAGGCTCCCCGGATCATTCTTGTGTTTCACGCGCCGCGATGCGGTCAGTGCCGTGCTAGCCTAGTCCGCATGAGTTGGGGAGACAAGTAATCATGCGCATCGGAATCATCGTCGGCAGCACCCGCCCGGGTCGCAAGGGATTGTCGGTGGCGCAGTGGGTACACGGCATCGCGAGCCAGCGCAGCAGCGCCCAGTACGAGCTGATCGATCTGGTGGATTACGCATTGCCGCTGCTCGATGAGCCGGTGCCACCTGCGATGGGCCCACCCACGAAAGAACACACGAAGCGCTGGGCTGCCACGATCGCGGGCTTCGATGGCTTCGTGATGGTGACCCCGGAATACAACCATGGTCCCTCGGCCGCGCTGAAGAATGCGCTCGATTACCTCTACAAGGAATGGAGCAACAAGTCGGTGGGCTTCGTGGGTTATGGCGGCGTGGGTGCGGCGCGTTCCATCGAAATGCTGCGCGCCATCTGCAGCAACCTGGAGCTGGCCGATGTGCGCATCGCGCTGAGCCTGCTGCTGGCGCATGACTTCGAGCATTTCACGACCTTCAAGCCACAGGCGCATCAGGAAAAAACCCTGACGCAGATGCTCGACCAGGTGGAAGCCTGGGCCGGTGCATTGCAGCCCTTGCGGAAGGCGTGATCGATGCCACTCCCTGAAATCACGATGCAGCGGCTGGATGGCACCGCTGTTCCACTTGCGGGCTATCGCGGCAAGGTGCTGCTGATCGTCAACGTGGCCAGCCGCTGCGGTTTCACATCGCAATACACCGGCCTGGAGGCTTTGTATCGCAAGTACCGGGATCGCGGTTTCGAGGTGCTGGGTTTCCCCTGCAACCAGTTCGGCGCGCAGGAGCCGGGCAGCGAAGCGGAAATCGCGGCGTTCTGCAGCTCCACCTACGATGTCACCTTCCCGATGTTCGGCAAGATCGACGTGAATGGTGACGATGCGCATCCGCTGTACCAGCATCTGAAGAATGCGAAGCCCGGTCTGCTTGGCACCGAAGGCATCAAGTGGAACTTCACCAAGTTCCTGGTGGATCGCCAGGGCGAGGTGGTGGCACGCTACGCGCCTAAAGACAGCCCCGAGAGTCTGGACTCAGCGATCGCCGCGTTGCTCTGACGGGCCAGAATGCGCTTCGATGAAGCGCTGTGCCTCTTCATTCACCTCGCGTGGATCGCGGCCACGTGTTTCGATCGGCGGGCCGATCACCACGCGGATGCAACCCGGCTTCTTCAGCAGGCCGCGGCGTGGCCAGAAGTAGCCGGCGTTGTGCGCGACGGGAACAACCAGGCTGCCGGTTTCCACAGCCACAGCAGCACCGCCCACTCCATAACGACGCGTCTCGCCCGGTGGCATGCGCGTGCCTTCGGGAAACACCACGATCCATTTGCCTTCGGCCAGGCGCTGACGACCTTGATCGATCAGCTGCCGCACGGCTGCGCCACCCGCACCACGATTGATGGCAATGCAGCGCAGGAAATGCACGCCCCAGCCGATGACGGGAATCCACGTGAGTTCACGCTTCAGTACCCACACCTGCGGCGGCAGGATGGCGGCCTGCGCGAAGGTCTCCCAGGCTGAGGAGTGCTTCATCAGCGCGACGCAGGCGCTGCCCTGGGGCAGATGCTCGCGGCCTTCCACGCGGTAGCGCAATCCGCAGAGGATGGCGAGTGCTCCAAGCAGGATGTTGGCCCACAGCCTGGCCATCGCGAAGCGGGCACGCCATGGCAGGAAGGCGGCCACGATCGCAAAGCAGATCGCGTAGCAGAACGTGAACAGCAGGAAGAAGCCGGTGAAGATCAGTGAGCGCAGGAACTGCATGGTTCAGGGCAACTCGCAACGCAGCGGCGTGACGGCTGCCGCCTCGATGGAATGCATGTCGGTTCCCTGTGCAACCGGCTGGCTGCTCGTCAGGCACTGCGGCTCGGCTGCGATGGCACGCGCGGGACAGCCCAGGGTTTCCAGAGCCGACGCCAATGATTGGGCGCGGGCCCCGGCCAGCAGCAGTGGCGAGTCCGCGAGCCCCGCTATGTAAAGTGCGCCTTGACGCTCAACCTGCGCGGCACATTCCAGATGCTCCGCCGTCGGGATGTGGGACAGGTTCAGCAACACCTGCCCGCGGGTCAGTTGTGGCGCTACTCCCTGCAGCAGCTCACGCGTAGCCGAACTGCCCACGGCAGCAATAACCAGTCGTGCGCCGCGCAGCGCATCCGCGATGCTGTTGGCAGGGTCCACGCCCGCGGCTTCCATCCGCGCACGCATCTGCCGATTGGTAGCGCTCGCATCAAGCTGCTGATCGTGCGCGCGCAGCGCGACACCGCGGCGCGCCAGCGGCACGGCAATGCGGCGACCCACCTCGCCGAAGCCCAATACGGCAATCGTTGAAGCCGGTGTCAGCAAGGCCAGGCTCAGGTGTGCATGGTGACCGCGCCGCGGCGGTCTTTGAAGCGCCAGCCCGCAGCCGTGCGCACGAAGTGATCGGTCCAGGTGCCGAGCAGTGGCGCACCTGCCTTGCGGCCCTTGCCTGGGACCAGTTCGTCGTTGGCACTGGCGATGTACAGCATCACGATGGAATTGCCCTCGGCAGAATCAGGGCCAGTGAGTTGGATGCGGATGTTCAGGTTCAGATGTTGCGTGACCATGGTCTTGGGGCGCGAAGCAAACGCCGCGACAATGTTAGCGGCACCATGGATGATCACATCGGGCGCAGTGGGCCGCGCGAAGGTGGCATCTTCGGTCAGCAGCTCGCCCAGTGTCCCTGCCTGGCCGTTGTCGATCCGCGCTGCAAACTCCAGGATCAGCGAGCGGCAGGCTTCGACACTCGCCAGTTCATCGGTCGTCATCATCATTCCCCTGTCAGCGTATTGCTTATGAGTATTCGGTCAGACTCTGCCCATGGCAAGCATTCCCGACGCTGTCGTTCAGTCGAGAAACGAAATGTGCACGGAACAAGGACAGTTGCAGCGAAGTGTAAACCCGGAGGCGATGTTAGTGATTCACGATTG
Organism: uncultured Gammaproteobacteria bacterium; assembly: GCA_963777735.1. GTDB lineage: Bacteria > Pseudomonadota > Gammaproteobacteria > Steroidobacterales > Steroidobacteraceae > ZC4RG30. Next base: position 67,946 of record CAVZRQ010000004.1, on the reverse strand, counting down.
CCCATTGGTGATGGTGATTCTGCGAGTACGGCAACCGGTGCACGAATCATGCTTCAATAGCGCACTTTTTCGAGTGGAGCTGCAGGAATGATCGAGGCTGGAACAGTGCTGTGGACGCCATCGCCGGAGCGCATCGCACGTGCCAGGCTCACCGACTTCCGCAACTGGCTGGCCAAGGAACGCAACCTGACGTTCCCGGATTTCGAGTCGATGTGGAAATGGTCCACCACCGACATCGATGCATTCTGGCAGGCCTGCTGGGATTTCTTCGGCATCGAGGCAACGCGGCCACCCACCGCGGTGCTGGGCAAGCGCACCATGCCAGGCGCGCAGTGGTTCCCTGGCGCAGAGATCAACTACGCGCGTCACATGCTGCGGCATGAACGTCCCAATGCCACTGCAGTGCTGCATCTGAATGAGCGGCAACCCCTGCAGGCACTTTCCTGGGAAGAACTCGGCAGCAAGGTGCGCATCGTTGCCACGCGCCTGCGCAAGCTCGGCGTGAAGCGCGGTGATCGCGTCTGCGCCTACATGACCAACGTGCCGGAAGCGATGATCGCCATGCTGGCCACCACCAGCCTTGGCGCGATCTGGTCTTCCGTTGGTCCGGACTTCGGCACGCCGGGTGTGCTGGATCGTTTCCTGCAACTCGAGCCCGTCGTGTTCTTCCATGTCGATGGCTACCAGTACGGCGGCAAGCCGTTTGACCGCCGCGGGGAAGTGGAAAAGATCCTGGCGCAGCTCACCAGCGTGAAACACGTGATCCAGCTGCCCTATCTCGATACCGCGAACCCGCGTCGTCTCACGCCCGGCACCATCCTGTGGAACGAGCTGCTCGATCACCCGCCGGTATCGCGCGCGGAGTTCCAGTACGAGGAAGTGCCTTTCGATCATCCCCTGTGGATCCTGTTCTCTTCAGGCACCACCGGTTTGCCGAAGCCGATCATGCACAGCCATGGCGGCATCATGATCGAGCAGCTGAAGCACCTCGCCTTCAACTTCGACATGCATGCCGGCGAGACGATGTTCTTCTTCACCACCACCGGCTGGATGATGTGGAACTTCCTCGTCAGCAGCCTGTTGTCGGATGTGAAGCCGGTGCTCTACGACGGCAACCCGGCCTGGCCGGATGGCGACCTGCTGTGGAAGATGGTGCAGGATTCCAAGGCCGACATGTTCGGCGCCAGCCCCACGTACCAGTCCATCCTCGAGAAGAACGGCATTGTGCCGAAGAACAAGTTCGATCTCTCGAACCTGAAGTCGATCACGCTGGCCGGTTCACCGGTCTCGCCCGAGTGCCAGCAGTGGTTCCACGAGAACGTGAAGCAGGATTGCTGGATCGCACCGGGCTGCGGCGGCACGGATATCTGCTCTGGCTTCGTCGGTGGCAGCGTGATCCTGCCGCAGCGTGCCGGCGAGATGCAGGCGCGCTGCCTCGGCATCTCGGTGCATGTCATTGGTGATGACGGCCAGTTCGCCATCGATGAAGTAGGCGAGATGGTCGTGACGCAGCCCGCACCCTCGATGCCGGTCGGCTTCTGGAACGACAAGAACGACGAGCGCTACACCGAGACCTATTTCGCCGATTTCCCGGGCATGTGGCGGCAGGGCGATTTCTACAAGATCAATGCGCGCGGCGGCGCCTATGTGCTGGGCCGCTCCGATGCCACGCTGAACCGGCATGGCATCCGCATCGGCACCTCCGAGATCTACCGCACCATCGTGCTGGTGCCGGGCGTTGAAGACGGGCTCATCGTCAACCTGGATCTGCCCGGCGGCCACTTCTTCATGCCGCTGTTCGTGAAGCTGGCTGAAGGACGTGTTCTGGACGACGAGCTCATCAAGCAGATCAGCAACCGGCTGCGCAGCGAATACACCCCGCGGCACATCCCCGACAAGATCTATCAGGTGCCTGCCATTCCCTACACCATTTCCGGCAAGCGAATGGAAGTGCCGGTGCGCCGCATCCTCGCCGGCGTGCCGCTGGCCAAGGCCGCCAACCGGGACGCCATGGCGAATCCCGCGGCGCTGGATTTCTTTATCGAGTACGCTCGCACGCAGCAAGACTACAAGATGTAGCGGGGGGCGAAGCGCATGGCGGAAGCACGCATTGTGCTGGTCGAGGATCTGATCGACCGGCAGATACTGACAGGGCGCAATTTCTTCGTTCTCGGCCTGCTGCTGGTTGCCTTGCTGTGCGATGGTTTCGATCTGCAGCTGCTCGCATTCGCGGCGCCGCGGCTGGCGAAGGAATGGGGCATCGAGCCCAAGGCACTGGGCCTCGTCAGCTCCGCCAATCTGCTCGGCATGATGTTCGGCGCCATGTTCCTCGGCAACCTGGGCGACCGCTTCGGCCGCAAACGGGTCATCGTCTACGGCACCATTCTCTATGCCTGCATGTCGCTGCTGTGCCTGCTGGCCACCAATCCGCTCCAGCTGGGAATACTGCGCTTCCTGACAGGCCTCGGCCTTGGCGGTGTGCTGCCCAATGTCATCGCGCTGACGGCCGAGATCTCGCCGTCGAGCAAACGCGCGAAACTGACGGCAATACCGATCATCGGTATGTCGCTGGGCAGCGGCTTGCCTTCCGTCGTAGCGGCCTGGCTGGTGCCCATTTTCGGCTGGAAGGCGCTGTTCGTGGTGGGAGGCATCGTGCCCATCATCGTGGCGCTGGTCATTGCGTGGAAGCTGCCGGAGTCGATCCTGTTCCTCACTTACCGGGGCAAGCGTCGCGCCGAGATTGAAGCGCGCGCCCGTGAGCTCGACCCATCGCTGAAAATCACCCCCGAAACACAGTTCATGCTGCGCTCGCAGGTGGCCGGCGAAAGCCAGCGCGGCAGCGTCAGCGACCTGTTCCGCGGATCGCTGCGATTCACCACGCCACTGCTGTGGGTGATGTTTGCCTGCACGCTGCTGTCGATGCATTTCATCAACAGCTGGATCTCGGTGATGCTGAGCGACGCGGGTCTGAGCGAGCAACAGACGGCTTTCACGAATGGCGTGTTGCACTGGGGTGGAACCATTGCCGCCATCCTCACGGTGTTCATGCTGGGGCGGCTCGGCCTGTACTGGGCCCTGACGTTGCTGCTGCTGGGGCTGGCTGGCTGCTTCACCATCGCCACCAACGGCTTCTCGTCCGCCGTGTTGCTCACGGCCGCCGTGACCATGGCTGGTTTCGGCATCATCGGTTGCCAGGGCGTGCTCAATGCTTCGGCGGGGCTGATCTATCCCGTGTCGTGTCGGCCTACGGGTGTGGGTGCGGCGCTGGGCGTGGGCCGCATCGGCTCATTGAGCGGGCCGATAGTCGGCGGCTATTTCATGGCGCAGCAGCTGCCCATTCAGCAGATGTTCTATGTGCCGATGGTGCCACTGGCACTGGCCGTGCTGGCCACTGGCATCCTGCTGCTGCGCAAGGTCGATATTCGCGGAGAGGCCGGCGCCAGTCACTGACCGGCGCCCGCCTGGCGCTACAGCGTCAGGCGCAGCGCCAGCTGCAGACTCTTTTCTTTTGCATTGACGGGTTCGCCGAGTGCGGCGCGGTTCCCCACATCGCTGTCCACCTGCAGCCATTCGGTGGCCAGCTGGATGTGCTCGTCGAGCATCCATGTCCATCCCAGCGTCAGCGCGTTCCCGCTCTCGGCTCCCCAGGGTGAGCCCGGTACCGCAGCCGGCCACACCTTGAAATCGTCGTAACGCACGGCGAGGCGGTGCGCGCCAAACTCCCGGGCCAGCAGCGCGAAGGCCGTCTCGAAACGCCAGCTGTTGGCGGGATCCGCGCTCGCATCGGTGGTTCCCTTGAGCCACTGCGCGATGAGGGCGAAGCCGCCCGGACCATCGTAACGCGCGCCCAGGGTATTGAACTTGGTGAGCCAGGCGAAATCACTGATGCTCGCCTTGAACACCGTGGGATCGGCACGATTGTCATAGCGCAGCGCGCGAAGTTCGAGACCGCTGTCATGCTTCGCATAAACGCCGGCATGAAAGCCGGGACGATTGTCGATCTCGGAGAAGAGGACGCGTTGCTCCCGAAAGCCGTAAGCATGGGTGCCGATGCGCCCGAACAAGGGTGTCTGGCGATCGTTCAGCGAGAAACCACGGAAGGCGAGCACCACACCGGCCGGATCATTCCAGCCGAATACGGCGGCATGCGCGCCAAAATCAAACCGCCCACCCGCAGCAATGCCCAGATGTTCCAGTTCGTAGGCGACGCCGATCGTCCGCAGCTCCTCACCCACCCAGGTGTTCAGGGCAGAGCTGCTGATGGTGTAGGGATTGGTCCAGCCTGAAGCCCGATGCTCCAGCGAGATGGGTGGATAAAAAGCACCGAGCTTGACGTTGGAGCGCCACGCGGAAGTTGGCACGGGGCGCCATTCGAGAAAGGCCTCGGTTACGTCGATCGCGTTGTGGTCGTCGAGACTCCAGGCAGAGAGATCCACATTGGCATGCCAGTTCCCGCCCGGCGAGCCACGCCAGGCGAGACGCGCGCGGCCCAGCTGCAAACCGTCATCATTGCCGTCGAAGCGCAGTTTGCCGAGGCCACCATCCAGAAACGAGTCGCGGCCATCCGATTGCACCAGACGCAGATCCAGTTCAGCTTCCAGTTCAGCCTGGGCGCAGGGTGCCAGCAATACGGCCAGGATTGAAGTCGCGAGAACTTTCATTTCAGTACGCATCCCAGTTGGCAGGAATCTGTGATTCGGGCCGCAGCCGCAATGGCGCAGCGGCACGCAGCGTGAGCGTTGGTTCGGCTGCAGAGACGTTGACCTGCTGATCAATCAGCGGTCGCGAATCGCGCGACAACGGGTGCCAGATCTGCACGGTGTAGGTACCCGGCTGCACATCGGTCACCTTCCAGGTGCCGCCGGCATCCGTGCGACCGAAATACTGCGCATCCACGACATACACATAGGCGCGCATCTGGTCGTGGATGTTGCAGCCGAGTGTCACGACGCCGGCGCGATCGAACACCTCGGGCGGATGGGGCTTGCCACGGTAAAGCGGCAACTCGAACCGCTTCGCAGGCGAAAACGAATAGACCTGGTGACGGACGGTGTCCGTGTTCGGAAAGCCGATCTTCGAGCCAGTCGGAACAACCAGCACATGGGGTACGAACTGCCGATCCACCTGGTCGATCTGCGCATCCACCGGGCGGGGAGCGGCGCGAGCCGGATCCATGCTGCGCAGCGTTACGACAGTCCCCGCAATGCCCTTGCCGTCCACCCCCAGCATGCGCAGCTCCAGCGGCGCAGCCATGGCGGTGGCTGCAAAGCAGGCGCCCAGAGCGTGGAATACAAGTCGCATTTTTGCCATCGGCAGATCGCGCCCCGAATGTTAAGTAATTAGGCTCAAGGTCCCCATTGAAGCGCACGCCATGTTGAGCTTTCGCAATCGACTTCTCATCCTGCTGATCGGCCTGGTGGTCGGCGCCCAGATCGTGACGCTGTTCACGGCATTGGCGCGCACGGCGTCCACGGAGCGAAATCGCGCCGACGTGCAGCTGGTGCAGGGCGCGCAGATTGCCACCCAGCTGCTGGATTACCGCGAAAAGCAGCTCGCCAACGCCGTGGCCGTGATGGTCATGGACTACGGCCTGCGCGATGCCGTTGCATCACAAGACGTCCCCACACTGGCATCGGCACTGGGCAACATCGCCTCACGCATCGATGCCGACCTGATCCTGGCGATGGATCTCGACGGGCAACTCATTGCCCAGGGTGAAGGCACGGCCGTCGTGGACGGCGATCTGCTCTCGGCGTTGAACGATGGCATGCAACGCAACTCGATCGGCGCCCAGTTCGTGATGTCGTCTACCGGGCTGTATCAGGTGTTCACCGCGCCCTTGCTGGCGCCGGACGAAATCGGCCAGGTGGTGCTCGGCATCTCCATGGACCGCAAGCTCGCCGACGAGCTGCGTGAGCTGGTGGGCGTGCACGTCGCGTTTCTCACCGGCATCGAGAGCAGCCCGCGCGTGGCAGCGGGAACGCTGGAGACCATGAAGTCCATGGATCCATCGTTCGCGGCGACTCTGCGCAGCTCGCCGGCAGTCGTCGAGATCGGTGGCGAAGAGTACCTGGCTACCGCCACCCATCTCTCCACCAGCGAACCCACTCTCGACATCGCGCTGCTGAAGCCCATGCAGGAGGTGCTCGCTCCCTTCCATCAGCTGGCGTGGAACCTGGTCGCCATCATCGGTATCACGCTGGCGGCCGCGGTGCTGGCCGGCATCTATCTGGGACGCAGTGCGGCCCTGCCGGTGCAACGGCTGGCAGCGGGTGCCGCGCGTGTTGCCGCGGGTGACTACTCGCAACGCGTGGAGGCCTCGGGAGGCCGTGAACTTGCGCATCTGGCTGACTCGTTCAACAGCATGCAGAGCGGGATTGCAGAGCGAGAAACCGAACTGTTGCATGTGGCGCGGCATGATGCGGCCACCGGACTTCCCAATCGCACGCAGCTGGAAGAATGGCTGACGATGCGACTGCAGGATCCCCGCAGGAAGACGCAGCTCGGCGTCATGCAGCTCGTGGTCACCAACCTGCAGGAAATCTCCGCGACGCTGGGATTCGAGATCGCCGAGCGCGTGGTCAGTCACCTGGCGCAGCAGCTCACGGCGTGGAACGAAGGCCGTGGTCTGGTTGCGCGGCTGGATAGCGCAGCCTTCGCGGTAGCGCTCGAGTTGCCGGAAGGCACCGACGCCGCGACGTTGGCGCAACAGATCAGAGAGCATTCCAGTGCGCCTTTCACTACCGCGGGCATCACGCTGCAGGCCACCGTGCTGCTGGGCGTGGCGCTTGCGCCGAGGGACGGCAGGACGGCGGCCGAGGCGCTGCGTTGCGCACATGCGGCGGTAGAGGCCGCGAGCTCGCAGCGCGCCAGCATCGCAAGCTTCGCCTTCTCGCATGATGAAGCCCAGCGACGTCGCCTGACACTGGGCGCAGATCTGCCGCTGGCGCTGGAAGGTGGGCCGTTGTTCCTGATGTTCCAGCCCAAGACACGCATGTCTGATGGTCGCGTCACCGGGGTGGAAGCGCTGGTGCGCTGGCGTCATCCGGTGTTCGGCCTGGTGTCGCCGGTGGAGTTCATTCCCATCGCCGAACACACCGGCACTTCCGCGAGCCTCACGCGCTGGGTGCTGCACGCCGCACTGGCGCAGCTGGCGGCCTGGCATCGGGAAGGCATCCAGCTGGAAGTCGCGGTCAATCTTTCTGCCACCGACATCCTGGACGCGAGCCTGCTGCGCTACATCATGGAGGCCCTGCACGATCTGCGCGTGCCAGCCGGAAGCCTGACGCTGGAGATCACCGAGAGCGTGCTGCTGCATGAACCGGAAGCGGCACGCCGCAACATCGAACTGCTGCGCGTCGCCGGAGTTCGTTTCTCCATCGATGATTTCGGCACTGGCTATTCGTCGCTGTCGCAGCTGCGTGAGCTGGCGGCGGATGAACTGAAGATCGACCAGTCCTTTGTACGCGGCAAGCTGCAGGGTGCCGAGCAGGTGGCCGTGCTGCGCGCCATCATCGAAATGGCCCACGGGCTCGGGCTGCGGACAGTGGCTGAAGGCGTGGAAACCCGGGAGCAGTGGAACCTGCTGGCGGACCTGGGCTGCAACTACGCACAAGGCTATCTGATCAGCAAACCGCAGCTCGCCAGTGATCTCGCGCCGCTGCTGCAGGCCAGTCATGGCACGCGTGTGGCCGAGCAGACGGAATCCCTGCGCGTGCTGGAACTGCGTCGCCGGGAGATCTAGCCGCGCTTGCTCCGCAGGGCGGCCTCGATGGCCAGGCGGATCCGCCTCGCTGAAACGAGGTCACCGGATCCCTCTGCCTTCGCGAGCTGCCGTTTGCCGGCGGCCTCCACGTCGCGACGACTGGCATTCGCCGGTACATCGAGTATCAGATGCCAGTCCCGCTCATGCGGATTCGGCGCCGCAGCGCCGTCCTTCGCGCTGTGCTTGTCTGCGTCGGGCTTCGGGGCGCGCGTGAGATCGACGCCGGGACTCATGATGCTGCTGACAATCCAGTAGCCTGCCACCAGGCAGCCCAGAATGATCAGTACGCTGGTCAGATTCATGCGCCTTCAGCCTTTGAGTTTTGAAATCAGCAATGCCGTGGCCCGTGCATCGGGCGGAACACCAGTGCTTGCGCTTTCCTCCTGCAGCCGCGATGCAATGATCTGCCGGGTCGCAAGCTGGCCCGCCGCGTCGAGATGGCGTGCTGCGAAGTGCAGCGGGTCGCCGTCAATGCCGTGCTGCATCGACAGTTTGCGCGCCGTGTTCACGGCAAATGGTGCGCACGCCAGGGCGTCGAGCACCAGCAGCCAGAACCTGCCCGTGGTGAGCCTCAAGGTATTGCGGTGGCGCCAGGTCAATGCCAGTGCCGCCAGGGAGAGAAGGTAAAACAGCGCAAACAGCAGCAACACCAACAACCCGGCACCCAGTGTCCACGCCAGCGCTGGCAGTGCCAGCAGCAACAGCAACTGGAGCTGGTTGATCAGTCCGATCGGGCGGAGTACCTGCAACAGCTGCTGGATGTCGGCGCATTCTGCGCGGGTGTCTGCAAGGCTCCACCGAACCTGGAACTGGGGGCGCATGGGAGTCAGTGGATTCGGGAGGTATAACCGCCTGCCCGCCAGGCGCAGCTCCGTGCCACCCGTCACCAGCCAGCGGCGCGCCTTGGTGAGCATCAACTCGTTTTGCCACAACAGGCAGCTGGAGTCATACAGGTAGAATGCGGCTGCCCCGATCGGCAGCCACAACTCAGTGGGTGTCATCCCGATGCTTGTTCCTGCCGAGGAACTTGCGCAACCCTGCGGCTACGGCGACACCGCCCGCGGCAAGGATCTTCCATCCGCCGGCGAGGAAACCACCGAGCACTGCCCAGAGCCCCTTCTTCGTGGCGACGGCCGCAGCGCCGCCCAGCACCAGCGCAGCAAGACCGTACTCGGCCACCTTGTCGCCGGGTACCCAGTCGGCATAGGACTCGCCCGACTGGAAGCTGTATCCGGCCAGCACGTTCTCCAGTTCCGGCCGCGCCGCCGCAAGCGCTTCCGGCGAAGAAACCAGGATCACGGAGGTATGGCCGCGGCGGCCCAGTACCTTGGTGGAGAAGTTCACATTGCGATCGCCTTCCACCTCCAGCAGCGTGGCCCATTCCAGTCGCTTGTTGGTGGTGTTGTAGGCCGGCGGAATGGCCCAGTCGACGATATGCAGCGCCGGCCAGCCACGCTTGCGCCGCTCATCATTGGATTGCTCGGTGCCTTCCTGCAACGCCTTCAGCAGCTCGGGCGCATCGATTGTGTCGTTGTCCTTGACGTAACCTTCGTCGGCAAACGAGAGGTAGGCGACCCAATCCATATGGGACGGCGCCACCAGCACCTCAGTGCCACCCGCCAGGTTCTCGTTCAGCTCCAGGTATTTGTCGGTGTTGGCAACGTCCAGAAAGACATAGTCGGCAGGCACCACCAGCCTCGACTTGCCCGGAACATCGACGGTAGTCGGGCCGCGAACCCAATCCAGCGCATCCAGCGCCTTGTAGAAAGCGGCCTGTTCGGGCGTTTCAGTCGCTGCCGGATCAGGCGCCGCTTCTTCGGCGAATGCCGGCGCGATGAACAGCACGCTGACAAGCGCGCACAGCAGTGAACGCAGCGACTGCTTCATGAGACCTCTCCCGGACTTATGCGATCAGGCTTTCTTCGGAATCTGGTCTGCCGGCACCCACCAGCCATGCACCTGCCCGGCAATGCGCGTGGGCAGTTTCACGGTGGCAACAGGGCCTGCTTCGATGCGTTCGGCATCGAGGATCACGAGATCCGCGCGACCATTCTCGGCCGCATAGGTAGCCACCGCCATCACGTAACCCACGCCTTCCGCCGCAGTACGGTTCTTCGGTGCGTGGCAGATCTCGGACAATGCCATGCCGGCCGGCGCGCGCCAGAACTGCGATGTGCGGTTCTGCAGATCAAAACGCACCACGCCCGTGCCGCGTCCGCCGAGTTTGGTGTCGGTGTAGCCGCAGGAGAGATAGCCGTAGCGATAATGCGCCGTGTTGTAGCGGTCATCCTGGCGCGGCAGTGCGCCGGTGTATTCCGGATACAGCAGTTCGATCTGGTAGTCCTTCGGCGTTTCTTTCGAGAGATCGGCCGAGAGGCGCGTGATCTGGCTGGTGCCTTTGACCGGATCCCAGCGTGAGCCATCGTGCATGGGCATGAAGGGGAAGGGGTTGGACTGCGACATCTCGACGTCGATCACGACGCGCTTGCCGTCGTCGAAGGCGCCCATCACGTGCGTGGCGCTGCGTTCCGGCCCCTTGATGAAGCGCACGTCCTTGCCATCGCCGCCGCGGCGGAAATAACCGAAATAGGTAGGCTCGCCCGGCCACCACGACCAGTGGATGCCACCGCGCTCCATCTGCGCGGTGTCGATCTTCATCGGGATCACGTAGAACACGATGTAGTTTTCGGTGACGGCGAAGTCATGCAGCATGCCGACGTAAGGCACGTTGATCCAGACATCCCAGACCTTCTTGCCCTGGGGTGTGTACTCGAACACGTTGACGTCGGTGGTGTTGTGGCCCTTCGCCTCGTAGCCGAAGGCCACGAGGTTGCCGGTCTTCGAATCGAGCTTCGGATGCGCGGTGAACGAAGCGCTCTTGAGCTGATCGTTGAAGCGGTAGTCCGGATCGATCGTGGCCAGTGTGTTGAGATCCATCGCCGCGGGCGGGCTGTCTTCCTTCAGCGCAAGCAGCATGCCGTTGTGATGGATGATGTGCGTGTTGTGCGTGCCGCGGCTCAGACCCTTGACGCTCGGATCGTCGAGATAGGGGTTGCGATACATCGGGAACAGGATCTTGCCGGCCTTCTCCTGTGCCACGTAACGCTCGTTGCGCACGAAGCGGCTCTTGAAGCTGACATGACCGTTGTTGAAGCCGAACATGCTCACATGCCCTTCGCCATCGAAGGGAATGTTGCCCGCGCGCAAGGGGAACTGCGCATCCGGCCCGGTGCGATAGAAGGCGCCGGCAAGGTCGGTGGGAATCTTGCCGTCCACTTCGCAATCGGCAATGTCCATTTCGACACGGAACAGCTGTGGTCCACGTGTAGCCGGTGCCGCGCCTGGCGGGCCACCGGCGGGCGGTACGTTGGCTGGTCGCCCGCCAGCGGGCGGGCCGCCAGCAGGGGCGGGTGGCTGTTGGGCCGCGGCAGCGCCAGCGGCGAGTGCGGCACCCATCCCGGCCGCTGTGCCCAGTGCCGTTCCCATGAACTGGCGTCGATCAACGGTCGCAGCCGACGCGTTGGTACCGACTTCGCTTGTGTCTTTGTTTTCGCCGCTCATGGAAACCCCCGGGTAAATCGTTCTCCCCACAGTTTCGCAGAATCAGCCGCAGGCGGCGAGTCGCCTGCGGCTGCCGCGCCTAGCGCGGCCAGACCCCGAGAATCGTTCCCATCACCCCGAAATTGACGACCTGATAGCCGGCGTTGATGCACCACAGCTTGAAAGGCCGCTGTTCGAACAGGTAGATGACGCCCAGCGCGGTGGCCACAAAGAAGAACCCGGTGAAAACGCCCGTGTGCAGGCCGGCGCCCCAGCCACCATGGTCACCCAGAACGATGGTCAGGCCGATGGCGCCGATCAGGTTCAGGACATAGGCGCCACCGAAGGTCAGCAGCTTGTTGCCTTGCGCACCCTTTTCAAGGGTCATTCCCGAGGCCGCCATCCAGGGCTTCTGGAACAGGGGCCCGTACCAGAGGCCGCCCACGACAAATCCGGACAGTGCCGCAACCAGAATCCCGAGCCAGCTGAACGCAGAGATATGATGCATGTCGGACTCCCTAGCAGATTTTTATTGGATGATGACCAACAGCGAACGGCTGCATCTTGCTTCAGGCCCTTGGGAACTGGAAGTGCAACCCGGTCGTGGCGGTGCAGTCACTGCACTGCGGCATGACGGCAACCCTCTGTTGATATCGCCCGATCCGGATACCGTCGATGCCATGGGTTCGGCCTGCTTTGCGCTGGTGCCCTATGCCAACCGGATTGCCGGAGGCCGCTTCAACCTGCAGGGTCCAAGGCAGCTGCCACGGAACTTCGGGGAGCATGCCCATCCGCTGCACGGCACCGGCTGGAAGCGGCCGTGGGAAGTGGCAGTGAAATCCCCCGCCGCGCTGGAGCTGCAGCTGCAGCACACAGCTGATGCGCACTGGCCGTGGGCCTTCACGGTGCGCCAGCACATTCAGCTGCTTGCCGACGCAGTGCGGTTCGAGCTTTCTGCCACCAACCTCGCGCCCGAACCGGCACCGATGGGGCTCGGCTTTCATCCGGCGTTCGCGGCAAACGGGAACACAGTGCTGCGCACGCAGCTGGATGGCGTCTGGCAGATTGATGGCGACTCGCTGCCCGTCACCCGCGTGCCTGCAGGCGTGGTGTTGCCCGAGTTGCCCGGCGCGGTTGGCGTGCAGCGCGGGTCGCTGGTCGATCATTGCTTCACGGGTTGGTCGCGTGAACTGCGGATCGAAGCGGGCGCGGACGGGAGCCGTGTTGTCGAGCTGCGCGCCTCGCCCGCCCTGCATTTCCTGCAGCTCTACATGCCACCCGGCAAGAGCTGGTTCTGCGCCGAACCGATGACACAGATGCCCGATGCCATCCATCATCCGGAAGCAGCGGATCACGGCGGGCTGCGATTCCTGCAGCCCGGAGAAACCCTGCAGGTCTGGATGCAGATCGCCGTGCGTTAGCCGGGCAGGCGCGACAGGTCGGCGATGCCGGCGAACAGTTCGCGCAGCGTGCCGAGCATGGCGAGCCGGTTGGCGCGCAGTGCCGGATCCGGATCCATCACCATCACTTCGTCGAAGAAGGTGTCGACGGCCGGCCGCAGGCGCGCGAGTTCGGCGAATGCCACGGCATAATCGCCGGCAGCGATGTGGCCAGGCACCGAATGCATCACGCCCTGCAGGGCCGTGAACAACATGCGTTCGGCATCGAACTTCAGTCGAGTGGAATCGATGGCCGCGCTACCTGCATCACCACCCGCGGATTTCTTCAGCAGGTTCGCGATCCGCTTGTTCGCGGCGGTGAGGCTGCTGGCTTCGGGCAACGCGAGGAAGCCGATCAGCGCCCGCACACGTGCGTCGAAATCCAGCGGCGAGCGTGGCCGCGTGGCGAGCACGGCATCGCAGACCTCCGACGTCAGCCCCGGGATCGGTGGTCCGCCATCGGGTGGTTCCAGCCAGGCATTGCGCTGGCGGTCCATCACGTAGTCATACACCTGTGACGCGACGACATCGCGGGCAGGCAGCGCTTTGCCGCCGGCAGCCACCGGTGCTTCGAACACCGTGTGCACGCGCAGCGATGCATCGATGAGATCGACCAGATCCAGCGGCAGCCGCTGTTCGTAGATCATGCGGCAGATGCCGATGGCCGCGCGACGCAACGCGAACGGATCCTTCGTGCCGCTGGGCTTCTGCCCGATGGCGAAGATGCCGGTGAGTGTGTCGATGCGATCGGCCAATGCAACGGCGAGGCCGGCGCGAGTGGCCGGCAGCGCGTCGCCTGCGCCGCGCGGCTGGTAGTGCTCGGCGATGGCAGCGGAAACTTCCGCCACTTCACCATCGGCCGCGGCGTAGTAGCGCCCCATGATGCCCTGCAGTTCCGGAAACTCGCCCACGAGGTTGGTGACGAGATCACACTTGGCAAGCTCTGCGGCACGCGCAGCGGTGTTGCCATCGCCATTGATGCGCGCTGCAATCTCGCGCGCCAGCAGTGCAATGCGCCGCACCTTGTCGCCGATCGAACCCAGCTGGTTCTGGAAGGTCACGGCATCCAGCAACGGCAGGCGCGCAGCCAGTGGCTGCTTGCGATCCTGTTCCCAGAAGAATGCCGCGTCGGAAAGACGCGGGCGCACCACGCGCTCATTGCCGCCGCGCACCACGCTCATGTCGGTGCTGTCGACATTGCTCACGGTGATGAACCAGGGCAGCAGCTTGCCTGCGGCATCTTCCACCGGGAAATAACGCTGATGATCCTGCAGCACGGAGATCAGCAGTTCGCGCGGCAGTGCCAGGAAGCGTTCTTCGAAGCGGCCAGCCAGTGGCACGGGCCACTCGACCAATGCCGTCACTTCATCCAGCAATGCGTCGGAGATCAGGGCCGTGCCGCCCTGTTCGGTGGCCAGTGCGGTGACGCCGGCGCGAATGCGTTCGCGACGCAGCGCGAAGTCGGCCACCACCTTGCCGCGCTGTTCGAGCGTGCGCTCATAACTCGCGGGCGAGGCCAGGCGCAGCGCCTTGGGCGCATGGAAGCGATGACCACGGGTCTCATTGCCTGAAGTGACATCCAGCACGGCAGCGGGAACCACATCGCGGCCGAGCAGCATCACCAGCCAGTGTGCCGGGCGCACGAACTGCGCCTCGCCAGCACCCCAGCGCATGCGCTTCGGGATGGGCAGCGCCTCGAGCGCTTCGTTCACGAACGCAGGCAGCAGATCGCGGGCCGCTGCGCCGGCCTTCACGCCGGTGAAGCTCAGGCACTCGTTGCCCTTCGGATCTGTCTCTCGCCCCAGAGCCGCAAGCTCCACGCCGCAGCTCTGCGCAAACGCCGTGGCGGCACGCGTGGGCGCGCCGCTCTTGTCGAAGGCCGCGGATACGGGAGGGCCGCGTCGCTGGATCTGTTGTTCCGGTGCCTGCAGCAGCAGGCGCTTCACCCGCACCGCCAGCCGCCGTGGTGTGGCGAAGGCTTCGACCTTGCCATGCGCAAGCCCTGCCGCATCGATGCGCGACAGCAAGCCATCGCGGAACGCTTCAGAAAGAGTCAGCAGCGCCTTCGGCGGCAGTTCTTCGGTTCCCAGTTCCACCAGGAAATCAGCGCGCGCGCTCATGCCGGCACCTTCTGCACCATCGGAAAGCCAAGCGCTTCCCGACTCGCGTAATAACTCTGCGCCACGGCCCGCGACAGCGTGCGCACCCGCAGGATGTAACGCTGCCGCTCGGTCACCGAGATGGCGCGCCGCGCGTCGAGCAGGTTGAACGTGTGCGAGGCCTTCAGCACCTGCTCATAGGCGGGCAGGGCGAGCTTCGCGGCGAGGAGTTCATTGCAGGCCTTCTCGTATTCATCGAAGTGCCGCAGCAGCACCGCCACGTCCGCATGTTCGAAGTTGTAGGCCGACTGCTCGACTTCGTTCTGGTGGAACACATCGCGATAAGTCACGCGACCCATCGGGCCATCGGCCCACACGAGGTCGTACACACTCTCGACGCCCTGCAGATACATCGCGAGGCGTTCGAGTCCGTAGGTGATCTCGCCGGTTACCGGCCGGCAGTCGAGCCCGCCCACCTGCTGGAAGTACGTGAACTGCGTGACCTCCATGCCATTGAGCCAGACTTCCCAGCCCAGACCCCAGGCACCGAGTGTCGGGGATTCCCAGTTGTCCTCGACGAAGCGCAGGTCATGCACCAGCGGATCGAACCCGATGTGCTGCAGCGAACCGATATAGAGATCGAGGATGTTCTTGGGTGAGGGTTTGATCACCACCTGGAACTGGTAGTAGTGCTGCAGGCGGAACGGGTTGTCGCCATAGCGGCCGTCAGTGGGGCGGCGGGAGGGCTGCACATAAGCTGCGCTCCAGGGTTCCGGCCCGATCGAGCGCAGGAAGGTGGCGGTGTGGAAGGTGCCGGCGCCAACCTCCATGTCATGCGGCTGCAGCAGCACGCACCCTTGGGCAGCCCAGTATTGCTGCAGTGCAAGAACCAGATCCTGGAAGGTGGCGGGCCGGAGGCCGATTTTTCGTGTGGCCATAGGGTGTTAGCGCAGTTCGGGCAGCAAAAGGAGCGCGGCAGTATATCGGCTCAATCCCGGTGCGGAGAGCTCCGAAACAGGGCCCTGATTTGCACCGAAGTGATGCGGCGTACAAGGCAATGCACTATAATGGTGCGGCTCGATGCCCTGCAGACGGCCCGCCAACGCTAACCCATTGATTGGAAAGCGAGACCGGGTTGGCACATTGTCTGCAATGCACTGAAGCCTGCTGTTCAAGACAAAAATATATCCGGAGGAGCTATGACGACATCGAGCGACGTCCTGAATCTGATCAAAGAGAAGGAGGTCAAGTACGTCGATTTCCGTTTCTGCGATACGCGCGGCAAGGAACAACACGTCACGGTTCCCCATCATCAGGTCAAGGAAAGCCTGTTCGTCGAAGGCAAGATGTTCGACGGCTCGTCGATCGCCGGCTGGAAGGGCATCAATGAGTCCGACATGATCCTGATGCCGGATCCGGCCACCGCGATCATCGACCCCTTCTTTGAAGAAACAACGCTGAACCTGCGTTGCGACATCATCGAGCCCGCCACGATGCAGGGCTACGAGCGCGATCCGCGTTCGCTCGGCCGTCGCGCCGAGGCGTACCTCAAGTCCACCGGCATCGCCGACGGCGCGCTGTTCGGCCCCGAAAACGAATTCTTCATCTTCGACAGCGTGAAGTCGCACTGTGCCATGAACAGCACCGGCTACACGATCGACTCCTACACCGGCGCGTGGAACTCGAACACCGAATTCCCGAACCAGCCGAACCTGGGCCATCGCCCGGGCGTGAAGGGCGGCTACTTCCCGGTTCCGCCGGTCGATGCCTACCAGGACATCCGCAGCTCCATGTGCAATGCACTGGAAGAGATGGGCCTGGAAGTCGAAGTGCACCATCATGAAGTGGCTACCGGTGGCCAGTGCGAAATCGGCGTCGGCGCCGGCGGCCTGATCAAGAAGGCCGACGAAGTGCTGATCCTGAAGTACGTGATCCAGAACGTGGCCGCGCAGTACGGCAAGACGGCAACGTTCATGCCGAAGCCCCTCGTTGGCGACAACGGCTCGGGCATGCACGTGCACCAGTCGTTGCAGAAGGACGGCAAGGCGCTGTTCGCCGGCGACAAGTACGGCGGTCTCTCGGACACCGCGCTGTACTACATCGGCGGCATCATCAAGCACGCAAAGGCCATCAACGCGTTCACGAACCCCGGCACCAACAGCTACAAGCGCCTGGTCCCCGGCTTCGAAGCACCCGTGATGCTGGCCTACTCGGCCCGCAACCGTTCTGCCTCGATCCGTATTCCCTGGGTCGCCAACCCGAAGGCGCGCCGCATCGAAGTGCGGTTCCCGGATTCGCTCGCGAATCCGTACCTCGCCTTCTCGGCCATGATGATGGCCGGCCTCGATGGCATCCAGAACAAGATCCACCCGGGCGAACCGGCCGACAAGGATCTGTACGATCTGGAGCCCGAGGAAGAGAAGCACATTCCGCAGGTCTGCCATTCGCTGGACATGGCGCTGGAGCACCTGGACAAGGATCGCGGCTTCCTGAAGGCCGGCGGCGTGTTCACGGATGACGTGATCGATTCCTACATCGCCCTGAAGATGCAGGAAGTCACCCGCTACCGCATGAGCACACATCCGTGCGAGATCGACATGTACTACAGCATGTAAGGGCCTGGGGCCTGCCGACGGTTCGCAACATAATGCGAACCATCGGCGGGTTCCTTGAAACAGCGGGAAATGGGACTATGCTGATGCTGTATGCGCCAACTCGCCACATTCCTGCTGATCGCCCTTGTACTGCCGGCCACCGCGGCCGAGACCTGGCGCTGGAAGGATGCGAACGGAGTGGTGCACTACTCCGATCGCCCGGTGCCCGGTGCCGAGCGCATGAACCTGGGGCCTGTCGCAAGCACCAGTTCACAACCGGCAGCGCCGCGCGCAAACGTGGTGCCTGTGCAGCAGGTGCCTGCACCGATTACCTATTCCGGCTGCATCGTCGCGGTGCCAGCCAGCGATCAGGTATTCAACTCGGTCAGGACGGTAAGTGTTTCGCTGCTGATCACGCCTGCCCTGGACGAGGAGCATCGACTGCAGGTGCTGCTCGACGGGCGGATATACACCGGGTGGCCGGAGCGAGCGATGAACTTCACGCTCGAGAATATGTTTCGCGGCAGCCACACAGTCAGCGTTCGGGTGCTGAATGCCGAAGGCAGGACCGTCTGCGCGGGTCCAGCGACGACCTTCCACGTGCGGCAGCCCTCGATCTTCTCGCCCGCGCGTCAACCCGCACCCCGACCTTAAGCGCGGCGCCACCCGCAGGAGTCCCGACGCGATGACGGCATTGCGGGACCACTCCTATTTCTCGCCGTTGTCGCAGTTCGAACCCACGGAGCTGTTCGACTCGCTCTCGACCGGCATCGTGGTGCTCGATGCGCAGCTGTGCCCGATCTACGCCAATGTCAGCGCCCAGGACTTCATGGCGGTGAGCCTGCGGCAGGCGCGTGGACGGCCGTTCTCCGAACTTTTCTATGATCCGCGGCAACTGCTCGATGTGCTGCGGCGCTCGCTCAACAACCTGGAAACCTGCACGCAGCACGAGCTGGTGGTGAAGGCCGTGGGGTCGGTCGCGAGCCGTGAACCCAGCGTGATCGATCTCATCGTCACACCGCTGGAGGGGCAGGTCACCGGCACCTACCTCCTGCTCGAGCTCACCGATGCCACGCAGCGGCAGCGCATCTCGCGCGACAACGACATCCTCACCGACATGGACGCCAGCCGTCTGATGATCCGGCAGCTCGCGCACGAGGTGAAGAATCCGCTGGGCGGCCTGCGCGGAGCCGCCCAGCTGCTCGACAAGGAACTGGCCAGCCCCGCGCTGCGCGAGTACACCGCCATCATCATCAGTGAAGCCGACCGGCTGGTCGCGCTGGTGGATTCCATGGCGGGCTCCAGCAGTCCGACCAGCAAGGACATGCTCAATATCCACGAGATCTGCGAGCACGTGGTGAAGCTGATCCGTGCCGAGGCGCCGCCGACGCTGCAGCTCGAGCGCGACTACGACCCGAGCCTGCCCGATGGCCTGATCGACCGGAACCAGATCGTGCAGGCGCTGCTCAACGTGGCACGCAATGCGATGCAGGCCGCGGGCGCGCACGGCAAGCTCGTCATGCGCACGCGGGTGCGCACCAACCACGGCATCGGCAAGGCCCGCCACAAGCTGGTCGCCGTGATCGAGATGGAAGACAACGGGCCCGGCGTGCCGCCCGACCTCATCAAGACATTGTTCCTGCCATTGGTAACCGGTCGCGCCAACGGCAGCGGGCTCGGGCTCGCCGTTGCACAGGACCTCGCCACGCGCCACGGCGGCATCATCGAATTCACCAGTCAACCCGGGCGCACGGTTTTCTCTCTGCTCCTGCCACTTGAGGAGTCGGGGACATGAACAACTCGCAGCTGCGCGTGTGGCTGGTGGACGATGACGCATCCATTCGCTGGGTGCTGGAGCGTGCACTGAAGAATGCCGGCATGTTGCCGCGGCTGTTTGAAGCCGCTGAGTCCGCGCTGGCCTCCCTGGGCAGCGAAGTCCCCGACGTGTTGATGACGGATATCCGCATGTCCGGCAAATCCGGCCTCGAACTGCTGCGCAATGTGCACGAACGGCACCCGGAACTGCCGGTCATCGTCATGACCGCGCACTCGGATCTGGGCAGCGCGGTCTCTGCCTACGAGAGCGGCGCCTTCGAATACCTGCCGAAACCCTTCGATGTCGACCAGGCCGTCGACCTCGTCCGCCGCGCGGCGCAGATGAGCGAGCGGCCGGCAGAGGCTGCGGCGGTAGCACCGCAGATGGCAGAACTGCTCGGCAAGGCACCGGCGATGCAGCAGGTGTTCCGCGCCATCGGCCGGTTGTCCCGTTCCAGTGTCAATGTACTGGTGACCGGCGAGTCGGGCACGGGCAAGGAGCTGGTTGCGCGCGCGCTGCACGATCACAGCCCGCGCGCCAACAAGGCGTTCATCGCGCTGAATACCTCGGCGATTCCCGGCGAGCTGCTGGAGTCGGAGCTGTTCGGTCACGAGAAGGGTTCGTTCACCGGCGCCGATTCCCTGCGCCGCGGCCGCTTCGAGCAGGCCGATGGCGGCGCATTGTTCCTCGACGAGATCGGCGACATGAGCCTGCCATTGCAGACTCGCCTGCTGCGCGTGCTGGCCGAAGGTGAGTTCTATCGTGTCGGCGGTCAGACCACGATCAAGGTCGACGTGCGCGTGATTGCCGCCACGCACCAGAACCTGGAAGAACGTGTGGCGAAAGGCCAGTTCCGTGAAGATCTCTTCCATCGCCTGAACGTGATCCGCATCGAACTGCCGCCGCTGCGCAACCGGCGCGAAGACGTGCCGATGCTGCTCAGTCACTACCTGGGGCAGGCCGCGAAGGAGCTGGGCGTCGATACCAAGACGCTGTCGCCGGAAGCGGGAGAAGTGCTGGCCCGTTATGGCTGGTCCGGCAATGTGCGTGAACTCGTGAACCTGTGTCGCCGGCTGACGGTGCTGGCCCCGGGCAGTGAAGTTCATGTCGATGATCTGCCGGCCGACATCACTTCGGCCGGACCAGGTTCCACACCTGCTGACGACTGGGTATCCGGCCTTGCCGGATGGGCAGACAAGGCCGCCGTGAATGGTGGCCGGCCGCTGCTCGACGAAGCCTTGCCGCAGTTCGAGAAGACGCTGATCCGCGTCGCGCTGAAACATACGCAGGGGCATCGCCAGGCTGCCGCCAAGCTGCTGGGCTGGGGCCGCAACACGCTCACCCGCAAGCTCAAGGAGCTCGGGATGGACGATATTCCCGAGTAGCGTCCAGCCGCATGGCTGCAGCACTCAAAGACCAGTTTGGTTCAGCCGTACCGCGCGAGATCGCGTACATGGTTGCGGCCGTGTGGCCGGCATTCGATGGCAAGGCCTTCCTGCGCGATGCCCTGAAGGGCTATGACGCGCTGAGTCTCACCCAGCGGGCGCGGCAGATCGCAGCCAGCCTGCGCAAGCATCTTCCGCCCGATTATGTGCAGGCGGTGGATGTACTGATGCGTTCGGTGAGTGTGCCGCGCCGGCACCAGGCGCAACACGGCATGAGCGGATTCCTGTTCATGCCGCACACGTACTTCGTGGCGGAGAACGGACTCGAACATTTCGAAGCCTCGATGGCGGCCCAGCATCTGCTCACGCAGCGCTTCACCGCGGAATTCAGCATCCGCGCCTTCCTTGAAAGATATCCAGAACGCACGCTGCAGCGGCTCGCTGAATGGGCAAGTGATCCGAGCCCGCATGTGCGCAGGCTGGTGTCGGAGGGCACGCGACCACGCCTTCCCTGGGCGCCACGGCTGCGCGACTTCCAGCGCGATCCCTCGCCGGTGCTCAGACTGCTGGAAATGCTGAAGGATGATCCGGAGCTGTACGTGCGGCGCTCGGTGGCCAACAACCTGAATGACATCGGCAAGGATCATCCGCAGTTGCTCGAAGCCACGGCGCGACGCTGGCTGGCTGGCGCCACCGCGGAGCGCGAATGGATCGTGCGTCACGCGCTGCGCTCGGCCGTGAAACGCGCGGAGCCCGGCGCGCTCCAGGCGCTGGGGTTCGGTGGCAAGCCGGCAGTGCGGATCACGCGGGCAACCCTCTCGCCACAACGGCCCGCCATCGGTACAGCAGTGCAGATCGAATGCGAACTCCAGGGCAGCGGCGCCCCTGCAGTGCCCATGATGGTTGATCTGGTGGTGCACTACCGCAAAGCGAACGGCGGCACGGCGCCAAAGATTTTCAAATGGCAGCGACTGCAATTGCGAAAGGGCGAGCGGGTGCAGCTCAAACGCCGGCTGGCCCTGAAACAGCTGACAACACGTCGCCACTATCCCGGCCTGCACCGCGTGCAACTGCAGATCAACGGCAGGCCCTTCGACCTCGGTGAGTTCACGCTGCGGTAAATGCCCTGGTGCGGGCTGCTAGAATCGCAGTCCCATGGAACAATACCTCGCGTTCATCGAACAGGTCATCCTTGGCAACAGCCTGCGCCAATGGCTGCTGGCCATCGCCGCCTTTGGCGCCACGTTCCTCATCCTGCCATTCATCCGCAGCCTTATCCGCAAGCGGCAGCAACGCTGGAAGGACATGCACAATCCCGCGCTGGAGCTGTTGTCGCTGCTGGCGGCGCGCACCAACCGCCTGGTGCTGCTCAGTGTCGCGCTGTACTTCGCCGAGAAACTGCTGACGCTGCCTCCGACTGTCGACCGGGTGTTCGATGTCATCATCGTCGTGGGCGTGGCGATACAGTTCGCGCTGTGGGCCGCGACGGCACTGCGCTTCGGGATCGAGCGGCACTACCGTCGCGGTGGCGCGGAGCCGGCTTCATCCGCTGCCGTTGGCGTGCTCATGTTCGTGGGCCAGGTGATCATCTGGGCGCTGTTCGTGCTGCTGGCGCTCGACAATCTCGGCATCAACATCACCGCGCTGGTTGCCGGCATGGGCATCGGTGGCATCGCCATCGCGCTGGCCGTGCAAACGATCCTGGGGGATCTCTTCGGCTCGATGTCGATCGCCCTCGACAAACCCTTTGCCGTGGGCGACCAGCTGCGCATCGACGATATCGAAGGCACAGTCGAGCATATCGGCATCAAGAGCACGCGGCTGCGCAGCCTCACGGGTGAGCAGGTCATCATTGCCAATGCAGACGTGCTCAAGAGCCGGGTGCGCAATCTGGGCCGTATGGCCGAGCGGCGCGTGCTGTTCCGTTTCGGCGTGACCTACGAAACACCACCTGAAAGGCTCGAGGAAGTCAGCGAACTGGTGCGCGAGGCCGTGCAGGGCGTTCCGCACACCCGTTTCCTGCAGTGCCCGCTGGTCTCGCTGGCCGCGGATTCGCTGGAATACGAAGTGATCTTCTACATCGAGAACCGGCCTGAAGTCGGCGTTGGCCTGACCACCGGCGAGGTCAACAAGGCGATCTTCCGGAAGGTCTCGGCGGCGGGCATCGACTTCGCCTACCCCACGCGGCGCTTGCTGGTGGAGCAGGCGAAGCCAGAGCAATCGCCGGCGGAATAGCCTCCGCGCCGGCGATACTGACTAATTGCGCACTTCCCTTACGGCCTCGGCCAGCCGACGCACTCCTTCATCAATCTGCGCTGGCGTCAGTGCGCAGAACGGCAGGCGGATGAAGCGCTCGCCACCGCCATTCGGGAAGAAAGCGAGGCCATCGGCCAGATTCAGGTTGAGCCGTGTTGCCGCTGCGCGCACATCGGTGGTGAGCACGCCCGCTGGCAGCGTCACGGAAAGGAAGAAACCCCCATCCGGGCGCGTGGCCACGGCATCGGGCATGTGCTTGTCGAGCGCGGCGAGGCAGGCTTCGAGACGCGGTGCGTACAGCGCCTTCAGCTTCTCGATCTGCGGGCCCAGCTTGCCGGCGCGCAGCCACTCGAGCGTCACGCCATGCGCGAAGTAACCCGGCGAGATGTAGGTGTCTTCCGCCACCTTGCCGATCTTCGCGAGCGTGGCCGCATCGCCGATCATGAAGCCCAGCCGCACGCCGGGCGCGATCAGCTTGGTGAAGGAGGTCATGTGCAGCGTGCGCTGCGGCGCCAGCGAGAACAGCGTCGGTTCCTGCGTGCCGCGATAACGCAGCATGCGATAGGGTGCATCTTCGAGCAGCAGGAAATCATGCTTCTCTGCCAGCGCCACGATGGCCTTGCGCTTCGCCGTCGAGCAGGTGGCGCCCGAGGGATTCTGGAAATCCGGGATCACGTAGAACAGCTTCGGCTTGTGCTGCGTCAGCAGCTGCTCGAAGGCAGCGAGATCCGGACCATCGGCCGCGAGCGGCACACCGATCACGTTCGCGCCATGACGACGGAACAGCGTGATGGCGCGGTCGTAGCTCGGCGATTCGGTGAACACCACATCGCCCGGCTTGATGCAGCGCGGTGCACAGGAACTCCACCAGTTCCAGCGAGCCATTGCCGGTGAGCACCTGTTCGGGCTTCACGCCCTGCCATTCGGCCAGCCAGGTGCGCAGTGCGCCAAGGCCAGCGGAGGGGCCGTACTGCAGCAGTGCATCGGCACCGCTGGCGGCAAGCGCCGTGGCCGCGCTCTGCGCGAGGTCGGCGATGGGGAAGGATTCCGTCGCGGGTACGCCGCGGGTGAAATTGATGGTTTCGAGAGCAGACATGGTGGATGGAAAACCCTGGTAGAGAATGAATTCGTTAAGCAGTGAGGGCGGCGACGTTGGCCAGGCCCTGTGCGGCGAGGTAATCCGCGATGCCGCGATTGATCTTCGGGCACACCAGCGGATCGTAGAACAGCGCCGTGCCCACGCCGATGGCAGTGGCACCGGCGATCAGGAACTCGATGGCGTCATTCGCCGAGACGATGCCGCCCTGGCCGATGATGGGCACGCCATGCGGCTTCGCCACCGCGCTCACCTGCGCCACCTTGAGCAATGCGATGGGTTTGATGGCGGGGCCGGAAAGGCCGCCCTGCCGGTTGCCGATCACGGGCTGGCGGGTGCGGGTGTCGATGGCCATGCCCATCAGCGTGTTGATCACGGCGAAGGCATCGGTGCCGGCCTCGATGCACAGCCGCGCGTTCAGCGCGATGTCCGTCTGATTGGGCGACAACTTTGTAATGAGTGGCTTGCGCGTGACCTTGCGGCAGGCGGCCACCACGCGGGCGGACATCTCCGGCGAATTGCCGAACTGCACGCCGCCTTCCTTCACGTTCGGGCAGGAGATGTTGATCTCCATCGCATCGATGGGCGAATCATCGAAGCGCGCGGTGACCTCGATGTATTCCTCGATGGTGGAGCCCGACACATTCGCGATGAAACGCGTCTCGCTGAAATCGAGATCGGGAAGGATGTGGCGCACCACGTGATCCACCCCGGGGTTCTGCAGGCCGATGGCGTTCAGCATGCCCATCGGCGTTTCGTACACACGATGCGGCTTGTTGCCGAGGCGGGGCGCAAGCGTGGTGCCCTTCAGGCAGATGGCGCCCACATCGCGGTTCGAGAAGCCCGCAACGCGGGTGTATTCCTCGCCAAAACCGACGCAGCCTGACAGCAGCACGATCGGCGAGGCGAAGCGCATGCCGCAGAAATCCAGCGCCAGCGACGCGGGCGGAGGCGTCCAGGCTGCAGCTGCGGCAGCGGGGTTTGCCGGAGGCGAATCGATAGCGGCGTTCATGTTCAAATTATCGCTGAAAATGCCGCCAGACGCCGCAGCCTGTGGCCCTCGCAGGGGCCATCCAAAAGACTTGCCGAGGTCAATGAAGTGTTCAACATACTGCTCTACGAGCCCGAGATTCCCCCCAACACGGGCAACACCATCCGGCTCTGCGCCAACACGGGCGCCCATCTGCATCTGGTGGGCAAACTCGGGTTCGATCTGTCGACGCCGCAGCTCAAGCGGGCGGGGCTGGATTACCACGACCTGGCGCGTGTCTCCCTGCATGCGGATCTGGCCGGTTGCCTTGCCGCAATCGGCCCGACGCGGCTGTTCGTGATCGAGACCGACGGGGTGAAGGGATATCACGAGGCGCGCTACCAGCCCGGCGACAGCCTGCTTTTCGGGAGGGAGACCAGCGGCCTGCCCGCGGACATCGTGGCCAGGCTCCCTTCCGGCCATGAGCGACTGCATATTCCCATGCAGCCGTCGAATCGCAGCCTGAACCTCTCCAATGCCGTGGCCGTGGTGGTCTACGAGGCCTGGCGGCAGAATGGCTTTGCGCCATCGGGGTGAGACTGTGGGATATTCTGGCGCAGGATTCATCGCCACGATTCCCGGGAGCCGGATATGCCACGCCACACTCTGAAAGCCCTTTGCGCCCTGACACTCGCCGCTGCGGTCGCGCCGGCCGCGCAGGCGCAGCTCATGGACTCGGGCTTCTATTTCGAAGTCGCGGTGGGCAAGGCCTCGTTCAAGGATGTGGGTGTCGCTGCCCTCGATGGCCTGGCCGAGAGTTTCTTCGGCAACAATTTCTCCGAAGTGCTGACCTATGACGGAATCTCCTCCACGCTGCAGGACACGGACCGCTCCTACGCACTGATCAGCGGCTATCGAATGAGCCCGTACCTGTCGTTCGAGGCGGGCTATTTCCGGCTGGGCGCTTTCCAGTACGCCTCTTCGGGCACGCTGAGCGACGGCATCTCCACCGCGCCCGGCACCTTCAATTTCAGCTATCGGGCCAAGGGCTTCCTGGTCGGCAGCACGGCCACTTTGCCCATGGGCAGCTATCTGGAGCTGCGTGGTCGGGCCGGAATCTCCAGCTCCGATACCCGGGTCAAGGTCTCCTACACCATCGAGGGAGATGGCGAGAGCCTCAAGGCCTCCGAGAATTCACAGGATTTCTTCTACGGTGCGGGTGTCGGCGTGAATGTCTGGGATTACTACCGCATCGGCCTCGACTACATGCACCTCAGCAAGATCGGCAGGTCGAGCGGCAACGGCACCACCGATGTCGACAACATCATGCTGTCGTTCAGCTACGTGTACTGAAGGGCGGCCTGCGCCCGCTACTCGAACTCCGCCTGCGGCGGACGGGCCATGAGGTCGCGCACCACTTCGCCGGCATTGGCGCCGTCGAACAGGATGCGGCACACGCCTTCGCAGATGGGCAAGTCGAGCTGCAGTCGATTGGCCACCGCGCGCAACACACGCGCGGCGTGATAACCCTCCACTACCTGTCCGATCTCGCGCATGGCGGCGTCCACGGAAAGGCCGCGCGCCAGCGCGAGCCCGCAGCGCCGGTTGCGTGATTGATCGTCGGTGCTGGTCAGCACCAGATCACCGAGACCGGCCAGGCCCATGAACGTGCGCTCGCGCGCGCCCAATGCCACGCCGAGGCGTGTCATTTCATTCAGTCCACGGGTGATGAGCGCGACGCGCATGTTGGCGCCGAACCCCAGACCATCGGAAAGCCCCGCGCCGATGGCGATGACATTCTTGACCGCGCCGCCGATTTCCACACCGATGATGTCGGTGGAAACATAGGTGCGAAATCCCGGCGAGGCGAGATCATCCGCCACGCGCATCGCAAAACCCGCATCGGCCGAGGCGACCACCATCGCGGTCGGCAGTCCCGCGCCCACCTCTTTCGCGAAGGTCGGTCCCGAAAGCACGGCAACGGTGTAACCACTGCCCAGCACTTCATGCGCCACCTGATGCGGCAGCATGCCGGTATCGCGCTCGAAGCCCTTGGTGGCCCAGGAGATCTGCACCTCGGGCGTGAGCCGCGACGCAAGTTCAGTGAGCAATGGTCGAAAGCCACTGCTGGGCACGGCGACCAGCACATCGTTGCTGCCGGCCAGTGCGTCATCGAGTGTTTCCGCTATCTGCAGCAGCTCCGGAAACGGTGCATCGGGCAGATAGCGGCGATTGCGACGCTCGCTGCGCATGTCGCGCAGCTGCGCCGTATCGCGGCCCCACAACCGGGTAGCCTTGCCGGCACGCGCAAACTGGATGGCGAGCGCCGTGCCCCATGAACCGCTCCCCAGAACCGCAATGGGTGCGGTCAAGGGAGTGGTCCCCACGAGCCGCTGCCCGGCACGGCAATCGGCGCGCGCATCGCCCTGCTCAGTTCGTCGCTTGCGGCTGGGCCGTCACCGACTGCGCCTGCGCATTCAGGTACAGCGCGTCGAAGTTCACCGGCGGCAGCAGCAGCTGCGGGAAGCCGCCCTGCGATACCAGCTGCGAGACCATCGAGCGGGCATAGGGGAACAGCACGCCGGGGCAGATGCTGGCGATCGCGCGCTTGGCATCTTCTTCACCGAGGTTCTGCATCAGGAAGGCGCCGGCCTGCTTCACTTCCACCAGGAACAGCGTCTTGTCGTTCTGCTTGGCGGAGACCGTCACGGTGAGCACGACTTCGCGCACATCGCCCTGGATGGGGTTGCTGGTGGTCGCGAGATCCAGGTTGATCTGCGGCTGCCAGTTGCCTTCGCCGCGCGGTCCCTGCGGTGCTTCGTACGAGCAATCCTTCAGGTAAACGCCCTGCAGGGCCAGGTTCGGCTGCGTGGTGTCGGCGCCGTTGCTCTGTGCGGCAGGTGTTTCGTCGGCCATGATCATTAACCTCTGTAGTAGATGTGTTTGTAATTGTTGTGCGGGTTCTGCAAGTTCACGCGGCGGTGACTGTGGCCAGGATCGGATCGAGTTCGCCCCTGCCATCCAGCGCGTTGATGTCGTCGAAGCCACCCAGGTGACGCTCGCCGACGAAAATCTGCGGCACGGTGTTGCGGCCACTGCGCTGCTGCATTTCCTGCCGCGCGCCGTCCACGGCCTCGATGTTGATCTCGGTCCATGCCACGCCCTTGCGCGTGAGCAGGTCACGCGCCCGGGTGCAGTAGCCACAGCCCGCCCTGGCGTACATCAATACCTGCGGCGTGCCGGTGTGCATCGTCGAATCTCAGCCGCGTTGCAGCGGCAGGCCTTCCGTGCGCCACTGCGCGAGCCCGCCGCGCAGGTTGAACACCTTGGTGAAACCACCGGCGTGCAGCTTGCGCGTGAGGGCCGTGGAAGTGACGCCCGACTCGCAATAGACGACCAGCAGCTTCTCCTTGAACTTCTTCAGCGTCTCGGCCGCATTCTCATGCTGGCCGGGATCGAGATGTTTCGCGCCGGTGATGTGGCCGGCGGCAAAGGCCGCGGCATCGCGCAGGTCGTACACATGCGCGCCCTGGTTCATCAGCAGGATGGCTTCCTGCGGCTGCACGGCGGCATAGGCCAGCTTGCGCGAGCGCAGCTCGTACACCAGCACGGCAAGCAGCAGCGCCACGGTGAGGCTGACCAGGTAGGGATGTTGGGTCAGGTATTCGAGCAGACGTTCCATGCGGAGCAAGGCCAGAGAAAAGGGCGGGCATTATAGCCAGCCTGCAACGTAGACTTGGCTCCCATGAAGAGAGTCCCCTGGACTGCTGCCGGGATCGGGCTGTTACTGGTGGCGCTGGTGCTGCCGGCGGCGACGCCCGACAAGAAAGCCGCCGAGGCCCAGCTGCGCCAGATCAATGAGCAGATCGAGCGCGCGGCTCGCCGGGTCCGGAACGACGGGATCGAGAAAGACAGGCTGAGTCGAGCCCTGCGGGATGCGGATCGATCGGTGTCGCAGGCGCACAAGGGATCTGTCGGAACTGCGGTCAGAACGTGCCGAGCGCTCCAGCGCGCGCCAGAAGCTGTCGGCAGAACGGGCCGAGCGGCAGGCTGCCAAGCAGCAGACTGAAGCTGACCTTGCCCGACAGTTGCGCGCCGCATATTTCATGGGGCGCAGTGAACCCCTCAAGTTGCTGCTCAATCAGCGCAATCCGGCCGAATTTGGCAGAAATTTGACTTATTACGGATATCTGGGGCGGCTGCGCGCCAGCCAGATCGACGTGATCGCCGAAAATATCGCCAGAATCGACGTACTTACCGCAGAAATTGACGAAGAAGACGCCGCGCTTGCCGATCTGGAGCTGAAACAGAAAGAGCGGGTCAGTGATCTGGAATCCGCCAAGCGGCAACAACAGCGTGCAGTCGCGAGCCTCAACCAGGAGGCCCGCAGCCGCGAAGCGGCGCTGAAGCGGCTGCGGGCAGATCGTCAGCAGGTCGAGCAGTTGGTAAAAGAGCTGAGCCGGGCTGCCGAAGCGGTTCCCTACGATCCCAAGAGCCCATTCGGGCAGGCCCAGCGCAAGCTTTCCTGGCCGGTGGCCGGGCGCATCGCCGTGAATTATGGGGCCACCATTGCCGGCGGTTTGCGCTCTGATGGGATCGAGATCGACGCAGATCCCGGCACGGAGGTGCGCGCCGTGTTCGAGGGCGTGGTGCGCTATGCCGACTATGCCCCCGGGCGGGGATATCTCGTGATCGTGGACCATGGCAACAACTACTGGAGCCTCTACGGCCACAACGAGGAGTTGTTCAAGGCCAAGGATGCCCGGGTGGCGGCTGGCGAGAAGATCGCGACCGCCGGTGATTCGGGCGGCCGAAAGCGGCCTGGCCTGTATTTCGAGATCCGCGCGTTCGGGCAAACCCGTGGATCCACGCGGCTGGTTCCGCACCAGCGCACCGCCGGCAGGTTGAGAAAGCAACCCGTTTGCGGGCGAGGATTCTGCCAACTCGATCATTATTCGCCGGCCGCGAATAAGTCATCCTGCAGTCATGTCAGCGCTCGCGACGGAATGCGATTTCTCTCCTTACGCTCAGCTGGTGGCGGCTTTGCTGCCGCGCGCGGCAGGCATCACCGTATTCGAGCCCAATGGCGAACTTCGCTGGACCAGCGAGGAATCGATCGGGCCCGCGGCGCTCAAACTGGTTCAGGCTTCGGCGGCAGCGGCCGCGCTCAGTGCTGAAGCCGGCGAACGTGCGCAGACCGCGCAGCGTGATCCGCTGTACCTGTTCTGGCTGCGCGATGAAGCGCAGGCCCTGACCGGCATACTCTCCGTGAGCTGGCGCAGCGGCGAGAGTGAGCAGCGTACCTTCGCCTACGTGCATGCCATGCTGAAGCCGGTGCTGGAATGCCTGCGTCGCGAGCTGGAATTGCGCGCGCAGACCCGCAACCAGGCTGCGGAAAGCGCCGGCGAGCAGGACAGTGGCAATGCCGACCTGCAGGTGCTGCTCACCACCAGCGAGACGGATCGTCAGGACGGCGCGGGGGATGGCATCCGCACGTTGCTGCAGAACGTCAACAAACACATGCAATGCGAGTTCACGGCGCTGATCGTGCCGGAGCGCAATCTGGTGGTGGTCAGCAAGGCCGAGGGTCGCGAGGTCGATACCTCGGTGCTCGCCAGGATCCATCGCCATCTGCTGTCACTGGCGCAGGCGCGCAGCGAAGCCTCGCTGCTGAATGCCGCCGACAGCCTGCCCGGTGTGGTGCTGCCCTTCCGCGTGCTGTCGAGCCCCATTCGCAATCCTTCCGGCCGGCCCGCGGGTGTGCTGGCCCTGTTCCGCAGTCGCGAAGCACCGGAGTACCGGCGCCGCGACGCGATGCTGGCCGACCTGCTGGCGCGACGCGCGGCCAGCATGATCGATTCCAGCTACGACACATTGTCCGGCCTGCTGACGCGCCGGGCTTTCGAGCAGCGCGCGCGCGTGCTGCTGGACGAGCGCGCTGCCGGACGCAACATGCGCTGGACCGGGCTCTATATCGATACCGACCGCATGCATGTCATCAACGACAACTACGGCATGCATGTCGGCGACAAGCTGCTTTCCAAGCTCGGCGAACTCATCCGCTCGCGGCTGGTGCCTGGCTCGCTGGCTGCGCGCATATCCGGTGACCGCTTTGCCATCCTGCTGCCCACCGCCGAAGACGATGCAACCAGTTTTGCAGAAGCCCTGCGGGCCGGCGTGGAAGGGCTGATCGGTGCAAACCTCGGCGCCACCGATGCCAGCTTCTCGGCCACCGTCAGCATTGGCGTGGCAGCCATCAATGATCCGCGGGTTGATCTGCCCCACGCGCTGGCCGTGGCCGAAACGGCCTGCAAGGCCGCCAAGGACCGTGGCCGCAACCGCGTCGAGCTGTACCAGGCCAGCGATCTCTCGATCATGCGTCGCTACGAAGACGTCAACATCGCGCCCAGCCTGCGCGCCGCGATCAGCGAGAACCGCCTGCGGCTGGACTCGCAGCTGATCGCGCCGATGTCCAACTCGCAATCCGCGCCGCCCCATTTCGAACTGCTGCTGCGCATGATCGACGACAACGGCGAAACGGTTGGTCCCGGTCGTTTCATGTCGGCCGCCGTGCGTTACCAGCTCATGCCCGCCGTCGACCGCTGGGTCATCCAGGAGGCCGTGCGTCAGCTGACTCCCCATGCCGCGCTGCTGGCCGATTGTCCGGTGGTGTTCACGATCAACGTGTCTGGCCAGTCTCTGGGTGAAGAAGGCTTCGTGGATCTCATCATCGAACAGATCCGTGGCAGCGGCATTCCGGCGAAGGTGTTCTGCTTCGAGCTCACCGAGAGCGCCGCAATCGCCAATCTCGCGCACGCGGAAGTGATGATGAAGCGGCTGCGCGAGTTCGGCTGCACGATCGCGCTGGATGATTTCGGCACGGGGCTTTCCTCACTGGCCTACCTGCGGGCCCTGCCCGTGGACATGCTGAAGATCGACGGCAGCTTCGTGCGCGATGTGCTGAAGGATCCCCGCGCGGAGTCGATGGTGCGGGCCATCGCGCAGCTGGCGCGTTCGATGAATCTCATCACCGTGGCCGAATACGTCGAGACAGACGAGATCCGGTTGCGCGTGGCGCAGCTGGGTGTGGACTACGGGCAGGGCTTCGGCATTGCGCGGCCCGTGCCCTTCGCCGATGCGATCCGTGATCTTCCAACCTATGCCTCCGCCGCCAGGTTGAGGCAGGGCGAAGGTGAGGAAATCGAAATCGGTTCGGAAGACGACACCATCTCGGCAGAGCTGCATCAGCAACTGCTGGAAGCCGGCATTGATCTGGACGAGGTCGACGATACGCAGGGACGCATGGAGAAGATCCTCTCCGGCTACGACCACTCGCGAATCCACGTTGTACCAGCGCAAGCTCGGCGGCTAGACTGCAGAGCTATCCTGGCGAGGCTGGAGCGAGCGTGGAACTGCTGCATTTCCTGGTGGACTTCATCCTGCATCTCGACCGGCATCTGGTCGATCTGCTGGTGCGATTCGATACCTGGATCTACGCCATCATGTTCCTCGTCATCTTCGCGGAGACGGGCTTCGTGGTCACGCCTTTCCTGCCGGGCGATTCACTGCTGTTCGGCCTCGGTGCGCTGGCGGCGATCGACACCAGTGGCACGCTGTCGCCCCTGTGGCTGGCATTGCTGCTCACCATTGCGGCGATTCTCGGCAACACCACCAACTACGCCATCGGCAGGTCCATCGGCCAGCATGCCTTCAGTGGCCGCTATCGCTTCATCAAGGTGGAATATCTGCGCCAGACCGAAGGCTGGTTTGCGAAGCATGGCGCGATGACGGTGGTGCTGTCGCGCTTCGCGCCGATCATCCGCACCTTCGCACCCTTCGTGGCGGGCATCGGCCGCATGCACTACGGCCGCTTCCAGGCCTACAACATCCTGGGCGGCGTGGTGTGGGTGAACCTCTTCATCTGGGCCGGCTACTTCTTCGGCAACTTCCCGCCGATCAAGAACAACTTCGGTTTCGTGACCATCGGCATCGTCGTGGTGTCGCTGTTGCCGATGCTGGTGATGTTCCTGCGCCGCAAGTCGGCGGCGGCCTGAACCTTTACACCCGGTAGCGCAGCAGCAGCATCATGACTGCCTGATACAGCACTCCAGCCAGCATGATGAAGGTCGGCAGGGTGGTGAGCGCAAAGCCCAGGCCGCGGGACTTCGGATCCTTCACATAGCTCAGGAAGTAGATCAGGCGTCCGGCCAGATACACGGCGCCCAGCCCCGCCGCCCAGTGCGGATCCACGAACTGCGCGAACAGCCAGATGGCGGGCAGAAACCCGATCAGCTGCTCGAGGGTGTTCATCTGCACGCGGAAGTAGCGCTCGAACTCCGGATGGCCGGTAGTGGCCGGGGCGGACACACCGAACCGGCCGCGCGCCGCAGCCACTGCAAAGCCGAAGGCGTAAAACTGGAGCAGAGCCAGCACGATGACGATCAGTACCCAGGCCATGAATTTCCCCTTTCGATGTGCAGCGCAGCCGTAACTGGCAGAATAGCCCCATGGCCCTGAAAACGCGCGGCTTCGCGCACCGCATCGATATTGCCGCCCGGCCACCGCAGGTGTGGACGGCCCTCTGCGGGCCCACGTTGCTGCCACTGTGGCTGGGTGCCGACGCGAAGATCAGGCCGCAGCAGGGTGGGCGCTGGCAGGCCACCGTTGCGCCCGGCCTGACGCGCGAAGCGACGATCGATCTGTTTGAGCCACCCCGCCGATTGCGTCTGATCTACCTGCACCCCGCAGAGCTCAGCAGTTTCGACGGCGCGGTGGTGGACGACATCCTGCTCGATGGCGAGGGCGACACCACCATCGTGCGGCTGCTGTGTTCCGGTGTGCCGGAAACAGCAGAATGGAATCCGCATTACATGAAAGTGCGGGCTACCACCGAACGCGCGATGTCGCGCCTCAAGGTGCTGGTGGAACAGCGCGAACGCATGGCCGTGGCTGGAAGGAGTGCGACATGACGCAATTTGCATTGCGCGCCGTCATTGCGGCGCTGGGTCTGTGGCTGGCCACTCTGCTGGTCAGTGGCCTCGTAATCACCACGCCCATGACGCTGTTGCTGGCGGCGGTGCTGCTGGGCCTGTGCAACGCCGTGGTCAAACCGGTGCTCGTGATCCTGACGCTGCCGGCCACGGTGCTGACGCTTGGCCTCTTCCTGCTGGTGATCAACGGCGCGGTGCTGGCGCTGGTGGCGTGGATGCTGCCGGGTTTCACCATCGCGGGCTTTGGCTCGGCGGTGCTCGGTGCCCTGATCGTCAGCATCACGAGCATCATCGGCTCGCTGATCATCAAATAGCGCGGGTGCGCGCCGGCCAGTTGATCATCAGCACGCCGCCGAGAATCACGAGACCCCCGACGATCTGCACCGGCGAAAGTGTCTCGCCCAGCGCGAGATAACCCACCACTGAGGCGATGGCCGGATTCACGTAGCTGTAGGTGCCCACCTGTGCCGGTGTGGCGTTGCGTGCCAGCCAGGCATAGGCCGTATAGGCAAAGCAGCAGCTGAAGATCACGAGATAAGCCAGCGCCAATGCGCCCTGCATGGACCAGTGCCACCGGGCTGCTTCGCCGAATGCCAGTCCGGCGAGTGCCATCCAGACTCCGCCCAACAGCATCTGGATGCCGACCAGCGCGAACAGATCCACATCGATGCTGTGATTGCGCATGTAGATGGTGCCCAGCGACCACACGATGCAGGCCAGCAGGATGGCCAGCTGTGGAATGAGCAATGCACCTGCGGCGGCCTCACCCGCCGATGGCCACATCAGCAGCGCCGTGCCGGCGAAACCCACCACGAGTCCGACGACCGCACGGGTTCCGGGCTTGTGGGCGCGTACGCCAAACAGCCCGAACACCACGATCCACAACGCGCAGGATGCATTGAGCAACGCGCTGGCATGCGAAGGCACCCATTGCATCGCCCAGGTCTGCAGGCCGTTGCTGATGGCAACCCCGATCAGGGACAGCACCAGCACATGCCGCCACTGGCCAGCCAGCTGCGCGGGGCGGAAGCCGCGCCACAGTGCGACGGCCAGCAACAGGATTCCACCCAGGATGAAGCGCACGCCACCGAACAGCAGCGGCGGAAGATTGAGCACGCCGACGCGGGTGGCGACATAGCTGGTGCCCCAGACGAGATAGACCGTTGCCAGGCACAGCACCAGCATGCGGCGCTGGTGCGCGCCGCTCATCATGGCCGGGGTGCGGTCCAGCGCCTGAGCCAGGGCGCGGCGATGAACAGCAGCAAGGCACCGGCTGCGCCGTACTGGAACATGGTCACGAAGGAAGCCGCGATGTCTTTCGATCCATCACCCAGCTTGCCTGCAAACTGGCTGGCCAGCAGGCTGCCGATGCCGAGGCTCATGAACCACATGCCCATGGCCTGACCTGCAAATCGCTTCGGCACCAGCTGCGAGGTGGCGCTCATGCCCACGGGGCTGAGGCAGAGTTCACCGAAGGTATGCAGCAGATACGTGGTGATCAGCAGGATGGGCCCGGCACCGCCCGCGGCGCCCATCAGGCTCTGACCAGACACCATGGCGGCGCCCGCCATCACCAGAAAACCGAGGCCCATGCCGGCAAGGCCCAGCCCGAACTTCACGAACACGGACAGATCGCGACCGCGGGCCGAGAGGAAAGACCACAATGCGGCGAGCAGCGGTGCACACAGCAGCACGAACATCGCCGGCACCGACTGGAACCAGCCTGCCGGAAACTCGAAGCTTTCGATCATGCGGTTGGTATTGCGCTCGGCGAAGAGCGACAGCGAGGAGCCCGCCTGTTCATAGCCGGTCCAGAACAGGGTGCTGGCCAGCACCAGCACCAGCAGCACGATGACGCGACGCTTCTCGGCCGCGTTGAGGCCCGCGAAGAACAGCAGATAGGCGAAGTAACCCACGGTGGCCAGCGCCAGCACCAGCACGGCGTGTCGTCGCAGCGCCCGCGGCGAAATGCTGATCGCGCCAGTCATGAAGAGAACGGCCACGAGGATGAGCAGTGCAACAGCGATCCACACGGCCTTCCAGTACCGGGCAGTGGTGGCCGCCGGGAAGCCGGTAGGTGCGAGGCCGGCATTGCGAAGGCGCCCGCGGGTTGCAAGAAAGTAGACGAGCCCGCCTGCCATCCCCACGGCAGCAGCCAGAAAGCCCACATGCCAGCCATACACGCTGGCCAGCCACGCGGTGACCAGTGGCCCGAGCAACGCGCCGATGTTGATCGCCATGTAGAACCAGGTGAAGGTGGCATCGCGCGAGGCCCCGTTCTGTTCCTGCAACTGGCCGACCATTGCGCTGATGTTGGGCTTCAGCAGGCCCGTGCCGACCGCGATGACCGCGAGCCCTGCCAGGAAGATGGTGCCGTTGCTGGCGCCGGAAGCCGCGAGCACCAGATGCCCGAGGGTGATGAGCACACCGCCCCACAACACCGCGC
The DNA here is from genome assembly GCA_963777735.1 of uncultured Gammaproteobacteria bacterium. Classification (GTDB taxonomy): domain Bacteria; phylum Pseudomonadota; class Gammaproteobacteria; order Steroidobacterales; family Steroidobacteraceae; genus ZC4RG30. The sequence goes on along the minus strand of CAVZRQ010000004.1, from coordinate 31,550 downwards.
GCTGCGCGCCGATGAGGCGATCGGCCACCCAGCCGCCGGGCATCGCCATGATGTAGGCGGCAGCGGTGTAGAGCCCGTAGATGGCGGTGGCAGTGCGATCATCCAGCCCCATGCCACCGGTGGTGACCTGATCCACCAGGAACAGGATCAGCAGCGCGCGCATGCCGTAGTAGCTGAAGCGCTCCCACATTTCGGTGACGAACAGGGTGGAGAATCCGGGCGGCTGACCCAGGAGCCCGTGTTTAGCGGGTTGCGCAGGATTGGAAGTCGCGCTCACGCCTTGTTCTCGAAGTTCTCCGTGCCGGAGTCGCTCTGCTTGCTGCTGCGATTCAGGATGCTCGAGAAAATGATGCCCGCTTCGTAAAGCAGCCACATGGGAACCGCCATCATGATCTGCGACAGCACATCAGGTGGCGTGAGGACGGCCGCCACCACGAAGATGCCGATGACGACATAGCCGCGGGCATCCCTCAGTTTCCTGACCGTGACAAGCCCCGTGAGTGTGAGCAGCACCACGACTACAGGCACTTCGAATGCGATCCCGAAAGCCAGGAACATCGTCAGCGCGAAGTCGAGGTAGTTGTTGATGTCCGGCGAAACCTGAATGCTCTCCGTCGCGTATCCCGAGAAGAAGTGGAATGCCGCGGGGAACACGAAGAAATAGGCGAATGCCACGCCCACATAGAACAGCACGATCGAAGAAATCAGCAGCGGCACAGCAAATCGTTTTTCTTTCTTGTAGAGGCCCGGTGCGACGAAGCCCCACAGTTGAGTGAGGATGTAGGGCATGGCCACGAACAGGGAGAAATAGAATGCGAGTTTCAGCGGCGTGGTGAAGGGTGATACCACGCCGGTGGCAATGAGTTTCGAGCCTTTCGGCAGCTGTGCGATCAGGGGTTCTGCCAGCAGCTCGAAGATGTCATTGGCGAAGTACATCGACGGCAGGAAGACGATGATCACCGACACGAATGCCTTGACCAGCCGGTCGCGCAGCTCGAGCAGGTGCGAGATCAGGGTGCCCTCGGTGAGGTTCTCCTTGTCTTTGGGAGCATCGCTCATGAGTGACGCCGTGCGTCATCGGGCGGCAGGTCGGAGTAGTCGTCCGCGGGTGAGCTCAGGTCGAGATCGGCCTGTGCGGGTTCGCGGACTTCGGCAATGGCTTCTTCCGGCTCGTACGGCATCGGTGCATCGCCATCGGCATGCGCGTGCGAGAAGGTGTCGTCGGTCTGAGGTGTGACCTCAGGCGCCACATCGTTCGGCGGTGCCGAATAAGGATAGGTGGGGGCGCTCTCGGGCTGTGGCGCACCGCTGAACTCTGGCGTTGGCGCGGGCGTGGTGCTCGTTGCGGGCCTGCTTGGTCTGCAGGTCCGTCATCTTGTTGAGCTCTTCGAGATTGACCTCGTTCTCGAGTTGCTGGCGGAAGTCGCGCGCCATCGAGCGCGCCTTGCCCACCCAGCGTCCGATCTTGGAAACAAGGCCGGGCAGACGTGTTGGCCCCAGCACCAACAGTGCGACGCCAAAGATCAGCGCCAGCTCGGTGAAGCCGATCTCAAACATGGGGGAACCGGATGATTGGTAAGGGCGGAACCTGAAGCCCGATCAGGCCTGCCGGTCGGTGCTCGACGGCTTGGTCGGATCGGCGCTCTTGGACTCCGGAAACTCCGCGTCCATGCCTACCGACTGCTTGATCTGCTTGGCGGCTTCTTTGCCTTCCGCGTCGCCTTCGTTCATGGACTTCTTGAAGTTCTTGATGGCGGAGCCGACGTCACTGCCCATCGAGCTCAGCTTCTTGGTGCCAAAGACCAGGATGACAATCCCGAGGACGATCAACCAATGCGTGATGCTCATTGAACCCATCGTAGTGCTCCTAAACCCCGGCGTGTGCAGGGGATTCCCATCATAAAGTAAGGGAGCCCCGGGGGACCAGAAAGTTCAGCTTTCAGCCGGGCGCAACCCGCAGGGAGAAGGTCACCGGGCCATCATTGGTGAGGCTCACCTGCATGTCGGCGCCGAAGACCCCGCAGGCTACCCTCGAGTGCGCCAGCGCTGCCGCCGCGCCCAACTCCGCAAAGAGCACCCGTGCCACTTCCGGCGCCGCGCCCCCGCTGAAACCGGGTCGCGTCCCCTTGTGGGTGTCTGCCACCAGGGTGAACTGCGGAACCAGAAGCAGATCGCCGCCGATCTGGCGCAGATCCAGGTTCATCTTGCCGGCATCATCGGGGAAGATTCGATAAGTGAGCACGCGCTCCAGCAGCTTGCCACCGATCTGGGGGGTATCTCCGGCTTCGATGCCGATGAGGGCCAGGATCCCCCTTCCGGCAGTGGCGACACAATTGCCTGCCACTTCGACCTCTGCGCGGCTGACCCGCTGAATGAGAGCAATCATCGATTCCCCATCGTCAATCTGGAGCCCGCCGCCCCTCATGTGGCGCTACGGTGGCATTCTCGCCGGTCGAACCGTAATATTCGCGGCTGTTTTGCCACGTTTTCGATCGAGGTCTGGATGTCCGTGCGTTCCCTGATGGCGATTGCGATGTTGGGTCTGGTGTCGGTTTCTGCCGAGGCAGCGGGCGATGCCGCGCGCGGCAAGACGCTCGGTTATACCTGCCTGGGCTGCCATGGCATCGAGAACTACAAGAGTGTCTACCCGACTTTCTCGGTGCCGCGCCTGCGTGGCCAGCAGCCCGAGTACATCGTCACCGCGCTGAAGGGCTACAAGGGTGGCGAGCGCAGCCACGCCACCATGCATGCGCATGCGGCCACCATGTCCGACCAGGACATGGAAGACATCGCAGCCTATCTCTCCGGTGAACAGCTGAAGCCCGAAGCCGGTGCGAAGTCCGTGGGCACTGCCCCCGCCGCTGCCACCGCCTGCCAGACCTGCCACGGCGTGGATGGTGTGGGCATCGTGGGCCTCGGCCCGAAGCTCGCTGGCCAGCATGCGGATTATCTCGAGCAGGCGCTCAAGAGCTACCGCTCTGGCGCGCGCAAGAACGCGCTCATGGCGCCGTTTGCAGCGCCGCTGAAGCCGGAAGAAATCACGCAGCTCGCGCATTTCTTCTCGAAGCAGAAGCCGGCACTGAAGACAGTGCCGATGAAAGAAAAGGCCGTCGCGGCCAAGTAGCCGCGGTTGTTCAGCGGCTGCCGAGCCGCCTCAGGAACTGCGCCACCGTCGCGAGATAGACATCGCGATTGGCTTTCTTGCGAAAGCCGTGGCCTTCATCCTTCGCCGCGAGATACCAGACCTCGCCGCCACCGGCGCGCACCTTCGCCATCATCTGTTCGGATTCACTCGCCGGCACGCGCGGATCGTTCAGCCCCTGCACGATCAGCAGCGGCTTGCGGATGGCGGCGGCATTGGTGAGCGGCGAGATGTTCTGCAGCAACGCGCGCACTTCCGGCACGCGTTCGTCGCCATATTCCGCGCGACGCCTGTCGCGGCGGTAGGCCGAGGTGTTGGTGAGGAAGGTGACGAAGTTGCTGATGCCGACGACATCCACGCCACCGGCCAGACGGTCGCTGTAATGCACCAGCGAAGCCAGCGACATGTAGCCACCATACGAGCCGCCCATCACCACCACTTTGTTGCGATCGAGATCCGGTTGCAGGCCGATCCACACCAGCAATGCGCCGATGTCGCGCACGGAGTCCTCGCGCAGGATGGTGTCGTCGAGTTTCAGGAAACTGCGACCGTAGCCGGCTGAACCGCGCACATTCGGCGCCACCACCGCATAACCGAGCTCGTTGACCAGGTACTGCGTGAAGGCGCTCCACTGCGGGCGGTACTGCGACTCGGGCCCGCCGTGGATGTCGATGATCACCGGATGTGGTCCGGGTGTCTGCGGCTTGAACACGAAGGCCGGGATCATGCGCTGGCGCGTGCCGACCACCTGGTCCCAGGTGGGGAACTGCACCAGCGTGGCGGGCACCAGTTTCAGCGGATCGATGGGGCCAAGCTCACTCTGCGTCCAGCGTGCAAGCCGCACGCCCGGCACGGCGGCAGGGTTATCGACCGCAACCGCGATCTGGTAGACAAAAACATCCTGCGGCGCCTGCGCAGTTTCCATGCCTACCGCCAGCTGGCGACCGGCACGATCGAAACCAAGCGCATTGATCACTGCGCCTGCGGGCAGTGCGGGCAGCAGGATATCGGCCTGCAGCGAAAGATCGTGCAGCACCAGACGATCGAATCCGCCTTCATTGCGGGTGTAGGCGATGAAGCGACCGTCCTGGCTGAGCGTGAATCGCTCCACATCCCATTGGGTATCCGGCGTGAGCGTGCGGAATGCATGGGTATAGAGATCGACATAGTGCAGCGCCATGAATTCGCCGCCGCGATCCGACGTGAAAAACAGTCCGCGGCCATCGCGCGAGAACTGCGCCTGGCCGACGGACATCGGACCGCCCTTGTGCAGGGGTGCGGGTTCGATGCGCGTGAGGGCGCCGGTTGCCACATCGGCAAGCAGCAGCTCGCTGTCGGTGCTGGAAGAGTATCGAATGAGCGCCAGGCGCCGGTCGTCCATCGACCAGTCCTGCACGGAAAGCGAGTCGCTGCTGTCGCCGGTCACGATCCGCTGCGGCGCGCCGCCGACGGCGGTATCGCTGAGATAGATGTCGTAGGTGGCCCCGTCGCGGGCATTGCTGTAGAACGCGATGCGCCGGCCGTCCTGCGCGAACACTGGTGAACCGTTCAGCGACTTGCCATCGGTGAGCAGCCGGTCGGTGCCGCGACGCAGATCGCGCAGCCAGATCTGCATGTTCTCGTTGCCGCCCACGTCCTTGCGGAACAGCAGCAGGTTCGCATCATGCGGATGGGCAACGCCGTTGCTGATGGGTTCGACATCGAAGGTGATCTGCTCGCGCATGCCCAGCGGGGCGCGCACCCGATGCAGCTGCGCGACATTGCCGAAGCGCGTGGTGATGACGAGGCTGCCATCTGCCAGCCAGTCCACGAGGCTCGCGGAGCGCGCTTCCATCCAGCGGGCGAGGTTCGCCGATTCGGCAGGTTCGCGGGTCGGGATGCCGTCGAAGATCAGGTTGCCCTGCTCGATGCGGGAGGGCGCGGGTTGCTGCGCCGGCAACAGGGGAGCGAGCAACAGCGTGGTAACCAAGAGGAGCGCCGATCGGGTGTGCTTCATGGGCACCGATCTTAGCGCAGCGGTAAGATGTTCCCGATCAACATGAATACCTTCCAGGCATTTCGCATCCACGAAACCGGCGCCGTGCTCGAGCCGCTGCAGCTCGACCAGCTTGCGCCTGGCGAAGTCACGATCCGGGTGCACTGGTCGGGCATCAACTACAAGGATGCGCTGGCCGGCACCGGCAAGGGGCGCATCCTGCGGCGCTTTCCGCTGGTGGGTGGGGTCGATCTGGCCGGCGTGGTGGTGGCATCGACCGATGCAGAATACACAGCCGGTGATCCCGTGCTCGTCACCGGCTGCGGATTGTCGGAAACGCGTGACGGTGGCTATGCCGAATTCGCGCGCGTGCCTTCAGAGGCGGTGGTGAAGTTGCCGGCCGGGCTCAGCCTGCGTCACGCCATGGCCATAGGCACCGCGGGCTTTGCCGCGGCACTCGCCATCCTGCAGCTGGAACACAACGGTCTTGTGCCCGGCCAGGGACCGGTGGCCGTGACCGGTGCCAGTGGCGGGGTGGGCTTGCTCGCCATCGACATGCTGGCGCGGCGCGGTCACGAGGTAACGGCCTTCACGCGCAAACCCGAAAGTGCCGCGCTGCTGCGGAGCATCGGCGCCACCGATGTGCAGCAGCTGGATGTGGCCACGCTCGGCACGCGGCCACTGGAGCCGGAGCGCTGGGCCGGCGCCATCGACAATGTCGGCGGTGCAGTGCTGGCCCATCTGCTGCGCAGCACGCGCATGCAGGGAAGCGTCGCCGCGGTAGGGCTGGCCGGCGGCGCGGACCTGGCCATGAGCCTGATGCCCTTCCTGCTGCGTGGCGTGAATCTGCTGGGCGTGAACTCTGCGGCCACCAAACGCGCGCGTCGGCTCGCTGTCTGGCAGCACCTCGCCACCGATCTCGCGCCGCGCCACCTGGATGCCATCGTCACGCGCACCGTCTCGCTGGCGGAATTGCCCACCGCTTTTGAATCCCTGATCAATGGCACCCACACCGGTCGCACCCTGGTCCGCATCCATGATGAACGCTGAAGAAACCGCACTCGCGCGCCAGCGTCTGCTGGTGACCGTGGCCACGATGCTGGAAGTGCTGTACGAACCGACTGCCGTGCAGGTGCTCGCCACGCTGCGGCCCGCAGACATGCGTCCCGGCGGCGCGCGCGTGCCCGGCACTTCCTACGAACTACCCGCGGCCACCGCGACGCGCGCCATGCAGCAGTTGCTGGCATTGGGCGGCGGCCGCGCCGATGCGCTGCTCGCGGCGCTGGCCGCTGCCGACATCGAGGCGCGACTGGCATCGATCACCGGCAAGACACCGCCCGTCATCGCCAGCCTGTATGCGCATTGCACCGCAGACATTGCCGCGCAAGGCAGCGACACACTCGAGGGCGCCATGCAGCGGCTGTATCGCGCTGCCGAAAAGATCTTCACGCTGACCCACATGCGGCGCATCGATGAGCAGTTCCACAAATGGAGCGCTGCGCCCGCCAGCATCGACAGCATGCCCGTGCAGCAGTTCGTGGCCCGGTTCATCCGCAACGCCCCGCCGTGAGTGAGCAGAGCGCGCGGCTGCTGCGCGGCGCCGCCACGCTTGGCGTGCCGCTGGAATCCGCACAGCTGGTGCAGTTCGAAGTGCTGGTGCGCGAGCTGCTGCGCTGGAACAAGGCCTACAACCTCACGGCCATCACCGCGCCCGATGAGATCCTCACCCATCATCTGCTCGACTCGCTGAGCGCGCAGCCCGATCTTGCCGGCAGCACGGTGGCCGATGTGGGCACTGGCGCGGGCTTTCCCGGCCTGCCGCTGGCCATCGTCAATCCGCAGCGGCAGTTCACGCTGATCGACGCGGTGGACAAGAAACTGCGCTTCATCGATCACGCGGCGCGCGAACTGGGCCTTGGCAATGTGCGCACCCTGCATGGCCGGGTCGAGCAACTGGCGCCGGCGCAGGCTTTCGACACCGTCATCACCCGTGCGTTTGCGCCGCTGCCGCGGCTCACCGACTGGGTGGCGCCGCTGTGTGATGCCCATACCCGGGTCATCGCGATGAAGGGGCGCTGGCCGGAACCCGCGGATGGCAAGGATGGCGGCGGGGGCCTGCCCGCGGGCTGGCTGATCGAATCCGTGCGGCCAGTGGCGGTGCCTGGTTTGAGCGAAGAGCGGAACATCGTTCTGTTGCGCCGACGCTGATGCGTGCGTGACACCCTTGCAGTCGTTCCCTAGACTGCCCCACTCCATGAAACGCGTCATTGCCATAGCCAACCAGAAGGGCGGGGTGGGGAAAACCACCACGGCCGTGAACCTTGCTGCCTCGCTGGCGGCCACGCAGCGGCGCGTGCTGCTGATCGATCTGGATCCGCAGGGCAATGCCACCATGGGCTGCGGCGTCGAGAAATCCTCGGTAGAACAGGGCAGCTGCGAAGTGCTGCTCGGCGAATGCACGGCCGAGCAGGCCATCGTGCCGGTGGTGAACGGCCAGTTCCACCTGATGCCCACCAACCAGGATCTCACCTCGGCCGAAGTGCGGCTGGTGATGAGCACCGAAGGGCGTGAATCGCGGCTGCGCGATGCACTGGCGCCTGTGCGCGAGCGCTTCGATCTCATTCTCATCGACTGCCCGCCTTCACTGAACATGCTGACGCTGAATGCGCTGGTGGCGGCCGACAGCGTGATCGTGCCGATGCAGTGCGAGTACTACGCGCTGGAAGGCCTTTCGGCGCTTTCGGCCACCATCGACCAGGTGCGCGATGCGGTGAATCCCGGCCTGCACATCGAAGGTATCCTGCGCACCATGTACGACCCGCGCGCCAATCTCTCGACCGAAGTTTCGGGGCAGCTGCTGCAGCATTTCGGCGAGATCGTGTTCCGCACCGTCATTCCCCGCAATGTGCGGCTGGCCGAGGCGCCGTCGTTCGGCCTGCCGGTGCTGATGCACGACAAGGATTCCCGCGGCGCGCTGGCGTATCTCGCGCTGGCCGGCGAGATGATCCGCCGCGATGAAGAGCGCGCGGGCATTGGCTCTGGTGCGTTCGCTGCAGAAGGTACGGTCTCTGAAGGCGCCGCCTCGGAAAGCGCGGCCGCTGAAGGAAGCGCGCCATGAGCGAAAAGAAGCCAGCGCTGGGACGGGGACTTGCGGATCTGCTCGGCGGGTCGCGGTCGCGCGCCAATGTGCCTGCAGCGGCGGTGCCTATCGCGCCGCCCACCACGGCAGCACCGGTTGCGACCGATGCAGCCACCGCGGCAGCCGCTTCGGCAAACGCGCCGCCGCGCAGCGGCGGCGATGAACTGGCGCATCTGCCTGTCGCGCAACTCACGCGCGGCAAGTACCAGCCGCGCGTCGACATGCGGCAGGAAGCGCTGGAAGAACTCGCGATCTCGATCCGCAACCAGGGCGTGATCCAGCCCATCGTCGTGCGGCCCCTGGCCAATCCGGCGACCGGCGCGCCCCGCTATGAAATCATTGCCGGTGAACGACGCTGGCGCGCGGCGCAGATCGCGGGCCTCACCACCATTCCCGCCATCATCCGCCGCGTGCCCGATGAAGCCGCGATCGCGATGGCGCTCATCGAGAACATCCAGCGCGAGGATCTCAATCCGCTGGAAGAAGCGCGCGCGCTGGAGCGCCTGATCGCCGAGTTCGGCGTCACGCACCAGCAGGCCGCGGAGGCCGTCGGCCGTTCACGCGCCGCGGTGAGCAATCTGCTGCGCCTGCTGGAGCTCGCGCCGGAGGTGGCCGAGCTGCTGGAGAAGCGCAGCCTCGAGATGGGCCATGCCCGCGCGCTGCTGCCGCTGACCCTGCGTCGCCAGCAGGTCGAGGTCGCCCGCCTGGTAGTCGGCGATGGCCTCTCCGTTCGGCAGACTGAATCACTGGTGCGCCAATTGCTGGTTCCAGGGTCTGAAAAGAACCCTGCGCGAAACAACCTGTCCGCTGCCAAGCCGGATCCCAATATCGCCGCGCTGCAGCAGGATCTGACCGAGCGCCTCGGCGCCAAGGTGTTGATTCAGCAGGGCTCCGGCGGCAAGGGGAAGCTGACTGTCAGCTACAACAGCCTGGATGAACTGGACGGCATATTGTCCCGGATTCGTTGACAATAGCTGCCTATGCATTGACCTTGAACGGCCCGGGCACTGTCCGTATACTGCCGGCGCTCTGAAGGGGTACTGAGTCCAACATGACCATCGCGCGCGACCCGGAAATTCGGCGAATCGCAGCGAGGATACTGGTGGCCCAGGCCGCCATGACGATGTTGATCGCAGTGTTGTGTCTGGTTGTATGGGGCCGGGTACACGCGCTGTCGGCACTGGCCGGCGGATTGATCGGACTGATCGCCAACGCCTACATGACGCTTACCGTGCTGCACGCTCCAGTTGGCAGTGCCGCGGGCGCGCTCGGAAGGCTGGTGTTTGGTCAGATGGTGAAGGTCGTGCTGACGGTGGGCGGATTGCTCCTCGTCGTGCGCGGTGGATGGGCGAACTGGCCGGCGTTGCTGAGTGGCTACGCGGCGACACTGTTTTTGTACTGGCTCGTGCCCGTGATCGACACGCGCAAGCGCCGACCTAAAGATTGACCGGAACGATTTCAGGAACAAGCACGATCATGGCTGCAGAACAGGGCGCGGAACACGCGGCACCGTCCGCCACGGAATACATCTCGCACCACATGACCCACTGGAAAGTGGGCGAGGGGCTGTCGGCGATCCACGTCGACACGCTCATCATGTCGTTCTCGCTGGCCGCCATCCTGGCCTTCGTGTTCTGGCGCGCCGCGCGCCAGGCAACCCCCGGCGTGCCGGGCCGCTTCCTCGCCTTCATCGAACTCGTGTACGAATTCATCGCCAACCTCGTGGGCGAGATGTATCACGGTGACAAGCGCTTCCTGATCGCGCTGTCGCTCACATTGTTCACGTGGATCCTCGCGATGAACGCGATGGACTTCCTGCCTGTCGACCTGCCGGCCAACATTGCCGGCGCCATCGGCCACGAACACGCCTACTGGCGCATCCTGCCCACCGCCGATCTCAATGGCACGCTGGCGCTGGCCATCGTGGTGCTGGTGCTGATCGTGGTGCACGCCGTCAAGGCCAAGGGCGCGGGCGGCTATGCGCACGAGTGGTTCGTCGCGCCGTTCGGCAAGAACCCGCTGCTGTGGATTCCGAACTTCGCGCTCAACCTGGTGGAGCTGCTGGCCAAGCCCGTGTCGCTGTCGATGCGGTTGTTCGGCAACATGTTCGCCGGCGAGCTGCTGTTCATGCTGATCGCGCTGCTCGGCCTCGCCGCTGCCAGCTCCACCGGCCTGCTCACCGGCGCGGCGTTCTTCATCGCGCAGGTGGTGCTGGGCGCCGTCTGGGCGATCTTCCACATTCTGATCGTGGGCCTGCAAGCCTACATCTTCACCGTGCTGCCCATCGTGTACATCTCGATGGCGGAAGAGCACCACTGATTCGTTTTCGCTTTTGTTCAGCTGTATTTCTGACTTTCGACCAGGAGACTTGAAATGGAAGGTATCGCACTTGTTCAGGGTTACATGGCCATCGGCATCGGCCTCATCATCGGCCTCGGTGCCGTCGGCGCCTGTATCGGCATCGGCATCATGGGCGCCAAGTTCCTCGAGTCGGCCGCGCGCCAGCCGGAACTGACCCCGATGCTGACCGGTCGCATGCTGCTGCTCGCGGGCCTCATCGACGCCTCGTTCATCATCGGCGTGGGTCTGGCGATGTACTTCGCGACCGGCAACCCGCTGCTCAGCCAGCTCGCGGCAGGCTGATCCAACCCGTCTGAAGCGTCGCGCTCGGAGCCGTCATGGAAATCAACGCAACATTCATCGGGCAGATCATCGCCTTCCTGATCCTGCTCTGGTTCTTCCGGAAGTTCATCACGCCTGCCCTTTCGGCGGCGATCGATGAGCGGCAGAAGAAGATCGCAGAAGGGCTCTCGGCGGCCGACCGTGGCCAGAAGAGCCTCGATGAAGCCAAGGTCAACGCCGAAGCCGTGATCCGCGAGGCGCGTGACCGCGCCAACCAGATCATCGACCAGGCGTCGAAGCGCTCGAACGAGATCGTCGAGGCCGCGAAGCAGAACGCGCTGTCCGAGGGCGATCGCCTGATCGCCTCGGCCAAGCAGCAGATCGAGCTCGAAACGTCGAAGGCGCGCGAAGCGCTGCGGCGTGAAGTGGCCGATCTGACCGTGCGTTCAGCCTCGAAGGTGCTCGGTCGCGAGATCGATGCGTCGAAGCATGCCGACATCCTCGGCAAGCTCGCCACGGAGATCTAAAGAGCACGCCATGGCAGATCGTCTGACAGTTGCACGACCGTACGCCAAGGCCGCTTTCGCGAATGCGAAGGCCGCGGGGCGCCTCGACTCCTGGTCCGGGGCGCTGGCCCGCGCAGCAGCGGCGGTTGGTGATGAGCGCGTGAGCAGCTTGTTCGGCAGTCCGAAAGTCACTGCCGAACAGTTGGGCGTGTTTGTAAGCGGCATCGCCGGCAGTGATCTCGATCAGGGCACGCAGAACTTCATCGCGCTGCTGGCCGAGAGCAAGCGTCTCCCCTTCCTGCCCGAGATCGCGCAGATCTTCGAGCAGCTGAAGGCCGATGCCGAACGCGTGATCGACGTGAGCGTGACCTCCGCCGCGCCGATGGGCGCCGGTGAAGAAGCGCAGCTGGTCGCCGCGCTGACGAAGCGCTTCGATCGCAAGGTGCGCGTGCAGACCGCGGTGGATCCTTCGCTCGTGGGTGGCGCCGTGGTGCGCGCGGGCGATCTGACCATCGACGGTTCCCTCAAGGCGCGTCTCGAGCGGTTGGCGCTCGAACTGACCGCATAAAGAATTCTTTTAAAGGACATCACAGTCATGTCGATCAAGGCATCGGAAATCAGCGACCTCATCGGTCAGCGAATCCAGAACTTTGCAGGTGGCACTGAGGCCCGCAATGTCGGCAGCGTCATGTCGGTCACCGACGGCATCGTGCGCATCCACGGCCTCGCCGATGCGCGCTATGGCGAAATGCTGGAGTTCCCCGGCAACATCTTCGGCCTCGCGCTGAACCTGGAGCGGGATTCGGTCGGCGCCGTGGTGCTGGGTGAATACAAGAGCATCTCGGAAGGCGACGTGGTCAAGACCACCGGCCGCATCCTGGAAGTGCCCGTTGGTCCCGAGCTGCTCGGCCGCGTGGTCGATGCGCTGGGCAACCCGATCGACGGCAAGGGCCCGATCAATGCCAAGCAGACGGCGCCCATCGAGCGCGTGGCGCCCGGCGTTATCTATCGCAAGAGCGTGAGCCAGCCCATCCAGACCGGCTACAAGGCCGTCGACTCGATGGTGCCCGTGGGCCGTGGCCAGCGCGAGCTGATCATCGGCGACCGCCAGACCGGCAAGACCGCACTCGCCATCGACACGATCATCAACCAGAAGTCCTCAGGCGTGAAGTGCGTGTACGTCGCCATCGGCCAGAAGGCTTCGACGGTGGCGAACGTGGTGCGCAAGCTCGAAGAGCATGGCGCCCTCGCACACACCATCGTCGTGGTGGCTTCGGCCGCAACGCCTGCCGCACTGCAGTACATCAGCGCCTACTCGGGCGTGACGATGGGCGAATACTTCATGGACAACGGCGAAGATGCGCTGATCGTCTATGACGATCTGTCGAAGCAGGCCGTGGCCTATCGCCAGATCTCGCTGCTGCTGAAGCGCCCGCCAGGCCGCGAGGCCTACCCCGGCGACGTGTTCTATCTCCACAGCCGTCTGCTGGAGCGCAGCGCGCGCGTGAACGAGCAGTACGTCGAGATGGTCACCAAGGGCCGCGTGAAGGGCAAGACCGGTTCGCTGACGGGTCTGCCCATCATCGAAACCCAGGCCGGCGACGTGACCGCCTTCGTGCCGACCAACGTGATCTCGATCACCGACGGCCAGATCTTCGTGGAATCGAACCTGTTCAACGCCGGCATCCGTCCTGCGATGAACGCCGGTATCTCGGTTTCGCGCGTGGGTGGTGCGGCACAGACCGACATCATCAAGCGTCTGGGCGGCGGCATTCGTCTCGCCCTCGCGCAGTACCGCGAACTCGCGGCCTTCTCGCAGTTTGCTTCGGACCTCGACGAGGCCACCCGCAAGCAGCTCGAGCGCGGCCAGCGCACCACCGAGGTGATGAAGCAGAAGCAGTACGCCCCGATGTCGGTGGCGCAGATGGCGCTGTCGATCTACGCGGTGAACAACGGCTACATGGACAAAGTGGAGCTCGGCAAGGTCGTGGCGTTCGAAGCCGCGCTGCAGGGTTTTGCCAAGTCGAGCCACAAGGCCGAGATGGACGCCGTCGACGCCGAGCCCGTACTGAAGAAGCACGAAGCCACGCTGAAGAAGATCGTCGAGAACTTCGTCGCGACGGGTTCGTACTAAGAGAGTCGAAATGGCCGGCACCAAGGAAATCCGCACGCAGATCGCGAGTGTCAAAAGCACTCAGAAGATCACCAAGGCCATGCAGATGGTCGCGACCAGCAAGATGCGTCGCGCCCAGGAACGCATGAAGCTGGCGCGTCCGTATGCCGACAAGATCCGCAGCGTGATCGGCAACCTGCATCACGCGAATCCGGACTACAAGCATCCGTTCATGTCGGTGCGCGATGCGAAGAACGTCGGCATCCTCATCATCACCACCGACCGCGGCCTGGCCGGCGGCCTGAACGCCAACATCTTCAAGCAGGCGCTGGGCCTCGTGAAGGAATGGCAGGAGAAGGGCGCGGGCGTGAGCCTCGCGGTGATGGGCAGCAAGGGCACGGCGTTCTTCCGCCGGCTGAACCTGCCGATGCTGGCCAATGTCTCGGGCCTCGGCGACAAGCCCCACATCAAGGACCTGATCGGCACGGTCAAGGTCATGCTCGACGCGTACCGCGAAGGCAAGATCGACCGGCTGTTCATGGTGCACGCGGAGTTCGTGAACACCATGACGCAGAAGCCGCACGCGGTGCAGCTGCTGCCGGTGGAGCCATCGGACGCCGCGAGCCTGCAGGATCACTGGGATTACATCTACGAGCCTTCGGCCGAAGCCATCCTCGATGGCCTGCTGATGCGCTACGTCGAATCGCAGGTCTATCGTGGCGCCGTGGAGAACGTGGCCTCCGAAATGGCGGCCCGCATGGTCGCGATGAAGGCGGCCACCGACAACGCGGGCAAGCTCATCCACGAGCTGCAGCTCGTTTACAACAAGGCCCGCCAGGCGGCGATCACCACCGAGCTCGCGGAAATCGTGGGCGGCGCGGCAGCGGTCTAAGGCCGCAACGAATTCTTGAGGAAATAACATCATGGCAACCGGCAAAATCATCCAGATCATCGGACCCGTCATCGACGTCGAGTTCCCGCGTGAATCCATTCCGCAGGTATACGAAGCGCTGAAGCTCACCGAGGTCGACCTCACGCTGGAAGTGCAGCAGCAGCTCGGCGACGGCGTTGTCCGCGCGATCGCGATGGGCGCCTCCGAAGGCCTGAAGCGCGGTCTGGAAGTCGTCGCTTCCGGCAAGCCGATCAACGTGCCGGTGGGCAAGGCCACACTGGGCCGCATCATGGACGTGCTCGGCACTCCGCAGGACAACCGCGGTCCGGTGGCTGCAGAAAGCACGCTGCCGATTCACCGTCCGGCACCTGCGTTCGATGAACAGGCCGGTGGTCAGGATCTGCTCGTCACGGGCATCAAGGTCATCGACCTGCTCGTGCCTTTCGCCAAGGGCGGCAAGGTGGGCCTGTTCGGCGGCGCCGGCGTGGGCAAGACCGTGAACATGCTCGAGCTCATCAACAACATCGCCAAGCAGTACTCGGGTCTCTCCGTGTTTGCCGGCGTGGGTGAGCGTACTCGCGAAGGCAACGACTTCTACCACGAGATGATCGAGTCGGGCGTTATCGACGCCGAGAAGCTCGAGAACTCGAAGGTGGCGATGGTTTACGGCCAGATGAACGAGCCGCCGGGCAACCGCCTGCGCGTCGCGCTCACCGGCCTCACCATGGCCGAATTCTTCCGCGACGAGAAGCAGGCCAACGGCCGCGGCCGCGACGTGCTGTTCTTCGTCGACAACATCTATCGCTACACGCTGGCCGGCACGGAAGTGTCGGCACTGCTGGGCCGCATGCCTTCGGCCGTGGGTTACCAGCCCACGCTGGCCGAGGAAATGGGCGTGCTGCAGGAGCGCATCACCTCGACGAAGACCGGTTCGATCACGTCCATCCAGGCCGTGTACGTGCCCGCCGACGACTTGACCGATCCTTCGCCCGCCACGACCTTCGCTCACCTTGACGCGACCGTCGTGCTCTCGCGCAACATCGCCTCGCTCGGTATCTACCCCGCCGTGGATCCGCTCGATTCCACCAGCCGCCAGCTCGATCCGCTGGTCATCGGTGAAGAGCACTACAACATCGCGCGCGGTGTGCAGGGCGTGCTGCAGAAGTACAAGGAACTGCAGGACATCATCGCCATCCTCGGCATGGATGAACTCAGCCAGGAAGACCGCCAGACGGTGTTCCGCGCCCGCAAGATCCAGCGCTTCCTGTCGCAGCCGTTCAACGTCGCGAAGGTGTTCACCGGCCAGGACGGCAAGATCGTCCCGCTGGCCGAGACCATCCGCGGCTTCAAGGGCATCCTGAACGGTGATTACGATCACCTGCCGGAACAGGCCTTCTACATGGTCGGCGGCATCGACGAAGCCGTCGAAAAAGCCAAGACCCTGAACTAAGGCTCACGCACATGGCCACGAAAACCATCTACGTCGACATCGTGAGCGCCGAAGGCGAGATCTTCGCCGGCGAGGCGGAGATGGTGTTCGTGCCGGCCACGGAAGGCGAGCTCGGCATCACGCCGCGCCATGCGCCGCTGCTGACGCTGATCAAGGCCGGTGAAGTGCGCATCAAGACGGCCGAAGGCGAGACCTCCGTGTTCGTCGGCGGCGGTGCACTCGAAGTGCAGCCGAAGCGGGTGACCATCCTCGCCGACACCGCCGTGCGTGCGCACGATCTCGACGAGGCAGCCGCCATCGCCGCCAAGCAGCGCGCCGAAGAAGCGCTGGCCAGCAGCGAAGACAAGATCGACCAGGCGCATGCGCTGGCCGAACTCGCCCAGGCTGCCGCACAGCTCAAGCTGCTCGAGAAGCTGCGCAAGACGCGCGGCTGATCGGCCCCTCCGGGCCGATGCCCACGGGCGGGAGTATGATCTCCCGCCATGCACCTCCGAACCGTCGATGCCCGTCGCTATGTCACGCCCCTGCGTGAAGGCGGCTCGCTGCCGGCCATCGTCGAAGCCGATGATGCCGGACTCTATGTCCTGAAATTCCGTGGCGCCGGGCAGGGCCCGAAGGTACTGATCGCCGAGCTCATCGCCGGCGAGATCGGTCGCGCGCTGGGGCTGGAGATCCCGGAGATCGTGTTCATGACGCTGGACCCGGCGCTGGCACGCACCGAACCGGATTCCGAGATCCAGGCGCTGATCCGCGCCAGCGCCGGGCTGAATCTCGCCAGTGATTATCTGCCCGGCTCGGTGACTTTCGACCCGGTGGCCTGGCCGGTGGATGCCGAACTGGCATCACGCATCGTCTGGTTCGATGCCCTCGTCACGAATGTCGATCGCACGGCGAAGAACGTCAACATGCTGGTGTGGCATCGCAGGCTGCGGCTGATCGATCACGGCGCAGCGTTGTACATGCACCACGACTGGGAACAGGCCGCTGCGCGCAGCCGCGATCCGTTCGAACGCATCCGTGATCATGTGCTGCTGCCGAAAGCGACGCGTCTGAAAGAAGTGGATGCGGAAATGGCAGCGCACCTCACGCCTGAACTGCTGCGTGAAATCATCGCCGCCGTGCCGGCTGGCTGGCTCGCACCCGATGGAGGCGAAGCGCGCCGCGAGGATTATCTGAAATACCTCATGCAACGGCTCGAGTCGCCACGTGCGTTTGTGCAGGAGGCTGCCCGTGCCAGCATCCGCTGAATACGACTACGCAGTCATACGCGTGGTGCCGCGGGTGGAGCGCGAGGAATTCATCAATGTGGGCGTGATCCTCTCCTGCGCCACGCAGGACTTTCTCGACGCGCGCCTGCATGTGGATCGTGCGCGGCTGCTGGCGCTGGCACCGGATCTCGATCTCGATGTCGTCGAGAAGGCCCTGCAGGTCATCCCCGCAGTCTGCCGCGGCGGGAGCGAGGCGGGGACGCTGGGCCAGCTCAGCGCCAGACAGCGCTTCCATTGGCTCGTCGCGCCGCGCAGTACCATCATCCAGACCTCCAGCGTGCACAGTGGCCTCTGCACGGATCCCGAAGCGGCGCTCACCCATCTGCTGCAACGCATGGTGCAGACCGGCTAGATATGAACTCGAGTGCACATCTGCCGGCCATGACGGCCTGCAGGCACTCGCGTATCGTTGCGGCATGAACCACACACGCTTCGCACTGCTGCTGACTGCCGCCCTTGGCGCCGCTCCTGTTCTCGCCGCCGATCCCTGCAGCACATTCAAATGGGATGTGTCGCGCGAGATCGCGCTGTTCCGCAATACGCCCGCCGCGGTGGCCGCGGGCGCGCAGGTGGATGGCGCGCCACGCATCGAAGCCGAACGTGCCTACACCGCGCAGCTTCTGCCGCAGCAATCGGTGAAGCTCGCCGCACCGCCCTCGAAGAAGATGCTGGATGATGGCGCGCATGCCGGCCTGTTCCAGTTGCGCGTCGGCACCGCCGGCATCTATCGCATCTCGGTGGACGCCGGTTTCTGGGTGGATGTGGTCGCTGCGGGCAAGCCGCTGGTCTCGACCGACTTCAACGGCGAAACCCAGTGCAAGGCACCGCGCAAGATCGTGGTCTACCAGTTGCCCGCCGACACCGATCTCACCCTGCAGTTCAGCGCCGCCGACACCGACCGCACGCTGTTCGCCGTTACCCGGGTGCCTGCCGCCACGCCATGATGCGCCGGTTGCTGGTTGCACTGCTGGCAACCGCTGCCTGCGGTGCGCAGGCCGAAGAAGCACAGCGGCCACTCGGCCGCGTGCCGTTCACCGATCGTCGTGATCCCCCTGCTTACGACACACTCGATGCCACCGCGCGCGAGCAGTTCGAACTCGGCCTCGCCGCATTCAACACCGGCTGGGTGCCGGCCGGGCAGAAGAACGCCAGCCGCCGCGACGGAGTCGGGCCACTGATCGTGGGCGTGAGCTGCGACGGCTGCCACAACAATGGCGCGCGTGGCCGTGGTGATGCCGTCGCCACGCGGCTTTCGAACTCCTTCGTGATGCAGCTGGGCGGTGCGCCCACCGCGTACGGGCATGTCATCAATACGCAGGCCATCGAAGGCTTCACGCCGGAAGCGCACATCGAAGTGCAGCGCATCGAGCGCGCAGGACGGTATGCCGATGGCAGCAGCTGGAAGCTGCATGAACCGCAGTATTCACTGACCGCGCTGAATCATGGACCACTGCCGCGCGACACCGTGCTGCGGCCGCGGATCGGCGCTGCCGTGTTTGGCACGGGCCTGCTGGAAGCGGTGCCGGAACAAGCCCGGGAAGACATCCGCCGCAGTCAGCCCCGCGCGCAGCGTGGCCACATCGCGGGAAGGTTCGGCTGGCAGGCCGAGGCGGTTTCCATTGCCGACCAGACCGCGCGTGCCTTCGCCCGCGAGATGGGCCTGACTTCCGCCATGCAGCCTGCGGATGACTGCACTGCCGTGCAGACCACCTGTCGCGACGCGCCGCACGGTGGCACACCGGAAGTTTCAGCCGAACTGTTTGCTGCAGTGGTGAGTTTCCAGCGGCAGGTGGCGGTGCCCGCACGGCCGCCGGTGGATGCCGCAATGGATGGCGCGGGCCTTGCCCTGTTCACCCGCACCGGTTGCGCCACCTGTCACCGACCGCAACTGCCCGTGCAACGCGAGAGCGGCGCGGACACGATCGATGCCTTCACCGACCTGCTGCGGCATGACATGGGTGAAGCGCTGGCCGATCGCACCGTTGGCGGGCGCAGCGTGCAGAGCCTGTGGCGCACCGCACCGCTGTGGGGTCTCGCGCATGCGCTGCAGAACACGGATGTGGCGCTGCTGCATGATGGCCGCGCGCGCAGCCTGGAAGAGGCCATCCTCTGGCATGGTGGCGAAGCCGAGCCAGGCTCGCCAGGCATTCATCCAACTATCGCGCCGCGAGCGCGAGCAATTGCTCGCCTGGCTCGCGACGCTATAGTCTCTACCGAACCTCGCCGCTCAGTACTTCCAGTCGATCTGCAGCAGCCAGCTGCGACCGGCTTCGTAGAAGCCTTCTTCGTAGGCATAGCAGCTTGTTCGCGAGATTGCGACCGCCGAGCTCCACGCCCCAGTTCTCATCCGGCGTGAAACGCACGAAGGAATTGAGCAGCGAGAAGGCATCGGCCGAACGCGTGCCCGTGCTGTTGCTGATGCGGCGGGTCTCGTGCTGCCAATCCGCACGCACGCGCCATTGCGGCAGGAACTGCCAGTCCGCGGCCAGGCGATAGCGCTCTTCCGGCGTGCCGGTGGTGGCAATAGTGGGGCTGCTGAGGTTGTCGCGATCCAGCCGGCTGAGCTGCGCCGCCAGTGACAGCGTTTCAATCGGCGTGTAATCCACCGACAGTTCATAGCCGCGGTTGCGCTGGCGACCGATGTTGCGCTGCTGCGCGCAGGGTGGGCTCGCGCAGGCAGTGGGCGCCACGGTGATGGTCTCGATCGCATCCTTCAGCCGGCTCTGGAACAGCGAGAGCTTCGCGCCCCAGTTCTCGCCACGCTGTTCATAGCCGAGTTCGTAGTGGCGCGCAGTTTCCGGTTCGAGGCCCGGGTTCGGCACCACACTGCCAAAGCCACCGGAGAAGCGCTCCTTCAACGTCGGGAAGCGGGTCTTGCGACTCACGCCCCCGACGATCGAGCCGCCTTCGGTTACCCGCCAGGTGCCCACCAGCTGCGCATTGCTGGCGGTGGACTTGTCGACCGCCACCGGCGAGAACTGCGCCGCCGCTGTAAACGCTGACCGTGCGGCCAGGCTGCACCACGTACTGGTAACTCGGCGTCAGCGACAACGCATCGCCCAGGCGCCATTCGTGTTCGACCGCGATATCCCAGGTCGGGATGTCCAGCTGCTGCTCGGGCACCACCGGGCGCCACTGCTGTTCGCGATGCACATCGCGCTTGTAGTGGCCCGCCACGCGCGTGACCTGCGTTTCGCTCCA
Source organism: uncultured Gammaproteobacteria bacterium (assembly GCA_963777735.1). Lineage (GTDB taxonomy): Bacteria > Pseudomonadota > Gammaproteobacteria > Steroidobacterales > Steroidobacteraceae > ZC4RG30. The sequence goes on along the minus strand of CAVZRQ010000004.1, from coordinate 11,242 downwards.
GCTCCATTCGAAGTCCGCGCTGCCACCCACGGAGTAGTCGTTGTAACGGCTTTCATCGAAGGCGAAGGGGCGGGTCTGTGCCGTGTAGGTGGCATCGTCGTAGGAATCCAGCGAATTGCGGAAGCGATCGTAGTAGGCGCGCAAGCGCAGAGTGCCCGCCGTGCCAACCGCATTCCGCGAAGTGAGGCTCAGGCTTTCCTTGTTCCAGTAGGGCCAGCGCCAGAAGCGCACCTGCACACCATCCGGGCGCGCACCGTTGCGCAGGTAGCTGCCCGCATAGGGTGGATCCTGCTTGCTGCCTTCCTGGCGATAGTAGTTCAGGCCGTATTCGTTGCCTTCCGATGGCGTGAAACCCAGCCGCAGCGTGATGAGGCTGTCGTCGCTGTCCGCGTTCTCGCGGCGGCCGCCATTTTCGGCCGCCACCGGCACGAATGATCCGGGAAGACGATAACCGCTGGCCGTATTGCCCGAGACACCGAGGATGCCGTACCAGCGTTCGTCACCCAGCGACAAGTTCAGGGCACCTCGCTGCAGCGTGGAGTCGAAGTTCGAATCCGCTTCGGTCGAAAGGCGGGCCGAGGCATGGAAGCCCTGCTGCGGCCGGCGGCTGATCACGTTCACCGCACCACCGAGGATGTTCGGCCCGTAGAGCAGCGAGGCCAGACCCTTGCCTACGTGGATCTCGGCAATGGAGTCCACACCGAAGCGGGACAGATCGACGTTGCCGTCATAGGGAACATAGACGGGCACACCGTCGATGAACAAGGGAACCTGACGGCTGCTGAAGCCGCGCAGGAACAGCAGGCGTTCACGGCGCTGTCCCAGGTTCTGCAGGCTCAAACCCGGTACCAGTTCCAGTGCCTGCGCCAGATCGTCGCGATGTTGTGCAGCGATGGTGTCGGTAGTGATCACGTCCTGGGTCAACGCCAGGGCAGCCGGCTGGCGCTGGCCAATGACCTCGACCACGCCGAGATCCGACTCGGCACCCATTGCGGTACCCGCCATCGCCAGCAACACGCTGGCCTTCCACTGATTCGAATTCATCGCAGCAACTTCCTGATCGGCCATCGGGCCAGAGTCTGTATCCGGGAGCGCAATGCTACGGAAGGCCGACCGACTCAGGAATTTGAAGCGCAGTTCATATGACGATGGCAATGTGGCTGCCTGGGGCAATTGCCGACTGGCTTGTCTGCTTTAATATGCAGCCACGACCGCAGTTCAGGGTCGTTGGTGAAGTGCGGGGTGATGCCACCGCTTTCGCAAACGCGGTGCAGGGAAAACAAGAACAAAGAGGAACGGGGAAATGCATTTCTGCCATTCAACCAGGTCCAGGTTGCTACGAACTTTCTGCCTGATAGCCCTTGTTGTTGCCGCATCGCAACCGGCGCTGGCACAGAACGGAGACGTGTGGCCAACCTCTCCGCCAGTCCTGACCGAGAGCCAGCTTGATTTCATGCAAGGGGCGGCATTTCTGACCGGATCCGGAGAGGTGACATACCAGCTGAAAGCATTCAATTCCGAGGGCGAAGCGCTCACTGCGGCCAGGAAGCTTGGTCGATTCACCACCATGGCGACAACCTCGCCGCAGGGTTACAAGATCCAAAAGGATTTCGAATTCGCAATTCCGGCGGAACTACGCACCGCCATGCGAAATACACCGCAAGACTGGCCGGCACGCCCATTTCGGATGAATGGGCTGTGGATTGTGGCGATCAAACGCGTCATTCAATTCAGTCGCGCGCCAGACGTGAGTGACATTCGTCAAATGATGCCTGAGTACATCCGAAGCGGCGCGTTGCCCCACCCAGACAGGATTCGGCAGCAACCCCTGATCGGGCAGTTCAAAGCGCTTTCCCTGGATACTGCCGAGCAACTGCGCGAAAACGCACAGTACTTCGACATCAATGCCGTGCTGCCCAGCGGCCTGACGACGCTGGTACGTGCCATTGTAAGAGGGAAGTTGGACATGGTTGCAGCTGCGCTCGACCTTGGCGCAGATCCGAATCTATGTGTGTCGCAGTCGTGCCCGCTCCACGATGCAATTGCCAGCAAGGATTCCGCAACTCTGGTTCCCCTGCTGCTGTCGAGAGGCGCTGATCCGGATCGCGTGGATTCGGCCGTGGGCGTGCAATTGGCGCCGCTTGCCTACGCCATGTTTCATGCACGACCTTTGGAAATTTCCGAGCTGCTGCGCGCGAAAGGAGCAGACATCAACGGGGGGCAAGGCGAAGCGACCCCGCTGATGATTGCCGCGGAAGGCGGCAACAAGGTCCTCGTCAAGTGGCTGCAGAAGAACAACGCAGACTGGTTCATCGGCTCCAAGGACAATGTTCCCCCGCGACTGGCCATCACATTTGCAACGGGGCAGTCGAAGAACACGGAATTCATCAAGTGGTTCCATGGTGAATGGGTCAAGGCTCTCAAGGCCAGCGGTAAATGGGAATGGGAAGGCTGGATTGAGCAGGGTGGACGGAGAGTGCCCATTGGCGACTCCCAGGTTGTACTAAAGCGCGAACCGTTCAATATCGTGGTTCGAATCAGCCCCGAAAGGCGACTCGTTGTTGCGGCCGCAGCCAACGCCAAGCACTTCGCAGAAGTGGGCAGAATTTCCATGCCGGACGATCTGGGGCGCAATGGAAACATTGTCAGTGCCATAGCCGTAGGGGCTGAGATGAGAGATGCGTCATCGAGTTTCCTCCGTGTCAATGCGACGTCGCCGGATGAGACCGGGTCCTACGTGATTCACTCCTGGGGGAATGATGCGGATGGAAAGAGCTTTTCGCGAGAGGATGCGGTGGGAGAGCGCACCGAGTACACCCGGCCAGTTACAGAGCTACTCGTAGCAGATGCCGAGGTGCCCATTGCCGAGTTCAAAGGCAAAGACCTGTTTGTCGTGATGGGCACGAGCGTGGATGTCGGGCACTATCTTCTGGAGTACTACCAACCGAAGCGATTGCATATCCGATTTCAGTGATCAACCGCCACGCCGTGCTCACCGGCACGATCAGGCGCGTTTGGTCGCCCCCACCATGCCGGCCTGTGCCGCCGTCAGCGCAGTCATGTTCAGCACACGGCGGACGGTGGAAGAAGGCGTGAGCACATGGGCAGGCTTTGCCACGCCCATGAGGATCGGACCCACCGTCGTGCCCTCTGCACCCACAGCCTTCAGCACGTTGAACAGGATGTTCGCCGCGTCGATGTTCGGGCAGATCAGGATGTTCGCTTCGCCGGTGAGCTTGCTATCCATCAGGTTTCCCTTGCGGATCACCTCGGAGAGCGCCGCATCGCCGTGCATCTCGCCATCGCATTCCACGTCCGGGTTCTGGCGCGTGAAGAGTTCATAGGCCTCGCGCATGCGCTTGGCGGAATCGCGGCGCGACGACCCGTAGTTCGAGTGCGACACGAACGCCACCTTCGGCGAGAGACCGAAGTGCCGAACTTCCCGCACAGACTGGCGCGCGATGCAGGCCAGCAGTTCTGCGGTGGGCAGTTCATTCACATAGGTGTCGGCGATGAACAGCGTGCGCTTGTCGATCACCAGGCCATTGAGCGTCGCCAGCGCTGTTTCGCCCGTGCGCAGGCCGATCACGTCGCGGATGTTCTCCAGGTGCGCATCGAAGCGCCCCTGCAGGCCGCAGAGCATGCCGTCCGCATCACCCAGCGTCACCATCAACGAAGCAATGGTGGTGTTCGAACGATGCACCGCTGCCTTCGCCGCCTCCGGGCTCACGCCGCGGCGACCCATGATGCGGTGATAGGCCTGCCAGTACTGTTTGAAGCGCGGATCGTCGTCCGGGTTCACGCAGACCACATCCTGGCCCAGCTTCATGCGCAGGCCAGCCTTCGCAATTCGCGTCTCGATCACCGAAGGGCGGCCCACCAGGATGGGCGTGGCCAGCTCTTCATCCAGCGAGATCTGCGCTGCGCGCAGCACGCGTTCGTCTTCGCCCTCTGCAAAGGCGATGCGCTTGCGCTGCGAAGCCCGCGCCGCACCGAACACCGGGCGCGTCAGCATGCCGCCCGAAGAGAACATGCGCGCCAGCTGTGTGCGGTAGGCCTCCATGTCTTCGATGGGGCGCGTCGCCACGCCAGAAGCCGCCGCCGCAGCGGCAACAGCTGGTGCAATGCGCAGGATCAGGCGTGAATCAAAGGGTTTCGGAATGATGTATTCCCTGCCGAACGCCAGCTCCTGACCCGCGTAGGCGCTCGCTACTTCTTCACTGATCTCGGCTTTCGCGAGGTCTGCAATTTCCTTCACGCAGGCGAGCTTCATCGCCGCCGTGATCTTGGTCGCGCCCGAATCCAGCGCGCCGCGGAAGATGTAGGGGAAGCACAGGACGTTGTTCACCTGGTTCGGGTAATCCGAACGGCCCGTCGCGATGATGCAGTCTGGCCGCACCGCCTTCGCCAGTTCCGGACGGATCTCCGGTTCCGGGTTCGCCAGCGCCAGGATGATGGGATCCCCCGCCATGCCCTTGACCATGTCCTGCGTCAGCACGCCACCGGTCGAGCAGCCCAGGAACACATCCGAGCCTGGCATCACATCGGCCAGCGTGCGCAGCGTGGTTTTCTGCGCGTAGCGTGCCTTCTCCGGGTTGAATGAATCGCCTCGGCCCTCGTAGATCAGGCCCTTCGAGTCGCAGGCCCACACATTCGAGCGGTTGAGACCCAACCCCACCAGCAGATCGAGGATCGCGATTGCCGCAGCACCCGCGCCCGACACCACCAGCTTCACATTGCCGATGTCCTTGCCCACGATCTCGAGGCCATTGCGGATCGAAGCCGCGGCGATGATTGCCGTGCCGTGCTGATCGTCATGGAACACCGGGATGTTCAGGCGCTCGGTGAGCTTGCGCTCGATGTAGAAACACTCCGGCGCCTTGATGTCTTCCAGGTTGATGCCACCCAGCGTCGGCTCCATCGCCGCGATGATGTCGATCAGCTTGTCCGGATCGCGCTCGGCCAGCTCGATGTCGAACACATCGATGTTCGCGAACTTCTTGAAGAGGCAACCCTTGCCCTCCATCACCGGCTTCGCCGCCAGCGGGCCGATGTCGCCCAGGCCCAGCACGGCAGTGCCGTTGGTGATCACACCCACCAGGTTGCCCCGGGAGGTGTAGAGCGCCGCCGCGTTCGGATCCGCCTCGATATCGAGGCAGGGGTAGGCCACACCCGGCGAATACGCCAGCGAGAGATCCCGCTGGTTGGTCAGCGGCTTGGTGGGCGACACCGAGATCTTCCCGGGCGTGGGGAGGCGGTGGTAGTCGCGGGCGGCATCGCGAAGGGCGGCTTCCGCGGGAGAGAGCTTTTCAGTCATTCACGAGTACTTATTAGAGGTATAAGGCGCCGGATTATCCGCGCTGTGCAGGGAGGGCGCCAGCCGGCGGAGCCCTGGATTCCCGGGGTTGCGGAGGCGTCAGAAGATGCCGTCCAGGGGGCTGCGGACCGCGTTGCCTCCCCGGTTCAGGACATGGGTGTAGATCTGGGTGGTCCGGACGTCTGAATGCCCCAGCAGCTCCTGCACCGAGCGGATGTCGTATCCCGATTCCAGCAGGTGGGTGGCGAAGCAATGGCGGAAGGTGTGGCAACCGGCGGGCTTCACGATGCCAGCCCTGGCCAGCGCCTGGTGGACCGTGCGCTGCACCGTCTTGGGGTGAACGTGATGGCGAACCACCGTGCCGTCATACGGATCCCGGCAGAAGGACCGGGAGGGAAAGACCCACTGCCACGGCCAGGCCACCGGGGAGGCCGGATACTTGCGCTTCAGGGCATCGGGCATCGAAACCCCGGGTGAGTTCACCTGGCGTTCGCGCAGATACCAGGCGTGCAGTGCACGGAGATGTTCAGTCAACGGCGCGATCATCTGTTCGGGAATGACGGTGACCCGATCCTTGCCGCCCTTGCCGTGGCGGACCATCAGCTCGCGGCGCTCCAGATCCAGATCCTTCACGCGCAACATGAGTGCTTCGGTGAGCCGCAGCCCGCTGCCATAAAGAAGACCAACGATGAGCCGCCCCCGACCTTCCAGATGGGTAAAGACGCGCTGCACTTCATCGCGGGAGAGAACGACCGGAAGTCGCGCTGGCTTCGATGCGCGGACCACCTGGCTGATATCGGGAAGGTCGATCTGCAACACATCGCGATAGAGAAAGAGCAATGCCTGCAGCGCCTGGTTCTGCGTGGACGCTGAGACTTTCCTGTCCACTGCCAGGTGCGTCAGGAACGTAGTAATCTCGAGCGTGCCCAAGGTGCGTGGATGGCGGCGGCCGCAGAAGTCGATGTAGCGGCGGACCCAGCCGATGTAGGTCTTCTCGGTGCGCAGACTGTAGTGACGGATGCGGATGTTCTCGCGCAGGACGTCGATGACGGTAGGGGGTCTGGGGTTGGACATGACGGATATGCAGCCGCAGAGGACTAGTCCAGCGAATGAGATAGCCCTGAATGAAATCAGGTGGTTGCCGCCTGCTCCAGCTGCATATCGGACATGTTTGTCCAGATATGGGATTCGCTGGGCAAATCGAATGAATTGTTAGGCGGCACTAGGTGTTGCTCATCCGCCGCCATCAAGAAGGAGAGGAGCCAGCTCTGTTCGAGGTGTACTACTCCGCGATACATCTCATAGCGTCTCGTGACTACACACCTGAGCAGATCCAGGCATGGGCGCCCCGCAATCTGGACCCTGCGCTCTGGGAAAGGAAGATCCGAAGACATCAACCCGTTCGTTGTTGAGCTTAAAGGTCAGATCGTGGGTTACGCAGATCTCCAATCAAACGGCTATATCGACCACTTCTTTGTGTCCGGGAGTTACCCTCGGCAAGGCATTGGATCGATGTTGATGAGGCAACTAATCAACGAGGCGACGATTCAAGGAATACCGGAGATGACCTCGGATGTCAGTCGCACGGCTCAGCCGTTCTATGAGAAGTTCGGGTTTAAGGTAGTGGAACAGCGTTTTCCTGTGACACGCGGAGTAGAGGTTCCAAACGCTCTTATGCGTCGCCGTGCCGCCTAACAAGTCGCTGCAGAGTGCGGGCGGCCATCTCCCTTGGTAAGCTCAACGCATGATCGTTGTAGATAAACTGCTTTCGGTTGGCGTGAGCGAGCCGCCCGACTCTGAGCTTGATCGTTAGGCGGCACTAGGTGTTGCTCATCCGCCGCCATCAAGAAGGAGAGGAGCCAGCTCTGTTCGAGGTGTACTACTCCGCGATACATCTCATAGCGTCTCGTGACTACACACCTGAGCAGATCCAGGCATGGGCGCCCCGCAATCTGGACCCTGCGCTCTGGGAAAGGAAGATCCGAGACATCAACCCGTTCGTTGTTGAGCTTAAAGGTCAGATCGTGGGTTACGCAGATCTCCAATCAAACGGCTATATCGACCACTTCTTTGTGTCCGGGAGTTACCCTCGGCAAGGCATTGGATCGATGTTGATGAGGCAACTAATCAACGAGGCGACGATTCAAGGAATACCGGAGATGACCTCGGATGTCAGTCGCACGGCTCAGCCGTTCTATGAGAAGTTCGGGTTTAAGGTAGTGGAACAGCGTTTTCCTGTGACACGCGGAGTAGAGGTTCCAAACGCTCTTATGCGTCGCCGTGCCGCCTAACAAGTCGCTGCAGAGTGCGGGCGGCCATCTCCCTTGGTAAGCTCAACGCATGATCGTTGTAGATAAACTGCTTTCGGTTGGCGTGAGCGAGCCGCCCGACTCTGAGCTTTATCGTTGGGCGGCACTGCCTCGACGTTGAGTTCACGTTTCATCAGAGGTGCATAAGTTGATCGTTCATCTATTTCGAGGCCCAGGTCGAGTGTTCGCTGTCACTGCTGCGCAGGATGGGTCGAATCTTCCCCAAAAGTACGCGCCGTGGCATTTCATCAAAACCATCGCCCTCAAGCTGGGGACGCCTACGCCAGGCTTGGAAGTGGAAGAGTGCCTCAACGATATTGAATTCCACGGGCTGCACGTGACAGACGCACATGTGAGAATTACAGAAGAGGCGTTGAAGTAGGCATGTCATTACTATGCGCATCGGACTCATTGAGCGCGGAACCGGCAAGACGTGATGTGCTTGGGAACTCATATTCCGTGCCGCCCAACAATCGCATGCAGCGATCTGGATCAACATAAAGTGCACGCGCCAGACTGTTCTGCAAGTATTGATCTCAGCGACTGTACGCCGCAGCTTCGGCGTCCAGTCGCTGATGCGGGACGTTAGGCGGCACTGATACGTGGTGCATGCAATACAGAAGGAATGCGCACGCGATCTGAGAGGTCGGGACGCGTTCGGTAGAGCGGGCAAGAAGTCGAGGGCATCTACTATGATAAGCAGCAGGAAAGGCATCGTTCGCGGTCAGCCCAATTTGCGTCGGGAGTGGCCGTTGGTGGGTGGATCTACTACGCGGTCACCATCGGCATAGGTGCCGAAACTTGGTACAGGTTGGTGTTCACTTTCTCCCTATTGTTCATCGCCAGTTTGCTCTTTCTCAGTCTGAAGAAAGCACTTTGGCCACAGAAGCAATAAGAACATTGAGCATGCCGCGGTTCGAAACATTAGGTAACGATTGATCTCTCTTGACTGCGCCAAACATGCTGGAACGCAAGCTGATTTATAGGAGGACCTTTGGGGGAGTAGGCTCGCGTATGGTGCCGCCTAACTCGGCGTTGCTGCGGGCGGGGACGCATAAAGTGCTCGGCCGCGGGCGGCCGAGCCTGCCCCCGCGGCTTGCGCCGCGCGCCCGCGTGCTGATGCGCTCGGCGTGCCGCCGCTGAACTGTGGGCCGTTAGGCGGCACTGAGACAGCCAATGACCAGGCGCACGATTCGGACACGCAAGACGTCATCGCCAAGGATTCACGCTCTGGAGCTGCCGTCCGCGCGTCGTTGTAGCTGGCGGCGCTCTTCGGCAGTTCGTGGTCTTCGCCGGTACGACGTGACTATTCCGGTTCTACATTGGACGCGGGGTACTATGGTATCCCTTGGTGCTGCTCTGCAGGGGGCGCACTTGCGCCTCCCGGGTTTCGGGGAGCACGGTCCAACCTTGGGAATGTTCACCTACTCCTCGAGTCCTGAGCGGGCCGCCCCATCTCCGGACACGTTGGGGTTTGGGCACATAGCGTTCCAGCGTCGACTCCGTGCAAGGTGCACCGCGATGAGGTGCTAGCAGCAGGTGGTACTTCTGTGGGTGAAATAGTCACCTCTACGACGAGCGCCGGGACTCACGTCACGTCGTGTTACGTTACTGATCCAGAGGGCAACATCATTGAGTTGCGAGTCGTGGAACCCATCGGCCCGTGCCGCCTAACAAACACATGCTGCGCGCCGTGACGCATAAAGTGCTCGGCCGCGGGCGACCGAGCCTTGTGCCCTGCTCAGCGCAGCGCGCCCGCGTGCTGATAGGTCTGCGTGCGGGCGCAGATGTGGGCCGTTATGCGGCCTGTTGGCTTAGGTCGCGCGCCAAGCCCATTATCATGCGCGACGTCGGCCCCAAGATTCGTCCTATCCAATACGGCCTCGTGGTCGGGGTTATAACGCCGCACTCGTCGGTATCGGCTAGTCACGATCGTGGACGCCTCCGGTGCAGGCTCTCGAGGCCCAGCAAGGCACGGCGTACTGATCATCGCGTCCGGTCGCGATACCCCAAGTGGGTAACTGCGTGGCTACTTCTACAGGTGACCCTGCCTCGACTAGCCGAATGTCATTCAGATCCAGCTTTTCGACATCAGCGTTCGTGCAGGGTTCTCCGGCCCTCTTGGTATCTGGGACCGCACTACTCTTACAGCCACTCCAGTGTGTGGAGCGGTCTCTGTTGGGCCGCGGTAGTTGCCCTTAGGTCGCTTCGATAGCCTGCCTGCCAGAAGTCGCGCGTCGCGGAAAAAGCATGAAGTGCGCAACGGACAATGTGCATTGCTCGGTCGGCCGCCTAACAAACGCATGCAGGCCGCGCGGGCCAATGCCATTTGGTATGGTCACAGCATGCTAACGGGTGTCGATAAAGTGCCACTGCTCGGCCGCGGCGATGCCCGCGAGCCTGATGCGGGCCGTTAGGCGACTGTGAACGGTGTCGCCTATGTTTCTCTGGAATGTCCCGCGTTCGATGATGGCGTTCGGCGCACTACACTTAGCTGTCGGGGCCTTCTTCCTGGTTTCGCTGATGCTGAGTCATTGTGTGGATCAACCATGCCCACCGGACATGTACTGCTTAGATGGATGCTCGGCAATCAGCACTCCATGGAGTCGCGGAACGTGGCCGTACCATCTCGCGATCACACTTGCGATCATTGCGTCCTCGTTCTTGATACTTAGAGCACAACGTTTTGCGCGTTGGATGCTACTTCTAGCAATCACTACAAGTTGCATGCGACGCCTCTACGAATCGCTTGTTATGGCCAAAGACAACCTGGAGCGAGATCAGACGCCCGGGACTGAACGCGGATGGGGCGCTGCGTGGACTGAGCTATTCAGGTTCTTCTCGCCTTTGTGGTGGATATGGCCGATCAGCTGGGTTGCGTTCGACTCTTGGTTCTTGTTCTGGTACTCCCGAAGGTTCTTCGGTAGGGTTGTCTGAAACTTCAAGGAGAGGCGTTGGTGCGCAGTCGCCTAACAAATCGCTGCAGCGGGCGGGTTGGGATAAAGTGAACGCGCCCCACCGTCGCCGTGGTGTCCGGCAAGGCGGTCATGCGCTTGAAGGTCGGCGCGCCGCCGCTGAGCTCAGTCGTTAGCTGGCACTGAAACAACTGAGGAAGGCTGTGGCGCAGATCAAGATCTACGGGATTCGAGATCACCTTGAACCCATCAAGTCGAAGCTCTCCGACACCATTCATTCCTGTGTCGTGGACGCCTTACAGTTCCCGCGCGACAAGCGTGCCCATCGCTTCTTCCCGATGGACGCTTCCGACTTCTACTATCCGGCTTCTGCCACTCCTCGGTACACGATCATAGAGATCAGTATGTTTGAGGGGCGCTCCATGGAGACGAAGAAGGCTCTGATCCGTCTGCTCTTGAAAGGGTAGGCGGTCTGTGTGATCGTCTACCCAATGAGATCGAGGTTACGGTCACAGAGACGCCAAAGCACAACTGGGGATTCCGGGGCCTACCTGGCGATGAAGTCGGCTTGTCGTACAAGGTTGAGGTGTAGGTACGGTGCAAGGAGTGCGCGAAGTGCCAGCTAACAACCTGTTGCTGCGGGCCAGTTACGATAAAGTGCATGCGCACAACTGTTCCGATGGCGTTGGGCCCTGCGGTTA
>CAVZRQ010000003.1:0-84424 GCA_963777735.1 uncultured Gammaproteobacteria bacterium | reverse complement strand
ATTCAAGCAAGTCATACACCCATCCATCATCACCACAGCCGCCGTGCTGCACTTCGTGCACAACTGCGCGCCATCCGGGAAATGCGACTTGCTGAATGCATCCGTCTGCTTCTGCCGGGCCTCGAACTCCGCCCGCTTCTCATTCACCAGCTTCTGCTGGTGCTCATCGAGCGCCGACCTCGCGCAGCATGCCGATCATCTGCAGGTGCTTCTCGATCACATGGCCGAGCTCGGCAATGATGGAAGGCATGAACCGCCCGCCCGACTGCCAGTAGCCGCCGCGCGGATCGAACACGGCCTTCAGCTCTTCGACGAGGAAGGTGACGTCGCCGCCCTTGCGGAACACGGCGGAGATGACTGCGCGTGAGCGCGACGATCCACTGGAAGTGGTCGAGGTTCTTCGAGTTGATGAAGATCTCGAACGGCCGGCGCGACTCGTGCTCGGTGCCTTCGTTCAGCACGATGTCGTTGATGGTGACGTACATGGCGTGATCGGAGACGGGCGTCTTGATCTTGTACGTGCTGCCGATGAGCATCTCGGGGCGCTGCGATCTCCTCGTGCATGCGCACGACATTGGAAACCGGCTTGGCAGCCGGCGCGGCCGGCTTGATGTCGACGACCTTGTCTTCCGGCTTGCTGACGCGGTACTTGACGATCTTCTTGTCGATCTTCATGGAGCTCATCTCAATGCGTCTCTGAGTTCGTGGTCTGGTATTTGCCGTAGTAGCCCTCTTTCAGGGCGTCGTACAGATTGGCGGCGCTGTGCATCTCGCCGTCGTATTCGATCTCTTCGTTGCCGGCCACTTCGATCTCGCTGCCGTCTTCGAGGGTGAACACGTACTTGGTGTTCTTGAGATCTTCTTCCTTCACCAGCACGCCCTGGAAGGCTTCGGGGTTGAAGCGGAAGGTGGTGCAGCCCTTCAGGCCCTTCTCGTGGGCGTAGCGATAGATGTCTTTGAAGTTGTCGTAGTTGTAGTCGGTGGGCACGTTGGCGGTCTTGGAGATCGAGGAATCGACCCAGATCTGCGCGGCGGCCTGGATGTCCACATGCTGCGTGGGGGTTACTTCATCTGAGGTGCTGAAGTAATCGGGCAGCTTGGTCTTGCCTTCGGTGGCGTTCGGCATGGCCTCGTGGTTGATGAGCTCGCGGTAGGCCAGCAGCTCGAACGAGAAGACGTCGACCTTCTCCTTCGTCTTGCGGCCTTCGCGGATCACATTGCGGAAGTAGTGATGCGCGAAGGACGGTTCGATGCCGTTGCTCGCGTTATTCGCGAGCGACAGGGAGATGGTGCCGGTTGGGGCAATCGACGTGTGGTGCGTGAAACGCGCGCCCACCGTTGCCAGATCGTCGACAAGCTGCGGCGCCACGGCGGCGACACGCTGCATATACCGACTGTAGCGGGCATGCAGGAGGCGACCCGGGACACGCGAACCGACGTTCCATCCATCTTTTTTCATCTCCGGCCGCTTGCGCAGCATCTCGGCGGTGACTTCGAATTCTTCGTTCATGATGGGCGCGGGGCCCTTCTCGCGGGCGAGCTCGAGGCCGGCTTCCCAGCCGGCGACGGCCATCTCGCGGGACACATCCTCGGTGAACTTCACGGATTCGGGGCTGCCGTACTTCATCCGCAGCAGCGCGAAGGTGGAGCCGAGGCCGAGGAAGCCCATGCCGTGACGACGCTTGCGCATGATCTCGTTGCGCTGGCCTTCGAGCGGCAGGCCGTTCACTTCCACCACGTTGTCGAGCATGCGGGTGAAGACGCGGACGACTTCCTTGTATTCATCCCAGTCGAAGCGGGCTTGATCGGTGAAGGGATCGATGACGAAACGCGTGAGATTGACCGAGCCGAGCAGGCACGAGCCATACGGCGGCAGCGGCTGTTCGCCACACGGGTTGGTGGCCCGCACGTTCTCGCAGAACCAGTTGTTGTTCATCTCATTGACGCGATCGATGAGGATGAAGCCGGGCTCGGCGAAATCGTAGGTGGAAGTCATGATGACATCCCACATGCGGCGCGCCGGCAGCGTCTTGTAGATCTTGCAGGCGACGAGGCCTTCGGCGTTGGAGATGTAGCCATCGTGCGTGGGCCACTCGCGCCACACGTACTTGGTGGCATCCTGCAGATCGGCCAAAGTTCCGTCGAACTCCTTCTGGCGCACGGGGAAGGCGAGCTTCCAGTCGGCGTTGTCGCGCACGGCGTGCATGAACTCATCGGTGATGAGCAGGCTCAGGTTGAACTGGCGCAGGCGGCCGTTCTCGCGCTTGGACTTGATGAACTCCATGACATCGGGATGGCCGACATCGAACGTGCCCATCTGCGCGCCGCGGCGACCGCCGGCGGAGGAGACGGTGAAGCACATCTTGTCGTAGATATCCATGAACGACAGCGGGCCCGAGGTGTAGGCGCCGGCGCCCGACACATACGCGCCGCGCGGGCGCAGCGTGGAGAATTCGTAGCCGATGCCGCAGCCGGCCTTCAGCGTGAGGCCGGCCTCGTGCACCTTGCTGAGGATGTCGTCCATCGAGTCGCGGATCAGGCCGGACACGGTGCAGTTGATAGTGGAGGTGGCGGGCTTGTGCTCCAGCGCGCCGGCGTTGCTGGTGATGCGGCCGGCGGGGATGGCGCCCTTGCGCAGCGCCCACAGAAAACGTTCGCCCCAGTGTTCGCGAAGCGCAGGGCGCTCGACGTCGGCCAGCGTGCGGGCCACGCGCTGGTAGGTATCGTCCATGGTCATGTCTACCGGGGCGCCGTCCTTGGACGTAAGCCGGTATTTTTTGTCCCAGATGTCGATGGACGCTTCCTGGAAGGGAATCGCGTCCACGTACTTAGGTTCGATCTTCACGACGGTATTCATGGATCGACGGAATCCTCATAAACAAGTAGCTGAGCTCTGAATTCGGGGTTGAGACCCGGACACAAGATATTGTGGCCGGAGGGAGAGGTTAGATAAGACAATATTCAGCGTCAAGCTGATTGCCTAAGGCAGTAACGGTCAGGATTATATAGATATATCAATCGCTTGCAGAATTCACCCGGCAAAAATATTTTTGCAAGTGGTTCTGTGGGGATGATGGGTCAACGTTGGGAAAATCAACCTATTGTGGTGTGGAACCCACAGGTGGTGCACAGGCTATCCACAGGTTCTGCGACCTTGCCGGCATGCCGGGGGCTTCAGGTCGGGCGCAAGTAGCAGATGAAATTGAACTTGTTGCCGTCGAGATCCCGGCAATAGCCGACATAGAGGTGCTCGCCACGAAGCCCCGGCGCACCCTCGCTGGTGCCACCGAGCGCCAGCGCCCGGGCATGCAGCGCATCGACCCGCTGGGCCGACTCCACATCGAAGGCCACCATGCTGCCGTTGCCTACGGTTGCCGGTTGCTGGTCGAAGGGTTTCGTGACGATGAACATCGGCGTCCCGATACCCCATCCCCAGGCTGCATTCCTTTCGGTGGAATAAACGTGCGTGGCGCCCATGTCGGTGAGCAGCGCATCGTAGAAGGCGACGGCCTCGTCGAAGCGGTTTGTTCCAACCATTAGGTAGTTGATCATTTCAGCTCCTGCCCGGAGTGGTCAGCACGACGTATTTCTTTTACAATACAAAACATATGAAGAAACGTCCAGAGCCGCTGGGTTCCCTGGAGCACATCGTGCTGCTGGCCGTGATGCGGCTGAGCCCGAATGCCTACGGCATGACCGTGCGCCGGGAGATTCAGGCCGCGACCGGTCGCGATCTGTCGATTGGTGCCGTGTATGCGACGCTTGTCCGCATGGAAGCGAAGGGCTTCATCATTTCCTCTCCAGGCGAGCCCACCGCCGAGCGTGGCGGTCGGTCGAAGCGCTACTACCGCATGCTGGAAGGGGGAGTCGAGGCCCTGCGGAACACGCAGGAAATCATCCTGAAGATGAGTGCAGGCCTCAAGGGCCTGCAAGCCCTGTGATTCGTCGTTGCGCCGTGATGGCTGCGACGTGGGCCCTCAGCAGGATGGCGCCGCGTAGCCAGCGCGAGGCCCTGCTGGGAGATCTCGCGGAGGAGTACGCGCTGCGCGCGAAGGTGCACTCCCCCGCCGCGTTCCATTGGTTTCTGCGGCAGGCCGGGGCTTCCGTGCTGCCGTTGCTCTGGCTCAGGGTAACGCAGGGGAAATGGCTGGCCATAACGGGCATCGCGTTGCTGGCATACGTCGCCGTTGGCGTCGTGGAGTTTCTTGTCAATTGGTTGATCACGAACTCGTCTACAACCGGCGCAGTCGCCTATCGCCCGTTGGGCATGCTGGCCACCTTCCCGTTCGTGGTGCTCATCGGATACTGCGCAGCGCGGTACCGACGTGAGGCTGCTCTTTTGTTGGTCGCCATGATGTTGCTTGCAGTCACCTTGATGACGTTGACCTCGACAGAAATCGTCCCCACCTGGTACCAGATCACGTATTTCCTCGTCGGTCCTTCCGCCGTCTTCATCGGCAGCAACCTGCATTCGTTTCGGCCGCGCCGTTCATAGACGTATTCCGCCGGCAAAAATCCTCGATTTTCAAGAAATTACGGGCGACCGAGGATTGACGCAGCGCCTTGCAAAAATTTCCCCTTGAAACTCCCGAGGTCGGTCGCACATCAGGTGCATCGAAGATTTTTGCACCTGAGGAGGTACCGACGTGAACATCGCTATTCGTGAGCCCTGGCACCTGCTGAGCCGCATCAACCGTGAACTGGACGGTGCTTACGCCGCCACACGGAACGTTTCCTATATTCCTGCTGTCGATGTGCAGGAAGAGAAAGAGCGCTTTGTGGTGAAGGCCGATCTGCCGGGCGTGACGCCCGAAGACATCGAAATCACCGCAGAAAAAGGCATTCTGACGCTGCGTGGCGAGCGCAAGGCCGAGCAGACCGAGACCGCCGAAGGCTATGAACGCCGCGAGCGCGTGACCGGCAGCTTCACCCGTCGCTTCACTCTGCCGGAGAACGTACAGACAGACGCCATCAAGGCGAAGTTTACTCACGGTGTACTCGAGGTTTCGATTCCCAAGCAGGCGGTGGTTGCACCGAAGCGTGTGGTGGTCGAGGCCGCATAAAGAACCCGCGATCCGGGATCAATGGCTGGTTCGCTACCCCCCGAACCAGCTTCCCGGTCGATTGGCAGGCCCCGCTATGCGGGGCCTTTTTCTTGGATCAGCGCCCTGCTTCGATCAGGGCCAATGTCCAGGCCCGAACGCTGGCATCGTCCCAGCCACCATCGTAGGCAACATCGGGCGCATATTTTTCCAGCGCTGCCCGACCCTTCCCGCGAACCACCCATTGCGGAAAATTCAGCTCCGAGAGGCCTGAGGGGAGCATTTCGCCGCGCACTTCCGTGTAGGCGGTGTCACCGGCGGTAGCCGAACCGATCAGGCGCACGCCGGGCACCCGCAATACGTCGTCGGCGAACTCCAGGCAGGTCGAACCGCAGGAGCCGTTCGAGAGGAAATAGACCCGGGCAGGGAAAGGAGATGCACCCCCTTCAGGCCTCTGCAGCGTGACGCCTCCGGAAGGGCTAACTTTCTTGCGGCCAACTCGCAAGATGGGAGGTTTGCGATCGATCGCCCGTTCAATGGTCTTGATGTTGGACAGGGAGCTGCGTATTTGCTTTGGGGTCCATTCGCTGGCCAGCAGTTCGTGGGATCTTCTTCTGGCCGCAGCGTTCTCAGGGGTGGCGCGGATTTCCATGGCGATGCGTCGTACCGGTGTGGCCGCGCGCGCGCTCTTCAACACCTTCGGGGTGAAGACCGCGTCCGCCAGCTGGCGAGGCCAATAGGTGGTGCCCCCTCCATTGCCGCGCGTATCGATGACGATGGCGCGCGCGCGACGCATCTCATCGCCCCGTGCGTTGATCGCGGCGATCAGCGCCCGAAGTTTCGGAGCGGTTTCGGCGCTTTGGAGGAAGGTGGGAACACCAATCCAGAACACGCCGGGCGCGGGCTCGGTGAGGCCCCAGGCTGCTGCGGGACCAGGGCCGGCATTGGTGAATTCATCGCGGAAATTTGGCGAGACTGAAAAGATCGCCCGCCATCGCAGAGTTATGTCGGCGACGGTTTCACCCGTTCGTACCGAACACCTGGCTGGCAGCGGCGCAAACGGATTGTGGTTGTCCAGAAACAGGCGAGGAATGATCCAGCGCTCGGGCAAACCGGCGCTGTGGAAGAAGGGAGTCATGCGCGCCTGGATCAACTCTGTCAGCGACTGGCCATCGCAGCTCTCGATGCGCGCCCCAAGCGCCGGCGCTGAGGGATCGAGATTGTCACGCTGCACGACAACCACGGTGTCGCCGCGCGCTGCGGCGATGAAGCCGGGCCAGCGATCCGGGGACGGCAGTCGGCCCTTCACCACGATGTGCGGATCACGGAACCCGTTTGCGTAGGCGGTCAGCGTGTAGATGTAGCCGGCTTCGTTGCTGACTTCCGCGGCGCGCGAGCGGGCGGCGGCATGGCCCTCTTCCAGCCAGCGCGCGTAGGCCGGATTCTCGGAGTCGTAGGGAATGAGCGTCTGGTCGCGCAGCAGCGCGTGCATGGCGTCGAGGTCGGCCAGGGTAAGGGCACTCCAGCCCGCGGCATCGGTGGGCTTCGGTGGCGGCAGGTCTGCGGCGAGGGAAATCGCGGACCTGGACGCCAGTATGGCGACCAGTGCAGCGAGCAATGTGGCGCGATAGACCGTGCCCAAGGTCGACTAGCGCGGCAGTCCGTTGCGGTCGTAACCCGGCAGCTGGCCAACTGGGCGGGGCGCCATCAAAGGCAACGCCGCGCAGCGACGGGCAATGGCGAGCAATTCATCAGAAAGTCGCGCACCTTGGACCGCTTCACCTGCGATTCGATCCGCGTTCTGCGGTTTGCTGCTGTGAGGCATTTCTTATCCCGCCCTGATGATTTCTCGACTCACCGTACATCTCGTCAGGGCACAGCACAACCGGCGGGTGCGTAGCGCAGCATGACGGCCCCATTCGGGATCACTGTCGGCAAAATTGACTGACCGACCGTCGGTCGGTACTGTGAGCGCAACCATTCACCCGTGGAGGCGCCGTGGATCCCATTCAGCTGTATCGACGACCTTGGCTTTTCTATTCCCTGTCGACTGCGATTCCGTGGGCCTTCTGGCTCACCTGCGCCTGGATCAGCCATATGGCCAATCCCCATCCGCGGCTGACACAACTCGGCGCCCTATTTGCCGTCTTCGGAATACTCACCCCGACGGCCGTAGCCGCAGGCTTCATTCTCGCCAACGTTGACCTGCGCCGCGACTGCGCTCAGCGTCTGGTGCGCCTGAGGGCGGGGTGGCCACGGGAATGGTTACTGGCGGCTTTGGTCATGCCGTTGAGCATTTTGCTTGCTATTTGCATAACGCTGCCTTTCGGCTCCAGCAGCGACCAGTTCCACATCAATGCGCAGCCCAGCTTCACCGCCGGCCCACTCTCACCATGGGCCATTCTCATCACGTTCCCAATACTTGAAGAGCTGGCTTGGCATACCTACGGAACAGACGCACTTCGCCGCAGACTCTCGCTCTTTGGTGCCTCGATGCTCTTCTCAGTGTTCTGGGGCCTGTGGCATGCGCCCCTCGGACTCATCAAAGGTTACTACCACAGCAATCTTGTCGACACCGGATTCTGGGCAGCAATCAACTTTCCTTTGAGCATCTTTCCAGTAGTATTCCTGATGAATTGGCTCTACTACAGGGCAGGACGAAGCATCTGGATCGCCGCGTTATTTCATGTCACGTCAGGCGTATTCAATGAGCTGTTCTCTCCGCATCCGATGACTAAAGTTGTGCAGACAGGCCTGCTCATTGTTCTGGCCACAGTGGTGGTCTTTCGCGAAAAGCAGCTGTTCTTCTCCCGATGACGAGGTTCTGAGCAAAAATGGTCCGCACTGTAAAGGCGCCTGAAGTTCGACGTGCGGAGCTACTCGATATCGCCCAGTCTCTGTTCCAGAAGAACGGCTATGTCGACACACCCGTGGAAGATATTGTTCGTGAGGCGAACATTGCCAAGGGCACGTTCTACCACTACTTCCGCACAAAGGAAGATGTGCTGGCGGCGCTTGCCACTCGCCTGGTCGAGAACATAGCAGCCCGATTCAGGGAAATTGCCGACGACACAAAACACAGGCCCATCGCGAAACTGAAGCTCATGTTCACCGAGGCGCAGCGCATTGGCGGCAGCGGCAAGAACGTGGTTCAGGACCTCCATCGGCCTGCCAATCGCGAGCTGCATGATCGCAATAATGTCGAGACGATCCGCGTGTTGGGCCCCATCGTTGCCGAGGTGATTGAGCAAGGAAAAGCAGAAGGCGTTTTCGACGTCGACGATTCCTTGTCTACGGTTCAGTTCATCATGGCCGGGTCGCTCTTCTTGTTTGGTGAGGGCGTGTTCTCATGGACCGAGCAGGAGAAAGCCGCGCGGATGCGGGCCATGAAAGTCCTGATACAGCGGGCGCTTCACATGAACCTGCCCGCATCAGACAGCACTGCACAGGCGAGTGGCCAGAAGCCGCGGAAGAGGGCCTTGTCTAGAAGCACACGGAATCGCTCCTCGCCAGGCAAATAGCGCCGATTCCGCCCATCCAACAGCTTCAAGTACGAGAACCAAGACCTCATCCGGATGGCCTGTAAGCCCCGGCTAGGTCCGCTCCCTCATTCTTGAGCCCTGCCTGGCTGCGACTTCCTGCTTCACAACCACATAAAAACAGGGCAGATAGCCCCCGCAGCGCTCTCTCAAAAGAGCTTCGAAATACGGCACCTGATCGTAATAGGTGGCCACCGACGCCAGGTGCGCGTTGTTCAGGCCCGCGTCGATCCAGCTGCCGTAACCCGAGGCGCGCCCTTCGCGCTGTTCCAGCGCGCGGATGTCAGTGGCGAGCTGCTGGAGCCGTTCGGCCTTGGCAGCACGCATGGCTTCGGGTGCGTAGCGCAGCATGTAGATGCGGCTGAGATCGGCGCGCGCTTTCGTGATGAGCCCGGTGATCTCGATGCGCAGACGCCGTCGCTGCTGCCAGCGCTGCAGCAGACTGGCATCGGGCAGCGTCGCGGCGTAACGGGCGACGCCCGCCTCTTCCACCGCGGTGGCGAAGGCCTCGTTGAAGGCGGAATCGCCCGGCAGGTAGGCCACCTGATGCGCGAGCTCGTGGAACACGAGACCGGCGAGGTCGAGCTGGCCGTAACCGGTGACGGTGTTGAGCAGCGGATCAGCAATGCGACCGAGCGTGGAATAGGCGGGCACGCCGCCGGTGAGCACATCATCGCCCTGCTCCTTCAACGTGGCGGCGAAATCCTTCGCGGCCTTCTCGCTGAAATAGCCGCGATAGGCCACGCAGCCGGCGATGGGGAAACACCATTGCCGCGGCTGCACCGAGAACTCGGGCGTCGCGACCACATTCCACACCACATAGGGGCGGCCGATGTCGGCGTAGCTGCGGTAGGCGCCGTTGTCCGGCAGCCCGAGCTCGCGCGAGGCGAAGTCGCGGATGTCGCGCGCGCGGACGAGCTGGGCCTTGAGCGCATCGGTGGTGGTGGGCCGCGCGATGACCTGGTCGATGGGCTGGCGCTTGCTCATCACGGCCAGCTGGCCGCGGGTGGCCTGCATGAGATAGCAGCCGGACAGCAGCGAAGCGGCCAGAAGCAGAGACAAGCGGAGCGTGAACTTGGGTACCATCGCGGGATGCAAGTGTATCTGGTGGGCGGCGCGGTACGGGACGCGTTGCTGGGCCGCGAAGTCCGCGAACGCGATTACATGGTGGTGGGTGGCACTGCCGAAGAGCTGCTGGCCGCGGGTTACAGGCCGGTGGGCAAGGATTTCCCGGTGTTCCTGCATCCCGAGTCGCATTGCGAATATGCGCTGGCGCGGCGCGAGCGCAAGACGGCGCCGGGGTATCGGGGCTTTGTCACCGAGTTCTCGCCCGACATCACGCTGGAAGAGGACCTGCTGCGCAGGGATCTGACCATCAATGCCATTGCGCAGGCCGAGGATGGCACGCTGGTGGATCCTTATGGCGGCCAGGCGGATCTCGCCGCCCGCACCTTGCGGCATGTGTCGCCGGCCTTCAGCGAAGACCCGGTGCGCATCCTGCGCGTGGCGCGGTTTGCGGCGCGGTTTGCTTCGCTGGGCTTCACGGTGCACGAGAGCACGCGCGCGCTGATGCGGCAGATGGTGGCCGACGGTGAAGTGGCTTCGCTGGTGAGCGAGCGCGTGTGGCAGGAAACCGAGCGCGCGCTGGGCGAGGCGCGGCCGGAAGTGTTCTTCGAAGTGCTGCGCGATTGCGGTGCGCTGGCGGTGATCTTCCCCGAGGTGGATCGGCTGTTCGGCGTGCCGCAGCCGGCGCAATGGCATCCGGAGATCGACACCGGCCTGCATGTGATGCTGTGCCTGAAGCGTGCGGCCGAGTTGAACGCGCCGGTGACGGTGCGCTTCGCGGTGCTCGCGCATGACCTCGGCAAGGGCGCCACGCCGCGCGAGGAATGGCCGAAGCACATCATGCATGAGTCGCGCGGGCTGCCACTGGTGGATGCGCTGTGCTCGCGGCTCAAGGTGCCGGTGGCGCACAAGGAGCTCGCGCGCATGACCTGCAAGCAGCACACGAACGTGCATCGCGCGCTGCAGCTGCGGCCGGAGACGGTGCTGAAGCTGCTGGAAGAATGCGATGCGTTCCGGCGGCCGGAGCGCTTCAGCGAGATGCTGCTCGCCTGCCAGTGCGATGCGCAGGGGCGCACGGGGCTGGAGGAAGCGCCGTATCCGCAGCGGGATTATCTGGAAACCGCGCGCGCCACTGCAGCGGCCGCACAGCTGAGCGAAGAGGACCGGGCGGGTCTCAACGGGCCAGCCATCGCTGCGGCATTGCGCGAACGAAGGCTGGCGGCGCTGTCGGGGATCAGACCCGCCCGATAGGAGTTACTTCGTCAGCACCAGCGGCGTGGTCATGGGGCCCTGCTTGAACTCGCCGGTAAGTGTCTTGCCAGCCAGCGTGGCGGTGTATTCACCCTGCAGCGAGGCGATCTTCACCACGAGTTTGTCGCCGGTGAGCGTTGCTTCGGTCACGGGAATGTTCGAGGCCTTCTGGTCGGGGCTGTCGACGAAGCCGACGTACTGGCCGGCAGCGCTGGTATTGAAACGCAGCACCATGCTGAGCGTGGCCTTCTGCCCTTGCGGTGACGTCATTTCGAGCTTGCCCTTCCACGTGCCGTTCAGCGCCGCGAAGGCTTCCGTGCTGAGCTTGAGCGCGTACACCGGCGCGGCGTATTCGCCCTTCTTGATGGTGACTGGCAAACCCTGACCGCCCTGCGACCATGTTCCAGTGAACACCCCGTTCGCGAGTGTGGCGGTGAGATCGCCGCGCACCTGCGGAATCCTGAAGTTCAGCTTGTTGGCCGAGAACTGGATATCCGTCATGGCGATTTCGTTGCCGCCCTGCTCCGGCACTGCGAGAGTTCCGCCGAACACACCCTTGGCGTCGGTCTTGAAGCGCAGCACGAAGGTCAGTTCACCGCCGGGGATCTTCAACGGGCCGACCCAGGTTCCCGTCAGGGCATCCGTGGCGGCCTTGGCCAGCACCGGCTTCTGGTAGGGACTCAGCACCAGCGGCAGGTTGCCACCGGGCTGCGTCCACTGGCCCGAGATCTTTCCATCCTTGAGCGTGCCGGAGTAGGAACCGCTCAGCGCGGCCACCTGCAGCTTCACGGTGGTGCCATCCCAGGTCACGCCGGTAGCCGGCGTGTTCTTGATTGCGGGATTGTCCGGTGAATTCAGCACCGCGGTGTATGCGCCCTTCGCGTCCTTCGCGAAGGTGAACTGGATGCCGAGGGAGGTGGTGGGGTCGACGGCGAGCTTGCCCTCCCACACTCCGGCTGAGTTCCGGTGCTGCGGCTGCCATGGCGCTGCCGCTGGCTGCAAGCAGCATGGCCAGCGCGGTAGTTCGGATCCACTTGTTCATGGTCACTCCTTGACGGTCGTTCAGACGTGTCGCAATGCGTGGACGGGATCGGCGCTGGCAGTCCGGTACGACTGCGCGGCGACGGTAAAGAAGGCCACCAGCGCGGCCACCAGCGCGGAAACGAGGAAGATCAGCGGGTTGATGCCCGCCTTGTAGGCAAAGGTCGACAGCCATTCGTCGATGGCGAAGTACGCGATCACCGCCGCCAGCACGGAGGCGATCGAGCACCAGCACCATGATGGGCCGCGCCAGCAGCCCGATGATCTGCCAGGTGGTGGCGCCCAGCACCTTGCGGGTGCCGATCTCGCGCGTGCGCATCTCGGTGGTGAACGAGGCCAGCCCGAACAGTCCCAGGCAGGCGATGAAGATGCAGATCGCCGCGAAGATCGCGATCAGCTTCAGCACCTGGTTCTCGGACTTGTAGTGCTTGTCGAGCGCCTCGTCGAGGAAGGTGTATTCAAACGGGTGTCTCGCGTCGGCCTCGGACATCACCCGCTCGATCATCCCCAGCGTCTGGCTGACATCCTCGGACGAGATCTTGACGACGAGATAGTTCTGCACGAACGGCTTGTTGATATCCGCCACGCCGCTCAGATCCATGTTCAGCGGGTATATCGCCAGCGGCTCGATCTGCGTATGCAGGGACTTGAAGTTGAAGTCCTGCACCACACCGATGACCCGGCCACTCTCGCCGCGCACCGTGATGCGCTTGCCGACCGGGTTGCTCCAGCCCATCTTGCGCACCATGGCCTCGTTCACCAGCACATTCGTGCCGACATCGGTGATCAGGCGTTTGGAAAGATCCCGGCCCTGCAGCACCTTGATGCCCATGACTTCCACAAAGCCTTCGCCGATGGGGAAGTTGTTGATCTGCGTCGGCTCGATCTTGCCGTCTTCGTGCTCCACCTGGGCGAGGTTCACGGGCGTGCCGCTATCGCCGGGCGGTATGGCGGCAATGGCCACTCCGAGCACGTGGCTGTCCTTCAGCAGTTCGGTGCGGATCGTCTGGTGTTTGTCGATGGTCGGCACGCCACGCATGGTGACGACCAGACGATGCTCCTTCTCGAAGCCCAGCGATTTGTTCGCCAGATAATTCATCTGCGCCGCCATCAGCAGCGTGCTCGCGATCACTGCGGCCGAGATCGTGAACTGCACCAGCACCAGGGCTTCGCGCAACCGCAGGTTGCCCTTGCCGGCCGATTGCTTGCCCGTCAGTGCAGTGAGCGGCGCCCACGACGAGAGATAGAAAGCCGGATAGGCGCCGGCCAGCAGGCCCATCGCCACGCTGAGTCCGACCAGCCACAGCGCGAGCATCGGCTCCTGCTGCAGATTGAGCGCGACCTGATCGCCCATCAGCGAGTTGATGGGCGTGAGCGTCAGCACCACCTCGACGATCACGACGCCGAGCACCATGGCGATCAACGAGAACAGCACGGCCTCAGCGAGGAACTGCATGGCCAGTGAAGCGCGGCTCGCGCCCAGGATCTTGCGGATCCCGACCGATCGTGCACGGCGCGTGGCGCGTGCCGTGGCGAGGTTCATGTAGTTGATGCCGGCCACCAGCAGGATGAACAAGGCCACCGCCGCGCAGCCGTAGAGATAGATGCGGTTGCCGGTGGGCTGGCCGTCCTGGACCTCGGTCTGCATGTGCACATCTTTCAGGGGCTGCAGCCAGCTGCGCCACTCGGCCTTGTAGGCCTTGCCGATCTCCTCCATGTGCTTCGTCCAGAACGCGTCGTTGATGCGCGCCCAGTCGTCGGCCTGGAAGCCGGGTGCCATCAGCACGTAGGTGAGGTTGCCGATGCCGAACAGCTGCTGGCGGCGCTGCGAGGGATTGTCGGAGTCGCGCAGGAAGGGGACATTCTCGGACCAGAGAATGTCGTACTTCAGGTGCGTGTTCTGCGGCTGGTCGGCAAACACCAGCTTGATCGTCTGCGCAACGCCGCCGTCGGTGACGATCTGCTCGCCGATGGGATTGGCGTCGCCGAAATACTTGCGGGCGAAGGTCTCGCTGACGGCGATGGACCCCTGCTCCTGCAATGCCGTCTTCGGATCCCCGTAGATGACTGTCGGGGGGAAGAGATCGAAGACATTCGGGCTGACGAAGTAGCTGTTCTGCCAGAAGAAGACGTCGTCGCCGTGCCGGATGGCCACGCCGCCGCGGTTGGAGTTGCTCTGGAAGCGGACGTAGGCCTGCATCTCCGCAGGGTTGTCCGCCATCATCATCGGCCCGATGCACCCGCGAGGTCACCGCGAACTTGTCGTTGGTGCCGCCGGTGGTGAACTCGTTGACGATCCGGTAGATGCGCTCGTGCTCGGGGTAATGCTGGTCATAGGTCAGCTGGCTGCGCAGGAACAGACCCAGGATCAGGCAGCAGGCGATGCCGAGCGACAGCCCGGCGATGTTGATGGCCGCGTAGAGCTTCTCCCGCCGCAGCATGCGCAGCACGACCTGGAGATAGTTGTTCATGAGCGGGCGACCGCTTTGTCGGAGACCACATGACCGTCGAGCAGGTTCACGATGCGGCTGCTGAAAGCGGCATTGGACGGCGAGTGGGTGACCATCAGGATGGTGGTGCCCTCCTCGTTGAGCTTCAGCAGCATCTTCATGACTTCATCGCCATGCTCGGAGTCCAGGTTGCCGGTGGGCTCGTCGGCGAGGATCAGGTTGGGCTTGTTGACCAGCGCGCGGGCCACGGCCACGCGCTGCTGCTGGCCGCCCGAGAGCTGCGCGGGGAAGTGGTCCTTGCGATGCGCGATGTCCATCTTTTCCATCACTGCATCGACGCGGCTGCGGCGCTCGCTGGCGGGGGTGTTGGCGTAGACCAGCGGCAGCTCGACGTTCTCGCGCACGGTGAGCTCGTCGATCAGGTTGAAGCTCTGGAACACGAAGCCGATGTGCTGCTTGCGGATCAGCGCGCGCCGGCTCTCCGGATAGCCCGAGACATCTTCACCCAGGAAGCGGTAGGCGCCGCCGGAGGGGCTGTCGATGAGGCCGAGTATGTGCAGCAGGGTCGATTTGCCGCAGCCGGAAGGCCCCATGATCGAGACGAACTCGCCTTCACCCAGCGTGAAGTTGATGTCATTGACGGCGGTGGTCTCCACGACATCCGTCCGGTAGATCTTCTTCAGGTTCTGGGTTTCGATGATCATGGCTTTTCCTGTTTTGCTTTTATGGCTTCGCTGAATCGCAGTTCATCGGCGCTGTTGTAGCTGTCGTAGCCGGAGGTGATGATGCGGTCGCCTTCCTGCAGGCCCTCGAGCACTTCCACCTGGCGCGGGTTCTGCCGCCCGAGCCGCACTTCGGCGCGGGTCGCCGACTCTCCATCCTTCGAGATCAGATAGACCCAGCGACCACCGGTCTGCTGGTAGAAACCGCCCTTCGAGACGATCAGCGTCTGCGAGGGTTCGCCGAAGCTCAGCTCCACGGTCACGGTCTGGCCGCGCTTGAGCGTCTCGGGCACGGCTTCGGCGAAGACGATGTCGGCCTCGAACAGGCTGTTGCGCACTTCGGGATACACCTTCTGCACGGTGACGTCCCAGCTCTTGCCGTCGAGCGTCACGTGACCGGCCGTGCCGACCACGACGCGGCTGATGTAGAGCTGGTCGATGCGCGCGCGGATCTTGAACTTGTCGAGCAGGTCGATCTGGCCGATGCGCTGGCCGCGGTTGATGTTCTGGCCCACCTCCGCGTCGATGGTGGAGAGGTAGCCCGAGATCGGCGCGCGCACTTCCAGGCTCTGCACGATGCGGTTGAGCAGCTCCATGTTCTCGTTCAGGCGCGTGATGGATTTCTTCGCCTGCGTGTTCTGGTTGCTGCTCAGGATCTCTTCCTGGCGGATGCGCTCGGCCAGCAGCCCGCGCCGCTTCTTCAGGTAGTTGTACTGGTCGCGGACGGTTTCGTACTGCTCGACGGAGATGGGGCTGTTGGCCGATTTCATCAGCGAGTCGTAGCGCTTGAACTTCGCCTCGACATCGATGATCTCCTTGTCGATATCCAGCAATGCTTCCTGCTGCAGCAGGCTGCTGCGCGCGCTGTTGAATTCGGTGTTGCGCTGCTGGTCGAGGGTCTCGAGCAGACGGGTCTCCGTTTCTATGGCCGTGCGCTGCGCCTGCGCGTTGGAGAACCGCAGGATGAGATCGCCCGCGTTCACAAAGGCGCCACCTTCCGCGAAGATCTTCTCGACACGGCCGCCTTCCTCGATGTCCAGGTACACGGAGGTGGCGGGTTCGACGGTGCCATCGAAGGGGTAGTACTCGCGGAATGTGCCCTGCGCGACGGTGGCCGTGGTGATGCGCGTGGAGTCCACGCGCAGGCGCGAGCTGCCGGATTTTGAATACACCAGGCTCACGACAGCCACGGCCGCGAGGGCCAGCAGCCCGACCACGATCCACTGGATGGGCGAGCGCCCTTTCTTCTCGATTGGTTTGTCCACGAGGGCCGTTAGTCCAAGCTTCGTGCCAAGACGTTACAGGGTTTTCGAATAGCCTGTGATTACAGGGGCTTGCTCCCGTAATGGGTTATGAGTGGGGCAGCGACGCCATGCCCAAACTGTTCCAGAATGGCACACCCCATGTTTCAATACGGCACGCAAACGGGGAAAGCCATGCCATCGGAAACCGGCAAGATCCTGATCGTCGACGATGACCCCGAGGTACTGCTCGCCGCCGAGCTGGTGCTGAAGCGGCGCTTCCCGACCGTGATCACCGCCAACACGCCCGCCTCTATCGAGAGCCTGCTCGCGCAGCACAGCTTCGACGTGATCCTGCTCGACATGAACTTCACCGCCGGCGCCACCAGCGGCGAGGAAGGCATCCACTGGCTGAAGATGGCCCACCGGCTGGCGCCCGATTCGAAGGTGGTGCTGATGACGGCCTACGGCGGCGTGAATGAAGCCGTGCTCGCCATGCGCGAGGGCGCAGCGGATTTCGTGGTGAAGCCCTGGGACAACGCGAAGCTCATCGCCACCATGATGTCCGTGGCGCAGCTCAGCCGTGCAGACCGCGAGGTGAAACAGCTGCGCGGCCGGCAGCGCGCGCTGAACGACCTGGACGCGCGGGATGCGGATCGCATCATCGGCGAGGCGGGTGGCATGCGGCAGGTGGTGGGCGATATCGCCAAGGTGGCGCGCACCGATGCAAATGTGCTGATCACCGGCGAGAACGGCACCGGCAAGGAGCTTGTCGCGCGGGCCATCCACCGGCATTCGCTGCGCCATGAAATGCCCTTCGTCGGGGTGGACCTGGGCGCGATCACCGAGACGCTGTTTGAGTCGGAACTGTTCGGGCATCGCAAGGGCGCGTTCACCGATGCGCGTGAGGATCGTGCGGGCCGCTTTGAAGCCGCCAGCGGCGGCACGCTGTTCCTCGATGAGATCGGCAACCTCGGGCTCGGCATGCAGGCCAAACTGCTGGGCGTGCTGGAAACCATGACGGTGACGCGGGTGGGAGCGGATCGCCCGGTGCGCGTCAATGCGCGCGTGATCTGCGCCACCAACCTCAACCCGGCGCAGCTGCGGGATCCGGAGCGATTCCGGCAGGATCTGCTCTATCGCATCAACACCATCGAGATCCGCATTCCGCCCCTGCGGGAGCGGACAGCCGATATTCCGCTGTTGATCACCCACTATGCGCAGCAGTTCGCGCGCAAGTACGGCCGCACGCCGCTCGTGATTCCCGCCGCAACACTCGCGCGCCTGCAGGAGTATCGCTGGCCGGGCAATGTGCGCGAGCTGAAGCATGCCGTCGAACGCGCCGTGATCATGAGCGAGAACGGCAGCTTTCCGCTGGATGGCATCGTGTCTGCGGCGGCGCTGCCGCCCACGCCCAACGCCGACGCCACGCTGAACCTCGACGAACTGGAGAAGACTCGCCATTCAGCAGGCCATCCAGCGTTACCAGGGGAATCTCACGCGCGCGGCGCAGGCGCTGGGCCTCGGGCGCACCACGCTGTATCGCAAGATGGCGCGGCATGGTCTCGAGTAATTTCCGGCTGCAGGTTGCCGCACGCGTGGCGCTGATCGTCATCGGCGTGGCCGTGGCGATCTGGGGCTGGGTGGAAGAGCCGTGGCTGATCACGCCGGTGGTGGCCGGCGTGCTGACGGTGCTGCTGGCGGTGGAGCTGGTCTGGTATGTGGAACGCACGCAGCGCGAGTTCACCGGCTTTCTGAATGCGGTGGCACACCACGACTATTCCGTGCCGATTCCCCTGCAGAAGAAGGGGAAGGTGTTCGATGAACTGGAGCAGGCCTACAGAGTGCTGGCCGCGGAGTTCCAGCGCCTGAACCTGCAGAAGGCCGCCCACCACCAGTACCTGGAGGCCGTGGTCGAACACGTGGGCATTGCGCTGATCAGCCTCGACGACGCGGGGAACCTCGTCATGGTGAATGGGCGCGCGCGGCAGCTGTTTGGCGAGCAGCTGCTGAGCGTGAAATCCCTGGGGAAATTCGACGAGCGGCTGCCGGCACTGCTGGCACAGGTGGACGACGGAGACCGCGACCTGCTGCGCGTGCAGCGCGGCGATGACACGCTGCAGCTGGTGATCTACTGCACCGCGTTGACGCTGCTGGAGAGCCGCCACCGGCTGGTGTCGTTCCAGAACATCCGCGATGAACTGGAGAAGCGCGAGATTGAATCCTGGCAGAAGCTGATCCGCGTGCTCACGCACGAGATCATGAACTCGGTGACGCCCATCATCTCGCTCAGCAAGCTGATCCAGGAAACACTGGCCGCTGAAGGGGATGAGCGCAGCGATCTCGCGCGCAGCGCCAACGCCGTGC
Source organism: uncultured Gammaproteobacteria bacterium (assembly GCA_963777735.1). Taxonomy (GTDB): domain Bacteria; phylum Pseudomonadota; class Gammaproteobacteria; order Steroidobacterales; family Steroidobacteraceae; genus ZC4RG30. The sequence goes on along the minus strand of CAVZRQ010000003.1, from coordinate 65,706 downwards.
ATTCACGCAGCAGCGGGCTGCTGGAGTTCGTGAAGGCCTATCGCAAGTTCGCCACTGTTCCGGTGCCGGCATTCACGGACTTCGAGGCCCGGCCGCTGCTGGAACGCGTCCGCATGCTGATGGATGAATCGCTGGCCGCGCAGCAGGTGATGATGGAAATCGAGTGCGCGCCGGGACTCGGGATACACGCCGACGCCAGGCAGATCGAACAGGTGCTGATCAACCTGGCGCGCAATGCCATCGAAGCACTGGCCGAAGCGCCGGGCGGAAGGATACTGCTGCGGGCTTCGCGCAATGAACAGGGACGCGTGCTGCTCCAGGTGATCGACAACGGGCCTGGCATCGACCCCGTGCACCTGGACAACATCTTCGTGCCCTTCTTCACTACCAAGCGCGGCGGCACGGGAGTTGGTCTGAGCATCTCGCGACAGCTGGTTCAGGCCAATCGCGGATTCATCTCGGTGCGGCCCGGTGAGGACAATGGCTGCGCTTTCACCTTGTCGCTCACGGCGGCTGCCCTGCCCCTTCCAGACAGGCCTGCGGCCTCATAGACGTAGTCTATTAACCCCATCGTTTCAATTGACTTGTAGGACACCCGGCACGGGCGTACGGTGGGCTTCACCGAACCGAACGATCCATCCAGCAAGGGGGGCGCAAGCCCATGTCTACCGAATCCAAATGCCCGATCAACCACGGCGCCGCCGGCACCTCCAACCGTGACTGGTGGCCCAATCAGCTGAAGCTGGATCTGCTGAACCAGCATTCCGAGCGCTCCAATCCACTGGGCGAGAACTTCGATTACGCCGCAGCTTTCAAGAAGCTCGATTACGCCGCGCTGAAGAAAGACCTGGTGAAGCTGATGACCGATTCCCAGGACTGGTGGCCGGCCGACTTCGGCCACTACGGCGGCTTCTTCGTGCGCATGGCCTGGCACAGCGCCGGCACCTATCGCGTGGGCGATGGCCGTGGCGGCGGTGGCCGCGGACAGCAGCGCTTCGCGCCGCTGAACAGCTGGCCCGACAACGTGAGCCTCGACAAGGCGCGGCGCCTGCTGTGGCCCATCAAGCAGAAATATGGCCAGGCCATCTCGTGGGCGGATCTCATCCTCCTCACCGGCAATGTGGCGATGGAGTCGATGGGCTTTCGCACCTTCGGCTTCGGCGCGGGCCGCGAAGATGTGTGGGAGCCGGATCACGATGTGTACTGGGGCAACGAGAAGACCTGGCTCGGCGCCGACAAGCGCTACAGCGGTGAGCGCGATCTCGAGAACCCGCTGGCCGCCGTGCAGATGGGCCTCATCTATGTGAATCCGGAAGGCCCGAACGCCAATGGGGATCCGGTGTCTGCCGCGAAGGATATTCGCGAGACTTTCGCGCGCATGGCGATGAACGATGAAGAGACCGTGGCGCTGATTGCCGGCGGCCACACCTTCGGCAAGACGCATGGTGCCGGCCCCGCCACGCATGTGGGCGCGGATCCGGAAAGTGCGGATCTCGGCGACCAGGGCTGCGGCTGGGCGAGCAGCTACAAGACCGGCAAGGCTGGCGACACCATCACTTCGGGCCTCGAAGTGACCTGGACCACGACGCCCGCGCAATGGGGCAACAACTTCTTCGAGAACCTGTTCAAGTTCGAATGGGTGCAGGAGAAGAGCCCCGCGGGCGCCATCCAGTGGGTGGCGAAGGATGCGCCAGAGATCATCCCCGACGCGCACGACAAGGCGAAGAAGCACCGGCCGCGCATGCTGACGACGGATCTCTCGCTGCGCTTCGATCCGGCGTACGAGAAGATTTCGCGCCGATTCCACGACGATCCGCAGGCCTTTGCCGATGCCTACGCCCGCGCGTGGTTCAAGCTGACCCACCGCGACATGGGCCCGGTCTCCCGCTACCTCGGTCCCGAAGTGCCGAAGGAACAGCTGCTCTGGCAGGACCCGATCCCGAAGGTGGACCACAAGCTGGTGGATGCCGCGGATGTGGCTGCACTGAAGGCGAAGGTGCTCGCCTCGGGGTTGTCGGTGCCCGAACTGGTGGCGACAGCCTGGGCCTCGGCCTCCACTTTCCGCGGTGGCGACAAGCGTGGCGGCGCCAATGGCGCGCGCATCCGACTGGCACCGCAGAAGGACTGGGAAGTGAACCAGCCGGCGCAGCTCGCGAAGGTGCTGAAGGTGCTCGAAGGCATCCAGGCCGCGTTCAACGGTTCGGCAGGTAGCGGCAAGAAGGTGTCACTGGCGGATCTCATCGTGCTGGCGGGCGGCGCTGCGGTGGAGAAGGCTGCGCAGGATGCCGGCGTCGCGGTGACGGTACCGTTCGCACCGGGTCGCGCCGATGCCACGCAGGAACAGACGGATGTGGAATCGTTCCAGTACCTGAAGCCGGTGGCCGATGGCTTCCGCAATCATGCCCCGGGCAAGCTCGGCGCAATGGCCGAGCACCTGCTCGTCGATCGGGCGCAGCTGCTGACGCTGACGGCGCCGGAGATGACGGCGCTGGTGGGTGGCCTGCGGGTGCTGGGCGCGAACACCGGCGGCGCGAAGCACGGCGTGTTCACGGCGAAGCCAGGCACCTTGAGCAACGACTTCTTCGTGAACCTGCTCGACATGGGCGACGGAGTGGAAGGCGACTTCCGAAGCGAAGGATGTGTACGAAGGTCGAGACCGCAAGACCGGCGCCGTGAAGTGGACGGGTACACGCACCGACCTCGTGTTCGGTTCGAACTCCGTGCTGCGCGCGCTGGCCGAGGTCTACGGCAGCGCGGATGGCAAGACGAAGTTCGCGCAGGACTTCGTGGCCGCGTGGACGAAGGTGATGAACCTGGATCGCTTCGATATCGCGTGATCGCGGGCTGAAGTGCGGCAAGCTCCCGGAGCGGTGGGTGTTACGCCGCCGCTCCGCGGGGCAATGCCGAGGGCGAACCACCCAGCGGCAGACGCAGCCGCAGGCGCATGACGGTGCCACCCCCCTCACGCCCTTCCAGCTCGAGCGTGGCACCCAGGCGCGCGGCGCGACGCTGCATGCCGGCGATGCCACCGCCACTGCGCATGGCATCCACCGGATTGAATCCCCGCCCATTGTCTTCCACGGCGATTTCCAGCTCGCGCGCCGACTTGGTGGTGGAGACGGTGATGTCTTTCGCACCCGCATGCTGCAACACATTGGAGATCGCCTCCTGCAGGATGCGCAGCAGGTCGAGCGCCTGCCCACCGGCCAGAGTGCCGGCATCGGGCTGCTCCTCGACATTCCAGTGCAGCTGCACGCCCGCTGACTCGATGCGCCGCTGCACCCGATTGCGCAGCATGGCGAGCAGCGTGCCGAGGCTGCGCGTGGCAGGCCCGTCGTTGGCCGTCATCAGGCGCAGGTCCACCACGCATTCCCGCAGCAGGCTGGCGGCGGCGACAGAATCGAGGTGCCCGCTTTCGAACTGCCGCTGCGCGGCGAGCAGCTGCGTACCCAGGCCATCCTGCAGTTCGGACAACATGCGATGCCGCTCATTGATCGCGAACTCGCGCTGCTGCACCAGCAGTTGGCGCGCCTGCGAGCGCTGCAACTCGGCCAGCAGGTGTTGCGCATAGAACCGCTGGCCGATGGCCGCGCGCAAGGTGCCACTGTGCTTGTGGCTGAATACCAGCACGAATCCCGCCTGCAGCAGGCACAGGGGAATGGCGAACAGCAGCTGCGCATGCAGCGCCAGCGCCGAGCACATGGCGAGTGTCTGCGCGCCCACCATCGCGAACACCAGCGGCCGGTGCGCACGCGCCACGGCGAAGGCGATCATGAGCACCGCGACGATGGCCACTGACGAGAGCTGCACCTCGAAGCGATCGGCAGGCAGGAACCAGGGCAGCAGACCCGTCATTGCGCCACCGGCTCCGGAGCCCAGCGTCCACACGAAGAGCCAGCGGCCATGCGCGGAGGAATCGACCGCTGGCCGCATGCGCTCGTACAGGAAGCAGGAGACGCCGATCAGCGCAAACACCAGCGTCACGTAGCCCGCCCAACGCAGCGCACCGGAATCGGGTGCGATGTAGTTGTACATGCCACCTATCATCCAGGCGATGCCGATGGCTCCCGCAACCGAGAGCCGCCAGTTGGGGAAGCGCGCGAGGAACAGGCCTTGCTCGATCTCGGTTGCTTTGCTGCGCAGGAAATCGGCATCGGTCTCGATGCCAGCATCAGGGTTGCCAGAAAGTGAGGGCATGCGCCGTGCAACCTCGCCGCGTGAATTCCATGTCGGGTTCGGGATTATAAGTGCGCTATCCCCGGGCGCACGCTTTCGAGTGCGCAGCAGGCCTCAAAGCCCGGCTGCCCCCGCGAGCAGTTCCAGCGAATGCACCCGCGCCGCATGATCGAAAATGGCGCTGGCAACGATGAGCTCGTCCGCACCGGTGGATTCCTTGAACTTCTCCAGCCCCGCACGCACCGTGGCCGGCGAACCCACGAAGGAACAGGCGAGGAAACCTTCCACATGGTGCTGCACCTGTGGAGACAGCGGCTCGATGTGATCCACCGGCGGCGCGAGCCGGCCCGGACTACCCGTCACGAGCCCGATCACGACCTGCTGCAAAGAGGTGAAGAGACGCCGCGCCTCTTCGTCGCTATCCGCAACGATCACGTTGACACCAACCATGGCGTAGGGACTCGGCAGCTGCGCGGAAGGCTTGAAGTACTCCCGATACATCCGCAATGCGTCGTGCAACGCGGCCGGCGCGAAGTGCGAGGCGAAGGCATACGGCAACCCGAACTTCGCGGCGAGCTGCGCGCCGAACAGACTGGAGCCGAGAATCCACAGCGGCACGTTGGAATCCGCGCCGGGCACCGCGCGCACGCGCTGGCCTGGCTGCACGGGGCCGAGCAGCAATTGCAGCTCGAGCACATCGTCGGGAAAACGCTCGGAGGCGGAAGGCTCGCGCCGCAGCGCGCGCCAGGTGATCCCATCCGTACCGGGCGCCCGACCCAGACCCAGATCAATGCGGCCCGGGAACAGCGCCTCCAGCGTGCCGAACTGCTCGGCGATCACCAGCGGCGAATGATTGGGCAACATGATGCCGCCGGCGCCCACGCGAATCCGCTGCGTGACGGCCGCGACCTGGCCGATGACCACCGACGTGGCCGCGCTCGCGATGCCGGGCATGTTGTGGTGCTCGGCCAGCCAGAAACGCGTGTAGCCGAGTCTGTCGGCATGCCGGGCGTAGTCGAGCGTGTTGCGCAGTGACTGCCCGACATCACTGCCGAGGGGGACGTGGGCCAGATCGAGAATGGAGAGCTTCATAACTGTCGCCTCAGGTCCTGGTGCGCGAAGGCGGCGAGCGGCGTTTCAACCGCTCGACCCAGCGCAATGAACTTGAACGTCTCGCCCATTTCCGTGGGCATCAGCAGTTGCCGCGCTTCACTTGCCCGACGGATGCGCGTTGCTTCATCGGGCGCGGCCGCGACCAGCGACTCGATGCCGAGGCCCAGCAACGCACCCATCTGCGTGCCGTATCCCAGCACATCGAGGCCGGCTGAGTCTGCTGCCTCGGCCACACGGGTGAAGTCGACCCAGGCGGTGATGTCTTCCATGCCCGGATGCGCGAAAGGATCATCATGCGCGCGCTGCCGGTAATGGCAGCGCAGCGTGCCGCGATCGCGGGCCGCGCTGTAGTACTCGCGGCGCGGCAGGCCGTAGTCGATGAACAGCGCCACGCCACGCACCATGGTGCGGGTGACTTCTTCTATCCAGGCTCCGGCACGCGTGCACAGCTCCGAGGTGTATCCCACCGGCCACTGCGCTTCGGCATCGGCCTGCATGCGCTCGGCTTCCGCCTGCATCACCAGTGAAGCCGGATGATCCTGCCAGTACAGGCGGCCTTCTGTATCCACCGCTACGCCGCGTTCCAGGAACTGCCCGTTGTGCCGCACGAAACATTCCACCGGCAATGCATCGAGCACTTCGTTGGCGAGCAGCGCGCCCTTCCAGCCTGTTTCTGGCGGCGCATCGAGCCACTCGACCCGGTGCGCAAGCGTTGCCGGCAAGGTGGCCAGCAGCGCGCGTTGTCGCTCGCGCAGATCCGCGCTGACTTCCAGGATGCGGTAACGCGCCGGTGGCGCGCCGAGCGCCTGCATGGAGGTCAGCACATCGAACGCCAGCCTGCCGCTGCCGGCGCCCAGTTCCATGACATCGCCCTTGCCACCGCCGGCCGCCGCCAGCACTTCACAGCAATGGCGCGCCAGGCACTGCCCGAACAACGGCGAAATCTCCGGCGCGGTGGTGAAATCACCCCCCGCGCCGAGCTTGTGTGCGCCCGCGCTGTAATACCCCAGGCCCGGCTCATACAGCGCGACCTCCATGTATTGATCGAAGGGCAGCCAACCGCCCGCCGCAATGATGCGATCGTGGATCAGCTGCAGCATGCGTGCGGCATGTACAGATTCGTGCAGAGCAGGCGCAGTCGTCATAAGCTTGAATGCATGGAGCAGCCGCTGAAAGACAAGGTCGTACTCATTACCGGTGGTGCCAGGCGCGTGGGCGCGGCCATTACCCGCAAGCTGCATGCCGCGGGCGCGTTCGTCGTGATCCATTATCACCGCTCTGCGCAGGAAGCGCAGGCGCTGTCGGCAGAACTCAATGCCGTGCGGCCCTCTTCCACCGCGCCGGCCGGTGGCGACCTGCTCAACCTGAAGCTGCTCGAAGCGCTGGTCGAGGCCACCGTGGCCCGTTACGGGCACCTGGACATCCTGATCAACAATGCCTCGACGTTCTACCCCACGCCGGTGGGCTCCATCACCGAGGCCCAGTTCGACGACCTCATCGGCACCAACCTGCGCGCGCCGCTGTTCCTTTCGCAGGCCGCAGCGCCCCATCTGCAGGAGCGCGAAGGGCTGATCCTCAACATCGCCGACATCCACGGCCTGCGGCCGCTGCGCCATCACACGGTCTACAGCCCGGCGAAGGCGGGCCTGATCATGCTGACGCAGTCGCTGGCACGCGAACTCGCACCCCGCGTGCGCGTGAATGCCATCGCGCCGGGCCCGGTGGAGTTTCCGGAGAAGGGCCTGACCGAGGAAATGAAGCAGGTCATCATCGACAAGACGCTGCTCAAGCGGCGTGGCTCGCCCGAAGACATCGCCCGGGCGGCGATGTTCTTTGCCTGCGAGGCGCCGTATGTCACCGGGCAGGTGCTCGCGATCGATGGCGGGCGCAGCGCGAACGCCTGAGCTCCTGCCGATGCGCTAGTCACGCATTGTTCAGATCCAGCGCCTCTGCGAATAGCGGATGGGCAGCCTGATCAAAACGCCGCCACAGATCGCTGAAGGTATCGCCCAGCAGCGGATGCCGCAGCGCGGGCGCGAGCTCCGCCAGCGGCCCGAGCATGAAACCCCAGCGCAGCAGATCCGGCCGCGGCAGCACGAGCCCGTGCACGTTCTGCACCAGATCACCGAACAGCAGGATGTCGAGGTCCATCGCGCGCGGCGCCCACTTCGGCGCATCGCGCAGCCTGCCGCACAGCGTCTCGACGCATTCGAGCTCGCCCTTCAGCAGCGCGGGATCGCCCGCCACGGGAAGCTCGACGACGAAGTTGATGAAGTCGGGCCCGTCGAAGCCGACGGCCGTATTGCGATAGCAGCGCGAGAAACGCGCGCCCGGATGGCGGGCCTTGAGCGCGCGCGCGGCGAGTACGAGATTCTGCTGCGCATCGAGGTTGCTGCCCCCCGATACGTAGGCCAGCGTCACGCCCTGCGCCGCTCGATGCTCACGCCCACATCGCGCGAACCACGGATGGCGCCCGGCTTGTTCAGCGAGATCCTGATCCAGGCGATATCGAACTCGTCGAGCAGCGTCATCGCGAGCTTGTGCGCCAGGGTTTCGACCAGGTGGAACTCGGCTTCGCTCACGAAGGTGATGCAGCGCTTGGCCATGCTCTTGTAATCGACGGTGTCTTTCACTTCGTCGCTGCTGGCGGCGAGCGCGCAGTCGACGGGGATCTCGAGATCGAGCACCACCGTCTGCTTCACGTGTCGCTCCCAATCAAAGAACCCGATGGTGGTCTCGATGGCCAGACCGCGCAGGAACACCGTATCCACAGGCTGTGTCGACATGAAAATCCTTTAAACCGCGTTCGGCGCGCGCAAGGACATCAACGGCCATTGCGCGCGTGCTTCGATCGCGAGATGCGTGGCAGCGCCGCCCTGCTTCAGGCGCGCCATCCCCGCAACTGCGATCATGGCCGCATTATCCGTGCAGAACTCGAAGCGCGGAAAGTAAATCTCGACGCCGCGCCGGGCAGCCGCCTTTTCCAGCGCGGCGCGCAACGCGCGGTTGGCACTGACGCCACCGGCCACGACCAGATGCTTGAGATATGTTTCGTCGAGCGCGCGCGCGGTCTTGCCGACCAGCGTGTCGACGATGGCATCCTGCACGCCACGGGCGATATCGGCACGGCGCTGATCATCGGGCGCCTGCTCACGCACGGCCAGCATCACCGCGGTCTTCAATCCGGAGAAACTGAACTCGAACCCGGCGCGATCCAGCATGGGCCGCGGAAATTCGAACACACCCGCACGACCCTGTTCGGCCAATCGCGCAAGTTCGGGCCCGCCGGGATACGGCAGCCCCAGCAATTTGGCGGATTTGTCGAAGGCCTCGCCGGCGGCATCGTCGCGGGTTTCGCCCAGCATTTCGTACTCGCCCAGGCCTTTCACCACGATCAGCATGGTGTGGCCGCCGGAAACCAGCAGGGCCAGATGGGGAAACGGCGGGGGGCGGTCTTCGAGAAGAGGGGCCAATAAATGGCCTTCCAGATGGTGCACGGGCACCGCCGGAATCCCCAGTGCATAGGCCATGCTGCGTCCCAAAGCGGCCCCGGTAAGCAGCGCGCCCACCAGCCCGGGACCCGCTGTATAGGCCACCCCGGAAAGCTCCCCCGCAGTGGTCCCTGCGCTCGCAAGCGCTTGTCTTACAAGGGGAAGCAGGCGCTGGACGTGATCACGGGAGGCCAGTTCGGGCACCACCCCGCCATACAGCCGGTGGAGGTCCACCTGGCTGAACAATTCGTGCGACAGCAGACCGCGCTCATCGTCGAGCACCGCCACCGCGCTTTCGTCACAGGAAGATTCGATCCCCAGAATCCGCAATGGACACCCGCCCCTCTAGCCATTAAAATCGCGCACCCTGTTTTCGGGTGCCTCAATCGGCATTCAAAACAATCACTTAGCTCAACAAGGGTTCCAAGGTTTATGCCGAGCGTGCGAGTTCGTGAGAATGAATACTTCGACGTCGCCCTGCGACGCTTCAAACGCGCCTGCGAAAAAGCTGGCGTCCTCGCAGAGCTGCGCCGCCGCGAATTCTACGAGAAGCCCACGCAGGAGCGTAAGCGCAAGAAGGCTGCAGCCGTGAAGCGGCATGCCAAGCGCAACGTTCGTGGCGGCGAAGCCCGTCCCGCACGCGCGTTCTAAGCATGACGCTTAAAGAGCGCATTCTCGAGGACGTGAAGTCCGCGATGCGCTCTGGTGAAAAAGAGCGTCTCGCCACCGTGCGTCTGATCACGGCGGCCATCAAGCAGCGTGAAGTCGACGAGCGCATCATGCTCGACGATGTCCAGGTGCTGTCGGTCATCGAGAAGATGGTCAAGCAGCGCAAGGAATCCATCGTGCAGTTCGAAGCCGGTGGTCGCGCTGATCTGGTTGCCAAGGAACAGGCGGAACTCGCGATTCTTTCGGCCTACCAGCCCACGCAGATGACCGAAGCCGAAGTCGATGGCCTGATCGCCGCGGCGATCGCCGCCACCGGCGCTGCTTCGATGAAAGACATGGGCAAGGTCGTTGCGCATGTGAAGACGGCCGCTGCCGGCCGTGCCGACATGGGCGCAGTGAGCGCCCGCGTCAAAGCCAAGCTCGGCTAAGCCACCCGACCAGGAATCCCAATCATGGCCCGTGGACTGTTGCTGATCGTCATTCTCGCCATCGTCATCGGCATCGCGCTTTCGATCTTCCGCCGCCGCGGGCCCTGAAGCCTTCAGCCCTCTTCGCGCAGCAGCGCCGAGCGTCGCAGCACCAGTGTGCCGACGCCAGCCACCACCAGCAGCATCGCGAGCAGCATCAGCCCGCCGGTGAATCCACCGGTGGCCTCACGCACATAACCCACCATCGTCGGCCCCACGAAGCCGCCGAGTGATCCCATCGTGTTGATCAGCGCGATGCCCGCCGCCAGCGCGGTGCCGGAGAGAAACCGCGACGGCAACGCCCAGAACGGGCCACGCGTGCACAGATCGCCCATGGCGGCCACCGTCAACGCGATCATGCCGGGCACGGGCGAGAGCAGCACCGCGCTGGCCGCAAAGCCCACCGCACCGATGAAACTCGGGATCGCCACATGCAGGAAGCGCTCGCCGCTGCGATCCGAACTCGCGCCAACCAGGAGCATGGCCAGCGCCGCGGCGATGTAGGGAATGGCGGAGATGAAGCCAACCAGCAGATCGCTCTGCGCGGAAAGCCCCTTCACGATCTGCGGAATCCACAGCGTCAGGCCATAACTGCCGCACTGGCAGCAGAACAGCACGAGGCACAGCAGCCAGACGGTGGGATGCAGCATCGCCGTGCGCAGGCTGCCGCTGCCGGCATGTCGCGCCAGGGTGGCCGTGTTTTCTTCTACCACCCGCCGCTCCACATGCCGCTGCTCGGCCTTCGATAGCCAGCGCACATCACGCGGCGTATCCGGCAGCCAGATCCAGGTCACCACTCCGAAGATCACTGCCGGAATGCCCTCCAGCACGAACAGCCATTGCCAGCCCCGCAGGCCATGCCAGCCATCGAGGCCGAGCAGCATGCCGGCGATGGGACCGCCGAACACCGTCGCCAGCGGAATGCCGATCATGAACCAGGACACGGCGCGGGCGCGTTCGGCCTTGGGGAACCACTGGCTGAGGTAATACAGGATGCCGGGCAGGAAGCCAGCCTCGGCCACGCCGAGCGCGAAACGCAGGGCATAGAAGCTCCACTTGCCCTCGACATACATCATGGCCACGGAGATCAGGCCCCAGGTGATCATGATGCGGCCGATCCAGCGCCGCGCGCCCACGCGGGCCAGGATCAGGTTGCTGGGCACCTCGAACAGCGCATAGCCGGCGAAGAAAATGCCCGCACCGAAGCCGTAGACCGCCGAACTGAAGCCGAGGTCCGCATTCATCTGCAGCGCCGCGAAGCTGATGTTCACGCGATCGAACCAGGCGATCACGTACAGCAGCAGCAGATAGGGCACCAGGCGCCAGCGCAGGCGGCGGTAAAGAGCCTGTTCGTCGATCACCCTGCCACCTCGCCAGTTTCCCTTCGGTACATGTTAGCTGGCTCGCCGCCCGCGAGCGCCACAGGTTAGGCTTCGCGCATGTCCGGCCGCATCCCCAAAGCATTCATCGACGACCTGGTCGGCCGCGCCGACATTGTTGAGATCATCAACGCTCGGGTGACGCTCAAGAAGGCCGGCCGCGAGTACCGCGCCTGCTGCCCCTTCCACAACGAGAAGACACCCTCGTTCTGGGTCAACCCGACCAAGCAGTTCTATTACTGCTTCGGCTGCGGCGCCAGCGGCACGGTATTGAGTTTCCTGATGAACTACGACCACCTGCCCTTCGTGGAGGCGGTGGAAGATCTCGCGGCGCGGCTGGGCGTGGAAGTGCCGCGCGAACAGACGGGCGCGGGCCACACCGCGCCATCGGTCAGTGATGATCTCTATGCCGTGATGGGCAAGGTCGCGACGTTCTACAACGAGCAACTGGCGGCCACCGAACGCGCGCAGGCCTATGCCGCGAAGCGCGGCCTCACCCGCGAGACCATCGCCACCTACGGCATCGGCTATGCGCCGAATGCCTGGAACGAAGTGCTCAAGCGCTTCGGCGCCAGCGATGCCTCGCGCCAGAAGCTCACCGAAACCGGCCTCATCATCGAGCGCGAGAAAGGCGACGGCCACTACGACCGTTTCCGCGACCGGCTGATGTTCCCGATCCGCGATGCCCGCGGCCGCGTGATCGCCTTCGGTGGCCGCGTGCTCGATCAGGGCGAACCGAAATACCTGAATTCCCCGGAAACCGCGCTGTTCCACAAGGGCCGCGAGCTCTACGGCCTGTATGAAGTGCGGCAGAACCGCGCGCCGCTGACGCGACTGATCGTGGTGGAGGGCTACATGGACGTGGTCCGCCTGCAGCAGGCGGGCATCCCCTATGCCGTGGCCACGCTCGGCACTGCCACCACACCGGAACATCTCAAGCGCGCCTTCCGGCTGGTGAAGGAAATCATCTTCTGCTTCGACGGCGATCGCGCGGGCCGCGCCGCTGCGTGGCGCGCGCTGCAGAACGCGTTGCCCGAAGCCACCGCCGGACGTGAGCTGAAATTCCTGTTCCTGCCTGATGGCGAAGATCCGGACACGCTGGTGGGCAAGGAAGGCAAGGCCGCCTTCGAAGCGCGCTACGCCACCGCGCTGCCGCTGTCGGAATATTTCGTCACGCATCTGGCCGAAGACATCGACATCTCGCATGCCGACGGCAAGGCGCGCTTCGTGGCCGAAGCCCGGCCGCTGCTGGAACGCGTGCCCCCCGGCCCCTATCGCGAACTGCTGCTGGACCGGCTGGCCGCCGCCATCGGCGTTTCGGCCGAGCGCTTCCTGACCATCGTCGGCCCGATGAATGCGGCAGATGGCCCGGCTCAGCGCGGTTCCAGCGAACACGTGCAGCGCCCGGCCCGCACGGCGCACAGCACCGGCCGCGGCGGGCTGGTGCGTCAGGCCGTGCAGAATCTGCTGCATTTCCCGGTGATCGCGGCGCGTCTTGCAGCCGCCGACCGCGAAGCATTGAACACCGTCGATGAACCCGGCGTGGATGTGCTGCGGGAACTGCTCGACACGCTGCGCACGCAGCCGGCACTGCACACCGCGCAGTTGCTGGAGCGCTGGCGCGACCAGCCGCTGGGCGAACGGCTGGCGCGTCTCGCGGCGGAGCCGTCGATCCTGGCGGATGAAAAGGCCGCGGGCGATGAGATGGTGACCGCCGTGCGCAAACTGGTGCAGGGCGTGCCCAATGCCGAACTCGATGCGCTGATCGAGAAGGAACGGCAGGGCGGGCTGGATGCCACGGAACGCGAACGACTACGCGAGTTGCTGCGCGCCCCGCGCCGCAGTTGAAACTTCTGCCTCTGCCCCAAATCTAACCTTGCGAATCACCCTCAGGCCCTTCGCCGCAGCAGATTCACCGGAAAGGATCATGCCAAACAGGCGTTATGCCTGAGGGGTGATCAAATATTGTCCGCACGCGTGGCGATATTCCCGCTTCGCCGTTAGAATTCGCGGTTCGCTCAAGCGACCCTAACCGACCAGCCTGGAGCCCTCATGGCGCCGACTCGCAAGCCCCAGAAATCTGCCCCTGCCCGCAAGCCAGCCGCCAAGGCCGCGCCTGCCAAACCGGCCGCCAAGTCAGCCAAGCCGGCTGCCAGCGCCAAGGTCAGCAAGCCTGCTCCGGCCAAGAAGCCGGCTGCAAAGCCTGTTGCCAAGACTGTCGCGAAGCCCGTCGCCAAGCCGGTGGTCGCAGCCAAGGCGGTTGTCGCCAAGGGCAAGGCCGTCGTTGCCGCCGCGCCAGCGCCCAAGGGCAAGGTCGCCGCACCCGCCAAGCCGGAGAAAATTGTAAAAGCCGTTGTTGCCCCCGTACCCGCCCCTGCCCCCGGCAAGCCTGGTCGCAAGCGTGGCCGCCCTGAGGGCAGCCATGCCGAACCCGAAGCGCTGAGCGCCATCGAGCGCCGCGCGCCTGTCATGCCCGAAGAACGCCAGTCGCAGCTGAAGCTGCTGATCGCGCTGGGCAAGGAGCAGAGCTTCCTCACTTATTCGCAGGTGAACGACCACCTGCCGAGCGAGATCGTCGATCCCGAACAGATCGAAGACATCGTCAACATGATCAACGACATGGGCATTCCCGTGTACGAGAAGGCGCCCGATTCGGAGCCCCTGCTCGCCACCGAGAATTCCCAGCCGGCCGACGAAGAAGCCATCGAAGAAGCCGCGCAGGCACTGGCCGCGCTCGATGCCGAACTCGGCCGCACCACCGACCCGGTGCGCATGTACATGCGCGAGATGGGCACGGTGGAACTGCTCACCCGCGAAGGCGAAATCAGCATCGCGAAGCGCATCGAGGAAGGCCTCGATACCGTGCGCCGTTCGCTGGCCCTCTATCCGGCCACGCTCGAACACCTGATGAATGCCTACGAGAACGTGAAGCTCGGCCAGGGCCGCCTGGTCGACTGCATCGTCGGCTTCATCGACCCGAACGCGCCGGACGTCATCGCGCAGCCGCAGAATCCGACCAAGCTGGAAGAAGTCGAAGCTTCCACCGAGAAGGAAGACGAGACCGAAGACGCTGCCGACGATACGGAAGAAGAAGCCGTCGATACCGGCCCGGATCCTGAAGAAGCCGCGCGCCGCTTTGCCCAGCTGCACAAGCTGCATGCTGCCGCGCTCTCCAGCATGGAGAAGATCGGCACGGCCGACCCGAAGACGCAGAAGGCCCGCGCCAAGGCTGCCGCCGAGTTCATGGAGCTCAAGCTCTCGCCGAAGATGTTCGAAGCCCTGATCAACCAGCTGCGCAACCACATCGGTGAAGTGCGCCAGCTGGAAAAAGAGATCATGGTGATCTGCGTGCGCGACGCCGGCATGCCGCGCAAGGAATTCGTCAGCACCTTCCCGCGCAACGAGACCAACCTCAAGTGGCTCGGCAAGCATGTGAAAGGCGCGAAGAAGTACTCGCAGACCCTCGCCCGCTTCACCGATGAAATCGAACGCCGCCAGAAGAAGCTTGCAGACCTCGAAGTCGCGCATCGCCTGTCGATCAACGAGATCAAGGAGATCAACCGCGATGTCTCGATCGGCGAGGCCAAGGCCCGCCGCGCGAAGAAGGAAATGGTCGAGGCCAACCTGCGCCTCGTGATCTCGATCGCGAAGAAATACACCAACCGCGGCCTGCAGTTCCTCGATCTGATCCAGGAAGGCAACATCGGCCTGATGAAGGCCGTGGACAAATTCGAATACCGCCGCGGTTACAAGTTCTCCACCTATGCCACGTGGTGGATCCGCCAGGCCATCACGCGTTCGATCGCCGACCAGGCGCGCACCATCCGCATTCCGGTGCACATGATCGAGACCATCAACAAGCTCAACCGCATCTCGCGGCAGATGCTGCAGGAGATGGGCCGCGAGCCAACGCCGGACGAACTCGCCATTCGCATGGAAATGCCCGAAGACAAGGTGCGCAAGGTGCTGAAGATCGCCAAGGAGCCCATCTCGATGGAGACTCCGATCGGCGATGATGAAGATTCGCACCTTGGCGATTTCATCGAAGACACCTCGGTCACTTCGCCGATCGACCAGGCCACCATGGAATCGCTGCGCGAAACCACGCACTCCGTGCTCTCGCAGCTCACGCCGCGCGAAGCCAAGGTGCTGCGCATGCGTTTCGGCATCGACATGAACACCGACCACACCCTCGAGGAAGTCGGCAAGCAGTTCGATGTCACCCGCGAGCGCATCCGCCAGATCGAGGCGAAGGCGCTGCGCAAACTGCGTCATCCTTCGCGCTCGGAACAGCTGCGCAGCTTCCTGGTCGAAGATTGAGCCCGCGGTAACGCGAAGCTACAGAGCAAGGCCCGCCTCCAGAGCGGGCCTTTTTCTTCCCCCGCACAAGGAGACAGCCATGCATCCCTACCCTCATCTTTACCAGGTCAGCGCCACTGCCCGCACCGAGGGTCAGGTCACCCTGAGCAGCGAAGGCCTGCCCGACCTCGCCACCGCGCCGCCGCCGCAGTTTGATGGCCCGGGTGGCGTGTGGTCGCCGGAAACCCTGCTGTGTGCCGCCGTGGCCGATTGCTTCATCCTCACTTTCCGCGCCGTGGCGCGGGCATCGAAGTTCGAATGGACGGGGCTCTCCTGTTCGGTGGAAGGCACACTCGCACGTGTGGATGGCCCGACGCGATTCACGGGCTTCGTCACACGCGCCACGCTGCAGGTGCCGGCAGGCGCCGATGAAGCGAAGGCGAAGCTGCTGCTGGAGAAGGCCGAGCACGGCTGCCTGATCACCAACTCGCTGAACGGCACCCGCGAACTGTTTACCGAAGTGATCACCGGCTGAAGACCAGGCCCGCATGAAGGCACCCAAGCAACTCCAGCCCCTGCTCGACGACGGCATCATCGATGCCGTCGTGCGCCGCCTGCGCAGCGGCAAGGAAGCCTCGGTGTTCCTCGTGGCCTGTGGCGAGGAGATCCGCTGCGCCAAGGTCTACAAGGATGCCAACGAGCGCGGCTTCCATCGTCTTGCCGAATACCAGGAAGGCCGCAAGACCCGCGGCAGCCGCGATGCGCGCGCGCTGCGCGGCGGCGGCAAGCATGGCCGCGAGCTGGCCGAATCCCAGTGGAAGAACGCAGAAGTGGATGCGCTGTACGCGCTCGACCGCGCCGGCGTGCGCGTGCCGAAGCCCTTCGGCATCTTCGACGGCGTGCTGCTGATGGAATTGATCCGGGATGCCGAGGGCGGCGTCGCCCCGCGCCTGGGGGATCTCGAGATCGCGCCGGAGCAGGCCCGCGAGTGGCACCAGTTCATGCTGAAGCAGGTGGTGCTGATGCTCTGCGCCGGCATCATCCACGGCGATCTTTCCGAATTCAACGTGCTGGTGGATGCCACGGGTCCGGTAATCATCGACCTGCCGCAGGCGGTGGACGCGGCGAGCAACAACAATGCCTTCGCGCTGTTCGAACGCGACGTGAACAACCTGCGCGATACCTTCGGCCGCAGCGCGCCCGAACTGCTCGACACCCATTACGCACACGAGATCTGGGCGCACTACAGCGCCGGGCAGCTGACGCCCTCCACCGAACTGACCGGGCATTTCGAATTCGACGAGACGGCCGCCGATGTGGAAGGCGTGCTCGCGCACATCGAGGAAGAACGGCTCATCGCCGAGGATCGCGCGCGGCGGCTGGCGGAGGCTAGCGCTTAGCGAGAAACGACTCGCAATCCTTGCGCGCGGCATCCCCAGCGGGAATGGCCGCACACAGCGCATCACGCCGTGCACGCAGCGCTGCCATGGTCTGCGCCTGCTTGCCGCCCTTGCTCCAGGCCTGCAACTGCTGATCGAGTTTTTCGAGCCGCCTGGCCGAGCGCCGATGAATCCGGTCCGGACCATCGAGCTCACCCAGCACCGCAAGCGTCACATCACGGATGCGGGTTTGCTCCCGCGGCTGCATGCGCAGCAGGCCCATCACATACTCCGTGCCCCACTGGAAACGCGTGGCAGCACCCTGCGACTCGGTGTACGCGCGTTCGAGCCACACCACCGCCTGCTCCTTGTTGCCCCGCTCTTCCTCGATGCTCGCCAGATCGAGCATGTAGTAGTACGGATACTTCGAAGTCTTCATCTCCGCTTCGGCCAACGCGTAGAGCCCGTCGAGATCGCCCAGCTGATCCAGCACGAACAGCGATGAGTTCACCACACCGGCCCGGGCGTAGCCGGTCTGGCCCCGAGCCAGAGCAGCTTCCACGCGGCGGCGCGCCGCCGCGGCAGGCTCGGCGGGAAGCGTGTCGTCGCCCAGCAGTTTGATGGCGCGCAGCTTCATGCCCACGGCGACGAGCTGGTCGGTCTCGGAGAAACGCGCATCGGCGGCAGCGCCATCCATCACGGCCGACCAGCGTGCCAACAGCTGCGGCATCTGCGCGGGCGCAGCGCGTTTCGCCGCCTTGAAGAAATCGCTGCCCAGATACTGCAGGGCATCGGCGGCTTCCTGCGCCGTCGCGTGATCCGCGAGCTGTGCGTTCACGGCCTGCACCAGCGCCTTCAGTTGTGGTCCGGGCTTCGCGCCTTTGCCGATCTGTTCCGCTTCGGCATCGGTGGCCGCGGCAGCCGCAAAGGCGACGAGCCGCGCGCGTTCCACCGGCGCATCGGCCGGGCAGCGCTCCACAGCCCGCTGCAGCTGCGTGGCCGTCGTGCTGATCTCAACCGGCGTGCCATCAAACTCCCAGCCATTGAAGGCCAGCCGCCGGCAATCGTCCCGCGCGAGCGGCACGGCATCGGCCTGCAGGGAAGCCAGGATCTCGGCCACCGGCCGCACATCGCCCAGCACCAGATCCAGCACTTCGGCGTATTGCGCGAGATCCATGCCGCCATTGATGCGTGCCAGCTCGGTTCGGTCGGCGCGCAGCACCACCACGCTCGGGTAGCCGCTCACGCGGAACTCATCGCCCAGTTTCTGCGCGCCGGGCGCATCGCCGTCGATGTACACGGGCACGAACAACTGCGTCTTCGCGATGAAATCCGGGCGCGAGAACACGGTGGCCTGCAGTTCATGACAAGGCGGGCACCACGACGCACCCCAATACAGAAACACCGGTTTGCCGCTGCTGGTGGCCTGCGCGAAAGCCGCGGTGACATCGCCGTCGAACCACTCGATGGTATTTGCCGCAGCGACTGGCGCCGCAGCCGTCGCCGCACCGGAGGATGCATCCGGCTTGCCGCCGCATCCCGCCAGGACGAACACCAGCGACAACGCCAGCGCGCCCCGGGCCCGAAGGGCGCTCACTGCTGCTGCTCCCTCGATTCGCGCCGCGCGGTGCGCAGCAGCTTCACACCGACAATGCCCAGAATGAGGAACTGTGCCGCCATCAGCGCCACCAGCCAACCAGCCAGATGCCAGGCCTCGTAGAGCCCGATGGCCACGCCCAGCGGCGTGATCACCATCAGCACGCGGTTGGAGAACTTCATCGGTTCATGACGCTTCATGGTGTGGATGATACTTCCTTCGCTGCCGCGCCGAACTCCAGCCACAGGATCCGGTTGCCACCGCTGTCGGCCACATACAGCCGATTCACCAGGCGTGCGGGCGGCTGGCGGTCGCTGCCGGCAGAAAGCCCCGAACCGCGCGCGCCCTCGCCCAGTTCGAACTCGGAGATTTCGCCATTCGGCAACACGCGCCCCACCTTCGACCCGCGCGTGTACCAGATGTTTCGATCGGGCCCCACGGCGATGTTGATGGGTGATGGCGATTTGCCCGGCATCTCGAACTCGGTGACCTTGCCTTCCATCGTGATGCGTCCCACGCGCGCGCCGTCCGCCTGCATCCCATCCATGTTGCCCGACAGCTCCACGAACCACATGGCGCCATCCGCTCCCGCAGTGATGTCGCCCGGCCCCGAGTTCGGACGCGGCAGCGTGAACTCGGTGATCTCGCCGTTTGGGGTGATGCGCCCGATCTTGCTGGCGCGATACGCGGAGTACCAGATGTTGCCATCTGGCCCGGCAGCCAGCGCGCGCGGACCGCTGTTGGGCGTGGGCAGCGCAAACTCGGTGATCACACCCTGCGGCGTGATGCGCCCCACCTTGCCACCTGCGAATTCACCGAACCAGATATTGCCGTCCGCACCGAGCGCGATGGCGCGCGGCTGGCTCGCCGGCGTCGGAATATCGAATCCGGTGATGACGCCGGCAGGCGTGATGCGCGAGATGCGATTGCCCGTGTGCTCGGAGAACCACAGGTTGCCATCCGCACCCAGCGCGATGATGCGGGGTGAGCTGTCGGCATGCGGCAGCGGGAATTCCACGAGGCCATTGCCAGCGGGATTCATGCGCCCGATGCGATTGCCCTGGCCTTCGGTGAACCAGATGTGCCCATCCGGAGCGATGGCCAACGTGGTCGGGCCACTGTTGGCATTCGGCAGCGCCAGCGCCTGCACGCGGCCATCCGTGACCAGCCCCCGATCGTTCGCGGCCAGCCAACGCTGCTCTGCTGCACCCGCAACCACTGCCAGGCAACCCAACGCTGCGGCCAGCTGAAATCTCCGCCCCATTCCGGTTCCTCATCTTGCCTTGCACCCGGAATCTTAAGATACGCTCAGCTCTCCCGATCCGGGAGAGTAAGATCGGGCTCTGATTTCGCTTCAGGAAACGTGAAATCGTGTCTCCACCAGAGAACAGCAACGACGAAGCCCCGAAGCCCGCCGGGCGTGTGCGCCACGACTCCACCGGGCGCGCCATCTGGGAATGGGCTGCCGATTCGGGCCGGCACGCCCTGGAATCCACCTCGCTGCTGTTGAAGCGCCTGGAGCTTCCCGGCCTTTCCCTGGCCGATGACGACAAGAAAAAGGAAGAAGCAGAAGCCGCGAATGCAGCCGCGGCTGACTCCGGTCGCAATGCTGGTGCCGGGCAGAATGCGCGGAAGTCCGGCAACCCCGGCGAACAAGACCCTGCCTCCCATAGCCGACGCAGCTTCAATCCCTACGACACCCGCACACCTGTCATGCGGGTCGCGCCCAAGCCCAAACCGAAACCCGTCGCGCGCGTCACCCAGCCGCCGCGCAAGCAAGGCTTCCTCGCCCGCCTGTTCGGCAAGAAGTGACGCCACTGCGCAGCAGGCTTCCCGCCTTTGCCGGCTGGTTCGCCGCCACCTTCGTGGCTGCCGCCATCGGCGCGGCCGCAACCCGCAACGCAGCCGGCTTCTATGGGCAACTGCAATTGCCCGCCTGGGCGCCACCCGCATGGCTGTTCGGCCCCGCCTGGACAGTGCTGTACCTCGCCATGGCCGTTGCGGCATGCCTGGTATGGCGGCGCCACGGCTTTCATGGCGCACGCGTGGCACTGACGCTGTTCCTCGTGCAGCTGGTCTTCAATGCACTGTGGAGCTGGCTGTTTTTCGGATGGCGGATGGGGGCATGGTCTTTCGCCTGCCTCGCGCTGCTGTGGCTGCTGATCGCCGCAACACTCGCCGCCTTCTGGCGCCACCATCCGCTGGCCGGCGGGCTGCTGCTTCCCTATCTCGGCTGGGTCACCTTCGCCGGGGCCCTGAATTACATGGCATGGCAGCTGAATCCGCAGGTACTCGGCTGAGTCCTGCAGTTCCCGCGCCCGCACGACTCCCCTATGATCGGCGGATTACCTAACGGGGGATTGATCATGGACAAGAAGAAAGTGAACCGCCGCCAGATTCTGGGCGGCGTGGCGGTAACTGCCGGCACCGCAGGCCTGCTCGGCCAGATCGCCCCCGAAGCTGCTTCTGCTGCCGAAGCGGCGTTGCCCACCAACCTGGGCCCGCACCAGGCACCGCCGATCACCGATGTGAAAGACAAGGTGGCCTATGTCACCGGTGGCTCCAGCGGCATCGGTCTTGGCATCGCACGCGCGCTGCATGAAGCCGGCGCGCGGGTGATTCTCGGCAATTACAACGACGCGCAGTTTGCCGATGCGCTGAAGATGTTCCCCGCCAACGACCCGCGCGTGAGCACCATGGTGCACGACGTGATGGTGCGTGAAGACTGGGAGCGCAAGGCCGACGAAATCGAGAAGAAATTCGGCAAGGTCCACATCCTCGTCAACAACGCCGGTGTCGGCGTGATGACCAAGGTCGTCGAAGGCTCGTACAAGGACTGGGACTGGGCCATGGGCGTGAACTTCTGGGGCCCCGTGTACGGCGTGCGCACCTTCGTGCCGCGCATGCTGGCGCACAAGGAAGGCAGCCACATCGTCACCACCTCTTCCACCGATGGCGTGCTGCTCGGTACCGCCGGCATCTATGCGGTCACGAAGCTCGCCGTGACCGGCCTCATGGAACAGATGCGCCACGATCTGCGCGCGACGAACATCGGCACCTCGAACCTGGTGCCGGGCATGACCACCACCAACATCGGCCGCAGCGAAAGTTATCGCCCGGACGCGCTGAAGAACGATGCGGCCACTGCCGCCAACGCGCCACGCCCACCGAGCACGGCTGCACGCCCACCCGGCGCGCCCGGTGCCGCAGGCGGTGCGCGTCCGGCTGCTGCACCGGCCACGCCGATGTGGGCACGTCCGCAGGATCCACTCACCGTGGGCCGTCTGGTGGTCAACGGCATCATCAACAACGACATGTGGATCTTCCCGGCGCCCGAATACCAGCCGGGCGTGGAAGCGCGCGGCATGGCGATGGCCGAATCGATGGTGGCGTTCACCCCGATGCCGGAGAACATCGCCGCCGGCCGCGACCGCTACTACCGCACGCCGATCTACGTGCAGGAAGTGGCGCATCGCCGGGCCACGCGCAAGCGCAACATCCAGGGGATCTGAAATCAACGGCCGCCGCCGCTTGCGGCGGCCGTTTCCACTACAGGTGAGGACTTGAAAACCAGCGCGTCCTACACGGGTTTCGCCAAGAAGGCGTCCCGACTCTGCGGGAAGCCGGGAACATTCGTGCTGGCCGCGCTGGTCATCGTCGTGTGGCTGGTCTCCGGCCCCATCTTCGGCTTCAGCGACACCTGGCAGCTGGTGATCAACACCAGCACGACCATCATCACCTTCCTGATGGTGTTCCTGATTCAGAACACCCAGAACCGCGACACCGAAGCGATGCAGGTGAAACTGGACGAGCTCATCCGTGCCACGAAGGGCGCACACAACGCGCTGCTTGATCTGGAAGAACTGGACGAGGAAGCGATTCAGGCATTCAGGAAACGCTACCAGTTGCTGGCTACAGCCGCGCGCAAGAATCAGGACAATGGCGTGGATGATACGGACTCCCCTGCGTACTGATACGAACAGGTAACCGTTGAACTCCCTCGCTTCTGGACTGTTTGACCTGGCCCAACCAATTCTTCGATACATCGAAGCGGAAACGGCTCATTCGCTGGCACTTCATTCGCTGCAGATCTCCCAGGCACTATTGGGATCGGGCTCACGACCAGGACCAGAGGGGCTCGCTACTCAATGCCTGGGACTCACCTTTCCGACGCTGCTCGGTTTGGCTGCAGGATGCGACAAGAACGGCGATTTCATCGATGCACTGGGTGGGCTCGGATTCGGATTCCTGGAGATCGGAACCATCACTCCACGCCCGCAGGCAGGCAACCCCCGGCCGCGGCTCTTCCGGGCACCGGCCGACCTCGCGGTCATCAATCGCATGGGCTTCAACAACAAGGGCGTCGACTACGCGGTAGAACGGTTACGCACCCGCACTTTCACTGGCATTTGCGGCGTGAACATCGGCAAGAACGCAGACACACCCAACGACCACGCAGCCGACGACTATCTCCGCTGCTTCAGAGCGGTCTATCCCCATGCCGACTACGTGACAGTCAACATCTCTTCTCCGAATACGCCCGGCTTGCGCGCCCTGCAAACTGCAGAGGGGCTCCGGCGGATTGCCGGTGCTTTGCTGCAGGAACGACACACGCTGGAACGCCAGCACGGCAAACGCGTCCCGCTGGTGGTGAAGATCGCACCTGACCTCAGTGACGCCGAACTCAACGCCATCAGCACTGCGGTACGGGAACTCGGGATCGATGGCGTCGTGGCCACCAACACCACCACGGATACCGGCGTGCTATTGCATGGCGTTCCGGTTAACGCGACCGGCGGAGTCAGCGGGCGACCGCTTCTCCCGCATTCACTGCGCGTGGTCAGGGCGCTGCGGGCATCGCTTAGTGCGGACACTGCCATTATCGGCGCAGGCGGCATTACAGACGGAATGGCCGCGCAGGAAATGCTGCGCGCTGGTGCGAATCTCTTGCAGATCTACACAGGGTTTGTGTACAAAGGGCCCGATTTGCTGCGCGACATCCACGCCATGTGCAGGAAACAGGGTTGTCGAGCCCCGTGATATCGAGATGTTCAGCCAGAGTTCATGCGCTGCGATCTATATCTCTGGACCTGAGACCCGGGACCAATCATTGATACGCTGGATCAAACGCCTCGTCGTCATTACCTGTGTGGCATTGGCAGGACTGATGCTGCTGCTCACGGCGCTCTATGCCTATCTGAGCCGGACCAGTTCCGAGCTGATCTCCTCTGGTGAAACCCGCGGGTACGTTCTCTACGTTCCCGATAGCTACAAGCCCGCAGTCGCCGCGCCACTGGTCATCAGCCTGCATGGTGCGTGGCTATATCCTGGAATGCAGAAGCGACTGACAGGCTGGAACGATCTGGCCGACAGGAATGGCATCATTGTCGTTTACCCGCGCGCCAGCGGTTTTCCCAGGGTCTGGCGCCTGAAGCCCGGGCCGGAACTGGATACCGAGCAGGCGTTTTTTGCCGACCTCATTGACGAGATTTCTTCCCGGTACAACATCGATCCCGCACGAATCTACGTGAACGGATACTCCAATGGCGCCGCGATGACATTCATGCTTTCCTGTGCGCCTGACGCCCGCATAGCGGCATTTGGCATGGTCGCCACGCCCGTTGTTTCCTGGGATTGGTGCAGGAATCCGCGCCCAGTTCCAATGATCGCATTCCATGGCACCGCCGATCGTTTCGCACCCTATACGGGGGGCGAGAACTTCCTGACGACCGAGCCGCTTCCGAGCATCGAAACGTGGTTCTTGCGTTGGGGCGAACGCAATCAATGTGGCGATGCCCCAACTGTTACTCCACTTGCCGACGATCTGACGCTGCGCGCGCATGACCATTGCGCCCAAGAGGCTACGGCTCTCTTGTACACACTGCTGGGTAGCGGCCATATCTGGCCCGGGGGACTCCAGCTTCCGGAAGTGGGCACGGGGCCTTACTCCGACTCCATCCATGCTACAGAAGCGATGTGGGAATTCTTCCAGCGCCACCGGTTGAAAGCCGCGGCCGACAGCCGATCAACCTTCCCAGTGCAATAAGCTCGCTGGAACACGTGGATCATCGGCATCGGTTACCAGCCATACCGGCAGCTTCCCTGCGCTCTGCTGCACATCGATGCCTTCCAGCTTGTACTGCTGATCCACCTGTCTGATCCAACGGATCCGCGAACGCGCATCCATCCTGCCGATGGCCGAACCGAGACAGGGACCATCATCCCTGGAATTGCCGATGTTCTCGGCCACGGCGCTGAACAGCCAGCCTCCCTGCGCCAGCGGTGAAGCATCGGTGAAGCACAACGGCACGCCCTGCACATCGCCGAGATCGTACTCGCGCACATCCAACGGCTCGACATCGGGCAGGCAGCGATCGCGCAGCAGGCCGCGGAGCATGGGTTTCAGCTCCCACTGCAGCAGTGCGTTGGGCGAATCGCCCTTGTTGCCCCGTTGCAGCAGGTAAAGCAGATCGCCCGAAACCCAGCCACCTTCCAGATTCAGGTCCGTGAACGATTGCGACAGCCGCGTGAACAGCAGGCTCGCATCGATGCTGCGCGGCTTGCCCACCACGCGGCCCTGCACTGCCCAGCGCGAGCAGCGCGCCGCGGCGGCGGCGCTCGCCGGATCCCGAACCCAGCGCGAGCAATGCGCCATGCGGAAAGTCGGCGCTGGCCGGCAATCGCAACAGCACTTCCAGATCGGGTTTGCGCTTCTTGCGCGGCTTGGGCTTGTCCGGCAGATCGCCCGGGAATATCCGCAGCAATCGCCCCGGGCGCTGCGCATCGAGTGAGAAGCGGCCGAGATGCAGTTCATCATCGGCCACCACGCAGTATTCATCTGCCGTGCGCACGAGGCCACTGGCGGCGCTGAGCCATGCGGGCCGATCCGGTTCGCTGCCTGCCGCCAGATCCAGCTGGCGGATCAGCTGCAATGAAATCGCGGCTGGTTTCAGTGTGCGGCCGGCGTGTCGGTGAACAACTTCCCGGGATTCATGATGCCGTTCGGATCCATCGCCTTCTTGATGGCGCGCATCAGCGCAATCTCCGCTTCGCTGCGCGAGTAATGCAGGAACGGAATCTTCAGCGAGCCGATGCCATGTTCGGCCGAGATGGAACCGCGGCGCTGCGCCACGATGCCGTACACCGCGTTCTCGATGTCGAGCTCGGGGATGCTGTGCCCGGACATGCGCACCGACACATGCAGGTTGCCATCGGCCACATGACCGAAGAACACCGATACCAGCTCCGGCCAGCGGCGCTTCAGTTCGGCGCCGATCTCTTCGGCCAGCGGCCCGATCTCGCCCGTGGGCACGCTCACATCGAAGCCCAGCTGCGGCCAGTGGATGCCCTTCGACCATTCGCCGGGTGAATCGCGCACGGCCCAGAGCTCGGTGGCCTCGCGCTGCGACTGCGCGATGATGGCGTCCTGCACCACGCCGGCCTCGATGGCCTCGGCAATCACGGTTTCATAGCGGGTCTGGTCGACTTCCGGATCGGTGCCCAGGGTTTCGATCAGCACATAGACGCCGTGCCCGAGTTCCAGCGGCGGCTTGCGCCCGAGACCCACGGTGCCCATGCTGGTAGAAATCCGGCCACATGACTTCATAGGCGCTGAGCAGCGCGCCGAAGCCACTGCGCGCGCGCTTGAGCAGCTCGAGCACGCCCGCGTAATCCTTCACGGCGCAGATGCCGAGGCAATTGCTGCGCGGCTTCGGAAACAGGCGCAGCACGATCTGCGTGACGATGCCCAGCGTGCCCTCGGCGCCGATGAACAGCTGCCGCAGGTCGTAGCCCGAATTGTTCTTGATCACCTTGCGCAGCGCATCGATCACCGTGCCATCGGCGAGCACCGCTTCCACGCCCAGCACCAGGTCGCGCGCCATGCCATAGCGCAGCACGCGGTTGCCGCCGGCATTGGTGGAGATGTTGCCGCCGATCTGGCACGAGCCGCGGCCGCCCAGATCCAGCGGGAAGAACAGATCCGCCGCATCGGCGGCCTTCTGCACGGCTTCCATCGCGACGCCGGCTTCCACCGTGATGGTGCCGGCGGCGGTATCGATTTCCTTGATGGCGCGCATGCGCTCCATCGAGAGGATGACGCAGGGGCCCACCGGCACGGCGCCACCGGCGAGGCCGGTGAGTCCGCCCTGGGGCTGCACGGCAATGCGGTGGTCGTTGCAGTAGCGCAGCACCTGCGATACCTGCGCGGTGGTGCGCGGGAACACCAGCGCCATGCACGCCCACATCGCGCCGGCCATGCACGCAGTAATCGCTGCGTGTGCTTCTCGAGCAATGCGGCATCCGGCGCCAGCACCACATCGGCGCCCACCAGCGCCACCAGATCCTGAAGCACTTTCTTGTCAGTCATTCGGCTCGCCCAGTCTGCGGTAATACTCGGCGACATTGTCGCGGTAGCGCCGCGAATCGTCGACCGAATCTGCAGACCGGGTGGGTCGCTCATCGCTCTTCGCCTGCTGCGCCTTCAGCGCGGCCAGTTCCAGCTGGTTCACCAGCGCCACCATGCGCTGGTATTCCGAGGCCATCGGATCGGCGCCGCCGCGTCGCAGCTGCTGCGTCAGTTCCTGCAGGGCGGCGGCATCGGCTCGCGCTCAGCGCGCCGTCCTGCAACTGCTCGCGCAGCTGCTGCAGACGCTGCGCGCTCAACTGACCCTGCGAACGCAGCGCCTCGCGCTCGGCCTGGGTCAGCGGCGCTGATCGCCGGAGTGCCCACGCGTGAGCCATTGCCGACGAAGCGGCCGCGATCTCCGCCGCCGCCCGACATTGCCGCCCACACCGGCCCGACCGAAGTCGCCCGCGCCGCCATCGGCGCCACCACCGGCGCCGCCCTGTTCACCGGGCTGGTTGCCGCCCTGGCCACTCTGGCCCTGGCCGCCCTGACCCTGCTGCCCGGACTGCCCACCGTCCTGACCCGCCTGGCCCTCGCGGGCATTGGGCGAGTTCGCGCCCGGCTGCCCACCACCGCGCTCGGTCTGGTTCTGCGCCACACCTTGCTGACGCGCGCGCGCCAGCTGCTGACGCAGCTCGCTGAGTTCCGCAAGCAGATCACCGGCATCGGCCTCCCGGCCCTGCTGCGAACCGCGACCTGATTCGGTGGCTGCGACAGCCGCCGCGCCCTCCAGCTGTTCCTGCAAGCGCTGCAGCGACTCGCCGATGAACCCTTCGCGGGTCACCGCCTCCACACCCCGACCGCGCTCGATATCGCGCGCATTGCGCGACAGGCTGCCGGCCGTGCCGGATTCCTGCAGCTCCTGCGAGGCCTGCGCCAGACGTTCGCTGGCGCGCGGCGCGTCCTGCTGTGACTGGCGGCGCGTGGCGTCGATCTGCGCGCGCAATTCCTCGAGATCCGCCTGCAGCTCGCGCGCTGCAGTCGACAAGCGCTCCATCTGTTCGAAGGTCATGCCGGATTCGGAATTTGCCCGCGGCGTGGCGAGACTCGCCGGCGGACGATTGCGGATCGCGGCGCGCAGATCGCTCTCGGACTGGCTCTGCCGCTCGGCGAGATCCCGCGCCGCATCGGCCAGGCTCTGGAAGCGCTCCTGGTCGGCCTCCTGCCGGCCTCGTTCCAGTTGTTCGCGCGCGCGATTGAGCTGCTCACCGGCGCGCGCGGCTGCCTGGCGATCGCCACGGGCCTGCGCCTGCTGCATCTCTTCCATTGCCTGCGCCACCTGGCGTGCGGCTTCGGCTGCCGCGCGCGCTTCGGCGGCAGCCTGTTGCTGCTGCTGCTGGCTGGGCTGGCCGCCGCGCTGCGAACCGTTCTGCGCGCTCTGCGTACCCTGCTGGCCTTGCTGGCCCCGCTGGCCTTGCTGACCCTGTTGGCCTTGCTGGCCCTGCTGACCTTGCTGACCCTGTTGGCCCTGCTGGCCACCCTGCTGCGAGCGCTGCTGCGCCAGCTGCTCCAGCTGCTGGCGCAGCTGTTCGGCCTCGCGCCGCAGCTGCTCCTGCTGCCAGCGCTGCGCCTCGGTCGGCGTGCGCTGACGCTCGGCCTCGCGTGCCAGCTGCTCCTGCCGGCGCGCCAGTTCGCGCAGCCGTCGCAGCGTCTCGTTCTCGGCCTGCGCCTGCTGCTGCGGTGATGCCGACATCTGCGGATTCGGTCTCGTACTGGTTCTTCTCCAGATCCATTTCGAGTTCGGTCATCTCCGAGACATCGCGACCGGCCTGACCACCGCCGCCACCGCCACCGCCGCCGGGGCTCTGCATGGCCACCTGGATGTCGCGATACACCGATTCGGCGCGCAGCAGATGCTGCAGGGCGCGCTGCTCATGCTGCACGGCCGCCTGCAGTTCCTGATCCGTCAGGCTCTTCACGGCCGGCACCATCGCCTTGGCCGCTTCCTCGAGGCTCTTCACGAAACTCGCGACCAGGGGATCTTCCCCCGGTGAGCTGCCGCGCCTTGGCGCGATCGACCAGCGTCTTCGCCTGATCGGCCAGCGTCTGCTGCACTTCGGCCAGCATGCGGGCGTTGTCGGCATCGCGTTCGGCTTCCCGCTCACCGGCCTTCTCGCGATTGCGCTGCAGGTTCCAGGTGGCGAGCAGCACCTCACGCTGGCGCTGCGAGATCTGGCCCTCATCCTCTTCACCGCCGCCGCCACCACCACCGCCGCCGCCATTGGCCTGCGATTGCGTGAAGCGCCGCTCGAAGGGCTGGATCTGGATCAGGAACAGATCGGTCTGCGTGCTGCTGCCGTGATCGCGCGCCAGCGCGTAATAGCTGACGAGATCACCCGGCTGCAGCAGCGGCTCTTCGCCGCCCGGCCCGGCCTGCTGCATTTCTTCCAGCCGCAGCAATGCAGCGGCCTGGATGTCGGTGGTGCCGGCGGGCAGTTTGTCGTTGCGCCAGTCACCGCCATTCACCGAGTAGTGCAGCTCCAGCGCTTCGAGTCGGAAGTCGTCGCGGGCGCGCACATTGACGGGCACTTCCTCGATATTGGTGGCGCGGTAATCACGACCCGGCTTCACGATCTCGACCGTGGGCTTTTCATCGATCACGAGATCGATGACGTAGTCCGGCGTCAGCGGCACGATTTCATCGCCGAAACGTCGTGGCGAGGCGATAGTGGCCCCGCTTCCTTCACGGGGATGTTGCCGCGGCTGGTCACGCCCGATTGCGACAGCCCCGCTTCGCTGCCATTGATGACGAGCAGCGGACCCTGCAGGGGTTTGTCCGTCACCACTTCGAGCGCCACGCGTGTGCCACTGACGGCGCGGATATCGCCGCCGGATTCTTCCATGCGACGCGGCAGGCCCGTCCAGGCCGGATATTCATACGTCAGGCGCAGGCTCTCGATCTTCGGCAGATCGACCACGTCGATGCGATGTTCCTTGCTGCGCAGGGAGCCGGAGGTCACGTAGTAACGCGCGGCATCGCGCACGGCGAACAGCGTGAAGGCGAAGCCGCCCTTGCCGTCGGCTTCCATCGGTGCGGTTTCCCATTCCTCGTCGGAGTCGAAACGCACATGCACGGTGACGTCCGCGCCACCCCGCGCCACGAGCGCCTCGATGCCCAGATCCTGGTTGCGACGCACGGTGGTATCGCCCGGCTGCACGGCAATGCCGCCGGCCGCAGCGGCGATGCTGGTGGCGGGCGGCACGCGGCCGAGCCACAGACGCTGCGCCGCCTCACCCAGCAGTCCACCCAACTGCAGAGTGGCGATCAGCGCCACGACGCACAGCACGGCGCCGGCCGCAGGCATCCACAGACGCTTTGCCGGAATGGCCGCGGCGAGTGGCTCCTGTTCGGCAACCCGCTGCGCATCATCGGCCAGCAGATCAAGCAGTATCGAAGCCTTGCCCGGTCCTTCGCACTTTCCTGCAGATAGGTAGTGACGCGCCCACCCTGACCCGGCAGCACGCGCTCAAGTTGTGCGGCACCGCCATCGCGACGCAGCGCGCGGATGCGCAGCACATACCAGCCCACCGCGGCCAACACCGCCACGCCGAGCAGCACGCGGGCACCGAGCACCACGCCATCGGCGAAAGCGAACTGTCCGAGTGCCACCGCAGCGAGCAGGGTGAGCAGCAGCAGCGCGCCGGCCAGCAGGGCCGCGCTCTGCGTGGCAATGACCCATTGCAGTCGGCGTCTGGCATCGGCCAGGTAGGTGTCGAGCTGATGGCGGGTGTTCATGGGCTGCGTTCCCTCCGCACATTCAGATAGTGATTCGCGAGCAGTGGTTCCATGAAGGCCAGCGCGGCAGCCCCGAGCAGCAACCAGAACCATAGCGGAAACAGACGTTCCCCGGGTGCCGCTGCGGCCTGCCCCACCTGTGCTGCGGTGCGCTCAAGGTCCTGCAGCGCCAGCCAGCGTGCCCGGCTGTCTTCGTCCCAGCGCGCGAGCCGCGATTCGCGCGGATCGACGTTGACTGCGATGTAATCGCTGCGGCCGCTGCCGCGCAGTTCGTAGAAGCCGGGCTGGTCCGGCACCCACTGCGCGCCGCTGGCCCGACCGCCGAGCAGCGAAGAACGCTTGCCGGCCGGGTCGAACACCTGTCCGCCGCCGCCCAGCAGATCGGCATCCAGGGCGGTGCCCACCGTCGCGGCGGCGGCATCCGACCGCGTATCGGAAAGATAGGCCGTGGCCTCGGCGACAAAGCGCACGAACAGCGGATGGATGGCGAGATCATTCCACTGCCGATCCAGCGGCGAGGTGAACAGCAGCAGCTTGCCCTTGCCGAGCGGCTGCTCGAGCATCAGCGGCGTGCCGTTCTCGAAGCGCATCAGCACCCGCGCATCTTCCGGCGCCTCCACCGGCACATGCTTGAAGAAGCGGATGCGACGCCACGCGCCCGGCTCGCGCAGCATGGTGTGGCTCTGCTCCATCTCTGCCACGCGCGCGGGCTCGTTGCCGGCCGCGCGCGCGCGGCCACTCGCGAGCTCCGCATTGCTGACCGGCAGGCGTGAGAGCTGCGCCGCACGGGCGCCGAGCGTCAACAGTGCCGCGCCACCCTCTTCCACATAGCGCGTCAGCGCATCGGCTGAAGCCTTGTTGAGCAGGCCGACATCGGAAACCACGATGGCCGCGAAATCGCCGAGCTGGCGCGTGGCGAGTGCAGCCGGCACCGCAGCTTCGGCTGCAAAACGCGGAGTCGCCAGCGACTGCAGCGCCGCCAGCAGGTAGCGCGAATCGTCCCCATCGGGCGAGGCGGCGATCACCAGCACCTTCGGTTCCACGCGCCGCAGCAGGCCATAGCGCGCATCGTCCTGCGGCAGGATGTCGGCCGGTGCCAGCCGCGCCGCGAGCCGATGCTCACCCACGCCCAGTTCACCGACTTCAAATCGTTCCACCAGCGGCAGCGTCGCGTCACTGCGCAGCGCGCGGCGCGCGCGCTCCACACCATTCACTTCCAGCACAATGCTGCGCCCGGCAAGCGCGGCCGCATCGCCTTCCACACGCACCAGCATCGTGCCCGGCTCGCGCTCGGCTTCACCCACCGACGCCACCCGCAGGTTGGCGCTGTCGGTGGACGGACACATCGACGAGTTCGAGCCGCACACCCGGCGGCGGCCGCAGATCCGCAAAACGCAGCGGGCTCGCGGACTGCTGCATGTCGGTGACCAGGTGCACCATGATCTGTTCGCCCGGACCCGCGCCCCAGGCGCCGGAACCGGCCATCAGGCGCCGTAATCCAGCCGCGAAGTGCCAGGCTCGAGTGTCGCGAGCTGCGCCCGCAGTTTGGCCGGCGTCGCGCCGCGAACACCGGCTCCTGCAGCACCTGCATGCGGTGATCGGCGGCCACCAGCATGGCGCGATCCGCGCCTTTCAACCCGCTGATGAGCGCGCCCGCGCGTTCGCGCGCGCGATCCCAGGTGCCGGCCTGCTGCATCGAGAGCGAGGTGTCGATGGCGATGACATGCAGCGTGGCGCCGGCCGCGCCGGGCTTCACCACGCTGCGCCACAGCGGGCCTGCAAAGGCCAGCGCCAGCAGCACCAGCAGCAAGACACGCAACGCCAGCAGCAGCCAGTAGCGCAGTTCGTGGCGGCGACTGCGGCGGATCTCGCTCGCCTCGAGGAACATCAGCGAGGCGAAGGGCTGCTTCTGGTCGGTCTGGCGCGCAAAGCGATGCAGCCATATCGGCAACCCGACGCCGATCAAACCCAGCAGGAACCAGGGTGCAAGCCACATGTTCTCAGGCCCTCTTCCGGAACATGAGATAACGACGCAGTGCCTTGTCGAGCGGCTCGTCGGTGATCAGCAGCACATGGTCCGCGCCAGTGCCCGCCGTCACCTTCTTCACGCGCTCGAGATGTGCCTGGATGCGCTCGCGGTAGGTGGTGCGCAGATAATCCGGCGAAACCTCCAGCTGCTGTCCGGATTCCACATCCTCGAGCAGCACCGACTCATCCCAGTCGGGCGAGAGCTCGGCGCGATCCAGCACCTGGAAAATCATGATGTCGTGACCGCTTCCAGGCCAGCGGCTGCACCGCGCGCATCAGCGCTTCCGGATCGCAGTACAGGTCGGAGATCACCGCCACCAGGCCGCGCCGCTGGCAGTGCTCGCGCATCTGCTTGAACGATTCGGCGAGATCGGTCTCGCTGCCGGCCTCGAGTTTGTCCAGCGCATGCAGGATGCCGCCGAGACTGCCCGTGCGGCTCGATGGCCGGCCGGTAGCTGCGCACTTTCGAATCAAAGGCGATGAGACCGGTGGGGTCATGCTGATGCAGCGCCATGTAGGCCAGCGCCGCCGCGAGGAACTTGGCGTAGCGCAGCTTGCTGATCGGCGCCGGACGAATAGCCCATCGAGGCGCTCACATCCAGCGCAATCATCAGCCGCGTGTTGGTCTCGCCGAGGTAGCGGCGGATATAGGTGCGATCGGTGCGCGCGAACACGTTCCAGTCGACGAAGCGCGGATCGTCGCCCTCGGAGTAGGCCTTGTACTCGGCGAACTCCTGGCTGAAGCCGAAACGCGGGCTGCGATGCATGCCCTGAAAGAATCCCTCCACCGCCGAGCGCGCCACCAGCTCCAGTGTCGACAGACTGGCGAGCACTTCCGGGCGCAGCAGCGCAGCGGCTGGAGAGGGGGAATTCATCCCGTCAGCACCGTATCGACCACGCCGCTCAGCATCGAGTCGACGGTGACGCCATCGGACTCGGCCTGGTAGTTGGTGAGCACGCGATGGCGCAGCACCGGCAGCGCCAGCGCGCGCAGATCCTCGATGGTCACGTGGTAGCGACCGGCCGACAGCGCCCGCGCCTTGGCGGCCAGCGCCAGGAACTGCGTGGCGCGGATGCTCGCGCCATAGCGCGCGTACTTCTTCACGGTATCGCCGGCGGTGGGGTCGCTGGGGCGCGTGGCGCGCACCACGTCGACGGCCTTGCGCGCCATCTCGGCCGACATCGGCACCTGCCGCACCAGCCACTGGAACTTCAGGATCTCCGCGGCGCTGGTGCAGACATTGATCTCGGGCGGATCCACGCGCGAGGTGTTGTCGACCACCACCTTCATTTCATCGTCGGCGCTGAGGTAATCGAGCACCACGTTGAACAGGAAGCGGTCGAGCTGCGCTTCGGGCAGCGGATAGGTGCCTTCGAGTTCGATCGGGTTCTGCGTGGCGAGCACGAAGAACGGCGGCTCGATGCGCCGCGTGTTGCCGCGCACCGTCACGCTGAGCTCCTGCATGGCTTCGAGCAGTGCGGACTGCGTCTTCGGCGGCGTGCGGTTGATTTCGTCCGCCAGCAGCACATTGCGCGAACAGCGGGCCCGGCACGAAGGTCCAGGTGCGCTTGCCGGTGGTCTGGTCCTCTTCGAGGATGTCGGTGCCGGTGATGTCCGTCGGCATCAGGTCGGGCGTGAACTGGATGCGCTTGAACGAAAGCCCCAGCGCGCTGGCCAGCGTGCGCACCAGCAGCGTCTTGGCCGTGCCGGGCAGGCCGGTGATCAGGCAATGGCCGCCGACCAGCAGCGTGATCAGCAGCTGCTCCACCACTTCGTCCTGGCCGACGATCAGCTTGCGCACCTCGCCGCGGATGGCGTCGAAGGTCGTGCCGAAGCGGTTGACGAGTTCGCGGGTATCGGTGGCGGGCGCGGTTTCGGTCATGGTGTCCGGTCTCCAGTCATTTCCAGCAGCAGTTTCTGGGCGGGCCGATAGTTCGGCGCAGTATCGAGCGATTCGAGCAGGTGGCGGCGCGCGCGGCGTGTTGTCGCCGGTCTGGCGATACGCAGCCGCCATGCCGAAGTTCGCGGCTGCCGTGTCGAGCGGCTGCAGTGCCAGCAGCACACGATACTCGCGCAGCGCGTCGGCGCCCTTGTTCTGTTCCAGCAGCAGCTGCCCGAGGCGGTCGTGGCCTTCGACGGCCAGCGGATCGGCGTAGTTCACGGCAGCCAGCACTTCGGCTGCTTCGGCGTTGCGCTTCGCGGCGATCAGCAGCGCGCCGAGCTTGCGCAGGCCCGCCGGTTCCCAGCCACCGGCCTTGCGCCAGGCCTGCCAGGCCGCGATGGCGGCAGGCTGGTTGCCCGCGCCCTCCTCGGCTTCGGCCAGCACTTCATAGGCGCTGCCACCCTCGGTGATCTCCGGCAGCATCTCGATGGCCGCCTGCGAAGCTTCGCGGGCCGCGGGCCAGTTGCGCGCCTCCACGCATGCGATGCGCGCGGGTCATCAGGTCTGTCCAGCGCTTCGGGTCGGCGAGATAGGCCTTGAAGCGCGTCTTCATGAACTCCTGGAAGTCCTTGTCGAATTCATCGGGCGTCACGCGGAACACATTGCGCACGGCCGCATCGGTGGTCATGTCTTCGGTATTGAAGGCCTTCAGGAACTCCACCAGCTTCGGGAAACCCCAGCGCTGTTCGGCGAACAGGCAGATCAGGCCCGCCTGCTGATAGGACATCTGCACCTGCGACTCGTAGGTCGGGCGCATGAAGCCGTTGTCCAGCTGCACCACGGGCAGCAGTTTGTCGTCCGCGAATGCATCGAGCACCGCCGGCGTGATCGAGACGCCCGGCGTCGGGCCCGTGGTCCACTCCTCCAGCACCGACAGGCCTTCGCTCAGCCAGCGCGGCACGCGATGCCGCGTCATGGAGAGCGTGAACACATGCGCCATCTCGTGCCACAGCGTGCTGCCCCAGTGGAACTCACCGCTCTGCCGACCGGAGGGGCTGTCCATGGCGACGAGATCACCGAAGGTCACACCCAGCAGACCGATGCCGGGCAGGCCCGCGGTGCGCACGGCGAAATCATCGTGATCCGGATAGATCTCGATGGTGACGGGTTCGGTGGGCGTGTAGCCGTAGCGCCGCGAGAAGGTGTTGATGCTGTCGCGCGCCAGCTGTTCCACATAGGGACCGAGCGACGCCGATTCGTTCTTGTGCAGCTGCAGGTTCATGGCCGGCTGCGCCACTTTCACGATGTCGAACTTCTCCAGGCTGTCGAGCAGGCGCAGCGTGTTGACCGTCGTGGTGCTGAACGGGTCGCCTTCGAAGGCCGCCACGAGATGTGGCCGCGCTTCGGCGATGCGGCCGAGGCGCATCAGGTTCAGCGCCAGCTCGCGGCGCGCCGACCACAGGTCCGGCTGCACTTCCACCGCCCGCGCATACCACACGTTGGCTTCGCGGTAACGCCGGCGCATCACCTCGAAGGTGCCGAGCGTCTCGAACATCGAGCCGTAACGCGGGTTGTACTGCAGCGCTGCGCGCGTCCACTGGCCGGGGTCGCGATTGCGCGATCACTTCGATGGCAGCCAGCAGTGTCTGCGCCTCGAGCGGTGGGTGCTTCTGCTGCTCGGTCAGCTGCAGGGCCTTCTGGGCGGCGCGGGTGGCCACATCGAGTTCGCCCCCTTCGAGCGCGATGCGCGCGGCGAGCAACTGCGCCTCGATCCGATCGGCGTTGCTCGGACAGCAGCTTGTTGAATTCTTCCGTCTCGGTGACTTCGAAGTTGCGCACCGAGAGACTGGCCAGCGCCAGCTGCGCGCCCATGTCGTCTTCATCGATCTGCATCGCTTCCTGGAACAGGCGCGCGGCATCGGCCGTCTGGCCCGCATCCAGGAACATCCTGCCCCAGCGCACGCGCGGCAGCACGGCGCGTGGGTGCCGCGGCCACGGCCGCGCGGAACAGTTCGTTGGCATTGCGCAGGTCGCCGAGTGCGAAGGCCGCCTCGGCGCGCGTCAGGGCATCACCGTTGGCGAGCAGCGGCCGATAGCAGCTGCGCGCAGCTTCCATCTGTCCGCGGTGCAGCGAATCATCGCAGCGGCGCAGCGCCGCACTGCGCCGGGTGTCGTAGTCGATATCCACGGCAAAGGCTTCACCGACATGCACGGCCGACCACAGCACGAGCAGTGCCGCGCCGCACCGCATCGACCATCCGCGTTGCCACTCAGCGCGATGCATCGGCGACTCCTCCCGTGTTCCCGCCCAGCACGGCGAGGCGCGCATCGATGCGCACCCCGAGCCTCGCCAGATCAACCAGCACCGGCTCGATGCGGTTGAAGTATTCATCCTGGGACCACTGCGCCTTCTGCGCCCGCAGCTCGCCCAGCTTCTGTTCGAGCAGAGCCTGTTCATTGCGCATCGCCATCAGCTGCGCATCACTCGCGAACTGCGCAGCCGGGCCGAGTCTCGCCACGATGAAACGCGAGGGCTCGCTGCCACCGATGCGCGCGTGTTCCGACACGATGGCGGCGTCGGCCTTGAAGGCATCGCCCACCTTGCGCGTCGCGTATTCGAAGGCTTCCTGCGCCGTCACGGCGCCGTCCTTGTCGCGATCGGCTTCTTCGCTGGTCAGGGCATCGGCCCAGTACCTGCCGAAGCGCGGCGCATTGCGCTCGCTGCCGCTGCGCGTGGCGGTGACCACCACGCGATGCGGACGCAGCCAGCGCTCGGCGATGGCGCCGCTGGTGCTGGTGGCGTTGACCACCAGCTGCGAAACCGTGGCGGGGATCTTGTCGAGCAGGGCGAGCAGCTCGGTGCCGGTGAGGTCCGGCCCCGGCAGGTTGAAGCGATATTCGCTGCCGTCGTAGCTGCCGTGCCCGAGCAGCACCAGCACGAACTGGTCGCCTTCACGCAAGCTGGCCGCCTTCTGCAGTGCAGCCTGCACCGCTTCGCGCTTTGCGGCATCACCTGCCAGCCGCACCACACGCTGCGCATCGCCCGTGGCCGTGGCGGAGGCCGTCGCCACCTTTTCGCTCCACTGCGTGAAGCGGGTGTCGAATTCCGCCTCGCCGCCGATGCCGGAAACCACCAGTACCTGCGTCGCGGCCAGCGTGGCGCCGGCAGGTGACGCGCACAGCAACGCGACGCCGATGCCTCGCATCCAGGCTCGCAGGCGGCTCACAACCGGCTCCAGTGACGTCGCAGCAACCATTCGCCTGACTTCAACATGGCGAGCAGCAGGAAAGCGAGCGGGATGTTCCACAGGTCCAGCGACTGTCGCTCCACCATGCCGGCGCGCGAATAGCGGATGGCTTCGGGCAGGCCGTCGAGATCATCCAGCGTCCAGTAGCGGCCACCGGTATCGGCCGCCAGCCGCTCGAGCATGGGTCGATGCTGCCAGGAAGAGAATTTCTCCAGCACGCCATCGGCACGCCGCAGATGCGTGGTGACGCTGCCGAGTTCCTTTGCCCCTGCCGTGGCAGTGAGCTCCACTCTATAGAGCCCGGCCGCGCGCGCATCGACGGCCACTTCGTAGCGTCCATCCTCGCGTCCGGAAGGTTCGATGCGCGCCGGCACCACCTCGCCGGTTTCGGACACCGCTCGCACCGCGAGCGTCGCGCCGGGCACCGCGCGATAGGCTTCATCCAGCACTTCGGCTTCCAGCACCACGGGCTGATCGTCTTCGTAGACCGCGCGCTCGGACTGCAGCGACACCGGCGTCGGTGCCGGATTGGCCAGCGCGCTGAGCAGCTGCCGCCAGAAAGTCTCGTGCCGCTGGTCGACCAGCGGCAGCTGCATCTGCCAGCGCCAGGTGCTGGAGGTGCCGAGCAGGTAAGTGGCGCCGCGCCCATAACGCTGGGTCACCAGCAACGGCGAGGTGACACCGCCAGCCGCCACGGTTTCGATCAGCACCACGGCGCCCGGACGCAGCTTGCCGAGATCCTGGTAATCGGCCAGCGCCGGCAGCTCCTTCCATTGGGCCGCATTCTTCACCGGGTCCGCATCGAAGCGGCCGATGGGCGATTCGCGGCCGTATTCAGTCGGCTGCACGTTGCTCACCAGTGCCCCATAGCTGCGCGCCGCGCCGGCAGGCAGCACGGCAGGCAACAACTGCGCCAGTGGCACGCGACTCCAGCCGCCATCACCCAGGCCATCACGACCGGCGAGCAGCAGCAATGAGCCGCCACGCCGATCGACGAATTCCTTCAGCCAGGTGTGCTGATCCTGCGACAGCGCCGCGGCCTCGAGACTGCCGAGGATCACGGCGTCATAGCTGAAGAGTTCGGCGGCTGTTTCCGGGAAACCGTTCTCCAGATCCTTGCCCGAACTCACGCCCTGCCGGTAATAGCGATTGGGCGTGGCGCGCACGGCGCTCACGAGGCGCAGGGACTTGTTGCCTTCCACCGCGCGCCGGATGAACTTGTATTCCCAGCGCGGCTCACCTTCCACATACAACACGCTGCGGCGCCGGCCATCCACTTCCACCACGGCGCGACGCTCGTTGTTCGCCAGCTGCGCTTCACCAGGCAGCGCGTCCAGCGCCACCCGCAGATCGCGCACGCCGGCTTCACCCGCGGGAAACTCCACCGCAACCGTGGCGAGACCGGGTTTGGTTCCCAGCTGCACATCCTGCGCGGCGATGAGGGTTTCACCGTCATACACGCGCACGCCGGTGGATTTCTGCCCCTGGTGGCGGATCGAAACGGTGGCGCTGAGTGTGGCGCCCGCGGCGGCCGTGGCGGCCACCTGCAGCTGCTCGAGTTCCAGATCGTTGGCGGGCTGTTCCGGCCCCACACCCACGGTGTGCACCGGAATGCCGCTGGCCGCGAGCCGCGCCAGCGCAGTCTCGCTCAGTGTGCCGCCGGTATCCGCGCCATCGCTGACCAGCACGATCGCGGCCATCGGCACACTGGCCGCCATCTGCGTCACGGTATCGAGCGCTTCACCGATACGCGTGGCGGCCGCGCCGCCGGGCAACTGCTGCAGGGATTCCACCGATTCCGCGCGATCGGAAAAAGCGAACAGACGCAGATCGGAGCGCGCGGCAATGTTCTGCAGCACACCGGCATCCAGCGCCGTCACGGCTTGCACGCGGCGCGTTGGCGCATCGCCTTCGGCCACATTCATGCTGCCCGAATCATCCATCACCACCGCCACCACGTTCTCGCGCTCGCGGCTCTCTTCGACATTCAGCACCGGCCGCCACAGCAGCACCAGCACCAGCAGCAGGAATGCCGACTGCAGCAACGCGATGGCACCGGATTTCCAGATGCCGAGCTGGCGGCGCCACAGCGTGAAGCCGATGGCCACCACACCCACGGCGGCACACAGCCAGAACACCCACATCGGCCAGCCTCGCGCGAAGGCGAGCTCACCACTGCGATAGGCCTCGAGGGAATGTCCCAGCAGGAATTCGATCATTGTCTGGCGAACCCTGCCATCAGTGACTCATCGCGTAGATCGCATAGCTGATGGCGAAGCGGTAGGCCAGCGCCGTCAGCGGTTGCGGGTATTCGGGATCGTCGGCATGTTCCCAGGCGTCGCCCAGGTCCATGTTGAAATTGATGGCCACCATCAGGCGGCCGTTGTCATCGAACACGCCGCGCCAGTGGGGATCCACACCATCGGATTCGTAGGTCTGTCCGGACATCAGCGCATAGATGCCCGGGATCTGCACCTTTTGATCGAGGTCATACAACACATGGAACACTTCGTGATCGTCGGGGATCTCAGTGACCTCGCGATCGGGAAACACGCGCCGCAGGGATTCCATGAAGCCTTCCCACTGCGAGCTGCCGTGGAAATCGTCCACCATCAGGAAGCCGCCGCGCAGCAGATACTCGCGCATGTTCAGCGCTTCTTCATCCGAGAGATACCAGCGCCCCACTTCCACTCCGTAGATGAACGGATACTCGAAGATCTCCGGATCGCCCGGCCGCACCGCAATGAACTGGTCGCGCTCCGGATCCAGCGTGTTCACGCGCGTGAGGCGACGGATGCCGGTCAGCAGGTGGTATTCGGCATCGGGCGCGTCGGTGGTCCATGAGCCGCCGCGGCTGCCGCGCCCGCCGCGACCGAAGCCATCAAAGCCCATTGCCGAGTTGTCGTTGTAGGCCAGGCGGGCGAAGCGGAATTCCGGCTCGGGGGACCGCACTGCAGTGCTTCCCGCCGAGCTGCCAGACACCGCGCCGGACAGCAGGGCGCAAACGGCCATGGCAAACGCCAGGCCGAGCTGCTGGCGTATATGCCCTACTCGCGACCCCATGCACCGAAACTAACCTTGAACAAGGTCCCGGCGCCAGCCTTGCCCAACAGGTTGACGGGATCTTCCTTGATTCGCTTACCGCAGGGCAGCGATTGTCCAGGCGAGAAGCACCGGTCCCGCCGCCATGGCCACGGCCAACCAGTCCGGTATCGCCTGCAACCACCGGCCACCGCGCAGCGTTGCCACGCCAGTGCCGGCCAGCGCACCCATGAGAAAGCCGAGCGCATGCGAGAGCACATTGGTCTTGTCGCTGCCCTGCTCCTGCGCTTCGCCCGCGCCGAACAGGGCGAGCACCGCGATGCCGGCCACCAGCGGCACCAGACGCTTCATCGCGTTGTGGGCAAAGCGCCGACGCGTGCGCCAGGTGTAGGCCGCAATCAACCCCAGCGCGGCGAAGACGGCCGTGGAAGCTCCCGCCGAAACATAGCGGGATGGGCCGGCGCCGTACGCTTCGGCGAGGTTCGCGAGTGCCGCCGCGAGGATGATCAGTGCCCAGGCACGCGCATTGCCCCAGATCTGCGCCGCCGAGAATCCCAGCAGCACGCCGGCGCCGAGATTCCCCACCAGATGCGCCACATCCCAATGCAGCGTCAGCGCTGTCCAGGCGCGCCACCATTCCCCCGCGCGGATGCGCGCCGGATTCATCACACCGATGTCATAGGGAGCGGTGTGGAACCAGCCATTGGCCACCGCCAGTGGCACGAACAGCAGTACGAGGGCGTACAGCAGCGCGCCCCACCAGGCATGCGGCTGCAACTCCTGCACCGGCTCAACCTCGCGCGGCACGCGGCGCTCCTGTTCGTACTGCCACAGGTGGTGCAGCGCATGCGCGCGCACGGTGGCATCGACCCGCACCGCGTAGGCATCGTCATCCAGCTCGATCTCGTTCTCGATGCCGACGGCCGTCAGCACGAAGGCCCGCTCGTCGCAGGCACGGCGACGGGCAGACCGGAACACATCGACGGGATGGGCGAATCTACTTGGCAAACAGCTGCGTCAGGTCGCGGAAGGCCTTGAACTCCAGCGCGTTGCCACTGGGATCCTGGAAGAACATGGTGGCCTGCTCACCGACCTGCCCCTTGAACCGGATGCCGGGCTCGATGCCGAAGTGCATGCCGGCGGCGCGCAGTTTGTCGGCGAGTGCATGCCATTGCTGCCATTCCAGCACCACGCCGAAATGCGGCACGGGCACATCCTTGCCATCCACCGCGTTGTGCACCGGGCGGCGCGCTTCGCCGGAATGATCCAGGTGCGCCACCAGCTGATGACCGAAGAAATCGAAGTCCACCCACTCTGGGGAACTGCGCCCTTCCGGGCATCCCAGCAGCTCGCCATAGAACTTCCGGGCGGCGGCCAGATCGGTCACAGGTACGGCCAAATGAAACGGCTGCAGCAATTCGAGTCTCCGTTGTTCCGTTAGCGAATCAGTCTAGCCCTGTATGGCGGCGAACTCGAAGTTCTCAAGATGCAGCGCGGAGTCGCGCTGCCACTGGATCCGCGCGCGGGTCACCGTCAGTCGCCAGGTCTGTTCGAGCAGCGGCGCTGCGGTGAATACCGCCGGCGTCAGCACCGCGGCACACAGCCCGTGTTCGGGATCGCGCACCGACTGGTACCGGATCACTTCGATGTTTGCACCGCGGGCCGCGGCACCCAGCTGCTGGCAGGCCGCGTAGTCGTGTGGCGCCGTCCACAAACCGGCATCGCGCGGCGAAGGGCGCACGGGTAAGGTCGATGGAAACGCCGGCCACCTCGGCCTGGAACAAGGTGTGCGGCAGGGACTCCAGCCGCAGCAACGCGGGGCTGTCCTGCAGAAAGCGCCAGCGCCAGTAGCCCAGTTCGGCACAGGCGGTGCGGCGTTCATCCGCGCCATAGAAAACGCCGGTGTCGGTGGCCGAGCGGAAACGCGAACCGCCCGGATGATGCGAGGGATAGCGGAATGGCGTGGCCAGCAGGTAGTGCAGTGCTGCGGCTTGTGCAGGCAGCGCCGGCTTCGAGGTTTCAAGCAGCTGCTCGAGCTGCGCCTGTTCGCGCAGGGTATCGACCAGCCGCAACGTGGACACCCGGTGCTGCGCTTCGACCGCGCGCCACAGGCGGCCCTGCCAGCGACTGGCTTCAGACGCGACTGCGGCTGGCGTCCAGGTAGTGCAGGACACGTACCAGACCTTCTGCGCTGCGGATGAGATCGAGGGGCCGTGCGCCCAGGGCGTGATTGTCATTGCGCAGCCAGGTCTGCGCATCGCGCTCGTTGCCGACGATGGCGTCGAGCGAGCGATACAGGCGCACGAACAGCAGCGCGAACTCCCACTCGCGCTTGCGCGCCGGCTGCAGCGCATAACTGCCACCGACCAGCCGCGACGCCGTTGCGCCACTCATGCCGAGCACATCGGCCAGCGCAGCCTGGGTCAGCCCGAGCAGCGCGGCGGCACGCACCACGGCCTTCGTCAGCGTGCTGGAAGGATCGGGATCCCGCGCGGTTTGCTGCAATGCACCCATACCATCTCCTTTCTGGAGAGAATATAGC
Source organism: uncultured Gammaproteobacteria bacterium (assembly GCA_963777735.1). Taxonomy (GTDB): domain Bacteria; phylum Pseudomonadota; class Gammaproteobacteria; order Steroidobacterales; family Steroidobacteraceae; genus ZC4RG30. The sequence goes on along the minus strand of CAVZRQ010000003.1, from coordinate 22,250 downwards.
GCATCATTCTTTCCACTGGAACCCCTAACGGGCGGTTTCGGGCTCCAGGCGCAGCAGCGCACCGTTGTCTTCGTCGGTCAGCACGTAAATCAGGCCATCCGCCCCCTGCCGCACATCGCGGATGCGGTGGTGCAGGTCGGTGAGCAGGGTTTCGCGCCGCAGCTCCTGCAGTTTGTCGTTGAGCACCACCCGCTCCAGCCCGCCGGTGCCGGGAATCTGCCCACGACGCACGCTGCCCACGAACACATTGTTCTTCCAGGCCGGGAAGCGCTCGCCGGTATAGACCATGAGACCCGAAGGGCCGATGGACGGCTGCCACACCACCAGCGGCGCCTCCACATCGGCAGCCACGGGCGACTCGGCCAGCACCGCGCCATCGTAGCCATGCCCGAAGGTCACGCGTGGCCAGCCGTAATTGCGGCCGGCGCGGATGAGGTTCAGTTCATCGCCGCCGTTGGGGCCATGCTCCACCGCCAGCACCTCGCCACTCACCGGATGCACCGTGAGGCCGAGTGGGTCGCGATGCCCGAGCGTGAACACCGCCGGCGAGACACCGGCCTTGCCCACGTGAGGATTGTCGGCCGGAATGCTGCCGTCGTCGCGCACACGCAGCACCTTGCCCACCGTGTTTTCGAGCGACTGCGCTTCATTGCCGAAGGCCGCGCCGATGATGACGTAGAGCAGACCCTTGCCGTCGAAGGCGAGACGCGAACCACTGGTGGCGGCGGATTTGCCGACGAAGATCTCGCGCACATCGGTGAGCGCCTTGCCGTCGAAGCGCGCGCGCACCACCGTGAGCAGGCTCTGCTGCGCAGCGCGCGTGGTGCCCGAGGCCGGCACCAGCACACCCGGCTTGTTGAAGGTGAAGTAGACCAGCCGGTTTTCCGCGAACTTCGGATGCAGCGCCAGATCGTGCAGACCGGAATTGCGATACGGCGTTGCGAGCGCCGGCAGGCCCGGCACTTCCTGCGCCTCCACCACCGTGGGTTTGCCGGCCGCACCCGCCGCGTTGCGCACCAGGCGCAACTTGCCGCCGCGTTCGCTGACCAGCGCATCGCCATCCGGCAGCAGCGCCAGCGCGAACGGATGATTCAGGCCCTGCGCGGCAACCACCACGCGCAGGCGTGGCTGCTCGGCCGAGACGAATGAGTAGCTGGGCTGCGTGAGAGCGAGCGGTGGGATGGAAGGCGCGGGCTGTGCGGCCCCCGCCGTCATGTGGACCGCAAGGCAGGCGAAAAGCAGCGCGGACAGGGAGCCAGAAACCGTAGCGCGCAATGGATTCATGTTCTGCCTCAATGGAAAACCCGATCGGACCTGCACCTGCGGGAACTATAGACCCATAGCCTCGGCCTCCGCATCGGGCGGAACGATGGACAGCTGTTCCGATGGCAAGTAGCGTGCTTCGCGAAAGCAGGGAGCTTCCGCGCAGCGTGGATAGACCGATCGTACGCCCTCCGGCCCGGCCCACGCCGCGGTACCAGAAGATGCTGCTGGTCTGCGCGCTGACATTTCTGGCAGTGGTGCAGATCTGGGCCTGGCATGGCCGGCAGAAGAACCTCACCAGCCACTGGCACGGCGAGCCCGTCGCGCGGATGGCCTACCAGGAAGGGCAACATGGCGAGATCCTGCTGCCCGCGCAGGCCGATGGCGTCGAGGTGGGACCCTGCTTTCTCGATTCGGGCGCAGAGGCCATGGTGATCACGCCTGCCGCCGCCCGGCGGGCCAACCTTGCGAAATCCGTACTGCACCCCTGGACCATCCTTCATGGAGCGATGGGCGGTTCGTCGGGTTTTGTTCCCAACCGGACCGCGGGAGAATTCCGCGTTGGTCCCATCGGTATTCAACGGGCAACCATCGCTGAACTCCCGGAACTGCACGAGCACATCACCAAAGCCACCGGCGAGCCTTTCGGGAGCACATGCAGTGCCGCCATCTTCCATGCCGCAGTCGTCGACATCGACTGGCGGGCACGGCAGGTGAGTTTCTACAGGCCAGGGGATACCCCCGCGAACCTCAAGGGGCTGAACTGGATTCCCCTGATCGAGATTCGCAACAGGCCGTACCTGCAGATCCGCTTTGATCACGGCCATGAAGGGCTGTTCCTGATCGATACCGGCATGAATCTCGGCGTTCACTTTCACCGCCATGCGGTCGAGGAGTTCGAACTCCTGGCAGGCCGCATCACCCAACCCGCGGAAGCACAGGGCATTGGTGGATCAGGCACCGTGCGTGCGCGGTACATGGATCGTCTGCAGATCGGAGAGCACTCGATCGAAAGGGTTGTGGCCACCTTTGATACCGAACACAGACACCGCAAGAACCGCAGGCTGACCGGAATGATCGGCCGAGACCTGCTTCGCCGTTTCCGGACGATCATCGATCTGCCGAACCGGCGCGCGGCATTTGTGGCCTATGAGGAATCCGAACAGGGCTGACGCACGCCAGGCGCGAGTTCAGCCCCTGCGCGGCCTGGTTGCTGCGCCCTCCACTCCCGGCACATTCGCCGCCATCAACTGCAGGCCCCGCAGGCTCACCTGGGTCAGATGATTGCGATCCGGATCGCGGGCGGCCAGCAGCAGGTGCCGCCAGATGCGCGGCTGTTTTTCCCAGCGGGGCCGCACCCATCCGGGCCGATGCTGCGCCAGCCAATCCAGATCCTGCAGGCGCAGCGCCGCGACCCGCACCGCGCAACCCGGCGTCATGCCCAGCACCACCCGGGCGAGCTGCCGGTTGGCGCGGGCCAGATGCCAGCCGAACATCAACACGCGGCGGATGAAATCTCCCGCGCCGGGACCGGTGAATACCGGCTCGACCTGGAAGGCCGGCAGGTCATGGACCATGCGCTGCTCCAACGCCTGCCAGCGGGATTCATCGTCGAAGCCGGCATCGGCCAGCAGATAGGGACTGGCCGCCAGACTCGCCCGCGCCGCTGCGGGCAGATCGCGCCAGCCGGTGATCTGCCCCGCAAACAACGCCGGGCTCACCTGCTGCGTGGCGGCGGCCATCGCACCGAGGTAATCCAGGCACTGCATGTTGATCTCGACCACGGAATCCAGCGACCCATCGGCCAGCCATTTTCCCGCCAGCCACTGTTGCGCCGCTGCTCCTGCCATCTGCCCTTCCATGCCATTCCTCCCTGTTCAGGCGACATAGTCACTCGTCGGGCTATTTTGTTGAAGTTTCAAATTTGGGATATTTTTCCCATTTCTGCATTTCGACATTTTTGGCACGAGACAGGGAAAACAACAATGAGAATCTCCGACGACCGATACAGTCGCGACCGCCAACGTTTCGATCTCGCCGTGCGCTTCATCCAGCACGAAGCCCGCACCCGCACCATCCGCACCTGGACAGGCCTCACCGACGATCGCATCCGCAAGCTGTACCGCTCCTACATCTGCGTCGAAGCCGGCACCAATCCCGCCCGGCACCGCGGCAAGTCGCCGCAGCAGGCCACCTTCTTCATCCGCACACCGCAGATGCGCCAGGAAACATCGGTGCTGGCCAGCATGTGTTACCTGCTCGGCGTGATGCCCGTGAGTCACGTGGCCGATGCGCAGCGCACCCTGCCCGGCATGCAGCGCGGCGAAGCCCTGTGTGAAGCATTCGAAACCTACCGGCGCCTCGTGCCCGCGCCGCGCATCAGTTTCGAACATGCGGTGTATCTCGTCACTGCGCTCGCCCGCGGCGATGAACTGCGCGCCACGCTGTGCGCGGACTGCACCTGCCTGATCGTGGTCGACAGATTCGCCGCGCAGACTCGCCGTTGCCTCGCCTGCGAGGAATCCCGGCAGGGGCGGCTGCCTCTCGATGGCTGAGCACCAACGGCTTTTCGTGCCACCCGCATGACAAGCGCCGGTTATTCAGCCGCCGTTGGGGTCGTCATTGTTATGATCCTCCGGGAAAATGACCCCCGAAAACCTGTTTGCCGGCGCGTATCTCGACCGGCGCGCCGAGGCGCGTCTCCGGGATGATTGGCTGGCCGAAGCACGGGGCGACTCCCACACCCTATATATAGCGATGCGGCAGAGCGCCGCGCTGGTGCTGGCCGGCGACGCCGCCCGGGTCGCCTTCCTGCCCGGCACCGACCCCCGCGTCGCGGCCACTGCCGACCCGGAACGCCTGCTGCTGCTGGGCTGGTATCAGAACCAGCGCTGCGTGCTGGTGGATCTGGCACCCGAACAGGCCATCGAGCAGCCCGGCGAATCCTTCACGGAACTGCGGCCGCTGGCCAGCAACCTGCCCGCCAGCGAGGCCAGCCTGCTGGCCTATGCGCGGGCGCTGAACATCTGGCGCGCCACGCATCGATTCTGCAGCCGCTGCGGCTCGGCCAATGTGGCCACCCGCGCCGGACACGCGCGGCTTTGCCCGGCCTGCGGCACGCAGAGTTTCCCGCGGCTCGATCCGGCCATCATCGTGCTGGTGCACGATGGCGAGCAGGTGCTGCTCGGCCGGCAGGCCAGCTGGCAACCGGGCCGCTACTCGACCATCGCCGGCTTTGTCGAACCGGGTGAATCACTGGAAGATGCCGTGCGGCGCGAAGTGCTGGAGGAAACCGGCGTCGCCGCCCATGCCGTCGCCTACCACTCCTCGCAGCCCTGGCCCTTCCCCGCCTCGTTGATGATGGGATTCACGGCGCGGGCGAGCCACACCGATCCGGTGCTGCACGATGGCGAACTGGAAGACGCGCGCTGGTTCACCCGCGACGACATCCACGCGGGCCTGATCACGCTGCCACCGCCGGAGGCCATCTCGCGCCGGCTGATCGAACACTGGCTGCATCATGCGGATTAGCCGCAGGGCACAGGCGCCTTTGCTGCTCACCCTGCTCGCCCTGTACACCACGGGCGCCAGCGCCGGCATCAAGGTCAGCGTGCAGGGCATCGAAGGCGATGCGCTCGCCAACATCGAGGCGCGTCTCAGCGTGGAGCGCTACCGCAACCGCGATGATGTCGATGAAGACACTGCGCGCCGGCTGTTCAACCGCATCGATGAAGAAGTGAAGGATGCGCTGCGGCCTTTTGGCTACTACGAACCGATGGTCAAGGCCGACTTCCGCCAGGCGGGCACCGACTGGCAGTTCGACATCCAGGTCGAGCCAGGCGAACCGGTGCGCATCCGCGAACTTTCGATAAGGATCGAAGGGCCCGGCGCCAACGATGTGGCCTTCGACCCGGTTCGCAACCAGACACTGCTGCGCACCGGCATGCGCCTGTATCACCGCTCTTATGAAGAAGTGAAAGGCGAGCTGACGCGCGCCGCCGCATCGCATGGTTATCTCGCGGCGCGGCTGGCAGAAGACAACCGGCTGGTCGTGGATGCCGCCGATCACAGCGCGCGCATCAACCTGCTGCTCGAAACCGGGCCCCGCTACAGCTTCGGCAAGATCGAGATCGAGCAGGACATCATCCGGCCCGGCCTCATGCAGCGCTTTCTGCGCTTTCGTGAAGGCGACCCTTATGACACCACCGAAGTGCTGCGCACGCGGTTCGCGCTCGACGACAGCCTGTATTTCTCAACCGTCGACGTGGAGCCGGGCACGCCCGACAGCGAGACGCTGACGGTGCCGATCCGCATCACCGCCACCAAGAGCCGCTGGCAGCTGGCGCTCGGTGGCGGCTACGGCACCGATACTCAGGTGCGCGGCACGCTGGGCTGGACGAACACCCGCATCAACGATCGCGGCCACCGGCTGCGCTTCGAACTCAAGGCCTCGGCCAGCACGCGTCGCGTCGATGCGCGCTACGACATTCCCATCGGCGATCCGGCGCTGGAACGGTTTTCGATCGAAGCCCTCAACCGCTTTGAAGAGCTCAGCGACCTCGACACCAACGAGACGCACGTTGCGCCCCTCCGTCACGCGCGTGCACGGCCGCTGGCAGACGGTAACCTCGCTTTCCGCCACGCACACCAGCACCGACGATGGTGGCAGCCGCTTCTCCAGCACGCTGCTGGTGCCCGGCCTCGTGGTGGCTTCCGTGCCCGAGAATTTCCTCGGTGAATCCCTGTTCAGTCGCGGCCTGTATGCCGAGGTCATCGGCTCGCATTCGGCACTGGGATCCGATGCCAATTTCCTGCGCATGAACCTGCGAGTGGAGCGCAACTTCGATCTGGACTATCGCTGGCATATGCTGCTGCGCGGCGAGTTCGGCGCCAGCGTCGTGAGCAACTTCAGCGAAGTGCCGGGTATCTACCGCTTCTTCGCCGGCGGCGATCGCAGCGTGCGTGGCTTTGCCTACAACAGCCTCTCGCCCGAAGAGCCGGTTACCCGCGCCGGTGTCACGGAACTGCGCAAGACCGGTGGTCGCCATCTGATCGTGGGCTCGGCCGAGATCGTGCGTGACCTGCCGCTGAACCTGGGCGTTGCCGCATTCTTTGACGTCGGCAATGCCTTCAACAGCTTCAAGGATCCGGTGGAGTATGCGGCTGGCCTCGGCATGCGCTACCGGCTGCCGGTGGTATCGATCGGCCTCGACATCGCGAAGCCGCTGTCCACCAATGGCGATATCCGTCTGCACCTGAACATCACGCCAAAGCTATGAGCCTGCGACGCAAGATACTGCTGACGCTGATGGCCATCCTGCTGCTGGTGCCCGGCACGCTGATGTACGTGATCGTCACCACGGAGGCCGGGCTGCAGTTCGTGGTCAAGCGTCTGGGCAAGGTGGGGCCAGTAATCCTCACACCCGGCACGGCGCAGGGCACGCTGGTCGATGGCTTCCGCATCGATTCGCTGCGCATCCAGCACCGGCTGGCGGATGTGCAGATCGATCATGCCTCCGGCAGGGTGGCGCTGCTGCCGCTGTTGCTGCTGCAGCGGATCACATTGTCTGACCTGCATGCGCAGCACATCGACGTGAAGCTGCTGCGCGATCCCACCCAGCGCGAGCAGAAGACTCCGCGCTTCCTGCCGCCACCACTGCGCGTTTATGCCGACGCTGCGCATGTCGATACCGCAGTCCTCACGCTGCAGAGTGGCAGGGAGCTGCCCCTGAGCAATATCGAGGGCGATCTGGTCGTGATGCCGAAGCAGCTGCGCATCAACTCGGCGCAGCTGGATTACGAGCAGGCCCATGTGGAAGCCACGGGTCGCGTGCATGCCGCGCGCCCCATCGGCCTCGACGGAGACGTGGTCACCACGTGGCGCACGCCCGGACTTCCGGACTGGCTCATCACTGCGCGCTTCGATGGGGATCTCGATCGGTTGCCGCTGACGGGCCGCATCGAGCAGCCCTTTCACGCCGACATCACCGGCGCTGCCACCACGCTCAACAAGGGCTGGAAGTTCGCCGGGCGCGCCAAGGTGCTGGACTTCGACCTGCAACCCTTCGGCGGCGGCAAGGCGCTGGGCATCATCTCGGGCGAGCTCGACGTCACGGCCTCCGCCGCCGCCGTCGGCACTGGCTTCACCGCGAAGGGATCACTGACCCCGCCGGGCCTCAAGGCCGGCGCCATGGGCGTGGACTTCCAGGGCGCTTACAGCAGCAAGGTGCTCACGATCGAGAACGCTGTCGTCACCCATGCCCCCTCCGGCGCACGCGCCACCACTCGGGGACGTGTCGTCGTGGTCCAAGGCGGCCCGCTGCTTGATCTGCGCGGTGCCTGGACTCAGTTCCGCTGGCCGCTGGCTGCAGAAATGCCGGCATTCGCAAGCCCGCGCGGCAACTACGCGCTCAATGGCGTGAAGCCCTGGGCGGTACAGCTGGATGGCGATGTGATTGCGGTGGAACAACCCGCGATGCCGGCGACTCTGCACGGCAGACTGGCCGCCGATTCGCTGCTGATCGAAGAAGCCACTGTGCAGCTGCTCGGCGGCGCCGCGAAGTTTGCCGGAGAAACACGCTGGCAACCGGCCGAGAGCTGGAGCGTGGCCGGCAGGATGACGGATCTCGATCCCGCTGCGGTGCGCGCCGATCTGCCAGGACAATTGAGTTTCGATTTCAAGGCGGCAGGCGCGCCGTTCGGTGCGGCCGGTTCACTCGATCTGGATGTGCAGCGCCTCAGTGGCAAGCTGCGTGGCCAGACGGTCAGCGGCAAGGGGCAGTTTGCGCGTGCCGCGAGCAGCACCGACTGGCAGTTCCGCGGCGTCGACATGCGCCTCGGTCGCACACGCCTGCAGCTCGACGGCGGCTTTGGCGAGCAGAGCAACCTGCGCTTCGCGATCGATGCCGACGACCTGAGCCTGTTCGACCCGGAAGCCCGCGGACGCGTGAGCGCGCGCGGCAGTTATGCGGGCACGCGTGCCACGCCGCAACTGCTGTTCAAGGCGCGCGGCACGGACTTCGAGTGGCAGGGCAGCAAGATCGCCGAATTCGATGCCGACGTGGACCTCGACCTGCGCACGGATGGCCATGCGCAGGGGAAGATCGACCTCTCCGGCCTCGAGTTCGCCGGCCGCAAGGTGCAGAAAGCCACGCTGCAGCTCAGTGGCAGTGGCGAACAGCAACGCCTGGCGCTGGATGTGGATGCCGCGCCGCTGCGCACCGCGCTGGTTGCACAGGGCGCGCTGCGCGAAGGACTCTGGCAGGGCACATTGCAGAGCCTGCTGATCCAGGACACGCGCGATCTGCAGCTGCGTCTGGAAGCACCGTCGGCACTCGCCATCAACCTGCAGCAGATTCAACTCGCGCAGACCTGCGTCAAGGGCACCGAGGAACGCCTCTGCCTTTCCGGCAGCCGTCAACCCGACGGCAACTGGAATGCCGATCTCGCCGCGGAATCGCTGCCACTGCGCGCGCTCACCGCCGGCCTCATGCAGGACATCGACTACGAAGGCACGATCAACCTGCAGGCCCAGCTCGCCGGAACTCGCACGGGCCTGCCGGTGGGCACGCATGCGCGGCCAGCTGCAGCAGGCGCAGCTGCGCCATCAACTCTCGAACGGGCGTGAAGAAAGACTGTCGCTCGGATCGGGCACCGTCACCGCCAATGCCACCACCACCGGCTTCGCCGTGCAGGTGGGCCTGGACGCCGGTGCCTCCGGCAACATCAAGGGCGAACTCACCGGCGAGCGCAATGCCGGCGAGTGGCAGGGCTATCCGATCCGCGGCGCGCTGGATGCCACCACCGATGGCCTCGCCCTGCTCGACATCTACTTCGGCGGCATCGACAAAGCCACCGGCCGGCTGACCACCAAGGTGAGCATCGGCGGCACGCTGGGCGCGCCCACCATGCAGGGCCTGCTGCAGCTGCGCGAGGCCTCCATCGATATCTACCAGGTGAATCTCGCGCTGCGCGAGCTCTCGCTCGACGCCAACTTCAACAACGACTCGCTCGATATCGACGGCCAGTCGCGCCTCGGCAATGGCATGGCGAAGTTCAACGGCAAACTCGCGTGGCGTGATCGCGAGCCCTTCGGCAACCTGCATGTCGAAGGCGAGAATCTGCGCGTGGTGGATATTCCCGAAGTGCGCATCGAGGCTTCACCCAATCTCGACTTCAAGATCGCCGGGCATCGCATCGATGCCACGGGTGAAGTGCGCGTGCCTTTCGCCCGGCTGGAACCCGCCGATCTCACGAATGTGGTGCTGGCCTCCAGCGATGAAGTGATGGTGGGTGCACCGCCCATCGATCCCGCGCAGCGCTGGCTCGTGGTCAGCGACATCCGCGTGGTGCTGGGCGATCAGGTGCGGCTGGATACGCTCGGCCTGACCGCACGACTCGGCGGCAGCATCACCGTGCGCACCGACGAATCGCAGGTCAGCCGCGGCTCGGGCGAACTGAACATCGCCGAAGGAAAATACGCCGCGCTCGGCCGGCTGCTCGACATCGAACGCGGCCGCCTGATCTTCAACAACGGCCCGCTCGGCGATCCCGGTGTAGACCTGCGCGCGCAGAAGGTCTACCCCGACATCACCGCCGGCGTGAACGTGCGCGGCCGCCTGCGTGATCCCGACATGTTCTTCTTCTCCGAACCCGCCATCCCGCAATCGCAGATCGCGTCGCTGATCCTGGCCGGCGGTTCGCTCGAAAGCGTGCAGAACAGCAACCGCGCCGGCGCGGCGCGCAACGACCTGCTGGCGCAAGGCGGCGCCATCCTCGCGCAGCGCCTCGGCACCCGCGTGGGCGTGGACGATGTGGGCATCGAATCCGATCTCAGCAACGACACCTCGCTGGTGATCGGCAAGTATCTTTCGCCCCGCATCTACGTGAGCTACGGCATCAGCCTCGCCGAGGCCATCAACACGCTGAAGATGCGCTTCACCATCGGTGATCGCTGGACGCTCAAGACCGAGGCCGGCAAGGCCCGCAGCGCGGATATCGTCTACACCATCCAGAAGTAGGCTCTGCGGCTTGTCATAACCGCGGCCGCTTGCACTCTCGCGCCATGTGTCCTATTGTACTAGTACACATGGTCGCCAAATGTTCATACTGAACCCCCACTCCAGCGTCCCCATCTACCAGCAGCTCGTCGACCAGGTGCGGCGGCTGGTGGCCGGCGGGCAGCTGCAGCCGGGCGCGGAACTGCCCTCGGTGCGCGAGATGGCGCACGAGCACACCGTGCACCCGATGACCATCTCGAAGGCCTACAGCCTGCTCGAGTCCGAAGGCCTGCTCGAACGCCATCGCGGCAAGCCGATGCGCGTGGCCGCGCTGCGGCGCAATCAATCGAGCGTTGCTTCAAAGCTCAAACAGATCGAACCACAGCTCGAGGCCCTCGCCCTGTCGGCGCGGCAGCTGGAGCTATCAGACGAAGAAGTCATCGCACAGCTCAGGAAGAAACTGGGAGAGAAGTCATGAGTGAAGCCGCCGTCCACATTCACGACCTGCACCGGACCATCAAGGGTCGCAGCATCCTGCAAGGCGTGACCACCACCGTGCAGCCCGGCGATGTCGTGGGCGTCATCGGCAAGAACGGCGCCGGCAAGACCACCCTGCTCGAAACCATGCTGGGGTTCTCGCCACCCACCTCCGGCAACGCGCAGGTGTTCGGCGAGGACTGCCTGCACATGTCCACCGCCGTGAAGGCGCGCATCGGCTTCGTGCCGCAGCAGGATGAGCTGCTGCCCACCCTCACCGGCCGCCACCAGATCTCCCTGATCGGCAGCTTCTACGAGAACTGGGATCAGGCGCTGATCGATCGCCTGGCCAGCGAGTGGGAAGTGCCGCTGGACCGCCGCGCCAACGTGATGTCCGGTGGCGAGCGGCAGAAACTCTCCACGCTGCTCGCATTGGGCAATCGCCCCGATCTGCTGGTGCTCGACGAACCCGTGGCGAGCCTGGATCCCCTCGCACGGCGGCGCTTCCTGCAGCAGCTGCTGGAGATCGCCGGCGACGCTCATCGTGCGGTGATCTTCTCCACGCATATCGTCTCGGATCTCGAGCGCGTCGCCAACCGCATCTGGATCATCAAGGACGGACGGCTGCTGTGGGATGGCGAGACGGACAACCTCAAGCAATCCGTGCGGCGCCTGCACATCCGCGCGCAGCGCGCCCTGCCTTCACACCTCGGCCTGCCTGGCGTGCTTTCCGACGCGGCGCAGCCAGGACGGCCTCACCGCCACCGTCACCGTGCGCGATCTGAGCGACGCAGATCTGCACGCCGCCGCAGCGCGCCTCGACGCGCACATCGAAAGCGAAGGGCTCGGCCTCGAGGACATCTTCCTGGAGATCCACGCATGAAGACCGTGCTGCGGATTGCACTCGCGTTTGCCTGGCTGATCATCCCGCTGCAGAGCTGGCTGGTGGTTCTGGGCGGGATCCTGCTGGTATTCGGCCTGGTGTTTGGCGCGTTTGCCACGCATCCCAACAACCTCGCCGTCTACATCGTGGTCGCGATGATCGGCGCGGTCTTCATCGCGCTCGTGCCAGCGATGGCCGGTGGTGTGGCGCTGCGCTCCGCCTCTTCTCCCACCATGCTGCATCTGCGCCCCCATGGCCGGGTGCGGATGCTGGCGGCTACCCTGCTGGCCATCACGGGGCTTGCAGCCGTGATCGCGCTGCCGGCGGTGGTGACGCAGCTGGCGAGCCACCTGCATGGGTTTCCGGCAAGTTCCCGCGGCTTTCATCCGGGCTTCGCGTTCGCGACCGGCTGGACCGTCATTGCCGGAATGTGGCTCACCGTGTTCCTGGCAAGCAGCTCGCGACTGCTGTCGTTCTTCATCGCCTTCATGCCGATGTTGATCGTGCCACCTCTGCTCATCCGGGCGTCGAAGTCCGGCATCGAGCTTCCCGGACTCTTCACCTGGTTCGCGCTGGTCCTGGCAGCCTGGCTGGTGTTCGCCATCTGGTACCTGCAGGCGCGCTCTTTCCGCGTACCCCGCTGGTTCGGCGATCGATCCAGCCAGAGCTTCGAGAATTCACCACCGGGCATGCTGGCCGCCCTGGTGGATTTCCCCCGGGGCGCTGTATCCACCCAACGCGCGAGCAGCCAGCTGCTGCTGGGTGTGTCGTCCCCCTTCCGCTATGCCTTGATGTCTACCGCCTGGGTTGCCGTGTTTTTCGTCGGCTTTACCTTCCTTACTCCCGGGCGTGCGCGCGTGCCGGGCTATGAGTTCGTTGTCTTGTTCGGCGGCATAGCCGGCGCGCAGCTCGCCTACATGTGCACCCGGCGCGCCCGCATGCTCTGGCTGCGCGCGGGCACGGATCGCGCCAGCCTGTTCGCGATGGCGGAGAACCACGGCCTTGCCGGCACCCTGTGGTCGCTGGTGCTGATGACTGCCGTCGTCGCAGCCTTCACCCTTGTGCGCGCACCGGAACGCGTGGGCCCACTGCTGATGCTGGCCGCCGTGCAGATTCCCGCATGGATCGGCCTGTTCTACAGTGGCATGACATTGACCCGGGATGTGACCCTGACAGATGTGATCCAGTACGTCGGCGTCGGCGTGCTGATCGTCCTGGAGATGGTAGCGGTCGTGAAGGGTGGCGGGCCTTCGCCACAGGTTCTGGCCACTGTTGCCGTGGTATCGCTGGTGGCCTGCGCGCTGTTTCGCATGCTGGCAATGCACCGGTGGATGTCTTTGGACTGGCGCGTTGCGCGCATGCCGACGATGGGCCCGCGCACCAGCTAGGGAACCACGGCGCTGCCTAGACGAAGGGATTCACCACCCGCACGCCTTCCAGCTGGCGGCCGTGCGCCATGTCCTCGGACCAGATCTCGCTGCAACCCTGTGCACACGCTGCCGCGATGATTGCACTGTCCCAATAGGAAAGGCGATGCGCGGCCTTGATGGCCAGCGCGTGCCGCATCAGCGGCACGGTGTTCTCCTGCACGGCAAAACGCATCCAGGTCTCGATCAGGCCGGCAGCAATGTCATGCGACAAACGATCAGCCCGGGTCGCGCGCGTTGCCTGAACGTAGAACTCCTGCAGCACTTGGACCGATAGCGCTCCGTCGTCGCGATCCAGCAGGTCGATGGCGATCTGGCTCTTGCGGGTTTCGTCCGGGGCGTTGCTGATCGAATAGAGCAGGATGTTGGTATCGATGAAGTGCGTGCCGCTCATGCATCGCGCTCATGCAACTGCTCGCGGGACTGCCGGTTGCCTCCCCGGAAATCACCGATCGTTGCCCGTAGCGCGCGCTCGGCCTTCTTCAGTCGGTCGCTCTCACTTTCTCCAGACCCCAGCCCTTCCAGATAGACGCGTACCAGCGCGGACAGCGACGTTCCGCGCTCAGCCGCGGCAACCCGGGCTCTGTGGTAGATAGCATCATCCAGTGAGACTGTGACATTTTTCACCTTCTCACAGTATTTCACCGGGGATGGTGCGTCAAGGTCACGCGGCAAGCCCCTAGTTGCCATTGATCTCGTAGTCGTCGCCGCGGATGAATTTCATGTATGCGGCTGTGCTGCCCCATTTGTAGTCGGCGCTCCCGAGGGCGCGATCAAACCGATCCGGCCTCGGCTCTGGCGGCCTAGGAAAACTTGCCCGCCGCCGCAGCACGACCGAGCCGCCGCTTTCGACCACGAACTCCACCTCATCCCCTGGCTTGAGGCCGAGCGCATCCCGGACCCGCTCGGGAATGGTGACCTGCCCGTCAACTGTCAGTGCGTTACCCATTTGCAGCATCCACGTATTACATGCAGAGGCGAAGAAATACTCGATCGCCAAATCCGCTGCAAATCACCCGAAACAGCTCCTTTCCGAAGCCCTTGACTCCGCATAATTTATGCATACAATGCGCATTCTTATGCACCCAGACCGCCACCAATCCGGCCGCCGCGACCAGATCCTGCGCTATTTGCGCGCGGGTGATGTGCGTCGCCAGTCCGATCTGGTCGGCCTGCTGAAGCGCGATGGCTTCGAGGTCACGCAGTCCTCGGTGAGCCGGGACATGCGCGAGCTGGGCGTGCTCAAGTCCCAGGGCCGCTACCTGCCGCCGGGCGATGAAATCTCCCATGCGCAGGGCAGCTTCAAGGCCATCGAGCGCTTCGTGCGCGAGATCAAGACCGCCGGCCCCTCCATCACCGTGGTGCTCACCTCCGTGGGCGCGGCCGGCAGCGTCGCCGTGGCCATCGACCGGGCCAACTGGCCCGAGATCGTCGGCTCCATCCAGGGCGACGACACCATCTTCATCGCCACCCAAGATGGCGAAGCGCAGGCGCGCCTGCTCGCGCACCTCCATTCCGTTTTCCGCATCTAACAGCAAGACCATCATGACGCAGACTGCAAACAAGGGCGCCAAGCCCATCGTATTGGCCTACTCCGGTGGGCTCGACACTTCCTTCCTCGTGCCCTGGGTGGCCGAGAACACCGGCCGGCCGGTGATCACGGTGACCGTCGACACCGGCGGCATCGACGCGGCCGCCGCGAAGACGCTGCACGAGCGCGCGCTGGCACTCGGCGCCATCGCGCATCACCAGATCGACGCCCGCGCCGATTACTTCGAGCAGGTGCTGCGGTTCCTGATCATGGGCAACGTGCGGCGCGGCAACATGTATCCGCTGTGCGTGGGCGCAGAGCGCGTGATGCAGGCGCAGACCATCGCGCGCGTCGCGCGCGAGCTCGGCACCAACATGATCGCGCATGGCTGCACCGCAGCCGGCAACGACCAGGTGCGCTTCGAAGTCGCGCTGCGCACGCTGGCGCCGGATCTCGAAGTGTTCGCGCCCGTGCGCGACAAGGCCTTCAAGCGTCAGGAAGAGCTGGATTACCTGCTCGCGAACGGAAGCTGCCGATTCCGCCGCATGGCGCGGCCTATTCCATCAATCGCGGCCTGTGGGGCGTGACGATCGGCGGCAAGGAAACGCTGACCTCGATGGGCAGCATTCCCGACAGCGCCTGGGTGCTGTCGAAGGATGCCTTCGACAAACCCGCCGCCCCGCAGCACCACACCATCCGCTTCGAGCAGGGCCGCCCCGTGGGGCTCGATGGCAAGACGATGACGCCGGTCGATGTGATCGAGCGCCTCGAAACCCTCGGTGCGAAGTTCGGCATCGGCCGCGGCATCCACCTGGGCGACACCATCATCGGCACCAAGGGCCGGGTGGCCTTCGAAGCGCCCGCCGCCGAGATCCTGCTCAACGCGCATCGCGAGCTCGAGAAGCTCGTCATGACGCCGCGGCAGCAGCGCATCAAGGAACTGGTGTCCGCGCCCTATGGCGATCTGGTGCATGAAGGCCAGCTGCTCGATCCGGTGTGCCGCGACATCGAAGCGCTGATGCTTTCTTCGCAGGAGCGCGTCACCGGCGATGTGCACGTGCTGCTGCGCCCCGGCCAGAGCTTCGTCGAAGGCGTGGAATCGCCCGTACTCGCTGATGGCCGCCTCGAAGGGCGTGTACGGCGAATCGGTGGGCGAATGGACGCCGCAGGATGCGCTGGGTTTCTCGAAGATTGTCGCCCTGACCGGCGTGTTTTATACCCGTGCCGGCCAGCAGCCGAAGTAAAGAAGGACGTTACGACGATGAGATCAGTGGTTGTAGACAAGATCGGCTCGGTGACGCAGGCGCTGAACCTGAAGCACGATCTGCGCATTTCCGAAGACATTCCGGCTGAGGAAGGCGTGGTGCTGGTCGTGGAGATCCTGACCAACAAGTCCACCTACAACACGCTGGAGCTCACCAGCGGCCGCATGGCGAAGGTCGTGAAGGGCGATATCGTCGCGGGCGCACTCGGCCCGCGGCGCGCGCTGTTCGGCTATTCCGGCCATGTGCCGAAGTCGGTGAAGCCCGGCGACATCATCCAGATGCTGAACATCGGTGGTGTGCTCGGCATCTGCGATTCGGCCAACCCGCAGAACGGCAACCCGTTCGACTGCAAGGTGCTGGGCGGCGTGCTGCAGTTCCCGTTCCTGGGCGAACGCATCGGCGTGCCCGCGCGCGTGGGCTCGCGCAAGCTCGATTACGACGCAACGCTCGATACGCAGGGCGTGCCCGTCGTGGCGCTGGCCGGCACCTGCATGGAAGCCGGCAAGACGGCAGCGGCCTGCTCCATCGTCTCGCGCATGCGGCATCGCGGCCTCACGGTCGATGTGTTCAAGGCCACCGGTGTTTCCCTGCGGCGCGACATCCTCGCCATGGAAGATTCCGGCGCGCGCAACAGCATGATCTTCACGGATCTCGGCGTGGTCACCACCACCGGCAAGTCCGGCCCGGCGCTGACGCGCTCGATGCTCACGGAGCTCTCCGCGCGCAAGCCCGATGTCATCGTGTTCGAGCTGGGCGATGGCCTCATCGGCACCTATGGCGTGGATTCGATCCTGGAATGCGAAGACATCCGCAAGTCGCTCACCAGCGTGGTGCTGTCGGCGAATGATCCCGTGGCGGCCTGGGGCGGCGTGAAGCTGCTGCGCGAGCGCTTCCACATCGAGCCCTCGGTGGTCACCGGCCCCGCCACGGACAACAGCGTGGGCGTGCAGATCATCCAGGAACAGATGAGCGTGAAGGCCTGCAACGCGATCAGCAATGGCGCGCTGCTGGGCGACATCGTCATCGACAGCGTCGGCCTCGGCGCGAAGTTTCCCGCTCCGGCGGCGAACTGAAGGCGCGCGCAGACCATGAGTGCAGGCATTCCCACCATCGTGCTTGGCGGCACCGGCTATGTTGCCGGCGAGCTGCTGCGCCTGATCGCCGGGCATCCGGACCTCAAGCTTGCCGGCATCCTCTCGGACAGCCAGCCCGGCGAGCCCGTGGCGAAGTCGTTCGGGCATCTGGCCTCTGCGTACCCCGACACGAAGTTCTCCTCCATTGAAGAGATCGAGCAGCTGGTGGCCACGCTGCCGCGCAGCGCGATCTTCTCGGCCGCACCGCATGGCGCATCTGCCGCACTGATCGATCGGCTGCTGACGAAGGCCGAAGCCGCGGGCACGAAGCCCAGCGTGGTGGATATCTCCGCCGACTATCGCTACAGCACGGATGAGGCCTATGCCGCCGTGTACAAGCACGCGCATGGCGCGCCGGCGCGGCTGAAGCAGTTCACCTGCGCGGTGCCGGAGCATCTGGCCGCTTCACCCACGCCGCATGTCGGGCATCCCGGCTGTTTCGCCACGGCGATCCTGCTGGCTTCGGTGCCGTTGCTGAAGCTCGGCCTGGCGCAGCCCACGCTGTTCGTCGCTGGCGTCACCGGCAGCACCGGCTCCGGCCGCAAGCCCGTGGAAGGCACGCATCATCCGCAGCGGCACAGCGACATGTACGCCTACAACGCGCTGGCGCATCGGCATGCACCCGAGGTCACCGCCTGTGCGCTGGCCGCCAGCGGCGTGAAGGCGCACTTCGCCTTCGTGCCGCACTCGGGTCCGTTCGCGCGGGGCATCCATGTGACTGTGCAGGCGCAGCTCGCCAAGACCGGCGCCACATCGGCTGACCTCGTCGAAGCCTTCAAGGGTTTCTATGCGCACTCGCCGTTTGTCTCGGTGAGCGCCCAGTCGCCGCGCGTCAAGGATGTGGCCGGCAGCAACTACGCCCGCCTCTCCGTCGCGACCGATGGCACCACCCTCGCCGTGACGAGCGTGCTGTGCAACCTCAACAAGGGCGCCGCCGGCGGCGCCATGCAGTGGATGAACCGTTTGCTCGGCCTGCCCGAAACGGCCGGCCTCACCGCACCAGCCGTCGGCTGGACCTGATTTTTTCGACCACACCAACCCAGGAGCCTTGACCTTAAGGAACGCACCAATGAGCACCGCACACGCACTGGCCAACAGCCAGGAAACCTCGCACGCCGCGCATGACCCGCTGGCGCCTGTCTTCGCCCAATACCCCCTCGAGGTATTGCGCGGTGAGGGCGTGTGGCTGATTGCTCCGGACGGGCGCCGCGTGCTGGATCTCTATGGTGGCCATGCGGTGGCGGCCCTGGGCTACGGCCATCCCGCCTGGACCAAGGCCGTGTCCGAGCAGGCCCGTGCGATGAACTTCCAGAGCAACGCCGTGCCGATGGACGTGCGGCTGCGCGCCGCGCGCAAGCTCATCGCGTTCTCGCGCCTGCCGGTGGAAAGCGTGTTCTTCGTCAACAGCGGCGCCGAGGCCAACGAGAACGCGCTGAAGATGGCGTTCACGCTGAATCCCGGCCGCACCGAAGTCGTGGCGTTCGAGCAGAGCTTCCATGGCCGCACCGCCGCCGCCGGCGCGCTCACCTGGGGCGCCGCGAAGAAGTGGTATGGCTTCCCGCGCGCACCGTTCGATGTGAAGTTCCTGCCACGTCGCGATGCCGCGGCGCTGGCACAGATCACCGACAAGACCGCCGCCGTGGTGATCGAGCCCGTGCAGGGCGTGGGCGGCGCCTTCGACATGGGCGCCGAATACCTCAAGGCCCTGCGCGCGCGCTGCGATGAAACCGGCGCCGTGCTGATCTTCGACGAAGTGCAGTGCGGCTTCGGCCGCAGCGGCGAGCCGTTCTGCGCGAACCTCTACGACGTGCTGCCCGACATGATCACCAGCGCCAAGGCGCTGGGCAACGGCTTCCCGTGCTCCGCCCTGCTGATGATGAAGAAGGCGGCGGACGCCGTGAAGATGGACGCCCTCGGCACCACCTTCGGCGCCGGCCCCATGGCCTGCGCCGCCATCGAGGCCACCATCGACGCCATCGAGTCGGAGCACCTGCTGGCCAATGTGCGGCGGGTCAGCGCCTACATCCGCAAGACCTGCATCGTCGGCCCCATCACCGGCCACCAGGGCGCGGGCTTCCTCACGGGCCTGATCTCGAAAGTGCCGGCGAAGGATCTGCAGAAGTTCCTGCTCGCCGACCACAACATCCTCACCGGCACCAGTGGCGATCCGAACGTGCTGCGGTTGCTGCCCCCCTTCACCCTCAAGGAGGCCGAGGTCGATCTGCTCGCCGCAGCGCTCAAGCGCTTCGTCTAGCCTCGACTCCGCTCAACATGAAACGTTTCATCGATCTGGCGGATTTCGAACCCGCCGCCGTGCGTGATCTCATCGGGCTTGCCAGCAGGCTCGAGAGAACGCCGCGTCCGCATGCGCTCGCCGGCAAGGTGCTCGGCCTGCTGTTCATGAACCCTTCCCTGCGTACGCTGGCCTCGTTCCAGTCGGGCATGTCGCGCCTCGGCGGCAGCTCGTTCGTCATCACGCCCGGCCAGGGCACGTGGAAGCTCGAGACCGAACTCGGCGCCGTGATGAACGGCGACCGTGCCGAACACATCCGTGAAGGCATTCCCGTTCTGGCCTCGTACTCCGATGTGCTCGGCATCCGCGCCTTCGCCGAAGGCGTGAACCTGCAGGACGACATCAACGAAGTGGTGTTCCGGCAGATCGCCGACCTCGTCGACAAGCCGCTGATCAACATGGAATCGGCGATGAACCATCCCTGCCAGGCGCTCGCCGACTGGAAGACGATGGATGAGCTCGACGTGCCCGATCACGGCAAGTTCGTGCTGTCGTGGGTCAACCATCCGCGCGCGTTGCCGCTGGCCGTGCCCGCCGCCGCCATGACCATGGCCGCCCAGCGCGGCATGGAAGTGGTGGTGCTGCGCCCCGAAGGCTACGAGATCCCCCAGCCACTCGCCGACAAGGCGAAGCGCCTGGCCGCAGCCTCCGGTGGCTCGTTCACCGAGACCACCGACCGCGCCTCCGCCATGAAGGGCGCCCGCGTGCTCTACGCCAAGGAATGGGGCTCCACCCGCCACTATGGCAACGCCGCGGGTGATGGTGAACTGCGCAGCCGGCTCGCCCACTGGAAGGTGGACGAGAGCTGGTTTGCCAGCGCCGACCCCAACGCGCATTTCATGCACTGCCTGCCCGTGCGCCGCAATGTGGCGGTGACCGACGCCCTGCTCGATTCACCGCGCAGCGTTGTCGTGCGCGAAGCCTACAATCGCATGCCGGCGCAGATGGCCGTGCTGCACCGCCTGCTCGCTTCCTGACCCTTTTCACCGACCAGAGCCCAAGAGAACGAAGCCCATGATCATGCAAGACCCCCGCAAGTCCGCCGCCATCCGCGGCCTGCGCAGCGCAGCCCCGTACATCCGCATGTACAAGGGCAAGACCTTCGTCGTGAAAGCCGGCGGCGCCGTGTTCGGCGACCCCGTCGCCACCCGCGCGCTGATCGAACAGATCGCGATCCTGCATTACTTCGGCATCAAGGTCGTGATGGTGCACGGCGGCGGCCCGCAGCTCACGCAGGTCACCGAGGCCATGGGCGTGCCCACCCGCATGGTGCAGGGCCGGCGCGTCACCGATGAGAAGGCCATCGACGCCACCTCGATGGTGCTCAACGGCCTCATCAACACCAAGCTGCTCGCCATCTGCCGCGAGCTCGAGATGGATGCCGTCGGTGTATCCGGCGTCGACGCCGGCCTCATCAAGGCCCACAAGCGCGGCCCCGTGGAGGTCGAAGGCGAGATGGTCGACTACGGCCTCGTCGGCGACATCGACCTCGTCAGCGAATCCGTGCTGATGAAGCTGCTCGACAACGGCCTGATGCCCGTCGTGAGCCCCCTCTCGGCCGACGACAAGGGCACGCTGCTGAACATCAACGCCGACACCGTCGCCGCCGCCATCGGCGCCGCACTCGGCGCCGAGAAGCTGATCCTGTGCACCGGCGCCCCCGGCATCCTCGAGAACGTCGCCGACCCCGGCTCCGTGATCTCGTACACCGACCTCAAGGGCCTCGACGCCCTGCGCAAGAGCGGCGCCATCAAGGACGGCATGCTGCCCAAGGCCAAGGCCATCGAAGAAGCCATCCGCGGCGGCGTGCGCCGCGTGCACGTGATCTCGTACGACGCGCCCGACAGCATCCTCACCGAGGTGTTCACCAACGAAGGCATGGGCACGCTGATCATCAACGACATCGCCGCCCTCAGCGATGCCGAGCAGCAGAGCGGCAAGGCCTGAACCATGAGCCGCCTGTGGGACAAGGGCACGCCGCTCGACGAACGCGTACTGGCCTTCACCGCCGGTGAGGACCATGCGCTGGACGAGCGGCTGGTGCGCTATGACGTGCTGGCGTCCATTGCCCATGCGCGCATGCTCACGGGGCGCGGCCTGATCACGGCGAAGACTTCAAGGCCATCGAGAAGGGCCTGAAGGAAGTCGGCGAAGAGCATGCCGCCGGCAAGTGGAAGATCACGCTGGCCGATGAAGACGGCCAGACCGCGCTCGAGAAGCATCTCACCGCGAAGATCGGCGCCGCCGGTGGCCGCGTGCATCTGGGCCGTTCGCGCAACGACCAGGTGCTCACCGCGGTGCGGCTGTACCTGAAGGATGCCGCCACGCAGCTCGCCGAAGGCGTGGAGAAGGTCGTCGCCGCCCTGGATGTGCTCGTCGACAAGCCAGGGCAGCATCGCCCTGCCCGGCTACACCCACATGCAGCAGGGCATGCCGAGCAGCGTGAAGCTGTGGGCCGGCGGCTATGCCAATGAACTGCGCGATGACGCGGCTGGCCTGCGCGCCACGCTGCGTCGCATCGACAAGAGCCCGCTGGGCTCGGCCGCCGGCTACGGCGCGCCCGCGCTGAAGCTGGATCGCGATGCCACCGCCAAGGAGATGGGCTTCGCCAGCGTGCAGGTGCCCGTGACTTCCGTGCAGCTCTCGCGCGGCAAGGCCGAGAGCCAGCTGCTGTTCGAGATCACGCTGACCATGCAGGATCTCGGCCGCGCGGCCAGCGACCTGCTGCTGTTCTATACGCAGGAGTTCGGGTTCGTGAAGCTGCCGGATGCGTTCACCACCGGCTCATCGATCATGCCGCAGAAGCGGAATCCGGATGTGTTTGAGCTGGTGCGCGGCCGGACGGCGACGGCGCATGGGTGCCTGACCGAGGCGCTGGGGATCTTTGCGAAGCTGCCTTCCGGGTATCAGCGTGACCTGCAGCTGCTGAAGTTTCCGCTGTTCCGCGGCATCGACATCTGCGCGCAGACGCTGGACATC
>CAVZRQ010000002.1:0-224583 GCA_963777735.1 uncultured Gammaproteobacteria bacterium | reverse complement strand
CGTATGTCCTGTGTCATTAGCCATCGAGGCAAGGAAGACCGGAAAGAACCTGAACCCAAGATCCTCCGTCACGAACGTAGTGTTCCGGAGTGCACACATGTTGCCCTGCCCAGTAGACCTTGGCATAGGTACCATCGGTTGCAACTTCCTTGGGCGCACCCTTCCGCATCAGAACCTGCAGGAGCTGCCAGCTCTGTTGATCAGAAGCAGTCCCAAATACAAGAACCATCTCCATGCGTTGACAGCCACCTGCATCGCTGATGCAGACTCGAAACGCCTTTGCTGAGGACTCGAGAGAGATCAGTGGATCTCGAAATAGCAGCATTCTCACTGGCTCCGCGGCTGTCGAGGCGGACCAGAGAACGACCACAGTCAACATTTGCACCACGCGCAACATGCACGCTAACGCCCGAGTTCAGCGGGCGGGTGCCGAGGCCCAAGCGCACAACCGCAGCTCTCAATGCTGGCATGAGTGTGACGCGCGTGCACTTTATCGAACCCGGTCCCGCTGCAACGAGATGTTAGGCGGCACTAGGAGACAGGTCCGAACTGCTCTCTTGAGACTACTTTGCACGAGTTGCCGTCCTTCTCCAGTCGGTAGCGGTAGCTTCCAGCGCACAGAGCGCCACAGTAATAGCTGACATACGCCTCGTAGCCGCGATGCAAGCTACGCGCGCGCATCTCGAAAAGGTTATACCGCCAACCCGGAGCTGGTGAAAGACCATCACCCTGCGTGGGCGTCGAGGAGCGTGGATGCGTATTGGGTCGTAGGGCACTAAGCATCTCAAGGGATGCCCGACCAGGATCTGCCTCAAAGACAGAGACATAGACCGCATCGTCCGGAGAGTGCTGCCCTTCTCTAAGTTCCATGGCGAGTACCTGCCCGGAACATGCTGCATAGTCGAACGGCAGACTCTTCGCAGTCTTGATGGACTTGGCGCGCTCCGCTTCTGCCTCACGACCCGTTGCCTCTGAAGCCTCCTCCGCTGATTCGAAATGGCGGCATGATTCCCCGTGCCATGTGGACTCGCAGACGCGAAACTCGCCCTTCGGCGAGCAAGCCATCAGAGCGAAAAGGGCGACGAACACTGCACGACGCATCCGTGCCGCCTAACGCCCGAGTTCAGCGGCCGCCCGCTGATGCCTTGAAGTGTGCACTTTATCCATCACGGTCCCGCTGCAACGAGATGTTAGCTGGCATTGAAGCCAATTACGTTTCCCTCGGGATCGACCCCCAAGAAGAAGGACGGACTCCCACCCGCCCAGGGAGGCGGGAGATCATCGATCTGTCCACCAAGCTGACGAGCCAGAACTCGGCGCTCAAAGATATTCGAAATCGTGAAATCCAACCTTAGTGCCCCCTGTTCTCTCCGCTGTGGTGGCGCGGTAATAGTGACCTCACGAGCGGTCCCGGAAGAGATCTGGTGGATCACCAGACTGAACCCCTGCACGTCTAGCAACGTGTGGTATTCGTCCTGAACCGAAACCGAGGCGTCGAACACACGCCGATAGAAGTCAGCGACGGCCCGATGGTCCTTCGCGAAGAGCACAGCGCTAACCGACCTCTGAGACATCCCTGAACCCTCTACAGTTGGTTGGTATGCCAGCTAACGCCCGAGTTCAGCGGCCGCCCGCCAACGCCTTGAAGTGTGCACTTTATCCATCACGGTCCGCCTGCAACGAGATGTTAGACATGAACACGCCCACCCGACACTCTATCGCTAGGCAGGCGACTTGATAGTGCGGAGACTAAGCCTTCCATGTTGTCGTATCCGTAGAATGGTGCGCTCGACAGCCCAGAGCCCTTCAACGTAAAGCTGACGGTGCCAAACGGCGACCGCCGAAGTCGTAGAAGCTCAATGGCATCGTATGGGATCTTCTGTTCGATTGCGCCGTCGCGAATCAGTATTGCGTCCTTAACAAGGCTCAGTGAGTGAATGTCCGCAACGGCCTGTGACTGTTTGTAAGTGCGGCGACAATAGAAAACTGCGATTACAGTTATGGTGATCGCCGCAAAGACTATGGACGTTCCCTCACCCTCCCAAAGTGACTTGAGAGTGATGCCTGCCACGACCAAGAGGATCAGTCCTAAGGAAAGCCAGAACTGACGCAGTGCCAGACCTTTGGACAGGCGGTACGTATCATTCATGTCTAACGCACAAGTTCAGCGGGCGGATGATGAGGCCACGAAGCGAGCACTTTATCGTTCCCGGTCCCGCTGCAACGACGAGTTATGCGCTCGGGCTGGAGGCATCAGTGCGGCTCAATGGATGGCGAGTCAAAACTTCCGACTTCAGGAAGGCGCGAATGTAAAGAGTGCGAACAACGGCAACGGCCACAACCGCAATCGGGCCTACTGGATAGACGGGCCAATCGACTGGGAACGATTCAAATATCACCCTGCCGAGATAGGCCCAAACAGAGGCTGACACTCCCAAAGCGGCCACCGTCCACACGAGCCAACTTCGCAACACGGCGTTCCTGGCGGCATCCATGAGGCCTTCTCTCTCCTGGAGTGGAACGACCCTCATCGCTGGATAGATCACAGACCAGCGAGCCGTGCGGCGCTCAAGTCGCCGGAGCTTTTCCGCCCTGACTCGCAAGATGAGAGCGTCTGCTGCGGCTAAACTTTGCTGTTTGGTTAGCATCGACGACTCCATTGCCAAGGCGGCGTATAACGCCGAAGTTCAGCGGGCGGACGCAGGGGCAAGAGGTGAGCACGTGGCATCACGGTCCCGCTGCAACGACCAGTTATATCTACGCACGCGGACGGATCAACTCCGCCAGACTCCTGTCGCGGATGCGCCAGACTCAGCGCGAGAGTTGCCGGAACAACGGGAAGAAGTGCAAGGTGCATAGACCGATCATGCGGCTGCTGCCGTAGCGGCGCAACGGTGATAACCCCTTCCTGGCATGAACGGCAGGAGGCTGACGGATGCCACCGTGCGCCGCCGCAGATGAGTTACGCGGACAGAACCTGGCGACCGCCGAGCTCAGTGCCTGCACTTTATCGACAACCCGTTTTCGACCAAAGGACCTCGAGCTGTCCGCGGCGGCAGAATCGCGCACGACTGGGTGGTGGCGAACTTCTACTACCTCGCGGCGCCGCGGAAACAACGGCGATCTCCTGCGCAGACATCTCTACTGGAGATGAGCCAGCCTCACGCTTCTTCTTACCAGCACGGAGATATAACGCCGAAGTTCAGCGGGCGGGCGCCGCGGCATGAGTTGAGCACGTGGCGTCACGGTCCCGCTGCAACGACCAGTTATATGTCCGCACGTGGACGGATCAACTCCTCCCGACTCCTGTCGCGGATTCGCCTGAGCCCAGGCACGATTTGCCAGAACAGCGGGAAGAAATGCAACTTGCATGGACCGATCATGCGGCTGCTGCCGTAGCGGCGCAACCGTGATAACCCCTTCTTGGCATGAACGGCGAGAGGTTGACGGATGCCACCGTGCGCCGCCGCAGATGAGGTTCGCGGACAGAACCTGGCGACCGGCCGTGCTCAACGCGGGCACTTTATCGATAACCGGTTTTCGACCAAAGGAACGCGAGCTGTCCGCGGCGGCTGAAGCTGGCACGACTGGGCTGTGGCGAACTTCTACTTCCTTGACGCGCCGCGGAAACAGCGGCGATCTCCTGCACGCAGACATCTCTACGGGAGATGAGCCAGCCTCAAGCTTCCTCTTACCAGCACGGAGATATAACGCCCGAGTTCAGCGGCCGCCCGCCGACGTATTGAAGTGAGCACTTTATCGTTCACGGTCCGCCTGCAACGAGATGTTAGGCCACGGCAACGCATGCTTTGATACCGCTACTCACATCGAACGCGCGAATGCTCACGAGTGCCCATGATATTCGTTAGGCGCTGACCGTCCTCCGAAAGCACAAATCGGCGTGTATCTTTCCAAACGCTACCTTCTCCACTCATATCGAGATCGATCTCTATGTCGCGAGGCCCAAGCCGTCGTACGGCCAGCACTTTGCCACGACTCTCGTAGAAGGACACCTCCGCCGCCTCAATGACTAGTCGCCCTTCGTCTGGTATACGACACTTCTCTAGTACCGATCCCCATCGGCCTCGGAACGGCTCCGGAATATTCGCCTGCTCAGAGGCATCGGCTAGAAGAGCAACCAGTGCCAGAAGCAAGACAGGGGATGTCCGCATACCTCCTCCCTGACAGAGTGGCCTAACGCCCGAGTTCAGCGGGCGGACGATGAGGCTTTGAAGTGTGCAATTTATCCATCACGGTCCCGCTGCAACGAGATGTTAGGCGCAGGGCTGAGTTTCATTGACACGCACCCTGTTCTTCCTATCAGGCACTAGGTTGTCTTGAAAACACTTGGAAGATGCTTCGGAACAACCACTTGGAGGAGTTTAACCAGAGCCGGAGACAGGAACTCATAATCGTCCGGGATGTTTAGGCAAATAACCCTCTTCCCATCGAGCTGCTGCTTGAATCGCTTAGACAGCTTGTTTCGATGTGCCTTCTCCATGACGAAGATCACATCTGCCCACAGGACCTGCTCTGGGCCCAGGGGGGTCTCAGCGTCGTTGTTAAGGCCGGCAGAGTCGACCTCCAGCCCAGGCACATTCGCAAACACCTGTTCGGCCGTAGGGCTTCGAAGGCGATTCTGGGAGCAAACAAACAGAGCCCGCAACATGTCGTGGCGCCTAACGCCCGAGTTCAGCGGCCGCCCGCCAACACGTTGAAGTGAGCACTTTATCGTTCACGGTCCGCCTGCAACGAGATGTTAGCTAGCAGCAAGTATGGACCCATGTCGCCCATGGCCTCACTCTCCAGCGAGCCAACACTGACTTCGACTCCCGCCGCCCGAAGCATCTGGATACCTTTCCCGCTATTGCGCGGGTCTGGATCGATGGCCGCAACATGCACCCGGCTGACGCCTCGCTCAATAAGAGCCTTGGCGCAGGACGGAGTCCGGCCATGAAAGCTACAGGGCTCAAGAGTGACGTACGCCGTCACATCTGACAGGTCGCCTTCAAGCGCACCAAGCGCCATCGCCTCGGCGTGCGCACTTCCTGGTGGCTGAGTAAAGCCTCGGGCCACAATCTCTCCACCGCGCACCAGCACGCAACCCACTGGCGGATTCGGTAGGCAAGCCGGAAGCGCGCGACGACCCTCTTGGAGTGCTTGAAGCATGTGCGATGAGACATCCACTGCTAGCTAACGCTCGCGTTCAGCGGGCGACCGATGCGGCCGTGAAGTGTGCACTTTATCCATATCGGTCCCGCTGCAACGAGAAGTTAGATTGCAACTGCTGAGAAATAGACTTGCTGCGTAACTGGATCAGTGACGCTGGCCACATCGCCGGTACTAAAGAAGTCGATGACATGCGGCACCTTTGGATCTGGGCTGATGTTGGTGGTGACGTGATACTCGGGATCACCCATATCCTGCCCCCACACTATGTTGTAGACACAAAACTCGCGCCCATCATGCAGCGTGACAAATGTGCGGACACCGCTTCGTTCTCGCAGCACCTGGACTATACGAGCGGCAGCGGGACTTGGCGGCGGCGTGTCCATTGCAATCTAACGCACTAGCTGAGCGCGCGCTGCACACGGCCGCGAAGTGTGCACTTTATCGCGACCGCTGCGCTCCAGAGACGAGTTAGATTGCACCAATGACTACTTTTCCAATGCAGTGATCTCGACGTCGCGTTGCCCATCTGGAGTCCGCATGACTCGAAGCGGCCGACCGACCACGCCCCTCGTTTCAAGATTCCACGATCCCTTTGTCGTGGCATCGCTTATCTCGATCAGGAATCGCACTTGACCTGGATCGGCCAGAATCTCGGGTCGAACCTTCATACTGTAGCGATCGTCCAGCTTGATTATCGTAGGCAAAGCGCCAGACGTTGAGAAGTGGATTTTATCATTCGGAGCCGCGGCTCCAGTCGTGACCGCCACATCAAGGAGCAGATCTGAAGCGTACGCGGTGACGGTAATTGTGGGAGTGCAGAACGCCGTGCCGACAAGCACCAACTTTGCGATGTTCTTGGACGCCATGTGTTGAGTCTCCAGGTTTAGGTAACGTCAAACGAGTTAGTAGGCGAATCCAGACTAGCGATTCCTTTCATGTGCAATCTAACTTGTTTTCGCGGTGCGGGTCATTGCCGATAACCGTGGTGGATAACTGAATAACTAGACATTCTGGTTAATAACCCGGGTTTGTTGCGGCGAAAGTGGCGATCAGAATCAAGGCTTTATGCCTTAGCACTGGCGCCATGTACAGACATAACCACGACGGTGATCCATCAACTCCCGAACCATTACCCCGGCACCAGCGCCCTGCCCCGCGGTTGCTCGATCAAATGCGCGAGCGCATCCGCTATAAGCACTACAGCCTGCGCACCGAGAAGGCCTATCTGTTCTGGGTTCGTCGCTTCATCCGGTTTCACGGGCTCAAGCATCCGAAGACGATGGGCGGCCCCGAGATCGAACGCTACCTCTCGCACCTGGCCACGGTCACGAAGGTCGCGCCCTCCACCCACAAGCAGGCGCTGGCTGCCATTCTCTTCCTCTATCGCGAGGTGCTCGGAGTCGATGTCCCCTGGATGGGCGAGATCGGCCGGCCGAGGACGTCGCAGCATGTTCCGGTTGTTCTCTCGCGTGAAGAGGTCGCTGCGCTGCTGGCGTGTGTTCAGCCGGAGTTCTGGCTGTTCTGTTCATTGCTCTATGGCTCGGGCCTGCGCCTTCAGGAGTGCCTTTCACTCCGGATCAAGGATGTGGACTTCGGCCGTCGCCTGATTTATGTGCGCCACGGCAAGGGGGGCAAGGATCGCCCCGTGATGCTGCCAGCACCTGCCGAGTCAGCGCTGCGTTCCCAGGTCGATCTCTCCCGGCACTTGTGGGCGCGGGATCGTGCTGCCGGGGTGCCGGGCGTCGAGGTGCCTTGGGCGCTGGCGCGCAAGCTGGCGCGGGCGGCGGAGTCGTTCAACTGGCACTGGTTGTTCCCGGCTGCCACGCTGAGCACGGATCCGCAGTCGGGCCTACATCGCCGGCATCATCAGTATCCGCAAACTGTTGCGCGCGCCTTGCAGCAGGCGACTCGCCGCGCCGGCATCGCCAAGCGGGTGACGGCGCACACGCTGCGGCATTCCTTCGCCACGCACCTGCTGGACTCGGGTGTCGACATCCGCCGGGTGCAGGAACTGCTGGGGCACTCGGATGTGAGCACGACGATGATCTACACACACATCCTGAGTTCATCAGCGGCGGGGCTGCGTAGCCCGATGGAACTTCTGCCTCGGCAGCCACATAGTGATCCGACCAGACTAGAACAGAAGCATCGCCCGATCTAGCATCAAGGAATGGACAGCGTGAACATCTATCAAGCCAGGACCCAGCTTTCCAAGCTGGTCGATCAGGCCTCGAAGGGCCAGGACGTCATCATCAGCCGCAACGGCAAGCCTGTCGCGCGCCTCACGGCACTCGGCAGGACTTCACAGCGCATTCAATTCGGCTTGCTCAAGGGCAAGGTCAGGACCAGCGCGGATTTCGATGCACCACTGTCAGCCGCGGTATTGGCGGAATTCGAAGGCAGCATCGATTTGTCCCAGCCGATAGGGCACTCGAACCTTACGGCCCCATCGTGACCCTGTTCGACATCTGACTTCCGTCCGCCTGCGTCACCGCCCGCCGCGCAGCTGCTCCACGATCGCGGGATTCTCCAGCGTCGAAATATCCTGGGTGATCTCATCCCCGCGCGCAATGCTCCGCAGCAGCCGCCGCATGATCTTCCCGGACCGCGTCTTGGGCAGGTTGTCGGCAAAGCGGATCTCGTCGGGTTTTGCGATGGCGCCGAGCTGCTCGCCGACCCATGCGCGCAGTTCCTCGACCAGCGGCTTGGTATCGCCGGTGGGGCGATCGCCCTTGCAGACAACGAACGCGAACACGGATTCGCCCTTCACGTCATGCGGCCGGCCGACCACGGCGGCTTCGGCGATGCGCGGATGCGCGACCAGCGCGGATTCGATCTCCATGGTGCCGAGCCGATGCCCGGCGACGTTCAGCACGTCGTCGATGCGGCCCATGATCCAGTAGTAGCCGTCGGCATCGCGGTGCGTGCTGTCACCCGCAACGTAATAGCGGTTCTGGAACTTGCTCCAGTAGGTGTCGATGTAGCGATCGTTGTCGCGCCAGATGGTGCGCAGCATCGAGGGCCAGGGGCGCTTGATGACGAGATAGCCGCCCGCTTCCGCGCCCTTCACGGGATGGCCTTCTTCATCCACCACATCCACATCGATGCCGGGCAGCGGCCGCGTGCAGGAGCCTGGCTTGGTGGCGGTGACGCCAGGCACGGGGGAAATCATGATGGCGCCGGTTTCGGTCTGCCACCAGGTATCGACGATGGGGCAGCGCTCGCCGCCGATGACGCGGTGATACCACATCCAGGCTTCGGGATTGATGGGCTCGCCGACGCTGCCGAGCAGGCGCAGGGATGAGAGATCGTAGCTCTGCGGAATGGCATCGCCGAGTTTCATCAGCGCGCGCAATGCGGTGGGCGCGGTATAGAAGATGCTGACCTTGTGTGTCTGGATGATCTTCCAGAAGCGACCGGCGTCGGGCGTGGTGGGTGCGCCTTCATACAGCAGCACGGTTACGCCGTTGGCAAGCGGGCCGTAGGCCACATAGCTGTGGCCGGTGATCCAGCCCACGTCGGCGGTGCACCAGAAGATGTCTTCGGATTTGAGGTCGAACACCCACTTCGATGTGAGCTTGGCGCCGAGCAGATAGCCGGCGGTGGAATGCTGGATACCTTTTGGCTTGCCGGTGGAACCGGAGGTATAGAGCAGGAACAGCGGATGTTCGGCATCGACCCAGGTGGGCTCGCACTCGATCGCTCTCGCCGGCGGTGATGTCATGCCACCACAGATCGCGGCCGGCACGCATTGGCACGTCGAGGCCGGTGTGCTTGAGCACGATGACCTTCTCGATGCTGGCGGCGCCTTCAGACAGCGCTTTGTCCGTGGCGGCCTTGAGCTCCACGACCTTGCCGCCGCGATAGCCACCGTCGGCGGTGATGACGAAGCGGGCCTCGGCATCCTCGATGCGGTCGCGCATCGAGAGTGCGGAGAAGCCACCGAACACCACGGAATGGATGGCGCCGATGCGGGCGCAGGCCTGCATGGCGACGACGGCCTCGGGCACCAGCGGCATGTAGATGATGACGCGATCGCCACTCTTCACACCGAGCATCCGCAGTGCGTTGCCGAGCTTGCAGACCTCGGCATGCAGCTGGCCGTAGGTCAGGCTGCGGACGTTGCCGTTCTCGGCTTCGAACACCAGCGCGGGATGGTTGCGGCGGGTGGCGAGGTGCACATCGATGCAGTTGACCGAGGCATTGAGCTGGCCATCGGTGAACCAGCCGTAGTTGGGGGCGTTGCTGTCGTCGAGCGTGCGGGTGAAGGGCTTGTGCCACACCAGCGCTTCGCGGGCCTGTGCGGCCCAGAACCCTTCGGGATCATGCGCGGCCTGCTCGTGCAGGCGATGCAGCTCGTGGCTGCCGGGGCTGGCGCCATGCGCGAAGTGATGCGGGGGCGGGAAGCTGCGGGTCTCGGTCAGCGAGGATTCGATCGATTTCTGGTTCATGGCGGCATTATCTCGTCAGTCGCACGGCCTGGCGACCCAGCAGGGCGCCGAAGCCGTTGGCGGTACAGAAGGAGTCGATGGCGGCGAGGTCGGGCGGCCGGCGGCGCAGCTGCTCGCGGGTTACGGGCAGCAGCATGTCACAGCGGATGCGGGTGAGCTGGCGCGCGAGGTAGGCGGCTTCGCGATGCAACAGCAGTCGCTCCACGAGTTTGGCGGCGCCGCGCAGCGGCAGATCGCGCACTACATCGATGCGCTGCATAGAGATCATCCAGCGAGGGGAAGTGCCGCATCAGCACGGTGGCGGTCTTGGGCCCTACGCCCGGCACGCCGGCGATGTTGTCGACGGCATCACCGGTGAGCGCGAGGTAATCGGCATAACGCTCGGGCGCGACGCCGAAGCGCTCTTCGATCTCGTGATGGTGGTAACGGAGGTCGCCGGCGTAATCCCAGTACACATCGCCGGGGCCGATGAGCTGCGCGAGATCCTTGTCGCGCGAGACGACGGTGACACGCAGCCCTTCGGCGCGCATGCGTGCGGCGAGTGTGCCGATGATGTCGTCGGCCTCGAACTCGTTGCTGTCGAACCAGGCGATGCCGAGGTGTTCGCACCACTTGCGGCAGCGTTCGAACTGCAGCAGCAGGTCCGGGGGTGCGGGCTCGCGGTTGGCCTTGTACGGCGGATAGATCTGGTTGCGGAAGGAAGTGGAGAGACTGGCGTCGAAGGCCACCGCGAGATACTCGGGATTGGTGCGCTCGATGAGATCACCGAGAAAGCGCGCGAATCCATACAGCGCGTGCACGGAATTGCCTTCGGTGTCGCGCATCTCCGGCGGCATCGAATAGTACGCGCGGAACACGTACACGGAAGCGTCGATGAGATGAACCACGAGAGACCCGCGGGCGAGACGCCCTAGTTCAGCCAGCCGCGGATGCGCTCATGCAGCGGGCTGCTGCGCGGGAAATGCGCGAGCAGGTACTGCATCTGGTCGGCGAGCACGCGCCGGCCCTTGAGGAAGATGTATTCGGCGTAGGTGGGCGTGAACGGCACGGCGATGAGCTGCATCTTCGCCTGCTCGGGCGTGCGCGAGGCCTTGGCGTTGTTGCAGCGGCGGCAGGCGGTGGCCACGTTGTTCCAGCGGTCGAGCCCGCCCTGGCTGAAGGGGCGGATGTGATCGCGCGAGAGCTCGCTGCGTGGGAAACCGCTGCGCGCAGTACAGGCAGATGTAGCCATCGCGGCGGAACAGCGTCTGGTTGTTCAGCGGCGGGATGTAATCCTGGCGGGTGTTGCCGGGGTTGGCGGTGTGGCCGATGGTGGCGATGATGGAATTGATCTCGAGCACGGTGCGCTGCCCGGACATCGCATTGGTGCCGCCGTGCAGGCGATACAGGGGCGAGCCGCAGGAGTACGCGACCTGGCCCATGGTGTAGAGGCGCGCGGCCTCTTTATAGTCGACCCATTCGAGGGGCATGCCCGCCACATCGGCACGCAGGATCGGCTGGTTCAGCCCGTGGCTTTCCAGACTACTTACGGCCTTGAGGTCGTAATCGATGGCACCTGCTGGCGCCCCCTTCAGTCGGACTTCGTTCCGGTTCACGCACTCCAGAGATTAAGATAGGTCGCAGCAACAAACAACGCGGCGCGAGGGTCCCTCCCGCCTTTATTGCAATCTGGAGAAACTGGCATGAAAACCTGGCGCGTGGCAGCCGGCGGTCGCATTGAAGGTCTGGCGCTGGGCGAAGAAACCCTGGCCGCGCCGGGGCCCACCCAGGTACGGGTGCGGGTGCATGCCGCCTCGCTGAACTACCGCGACCTGATGGTGCTGAACGGCTGGTATCCGGTGAGCTCGCCGGCGCCGCTGGTGCCGGGTTCGGATGGCGCCGGCGTGGTGGCCGCGGTGGGCAGCGCGGTCACGCGCTTCCAGGTGGGCGATCGGGTAACCACCAGCTTCTTCCCCAACTGGGTGGCGGGACGCATGTCGATGGCGGGCATCGCCGGCGCGCTGGGCGGCGGCGGCACCGGCACCTTCGCGGAAGAAATCGTGCTCGACGAGCAGGCGCTGGTGCCGAGCCCGGCGCACCTCGATTTTGCCGAGGCAGCCACCCTCACCTGCGCCGGCACCACGGCCTGGCATGCGCTGTTCGAGGCCGGCCGCCTGCGTCCGGGCGAAACCGTGCTGCTGCTGGGCACGGGCGGGGTTTCGATCTGGGCGCTGCAGCTGGCGAAGGCGGCGGGCGCGCGCGTGATCATCACCTCTTCCAGCGATGCGAAGCTGGAACGCGCGCGCGCGCTGGGCGCCGATGTGGGCATCAACTATGCGCAGGTTCCCGAGTGGGGCGCGGAAGTGCGCAAGCTCACCGGCGGCGAAGGCGTGGATCTGGTGCTGGAAGTGGGCGGCGAAAAAACCGTGGCGCAGTCGCTGGCGGCCGTGCGCATGCAGGGCACGGTGGCGGTGATCGGTGGCGTCAGCGGTTTCGGTGGCAGCATCGTGCCGCGCTCGCTGATCGTGGGCGCGACGCGCGTGCAGGGTGTGTATGTGGGCAGCCGGCAGATGCATGAAGATCTGGCGCGCTTTGTCACCATTTCCAGATTGAAGCCGGTGGTCGATCGCGTGTTCCCGGCTGCGGAAGCGCCGGACGCCCTGCGCTATTTCGAGGCGGGCAAACATTTCGGCAAGGTTGCCCTGAGCTTCGCCTGACCACACCGCCTCGCCTCTGCCAGGTCGCACTCGATACACCGCTGCGACGGCTGTTCGACTACCGTCTGCCCGCGGCGCTGGCAGACGCGCTGCCCGGAGCGCGTGTGCATGTGCCGTTCGGGCGGCAGCAGCTGGTGGGCATTCTGGTGCGGCATGCGGATTCCTCCGAACTGCCGCCGGAGAAACTGCGCGATGTGACGTCGGTGATCGATGCCGTGCCGCTGCTCGGCGCGGCGGATCTGCAGTTGCTCGAATGGGCCACCGACTACTACCACCATCCGGTCGGCGAGGTGTTCGCCACCGCGTTGCCGCGGCTGCTGCGCGAGGGCCGCGGGCCGGGTGCGCCGCAGCCTCTGTGGTCGATCACTGCGGAAGGGCTCGCCGCGTTGCAGGACAAATCACTGCAACGCGCGCCGAAGCAGAAGCAGCTGCTGGATGCATTGGCCGCTGGCAGCCCGCGGGATGAAGAAGCGCTCGATGCGGAGTGCCCGGGCTGGCGCACGCTGGCGCGCAAGCTGCTCGACAAAGGCTGGGTGCAGAAGACGCTGCACACCATCGGCAACCACGGCGGAATCCGCTTCGATCAGCGCCCGGGAAGCAGCGCCGACGCTCACTGCCGCACAGGAAACGGCCGTGCAGGCGCTGCGCCAGGCGGGCGCACACGGCAATTTCCTGCTCGATGGCGTGACCGGCAGCGGCAAGACCGAGGTGTATCTGCGCGCCGTGGGCGAAGTGCTGGAGCGCGGCGGCTCGGTGCTGGTGCTGTGTCCGGAGATCGGGCTGACGCCGCAGTTGCTCGAGCGCTTCGAACGCCGCTTTGCGGCGAGCATTGCCGCCCTGCACTCCGGCCTCACCGACACCGAACGCGCCAAGGCCTGGTATCTCGCCGCCACCGGCCAGGCGCGCATCGTGATCGGCACGCGCTCGGCGGTGTTCACGCCGATTCCGGGGCTGCAGCTCATCATCGTGGATGAAGAGCACGACAGCTCCTACAAGCAGCAGGAAGGCGGCTTCCGTTATTCCGCGCGCGATCTCGCGCTGCTGCGCGGCCAGCAGCAGAAAGTGCCGGTGGTACTGGGTTCGGCCACGCCTTCGCTCGAAACGCTGCAGAACGTGGCGCTGGGCCGGCTTACGCATCTGCTGCTGCCGGAGCGTGCGGGCAGCGCGCTGCCGCCGCGGCTCGCCCTGATCGACATGCGTGCGCATGCCGTGCACAAGGGCATCGCCTCGCCGGTGCTGCAGGCCATGCAGCGGCATCTGGAAGCCGGCACGCAGGTGCTGCTGTATCTCAACCGTCGCGGTTATGCGCCCACACTGCTCTGCCAGAGCTGCGGCTGGATCGCGCCCTGCCAGCAGCTGCGATGCGCGCATGACCGTGCATCTGCGCACGGGCCGCCTCGCCTGCCATCACTGCGGCGCGGACGAGAAGCTGCCCGAGCGTTGCCCGCGTTGCGGTTATGAAGTGCACCCGCTGGGCCATGGCACCGAACGCGTGGAAGAAACCCTCGCGGCGCAGTTCCCGCAATACGCCATCGAACGTTTTGATCGCGATGCCTTGCGCCAGCAGCAGCAGCTCACCGGTGCCATCGACCGCGTGCACAGTGGCAGCGCGCGCATCCTGGTGGGCACGCAGATGCTGACCAAGGGGCATCACTTCCCCGATGTGACGCTGGTGGTGGTGCTGAACGCGGACCAGAGCCTGTTCAGCACCGACTTCCGCGCGGCCGAGCGGCTGGCGCAGACCATCGTGCAGGTGGCGGGGCGCGCGGGCCGGGCGGAACATCCCGGCGAGGTGCTGATCCAGAGCCAGTATCCGGAACACCCGCTGCTGCTCACCTTGCTGAACGACGGCTACGCCGGCTTCGCCACCAGTGCGCTGGCGGAGCGGCGGGCGGCGAGCTGGCCGCCGTTTTCGCGGCTGGCACTGCTGCGGGCCTCGGACACCAGCCCGGATGGGGCCAGCCAGTTCCTCGAGCAGGTCCGGGATCTGGTGCAACCGCCCCCGGGCGTGGCACTGCTCGGGCCGGTGCCGGCGGCGATGATGCGCCGCGCCGACCGGCATCA
The DNA here is from genome assembly GCA_963777735.1 of uncultured Gammaproteobacteria bacterium. Lineage (GTDB taxonomy): Bacteria > Pseudomonadota > Gammaproteobacteria > Steroidobacterales > Steroidobacteraceae > ZC4RG30. The sequence continues at coordinate 210,200 of CAVZRQ010000002.1, read as the reverse complement.
TGCGCAGCTGCTGGTGGAATCGGCGCAACGCGGGCTGCTGCAGCGGTTTCTGGCGGCATGGGTGCCGCAGGTCGCGGCGCTTCCGGCCCGGCGGTCGCTGCGCTGGGCGCTGGATGTGGACCCGCTCGAAGTGTTCTGAAGGCGGCACGGGAGGCGGCGCGCAGGTAGACTTGCGCGTCCCGCTTACCGCCTTCTGCCAGCCGGACCTTACACATCTTGAAGCAACAGATCGAACAACTGCTGCACGCCGCCCTGGCGCGCCTCAAGGGCAACCTGCTGCCCGCCGACATCCCCACCGACAACCTCGGCGTCGAACGCACCCGCGATGCCGGCAATGGCGACTTCGCCACCAATCTCGCCATGCGTCTCGCGAAGCTGGCGCGCAAGCCTCCGCGTGAACTGGCGCAGGCCATTGTCGCGGCGCTGGAGAATGATCCGGCCATCGAGCGCGTGGAGATTGCCGGCGCGGGCTTCATCAATTTCTTCCTCGCCGCGCAGGCGCAGGCCGATGTGGTGCGGCGCGTGCACGAAGCCGGCGATGCCTATGGCCGCAATGGCTCGGGCGCAGCGAAGCAAGTGCTGGTCGAATTCCTGTCTTCGAATCCCACCGGCCCGCTGCATGTGGGGCATGGGCGTCAAGGTGCCTATGGCGCCTGCGTGTCGAATCTGCTCGAAGCCAACGGCTATGCCGTGCATCGCGAGTACTACGTCAACGATGCGGGCCGGCAGATGGACATCATCGCCGTCAGCGTGTGGCTGCGTTACCTCGAAGCCTGCGGCGAGAAGTTCCGCTTCCCGGCCAATGGCTACAAGGGCGAATACGTGCGCGACATCGCCGCGAACCTGCTGCAGAAATTCGATGCGAGCCTGCAGCGGCCCGAGGGCGAACTGTTCGGCAACCTGCCGCCGGATGAGCCGGAAGGCGGCGACAAGGACGCCTACATCGATGCGGTGATCACGCGCGCGAAACACTTGATCGGCGCGGCGGCCTTCCGTGAGGTGTCGGATCTCGCGCTCGCGGAGATCATGGCCGACATGGAGAATGATCTCGCCGAGTTCGGCGTGCATTACGACCGCTGGTTCTCCGAACGCTCGCTGTCCGACAATGGCGCCATCGACCGCGCGCTCGAGCGCCTGCGCCGGCAGGATCATGTCTACGAAAAAGACGGCGCATTGTGGTTCCGCGCCACATCGTTCGGCGATGAAAAAGACCGGGTGGTGGTGCGCGAGAATGGCGTGAAGACGTATTTCGCCTCCGACATCGCCTATCACCTGGAAAAGCGCGAGCGCGGTTTCGACATCCTGCTCGACATCCTCGGCTCGGATCACCACGGCTATGTGGCGCGCGTGCGTGCGGGCCTGGAAGCCATGGGTGAACCCGGCGATTCTCTGGAGGCCCAGCTCGTGCAGTTCGTGTCGCTGTTCCGTGGCGGCGAGAAGGTGGCGATGACCACCCGCGGCGGCACCTTCGTGACGCTGCGCCAGCTGCGCAGCGAAGTGGGCAACGACGCGGCGCGCTTCTTCTATGTGATGCGCAGCCATGACCAGCACCTGGACTTCGACCTGGAGCTCGCGAAGTCCCGCAGCAACGACAACCCGGTGTACTACATCCAGTACGCGCATGCGCGCGTGGCGAGCGTGCAGCGGCAGCTGGCCTCGAAGGGTTTTGAATACGACGCCGCACTGGGCCTCGCGAGTCTCGACACGCTGACCTCGGACCACGAAACCGCGATGCTTACTGCGCTGGGCCGCTATCCGGAGATCATCCAGCTGGCGGGCGCCAATCGCGCGCCGCACACACTGGTGCACTTCCTGCGCGAGCTCGCGAACTGCTTCCACACCTGGTACAACGCCGAGCAGTTCATCGTCGAGGATGCGAAGCTGCGCAATGCACGCCTCGCATTGGCCATCGCCACCCAGCAGGTGGTGCGCAACGGCCTGAAGCTGCTGGGTGTTTCGGCACCGGAGACCATGTGAGCGCACCGCGTCAACGCATCTCCGCGCGCGATTACAAGAACGGCGGGGGCCGTCGCGGCGCGCTGGATATCAGCAAGTACCAGCAGTTTGGTTACGGGCTGGCCGCTGGGCTCGTGGTGGCGCTGGGCGTGTTCGTGTTCGATCACCGCACCCGGCCACCCGAAACCGAACTGACACCCCAGGCAGATTCCGACAAACCCGTCGCCGCGGAATCCGTGGTTTCGGAAGCGGAAGATGATTCGGCCGAGCAATACGACTTCTACGACAGGCTGCCGAACTACCAGGTGCTCGTCACCGAAGTGGAGCGCGACGTGAAGCGCGATCTGGCCTCGGTGCCGATCGACAAGCCCGGCGCCTATGTGCTGCAGCCCGCTTCGTTCAAGAACCAGGCCGATGCGGAGCGCATGCAGCAGAAGCTCGACAAGCTGGGCATCAACGCCGACCTGCAGCGCGTGCAGATCGACGAGGACGTCTGGCATCGGGTGCGCATCGGACCCATCCGCGATCTGGAAAAGCTCAACAGCATGCGGCGCCAGTTGCGCGCCGCAGATCTGGATGATGCGCTGCTGATCCGGATCGGGGATTAGTTCGCGCGGGGTCTAGTTCCTTGCGGGCGGCGCCGGCGGTGCGGGCGCCACTCCCGGCAGATTGGGCACTCCCATCTTGCCCTGCAGCTTGCGCATGGCTTCCAGGTTGACGTTGCCGGCGATGTTGATCATCACCAGTTCCATGGGCTTCGCGGCGACGAAGAACATGCCGCCGTCGGCGGCGTTGTCGCGCATCCACATTTCCACCTGCTCGCCCTTCTCGCGCACGGAGAGCAGCTTCTTCCAGCCGCCCTTCTCCACCTGGTCGATCACGGCTTCGATGTCGCGCATGGAATACTGTTCTGCCTTCTCGAAATTGAAGACGCGCACGTAGATGCCATCGAGCCCTTTGACCAGCTCCTGGAACTCGGGATCGCCCCCGCCCTGGCCACCGCCCATGAAGGCGCCGGCGGTCTGCAGCATGTCCTTGTCGAGCGAGATGTCGACGGATTTGCTGGCCTTCTTCGCAAGGCCATCGAAGTTCGGCATCTTGATCTTCGCGCCCTGCGCCAGGGCGATCATCGGCAACAGGGCCAGCGTCAGCAACAGTCCGGTGCGTTTCATATTCCATTCTCCTTTGATTCGTTTCTGGAAAGCATTCGCTGCACGTCGTTCAGCTGCTGGCTGGTGATGGCCAGGGCCATGGCCAGCTCGTCACCGGCGTCGGCGATGCGGTGTTGTTCAACCTGTCGTTCAATGAGCAGCGCACTGCTGAGCACCAGCAGCACGCCCGCGGCCAGCGATGCAGGCACGCGCCAGGTGCGGCGGGGTCTTGCGGCAGGCGGCGCCTGCTCCACGCGTTGCAGCACGCTGGCGGTGAAGGCCGCGCCGGGATCCTGCGCACGCAGCGCAGCGGCCAGCTCTTTCTCAATATCCATCTTCTGCTCCAGCGGTTTGCGCGCGCAGCCAGTCCAGCGAGCGGCGCAGATGACTCTTCACGGTGTTCAGCGGCATGCCGAGCACTTCGGCGATCTGCGTGGGGTCGAGATCCTCCTGGAAACGCAGCAGCACCACCGCGCGCGCATCGGGCGGCAGCTGCAGCAACAGCAGCCGCAGGCGGCGCTGCGCGAGGGGATCACTGGCGTGCTCCACCGCGGCAGCGTCGTGCGAAGCATCGATCGAGACCACGCGCGGTTGCCGGCTGCGTTGCCGCAACCGGTCGATGCTGCGATGTGTGACCGTGCGCAGCAGCCAGTTGCGCAGATGCGCCGCGCTTTCCATCTGCGACAACGCCGCATGCAGCTGGACGAACACATCCTGCGCCAGCTCTTCGGCATCTTCACGGCGCCCCGTGAGGCGCAGCGCCACGCTGAACACCCGCGACTGATTGCGGCGCAGGAGCTGCGTGAAGGCGCCGCCCGCGCCGCGCTGCGCCGCGCGCAGCTCGCCCTCGGCCGCGTCATCGGCTGCGGGCGCTGCGTCTTCCAGGTTCATGAGGGCGTTCTGTGCATCCACATACCCCTATACGCCGATATTCAGGGCGGCGGGTGCAGGTGGGGAGCCGCGGCCCCGGGCGCAGCCGGGGGCACTTCCACACGCCGCGCCTGCGTGCCGGCCGGGGGCTGATACCAGCCCGGGTCGGCATAACCGGCCGGCAGCTGCTCGCGCACCTTCACCACGGTGAACATGCCGCCCATCTCCAGATTTCCGTACGGCCCCTGCCCGGACATCATCGGCAAGGTGTTCGCCGGCCCGGGGCTGTGCCCCATCTCCGCGTGGTCCTGATGCTCGGCCATGCCCTTCTGGCCCATCGGCATGTAACCCGGCAGCATCGCGCGCAGGCGATCATCCACTGCTGAAGTATCCACGCCGAGACGATTCGGGGTGCCATGCCCCATGGCGTTCATCGTGTGATGCGCCTTGTGGCAATGCAGCGCCCAGTCGCCGGGTTCGTCGGCCGTGAACTCGATGTCGCGCATCTGCCCGACCCCGACGATTTCGGTGACTTCGGTGCGCCAGGCCGCCCGCGGCCAGCGGCCGCCATCGCCACCCGTGACATCCAGCCGGAAGCCATGCAGATGGATGGGATGTTCATGCATGGAAAGATTGCCCACGCGGATGCGCACGCGCTGCCCGCGGCGCACCACCAGTGGCTCTATCGCAGGGAACACTTTCGAGTTGAAGGTCCACAGGTCGAACTCGGTCATGATGGATGGATCCGGTCGATAGGTACCCGGATGCACGGCCCAGCTGTGCAGCAGGAAGGCAAAGTCGCGATCCACCGGGTGATGGGCGGCATCGCGCGGATGCACGATGAACAGGCCCATCATGCCGCAGGCCAGCTGCACCACTTCATCGGCATGCGGGTGATACATGTGCGTGCCATGCTCGCGCAGCGTGAACTCGTAGGCCCAGGTTTCGCCCGGCAGGATATGCGGCTGCGTGAGTCCGCCCACGCCATCCATGCCGTTGGGCAGCAGGATGCCGTGCCAGTGGATGCTGGTGTGCTCGGGCAGATGGTTGGTGACGAGGATGCGCACCTTGTCGCCTTCCACCGCCTCGATGGTGGGGCCAGGCGTGCTGCCGTTGTAGCCCCAGGCCTTGATTTTCGTGCCGGGCGCGAACTCGTGGTCGATTTCTTCGGCAACGAGGTGGAACTCCTTGACGCCATCCTTCATGACGAAGGGCAGGCTGCGGCCATTGAGTGTGGTCACAGCGGTGCGGGGCCCTCTGGCTGAAGAACCTGCTGCGGCTGCAGCGTTTGCAGGCAGCTGCGAGGCGATCGGCGCCGCACCGGCGGCGACCAGCAGATTGCGTCGTGAAATCTTCATGGCAGATCCTCCGCAGAGACGTGGCCGGCTGCGGCCGGGATGGGCAGCGCCGTGCCGGATTCGTAAGACAGATCATTGAACGCCTGCCACCAGCTCTCGATGGCATCGATCCACAGATCGTGCCCTTCGATCTGGCGACGCCGCGCGGTCAGCAGCTCGAACGAGCCGATCAGCATGAAGTTGTGCTGCTCGCCGGCGAGTTCCAGCAGACGCTGGTTCTGCTGCAGCAGGTTGCGCGCGTGCACCTCGAAACTGCGGGTGGCGAGCTCGAGCAGCGCGCCATCCTGCGTGATGCGGTTCTGCACGGCGATCTGCATCGCGGCAAGTTGCGCCTCGCGCACCTGCACCTGCGCGGCGGCGCGCGCGAGGCGGCCGGCACCGGTGTTGGGCACCGGCAACTGCAGCGTGGCACCTGGACCGATGGCGCTGCCCTGCCCGCTTTCGCGCTCCCCTTCCACGCGCAATGCCACGGCGGGTAGCCAGCGCCAGCGCTGCGTGTGATGGCGTTCGCGCTGCGCCATTTCCAGCGCTGCCGCCTGTGCGGCGAGGTCCAGTCGCCGTTGCAATGCCTGCGTCGCCAGCGCTTCGATGCCAGGTGCGATGCGGGTGGGAAGTATCAGGCGGTCTTCAAAGCGCAGACCGGGCTGATCGTGCTGCAGCCCGAGCAGATCCAGCAGCTTCGTGCGCGCGTGGAGCAGCTCTGCTTCGCGCCCGGCCAGCTGCAACTGCGCTTCACTGGCCAGCGCTTCTTCCGCGCGCCACTGCCGCTCCGGGATGTTGCCGGCCGTGTGGTAACTCTCCGCCAGCTGCGCGGCGAGTTCCGCCGCTTCGACGGCCCGCGCCGCAACGCGCTGCCGCAGCGTTGCGGCCGCATGCTGCAGCCAGGCCTGTCGCACATCGCGTTCCAGCCGCAGCAGCTGGTCGGCCACCAGATGCTGCGCTTCGCGCATCGCGAGTTCGCCGTGTTGGCGGCGATAGGCGGTGAACAGCAGGTCCAGCAGCGGTTGCGAAACACTCCAGGCCGTGCGTGTCACGCCGCCCGCAGCATCGAGACTGGCGAACTCGAGCGTCGGGTTGGAGGGCCGCAGTGCATCGTGGAGATCGCCCTGGGCAGTCTGCAGCTGCGCGAGCGTGGCACGCACCGCGGGATTGTGCAGCAGGGCAACCCGCACGGCGCGCTCGGCATCCAGCGGCTCGGCGAGCGCCATGGCGAGCGGAGTCTCTTCCGTGGCGATGCGAGAGCGCTGCGCGCGCAGTTCCTGGGTTTGAGTGTTCAGCTGCGAGAGCGTCGGGGTCGCGCAGCCAGCCAGCAGCGCGCCCGCGCCGAGCAGCGCGACGGTCATGGGGTGTTTCATGGACCAGTACTTCCGTGCAAGAGAAAACCTGCGCAGCACGCATCCTTGCGGAGGCACGCTGCCTTTCCTTCAGGCGCACGGAATCAGATCGGAGGTCGGAACGGCTCGGGCTGGTGCACGCGTGGCAGGCCAGCGGGTTCAAAGGGTGTTTGCCAGGCCATGGCCCGCGCGAAACATCGCGGAGTGGGCGTAGCCAGCGCCAGGGAAAGCTGGGCGCAGTGGCCATCACAATGGCCGCCATCACAGCAATCATCGGCGAGGGTTTCGCTGTGGGCCGGCTCGGGTTGCTGATCGCCGTGGCAGGGCACTTCTGCTGTCGTGTGCTGCTCGGCCTGCGGGGGCGGCATCGGCTGCATGGGCTGGGCCTGCGCGAAGGGCGACTGCGCGCACAGCCAGATGCCTGTGAGCATCCCCATCAGCAGAACCCGTTTGCGCCGCTTCATGACCCCAACGGTAACAGATTGGCGGCGGCGACCGTCAGGCCATGCGCAGGCGTGGCACGAGGATGGTGCGCGCGGTCTCGACCACCTCGGATTCGGGCAGCGGGTAGCCGAGGAAATAGCCCTGCGCGAAGTGGCAGCCCAGGGACTGCAGGATGGCCAGCTGCTCGGCGGTTTCCACGCCTTCGGCCACGCTGCACTTGCCGAGGTTCTGCACCAGCGTGATGGTGGCGTGGATCACGGCGAGCGTGTCGGGGCCGGCGGCAAGGCCGGTCACGAAGGTACGGTCGATCTTGATCACGTCGAAGGGGTAATCGCGCAGGCAGCCGAGCGAGGAGGTGCCGGTGCCGAAGTCATCCATGGCCAGCCGCACGCCCGCCTCGCGCAGCTGGTGCATCAACGCCAGCGAGGCCGCGGGATCGCGCATGACTTCGCGCTCGGTGACTTCCAGCTGCAGGCTTTCGGGCTTCAGCCCCGCAGCGGCCAGCGATTCGCGCACGCACTTGAGCAGCCGCGCGCCCTGCGCGAGTTCGGCCCGCGACACATTCACGCTGACGACGCTGGGCGCCTTCTCCGGATCAATCTTCTGCCAGCGGGCCAGTGCCGCGCAGCTCTCTTTCATCACCCACTCGCCCATCTGGATGATGAGTCCGGACTCTTCAGCCACCGGCACGAACTCCGACGGCGACACCTTGCCGAGCGTCGGATGATTCCAGCGGATCAGCGCCTCGACGGAGCTGCGCTTGCCGGTGTCGAGCTCCACGATCGGCTGGTACACCAGCGACAGCTGATCGGTGCCCAGCGCCTTGCGCAGGCTGGTTTCGATCAGCAGCTTGCGCGACAGCCGCGTATGCATGGCGTCGTTGAAGAACACCGAGCAGGCGCGCCCTGCCCGCTTGGCTTCATACATGGCCACGTCGGCATTGCGGATGATGGTTTCCGCGCCTTCCATGCAATGGTCGCTGGTCACGATGCCGATGCTGGCCGTGGAGTGCACTTCGCGGCCCTGGATGTTGTAGGGGTGTGCCAGCGCGAGCAGCACGCGGTCTGCGATGCGGCCCGCGTCTTCGGGTTTGGCGACATCGTTGATCAGCACCAGGAACTCATCCCCGCCGAAGCGGGCGATCTGGTTGCGGGAACCGGAACCGCCCTTCACGTCCGAACTGCGCAATGCCCGGCGCAGGCGATCGGCAATCTGCACCAGCAGCTCGTCGCCGGCCTGATGCCCCATGGCATCGTTCACCACCTTGAAGCGGTCGAAGTCCAGGAACAGCACGGCGAACATCTGCTGGCTGCCTTCGCGCACCCGCTGCACCGCTTCCTGCAGCCGCTCGAGGAACTGCGTGCGATTGGCAAGACCGGTGAGCCGATCGCGGCGCGCGGCCGCAGCGAGCTCCCGCTCGACCGCCTTGCGATGGGAAATATCCTGCACCACCGACCACACCACATCACGACCCGCGGAATCCGTCATGCGGATGCCCGAGATCAGCACCGGGTAGAACTTGCCGTCCTTGCGCCGGAACAGCCGTTCCCGCTGGCCGGTGGCCTGGTTCAGCGGCCCGCCATCGTTGCGCACCGCGAAGGCATCATAGGTTGCAGCGAGCACCTCATCGCGTGAATAGCCGCTGGGCTCGAGGAAGGCATCGTTCACCTGCAGGAAACGGCGGGTCTTGTAATCCGTCAGGGCGATGCCAACCGGCGAGCGTTCGAACAGCGAGCGGAACTTGCCTTCGCTTTCTTCCAGCGCGAACTCCGCCATCTTGCGGGCGGTGATGTCGGTCTGCGTGCCGACGATGCGCAGCGGTGAACCATCGGCCGCCCAGTCGGTCACCGAGCCGCGCGACAGCACCCACACGTAATGCCCCGCAACATGGCGCACCCGGAAGTCGAGCGTGAACACGTAATCCTTGCGGCGCACGCAGTCGGCGATGACCTTGTCGACCAGCGGCAGATCCTCCGGATGCACGAGGCGGCGCCAGACCGTGATGGGCAGTGGCTCATGGCTGTCGCGCACCAGGCCGAACATCTGTGCCCAGCGATCGCTGACGAGAATGACGCCTTTGCCGATATGCGATTCCCACAATCCGACGCCGGTGCCTTCGACCACCGCGGTGAGGCGCTCCTGCTGGGCAGACACTTCGCGCGCCGCCTCGTAGGCGCTGCACCGGCCGCGGTACACCATCACCGATACCAGCACGGCCAGCAGGCCGATGACGCCAAGACTGGCCAGCTCCATCACGCCGCCGTCGGTGCCACCATGGGCGAAAGCAAGCCCGACTCCGGCCACCGAAGTGATGAGCACAGCTGCGGCTTCCAGCCCGGCGCGTAGTTTCTGTCGCCTGGGCGCTTGCGCGTCCCGCGCCTTGGGGGGATTGGAGAAGGACATGTCACATCGGTAACGGCCGGGATCCCGCTGCACCGCAGCCGGTGCCCGCCGTTCTGTGATAGGTTTCTCGCCCGAATGGCCATTTCCGACGCAGACATTGTCAAGGCAGCCTCAGCACTGGGCGTGCTCGGGGGCGGGGCGCAGACGGCGCATCGCATCCTGGCAGCACTGTGTGATCCAGATCTCGGTTCAGGGCAGATTGCCGACCTGATCCTGCGCGAGCCCGGCCTTGCCGCGCGGGTGCTCAAGGTGTCCAACTCGGCCTTCTACGGTCGTTCGCGCGAGATCTCGACCCTCGATCGGGCGCTGGTGGTGCTGGGCCTGGATGCCGTGCGGGGCATCACCGCAGCCGCCTGCCTGGATCGCAGCATCGCGAGCCGCACGCCGGTGGTGGCCATTGACCCCAAGGCGCTGGTGAACCACTGCGTCGCGAGCGCCTTTGCGGCCGAACAGCTGGCCAGGATCAGCGGCCGTGGCTCTGCGGCGGAGAGTTTCATGGCCGCATTGCTGCATGATTTCGGCGTGCCCGTGCAGGCACGCCTGGACCCGGAAGGCATTGCCGCTTTGATCACGGCGCTGCGCGAACAGCCGGATGTGGAAAGCCATGTGCTGGAAGCATCGCTGTTGAAGGTTACGCATGGGCGCTGCGCGCAGGTGATTTTCGACAGCTGGCAACTGCCGCGTTCGATCTCGCTCGCAGCGCTGCATCATGATGATCCGGCCTCGGCACCGGGCCCCGCGAAGGAACTGACCACCCTCGTGCACCTCGGGATCCAGCTGGCCATCGAGGCCGGCTTCACCTACCCGACCGAGCCGCGGCAGTTCCGCGTGGCGCGCGAACCCTTGCTGCAGTCACTGGGCATTCCGGCAGATGCACTACCGCCCATCGTCGAGTATCTGCCAGAGCGCGTGCTGCTGCTGGCAGAGGCCATCGCCTGATCAATGCGCGCGGCGTAGCCGTCGCAGCCCGTAGGCCAGCAGCGTGCCGGCCGCAATGCCCAGCATCAGATCGTGCAGCAGGGTCAGCAGCAGCGTGACCACCAGCACCAGCACATCGCCACGCGAATCACGCAGCATGGTGGCGATCGCCGGACGTTCGATCATGTTCCACGCCACCGTCACCAGCACACCGGCCAGCGCGGCCAGCGGCACATAGGCCACCAGCGGCGCAGCCACCAGCATGATCAGCAGCAGGATGACGGCGTGCAGCATGCCGGCCACCGGCGTGCGTGCGCCGGCGCGCACATTCGTGGCAGTGCGCGCGATGGTGCCGGTGACGCACAGGCCACCGAAGAATGCGGTGCCGATGTTGGCCACGCCCTGTGCCACCAGTTCGCTGTTGGCGCGATGCTGCCGGCCCGTCATGCCATCGGCCACCATCGCCGACAGCAGGCTCTCGATCGCGCCGAGCAGCGCGAAACTCAAGGAGAGCGGCAACAGCTGCAGCAGCCGCTGCCAGGAAATTTCCGGTATCGCGGGCGCCGGCAGGCCATGCGGAATGCCGCCGAAACGGCTGCCGATGGTTTCCAGCGGCAGGCCCAGCACCGCCACCAGCACGGCTGCCATCGTCACGGCCACCAGCAGGCTGGGCACCCGCGGCGCATGCTTCCGCAACAGCTGGATGGTGGCCACGGTGCCCAGCGCGATGGCGGCTGCCGGCAGGCTGAATGAACCGATGGCCTTCCACAGGGCCTGCAACTTCGGCAGGAACGCGGCAGGTTCGGCGCTGGCCAGATGCAGGCCGAAGAGGTCGTGCAGCTGGCTGACGAAGATGATGACGGCGATTCCCGCGGTGAACCCCACCACCACCGGATGGGGAATCAGCCGCACATAGCTGCCCACGCGCAGCAGACCGGCCAGCACCATGATCACGCCCGACATCGCCGTGACGATCAGCAGTCCATCGATGCCATGGGTGGCTGCGGTGGTGGCAACCAGCACGATGAATGCGCCCGCCGGCCCGCCGATCTGGAAACGGCTGCCACCCAGCAGTGAAATCAGGAAACCGCCGATGATGGCGGCATACAGGCCGCGCTCGGGCCCGACCCCGGAGGCGATGGCGATGGCCATCGACAGCGGCAGCGCCACGATGGCCACCGTCAGCGCGGCGATCAGGTCGGCGCGCAGCAGGGCGAGGCTGTAGCCCTCGCGCATCACAGTCACCATCTTGGGCAGCAGCATCTCGGCACTTCGTGGCATTCCGGGCATCACTCGTTGGTTGGCACTACTAACTTATTCGCATTTCGGCATAATTCCGACCTTCTCTATATACACCCTGGGGGGGCCAATAGTGACGACGCCCGTGTTGAGCGGTGCTGATACCGCATGGATCCTTGCTGCCACCGCGCTGGTGCTGTTCATGACGTTGCCCGGCCTCGCGCTGTTCTACAGCGGCCTGGTGCGTGGCAAGAACGCGCTCTCCATCCTCGCGCAGTGTTTCGCCATCACCAGCGTGGCCTCGGTGCTGTGGGTCGTAGTGGGCTACAGCCTCACTTTCCGCGACGGCGGCAGCCTGCAGGGTTTCATCGGCGGCCTCGACCGCACCCTGCTCGGCGGCATGACGCGGGATTCGCTGGTGGGCAGCATTCCCGAATCGCTGTTCGCCATGTTCCAGATGACCTTCGCCGTCATCACGCCGGCGCTGGTGATCGGCGGCTTTGCCGAGCGCGTGCGCTTCTCGGTGGTGCTGTGGTTCAGCTCGCTGTGGCTGCTGCTGGTGTATGTGCCGATTGCCCACTGGGTGTGGGGCGGTGGCTGGCTGGCCGGGCTTGGCGTGATGGATTTTGCCGGCGGCATCGTGGTGCATGTGAATGCCGGCGTCGCGGCGCTGGTCTGCGCCGTGGTGATCGGCCGGCGCAGCGGCTTTCCGCATGTGCCGATGCCCCCGCACAGCCTGCCGCTGGCGGCAGCGGGCGCCGGCATGTTGTGGGTGGGCTGGTTCGGATTCAATGGTGGCAGCGCGCTCGCCGCCAATGGCACTGCCACGATGGCGGTGCTGTGCACGCACCTCGGCGCTTCGGCCGGCGCGCTGGCGTGGATGCTGGTGGAGTGGCGTCGGTACGGCAAACCCAGCGTGCTCGGCGTAGATCACCGGCATGGTCGCGGGCCTCGGCACCATCACTCCCGCTTCGGGTTTTGTCGGTGTGGGTGGTGCGCTCGCCATCGGCTTCATCGCCGGCATCGTGTGCTTCTTCGCCACGCAGCTGCTCAAGCGCGGCCTGCATCTGGATGATTCGCTGGATGTCTCGCCGGTGCATGGCGTGGGCGGCATCGTGGGCAGCCTGCTCACCGGTGTGTTCGCAGCCATCTCGATGGGTGGCTCGGGCTTCACGGTACAGAAGACCATGCTCTCGCAGATCGGCGTGCAGGCACTGGGCATTGGCGTGACCATGCTCTGGTGCGGCGTGGTGACCTGGCTGCTGCTGAAGGTACTCGACATCACGCTGGGCCTGCGCGTCAGCGAAGAACAGGAATCCGAAGGGCTGGATCTGGCCGAGCATGGGGAGCGCGGCTACAGCCATTGACGGCTGGGTCTGTATCGGTTTGTAACAAATGACTGCCATGCGGTCATGGTGTTCGAGGCTTGCTCCATACTGCCTGCCGGCAAATTGCCGAGGTAGACGGTCTCGACGCCATGACGCAAGCGCAGGTTGCAAACGGTTCTCTGCTCGCCAGCAGCTCCATCAACCTGATCGAGCGCGGCCTGATGCCGGACCCGTTGATCCGGGCCGGCATCCGCCGGCTGTGCGCGCAGCGTCTGCAGGAAATCTCTGCGGGCGATGCCGAGATCGCGAGCGAGATGACCGAGCAGTTCGCGCAGGCCATGCGCACTGCCGAGGTTGCGCCCTTGCCGCAGCTCGCCAATGCGCAGCACTACGAAGTGCCGGCGGAGTTCTTCCAGCACGCGCTCGGACCACACCGCAAGTACAGCAGCGCCTGGTGGCCAGACGGCACCACCGATCTCGCTGACGCGGAAGCCCGCGCGCTGACCGTGACAGCGGAGCGTGCGCAACTGGCCGATGGCCAGCGCGTGCTGGAACTGGGCTGTGGCTGGGGTTCGCTGACGCTGTGGATGGCGCGGACCTACCCGAACAGCCGCATCACCGGCGTGTCGAACTCCGCCTCGCAGCGCGAATCGATCCTGGCGCGCGCACAGGCGGAAGGCCTCGCCAACATCGAGATCATCACCGCCGACATGAACCAGTTCACCTGCGCGGGTGGCTTTGACCGCGTGGTTTCGGTGGAAATGTTCGAGCACATGCGCAACTGGCCCTGGCTGTTCGGCAATGTGCATGCCTGGCTGCGGCCGGGCGGCCTCTTCTTCATGCATGTGTTCGTGCACCGCTCCACGCCCTATGCCTTCGTGGACGGCGGCGACTCCGACTGGATGAGCCGGCACTTCTTCTCCGGCGGCATGATGCCGAGCGATGAGCTCGCGCTGCGCTTCCAGGATGACCTGCGCTTCCTGCAGCGCTGGCGCTGGGATGGCCGGCACTACGAGAAGACGGCCAATGCCTGGCTGGCCAATGTCGATGCGGCGCGCGACACCGTGCTGCCCATCCTCGCGCGCACCTATGGCGAGGCCGATGCCGCCATGTGGCTGCGCCGCTGGCGCGTGTTCTTCATGGCCTGCGCCGAGTTGTTCGGCTATCGCGACGGGCAGGAATGGTGGGTGAGCCACTACCTGTTCGAACGGCCCGCCAGGTGAAGAACCTGCGCCTCGCGGTGAATGTGGTGGCCTATCAATGCGCCTGGTTCGCCTGCGTGTTGAGCGCTGCGGCGGGTCGCCCTGCCATCGGCGTGGTCGTGGCGCTCGCCGTGGTGCTGTGGCATCTGCGTACGGCGGCCGAGCCGCGGCGCGAGCTGCGGCTGATCGGCATTGCCGCCCTCTGCGGCGTGGCGTTCGAATCGCTGCTCGTGGCCAGCGGCTGGGTGCAGATGCAGCCCGGCGCATTGCTCGGCAGCGTGACACCACTGTGGATGGTGGCGTTGTGGGCGGCCTTTGCCACGATGCTGAATGTTTCACTGCGGGCGCTGCGGCCGCGTTATCTGCTTTCTGCCGTGCTGGCTGCAGTGGGTGCACCGCTGGCCTATTACGCAGGCGCGCGTCTCGGTGCATTGCAGTGGGTGAATGAAGTGCCGGCGCTGCTGGTGATTGCGCTGGGCTGGGCCGTGCTCACGCCGCTGCTGATGAAATCCGCGCAGCGCTTCGACGGGTTCGCCCGCGCATGAACACGCTGCTGCAGTATGTGGGCGCATTGCCGGTGATGCTGTTTGCGGCGCTGCTTGCCTGGGGCATCTCTACGGCCCGGCGCAATGTCGGACTGGTGGATATCTTCTGGTCGCTGTTCATGCTGGTGGCGGCGCTTTGGTACTTCTTCGGGCAGACCATGCATGCAACCCGTGCCGTGGTGGTGCTCGCGCTGGTCACGGTCTGGGCACTGCGGCTGGCCGGGTATCTCGCCCTGCGCAACTGGAGCGCACCGGAAGATCATCGCTACCAGGCCATCCGCGCGCGCAACCAGCCGGGGTTCACATGGAAAAGCCTGTATCTCGTGTTCGGCCTGCAGGCCGTGCTGGCGCTGGTGGTATCCGCGCCGCTGTATGCAGCCGTCACTGCCACCGGTCCGCTGCAACTGCTCGACTATGCCGGTGCCGCCCTGGTGCTCGCCGGCCTCGTCATTGAAGGCGCGGCCGATGCGCAGCTGGCCGCGTTCCGCACGAACCCTGCTTCGAAAGGCCGCGTGCTCGACACCGGCCTGTGGCGCTACAGCCGGCACCCCAACTATTTCGGCGAGTTCTGCGTATGGTGGGGGTTCTTCCTGCTGGCGCTGGCCACCGGCGCGTGGTGGACGGCGATCTCGCCACTGCTGATGAGCGTGCTGCTGCTGCGGGTATCCGGCGTCACGCTGCTCGAGAAGGACATCGGCAACCGTCGCCCCGGTTATGCGCAGTACGTCGCGCGCACCAACGCCTTTTTCCCCGGACCGAGGAAACCCGCATGAAGCGCCGCTCACCCCTCGCCGCCGCGCTGCTCGCGCCGGCCATCAGCCTGCTCGCGGCCTGCCAGAGCACGCCGCACCCCGATCTGCCCACGGTTGCGCGCGTCGACCTGCAGCGCTTCATGGGCGACTGGTACGTGATCGCGAACATCCCGACCTTCATCGAGCGCGGCGCGCACAACGCCATCGAGAGTTATGCGCTGGCGCCGGATGGCACCATCGACACCACCTTCACCTTCCGCGCCGATTCCTTCGATGGCAAGCGCAAGAAATACAATCCGCGCGGCTTCGTCATGGATCGGAGAGCAATGCGCTCTGGGGCATGCGTTTCATCTGGCCCATCAAGGCGGATTATCGGATCACCTATGTGAGCGACGATTACACCCAGACCGTGATCGGACGCCAGAAGCGCGATTACGTCTGGATCATGGCGCGCACGCCGGAGATTCCGGCCGCGGACTACGACCGCCTGCTCGCCCTGGTTGCATCCCAAGGCTACGACATCTCGAAGGTGCAGCGCGTGCCGCAGCGCTGGCCGGAAACCACCCCCTGAACATCGATACAGCATGAAGATCGCAATCATCGGCAGCGGCATCGCGGGCAATCTGGCGGCCTATCGCCTGCACGCCGACCACCAGATCACCGTTTATGAAGCCGGCAGCCACGTCGGCGGCCACGCGCATACGCACACCCTGGACCTCGGCGGCAAACACGTGGACGTGGACACGGGTTTCATCGTGTTCAACGATCGCACCTATCCGAACTTCATTGCGCTGCTCGACGAGCTGGGCGTGGCCTCGCAGGCCAGCGCCATGAGCTTCTCGGTGCGCAATGACGCGCGGAACATGGAGTACAACGGCACCACCGTGAATTCCCTGTTCGCGCAGCGCCGCAACCTGTTGCGGCCCTCGTTCCTCGCCATGGTGCGCGACATCCTCAAGTTCAACCGGCATGCGCCGCAGCTGCTGCTGCAGGGTGAAGGCGAGCTGCCGCTGGGCGAGGTGCTGCAACGCCAGCGCTACAGCCAGTCGTTCGTGGATCACTACATCATCCCGATGGGCGCGGCGATCTGGTCCACCAATCCGGCTTCCATGTTCAACTTCCCGGCGCGGTTCTTCGTCCGCTTCCTGATGAACCACGGCATGCTGACGGTGAATGACCGCCCACAGTGGCGCACCATCGTCGGTGGCTCCGCGCGCTATGTGGAGAAACTGACGGCGCCGTTCCGCGACCGCATCCGCCTGCGCACGCCGGTGGAATGGATCCGCCGGCAGCCGGGCTCGGTGCTGGTGAAGGCACAGGGAAGCGAAGCCGAGCGTTACGACGCGGTGTTCATGGCCTGCCACAGCGATCAGGCCCTGCAGCTGCTCACCGACCCGACGCAAGCGGAGCGCGAGGTGCTCGGCGCCATTCCCTATCAGCGCAACGAGGCCATCCTGCACACCGACAGCCGGCTCATGCCGCGCCGGCGCCTGGCCTGGGCCTGCTGGAACTACCACAGCATCGCGAACCATGAAGGGCCGCTCGCCCTCACCTACAACATGAACATGCTGCAGAACCTCGATACCCGCGAGAACCTGATGGTGACGCTGAACCGCAGCGACATGATCGATCGCAGCAGGATCATCCTGCGCGCCACGTATCATCACCCCGTGTTTACACCTGCCTCGATTGCCGCCCAGGCGCGGCAGCGCGAAATCAACGGCCACCACGGCACCTATTATTGCGGCGCCTGGTGGCGCAACGGCTTCCATGAAGATGGCGTGGTCAGCGCCATGGATGCGCTGGCACACTTCGAAGAGGACCATGCACAGCGCGCTGTACATCGGACAGCTTAGGCACCGGCGCCTTGCGCCGCGGCCGCACGCGTTCTCCTACGCGATCTACATGGCTATGGCTCGACCTCGCCGAGCTCGAAACAGTGTTCCAGGGTCGCTGGTTCTGGTCCACGCAGCGGCGGGCGCTGGCGTGGTTCCGGCGCGCTGACTATCTGGGCGATGCGGAGATCAGTCTCGATGAAGCGGTACGCCGACGGGTGGCCGAGGCGCAGGGATATCGCCCGAAAGGCCCGATCCGCATGCTGGCGCAACTGCGCAACTACGGGCATTGCTTCAACCCGGTGGTGTTCTACTACTGCTACGACCCGACCGGCACGCGGGTGGAGACGATCGTCGCCGAGATCACCAATACACCATGGCGCGAGCGGCATTCCTATGTGCTGCCCGTGCAGGCGGAAGTTGCGCCCGGCACTTCCCTGCAGTTCTACTTCCCCAAGCGCTTCCATGTGTCCCCGTTCATGCCGATGGATGTGGATTACCGCTGGCAGTTCACCCAGCCCGGCGAAAGGCTGGCCGTGCATATGGAAAACCTGCGCGATGGCGAGCGCGAGTTCGACGCCACCCTGAACCTTGCCCGCCGGCCGATCAGCACCGGTTCCCTGGCCCTGGTGCTGCTGCGCTTTCCGCTCTCCACCCTGCGGGTGCTGGGGGCCATCTACTGGCAGGCACTGCGCCTGCAACTGAAGCGGGTGCCGTTCCACGCCCACCCTGCTTAGAATCGCCGGGTGATCCATGTGCTTCTCATCGACGACGACCGGCGCCACTCCGAGCTGCTGCGCACGTATTGCCAGCGCCACGACATCGAAGTCGACTGCGCCTTCGACGGCGAGCAGGGCCTGCGCCGGCTGGCCACCACTCGCCCGGACATGGTGCTGCTCGACGTGATGCTGCCCGGCAAGGATGGCTTTGCGGTCTGCCAGGAGATCCGGCGTCGCAACCGCGTGCCGGTGATCATGCTCACGGCGCGCGGTGATGTCACAGATCGCATCGCGGGCCTCGAGCTCGGCGCAGATGACTACATCGCGAAGCCCTTCGACCCGCGCGAACTGGTGGCCCGCATCCAGAGCGTGCTGCGCCGGACCGAACCCGTGGCCAGCCGCACCGTGTTGCAGTTCGAACAGCTGCGCATCGATCCGGCCAGCCGTGAAGTGGTGGCCGATGGCAGCAGCGTCGAGCTCACCACCATGGAGTACGAGCTGCTGCTGTTGCTGGCCTCCAATCCGGGTCGGGATTTCTCGCGCGACGACATCCTCGCGGCGCTGCGCGGCATCGATGCCGCCATCCTCACGCGCTCGGTGGATATTCTCGTCAGCCGTCTGCGCGCCAAACTCGGCGACAACTCGAAGCCGGGCCGCTTCATCCACACCGTGTGGGGGCGTGGCTATCGCTTCACCGGCAAGCCCGTGGCGACATGATCCGCCTGTTCTCCTATTCCCTGTCGCTGCGATTGCTCGCCATCTTCCTGTTGCTGGCGGCGCTGTTCGCCTGGGGCGTGGTGGCCGGCATCCGCTGGGCGTACAGCGCGGACGACCTGCGCAACGTGATCAGCGGCCATCTTTCCCTGCACATCGACTATGTGCGCCAGGACATCGGCTCACCACCGCGTCTCGACCGTGCGCTGGCGATCACCCGCAAGGTGCCGGTGGATATCCACATCTCGGGGCCAGGGGTGAACTGGTCTTCGGATCCTGCTTTCCCCGATCCCGCCACACTGGCCTTCGGACCCAGCGATTACTTCAGCGCCGAGCCCGACGCGCTGTTCGATGAACTGGAGGGCGTCGAGTTCGCGGATCAGGACAACCACCGCTTCTTCCGCTTCGAGGAAGGCGGCTACGACATCGTCGTGGTCACGCCGAAGATGGCCGATCAGCGTTCGCGTCCGCCGCTGGTGCCCATCCTCGTGGGTTTCGCGTTGCTGCTGGTGTTTTGTGCCTATCTCGCGGTGCGCGGCCTGTTCCGGCCGGTGGCCACCATCCGGCAGGGCGCGGCCTATATCGGTGCCGGACACTTTGGCCACCGCATCCGCACGCGTCGCGATGATGAACTCGGCGAGCTGGCCGAAGACATCAACCACATGGCCGGGAAGGTCGAAGGCATGCTCGATGCCAAGCGCGAGCTGCTGCTCGGCGTGAGTCACGAGCTGCGCTCGCCGATCTCGCGCATGACGCTGGGCCTCGCGCTGCTCGACGAAACACCTTCCGTGCGCGCCCTGCAGCAGGATCTGGGCGAGATGCGCTCCATCGTCGAGACCCTGCTCGATGCGGAGCGACTCGGCTCGCCGCATGCCGTGCTGCAGGTGGCGGAAGTGTCGCTGGCGGAGATGGTGCAGGAACTGCAGTCGCGCTACTTCGCCGATGCCGGGCGGCTGCGCATCTCGGTGACCGGCGAGCCGCGCGCGCGCCTGGATGCCGCGCGGATCCAGCTGATGCTGAAGAACCTGGTGGGCAATGCGCTGCGTTATTCCACTGACGCAGATGGGCCGGTGATGCTTTCGATCCACAATGCGGCTGGCAAGGTGGAGTTTCGTGTGCAGGATCACGGGCCGGGTATTCCCGCCGACCAGCGCGCGCACATCGGCGAGCCGTTCTATCGCTCCGATGCCTCGCGTGCGCGCGAAACGGGTGGCACCGGGCTGGGGCTGTACCTCGCGCGGCAGGTGGCGCGGGCGCATGGCGGTGATCTGCTGCTGCAGGAGACCAGCGAACGTGGCGCGCTGTTCGTGGTGACGATTCCGGACGGAGAGCCAGCGCGGAGTTAGGGCGTGCGGCTTGCCGGGGCGCCCGGTGCGCGCAGGCGGTAACGCAGCTGCCGCTTCGACTCGGTGCTGCTGTCCAGCTGCAGCCATTCGCCGGTCTTCGAGTACCACAGGTCGATGACGAACTTCTCGCTGCGCAGACGGTAACGATCCGCGCGCACGGATGCGCCGCGCACCGTCAGCGTTTCTTCACCCACTGCTTCGAACTTCACGGCATCGATCTCGCCGGTCTGCGGATTCAGCAGCTCACGCTGTTTCAGCAGCTGCTCCCGATCCCAGTAGGCGTAGCTGCTGACGCAGTTGTCCCGCAGTTCGCGGGCAACCCGCAGGCGTTTGCCGTTGTCGTCGGTGCTGGCATCGATCTGCGCGAGACAGCCCTGCGACCAGCGCTCCGTGGCCTGGTGCCGGTAGCGGTAGGCGTTGAAGCCCAGGAACTTCACATCAAAGGCCGCGACGCTGGTGACCTGGTGCGTACCGTCGTTGCCTCGCTGGACATCGAAGCGGTGCGTGCCGATGGGGCGGGAGTCGAGCAGCACCTCGAATTCATGACTGCTGCTGGCCACGGCGGCCTGCGCCGCGAGCAGCAGACTGATGAAAACGGTGGCGCGCGATCTGTTCATGCCCCACCTACCCTGCCAGCATTGCGCCACGACGACTGTAACTTTCTGCAACAGCGCACTGCAGCAGGAGCTCAGGGCAGCGGGATGAACTCCGTATCGCCCGGAACCCCGGCGAAGCGCCCTTCCGTCCAGTCTGCCTTGGCCTGTTCCAGCCTATCGCGGCTCGAAGACACGAAATTCCACCACAGATGGCGCGGTCCATCGAGCGGCTCGCCGCCCAGCAGCATGCAGCGCGCGGCACTGATTGCCCGGGCCGTGACCGCCATGCCGGGTTTCAGCACCAGCATCTGCGATGGGCCGAAGCGCTCGCCGGCAATCTCGAGCTCGCCCGTCACGGTGTAGATGGCGCGTTCGGCATACCGCGCTTCGAACAGCAGCGTGGCGCCGGGTGCGAGTTCGGCATCGGCATAGATCATCGCCATCGGTGTTTCCACGGGTGATCGCGCACCCAGCGCTTCACCGGCGATCAGCCGCAGTGACAGCCCGCCATCCTTGAGCAGCGGCAACTGCGCGGATCCGAAGTGCGCAAAGTCTGGCTCGCATTCTTCATGGCTACGCGGCAGCGCCACCCAGGCCTGGATGCCATGCAGCGTGTGCCCCGCTGCCCGCACATCGGGTGGTGTGCGTTCGGAGTGCACGATGCCGCGACCGGCTGTCATCAGGTTCATCTCGCCCGGGCGGATCGGAATCACCGTGCCGAGCGAATCGCGATGCATGATTTCGCCACTGAAGAGGTAAGTGACGGTGGCAAGACCGATGTGCGGGTGCGGACGCACATCGATGCCGACGCCGCGTGCGAACGTGGCCTTGCCCATTTCATCCCAGAACACGAAGGGCCCCACCATGCGGCGCTGGATGGCCGGCAGCGCGCGGCGCACATCGAAGCCGCCGATGTCGCGCGGCTGCGGCACGATGCGTATATCGATTGGCTGGGCCGATGCGGGGCTGGACAGGGGATCATCACTTTGGTTGAAACTCATCGCTGGTCCTCCATCAGGAAATCGAGCGGAAGCGGCGGCGCGCCAGGAACGGATCGATGCGCGCCAGCACCAGATAGGCAAACCGCGAGCGCAGCCGCTGCCACATGCCACGCGTTTCACGCCACTGCGCGGGATCCACAACAGGCGCGTGCTGCAGTGCCTGCGTGAACCACTGCCTGGCATCGGCGGCGAGCTCCGGCCATTCCAGCCGCAGCAGCAACTCGTAGTTGATGCGCATGCTGCGGCGGTCGAGGTTGCAGGATCCCACGTACAGGACGTCATTCATGATGACAAGCTTCGCATGCAGGATCTGCGGCTGGTACTCATGCACTGCAATCCCGCGGCGGAACAATCGGCGATAGAAGCGCTCGCCCGCATAGCGCGCCAGCGGCACGTCGGTGTTCCCCGCCAGCAGGATGCGCACGCTGCCGGCACTGCGGGCAACGCGGTACATCAGCCGGCGGATGGGCGACGATGGCAGGAAGTAGGCCGAGGCGATGTCCACATTGCTCGCCGCGCGCAGATCGTGCCGCAGGGCACGTTGCAACAGGCGCCGCGGGATGGCCGGGCCGCTGGTCAGCAGTTCCACCGGGCCGGATCCCGCCACGTAATGCGGCTCGTTGTCCGCGTCCGCGCGCCGCCGCACCTGCCGGCGGAAGCGGCGGATGCGCCGCGCATTGAAGGGCGCGAGTCCGAACATGGCATCGAATGTCTGCGCCAGCTCGAGGGCGACGGGCCCGCGGATGAGCACGCCGGTATCGCACCAGCCCTGGTTTACGCCATCGCCGGCGTATTCCGGACCGATGTTGAAACCACCGATGATGGCGCAGGTTTCATCCACCACCAGCAGCTTGCGGTGATTGCGGAAGGAAAGGCGCAGCAGCCGCTTGGGATTGAACACGGCCACGCGCACACCGCCGGTGCGCAAGGAGTCCAGGAACTTGGGGCTCACATCTTCGGAACCGAAAGCGTCGATCAGCAGGCGCACCCGCACGCCGCGCTCGCATGCGCGCAGCAGGGCCGCGCAGATCCGCGTGGCCGGGCCTTCTTCCCGCAGGATGTAGGTCTCCAGCCGCACCGTGCTGGTGGCGGCGTCGATGCAGCGCTCCATCTCGGCATAGGCTTCATCAACGGTTGCGAGCCAGCGGGCCCGATGGTCCGCCAGTTCGCGCTCCGGGAATGTTGCGGAGGGAGGCATCTACTTCGCTCCGGCCTTCTGTTCCAGCTCTGCCACCAGCGGATGCGCGCGTCGCCCGCGTGCGCGCACAAGATAGACCGTCTGTCGCACCTCTTCGGTACGACCGATCACACCGAGTCGGTACTGCTGCTGCACTTCGGCCTCGATGGAACTGGGCACGGCAATCACGCCCAGCCCCGCCTGCGCGAAGCCATCGAGCAACGCGCTGTCGTCGATGTGCCCGGCCGAGCGTGGACGCAGCTTGTGGCGCGCGAACCAGGCTTCGAGTGCCTGGCCGATCAGCGAGCCCGGTGCGGAGCCGGCCAGGAACGGCGCATCGGTCAGGCTCTGCGGAAAATTGCGCGCGAGCTTCGCGGCCATCACTTTTGCCGCCATGAAGCTCATGCCGGAGGAAGCGAGTTCGAGTGCCTGCAGGCCGCGGGTGAGATTGGCCGGTACGGGTGCATCGGCGAGCATCAGATCGAGCTCGCCGGTGACCATGCGTCCGAGCAGTTCGGCCTGGGGTGCTTCGTCGCAGTTGAGCTCGAGCTCATCGCGATGCCGGTCCACCAATGGCTGCAGGATGGCCAGCGTCAGTAGCTTGGGGACACTATCCATCACACCCACGCGCAACAGTTGCCGGCGAGGCCGGGCTCTCCCCTGCAGCACATTGCCGAGCTCATCGCCCAGCGCAAAGATGGCATTGGCGTAATCGAGCGCAGTGGCGCCCTGCGGGGTCAGCACCAGGCGGCGGCCGATGCGTTCGAACAGCGCCTGGCCCACGGATTCCTCCAGCATCAGCAGCTGGGAGCTCAAGGTCTGCGGCGCCAGATGCAGCGCCCGGGCGGCGGCGGTGATGGAGCCGCGCCGGGCGATTTCGGCGAAGTAGCGCAAGTGCTTGAGATTCATGGGTGTTGCGCAAATTATCAGATTAATACTGATGATTCGTAAACTTCTTTCTGCTTTTCTCTGTTTTTGGCAGGCGCTAACTTTGCGAGATCGATCAGGAGACTCGCATGAAGTTGGAAATCCCGAACCGTGGCATCCGCCGCAGTACGCGCCACTCGCTCAACCGCAATCGTCGCCTGCGGCGTTCACGCAGAGAGCCACTTGCCGTGGCCTTGCAAGCCGGTGCCTGATCCCCATCTATCAACCCAGGACAATTCCTCTTTCCAGGTGTATCCATGAAACGCATCTTCCTGCTCGTCGCCACCAACCTTGCCGTGATGGTCGTGCTCACGGTGGTCGTGCGGCTGCTCGGCCTCGACCGCTTCCTCACGGGCATGGGTGGCACCGGTGGTCTGCTGGTGTTCGCCGCCGTGTTCGGCTTCGGTGGCGCGTTCATCTCGCTCGCCATCTCCAAGTGGATGGCCAAGCGCTCCATGGGCGTGCGGGTCATCAACCAGCCCGCCAACTCCTCCGAGCAGTGGCTGGTCAGCACCGTGCGCGCGCAGGCCGAACAGCTCGGCATCGGCATGCCGGAAGTCGGCATCTTCGAATCGCCTGAACCCAATGCCTTCGCCACCGGCGCGCGTCGCGACGCCGCGCTGGTCGCGGTGAGCACGGGCTTGCTGCAGAGAATGAAGCCGGCGGAAGTCGAAGCAGTGCTCGGCCATGAGATGGCGCATGTGGCCAATGGCGACATGGTGACGCTGACGCTGATCCAGGGTGTGGTGAACACCTTCGTCATCTTCCTGGCGCGCCTGATCGGCGGCTTCGTGGATCGCGTGGTGTTCCGCAACGAGGAAGGCCATGGCATGGCCTATTTCCTGTGCGTGATCGTGGCGGAGATTGCGCTCGGCATCCTCGCCAGCACCATCGTGATGTTCTACTCGCGGCAGCGTGAATACCGGGCCGATGCGGGTGGCGCGCGGCTGGCCGGTCGTCAGAGCATGATCGGCGCGCTGGAGGCGCTGATGCGACAGCGGGATCCACATGGTTTGCCGAAACAGCTTTCCGCCTTCGGCATCAACGGCGGTTCGCCCACCGGCTTCAAGCGTTTCTTCATGAGCCACCCGCCGCTGGAAGCGCGGATCGCGGCGCTGCAGGCTCAAGCCTGATCGATCCGGTTGCGGGTGTGTGCACGTCGATGCAGGTCGTGACCACCCGCAGCAGGTCGAACTCCGCCGCACTCAGTGTGCCGTTGGCACCGATCACCCGCAGCAGCGCCGAGCCGATGGCCGCGCGCTGCATGTAGGGAAGCGTCGCCAGGGATTCCATCGCAGCATCCACGGCCACGCCATCGACGGGTTCGCTGATGAAAGCCGGGCGCCGCAGTGGGGGAATCAGGCCATTCATGCCAGCCGCGTAGGCCTTCGCGCCCAGTTCGCCGCTGCACTGGGCGAGCAGCGAGCAGATCACGGCAATGGGTGCGGAATGGGCCTCCATGGCGGCGGCCACATCCCCTTCCGGCACTTCTGCGTGCTTCGGTGCAGCATGCACCAGCGTCCTCTGCAGCAGCCGCGAGGTGGCAAAGCGCAGCGTGTCGAGCGGCGCGATCTGTTCTGCAAATGCCCGCGCCACCTTCACCAAGCGCAGCCGCTCGCGGTCCGGGAGCCTGCCCAGCGCCGGCAGCAGGCCTGAAATCAGCGGCAATCGCGCCGTTGCATCCAGACCCTGCAGGCGCTGCACACCGCCGACCACCCGCGTGGCAATACCCGCTCCCAGCACCGGCGTGAGCTGCAACAGCTGGGCACGTGCGCGGCCCGCATTGCCATCGAGCAGCGCGCCCACAAACAGGGCCTGCAGCGCAACGGGGGAATCGCTGTATTCCTGCGTCAGTTGCAGCACCTGCTGTTGCTGCTCGCGATTGAGGCGGCTGCACAGCAGATCCTGCACTTCTCGCGCCAGTGTCGGTTGGACAGCGGCCTTCAGCACCTCGCCACCCATGGCGACGGGCGCGCGGACTTTGTCACGGGCCTGCAGCAGTTCCTTGCGCGCATTGCGCACCGCGGCGCGGTACTGCGCGTTGCTCAGACTCTTGTCGAGCGCCCGCACGCGTTCGGCCATCGGCGGATGTGTCGCGAGCATCGCGCCCTGCAGGCTGGCGAGCCAGCCGCCCACCCCGGCATCACCCGGTGCGAAGAACATGTGCGCCATTCCGGCCGCCGCGCGTGCGCCAATGCGCCCAGCTCCTGCCGCCGCTTCGATCTTGACCAGCGCGGATTTCAGCGCATCCGGATTGCGTGTGAACTGCACGGCGGAGGCATCGGCCAGCCGCTCACGCCGCCGGCAGATCGCGGCCTGCAGCATGCGGCCGATGAACAGGCCGATGTAGCCACAGGCATGGAAGAACCAGAAGCCTAAGTGCCACCACCAAAAGAGAAAAGTGCGCGAGGAAGGCTCCTTGCGTTCATCGCGTTTCAGGGCGCGCGCGAAACGTTCGATGGCGAACAGCCCTGATAGCCAGGCAATGAGGCGCGTGTTCAGCGCCATGTCGCCATTCAGGATGTGGCTGAACTCATGCGCCACCACCGCCTGCATCTCGTCGCGATCCAGTTCGCTCAACGCGCCGGCAGTGACGCCGATCACTGCGCCTTCGATCGTCTTGCCGGCCGCGAAGGCATTGATCGAATCTTCGCGGTCCAGCAGCCACACCTCGGGTTCGGGTACCTGCGAGGCGAGCGACATCTCGCTGACGATGTTCAGCAGCTGCCGCTCGGCGGGATGGTTGCTGTCGGGATGCAGCATGCGCCCGCGCAGTGATCGCGCCAGCACCGACCCACCTTCACGCAGGCGCCACGCCGTGATGGCACTGACGGTGAGTGAAAACGCCAGCACCACCGCCGCGATGCGCCAGCCGGCATTGCCGTGCACGAAGGCCGCCGCCAGCACGCCATGACGGCCGTCGATGAGGCTGGCCATGCCGATGCTGCCGAGCAGCAGGGTGAATCCAACGGCTACCAGCACGCTGGCCAGCACCAGGGCCAGCGCAAACAGCATGCGCAGCCATAACGTCTGCTGGCGCGCCTGCCGCTGCCTTTCGAAGAAATCCGTTGCCATGGTGGAGTTTCACCCGCTGCGGCGCGGGCCTCTGTGAACGGGCGCACAGGCCCGCGGCCTGCCAGGGCCCTACACTTGCCCCATGAGCCACGATCCCAATGCGATTGAATCCAGGTCCAGCGGCGCCGGCGGCAGCCTGCGCGCGGTGGCGGCCCTGTGCGTGCTGGTGCTGGCACTGGTCGGCGTGCTGGTGGTGCTGGAAGTGATTCCACGCAGCGCCTTTGCCGAAATCGGTGGCAAAGTGCTGGCGGTAGGCGGCATCGCGCTGGTCGCGGTGCTGGCGCTGGGATTGCTCTCGCGCCGCTGAACGCTCAGTCGTCGTTCGACGGCCTGAACTCCACACCCAGCGAACGCAGCTTGCGATACAGGTGCGTGCGCTCCATGCCCACGCGCTTCGCGAGTGCGCCCACCTTGCCATTGCACAGCAGCAGCTGCTGCTGCAGATAGGCGCGTTCGAACTGTTCGCGCGCCTCGCGCAGCGGCAGGGCGAGCAGATCCTGCTTCACCAGCGGTTCGTTCGGTGTGGTGTGCGCGGCGATCTCGCTTTCGATTTCATCCAGCGAGATTTCTTCCGCGCCGCCACGCGACAGCATGCGGCGCACCTGGCTGCGCAGCTCGCGCAGGTTGCCAGGCCACGGATAGTTGCGCAGCCGGTTCTGCGCCGCCACGGAGAAGCGGCGCAGCGGCAGCTTCTCGGCATCGGCGGTGCGCTCGATATAGAACCGCAGCAGATCCGGCACGTCTTCCGCGTAATCGCGCAGGGGTGGCACACGCACCAGCACGCCGGAGAGATGCGTCAGCAGATCGCGGCGCAGGCCGGTGGCAGAGCCGGCGCGCACTTCCACGCCGGGCAGCGCCGTTGCGACGATGCGCGCGTTGAAGGTGATGGCGGTGTCGCTGGCGGCGCCGACGCGCAGGAATCGACCGGTTTCGATCACGCCGAGCAGCAGTCGCTGCACGCTGGGTGCGAGATCCTCGACTTCCTGGATATAGAGCGTGCCGCCCTGCGCCTGATCCAGCACGCCGGGAATCACGCCCGTGGCTGTTTCCGTGCCGAAGAGGTAGGCGTCTGCAGCGGCAGGAATGGAGCTCGCCACCAGGCTCACGAATCCATTCGCGGCGCGCGGTCCGCTTTCATGCGCGAAGCGCGCCAGCGCGCCACGTCCGCTGCCCGCCTCACCCACCAGCAGCAGCGAGGCATTGAGTGCGGCCACTCGGGTGATCTCATCGCGCAGCTGCTGCGCCACCCGGCTCTTGCCGAAGGTGGTGACCAGCGTCGACTGCTGGGGACGGCTCGCAATGCGGCGGCGCTTGCCGGCATCCATGGCGCGTTCGACCGTGCGCAGCAACTTGGCGAGGGAAAGCGGCTTCTCGACGAAATCGAAGGCGCCGAGCCGCGTGGCTTCCACGGCCGTCTCGACCGTACCGTGACCGGACATCATCACCACCGGACAGCCTTCGGTGGTGGCATTGGACCATTCGCGCAGCAGGGTGATGCCATCGGTGTCGGGCATCCAGATGTCGAGCAGCACCAGATCCGGTGCGATTTTCGCGCGCGAGGCGCGCGCCTGGCCGGCGTTGGCCGCCACGTCGACGTCGTAGCCTTCGTCTGAAAGGATTTCTTTCAGCAACACGCGGATGTCGGCTTCGTCGTCGACAACCAGAATCTTGCCCGTACTCATGCCATGCCCCTTGCCGGCTCTGCGGACTCAAGTTGTGCCGCGACCGGAATCTCGACGCGCACGTAGGCGCCCCCTTCAGGCCGGTTGTTCGCCTCGATGCTGCCGCCGTGTTCTTCGGCGATCTTCTTGACGATGGCGAGACCCAGTCCTGTTCCCCTAGGCTTGCTTGTCACGTATGGCTCAAACACCCGTGCAAGCATTTCTTTGTCGAATCCATGCCCGTTGTCGGTGACCATAATGACTGCAGAATTACCCCGGGGTCCACTGTTCATTTGAGTGCTGACCGCCACGCGGGCCCCGGCCACGCCTTCCACCGCCTCCAGGCCGTTGCTGATCAGGTTGTTCAGTACCTGCCGCAGGCGACCCCGGTCGGCAGTCAGGGGCAGCAGCGTCGGGTCGGCCTGGACGTCGATGGTCGCGGTGGTGCCCTGCGCCCGGTACAGCTCGACCACCTCGGCCACCAGCTCGTTGAGGTTCAGCTGCGTCAGCTTGAGGTCCGGCGCCCGGGCATACTCGCTGAAGGCATTGACCATGCCCTTGAGCGATTCCACCTGCTGCACGATGGTGTAGGTGGCCCGGTCGAGCACATCGGCATCGGCCGCATCGAGCTTGCCCAGCAGCCGGCGGCGCAGACGCTCGGCGGCCAGCTGGATGGGCGTCAGCGGGTTCTTGATCTCATGCGCCATGCGGCGCGCGACCTCACCCCAGGCCGCGTCGCGCTCGGCATGCAGCAGGTTGGTGATGTCGTCGAACACGATGACATAGCCGGCCTCGCCGGCCGCATCGGCGAGCGGCGCGCACGCGAAGCGCACCACGCGATCCGGCGGCAGCAGGATTTCGTCCTGCCACTCGCGCTCGCCACTATCCAGCCGCTGCGTCAGCTCCCGCGCGAAGCGCACCAGACGGGGCGCGTCATCGGGCAGCGCGGTGAGTTCCGTGCCGATCCAGCTCTCCAGGGATTCACCGAGGATGGCATCGGCCGCCGCATTGGCGAGCCGCAACCGGTGGGTGGTGTCGATCACCAGCACGCCGGTGGAAAGCCCCGCCAGAATCACGGCCAGGCGCTCGCGTTCATGTTCAACCAGCGCGCGGCTGCGCGTGGTTTCCTCACTGGCGCGGCGCAGGCGCTTGGTCATGTCGTTGAACGACTGCACCAGAAAGCCCATTTCGTCACGCGAGGGCAGCGCCAGCCGCGTGCCGAAGTCGCCCTTGCCCACGGCGCGCGTGCCCTGGATGAGATCGTGCACCGGACGCGTGAGTTTGTGCGCGAAGCGGATGGCGAGGAAGATGGCCGACAGCATCGCCAGCAGCAGCACCAGCGTCAGTGTAAGTCGGAAGCTGTACTTGAGCGGCTCGCGGGATTCACGCAGGTTGGCATAGTTGCTGCTCGCGGCCTGCACGGCATTGGCCAGCTGCGCGAGTTCGGCCGGCACCATCTGCCGCGCAACCAGAAAACGGCGGCGCGCCTCCGCGCCGACATCCGGCAGTGGCGCGGCAGAAACGATCAGATACGCGCCATCATCCAGCTCTTCGAGATTCACGTAGGGACGGTCACCCCGCACCTGCATGAGGATCTCGGTGGGAATCCGCGTATCGATCAAGGATTCGCGCGCTTCGATGCTGGCCGCCAGCACTTCACCATTGCTGCCAAACACCACGAGTTCCCGGGCGCCGATGCGGCGACGCACCGCATCCAGCGACGCCGCCAGGCTGGCATCGGAGTGGCTGCTGAGTTCGGCGGCCAGCAACTCCGTGTTGCGCCCCTGTTCGCGCTTGCGCATGTTCAGCGCCTCGCCGGCCAGCGCTGCGGCCTGGCGCAGCTGCGCACCGACTTCCTCCTTGAACCAGCTGTTGATGCCGAGGTTCAGGAAGCCCAGTGAAAACAGATAGACCAGCAGCAGCGGCACGATCACCAGCGTGCCGAAGATGGAAACCGTGCGCGCCGTGAGCCGCGAGCCGGGAACATGGTCGCGATAGTCGCGCACCAGCTGCCGGATGCGCCGTGCCAGCAACACGGCGAGCACCAGTACGCCCGCCGTATTGATGGAAAGGATCCACGGCTGCCAGAGACTGAACTGCGAGGAATTCTCGAGGCTGTGCCCGAGCAGCAGCAGCATCGACAACACCACCACTGCCGCAACGGCAATGGCAAGGTAGCCGAAGCCCCGCCAGCGCCTCAGCGGGGCAGGATCCATGCGTTCCACTTGCTGCGACGGTTCCAGCCATCCGACCAGAAGATGAGCGTGCGCAACGCGTCGGGCAGCCGGCCACGGCGGTAGCCGGCGCGAACGCGGATTTCATAGTTGGCATCCGGGTCCAGCTGCGGCTCGACCACCACCGGCCAGTCGTTCACCACACCGACCGCCACCAGCGCCTCGTCCAGTGCGACGTAGGATTCCTGCCCGCCGCGATCGACATCCTTCACCACATAGCGCTGGCTCACGGCATTCCAGGTCAGTTCGCGACGCAGGATGACATCGACCAGCGTGGCATCGAGCCAGTAGCGGCGCTGTTTCTCCACCACGGCCTGCAGGTCGAAACTCACCGTGGCGCCGGCATCCAGCGCCGAGCGCACGTCGGCAGTTCAGCGGAAAGATGGTGCGGGCATTGATCTCGAACACGCCGCCGCGCACGTTCACGAACGCGGAGACCTTGATGTCGTCAGCCGCCTGCACTGCACCCGGTGCAAGCACCGGCAGCAGCAGCGTCAGCAGGCTGAGCAACAGTCTCATGTATCCGCGCCCCCCATCTTCAGGCGTGCATAGTAGAACCCGTCGGTCAGGGCTGTCGCGCCCATGGCGCGCGGCGTGGGCAGCACGTGCCAATCCGCCCCCATGCGCCGGAATCCGGGGTATTCCCGCAGGAATCGCTCCACCACCTCGGTGTTTTCCGCCAGCAGGATCGAGCAGGTCGCATACAGCAGCAGCCCGCCGGGCTTCAGCAGGCCGGCACAGCGCGACAGCATCGCGAGCTGCGTGGACGCGAAGCCGGCGATGTCTTCCTGCCGGCGCAGCAGCTTGATGTCGGGATGGCGACGGATCACGCCGGTGCCCGAACACGGCGCATCGAGCAGGATGCGATCGAATGGCCGTCCATCCCACCAGCCCGCCGCGAGCAGGTCCGCCACCTTGAGCGTTGCAGTCAGGCCCAGCCGCGTGAGGTTCTGCTGCACGCGTTCGAGGCGCGATGCATCGCAATCCAGCGCCACGAGTTCCGCGAGACCAGGCGTGCGTTCGAGGATGTGTCCGGTCTTGCCGCCGGGTGCGGCGCAGGCATCGAGCACGCGCTCACCGGGCTGCGCGTCGAGCAATTCCGCCGCATGCTGCGCGCCGGCGTCCTGCACACTGACGAGGCCTTCGGCGAAGCCCGGCAGTGCATTCACTTCCATCGGCTGCTCCAGCACGATGGTGGTGGCGCACAGGCCGGGGCTGCCTGTTACACCTTGCGCGGCCAGCATGGCGAGCTGCGCATCGCGGGTCGTGCGCGCGAGGTTCACGCGCAGGGTCATCGGCGGCGATTCATTGTTCGCCGTCAGGATCTGTTCGGCCGCATCGGGCCAGGCATTGCGGATCTTGCGCAGCAGCCAGCGCGGATGCGCGAGTGCGCTGGCCTCGCCTTTGTCGATGTGCGCCATGATGGCATCACGCTCGCGCAGGAAGCGGCGCAGCAGCGCATTCACGAAGCCGCTCGCACTGCCCTGCCCCAGCACACGCGCGGCATCCACCGCGATGTTCACCGCCGAAGCCGCGGGCGCGCGCGAGTATTCCACCTGGTGCAGCGCGCAGCACAACACGGCATGCACCAGGGGATGCATCTTCTGGCCCGGCTTCAGCACGGCATCGAGGGCCGGCGCGAGCCGCAGATACCAGCGCAGCGTGCCGGTATGAATGGCGCGCACGGCCGCGCGATCTTCCGGTCGCAGCGTTATTCGCTGCAGCGCTTCCTCGGCCGTGCAGCCGCCTTCGCGCACCACGGCCTCGAGTGCTTCCGCGGCACTGGCCAGTGCCGTTGCGCCGGGCGCGAAGCCGGCTTTCGTCTGCGCGCTCACTGGAACACCAGCGGTGCCGCATCACTCGCGCGCGCGGCATTCAGGAATTCACGCGCGGAAACGGCTTTGCGGCCGGCGCGCTGCAGCTCCATCACCTGCACCACGCCGCTGCCACAGGAAATGCCGAGTGCATCGGCCTGCAGGCCGAGCACCGTGCCCGGCGCGGAGGGCGCGCCCGCATCCGTTGCCAAACGACTGCGCCACAACTTCACCGGCTCGCCCTGCAGCGTGGTTTCTGCCACGGGCCAGGGATTGAATGCACGGATCTGCCGATCGATGCGCACGGCCGACTGCTGCCAGTCGATGCGCGCTT
The DNA here is from genome assembly GCA_963777735.1 of uncultured Gammaproteobacteria bacterium. Classification (GTDB taxonomy): domain Bacteria; phylum Pseudomonadota; class Gammaproteobacteria; order Steroidobacterales; family Steroidobacteraceae; genus ZC4RG30. The sequence goes on along the minus strand of CAVZRQ010000002.1, from coordinate 177,267 downwards.
CGGACTTGGAGAGTTTCTCGGCATAGGTCACGCCCTCCCGGGGCTGCGGGCGGGCATGCAGGCGGCCCGCCGCAAGTGCCGGCAATACCGTCAGCAATTGCGCAGCGCCCAGTGCGGCAAGTTCATCGTGCAGCTCGGCTGCAGTGGTTTCCTCACCGATGGGCTGACGACCTTCGGCCAGCACACCCCCGGTGTCGAGTCCTTCATCCATCTGCATGATGCAGATTCCGGTCTCCGGATCACCTGCCTCGATGGCGCGCTGTATCGGCGCAGCGCCACGCCAGCGCGGCAGGATCGAAGCGTGGATGTTGAGGCAGCCCAGGCGCGGCAGCTCCAGCACTTCGCGTGGCAGGATCAAACCATACGCGACCACCACCATCACATCCGGCTGCCACTCGCGCAGCTGCGCCAGCGTGCTCTGCAATGCCGCCGCATCGCCGCGCAATCGCAAGGGCTGGATCACCGGCACGCCCAGCGCCACGGCGGCCTGTTTGACGGGGCTTGGCGTGAGCACACGACCACGGCCAGCGGGCCGGTCGGGTTGCGTGAGCACACCGACCAGCTGCTGTTGTTCTGCCAGCGCGGCAAGCGGCGGCAGCGCAAACGCAGGCGTGCCTGCAAACACCACACGCAGTTTCATGCTGGACCTGGATGAAGGCGGTCGCGGCGGGAGTTCAGGATCTGCTCTGGGCGCGCGCACCCGCGGTGGCGCTGCCTCGTTCGCGACGTTCCTTGTCGAGTTTCTTGCGGATGCGTTGCCGCTTGAGTTCGGAGAGATAGTCGACGAACAGTTTGCCTTCAAGATGATCCATCTCGTGCTGCACGCAGATGGCGAGCATGCCGTCGAGTTCGCGTTCCAGCACCTTGCCATCGGCATCGTGCGAACGCAGACGGATCCGCTCCGCGCGCGGCACATCGTCATAGATGCCGGGCACCGAGAGGCAACCCTCTTCACCGGTGGCAGAACCCGACTTCTCGAGGATCTCCGGATTGATGAACACCTGCGGATCGTTCTTTTCTTCCGAGATGTCGATGACCACGAGCCGGTGATGCCAGTCCACCTGGGTGGCGGCAAGACCGATGCCCGGCGCGGCATACATGGTCTCGAACATGTCGGCGATCTGCCGTTTCAGGTCGGCATCGAACCGGGTCACGGGCGCTGCTTTCGTCCGCAGGCGCGGATCCGGATACTCAAGAATCGTCAAGCGAGCCATGCCCTGTCTCCGCACTAGAAAATGCTGCTAATGTCTTGCCTAATGTCCGGCCACTGCTTGGAATATTCCAGTGGGCCGTGATGTAGTGCTCAAACCTGATGCGACTACTTGGCGCGACTTCGGGCAAAGAGTTTATAACAGCGTGTGGCACAGGCGGGTCGCTCTGAATCATGGCGCGACACCAGGCGGGAACAGGAGCTGAAATGGTCTCGAATCAAGCAGTTAGGCGCACTCCAGGCACGGTTCTCGGCTTGCTGGGAGGCCTTTCGGTACTGGCATTGACCTCGGGCTGCCAGCTTCTTTCCCGGCCAGAGAGTGCTCCCGAACCGGTTGCAGCTCCGCAAGCCCGCCCAGCGCCGGTCGCGAGCACCGCTCCGCAGAACGCTGTCGAGGCAGCCATCGCCCGCGCCGGCACCGAACCCGAAACCACCATGGCACCGGTGAACACGGGCCCGGTCATGAACCCCAACGCCCCGCTGAGCTACACCGTGAAGCGCGGCGACACCCTCTGGGACATCTCCTCCGTGTTCCTGCGTGACCCCTGGCTCTGGCCGGAGATCTGGCATGTGAACCCGGCCGTGCAGAACCCGCACCTCATCTATCCCGGCGACGTGCTCACCCTCGCCCATGGCGCCGATGGCCAGCCGCAGATCAGCCTCACCCGCGGCAACGCCCTGCGCGTGCAGCCGCTGGTGCGCAGCACGGCGCTCGAAGGCCCCATCGCCACCATTCCTTTTGATGCCATCCGGTCGTTCCTCGGCAAGCCGAGCATCCTTTCGAAAGCCGACCTGGACAACGCACCGCGCGTGGCCGGGCTGCGCGATCGCCACATGGTGGCCGGCGCCGGTCACGAGTTCTACGTGAAGGGCATGCAGGATCACGGCCCGGGTCGCTACACGATGGTACGTGTGGGCGAAGCGCTGAAGGATCCCGAGACCGGCAAGGCGCTGGGCTACATGGGCATCTACACCGGTGCGGCACGCATCGACTCGGTGGCCGATCTCAGCAAGGCCGTGCTGATCGATTCCGCGCGCGAAACCACCACGGGCGATCTGCTGTTCGCCGAAGACACGCAGAGCTTCGGCAGCGACTTCCTTCCCCGTTCGCCACCGGCGGGTGTCGATGGCCAGATCATGGCGGTGGTGGATGGCGTCGCGCTGATCGGCTCCTACCAGGTGGTGGCCATCAATCGCGGCGCACAGCATGGCATCGAGACGGGTCATGTGCTCGCCATCGACGAGAAGGGCGAGGTCGTGAAAGACGGTGCCTGCAAGCGCAACTTCATGTCTTTCTGCGCCAACAAGACCCTCACGCTGCCCGGTGAGCGTGCCGGCACGCTGCTGGTCTTCAAGACCTACGAGCAGATGAGCTACGGCCTGGTGTTGAACACCACTGTTCCAGTGCGAGTCACGGATCGGGTGCGAACGCCCTGATTGGCAGCCGTTTTGCAACAAACGCAGCAAAAAGGGCCCGCCAGATAGCGGGCCCTTCGCGTTTAGGCTGCCGGGAATGCATGACCCGAAAGCAATCGAACTGGCCTGGCTCACCTTGCTGCGCACCCCTTTTCAGGGTGGCGCTGCCGCCTTGCGGGCGGCCATGGCCGCCGGCGATGACATCCTCTCGCTGACGCGCCCCACGCCGCCCACGCCACAGACCCTGCAGGACCAGCAGTGGCTGCAACGCTCCGGCGCCACGCTGCTGCCGTGCATTCACCCGGATTATCCCGCGCAGCTCACCGCGCTCTCCGATGCGCCATTGGCGCTGTTCGTGCTCGGCGATGTCGCGCTGCTGCGCGAGCCGCAATTGGCCGTCGTCGGCAGTCGGCAGCCCACTGCAGCCGGCCAGCGCATCGCCACGCAGATGACGCAACAGCTGTGCGCGGCCGGGCTCGTCATCACCAGCGGGCTGGCGCGCGGCATCGATGCCGCAGCGCATGCGGCCGCGCTCGATGGCGGCGGCAAGACCATCGCCGTCTGCGGCACCGGACTCGACCAGTGCTATCCGGCGCAGAACCAGCAATTGTTCGAACGCATCTGCCGGGAGGGTGCCGTGGTGTCCGAGTTCCTGCCCGGCACCGCGGCGCGACGACAGAACTTTCCCCGCCGCAATCGCATCATCTCGGGGCTGTCGCGCGGGGTGGTCGTCATCGAAGCTGCCGCCGGCAGCGGTTCACTCATTACGGCGCGGCGCGCGCTGGACCAGGGCCGCGAGGTGTTCGCCGTGCCGGGCTCGCCGCTGAACCCGCTGGCCGCCGGTTGCCTGGAGCTGATTTGCTCCGGCGGTGCGCATCTGGTGCGGGATGCAACCGATATCCTGACCGAGATCAGCATATCCATCGAAGGAAATACCCATGCCGATCAACGGCTTGCTACCCAGTACCAGGCCTCCGGCACCGTCCCCCGGTTGGACAAGGATTACGAAATGCTGTTAGATGCGCTCGGCTTCGAGCCAGCCAGCATTGACGATCTGGTCGACAGAACCGGCCTTGCGGCAGGCTCCGTTGCCTCCATGATGTTGATTCTCGCACTCGATGGCCGGGTCGAGACCAGACCCGGCGCTCTCTATAACCGCGTTAGCTGAATAATGAACGGCACCGTCCTCGACATCCTTCTCTACGTATTCGACCGCTACATGTTCGACGAGGCACCCGAGGTGCCTGAGCGCGAAGCATTGGCGCGCGATCTCGAAAGCGCAGGCTTCGGCGAAGCCAATGTGGAGCGGGCGCTCGACTGGCTGGCGGATCTCGCCGGCGAGCGCAGTCGCGCGCCCTTGCCCGCCGCAGCCGGCACCGATGGCACGCCGCGCAAGCGCGCCTCGCTGCGGGTGTATTCGCCGATGGAGCTCACCCGCCTGTCGGTGGATTGCCGCGGCCTGCTGCTGTCGCTGGAAGAAGCCGAAATTCTGAACCCCACGCAGCGCGAGCTGGTCATCGACCGGTTGCTGGCGCTGGATGTGGAAGATCTCAACCTCGAGCAGATGCGCTGGATCGTGCTGATGGTGCTCTCCAGTCAGCCAGACCAGGAACAGGCCTGTGCCCGCATGGAAACGCTCGTCTTCGATCCCGACACGAGCGCGGCACATTGAGCCAGGCGCAGACCGCCTATCCCGGTCTGCTTCCTGCAGGCACACAAGGTCATGGCTGAAAATCTCGTCATAGTTGAATCGCCTGCGAAGGCGAAGACCATCAAGAAGTACCTCGGCAAGGATTTCGAGGTGCTGGCTTCCTATGGCCACGTGCGCGATCTCGTTCCCAAGGAAGGCGCCGTCGATCCCGAACATGGCTTCGCCATGAAATACCGGGTGATCGAGCGCAACGAGAAACACGTCGAGGCCATCGCGAAGGCGCTGAAGAAGGCGAACACGCTGTACCTCGCGACCGACCCGGATCGCGAAGGCGAGGCCATTTCCTGGCATCTGTTCGAGCTGCTGAAGGAACGCGGCGATATCGGCGACAAGGCCGTCCATCGCGTCGCCTTCTACGAGATCACCAAGAACGCCATTCGCGCCGCGGTCGATTCCCCGCGCGGGCTGTCGATGGATCTCGTGAACGCGCAGCAGGCCCGCCGCGCGCTCGACTATCTCGTCGGCTTCAATCTCTCGCCGCTGCTGTGGAAGAAAGTGCGGCAGGGCCTCTCGGCCGGCCGCGTGCAGAGCCCGGCGCTGCGCATGATCTGCGAGCGCGATGAGGCCATCGATGCCTTCATTCCGCAGGAATACTGGACGATCGACGCGCAGGGCGAGCACAGCGCCGTCACCTTCCCGCTGAAGCTCGTGGAATACGCGGGCAAGAAGGTGGAGCAGTTCAGCTTCACCAACGAAGGCAGCGCGCGCGATGTCGAGGCCACGCTGCAACAAGGCCGCCGGCGGCAAGCTCACCGTCGACACCATCGACCGCAAGCAGCGCAAGCGCAACCCGGCGCCGCCGTTCACCACCTCCACGCTGCAGCAGGAAGCCTCGCGCAAGCTCGGCTTCTCGGCCCAGCGCACCATGCGCCTGGCGCAGCAGCTGTATGAAGGTGTGGATTTCGGCGAGGGCGCCGTGGGTCTCATCACCTACATGCGTACCGATTCGGTGTCGCTGGCCAACGAGGCGGTGCAGGAAATCCGCGCCACCATCGAGAAGCTGTACGGCAAGGAAGGCCTCGCCGAGGCACCGCGGCAGTTCAAGACCAAGTCGAAGAACGCGCAGGAAGCGCACGAAGCCGTGCGCCCGACTTCTGCGGCCATCACGCCACAGCAGGTCGAAGGCAAGATCGAGGCCGATCAGTACAAGCTCTATGCGCTGATCTGGAAGCGCGCCATCGCCTGCCAGATGGCCCACGCGGTGTTCGATACGGTGGCTGTCGATATGCTCGCCGGCCAGCGCGGCTCGGGCCATGTGCTGCGCGCCAATGGTTCCACCCTGGTGAAGCCGGGTTACATCGCCGTCTACCAGGAAGGTCTCGACGAACCCGCCGACGACGACACCGACCACGTGCTGCCCCCCATGAAGGAGGGCGATCTGGTGAAGCTCACCAGCCTGCAGGGCGAACAGCATTTCACCGAGCCACCGCCGCGCTTCTCCGAAGCTTCGCTGGTGAAGGCGCTGGAAGAACACGGCATCGGCCGGCCTTCCACCTATGCGTCGATCATCTCCACGCTGCGTGATCGCGAATACGTGGTGATCGAATCACGCCGCATCACCGCCACCGACATCGGCAAGATCGTCAACCGCTTCCTCACCAAGTACTTCACCAAGTACGTGGAATACGGCTTCACCGCCGACATGGAAGACGAGCTCGATGCCGTCTCGCGCGGCGAAGAGCCGTGGGTCACGCCGCTCGAGAAATTCTGGAAGCCGTTCATCGACCAGGTCGATGAGATCGAGAGCAGCGTCAGTCGTGAAGAAGTCGCGATGTCGCGCGATCTCGGCATTCACCCGGAAAGCGGCCGTCCGGTTTCCGTGCGCATGGGCCGCTTCGGCCCGTTCGTGCAGGCCGGCACGAAAGACGATGTCGAGAAGCCCAAGTTCGCAGGCCTGCGCCCCGGGCAGAAGATGGACACCATCACGCTGGACGATGCGATGGTGCTGTTCCAGCTGCCGAAGAAGCTGGGTGAAACAGCCGATGGCGAGCCCGTCATGGTCGCCATCGGGCAGTTCGGTCCGTATGTGAAGTACGGCGCCAAGTTTGTTTCGCTGAAGGAAGATGATCCGTATGCGGTCACGCTCGAGCGCGCCATCGAAGTGATCGAGGCGAAGAAGGTCGCCGATGCCAACCGCATCATCATCGACTTCGGCGTCGACGACATCCAGGTGCTGAACGGACGTTACGGCCCGTACATCACCGACAAGGCGCGCAATGCGCGCATTCCGAAGGAACGCGATCCCAAGACGCTGACGCTGGAAGAGTGCCGCACGATGCTGGCTGCGGCGCCGCCGCGCCCGGCGCGTGGAAGGTTCGGACGTCGTGGCGCGCCGGCGAAGGCGAAGGCCAAGGCAGCCCCGGCGAAGGAAGCTGCGGCGCCGAAGGAAAAGGCTGCACCGAAGGCGAAAGCCAAGGCAAAGACCAAGACCGCTGCAAAGCCCAAAGCCAAGGCGAAAGCAAAGGCCAAGGCAAAGGCGAAAGTCCCGGCGGTCGCGAAGAAGAAGTCCGCCGAGCCAGCGCCGACCAGGCAATGAGAGACCGCGGTTACGTCGCGCAGCACGCGCCGTAACCGCTTTGTAACCGCCGCAGCACCGGGCTGATACCAGCCCATTGCTAGCATCGACGCCCCTCCCTCCGCAGGCGCGTCGCATGTCCATCACGCTCGAACAGGTCACCAAGCGTTACCAGGGCCAGCCCGTCGTCAACGACGTGTCGCTCGAAGTGGCCGAGGGTGAATTCTTCGTGCTGCTGGGCCCGAGCGGCAGCGGCAAGAGCACGCTGCTGCGCGCCATCGCCGGCCTGGTGGAGATCCAGCACGGCAGCATCGCCCTGCATGGCAGCGACGTCACCCATGTGGGCGCGCGCGAGCGCGGCGTGGGTTTCGTGTTCCAGCATTACGCGCTGTTCCGGCACCTCTCCATCGCCGAGAACATCGAGTTCGCGCTGCGCGTGCGGCGCATGAAGGCCGCTGATCGGCGCGAACGGCGCAAGGAGCTGCTCAAGCTCGTGGCGCTGGAAGGCATGGACGATCGCCTGCCCTCGCAGCTCTCTGGCGGCCAGCAGCAGCGCGTGGCCGTGGCCCGCGCGCTGGCGCACAAGCCGCAGGTGCTGCTGCTCGACGAACCCTTCGGCGCGCTGGACGCCAAGATCCGCGAGGAACTGCGCCGCACGATCCGCGTGGTGCAGCGCGAGCTCGGCATCACCACGGTGCTCGTCACGCATGATCAGGAAGAGGCTTTCGCCCTCGCCGATCGCATCGGCGTGATGAATCTCGGGCGGCTGCTGGAGGTGGGCGATCCACATACCCTCTACGCCGGCCCGCCACCCGCTTTGTGGCCAACTTCCTCGGCGCCGCCAACCTGCTGCTTGGCCTGCAGGGGCCCGATGGCATCCGTGTCGGCTCCACACCGATGGATGCCACCGGGCGCCAGGCCTCGCCCGCGGCGCGTGAACATGAGGTAGTGGCCGTGCTGCGCCCCGAGGAAGTGGAGCTGGCTGCCGTTCGCGACGCGCTGGTCAGCCAACTACGTGGGACGCGCCACCGTGGAGGAAGTGCAGTTCACCGGCGCGCTGGAGCGGCTGCGGCTGCGGCTGCTCGACAATCTCGCCACCATCCAGCACGGGACCGATCCCACCGAAGCACGCATCGAGGCCACCCGTACCCAGCCCGAGCAGCGCGCAATGCCACTGCGCCCGGGAGACACCGTGGTGCTGGGCGCACGCCGCCTGCACGTGCTGCCTACGCCGCTGTCGAGCTTCGTCGTGCATGCGGATGATGATGAAGCCGCACGCACGCTGCAGATGGATCCGGTGCTCGCCACACTCGCGGCCCGCATGAAGACCCGCGTGGCGACGCGCACGGGCAAGAACGAGCCCGTGCAGCAGACGGCTTCTCCGGGTGTGGCCGTGCTTGCCGCGGCGGGCGCGGACACACCCGCACGGGTTGGCCAGCGCCTGCGCGCCGGCGCCAATGAAGTATTGCTGCTCACCGGTCGTGCCGAACTGCCGCGCCAGATCTGCATCTACTGGATGGATGAAACCGCGCGCGGCGCGACCCTTGCCGTTGCGGCCAGCCTGCTGCGACACCTGCCCGCCGAAGCCATCTGCGTCAGCGTCGCACCGGCCGCGCGTCGCGACTCACGCCGCGCATCCGCCCTGCGCGCGCTGCTGGATGCGCGCTCGGAAGCACGCGCGGCGCATGCGCTGGAAACCCGCACCGAACTGCTGGTCGGCGAAATGCCGCAGGCGCTGAAGGAATACATCGCGAGCCTCGATCAGCCGCTGCTGGTGCTCGGCTCCAGCCACTCCCCACAGGCCATCGAACTGCTGGAGGGCATACTGCGCAAACTGCCGGACGTGCCGGTGCTGCTGGTCTACCGGGAGGCGGCTTGATCAGCCTGCGACGCGAACGCAGCGTGATCCCGGGGTTCGGCATCACCCTGGGCTTCACCACGTTCTTTCTCTGCGCCATCGTGCTGCTGCCGCTGACGGCGCTGGTCATGAAGGGCGCCAGCATGGATCTGGCGCGCTTCATCCAGGTAGTCACCGACCCGCGTGCCATGGCCTCCTATCGGCTGACCTTCGGCACTTCGCTGACGGCTGCCGGCATCAACATCGTCTTCGGGTTCATCGTGGCCTGGGTGCTGGTGCGTTACCGCTTCCCGGGCCGCCGCTTCATCGATGCCATCATCGACATGCCCTTCGCGCTGCCCACCGCCGTCTCCGGCCTCGCGCTCACCGCCGTGTTCGCCGGCAATGGCTGGATCGGCCAGTACCTCGAGCCACTGGGCATCAAGGTGGCCTACACCTCGTTCGGCATCACCCTCGCGCTCACGCTTGATCGGCATGCCCTTCGTGGTGCGCACCGTGCAGCCCGCCCTGCTCGAACTGCCGAAGGATGTGGAAGAAGCCGCCGCCACGCTCGGTGCAGGCCCCGCCTACACGTTCTTTCGCGTGATACTTCCAGCCGTGATGCCCGCAGTGCTCACGGGCTTCGCGCTGGCCTTTGCACGCGGCGTAGGGGAATACGGCTCCGTGATCTTCATCGCCGGCAACATTCCCATGCAGACCGAGATCACGCCGCTGCTGATCGTCATCCGGCTGGAGGAGTACGACTATGCCGCCGCGGCCGCGCTCGGCTGCGTGATGCTGGCGATCTCGTTCCTGATGCTGCTGACCATCAACCTGCTGCAGCAATGGGGCCGCCGACGCCTGCACGGCGGAGCACGCGCGATGATCCGCGTCCTGCTCATCGCCATCTCGTTCACATTTCTCGGCGCACTGCTGTTTGCGCCGCTGGCCGTGGTGTTCGCCACCGCCCTCGAGAATGGCTGGGCGGCCTGGTTCGCGAGCTTCACCGACAGCGACACCGGCGCCGCGATCCGTCTCACGCTGATCACCGCCGCGATCGTGGTGCCGCTCAACACCGTCTTCGGCATCTGCGCGGCCTGGTGCATCGCGAAGTTCGAGTTTCCCGGCAAGAGCATGCTGGTCACCCTGATCGACCTGCCACTGGCTGTTTCGCCCGTGGTTTCTGGCCTCGTGTATGTGCTGCTGTTCGGCCTGCAGGGCTGGTTCGGCGCCTGGCTGCAGGAACACGACATCAGCATCATCTTCGCGCTGCCCGGAATCGTGCTGGCCACCATGTTCGTCACCTTCCCCTACGTCGCCCGTGAGCTGATTCCCGCTGATGCAGCAGATGGGCAATGACGAAGAAGAAGCCGCCATCACGCTGGGCGCTGGCGGCTGGTTCACGTTCTTCCACGTCACGCTGCCGCGCATCCGCTGGGGGCTGGTCTACGGCATCATCCTGTGCAATGCCCGCGCAATGGGTGAGTTCGGTGCGGTATCGGTGGTCTCCGGCCATATCCGCGGACTGACCAACACCATGCCGCTGCATATTGAAATCCTGTATCAGGAATACAACTTTGTGGGCGCCTTTGCGGTGGCATCACTGCTATCGTTGCTGGCAGTGGTCACCCTCATCATCAAGACAATGCTCGAATGGCGGACTGGAATACGTCACCACTGAAGCTGTGGCACAACAGCCTTGGCTGGTGGCTCGCTGCCATCCAGGTGCTGATCGTGCTCGTGGTGGCCGCCGGCGTTTCGTGGGCAGCCATCGACCTGCTCGAGGGCCTCGCCGATAGCCAGCAGCGCGTGCGGGTGCAGCTGGCCGGCGCGGATGCGCGCGCCGCCCTCACCCGTGCGGGTGAAGACACTCTTTCCTATGCACGCGTGCTGGCCGAACGCCCCACGCTGCGGCGGCTGCTGCAGGAGCGTGATCTGCCGAATCTCCCGCCGTTCCTGGCGCGCTTCTGCGGCACGGCCGGCGTGAATGCCTGCGCTGTTCTGGAGAATGGGCAGGTACTCGCCTCGGCGGGCCCCAGTGTTCCGTGGGCCGTGCTGCTGGCCTCATCCACGGAACAGGGCGAGCGTTTCATGACGGCACCCCAGGGCACCGCCGATGCCTATCTCGGTGCCACGACCAGCCTGGGTGATTTTGCGCCAGGTACGCAGGTGATCGTGGCGCAGGTGCTCAACAACGAATTCGCGCGCAAGCTCGATCTGCAGGAAGGCGTCGAACTCACGCTGCGCAGCTACCGCGATTTCAACAACGCGCCGGTCGACGATTTCACCGCCTTGCATACCGCGGCGCTCGCCGATGGTCGTTTCGCAGTCGCGCACATCGAGAAGCTGCGGCTGTACGCCGCCAGCCATCCGGTGTTCTCGGCCACGGGCGAAGGCATCGTGCTGATCGAAACCCGGCTCTCCACCGCGCAGGTGGATCGCGACGTGAACGCCATGCAGCGCCGGCTGCTGTGGGTGGCCAGCAGTCTCGCGGTGCTGGCGCTCATCGCCGGCGTGCTGCTGGGCAGGCGCATCACCGGACCGACGGAAGCCCTGACTGCTGCGGCTGCGCGCCTCGGCCAGGGCGATTTCGCCGCCTCCATCCCCACCGGCGGCCCGGCGGAGATCGGACAGCTCGCGCGCACCATGAACGACATGCGCCGCAACCTCATCGATCTCACCGATACGCTGCGGCAGCGCGAGGCCGAAGCGCAGGCGGTGCTCGGCGGCATCGTGGAAGGCGTGTACGCGGTCGATGCCGACCGCCGCATCACCTACATCAACGAAACCACCGCGAAACTGCTGGGAGTGACTTCAACCGAAGTCATTGGCCGCTTTTGCGGAGATGTACTCCAGCCAACTCCAGTCAATGGAGCACGCCCCTGCGAACTCAACTGCCCGATCCTCAGATCCCGCGAGCTGGGTTCGTCCACCGCCGTCGAATACCTGCAGACCCGCGGTGGCAGCCGTCGCATGGTGCTCACCAGCGCGAGACCCGTCGATAACCTGCAGGTGCAGGTGATGCGCGATGAAACCGAACTCGAGGCGGTTCGCCGCGCGCGCGACACCGTGCTCGCCAATGTCTCGCACGAGTTCCGCACCCCGCTGGCCGCGCAGCTCGCTTCCATCGAACTGCTGCGCGATGGCCTTCACACCCGCACTCCCGCACAGCTGGAGGACCTGGTGCTGTCACTCGAACGCGGCACGCGGCGGCTCGCGCAGCTCATCGACAATCTCCTCGAAAGCGTGCGCATCGAAGCCGGGCAGCTCGACATCCGCCACCAGAGCGTCGACCTTGTCGAAGTCGTGGAAGACGCCATCGCCACCGTCGAAGCATTGCTGCGCCAGCGCGGGCAGCAGGTCGAGCGCCAACTGGAAGGCGATCTCGAACTGCAGGGAGACGCCGTGCGCCTCACCCAGGTGTTCGTGAACCTGCTCGCCAATGCCAGCAAGTTTGCGCCGGAGCGCACGACCATTCGCGTAGGCGCAGAGCGCGATGACGAGCGCATCACCGCCTGGGTCGAGGATTCCGGCCCCGGCCTGCCGGAAGGCGCGCAGGAATCCGTTTTCGAGCGCTTTGGTCGCGGCGGGGTGGAACCCGCACCCGGCGGCATGGGGCTGGGTCTTTCCATCTCCCGTTCCATCGTGGAGCGCCATGGCGGTACGCTGGTCGCCACTCGCTCTGCGGAGCGCACCCGTTTCACTCTTTCATTGCCCGCAGAACGTGAATCATGAAGATCCTGGTAGCCGACGACGACTCCGACCTTCTCGACCTGGTTGCCTACGCACTCGGGCAGGCCGGCTATCTGGTCGTGAAGGCAGCGGATGGCAACGCGGCAGTCGAGAAGTTCGAGTCGGAAGCACCAGACATGGTAGTGCTCGACATCAACATGCCCGGCATGTCCGGCTTCGAAGTGTGCTCGATCATCCGCGGCCGCGGCACCGCACCGATCATGATGCTCACCGCACGCGGCGAGGAACAGGATCTCGTGCGCGCCATCGATCTGGGCGCGGACGACTACCTCACCAAACCGTTCAGCCCGCGCGAACTGCTCGCGCGCGTGAAGGCCCTGCTGCGCCGGGCACGCATCGAGCGCAGCACCGGTCCGATGACGGTGGGACGCGTGACGCTGGATGCGGAAGACAGCACCGTAAGCGTCGGCACTGGTCAGCCGATACTGCTCACCAAGCTCGAGTTCCGGCTCATGCAGGCACTGCTGGCGCAGGCAGGCCGCGCAGTGCACTCCGATCGACTGCTCACTCTGGTGTGGGGGCATCGCGGTGCCGGCGATCGGCAGCTGCTGAAACAGCTGGTGCATCGCCTGCGCAACAAGATCGAACCGAATCCCGGCACGCCTGTGCTGCTGCAAACCGCGGCGGTTTCCGGTTACAAACTGGTGGTCGAATAGCCCGACCCCTGCGACGGGAAGTTCAGTCGGTCGACTGCACGGTGTCGAGTACCCGCAAGACATTGCCGGACCAGACATCAGCCAGTTCGCTGTCAGAGAGCCCCGCCTCGCGCAGGCTTGCGGTGATGCGTGGGTAGTCCGTGGCATCTTCCAACCCCTGCACGCCGCCGCCACCATCAAAGTCGATTCCGATGCCGGCATGCTTCACGCCGGCGACGCGGATCACATGCAACAGATGCTGCACAAACTGTTCGTAGGTAGCGGGTGGCAACGGCCAGCGACCTTCCACCTCTGCCAGCGCTCGGGTGAGCTCACGACGCGCTGCCACCGTGCGCTCGCCCGATAGCGCTGCACGCAGCCGCGAGATTTCCGCAGCCCTCTCCGGTGTCGGCTTGCGTTGAATCAGGTAGTCGGGATATGCAGCCACCTGGATCACACCACCCGCTGCAGCAATGCGCTGCAGCCGCTCGTCGTCCACATTGCGGGGATGCGCAAAAACGGCCTTGGCACCAGAGTGCGACAGCACCACCGGTTTCGTCGACAGCGCAAGGATGTCGTCGAGCGTTGCATCGGAAGCATGCGAGGGATCGATCACGATCCCGAGGCGATTCGCCTCCTGCACCCAGGCGCGACCGGCAGGCGTGAGGCCGGGAAACTCCGCGCGAGCGACGTCCGTGCTGGAAGTCGCCAGGTCATTGTTCAGGAAGTGCACCGGACCGGCCATGCGCACACCCCGTGCATGGAAGTCCGTCAGTCGCTCGGGATGTTGGCCCAACGGATAGCCATTCTCCATGCTCAGGAAGACCACCCGCTTGCCCTGACCAGCGAGGCGGCGGGCATCGGCAGAGGTCAGTGCAATCCCGGCCTTGTCCGCGTGCATCGTGACCACGGCGTGGATCTCGTCCAGACGGGCGTGCGCTGCCAGTCGCGCGGCCTCCCGGCCTTCGTCCGTCAGCGGACCCTGGGGGATGTAGGTGACAAAGAAGCCGCCATCCAGACCACCCTCAATCATGCGCGGAATGTCGAGCTGCGACCCATCCTCCTCCACACGATGCCGCTCGCCGAACTCCCAGCCTGCGATGCCGAAGTAAGCGGGCGTATCGAGATGGGTATCGAGCGTCAGCAACTCCTCGTGCAGGGCCGGCGTGCGCTTCGCGCAGGAGGCGAGAAGCAGCAACGCCGGCAGCAGAACGACTGGCAGTCGTTGTAGCATCAGAGACCCTGCTTCAGGCCAGATGCTGACGGAAGAAGGCGATGGTGCGCTCCCAGGCCAGGTTTGCGGCGGCTTCGCTGTACCGCGGAGTCGAGTTGTTGTGGAAGCCATGCTGGGTATCCGCATAGACATGCTGCTGATACGTCACTCCAGCTGCCTTCAATGCAGCCTCGAACGCAGGCCATTGCGCATTGATGCGTTCATCGGTAGCCGCATACTGCACCAGCAGCGCCGCCTTGATTTTCGGCACATCGGCAACAGGTGCCGCAGCACCGTAGAACGGCACGCCTGCCGCCAGATCCGCACCCAGCGCTACAGCAAGCTGGTTGACCATGCCGCCGCCCCAGCAAAATCCGGTCGCGCCCAGCTTGCCATTCGAAAGTGCATGCCCCTTCAGAAGACGGGCGCTGTTGATCATGTCCTGCCGCAACTTGGCTGGGTCCAGGCCAGACTGCAGCGTACGTCCATCGTCATCGTTTCCGGGGTATCCACCCGCTGGTGCGAGGCCATCCGGCGCCAATGCGAGAAACCCTGACGTTGCGGCGCGACGCGCCACATCCTCGATATAGGGATTCAAACCCCGGTTCTCGTGAAGCACCAGCACCGACGGGAAAGGTCCGGTACCGGTGGGCTGCACCAGATAGCCGCGCATCGTCCCGGAGTTGCCGCCTGGCGAGGGATAGTCGACGTAGCGCGCCTTGATCCGCGAATCCGTGAAGGAGATGGTCTGCGCCTCGGCATAGCGGGGAAACAGCGACTGCGCCATCACCATCGCTGACATGCCACCGATCATGAGTGCCTGGGCTCGCGCCAGAAACTCGCGGCGGTCGATGTGCCCATGGCAATACTCGTCGTACAGGTTATAGACGCGCTGATCGATGGGGGATGCCGGTGCCGTCACGGCCAGATGCTGCTCGGTCATGGGTCCATACTCCTTGTATTGAGGCGGACCTATATTTGCGCAGCGACGTTGAACGGTCAAATTCCGACCACAATGCCGTCATTTCTATGGCGCCAGCAACTGGTCGAACACCCCACCATCGGCAAAATGCGTTTTCTGCGCGCTGGCCCAGCCGCCGAAGTCCTTTATGGTCAGCAGCGTCAACTTCGGAAACACATTTGCGTACTTTGCCGCCACCTGCGCGTCACGTGGGCGATAGAAGTGCTTCGCAACGATCTCCTGACCTTCCTTCGAATACAGGTACTTCAGGTATTCCTCCGCCACCGTCTTCGTGCCGCGCTTCAACACCACCTTGTCGACCACCGCCACGGACGGTTCCGCCAGAATGCTGATGGAAGGCACGATCACGTCGAATTTTCCCGGCCCGAGTTCCCGGCTTGCCAGAAAGGCCTCGTTTTCCCACGAAATGAACACATCGCCAATTCCACGCTGCCCGAAGGTGGTCAGTGCCTGCCGCGCACCGGTATCCAGCACCGGCGCGTTCTTGTAGACCTTCCGCAGGAAGGCCTTGGCAGTGGCAGCACTCCCGCCCGGCTGCTTCAGCGCCCAGGCATAGCCCGCCAGATAGTTCCAGCGAGCACCGCCCGATGTCTTCGGATTCGGCGTAATCACACTCACTCCAGCGCGTGCCAGATCACCCCAGTCCTTGATTCCCTTCGGATTGCCCTTGCGCACGAGGAACACGATGGTCGATGTGTAGGGCGCGCTGTTGTTGGGCAGACGATTCTCCCATTCTGGTGCCAGCAGCTTGCCCTGCGTAACCAGCGCGTCGACATCTCCCGCCAGACCCAGCGTCACGACATCCGCGGCGAGACCGTCGATTACCGAGCGCGCCTGCTTGCTTGAGCCGCCGTGCGACTGGTTGATCTTGACGTTGTCTCCCGTCTTCGCCTTCCAGTGCTTCGCAAAGGCAGCATTGAAGTCGAGGTACAACTCGCGCGTGGGGTCATAGGACACATTCAGCAGCGTGACGTCTGCGGCCCGCGCCGCAACGCTGGTGGTGATGGCCGATGCCATGGCGATTGCGAGGATGCTGCGGCGTGAAATGGGAGACTTGAACATGTTGAATATTCCTCCAAGATTCCGGGTGGTGTGTGGAATCAGAACTCCGCCCTGAGCGTAAGGCCCCAGGTACGAGGATCTGCAGGCTGGCCAGCGATCAGACCCGTATTGCCTGGCGTCGTCGCGAGCTGCTCGAAGTAGTCCTTGTCGAATGCGTTCCTGACCCATGCGTAGACATCCCAGCTGCCCTGGCTGCGAAAGCCGAAGCGGAAGTTCGCCAGACCGTACCCGCCCACATCCGTGTAGAGCGACCGCGACGGATTCGACGACCACCGGCTGCGCGCACTGCCGTCGTAGGCGAAGTAGCCTTCGCCTTCACGCCCGAGAATGGTGGCGTTGTGCTGATACTGGACGCCCCAGGATCCCGACCACTTCGATACGCCCGGCAACCAGCTGCCCGAGACATCGCAGAACGCGGGGCTTGGGCCACCCGGAGTCCCAGGCGCAGCCGCGAGAGCCGGGTTCGTGACCGTCGTGGTGCCACCGGAAAGCTCCGGCGGGCACGGCGCACCCGTGAACTTCGCATAGGTCGCGTCCGTGTAGGCGCCGTTCACGTAGACGTTCCAGTTCTCGTTCAACCGGTACGAGAAGTCAGACTCCAGCCCCTGCACCTTCACCTTCTCGGCGTTGGCGAGATAGCCGCGCGTCACCAGCACCTGGCCGTTGTTCACGGTGGCCTGGAAGTCCTTCACGTCCGTCCGGAAGGCCGCAACGTTCAGCGTGGCACGGCGATCGAGGAACTGCGTCTTCAATCCCACCTCGTAGCTGTACACCTTCTCTGGCCTGACCGTTGCCAGGTTGAGCTGCGGGTTGCCCACGCTGTCGGAGGGAACGCCATTCAGCGTGATGCCGCCGGTCTTGAAGCTGCGACCATAGTTCGCGTAACCCAGCACATCCTTGCTGAACTCGAAGGCCAGCTTCAGGTCGCCGGAGAAATTCCAGTCGCTGAAATCCGCCTCATAGGACTGTGGAGCCGCGACACCGCGCTGATCCGTAAGACGCGGACCCGTTCCCGCCGCACTGTAGGCCGGATCTGTCGACAAGGTGGGCAGCACTACCCCGGCACCATTGGTCACCACCGAGATGTACGAACCATTCTTCTCGTCGTAGTTCAGGCGCAGGCCCGGCTCCACCCGCAGTCGATCCGATACGCGCCAGGAAAGCTGGCCGAACAGCGCCGCGCTGGTGTTGGTGAAATCAATGTCGTTGTTGGCGACCAGACCATTCAACACACTCGGATCCAGCGAACGCGCGCTGGTCGGGTTCAGCAGCCAGCGGCTGGCGCCACGGCCGTACTCCGTGATGCCGTCCGTGTGCACGACCTGATGGTAGCCAAACGCGCCCAGCACATAGTCGAACTTGTCACCCGTGAAGGCATAGCGGAATTCCTGCGTCACCTGATCCTGGTGCGACGGGTTGTTCACCTTCAGGGCTACTTCCAGACCAGTGAAGTCACGGTCGTTGGCGGGCAGCCAATCCCAATAGCGCCAGGCCGATACTGCAGTCAAAGTGCCCTGGCCAAGATCCCAGACCGCGCGCAATGCCGCGCCGCCCAGTTCGCTGCGCGCGCTGAGCTCCGCATCCACGTCGGTTACCCGGTCAAAGGCATTCGTGCTCGGTGGCGCGTAAGGCTGCGCGCCTGCGAGGACGGGGTCCGTATCCTGAATCGCCGCAAGCTGCCAGTACTGCCGGTTGGCCGCGCGCTGCGTGGCGCCCACGCGCACGAAGATCTGGGCGCAGCATTCGGCGTTCTGCTTGTTGTAGTCACCCGCAAGCGTTACATCGAGGTTCTCGCTGGCACGCCACAGAAGCTGGCCGCGCAGACCGATGTTGTCGACTTCATTGACGCGGTTCGTCGTGGCGACATTGAAGATCGTGCCATGGCGATTGGTGGCGGAAATCGCGAAACGCCCCGCAATGCTTTCGGTGAAGGGGCCCGACAAGGCAGCCTTTGCCTGGTAGAAACCCAGGTTGCCAACAGAAAGTTCCGCCACGGCTTCCGGCGAAAAGGTCGGCCGCTTGGTCGTGATGTTGATGGCACCAGCCGTGGTGTTCTTGCCGTACAGGGTTCCCTGTGGTCCGCGCAGCACTTCCAGACGCTCCACGTCCAGGAAATCCAGCGTCGAGGCCGCAGCGCGGCTGTAGTAGACGTCGTCCACATATAGACCTACGCCCTGCTCGATACCGTCGTTCGTCAATCCGAATGGCGCACCCAGGCCGCGTATGTTCGCCGCCGAGTTGCGCGGATTCTGGCTGTAGAACTGCAGCGTTGGCGCAAGCTGCGTCAGCCGCAGCACATTGAAGCTGCCTGTTTCGTCCAGCAATGCGGCATCCAGCACCGTGATCGCCAACGGCACATCCTGCAGTTCCTCATTGCGGCGGCGAGCGGTAACGGTGACCGCCTCGAGTTCCTCCAGCTCCTCGGCTGCGGCCGATGTGCTCGCAGGCACCGCCGCCATCGCCCAGCCACCCGGCAGCGACGCCGTCACAATCCCTGCCGCCAACAACTTTCGCAATTTCACGCTGCTCGCTCCTGCCATGACATTTTCAGTGAGGCAAGGGTGGCGGCCCGCCGGTTTGCGGGTCAGTCGCGGTACGGTTACCAAGTGGTTACAGACACTCTCCACTAGTCCGGTGAAAAACCCTGCGGCTGTTAGAATCCGCGGGAAAATGCAGTACAAACACACATTCCACGCCGGTAACTTTGCAGACGTGCATAAGCACATCTCATTGCTGCAACTGATCCAGGCGCTGCAGAAGAAAGCCAAGGGCTTCCTCTACCTCGATACCCACGCAGGCGAAGGGCTCTACGACCTTGACGGCCCCGATGCCCGTCACAGCAATGAAAGCGAGGCCGGCATCTCATTGCTGGAGACCAACTTCGCAGCGGGTGCCGGCGAGCACCACGCAGCCATCCGCGACTATGTCGAGACGATCGACCGCATCCGCCGTGATCACGGCAACAAGCGCAGCCTCTACCCCGGTTCACCCCTGCTGGCCGCCACCCATCTGCGCGCCGTCGACCAGGCCGTCTGCGTCGAAAGCCATGCGCAGACCTCGCGCGCCCTGCAGCGCGTGCTCGAACACAGCGCCAACCTGATTCCTTCCATGCCGCGCGTGGTGCTGGGTGATGGCTACCAGGAGGTCCGCGCGCAGCTTCCTCCGCAGCTGCGTCGCGGTCTCACGCTCATCGATCCGCCCTACGAAGCCGCGGATGAAGAACACCAGATCGGCAACGCGCTGCTGCAGGGCCTCGTTCGCTTCGAGACCGGTGTGTTCGCAGTGTGGTATCCGATCAAGAAGCAGTACGACACCGACCTGTGGCTGGCTCGCGTGCTGCGCGGTATTGCGCGGCCGACGGTGGCCATCGAACTGTGCGTGCGTCCGCCCGATCACACCGCCGGCCTAAATGGGTCCGGCATGATGGTCGTGAATCCGCCCTGGCAGTTCGATACCGATGCGGCCGCATGGCAGACCGAACTGCACGCGCTGCTCGGCGGAACTTCCGGCGCTCAGGTAAAATGGCTCATCCATGAGTAATCCCGATCGCTACGCGGTCATCGGCCATCCGGTCAGCCACAGCCGTTCACCGTTCATTCACGCCCGGTTTGCCGCGCAGACCAGCCAGTCGATGGTCTACACCACCATCGACGCCACGCCCGAAGAATTCGAAGCCACCGTGCGCGCCTTCTTTGCCGAAGGCGGCAAGGGCCTCAATGTCACGGTGCCGCACAAGGAAGCCGCGCTGCAGCTGGCCGATGAACTCACGCCGCGCGCGCAACGCGCCGGCGCCATCAATGTGCTCGCGCTGCGCGAGGGCGGCCGCATTCTCGGCGACAACACCGACGGTGCCGGTCTCGCGCGCGATCTGCTGAACAATCATCGCGTCACCATCGCCGGGCGTCGCCTGCTGCTGCTTGGCGCCGGAGGCGCTGCGCGCGGTGCGATCGCACCATTGCTCGGCCTCAAACCCAGCGAACTGACCATCGTCAATCGCAATGTCCTGCGCGCCCGCGAGCTGGTCGAACGCTTCAGCGACATGGGCCACCTGCGCGCCATCGGCTACCAGGATCTCGGCAACGAACCTTACGACCTCGTGATCAATGCCACCGCCGCGAGCCTCGCCGGCGAACTGCCCGCCCTGCCGCCCGGCATCGTCAACACCCGCAGCATCTGCTACGACATGTACTACGGCCGCGACGAAACACCCTTCACGCGCTGGGCGCTGCAGCGTGGCTGTTCGCGCGCCATCATGGGTCTCGGCATGCTGGTGGAACAGGCTGCGGAGTCCTTCCACCTGTGGCGCGGCATGCGGCCCGATACCGCCTCGGTGCTCAGCGCGCTGACAGCCGAGCTGCGCGCCTAGGAAGCCTGCGGCTTGGCGCTGCCCGTTGCAGGCGGCAGCGGCGAGAAATAGCCGATCACCAGCATCAGCCCGCCGACCACCAGGAACGAGATGATGCGCGGCACGGTGCCCACCTGCACCAGATCCACGAAGGCGAGCTTCGCCACCACCATCGCCATGAGGCCTGCACCGCCGAACCACACCACCCGCAAGCCACTGCGATTCGCCCACAGCATCGAGCCCAGCGCCAGCACGGTCCAGAAGATCGACAAGGCCGCCTGCACGGCGGAATCTGCCGCCATCTCCGTAAAGCGGTACGGCACTCCACCCAGATGGTGCATCGTGCGCAGCAGCACGGCGTTCAGCCAGAAGAACGTCGCCGCGACCAGCGCCGCAATCATCCATCGCTGCTGATCGCGCTGAAACAGTTGTGTGCCTGCGCGCCACACCTTGACCAGCCAGGCCGCCACCGCCAGCAAGGCGGTTCCCATTGCGAGGTCGAGCGGATTGATCAGCGGCCAGTAGCGGAGTGGCGCCGCGGATCCATCCGATACACCGTTGAACCACAGCGACCACAGCAGCAACAAGGCAGCCAGACCAGCGGCCACCCAGCGCCGGAAATCTGCAGGATGGTTGCGCAGCGGCCACCACCTTTCCACGGCGCCCCCTGTCAGCACGGCCAGCAGCAGTGCGGGCACCAACGCACCAACCGCCATGGCCCACACCGTGCCCGGCGCAGTGACCTGCCGGATCTGCCACACCAGTTCCCAGCTGATGAGCAACGTGAGCAACCACAGGGCGAGCCCATGCAACAGTGCCGCATCGCGCGTCTGCAGTGATGCCTCGTGCCATTTCATGTTCAGCCACAGCACTGCGAACGCGGCCGGCCAGGCCAGCCAGCCGCCCTCGCTCGAGGGATGCAACCCCTGCATGGGCCACAGGCACGCCGCGAGCACCATCACCGGCCATATCAGCAACGCCGGTACGCGCAGTGCCGACCACGACAACGGTCGCACCAGCGCGCCACAGGCCAGCGCGGTCGCCGCGCACAGTCCGAGCAATGCGCCCGACTGCCACGCCCGTGGCAGGAACTCCTGCACTTCATTCACGCCCGCATACAGCCACCACAGCAGACCCCAGGCCAGCAACAGGCTGGAAGGCGCCGGCCCGAGACGTTTGAGAATCGAGTCCGGCTGCGCCGCTACACGTGCGCTGATCAATCCCGCAATGGCCAGCAGCAACGCGCCCACGCACTGCGCATTGGCGACCGGAATCACTGCCGCTTCAGCATCACGCTGCGCCAGATAAGCCACCGCAGCCGCGAACTGCAGCAGCACACCGCTCACCGTTGGCAACCAGCGCCCCTGCCGCACACCCACCCACACCAGTGCCGCACCTTCCAGTGCCCAGGTCGCCGCCGTCCAGCTGTCATCCAGCCACAGCGGCACCGCCAGCGTCAGGAATGCCACGCCCAGTGCGAGAAAGGCTTCCTTCAGCATGCGCAGCGAGTCGCGCTGCGTCTGCTGCAGCCAGGCTGCGAGTGCGAGATACAGAATCCCCGCTCCCACTGCACTCCATGCGCGGCCATGCGGGATATCCCGAACCAGCTCCATCTGCAGCGCCATCGCCACCACCGGCGTGCCGAAGACCAGCGTGCCATCCACATAGTGGCCAAGCCTTGGCGCCGTGCGGAACGCAAACAGCACGGCAATGGCGATGAATGCCAGGAAGAAGAACAGCAGGAAGGGCTCGGTGGTCGCGAACTGCGAAGGTTCGTAACGCATCACACCCCATGCCGTACCCACGCCAAAGGTGAACACGAACGCCAGCAGGTTCAGCGGCCGCCAGGCCTTGAACCAGGCCTGCACCACGATGAACAGGTTGAGCACTGCGTAGTAGCTGAACAGCACCACGTGATCGCCCTGCCCCGTCGAAGCCAGCACCGGTGCGAGGAATCCGCCGGTGGCGCCCAGCATGGCCAGCGCCAGCGAATCCTGCCGCACAGCCAGCAGACAGGAGATCACGCCAAGGCCCGCCATCAGCCCGAAGGTCATGCCGGCGGGGATCAACCCATACATGCGCAGCGCGGCATACAGCGTCAGGTACAGCAGACCGATCGCACCACCCTGCAGCGCCAGCGCGAAACCCCGTCGACGCTCGCGCAGTACCCAGCCCAGCACAAACAGGCCGAACGCTCCGAGCGCCACGCCGATCAGGCGCACCTTGATGGAGAGCTGCACATGTTCCGCGGTGTACTTCAGCAGGAAGGCCACGCCGAAGAACAGCACGATGATGCCCACCCGCACCACCAGATTGCCGCCGGTGAAGTAGTCGCGCAGCACGCGCAGAATGGCATCCACCACTGAAGGAGAACGTGGCGACTGTGCGGGCGGATTCCAGGCGCTCTTCGGAGCGGGCGGCTCCACCGAGCGGATCTCACTGATTGCCGCTGCCGCAGTGGGAATTGCAGCCCGCGGCACCGGCACCTCCACCACTGCCGCAGCCGGCGTGGAGCCTGCCTCAGCAGGCGGCTCGGAAGCTGGCGCGGAGGCAACGCTGATGACGCCTCGCCGCAACGCATACAGTATCTTCTCGAACTCCTCGAGCCTGCGTTCCAGCGCGCTGATGCGACGCCAGATCAGCACCGCGGCCACAACCAGCAGGATGGCGAGGAACTCCATGTCCCCTACTCTGCGCCGGATTCCACGGGCATCAAGGCCGCCTTGATCGTCGCACCCCAGATCGCATTGCCCAGATCATTCAGGTGCAGGTTGTCGGCCACGAAGATGTCGGTGCGGACGTTGCCATCCTTCTGCAGGAATGGCGTCGCCACATCCACGTAGTAAACCAGTGGATCCGCATCGGCGATCTGCCGGAAGGCGGCATTCACTTCCTGCGCCACCGCCCAGCGGGCACGGCGCAGCACGCTCGGTTTGACCGACAGGATATGAACCCTGGTCTTCGGCAGCTTCTCGTGCACCCTGGCGATGATCTGCTTCAGATCGCGCAGGATCAGCGCATTGGGTATGGGCGGATTGCCACCCGTGTCGTTGTCGCCTTCATAGATCACGATGGCGCGGGGCTTGTACACCAGCGCGACGCGGTCGATGTAATGCAACAGATCGTGCATGACACTGCCGCCGAAACCGCGGGGGATCACCGTCAATGGCGCGAGCGCCGCCGCGGCCTGGTTGTTCCAACGGGCGATGCTGGAACTGCCCGTCAGCACGATGGCCCCTTCGGGCGGGCGGGCGATTCTGTCCTGCCGTTCGAATTCGACAATCGCGGACTCGAACCGCTGGGGATCCGGAAACTGCTGGGCCTGCGCCAGATGCGCACAGGCCAGCCCTGCCAGCAGCAATACGAGTCGCATGGAATCCGCCCCTATGCTGCTGGCAATCCGGAACTGCTCAAAGCTTCTCGATCAGGATGTTGTCCGCTGCATCGCGCGATGGTGCGCCGCGGCGGTCCTGGTAGAGATACACGAAGTAGGTATCGCTCTTGCCCACATAGACCCACTTGCAATGCAGCCGGCTCTCGGCGGGCTGGCGAAGCGGCACCATGTCGAAGGCGAGGGTCATGCCCGATCCGTCCTTCGCATACCGCTTGTTCATCTCTTCTGCAGAACCCAGCGTCTGCAGCAGGATCTTCTCCAGCTCCTTGCGATCAATCTTGTCGGCAACGTCCTTGACGTTGGCACCACCGTAAGTCGCGGCAAAGTGATCGAACACTTCAAGCGCCGCCTCCTGTGCCTTGCGCCAGTCCTTGCCCTCATAGGTCCGCACCTGGATGGCGCTTACCACTTCTTTATCGAAAGTGAACGTCGCGGTCACTTTGCGTCCGGCGAAATCTGCTCCCGCCGTTTCAACCGTGGCCCCGACGTCCTGATACGGCCCCAGTTCGGCACTTGCCACGACCTGATCTTTGGTCATGCCCAGACGCCACGGGCCAATGCCGACGTCTTCTTCAGCCAGGGCAGGGCCGGCGGCGAGCAGCAATGCCAGCAACACGACAGGATTTCGCTTGAACATGGACACCCCCGAATTGGCTCTTGGGCCTGGTTTAACGGCTGGCCATCAGGGAGAAAATACGCCGATCACGGCGACTTGAGAAGCGTGCGTTTCCGTTTCCCGATCTCCCCCGACCGCGCCAGCCCCACCAGGCGGCGGAAAGTCGGGCACTCCATATGACTGGGCGCGGCACAGGCTGCGGCATGCTGGAGACCTTTGCGCATGGCGCTGAGCTGCCGGATCGTTTCGCCCAGCTCTTCCGCCTTGGCAGCGAGCATCTTCCGATCGATCTTCGGTTTCCCGTCGGCAGAAAACATGCGCGCGATTTCGTCGAGCGTGAACCCGGCCGACCGCCCCAGCGCAATCAATGCCAGCCGGTCCAGCACGCTGGCATCGAACAGCCGGTGCAGGCCACGCCTGCCAACGGACTTGATCAGGGCCTTCTGCTCGTAGAAACGCAGCGCCGAAGCCGGCGTTCCGGAGCGCTTCGCCACTTCCGAGATATCCAGATCACGCATGGGGGCTTGACCTCAAGTTGACTTGAAGTGGCACTCTGCAGCCATTGCCGAACCAAGGCAAGCATCCGGAGGCAGACATGAACCAGGCATTGAATGTGCTGATAGTCGGAACCGGCGCCACGGTCATCACGGACCTCTGGGCCATCGTCCGACGGCGCACGCTCGGCATTCCGCTGCCGAACTACGGCCTGGTGGGTCGCTGGCTCGCCCACATGCGCCGCGCACACTTCCGGCATGCATCCATCGGGGCCGCACCCGCTGTGCGCGGCGAGCTTGTGCTCGGCTGGATCGCCCACTACCTGATCGGCATCACCTTCGCGGCCATCCTGGTTTGTCTCGGAGGCAACGCATGGCTGCAACACCCCACCCTGCTGCCCGCCCTGGCCGTCGGCTTCGGCTCCGTGGCCGCGCCCTTCCTGTTGATGCAGCCCGGAATGGGCGCGGGCATCGCTGCCAGCCGCACGGCGCGCCCCTCAGCCGCGCGGCTGCAAAGCCTCATCACGCACGGCGTATTCGGTGTCGGCCTCTATGCCGCCGCCTGGTTTCAACTGCTGTTAAATGGAGAGTGACATGACCGTTCCCGCCCGCTTTGCACCCCTTCTCTTCGGCGCCCTGCTCTCGGCCATCATGGTCGCCATCGTCTCTGCCTTCGTGCTCGCCACCACGCAGGGGATTCATGCCGGCCTGCTGGCGCAATGGCTGAAGAGCTGCGCCACCACCTGGCCCGTGGCATTCCCCACCGTGACGCTGGTTGCGCCGTGGGTGCGTCGCGCGGTTGCCCAGACTCACCGCCTGAGGCGTCAGATCCCGGGAATGTTCCGTTTCCGGGTTGCGCGCCGGTGCGCGATCTCCTGCGCATAGATCGGCGTGCGGAAGTAACGATCGCGCCCGGCCGCGATGTTCTCCGGCATGGGTGTGAACGCCACCATGGATTCGGCCATCGCCTGGCCGCGCGCCTCGACACCCACCCGGTATTCGGGTGCCGGAATGATCCACATGTCGTTGTTGAGGATGCCATTGACCACCAGCCGACCTACGGTGAGCGGCGTTTGCGGGCGCGCCCACAACGGCTCCACCACTGCCGGCGCCGGAGCGCCTGCTGGACGCACACCGCCAGCAACCGGCGTGCGCGGCGCTGTGGCAGGCGCTGCCACCGCAACCGGCGGTGATTCGTTCTTCAAGGAATCCGGACGATAACTCGCACTCTGCGCGAGATTCGTCGTGGTGGCGCCCGGCGCGAGATTGGAAGTGCCGATATTCGTCGCGCGCAGTTCATGGCGCAGTCCTTCCATCAATCCAGACACCGCCATCTTCGTCACCGCGTAGATATTGCCGCTGCCCAGCAGCAGGCCATCGGTGGAAGACGTCGTGACGATGTGGCTGCCCTGCTTGTGCGCCAGCATGCGCGGCACAAAGGTGCGGACCCCGCAGAGCGGCCCCCAGAAATTCACGCCCATTCCCCAGTCCCAGTCCTTGAGCGTTCCCTCGACAATGGTGGGCAAGCGGCCCACACCCGCATTGTTGATGAGGATATGCACCGGGCCAAACAGCTTTTCGATCTCGTCGGCCTTGCGCTCCCAGCCATCACGATCCAGCACATCATGGACAATCGTGCGCACGCGCGGATCATCGGCCGGGAAGCTCTTCAGCGCCTCGGCGAACTGCGATGCATCGAGATTGCCCAGGATCACCTTCGCGCCGGCTTCATGCAACGCGCGTGCGATGCCGAGGCCTATGCCACTCGAGCCACCGGTGATGTACGCCACCTTGCCATTCACATCGGTGATCGGCGGCGGCTGCGAGGCGCCCATCTCCGGCATGGCCGGTGAAGCGGCGTCGGCTCCATGGGAAGCGCTGCTGCCGAGCAGCCCTGCGGCCCCCGCTGCAGCCACCACACCACCGAGCATCTGGCGGCGGTTCAGATTTCCTTCTTCCATGGCCTGGCTCCCGTCTGGATTGTCTTGCAAGGGCTAAGGCGTGCGGGGTGGCGCACGCAGCGCCATATTGCCGCGCACCACCCGCTTCTCGAATCGCCAGCCCTGCGGCGTCCGCACCAGGGCATCTTCATAGCTCGCCATCATGATCAGCTGCGGCGCGTTGTTCGCATCGGGTGCCACGAAGAACGATTGACTGGTCGCCCTGGCCCGATCGCCGAGCAGCTCGATCCGCTCGTTGAACAGCACATGGAAATTCGGTTCGGCCAGCCCGAGCGGGTTGCCCGCCATGATGCGACGCAGGCTGTCGGCGATCGCCACCGGACCGCGCGTGGTCGCGCCCCCACTGACGTACTCGCCCTGCGGCGCGAACAGCTGCCCGAATTCGTCGAAGCGGCGCTCATCCAGCAGCCGCCCGTAGTCGCGCAGCACGAGGCGAATGGCTTCCCGATCTTCCAGCTCGGTCAGGCGCGTAGTCGACGCAGCAGGCTGCGCCGACTGCACCACACCACCCGCCACCACAAGGGAAAGCACCATGGCAACCCGCATCGTGGTCCGCATCACTTTCATGCCTTTGGTTTATCCGAGATGTGCCACAACACGCCTGTGGGATCCGTCAGATACAGAACCCGCAGGCCCCACGGCTGAAGCGTCGGTGGCTTGGCAATTCCGAGACCATATTTCTCCTGGAGCCCGGCGTCCTGGATGTACCGCCACCACGAGTCCGCGTCTTCCACGCTCAGACTCATCATGAAGTTCTCCGAGTGCGCCTTCACGTGGAAATTCTGCAGGATGAAACTGAAGCCTTCACGCGCCAGCTCGCAGGCATCGTCTCCGCCCCATTTCTCGACGAATCCCAGATCCGCATAGAAGCGACGGGATTTCCCGTAGTCACTCGCGGGAACAAACGCGACGAGATTCAGAATCTTGCTGACATTCATGGTGCCCCCCTTCTGGCACTGCGATTCTAGGGGTTTCCTGCCAGGCGCAGGCGGACTGTGTCAGTCCGGAATCGGGGAGCCGTGGAACCGGCTCCCCGACAATCAGCTCAATCGATCAACGCGGCGGCGGGCCACCGGGACCGCCAGGACCGCCACCGGGCCGCCCATGCCGCCCGGAGGACCACCCATGCCACCGCCTGGACCGCCGCGGGGGCGTGCTTCCCAGGTCTTGCGCTGCGCATCGTTGAGCACCTTGCCCAGCGCAGCAGTGAAGTCTTCGCGTGACTTCATCCGTGCAGCCTGTGCATCCGCACCCGGAGGCGAGCCCGGGGTCATCGGATACTTCTCGGCCAGCGCCTTCTGTTCGACGAGGTACGCATCGACGATCTTGTCGATCTCGGCCTTCTGCGCAGCAGTCAGATTCAGCGCGGGATCATTCAGACCCTGACGCTGGATCGTGGTGGGACGATCGGCAGGGGCACCCATGCCCATGCCACCACCCGGACCACGCGGCGGACCGCCACCCGGTGCCTGTGCGAACGCAGTGGCCGACGCGAGCGTCAGCACTGCAAGAACCGTCAACATCCCCCCGCGGGATTTCACGATGTTCATGTCTGTCTCCAGTTGATTTGCGAATTCAAAGGCGCCATCAGCGATGGCACCTGAATTGATGATACGCCCCTGCCCGCGCTGTTCACGGGCGGCCAGCTGACTTGACACATCTTTCCTCAATTCAGTTCCGCGATGGCCCGCAGCGCCTCGCGCGCCAGCAAAGGGTGATCGCAGAACAGGCCGTCGACACCCGCTGCCACGAATGCGCGGACCTCTGCTGCCAGATCGCCGCTCGCTGCCGGATCACTGCCGCGCTGCATGGCAGAGGGCAGAAAGCGATTCTCGGCACGCAGTGTCCACACATGCACGGCAAGACCGGCGGCATGGGCATCACGCACCAGTGTCGTCGCCTCCAGTGCACCGGCAGCAGATTCCCGCAACACCATGTTCTTCTGCACACCAATGGCAGTGGCGTATTTCGCCACTCGCGCCAGCCCCGCAGCAGTTGTCATGGCAGCAAAATCCAGCGACTGCGCGCCCTTGCTGCGATCCCAGGGTCCACCCTCGGCCATCATCAACTGCAGTAGAGGATGCGAACAATTCCCATGCAGCGCCTGCAGGTTGCTCACTTCAAAGGACTGGATGAACACCGGCGCCACACCCTGCCCCCGCTGCAGCGCCGCCAGCAGCATCGGCTCCAGCGCCAGCCCGATGGTTGCGAAATGCGTGGGATGCTTGGTTTCGGGACAGATACCCACCGGCGCCAGTCCGGCCTGAGTGCGTATCGTGTTGACGTACCCGAGGTACGCGAGGATCTCGTCGAATGTCGGCAACTCCAGCTTGCCGTCGTAGCGCGCATTGGCTGGCCTCAACTCCGGAATACGTTCCCGCGCCCGCAGGGTCTTCAGTTCCGCAAGCGTGAAATCCTCGGTGAACCAGCCATCCGTCGCCACACCATCGATGTCCTGCACGCGGCGCCGCGCCGCGAACTCCGGATGTGTCGCCACATCGGTGGTCGCGCCGATCTCGTTCTCGTGCCGCGCCACCAGCACGCCATCCCGGGTGGCCACCAGATCCGGCTCGATGTAATCCGCGCCCTGCAGGATGGCCAGCGCATACGCCGGCAGCGTGTGTTCGGGCAGGTACCCGCTCGCGCCACGATGCCCGATCAGGAGTGGCTTGTTCACTTGAGCAGGTTGATGCCCGCGGTGACGATCAGGCCGTTCATGAAATCGATGAAGAACGCGCCCACCAGCGGTGCCACGAGAAACGCGCGCGGCGCGGGGCCATAACGTTCCACCAGCGCGCGCATCACCGCCATGGCGTTGGCCGTCGTGCCCAGCATGAAACCGATGAACCCCCCGCTCATCACCGAAGCTTCGTAATCCCGCCCCATGCAGCGGAACACGAACATCGCCGCCAGCACCACCATCACCACCTGCAGCAGCAGCCCGACGATCAGCGGCAGCGCGAGGCTCGCGATCTCCCACAGCCGCAGATTGATCAGCGCCATCGAGAGGAACAGCGACAGCGCGATGGCGCCGATCGAATCCAGCACGCGATGCGAGAGGCCGAACCAGCCCGTCGCATCATCGATGTTGCGGATCAGGGCGGCCACCAGCATCGCGCCGATGTAGGCCGGCAGGGTGATGTCCAGCAGTGCAAAACCCTTGCTGACATAGCCACCCATCCACATCGCGATGAGCAGCGCGATCACGCTCTTGAGCAGCGGAAACACCTCGTCGTCATCTTCCGCACCACCACCGGACACCACCGCCGCAGCCTCGCCACTGCCTTCCGCTGGCGCCACCGGAAAGGCCGGCAGACCCTTCGCCGGTCCCTGCAGCCCATTGCGATTGATCAGCCACGTGACCACCGGGCCGCCGATCAGTGCGCCCAGCACGATACCCGCCATCGCCACGGAAACCCCGACCGGCGCCGCGGCGACAACACCCGCCTCTTCAAACAACGGCGCAAAGGATGCCGCCGTGGCCGGCCCGCCCGTGAGCGCCACCGATCCGGTCAGCACGCCGAACAGCGGATGCAGGCCGAAGGCCAGCGCCACCGCCACACCCAGCACGTTCTGCATCACTGCGAACACGGTGGCCAGGATCAGGAAAATCACGAACGGCCGGCCGCCCACGCGCAGCAGCGAAAGGCTCGCGCCGAAGCCCACGGTGGTGAAGAACGCGATCATCAGCGGGCTCTGCAGCGTGGTGTCGAACTGGAACAGCGTCACGCCACGCGACTGCGCGCCCCACACGAGCAGCGACACCAGCAATCCGCCCAGCACTGCAGCTGGCATGTTGAGGCGCGCCAGCACCGGGAACACCTTGCGCAGGCCGTAGCCGGCAAGCAGCGCCACGCCGCCAAAGGCCAGCGTCTGGATCAGGTCGAGTTGCAACATCCGCCGCCGCTCCTGTTCAACGCATGGTTACCAGTTCTTCGGAAGCGGTGGGATGAATGGCCACCGTGTCATCGAAATCGCGCTTGGTCGCGCCCATGCGCAGCGCCACCGCAAATCCCTGCAGCATTTCATCCACATGGCGTCCGGCCAGATGCACGCCGACCACGCGCTGTTCAGGGCCCACGGTCACGAGTTTCATGCGCGTGCGGTGCTTGGCCGTCGTCAGCGCGTAATACATCGGCACGAAGTTCGTGCTGTAGCATTTCACGGCCGCATCCCCATACTTCGCGCGGGCCGCGGGTTCCGTGAGCCCCACGGTGCCGAGCGGCGGATGCCCGAACAGCACGGTAGGAATGTTTTCGTAGTCGAGCTTGCGGCCAGCCATGCCGCCCCACAGGCGATCGGCGAGCCGCCTGCCCGCCGCAATCGCCACTGGCGTGAGCGTGTGCTGGCCCGTCAGATCACCGATCGCATACACCTCGGGCACCGAGGTCTGCTGGAATTCATCCACCACCACATTGCCGCGTGCATCTTTCTTCACGCCGACCGATGCGTCGATGAATCCCGTCAACGGCTCGCGGCCAGTGGTCCAGATCACCGCATCCTGATCGGCGAGCAGCTCGCCGTTGTCCAGACGCACATCGATGCGCTTGCCAGCGGCCGCAGGCGTCAGCTGCGTGGGATTCGCGTGCGTGATCAAGGTGGCGCCGGCCGTAGCCAGCCCTTCCGTCGCCGCTTCGATCAACAGCGGATCGAAGTCGCGCAGCACCGAAGGCCCGCGCACCACCACCGTCACGCTGCTGCCCAAGGCGGCAAACACACCGGCGATCTCGAGCGAGATATACCCGCCACCGATCACCGTCACCCGCTCGGGCCGCTGTTCCAGCGTGAAGAAACCATCGGAGTCGATGCCCAGCTCCGCGCCGGGAATATCCGGTCGCGTGGGCCGCCCGCCCGCCGCCAGCAACACCCGCTCGCCCTGCAGCCGGCGCTCGCCCACCACCACGGTGTGGGCTTCCACCAGTTCCGCCCAGCCCCGCACCAGGGTGATGCCGGATTTCAGGAGGTTCGCCTCATAGATGCCGTTCAGCCGCGCCACATAGGCATCGCGCGAGGCCTTCAGGGCCGCCCAGTCATGCCGGCCCAGGGTGACA
The DNA here is from genome assembly GCA_963777735.1 of uncultured Gammaproteobacteria bacterium. GTDB lineage: Bacteria > Pseudomonadota > Gammaproteobacteria > Steroidobacterales > Steroidobacteraceae > ZC4RG30. The sequence continues at coordinate 145,072 of CAVZRQ010000002.1, read as the reverse complement.
TCGAAGCCATAGCCGCGGGCATCGGCCACCGCGCCGACAAACTCCGCCGCATTGAACATCAGCTTCTTGGGCACGCAGCCCACGTTCACGCAGGTGCCGCCCAGCCGGCCGCCCTCGATCAGGGCCACGCGGGCGCCGTACTCCGCCGCCCGGCGGGCCGCGGCAATGCCGCCGCTGCCGCCGCCAATCACGATCAGGTCAAAGGTTTCGCTCATGCGCCCATGGTACCCCGCAGCCTGCTGCACGATGGATACAAGCTCAGAACGCTTCATTAATATAGAGCGGATGAACCCCCAGAACCCGCTGCTGCAGCCCGGCCCCCTGCCGGCTTTTGATCAAATCCGCCCCGAGCACGTCGAGACCGGCATCCGCGAACTGCTGGACGACAACCGGGCCCGCATCCGCCAGATCGCCGCCACCCCGAGCCCGAGCTTCCGCTCGCTGGTCGAGCCGCTGGAAGAACTGCAGCACCGCCTGTCGCGCGCCTGGTCGCCGGTGGGCCACCTCAATGGCGTCATGAACAACGAGGCTCTGCGCGAGCGTTACAACGCCTGCCTGCCCCTGCTCTCCGAATACGGCACCGACATCAGCCAGGACGAAGGCCTGTTCCGCGCCTTCGCCGCCGTACGCGACCAGGAGGCCACCAGTCTCGACAGCGAGCAGCTGGCCGTGGTCGATCACGCGCTGCTGGATTTCCGCCTGGCCGGCGTGGCGCTGGATGGCGCGCGCAAGGATCGCTTCAAGGCCGTGATGCTGGAGCTTTCCAGTCTCGCCGCGAAGTTCGAAGAGAACGTGATGGATGCGACCAATGCCTTCTCGCATCCCGTCATGCACATCGAAGAGCTCGCAGGGCTCAACGCCATGATCGTCTCGCAGGCGAAGGAACGCGCCGTTGCCGCCGGCCAGGAAGGCTGGCTGCTGGGGCTCGATCAGCCCACCTACGTGGCCGTACTCACCGATTCACGCTCACCCGCACTGCGGCAGGCGTTTTACCGCGCCTGGAGCACGCGCGCTTCCACCACCGGCCCGACGCCCGCGAAGTTCGACAACACCCAGGTGATGGAAGACCTGCTGCGCCTGCGTCACGAAGCCGCGCAGCTGCTCGACTTCCCGAACTACGCCGCCTTTGCGCTGGCGCGCCGCATGGCGCGCAGCGTCGAGGAAGTGCTGAAGTTCCTGCACGACATGGCCAAGGCCGCGCGCCCCGCCGCCGAACGCGAGCTCGCCGAGCTCGAGGCCTTCGCCGGCCGCAAGCTCGACGCCTGGGACATCACCTACTACTCCGAGCGCCTGCAGGAAGAGCGCTACAACATCTCGCAGGAAGAACTGCGGCCGTACTTCCCGCTGCCGCGCGTGCTCGATGGCCTGTTCCGCGTCATCGCCACGCTGTTCCAGGTCACCTTCCAGCAGCGCAGCGATGTGCCACTGTGGCATGCCGATGCCCGCTACTACGACATCATCGGCAGCAGCGGCCAGGTGATCGGCGGCTTCTATCTCGACCCTTACGCGCGGCCCAACAAGCGCTCGGGCGCGTGGATGGACGACTGCGTCGGCCGCAAGGAACTCTCCGGCGGTGGCACGGCATTGCCCGTGGCCTATCTCGTCTGCAATGCGCTGCCCGGTGCCGATGGCAAGGATGCGCAGCTCACGCATGACGATGTGGTCACCGTGTTCCACGAGTTCGGCCACGGACTGCATCACATGCTCACGCGCGTGAAATACCCTTCTATTTCCGGCATCAACGGCGTGGCCTGGGATGCCGTCGAGCTGCCCAGCCAGTTCATGGAGAACTACGCCTGGCAGCCTGAAGTGCTGCGCGACATCACCGCGCATGTCGAAACCGGCGCGCCATTGCCGGATGAAAAGATCGCCCAGCTGCTGCGCACCCGCAGCTACCAGGCCGGCCTCGCCACGCTGCGGCAGGTGGAGTTCTCGCTGTTCGATTTCCGGCTGCATGCGGAATACGACCCCGCGAAGGGCGCGCGCATCGCCGAGATCCTCGCCGAGGTGCGGCGCGAAGTCGCCATCATCCGCGTGCCGGAGTGGAACCGTTACGCCAACAGCTTCGGACACATCTTTGCCGGTGGTTACGCCGCCGGCTACTACAGCTACAAATGGGCCGAGGTGCTGTCGGCCGATGCCTTCTCCGCCTTCGAGGAAGCCGGCATCTACGATCGAGGCACCGCGCAGCGCTTCGTCGACAACATCCTCTCGCGCGGTGGCAGCCGCAATGCGCTGGATGCCTTCATCGCCTTCCGCGGCCGCCAGCCGGATATCCGGCCGCTGCTGAAGCTGCACGGCATCGCCAGCTAGCCCGCGCTGGGGCTGCATCCCAGTCATCCTTGTCGCTGGAGAGCAGCGTGAAGATAGTGCGAGGCGGCAAGGCCACTGACTTTGGAACAGACGTAAGACGGAACGTCGCCAACAGCGCCATCCTGGCAAGCTGGCGGCTGCTGGACCTTCCAGACTCGTGGCTGGTTGCCGGTTGTCTGTTCCAGACTGTCTGGAATATCCAGGCTGGACGCTCCCCCAATGCTGGCATCAAGGACTACGACATCTTCTATTTCGATCCGGGCGATTTGAGTTACGCCGCGGAGGCTGACGTTCAGGCGCGCGTCGAGTCTCTACTCGGAAATCTCGGTGTGGTGGTGGAGGTGGCGAACCAGGCTCGGGTTCATCTCTGGTATCCGGAGCACTTCGGGCAGCCCTATACGGCACTCACATCCGTTGAGGAAGGCATAAGCCGCTTTCTCATTCGTGAGACTTGTGTGGCCATTCGGCCCGACGAACATTTCGCACCCTACGGTTTGGAAGGCGTCTATGCCGGAACGCTCACGCCGAATCCGCTGGTTCCGTACCCGGAGCTGTTCAGGCGGAAGGCAGCCAGCTACTGTCAGCGCTGGGAGTGGCTGGAATGCCGACCATGAAACCTGAACTCGTCATTCGTGAGGCTGCGTCTGACGACGCGGCCTGCCTTGCGGCCGTGGCTGTGCAGTCGTGGCTTCATACCTATGCGATGCAGGGCATACGCCCCACCATCGCACGATACGTGCAGGAGTACCTGACGCCAGCGGCGTTCCGGGCGACCATCCAGCGGTCTGACGCCGTCACCTATGTGGCGGAGCTGGACACTCACCTCGTTGGTTATGCTGTTCTGGAGCTGAACACGCCGTGTACTGCCCGCGACTCTGCCGGTGCACACCTGGACAAGCTGTACGTCCAGGAGCATTTTCTCGGGTCGAGGAATCGGCTTCAGGCTTCTGGAGAGCGCACGATCAGAGGCGCGACGCTGTTCGGAGGGATCCGGGATGTGGCTCACCGTGAATTCCTTGAATGCCCGTGCTCGTGCCTTTTATGCCCGTCAGGGTTTCGAGGACATCGGGGTTACGCACTTCGACCTTTACGGCGAGAAGCATGAGAATCGGATCCTCTACGCACCGGTCAACTAACATGCCGCTCCGGCGTGCGACGGATCCGGCGTGAGCATGATCATTGTCTGGACGTTCTCGCCTGTCCTGATCGCAGTTGGGCCGATAACCATCCGATGGTACGGCTTGCTCTTCGTCGGAGCCTTCCTCTTCGGCCAGGCATTTCTTAGCCGAGTATTTGCGTCAGAGGGCGTCGGCAAGGATCGTGCTGATGCACTCCTTCTGCACGCCTTGTTCGGTGCCGTCGTTGGTGCGCGTCTGGTGCACTGCCTGTTCTATGACCCGGCCTACTATCTCCACAACCCACTCGCCGTTCTTCGCGTCTGGGAAGGCGGCCTGGCAAGCCATGGCGGTGTGATTGGCGTACTGATCGGGCTCTGGGTGGCGACTCGAAAGTCCAAGCCACGGCTGCCCTTCTTGTGGCTTCTCGACCGCGCAGCCATTCCCGCGGCATTCGGGGGATCTCTGATCCGCGTCGCAAACTTCCTCAACTCCGAGATCGTGGGCATTCCCACGTCGGGGACATGGGGAGTGGTCTTCACCGCCGTTGATCCACTCCCTCGACACCCCGTACAAGCCTACGAGGCAATCGCCTACGCCGCCATTGGCACCATTCTCTGGTTGGTATACCGCCGCATGGGGAAAGGCGTCCCTCAGGGGCTACTGACGGGCTGGCTTCTTGTTCTCGTATTCTCCATGCGCGCCGTCATCGAAATATGGAAGGTTCCGCAGGCGGCATATGAGGTCGGTCAGGCTCTGAGCGTCGGGCAGTATCTGAGCCTTCCATTCATTGCCCTGGGCGTTGCAAGCATTGTGTACTCCAGATACCACTTGCCTTCCGCCAAGGTCGCAGCCGCCGAAGATCGCCTTGCGGCAGAACGTTCGGCGGAACGAGATTCCGCGTGAAGTCGATCACCCTCCGGACTACCTACGCAATCTGCCTCCTGGCCGGAATGACGACTCATATCTGGACGATTGTCACGCATGGGCTCATGTGGGACTACGGCGGGGCTCCGCTCTTTTCACGTCTGTACTGGACGTCTCTCACTGTGCTGGACCCCCTTGCTGCAGCGCTTCTGTTCTTTAAGCCGCGCGCTGGGCTGACGCTGACGGTCGCCATCATTGTCAGCGATGTCATGCACAACACATGGATCATGGCCCGCAGCGCTGCACCGGACTGGCTGAACTGGATGTACGTGCTGCAGGTCTTGTTTCTGCTGTTTGTCCTTGCGACAGCACGGCGGGCGTGGCGGGGTGCGGCCGCTGGCGAGCGACGCGGGGCGATTCTGTGACATACGAGCTCATACTGCCCCGGCCTGAGTACGAACCAAGCTATGGAGCCTACATTCGCGAGTTGGGCTCCGAGGAGCGGTACCCTTTTCCACTCGACTTCGAGCATGGCGACTTTGCAGCACTCCTCAGTCGGCTCGGCGACTTTGCAGATGGCAGGAATCTGCCGGCCGGATTCGTACCGGCCACCACTTTCTGGCTGGTACACGGCGGCGAACTGGTTGGCGTCTCGAACCTGCGGCACCATCTCAATGATCGCATCCGGCTCAACGGTGGCCATATTGGCCTGGGGGTCAGACCGTCGTATCGGGGCCGGGGGCTCGGGAATCTTCTGCTGGCCCTTACCATCCAGGAAGCAAGAAAGAAGGGTATCGCGCAGGTTCACATCCACTGCCACAAGAGCAATGTCGCTTCTGCCCGGATGATTGCGCGAAATGGTGGGGTGCTGGATTCCGAGGCTGCGGATGCAGAGTCAGAGGATGTCATTCAGAGATACCTTGTGTCATGAAAGGATGGTCGCGATCGCGTGTGACCGCCGGTTAACATCTCATCAGGGAATATGAGACTGACGTTGTGCTGACCAAAGCAGAAGCTCTTGCCATGGCCGATACCCTTACCGCACCTGCAGCGGCTGAGCGACTGCGGCAGGCAGAACGGCGCACAGCTCGTTTTGCCTGGGTCTACCCCATCCTGAAACGAGTTCCAGCTACGAAGCGAGCCGCACTCCTGCGGGAAGCCCAGGAGTACGCCTGCAAACGCTGGATCTTCATTTTCCATGCCGCAGCGTTGCTGCTGGCTGTCGCATCTCCGTTCATCTCCAGGGTCGTCGGTGGTGCATTTCCGTCCGTAACGATCAGCATGCCGTTCGTGCAGCTCGGAGTGGTGGGACTTCTCCTCCTGCAGCACGTCTATAGCCGGCGGTTCATGAGGATCGAAGTAGCAAGACAGTTCCCGGCTGGCACTGCCACGAAGCTCCGCTTTCCCGCCTGACAGCCGCATGCAGCGCATCTGCAGTGCGCTGCCATTCCTCTGCCCTAAGCCAGGTCGATGGGAATGGACAGACCGATTGGCGATGCGGCCAATAGCAGCGTAGAAACAAATGCACCACTTCGGCCATGGACAAAATGGCAGGTGACGGGGCAATCGCTGCTGGTCTTCGTCGTCTTCAGTTTGCTCGGCGCACTTTTCGGGGTTCTGGTGGCATTGGCCGCAGGCGCAGGGGCGGCGGAGCATGTGGGGACCGAGATTGCCCGGATGCTGAATGAGCATACGCTCACGATGGGCCTTGCGAGCATCACTGCCACTGTTCTGATCGTTCCGTATATCAAGCGACTGACCGCACGCCGGGAGCTCCATGCCTGGTCGTTCTTGCTGGGAAAGCAGGTGCCCGTCGGAACTGTGTTTCGGTGGTGCGCCGTAGTACTGGTGCTGATCGCGATCAGCGACTCACTGACTCATGCACTGGGCCGGCCCGTCGTGGCACCTTGGATGGTGACCTTGTACAAATCGGGCTATGCGCCGTTGCTCTTCATCGCCATTGTGGTCGCAGCGCCTGTGTTCGAAGAGATCTTGGTTCGCAGCTTCACGCTGGGCGGGCTGATTGCTGCGGGTACCCGAGTTTGGCTTGCAGTGGCCGTATCGTCCGTGGCTTGGGCTGCTCTGCATATCCAATACGACTGGTATGGAATCGCGACGATCATACCGGCGGGAGTACTGCTGGCTGTGGCGCGACTGCGTACCGGGTCTCTCTATCCATGCATTGCCATGCATGCATTGGCGAATAGCGTTGCATTCGTTCAGGTGGTCGTTGTGTCGAGTTAGAGCAGGGCTTCGCCTTGCGCGCGGCGATTGCTGTGCCGCCGTGCTGTCCGGTGGAAGATCCGGCCTGATACTTCAATCGCAGGTATTGGGATCCGGCACGGAAGATCTCGGCCGCGCGCGCAAGTCTTCGGGCGGGTCGGGCGGCGCGGCTTTCTTGCCCTTCTTGCTGGGGAATCTGAGGATCCCGACCCGGATACCACCGGGCAACATCACGCTGTCCGTCGGGGCGTCGGGCGGCGGGGTCGGTTCGACGCGCGGCGGCGCGACTTCGTCCATCTTCGCTTGCATGGCTTCGGTGATCACGCGTGGCGCGCACAATCGCGCGGGCAGATTGGTATTCGGTGGCGGGCTGAAGGTGTCCGGCCTGCCGGGGCTCGCTGCGACGCGTCGTGCGGCCTTCTGTCCCTCCGCAACCCAGTCAACCGTTGGCTGTGCTCCTGGATCCGGCGTCGCTGGCAGCGGCGATGGAGCCGGCGAGAAGGTCATATCCACTTCCTGTGGCGCTACGACCGGCGTGATCGCGCGCGGCTCGAACTGTTGCCGGGGTGTTGGCACCGGCGGCGGCTTCAGTTGTGGCGGCGGCAGATCGGGCCAGATGCTGACGAACTGAGACAGCTCCTGCGGCACCCTATGCCGCTGGCTGCGGCGCTCGACGCTGAAGGCCAGCAGGACGAGCAGATGCGCTAGAACCGTGAGCCCAAGGGCCAACACCCGGACATTCACCGGTGCACGGGTAATGTGTTGCATTGCCCAGATGGCCTACTGGATGACTCAGAAGCCCACTGACATTGCGCGGTCTGGTCTGGTCATTCAGGGGCCCATGCTTTGGAGATCCAGGAATTGGATGGACCGGGCTTGGGGGGATTCGTTCCGGTATTGCGGGATGTCGCATGTCGGCCGTTCGGCCCGGTTAGACGGACCGGGTGGCTTGATGGAGCGATGTTGACCCGAAGCGGACGGTCGTGAGCGACGGCTTTTTGGCAGCGAATGGTGGTAGAGCATGTCGCAGCCCTTGACCCTGAGCAGTTCGATGTCCCGTCACACTCTTCACGGCATCCGCGCAGCCAGCCCCCCCGCTCAATGGCTCTTCCTGAATGTCCCGAGGACATCTATCGAATATGGCCGTTCCAGAGCGGTACCGCGCGCCTTCACCGCCATGAGAACCCAGGGGCGCCAGGCAACGCGATATCCCCGTCGGCAAGTCCACTCGTGCGAGTTCGCATTGTCCGGGCGAACTGAGCGCAACGATCTCGGGCGACGTCAGAGTCCAACCAGATTTATCAGGTTGTCGGCGAAGAAGTAGATAAGCGTGAGACTCACCCCGCCGATCAGCAATGCGGCAAAGAGGCCCAAGGCGAAGGGTCGCAGACCGATTTTCACGATGCCGCCAAGCATCGATGTCAGTCCCACTGCGGCCATCGCGATCAGCAGGCATTGTTCGGCAGCCCCGCGAATCAGCGTCACCAGCTGGTTCCAGACGGCGGGATCGAGGAAACCAAAGGCCTTGTCGCCGGAGTCACCGATAGTACGCAGTGCCGACATTGCGGCAAAGCCGACGATGAACCACGGGACCAGCGCGAGCCACTTGACCTTCTCTGTGCCCGATTCGGTCTGTTGGGCACTGTACATCGCGCCGACCAATGGAACGACTGCAATCATGCAGAGGTTTCGTGTGAGCTTGGTTACGGTGGCAATGTCGAGCGCGACCGGCGAACTGAATTGTGCCTCGTACATGAGTCCGGCACCGGTAACCTGCGCTGTGTCGTGAATAGACGTACCGAGAAAGAGACCGGCTAGTGCGGGCTGCTCCGCAAACATGAAGTGTGCGACGTAGGGATAGAGGAACATCGCAGCGAGGCCGAATACCGTGATGCACGCGACCGCGTAACTCACTTCCGCCTCGTTCGCCTTGATCAGCGGCGCCGTCGCAACGATGGCGCTGCAACCGCAGATGCTCGTTCCCACCGCGATGAGGCCGCTCAATTGCCGTGACAGGCCGAGGTGTCGCCCCAGCCGGCCGACGGTCAGCAGGCCAATTGCGATAGCGGAAAGTACGAACGGAAGCGCGACGATCGTGAACCAGCCGGCACCCACCAGGCTCAGCCGGGCACCCAGAAGCATGATCCCGAAACGCAATACGGTGCTTGCGCAAAAGCGCAACCCGCCCCTTACGGGCGCCGGCAACGAAATCGAGTTCGCAATAAGCATGCCGATGGCGATGGCCAGCATGATGTCGCTGACCGGGCTCTTGTCGAATCCCAGCAATGACTTGCCAACCCACTCGGCCGCCATGCCCGAGGTCATTGCAACAGACACAGCCAGGGCTATCCCGCTCCACCAATACAGGCTCCGGATGCCACGTGAATGCCACGTCACACTATTGCCGCTCTCGGAAATGGCACTCTCAGAACGCCTCTTGCTGACGAGCCGACGTCCTGCGACAGGTCGTGTCTTGAGCCCGGGCGTGCCTACCGGCGGCTACGTTGGAAATGCGTGCCTCGCCAAACCGTGCCAGAAAACGGTGGATGAGAGTCTCCACGGTGAGCCTGGAAAGTGCCCATCCCGACAGGCTAAGTCCACGCCTGACGGAATCAACCCGCCAGGTGCCAGGTGGTTTGCGGCAGCAGGTAGCGGCATGTCTACTAACGGTTGGCGGGAGACTGCTGCGGTGTCGCTTCAAGCAGCTTCTGAATGTCGCTGGTCAAGCCGGTCATGCCGGCAGCCTTGCCGATGGCAAGCGATTCCTCGGCGCTCTTGCCCTGCATCCACCTGGCCTGCAGGGCCAGCATTGCACCAACGCGATTGCCGCTGGCGCAATGAATCAGCACGTTCTCGGAGGACGTTTCCTTCAGCAACTGGTCGAATCGCACGACATTCTCCCGCGTCAGGTCAGGAGCTCCGGCGACCGGCAATACAAGGTACTTCAGTCCAGCTTTTTCGGCGGCCGCTCTTTCATCCAGATCCGGAGTTTCCTGGTCAGGCCGCAGGTCGATCACCGTGGTTATGCCTGCCGATGGCAGTTTCGCGATCGCCTCAGCAGAGGGCTGCCCGCTGACGTGCCGGTGCGAATCGAGGGCAATGTACCGCGGCAAACCAGCCAGCGGAGAGTCAGCGGCGAGGGTCATGTCCGGCACGCTGGCCAGCAATGCAATCAAAGAAATTCTCGTGACCGCCAACATGTGAATCTTCCTCCGTTTCGCCTTTGCGTATCGTCACTCGCGATACGCTCGCCAGCATCTGAATTACTGATGTTGCGGCGTGCAGTCGTAACCTGTGGCGCCCATTTCTAGTGCTCCTCGACAGGAACATGTCGAAGTGTCGCAGCGCGAAATGACGTGTCTTATGAATTTTCCTGAATATCAGGGGAAACTCGTCGACTATCGCCGTTCCAGAGCGGTGTTGCCGGCTACGGTCATCGTAGAATCCGCCGCCGTGCAATCCGCCCCAATGTCATGAACTGGCACGCGATCCGTGCCATCTATCACTTCGAGATGGCGCGCACGTTTCGTACTCTGGTTCAGAGCATTCTGGCGCCGGTCATTGCTACTTCGCTTTACTTCTTGGTCTTCGGATCTGCCATTGGTTCCCGCATGACCCAGATGGATGGAGTGCCATTCGGAGCCTTCATCGTGCCTGGTCTCATCATGTTGTCCGTGCTCAACGAGAGTGTCGGCAACGCCTCGTTCGGAATCTTCTTCCCGAAGTGGTCAGGCACCATCTACGAGCTGTTGTCGGCTCCGGTGGGTATTGCGGAGGTCCTGCTGGGGTATGTGGGTGCGGCGGCAAGCAAAAGCGTGCTGATTGGCCTCATCATTCTGGCGACATCCGCCTTCTTCGTGCCGCTTAAGGTTGCGCATCCGGTGTGGATGCTGGTGTTCCTGGTGCTGAGTGCAACCACATTCAGCCTGATGGGCTTCGTGTTCGGGCTCTGGGCTGCCAGTTGGGAAAAGCTGCAGTTCGTGCCGGCGCTTGTCATCACGCCGCTGACCTTCCTGGGTGGCACTTTCTATTCGATCGGCATGCTGCCGCCGGTATGGCAGACAATTACGCTTTTCAACCCGGTCGTGTATGTTGTCAGCGGGTTCCGCTGGAGCTTCTTCGGTCATTCACTCGTCGATGCGCGAATCAGCTTTGCGATCACTACCGGGATGCTGGTGGGCTGCCTCACGGTCGCCGTCTGGATGATCCGCAGCGGATGGCGTCTCAGGCACTAGAAAAGTCACCATGAACCCGGACCTCTACGAATTCGATGGATTTCTTGTCGATACGCGGCAGCGGATGCTTTTCCGATTGCCAGAGCGTGTGCAGGTGGAGCTGCAGCCTCGTGCTCTTGATACTCTCATCTACTTCGTGCAGCACCCCGGAGAGCTGCTGGGTAAGCGCGAATTGATACAGGCGCTGTGGCCGAATGCGATCGTCGAGGAGAACAACCTGAATCAGGTGGTCTCACAGTTGCGCAAGGCACTTGGCGAGAACCCTGCTGAACACCGCTACATCGTGACATCGCCAGGACGAGGCTATCGTTTCGTCTCTGCGGTGCGCACGGGCGAGGGCGACCAGCCCGCTGCCCCTCCATTGGTGTTGACACCGCTCGAAACAGCCCAAGCAGCCCCCGAGTCTTTTTTCGGCTATCTGAAGGCCTTGTCCTTGGCGAGGAAACCGAGTCCGGAGAACTTCGTCAGTACCATTGAACTGCTGCGGCAGGCTGTGGAAGGCTCGCCTGAATTTGCGCGGGCGCATTCTCTGCTCGCCATCCAGTACACGAGGGCGGCCATGTTCTCGCACGACGGCGGCGCAATGCTGGAACTGGCCCGACAGGAGACGGCTACGGCCCTGGCTCTCGATGACCGCAACGGTGAAACCTGGGGCGCTGCGGCGGTTATCGACTGTCTCGGTGGCGTGTGGGGTCGCGCCGAAGACCGCTTCCGCTTCGCGCTGGCGCTGAATGCGGACCCGCTGATCAGCGGCTTTCGTTGTGCTTACCTCACGATGTCGGTGGGGCAAATTGCCCGCGCTCTGCAGCAGGCCGAATACACGCTGCAGATAGCGCCGACGCATCCTCTGGGCGTACAGATGATGGCGTTGATCAACGTGACGTTGGGGAACGATGCGTTGGCGTGGCGGTACACGCAGTTGCTGGTGGACCTCGGGCAGTCGCGGGAGATGGCACCGCTGGCGGATCTGTTGGCTCTGCTCGCGCTGCGCGCCGGCGACGGCGCAGAGCTGGAGAAAATCCTCAAAGGGCCAGTCGACCCGCCGAAGCGCAAGCGATTGATGCTGTGGCACACGCTGCAGGGAGATCTGGATGCGGCCTATGCCGTGGGCACTGAATCGCTCGATATCTACGCGCGCGAAGGCTCTATCGGAGGTGCCTGGGGGTTCCTGTGGTTTTCTGAGATGCGGCCCTTCCGCGATGACGAGCGCTTCCATCTGTTTGTGAGACGGTTGCGGTTTTTCGAATATTGGACCGAATACGGTCCGCCGGACGGCTACTCGCTATCCGGCGAACGGCTGGTACGCGCTTGCTGAGTCGCTCAGGCGGCGGAGTACAGGAAGCTGTAACCGTATTCCTGCGCGCGGGTCAGCGCCATCACGCCAGCGGGTACGATGTGGCCATTAGGAACGATGTTTGCAGTGAGCTCGGCCAGCACCGCATCCGCAGTGGAACCTGCCTGGCGCGCGATCATGCCCGACATCAGCGAAGTGGCCATGCCGCAGATCGCAAAATGGACGCCACGCTTGGCGGCTTCGGCAATGTTTCTGGTCTGCGCGTTCTTCGTCGCCGCAGCGGCAGCGGCGGGTGCAGCACCAGGAGGCGCCCCCGCTGGCGCACCGCCTGCTCCCCTTGGGCCGGCCGCGCCCATCATCGAGCCCAGCGAGCTGCCGTACTTGGCCCACATGGCATCGTTGAAACCCAGCGGGGTGGAGGCGTGGCGCAGGCAAACGATGATGGCCATGTCCTGGTCGCTGCCCTTGTAGCCACTGGCCTGGGCATTGAGGATGTTGGTGGCATAGCGCAGGCCGTTGCCTGCACCCGAGGTGCTGTCGGTGTCGATGAACACGCGGTGAGTACCCAGAAGCGCATCCATCCATGCATCTTCCGGATGGCGCGCGGGTTCGAAGGACTTGGCAGCTTTCTTCTTCGCGGCTTCGGCTGGTGCGCTGGCGAGCGCCACACCGGCCAGGGCTGCCACTCCGAGGCCATTCAACAGTGAGCGGCGTGCGGTCGTTTCTGCATGGCTCATGAATTGCTCCTGACTATTTCCTGGGCTTGCGGAATACCAGCACGGCCTGATCGGTCTGGCCGCGCATGCCGCCAAAAACCATCTGCTTGTGATCGTCGGCTGCGTGGGCCAGCAGCTTGCTGTCTTCCACCAGCTCGAAACCAGCAGCCTTCACTTCCTGCTTGATGGTTTCCGGGTCGATGCGGTGAATGGTCGCGGAGTCACGCCGGCCGGAACCTGCCTCGGCGTTGTGATCCACGATGAAATAGGTGCCGCCCGGCTTCAGGGTCTTGAACACGCGCTCGTTGAATCTGGCTGGGTCCACCACACAGCAGCTGTTGGTCTTGGTCAGCGCGAGGTCATGGTAGTAGAGCACGATGAACACGCTGTCCATGTTCTGCGGCAGCTCCACGGCGTTGAAGTCGCCGACTTCAAAGCGCGCGTTCGGATGTGCGGCAATGAAAGCCTTGCTGGCCGGAGCGGTGCGCGCTTCAAGGTACGGCAGGTCATACATGTAGACCAGCCCCTTCTCGCCCACGATGTCCGACAGCATGGTGGTGAAGTACTGCCCGAACGAGGCAAACTCGATGACGCGATCCCCGGGCTTCACGCCAGACAGCGCCAGCAGCTCCGCCGGCTTGCGGTCGAAGTCGCGGTTCTTCATCTCCGTAGTGCGGACCGGTGACTCCACGGCCTTCTTGATATATGCAGGAATGTTGGCCGGCAGGACATAGGGCACAACAGGAGCGGGGGCAGCGGCTGGGCCGGCGCCGGGCCCCGGTCCACCGGGCTGTGCCGCAGGCACCGATGCCGCAAACAATGCGCTGGTGGCGACCAGTGCGGAACCAATGGCCTTGAAGCTGAAACTGCCCATGATGTCCCCTTGCTCTTGTGGCCGCGCAAAGCGGCGCGTTCTCCAAATACTGTTGCCGCGTCGAACGCTGGATCACCCGCGCAGATACGCTTCATCGCGGGCCCGACGGGTGTTTGCACTTCGACGGCGCAGCCGGCATAACCTCCCACCGCGCAGGCCATATATTCCTCCAACGAAACTTGGCAAGCCACTGAAAACTCCTGAGCCAGCGCCGCCACCGCCCGCAGGATCGGGGTGGAGCCGCGGCAGGCGATTTCGGTCTGCGCAGGCTCGCAGGCATCCTCCTGGGAGAGCCAGAGACGTGCAAGGTCGGCGACGTAGCAAGGCAACCACGCCCTGCGCTCCGGGACAGATATTGCGAGCGTGGCCGGGCTTGCGTTTTTTCCATCGCGCCCTCAGGCAGCCAGCACTTTCTCCAGCGCCGCGGCCACGTGGCCGACACTGCGATCCACGTTGTGCCATTTGTCGAGCCCGAAAAGGCCCATGCGGAAGGTGCGGAAGTCCGGGCCTTCACCACACTGCAATGGCACGCCCGAGGCGGCCTGCAGGCCCGCGGCGATGAATTTCCTGCCGCTCTGGATATCAGGATCGGTGGTGTAGCTGACGACCACGCCCGGCGCCTTCCAGCCCTCGGCGGCAACGCTGGGGAATCCACGCGATTCCAGAAGCTGGCGCATCCTCGTGCCCAGCTCCACCTGTTCGGCGCGCAGCTTCTCGAAGCCATAGGCGCGGGCCTCGAGCATCACGTCGCGCAGACGCACCAGCGCATCGGTGGGCATGGTGGCGTGGTAGGCGTGCTGGCCCTTCTCATAGCCTTCGGCGATCTGCATCCACTTCTTGAGATCGGCGGCGAAGGAGGAGCTGGTGGTCGCGTCGATGGCGGCGCGCGCGCGTTCGCCCAGCATCACCATCGCGCAGCAGGGCGAGCTGCTCCAGCCCTTCTGCGGCGCCGAGATCAGGATGTCCACGTTGGTGGCGTGCATGTCCACCCACATCGCGCCGGAGGCGATGCAGTCGAGCACGAACAGCGCGCCCACTTCGCGCGCCGCGGCACCAACCGTGCGTAGGTAGTCGTCGGGCAGAATGATGCCGCTGGAGGTTTCCACATGCGGCGCGAACACGACTTTCGGCTTTTCGGCACGGATCGCAGCCGCCACCTCTTCGGCCGGTGCCGGTACCCACGGTGCCTGCGCACCGCTGCCCTGCTGGCGCGCCTGGCAGACCACGGCGTCACCGCCGAGACCACCCATGTCGAAAATCTGGCTCCAGCGATAGCTGAAGAAGCCGTTGCGCACCACCAGCGCCTTCTCACGATTGGCAAACTGCCGCGCCACCGCTTCCATGCCGAAGGTGCCACTGCCAGGCACGAGCACCGCGGTCTGCGCGCCGTACACGCTCTTCAGCGTTGCCAGGATGTCCTGCATGACGCCGATGAAGCGCTTCGACATGTGGTTGAGCGCGCGATCGGTATAGACCACCGAGAATTCAAGCAGTCCGTCGGGATCGATGTCGGGCAGCAGGCCGGGCATGGGAACTCCATGAGTTGGGGGCGGAAGTGTATCAGCAGCACCCCCGCTGGCCGGCCAGCATGAAGTTCGCGAATGAACTGGTGTTGCGGTGATACTTCCAGGTGTTTTTGGATTGGTGGCCAGACTGTTCGTGTCAAGCCCTTTGGCCGGCCCTTCCGTGACTGCCGGGCGAGAACTGCATGAGACAAACGGTTGCGCCAATTGCCAGTGCGTTCGGGTCCTGACAAAGGATCACCCGCGCTACGTCAGCTGCCACCTCGCGAAGAATTCGACCTGCACCGCGCGGGCGGCCTGTGGCTGTGCGGCAATGGCTGGGCGCAGCGAAAATGCCTTGGCTGGAAATACTTCGACGTTCGCTGCTTGCCGTCAACTGCGTTCATGACAAGGATGGGCTCGTGGCTCAGCTGGAAGCGAAGGACTACAAGGTGGAGATCGCTTCCCTAATTGGCCGGTGCAGTTCGTTGAACGAATGTCCGCTTCGTGGCGGTCAAATTGACTCACTGATTGGCAGGTACTGTCCGACAGTCGCTAACGTCAGCAAACGGGAATGCGCTCTATCGGCGCAAAGACGCCGCGCAGAAGTCTTTGAGCTTGGCTTCAATCAACGGATCAGCAGGTTCGAACTCCTGCACTTGCGCCAGACTCCGAACGTACTGATCAGAGACCGCACTGGGGTGAATGGGGTCGGCACCGCGTAACAACAGCACTGGCGCCTGAATGCCCGCCAGGTCTGCGGACGACCGGAACGGTTGCTCCCCTGACGCCAGAAAATGGCTGGTGGCCACAATGCTTGCCGGGTCGAACTCCATTGCCATAGCAACAGCCTGTTCGCGAACCCGCTCCGGTGCCGCGGCATACATGGGTTTGATTGCTTCAATGCCGTGTATGAGGGTCTGGCTGGCAATGCCGTCCATCCAGGAAAATATCCCCACCTGCTCGGGCGACAGTCCAATCTCGGCCCCGCTATAGATCGGCTGCAAAATTCCCAAACCCGCCACGCGTCCGGGGTGCGCCAATGCAAAATGCAGCGCGACGCCGGTACCTGAAGAAAGCCCCACGATCACTGCGCGCGCCAGATTCAGGTGATCCATCCAGGCCAGCAGGTCATCCGTCAGCCGCTCGAAGGAGAGGGGCTGATTACACCGGGACCGACCGCTGCTTCGCTGATCAGGCGCAACGACGCGAAACGCTGCGGATAGGGAGACCAAGTAGGGCCAGCAGGCTCTGTGATCCGCCATTCCGCCGTGGAGCAGCAGCACCGTCGGACCTTCGCCTTTCTCCACCGCAAATAGCCGAGCACCGTCGTTTTCGAGCCACAATTCTTTGAGTGTTGTATCCATCGTTACGTAGTCTATTCCCGTGCCACGGGTTGTTCCCGACCGTCTGCTCTTGCGATGCGCGCTTGAAAGCGCACTGACTGGCCCCAGATTCTTTCCGCCTGGCACAACGGGCGTACAAGAATAGTCAGGGAGGTTGGCATGAAGATCCCGCTGCTGGCATTGGTCGCGTTGGGGCTGTTGCAGTGCACACGTCCAACCGATGTCAACACAACATGCCGCCCCATAGACGGTGTGGAACAGGTGCTCGACACGCCCGGCGTATTCATTGGCGACATGCACGGCACAGTGGAATCGCCCGCTTTCCTTCGCGACCTGGCCTGTCACGCAGTAAAGACCGGCCGCCCACTGGTGGTTGCCATGGAATACGAGGCGAAAGATCAACCGGTGCTCGACCAGTTTCTGCTCACTGCAGATGAGACGAAGGCGGCTCGCATCCTGACCGCCACGCCACACTGGACAGAGAATCAGGATGGGCGTGCATCCGCGGCTATGCGGGATGCGCTTCTGGAAATACGCCGTCTTGCGCGTGCCGGCCGGCAGGTAAAACTGGTCGCTTATGACCTTTGGGGCGCAACTTCAGCGGCGCGAGACAAGACAAGCGCTGATCTCCTTCACAATGTGCGTGCAGATGAAGATAGTGCCGGGTTCTGGATAGTTTTCGGAGGCAACGTGCATGCGCGCAAAACGAAAGGTTTGCCATTGCTTTCCGAAGACCACGAACCACTGGGGTATCTGATACGGGACTGGGGGCTGATACACCTGAACGCGCATTATCGTGGCGGTGTCGGTTGGGGTTGCAAGGGACCTTCTCCAGAAGACTGCACAACTATGGATCTAGGTCCAGGGTGCACTGCCGATTGCCCAGCACATCCGATTATCCGACTGCAGCTGTCTAACCCTGCGTACGATGGTGTATACGACGTCGGCAGCCTGACGCCCTCGCCCCCTCTGAACCGGGAACGACTCGATCAGAACTGAAGCTACGGCGGAATCGCTCACTCTGCGGAAACGCTGACTTCGTAGCCCTTTGCCGCCAGGCGGGAAATCAGACCGTCCTCATCGAGGATATCGTTGACGTAGAGCACCGCGAATGTGGTTGTGTTGCTCTCCAGAGCCGTTTCAGCGGCCGCAAGCCAACGATCCCTGCTGAGGCGCTCCGACTCAGCCCGGTCGTCGAGAAGCAGTGCGGAAAGTTCAGGGGCTTCTCTTTGCAGCTTCGCCATCGCCGGGCTGCCTTCGGGAACCGCTGGAGGGTTGTTGCAGGCATCTCCTCGACCTTGAAGAGGTGCAGGATCGATCAGGTCATCAACTCGCCCTCGGGCCCAGGCGTTTGCGCGCTTCTTGACGACCCCGATGTCCTTCTCAAAGTAAGCAAGGGTCTTCTCCAGGCAGGCCACCTCCCAGCTGGCGAAAGCCTCCGAAGTGCTGACCTCCTCAATGGCCTTTGCCGCGAGCTTGAGGTCGCCGGAAGAAATGGAATGCGAAACTCCGTGCGTGGGACTGGTGCGGCGAATGGCCTTGTTGCGTTTGATCCATTTGTTCAGCTTGCTGGCAATCAATTCTGGCGAGCCACTATGGTTGTAGCGCAGGGTTTCCAGGTTTTCGCGTTCTAGAATTTCCTTCTGCAATCTCGCGCCGGCTGCGCTGATTCGCAGTTTCTCAATCTCCCTGTCGCGAGGCAGATATCGGGCTTTCAGCTGACTGAACCGCTGGTGCAGTTCCGCAGGCAGAACATCCACGAGCTTCTGACGATCGGGCAGCTGGCGTGGGCGCCCGAAAAGGGTCATTGCCCGGACGAATGTGAAGGGATTGCCTGACGACAATCCGCGATAGGTGCGCGGTCGCTCGATGTACTCCTGCGACTTGCCAATCAGCGCCTCGACACGCGCAGATTCCCATTCCATCTTCTTGGGATAGGCGTCGATCAGCGGGAGCACCCACAGGACATGCTCACCCCTGGAAACTTTCCAGAGTGGGGGCCCGGGAAGACGGCCAACGACGACGACTTCCTCCAATTCGTCCGGACTGGTGATGTCCGCCGGCGTCGCTGAGAAAGGAGAACTTGCTAGAGCCAGAGTTAGTGCAACAGCAGAAAGTCGTCTTGTCAGCTGATCTCTATGGCCTTTCATGTGGACCTCGAGAGGAATCGCAAGCTAGGGAATGCTGATTCGCCGGCCGGCGCCGAGGCCGCAAAGCCCCTGCCCGGCGGCCACAGCCATCAGGAAGAAAAGCGGCGCCGTCCAGCCGCCGGAAATATCCCGCACGAAGCCGAACGCCAGCGGCCCCAGCATCGCGATGAAGTATCCCCCGGCCTGCGTCATCAGCGACAACGCCGCCGCCGTCGTCGCGCTGCCAGACCGCAGGCCGATGAAACTCAGCGAGAGAATCAGGCTCGGCCCGGCGCCGATGCCGAGCAACACCATCCACCCGCCAGCAAGGCCGGGCGCCAGCCACAACCCACAGGTCGCCGTGAAGCCGAGCGTCGCGACCCCCACCGCCAGCAGACGCTGATCATCGAAGCGGCGGATCAGCAGCGGCACCAGCATGCCAGCCAGCAGCGCGAACACCTGATAGAGCGTGATCAACCAGCCCGCGGCGGCGGCGGAGTAGCCGAAGTCATTCAGGTAGGTCGGATACCAGCTGATCGCCGTATAGAACAGCGTGGACTGCAGACCCAGGAACCCCGTGATCTGCCAGGCCACGGCCCGTCGCCACGGAGGGTGGAGTTTTGCCGCGCCGATCACCTTCGGCGCAGCCGGTCGCGGCGCCCGCAGATGTGGCAGCCAGAACACGATGGCCACGACACCGAGCAGCGCCCAGGCAGCGAGCGAACTGCGCCAACCGCCGGGCAGCACCAGCGCCAGTGGCACCGCCACGCCCGAACCCAGCGAGGCAAACACCTGCATGGCCGTGGCATAGGCGCTGGTGAGCTGGGGAATGCGCGTGGGGTAATGCTGCTTTACCAGCGCCGGCACCAGCACATTCGTCATCGCGATGGCGGCGCCGAGAATCGCCGTGCCGGCGAACAGCGCAGCCACATGCCCTTCGGAGCGCAGCAGGATGCCAGCCACCAGCGCCACGAGGCCGGCCATGATCAGGCGCTCGATGCCGATGCGCTCACCGAGCCGCGCCAGCGGCGCGAACAGCGCGAACATCAGCACCGGCAGGCTGCCCAGCATGCCGGCGGCGGTGGCCGAGAGGGATAGCTCCGACTGGATTTCGGTCAGCAACGGACCAACACCCGTCAGCGAAGCACGCAGGTTCGCCGCCACCAGCAGCAATGCGATGAAGAAGGAGGTACCCGCAGCCATGCGGAAGACTTGCCGATCAGCGGGCCCGGAGGCAAGACTGCGCGCCATGAACCTTCCGCTTTGCCGGCTGTGATCGGGGTTTCCCCTACTTTTACATATCGGGTGCGCAACATCCGCCCAAACTGTGTCCGCTGTCGCGCGCCGGATCTGCCGGCGTGACTAGACTCGTCGCTGGTCAGCCGCCGCAGGGAACCATGTACAGCGCACGCCGCAGCGATTACGACGTCACCAACACGGTGCGGGTCAGCTCCGCGGCCGATGTGCGCGACGCCGTCCAGGAGCTGTTCGAAAGCACCTGGCCAGGCACTCCCTTCAGCCCGGTGGCCCGCGCCTTCCAGGATTTCGAGCTCGCGTTCACCGGCCGCATGCCCGGCTACTTCGGCGTCGACACCGTCTACCACGACCAGCAGCACACGCTGGATGTCACCCTCGCCATGGCGCGGCTCATGGTCGGCTACGAACGCCACCATGCCGGCACGCTGCAGGTGCTGGGCGCGGAGCGCGCGGCCATCGGCATCTTCCTCGCGCTGTTCCATGACATCGGCTACCTGCGCGAGCGCGGCGAAACCGCAACCAACGGTGCGGAGTTCACCCGCAACCATGTCACGCGCAGCGCGCGTTTCATGGAGTTCTACCTGCCCACCATCGGCTTCGCGCACTGGACCCGCATCACCAGCGAGATCGTGCACTTCACCGGCTACGAGAAGACCTTCGAGCAGATCGGCGAGAAGGTGCAGGATCCGCGCGACATCCAGCTCGGTCACCTGCTCGGCACGGCCGACATGATCGCGCAGATGGCCGACCGCTGTTATCTCGAGAAATGCCGCGACCGGCTTTATCCGGAGTTCGTGCTCGGCGGCGTGGCTTTGCCCATGGGGGCCAAGGGCGATCGCGGCGTGAAATACGCTTCCGGCCTCGACCTGCTGCGGCAAACCCCCGAGTTCATGGAAGAGACGCGCCGCAAACGCCTGGATACCGCCTTCAACAAGGCCTATCGCTACCTCGACCCGATGTTCGGCGACACCAATCCCTACATCGAATCGATGGACCGGAGCCTCGGTTTTTTGCGGCAGGTACTGCGCAGCGAGAGCTGGCGCATGCTGCGACGCAGCCCGCAGGTATACGCCGCCGAACCGGATTCACTCACCAGCGTGCGCGGCTTGATGTCCAGCTACTTCAAGCGAGCCTGGTCGCGCGATTGATCATGCCCGCCGGCGGGGCATCGATGTTCAACACATAGCGTTCGACGATCTGCGGCAGCTGGCGGTTCACGGCCGCTCTGGCCAACAGTTCGTTGTCATCCAGCGCCTGTTGCAGCACCTGGGCCGAAAACTGATGCAGCGCTGCATCCGCGACCGGCGCATGACTCAGATGCCAGGGTTCCCGCTGCACGCCACCCCGATAGACGGCATAGGGCCGGAAAAACCCGAACTCCGCCGCGTGCACGGCAAGCCATTCATCCAGCGCCGCGAACACACCACCCGGCGCGTACTCGTGGGTCTCGAACTGCGGCCGGTATCCGGGTGGCATGGCGGCGGCATCCACCACGTCCATGTCGGTTCCCCAATGGTGGCGGCTGGCGCCCGGCAGGGCCGACCACTCCAGAATGGTGCGAACCAGCTGGTCCTCGTCGAGCGTCCCGGCGTCCACCAGCCCACCGCTGGCATCGCGCAGGGGGCGTTCGCCGCGGCACTTCTGGTTCCAGATGGTCAGTTGCCGGTCAAAGTCCCGAAACGAGGACAGCGGCAACAGGTCGATCCCGTCGGCGGCAGCCGCCGCCCGCAATGCCAGAAAGGGCGCCACCACCGCGTGATGCAGGCTGCAGGCCGGCTCGGTCAGATCCACAATGTGGCTGCGACTGCGCCCCGTCAGTTCCTGGGGTGAAAAGCGGTATTCCGGCTCCATGGGCGCATTCTATTCGATCCCCCGAGTCGCGCTTTGGCGCCGGTGGCTGCCCGAGGGATGCCGGGTTAGTATGGTTGCGGTGCGTAGCCTCAAGACCAAATTCGCCCTTTCCGGTGCCAGCCTTGCGCTGCTGCTCGGAGTCGGCTTTCTGGCGATCTTCCTGCTGCTGCGCTACCCGCAGTCCATCGGGCTCGGCAGCGGTGCCGCAACCTGGCTGGCCGCACTCGTCGGCCTCGGTGCCTTCGGCAGCGCAACCTGGCTCGCCTTCTCGCAGGGCCGGCACCTCTCGCATGCGCTCGAGCAGCTCAACGACAGCACCAATCGCATCTCCAACGGCGACTTCACCCGCCCGGTGCCCGTCATCCGCACCGATGAACTCGGCGATCTGCAGCGCACCGTCGACCAGATGCGCAAGAGCCTGGCCGATACCACCGTCAACAAGAACTACCTCGACAACGTGCTCAACAGCATGTCCGACGCCGTGTTCGTGGCGCGCCCGGATGGTTCGCTGCGGTTCACCAACCTGGCAGCGCAACGCCTGACCGGCGCCGAAGCACTGGCACTGCAGGATCGTTACGTCGGCAGCCTGCTGCATGCGCCGGAAGTGGCCGATGCCGAACGCCTGCGGCTCGCCTGCGAAGTGGGCGAAGCGGTGCTGCGCACCGAAAGCGGCCAGACCATTCCGGTGTCGTTCGCCTGTTCGGTGATCGATACGACCGATCCCCAGTTCACGGGCCACATCTACGTGGCGCGCGACATCACCGACCGCAAGCGCGCCGAACGCCGCATCCGCTATCTCGCGCGTTACGACGCGCTCACCAAGATCCCGAACCGCATGCAGTTCCAGCACCTGCTGCAGCAGGCCATCGCCCGCTCGCTGCGCACGCGCACCGGCCTCGCGCTGCTGTACCTCGACATGGACCGCTTCAAGGAAGTGAACGACACCTTCGGCCACGCCGCCGGCGATCGGGTGCTGGAAGTGCTCACCGAACGCCTCACCGGCGTGCTGCCGCCGGACACCGTGCTCGGGCGTCTGGCCGGCGATGAGTTCGCGCTGTTCATCGATGGCATCTCGGAATCCACCGCACGCGAAGTGGTGCGGCACCTTTCGCAGGACATCCTGAACGCCGTGTCGCAGCCCTTCCATGTTGGCCAGGAAGAAGTGTTCCTCTCCGCCAGCATCGGTGTCGCGTTGTGTCCGCGCGATGCCGAGAACGTCATCGACCTCATCCGCAATGCCGACGCGGCGATGTACTACTCCAAGCAGAATGGCGGCAACAGCTGCGCCTTCTATTCACCGGAAATGAACGCCGCATCGGTCGAAAGACTGATGCTGAAGAGCAAGCTCAAGCGCGCCATCGAGCGCAATGAGTTTGTCGTGGCCTACATGCCCAAGGTCGACATCAGCTCTGGCCGCATCGTGGGTGCCGAAGCGCTGCTGCGCTGGCGTCTCGCCGGCCATGGCGATATCCCGCCTGCGCAGTTCATTCCGCTGGCCGAGGAAAACAGCCTCATCAGCAACATCGGCGAATGGGTGCTGAACCGCGTCTGCCTCGACTACCGCGCGCTCGCGGGTGCCGGCCGTGCGCCGGGCCGCATCGCGCTGAACCTGTCGCTGAAGCAACTGCGGCAGGCGAGCTTCATCCTCGACTGCAAGTCGGTGTTCACCCGCCACGGCGTCTCGCCCAAGCAGCTCGAACTCGAGATCACCGAAACCACCCTGATGGCGGATCCGAAGCGCACCATCGGCATGCTCAATGAGCTCGCCGCGCTGGGCCTGCATCTTTCCATCGACGATTTCGGCACGGGTTATTCGTCGCTGTCGGCGCTGCAGCAGTTTCCGATCGGCACGCTGAAGATCGACCAGTCCTTCGTGCGCGACGCCACCACCGACCGCAACGACGCCACCATCGTGCGCACCATCATCGAGATGGGCCACAGCCTCGGCATGCAGGTCGTTGCCGAAGGGGTGGAAACCGTCGCGCAGCTGGATTTCCTGCGATCAGCGGGTTGCGATATTGCCCAGGGCCGGCTGTTCGGCGAACCCTGCGCCGCGGACATTCTCGGCTCGATGGTCGCGACGCAATCCAGCACCGACCACTCGCCCTTTGACTGCTTCCCCAAGACAGGGGCCGTGGGCAACGCCAGGGTGTGACGCGGCGCGTCAGCAAGCGGCTCGTCGTCTTTCTGGTGCTGGCCTGCGCGTGGTCCGGCACGGCCATCTGGCACACCCACAAGCCACTGCCGCAGGGGCTGCATGTCACCGGGCCCATGGTGCCCGTGGCAGAAGAATCCCTGCAGCTGTTCACTGATCTCACCGCGGCCGATGCCTACGGCGAGCGCAGTTCCCAGCGAACCATCCACGCCGCCACACTCGAGCTGGTGCGCAATGCGCAGCAGTTCCTGCTGCTGGATTATTTCCTCTTCAATGGCCAGGGCGGCCCCGCGGGGCCGCTGGTCTACGAACGCGGCCTGCAGCCAGTGTCCAGAGAGCTGGCCGATGCCGTACGGGAGCTGCGCCAGCGGCAGCCGCAGCTCCCGATCCTGGTGCTGGTCGACCCGATCAACGACTACTACCGCGGCACTCCGCCGCCGTTTCTCGCAGAACTCGGGCAACTCGGCGTGGAAGTGGTGACCGTCCGTCTCGAGCCTCTGCGTGATTCCAATCCGGTGTACAGCGCAGCCTGGCGGCTGCTCGCCGGCTGGTGGATGAAACCGGATGGCGCTGGCACATGGAACAACCTGCTGGATGCAGAAGGTCCCGATGTGAAGCTCGGCGCGCTGCTGCGCATTCCCCATTTCAAGGCGAATCACCGCAAGCTCGCCCTCACCGCCACGGCCAGCGGGGCGCTGCGCGGCCTGGTTTCTTCCGGCAACCCGCACGACGCCAGCAGCGCGCATTCGAATGTCGCCTTGCAGCTCGATGGGGAAGCACTGCGGCCGCTGCTGGCCAGCGAGCTCGCCATCGCCCGGTTTTCGGGCTGGCGGGGCACCGCGTTTGACCAGTTCCTGGACAGCGCACCAGGCGCCGCGGCCACTTCGGCAACCAGCCTTGCCACCATCGCCACCGAAGGCGCGATCCGTGAGCATCTGGTGCAGCGGCTCGCTGCCACCGGCGCAGGGGATACCGTCGATGTCGCGATGTTCTATCTGTCGGACCGGATCGTGATCGAGTCGCTGCTGGACGCCGCCCGTCGCGGCGCAACGGTGCGTGTGCTGCTCGACCCGAACAAGGACGCCTTCGGTTTCGAGAAATCCGGCATCCCCAACCGGCAGGTGGCCTCGGAACTGATTGCCGCCAGCGACGGCGCCATCCAGCTGCGCTGGATTCGCACCCATGGCGAGCAGTTCCATACCAAGCTCACCGCGGTGCGCAGCAACGAGCGCCTGTGGCTGATGCTCGGCTCCGCCAACTTCACCCGCCGCAACCTGGGGGATCTCAACCTCGAGGCCAATGTCATCGTCGACACACCCGTCACCAGCCTGCTCGCGAATGAAGTAGCCAGCTGGTTCGAGACGTTGTGGAGCAATCGCCAGGGGATGGAGCACAGCACCGACGCCGAAACCTTCGTCGAACCCGGCCCCGCCCGTTACTGGCTCTACCGCTTCATGGAAGCCAGCGGCTTCTCGACGTTCTAGGGCTGCTTCACGCCTGCCGCGCGCGCCAGAGCCACGGCCTTGGTGCGCACCTCGGCCAGCGAACGCTGCGCCGCCCGCTCCATCGCCCGCACGATTTCTCCCATGCGATCTTCCGCCGCAGGCTCGGTGGCCACTGCATCGCAACGCCCCAGCACCCGCCGCGGCGCGCCGGACACCAGCATGCAGTCGATGGCCACCTGCACGCTGGGCAGCGCGGCGCCAGAGAGATATTCGGCCTCGAAACGCCGCACCGTCAGCAGCATTTCGAAGTCGCTGGGCAGGCCGGCACGATCAGTGCCCACGGTGGTCAGGAAGCCGCCCGCGCCGCGCATGGATTGCAGCACCAGCGCCGTCAGCACCCTCGGCAACGGCTCGCCGAAGCGGCTGGCGGCGTAGAAATCCAGCTCGTTTCCCGGACGCACCAGCGCGATCCGGTCGGTGTCGAGCCCGGGCTGTATCAACGGCCGCGGAATCGACAGCACCGCCGGCAGGGTTTCGCCCTCGGCGGCCGGAGGCGCGGCGTTCAACACGTAGATGCGCGAGGGTGCGCTGCCGCCGAGCATGCTGCACCCCCCGAGCAACGTCATCACCGCCAGGGCGCAAGGCAGAAACAGGCGATCTGCTTTCATCGTGGTACCTCGACGCCACGTTGTGACGGTTGATAGAGCAGCTGCGAAGGATTGTTCTTCAGGCTGCGCGACAGATCGCCGAACGCCTCCACCGCGCTGCGCGCTTCTTCCAGTGTGCGCTGCAGCTGCGGCAGGCCATCCTGGGTGAAGTTCGCGACACTGCCGCGGTTCTCGTCGATGAAGGTGGTGATGCCGGAACTCGCCTGCTCCAGGTTCGCCGCGGTGGCAGTCAGCTTCTCGGTGAGCTGGCGGATCTGCGGCGAGAGGTCTTTGGTGGTGCCCTGCAGGTTCTGCGCGAGGGCGCGCGCTTCGGCACTGGTGCGCTGCAGATCACCAAGCAGCGCATCCACCCGTTCGATGGTGCGCGGCAGGCTTTCGCTCACCGCGTGCATGTTCTTCACCATGTCGCCCAGCGCCTCGGTGTTCTCCGTCGAGAACACCTGCTGCGCCCGATCCATCAGCTGTGCTGCGCTGGCCGCGATCTCCGGCAGGCTGTCCAGGAAAGTGTCGAAGGTCGAGCGTATCGTGGGAATCACGGGATAACGCTGGCTCGGCACCGGCGGCAGTGTTTCCTTTTCCTTGGTGTTCTGCCGCAGGTCGATGTAGAGCAGGCCCGTGATGCCGAGCAACGAAAGCTCGGCCGTGGTGTTGTCGGAGATCGGCGCGCCTTCGTCGATGTCGGCGATCACCTGGATGCGCTCGGCGCTGCGGGGGTCGAGCTGGATGCGGCGCACCTTGCCCACTTCCACGCCCATGTACCGCACCGAGCCGCCCTCGGAGAGGCCGGTGACGCTGCCCGCGAAATAGATTTCATACGGGGTGTAATCGCGCCGGTCACGCCCTTCCGAATACCAGTAGACGAACAGGCCGGCCATCACCACCACCAGGATGACGAACGCGCCGACCGCGGTGTAGTTGGCTTCACGTTCCATTCTGCTGAACCCCTCCGGTCGCGAAGCGTGCCGCCCGTGTGCCGTGGAAATAAGCCTGGATCCAGGGATGCGGGTAATCGACGATGCGCTCGCGCGTGTCCTGCACCATTTTCCGGTCGACGATCACGCCGACGCTGCCACAGATGCGGAAGATCGTGTCGAGGTCATGGGTAATCATCACCACTGTCAGCTGCAGCTCATGCTGCAGATAGGCTATCAGGTCATCGAAGGCAGCGGCACTTATCGGGTCGAGGCCCGAGGTGGGCTCATCCAGGAACAGCAGCTGCGGATCCAGCGCCAGCGCGCGCGCCAGCGCCGCGCGCTTGATCATGCCGCCCGACAGCTGTGAAGGATATTTTCCCGCCGCATCTTCCGGTAGTCCTACAAGACGCAGCTTCAGTCTTGCCAGCTCGTCCATCGCATCACGCGGCAGGCGCAGGTGTTCGATCATCGGCAGCTGGATGTTCTCGCGCACGGTAAGGCCGGAGAACAAAGCGCCGTGCTGGAAGGTCACGCCATAGCCGGCTTTTGCCTCGCGCAGCGTCTTCCCCGACAACTGCGTCATGTCCACGCCATCCACCAGCACCTTGCCGGCCTGGGGGCGGCGCAGGCCGAGGATCGTCCGCAGCAGCACCGACTTGCCGCTGCCTGAACCACCCAGGATGCCGAACACCTCGCCACGCCGGACCTTCATGTCCACGCCGTCGTGCACGATCTGGCGCCCGAAGCGGTTCACCACGCCCGTCACTTCCACGGCCAGTTCTTCGGGGGCGGCCATCAGAAATCGATCTTCATGAAGAACACCGCGAACAGGGCATCCGCCAGCAGCACCAGGAAAATGGCCTGCACCACGGCCACGGTAGTCAGGCGGCCGAGCTCGCGCGCCGAGCCCTTCACCTGCAGGCCGCGATAGGTGCCGGCCAACGCGATCAGCAGGGCGAACACCGGCGCCTTCACGATGCCCGCCCAGAAGGTGGTGGGCGCGATGGCCTCGTTCGCGCGCGACAGGAACTGCTGCAGTGGCATCTCCAGCAGGTACTGGCACAGCAGCGCGCCGCCCGCGAGACCCACGATGTCTGCGATGAAAGTCAGCAGCGGCAAGGCGATCACGAGACCGAGGATGCGCGGCAGCACCAGCGTCTCCACCGGATCCACGCCGGTGGCATCCAGCGCATCCACTTCCTCATTCAGCTTCATCGAGCCGATCTCGGCGGCAAACGCGCTGCCGGTGCGACCGGCCACGATGATCGCCGTCAGCAGCACGCCGAGCTCGCGCAACACGCCCACGGTGATCAGGTCCACCACGTACACATCGGCGCCGTAGTTGCGCAACTGGCTCGCCGAAAGGTACGCAATGATCACGCTGATCAGGAAGGCGATCAGCGACACGATGGGAATCGCCGTGATGCCGGTCTCGTAAACATGTCGCACGACCGATATGGGCCGCAGGCGCTTCCAGCTGAGCAGCGCGCGCGCGAACACCATCGTCGCCTGCCCCACGAACGCGAGCCCAAGGCGCAGTTCGTGCAGGCGTTCCACCGCTGTGCGGCCCAGGCGCTCCACCGGATTGTCGAGCGCGTTCTCGCGCAACGCACTGGGCCTTGCCGCCGGATCGGCCAGCAGCGCGCTGCGCACCAGCAGCAGGGCCTGCGGCTCTCCGCCAATGAACTGCGCGGGGATGGACTGCGCCGCCAGCTGGCGTGTCAGGTCGTCGAGGGCCCAGGCACCGGCCATGTCGAGCCGCTGCGTGCCCGCCGCGTCGATCTCGGCCTCGCGCACGCCAGCGAGGTCGAGCCTGCGGATCTCGGCCAGGATTTTCGGGACAACGGCCGCTCGCCATTCACCCTGCAGTGCCAGGGTGAGTTTTTCGCCTTCACGCCGGCTTTCAATGAAAGCCATCCATTACCTATTCAGGTGTCGTCGCGATATCTCCGCAGACGTATCACGATGTACAGCATTCCGGCGGCAACAGCGAGCCCTATCCAGAGATTGGGATCCTGGAAGGGAATCCACCAGTTCGGCTCGATGCCAGTGATGCGCGGATCCCCCCCGAGCGGGGGCTGCAGCGAACCCATCAGATGCTGCATGCGGGAGGGCCACGGAAACAGCCGGTCCGCCAGGAAGTCCGTGATCACCCTTGAGCCCAGCAGCTGCCTCTCTCCCAGGATCAGCACCAGCGGCGGCAGCGCTGCATAGAGAATCGGCGCACGCTTCGCCAGTACGGAGGCCAGCATCAGATACAGGGCCAGCGGCGCAAACCACAATGTCGAGAAGATCCAGATGCCCCCCAGACGCGCCAGCGTCGCAGGCCACGCGGCAAACAATCCGAAATCGATCAGCGGTCTCAATTCTTCGAATCGCACCCAGGTGATCAACGCCACGACGGGCTGGGTCAGCATGGCCAGCAGCATCGTGCCCAGCGGCATCACCACCATGGCGGTTGCCAGTTTCGCCAGCACGGTCTGCGCATCGGAAACCGGGAGTGACTTCCAGAACAGGATGCTCCGGTCCCGACGCTCGGCAAGCAGGCAGTCGAGCAGAAATGTGAAGACGGCAAATCCCGTCACCACGAAAAGAACGACCACGATTCCCATCAGGGATACCGCGCCGATTCTCTGGCCGATATCAGCGGTACTGGCCGATACCGAGATGGAGTCTCCGGATCGCATGCCGAGCTGCCCGAACGTCGCGGCGCCAATGATCAGAATGGCCACCGCCACCGGCACCATCCACAGCGCCTTGCTCTCCCAGAACTCCCGCTGGATCAGCATGAGGAACTTGCGGTTCATGCGGCCTCCTTCTGCATGTTTGCCACGAACAGGTCGGCGATGGTGGGCGTGCCCAGGTCCCCCAGCAGCGCCAGCTGCTCGCGCGGGGCGTTCTCGTAGAACAGCACGGTGCGGCCCAGCACGGACCGTTCGCTGAAAGGCCGCAGCGCCCGTGCCGCCGCCAGCTGCTCGGCTTTCACGATCAGCTGCGAATAGCGCGCGCCGATCTGGTCTACCGGAGTGTCGAGCACGAGCTTGCCCTGTTCGATGAACATCACATCAGTCAGCAGGTTCTCGATTTCCTCCACCTGGTGGGTGGTCACGAGAATGGTCCGCTCCTCATCCATGTAGTCATTGAGCAGCGTGTCGTAGAAGCGGCGGCGCACCAGCAGATCGAGGCCCAGCGTGGGCTCATCGAGTACCAGCAGCCGCGCCTTGATGGCCAGCACCAGTGCCAGATGCAGCTGCGTCACCATGCCCTTCGACAGCTGGCGCACCTTGTGGTTGAGCTTCACGTCGGTGCTCGCCAGGAACTGCTCCGCCTTTTCGCGGTTGAAGTTCGGATGCACGCCCTGCACATAGTCCAGCGCGTTCTTCACCTTCAGCCACTTGGGCAGCACCGCCACATCGGCGATGAACGACACCTCGCGCATCAGGTCATCGCGCTCGGACATGGGGTTGCGCCCCAGCACCGTCAGCGTGCCTTCATAAGGAGTGAGCCCCAGCAGCGACTTGATCACCGTGGTCTTGCCGGCGCCATTGCGGCCGATGAGCCCCACGATGCGGCCGGGGGCGATGGTGAAATCCACCCCGGCCACAGCCTGCTTGCCTCCGCGGTACTGCTTGCGCAGGCCGCGTGCTTCGATGATCGACGACATTATTTTCGCTCCGTGCGAGTGGGCAGCGGCGGTGTGGCCGGCTCCGGGATGTCTGCTTTCAGTAGGGCCTCGGCCGAGAGCCCGAGTCGCTGGATGGTGGCCTGGATCTTTGGCCAGTCGGTGGAGAGGAACCGCGCGCGCTCGTCCTTCAGCAGGGCCGCGCTCGCGCCCGGCGCCACGAACATGCCAAGGCCCCGGCGCTTTTCCACCAACCCCTCGTCCACCAGGGCCTGATAGGCCTTCAGCACCGTCAGGGGATTGAGACGGTACTCGGTGGCCACCTGGCGGACGGAGGGGATCGCCTCACCTTCCTTCAATGCACCTTCAAGCATCATCGCCACCACGCGATCGCGCAGCTGGCGGTAGATGGGCTGGGAGTCATCCCATTTGGCGTCGATGATGTTCACAGCAGATCCATGAAAAGAGATGGCAGCAGACTAGCGGTCGACAGCCACAGGCAGAAGAGCGCGCTGGAGAAAACATCCATCGCGGCAATCCTCTGTTGTATCCATGCTGACATGATGACCACCTGTTCTATGCAATCTGTTTCGCTGGCGTTCCAGTATCGGACCCGGCCTCTGTGTCAGAGGCCAAGCACGGCCCGGAGGGGACCGAACGCTGCCCGGGCAAACGTGCCGGCGACCGCCGGGGTACTGCCCGTGAAGACGACAGCCGTGCTGGTTGCGATGAGCGCGGTGGTGGCGAGAGCCAGTCCAAGGGCGACGGTGCGATGCACCAATCCCAGCTGTGTCCGTTCATTGATCTGCTCCATCTCGATTTCTCCTGTTCTGTCCGTTTGGGGGTGGAGAACATCTCTCACCCCTGTGGTGTTGTATCTAACTACAACACTAGCTCAGTGTCAACACCCCGTCCGAACAAAAAGCAAAACGCCCCGCCCCGGTTAGAATCCCGGCCCACCCAGCATGGAGATCCGATGAAAAAGCCCGTCACCGTCACGATCACCGGCGCCGCCGGCCAGATCGGCTATGCCCTCGCCTTCCGCGTTGCTTCCGGACAGCTGCTGGGCAACGACCAGCCCGTGAACCTGCACCTGCTCGAGATCACGCCGACGCTGCCGGCACTGCAGGGCGTGGTGATGGAACTGAACGATTGCGCGTTCCCGCTGCTGAACAAGTGCGTGGCGACCGACGATGCGAAGGTGGCCTTCAAGGACAGCCAGGTGGCATTGCTCGTGGGCGCGCGCCCGCGCGGCCCCGGCATGGAGCGCAAGGATCTGCTGCTCGCCAACGCGGCCATCTTCTCCGCACAGGGCAAGGCGATGAACGAAGTCGCCGACCGCAACATCAAGGTGCTGGTGGTGGGCAACCCCGCCAACACCAATGCGCTGATCGCGCGCGCGAATGCGAAGGATCTGAATCCGCGCAACTTCACGGCGATGACGCGCCTCGATCACAACCGCGCGCTGTCGCAGCTCGCCGAGAAAACCGGCACGCACACCACCGACATCCGCAAGCTCACGATCTGGGGCAACCACTCGTCGACGCAGTATCCGGATGTCTCGCACACCACGGTGGGCGGCAAGCCCGCGAAGTCGCTGGTCGACCAGAAGTGGATCGAAGAGACCTTCATCCCGGTGGTGCAGCAGCGTGGCGCCGCCATCATCAAGGCGCGTGGCGCATCGTCGGCCGCTTCGGCCGCTGCTGCCGCCATCGATCACGTGCACACCTGGGTGAAGGGCACTGCGGAAGGCGACTGGGTCAGCATGGCCGTGCCTTCAGACGGCAGCTACGGCATCAAGGAAGGCCTGATCTATTCGTATCCGGTCACCACGAAGAACGGCGAATACGCCATCGTGCAGGGCCTGTCGGTGGATGAGTTCAGCCGCAAGCGCATGGACCTCAGCGAAGCCGAGTTGCGCGAAGAGCGCGATGGCGTGAAGGATCTGCTGTAACCACCAACGGGAGTCCGACATGCTGCGCCCGCTTGCTGTCCTGGCTGCCAGCGCGGCGCTGGCATTGACCGCCTGCCAACCGAAGACCCCGCCGGCCGCCGGCGGTCTGGTCATCCCGAAACTCGAGCCGCGCATGCGCACGCTGGAAAACGGCCTGCGGGTGTATGCGCTGCCCGATCCTGACACCGCCAGCGTGTCGGTGGCCGTGTGGTACGACGTAGGGTCGAAAAGCGATCCACCTGGCCGCTCTGGCTTCGCGCATCTGTTCGAACACCTGATGTTCAAGTCGACGGCCAACATGCCGTCGGAAACCTTCGATCGCCTCACCGAGGATGTCGGCGGTTTCAACAACGCCTCCACGGCCGACGACTTCACCAACTACTACGAGACCGTTCCGGCCAATCACCTGCAGCGCGTGCTGTGGGGCGAAGCCGAGCGCATGGGCTCGCTGGTGGTAGATGAAGAAACCTTCCAATCCGAGCGCGCCGTTGTTCAGGAGGAATTCCGCCAGTCGCATCCTGAGCCAGCCCTACGGCAAGCTCTTCGGCCTTTACATGGCGCAGACCGGCTTCGACGTGCATCCCTACGGGCGCCCGGGCATCGGCTCGATCGCCGATCTCGATGCTGCAACGCTGGAAGATGTGAAATCCTTCCATGCCGCCTATTACCGGCCCGACAACGCCATCCTCGTCGTCGCCGGCAACTTCGATTCGAAACAGCTCGATGCCTGGGTCGATCAGTATTTCGGGCCGCTGAAGTCTCCCGCAAGGCCGATTCCCAAAGTCACCGCCGTCGAGCCGGCGCGCACTTCGCCACGCGCCTTCACGGTGTACGAACCCAACGTGCCATTGCCCGCCGTGGCGATCAGCTGGCCGGCGCCTGCAGCCGACAGCCCGGACATCGCCGCGTGGATGGTGCTCGATGCCATCGCGCAGCGCGGTCAGTCGTCGCGGCTTTATCAGTCGATGGTCTACGAGCAGCAACTGGCGGCGCAGGCTGGTTCCATGCTTCGAGGTCCGCAAGCAGCCAGGCCTGTACGCACTGGTGGCGATTCTTTCCGAAGGCAAGACCGCGGATGAAGGCCTGGCTTCACTGCAGGCCGAGATCACGAAGCTGCGCGATCAGCCTGTCACGGCCGCCGAGCTCGACGAAGCACGCAACGAACTCATCGCCGAATCCCTGCAGCAGCGCGAGACCTCCTCGGGCCGCGCCGATGAGCTCGCCCACTCGGTGATCGTGTTCGGCGATCCGGCCGCGTCGGACCGCATCCTCGCCGAGCTGCAGACGGTGACCGCCGCCGATGTGCAGCGCGTGGCGAAGTCGATCATGGACGATACGCGAGCCGTCACGATCCGCTACCTGCCGGCCGAGGCGGGCAGCAAAGGCGATGTGATCGCCGATTCGAAGCAGATCCAGCCGGTGGCCATCGCCATTCCCGCAGCGGAGATTCCCGCCTATGCGCTGGCACCGGCCGACCGGCGTGTGCTGCCTCCCGCACCGGCCGCGGCCATCGCCGCGCGTGTGCCGGCGGCTAGCGAGAAGACACTGGCCAACGGCCTGCGTGTGATCGTGGCGAACAGGCCCGGCCTGCCGCTGGTTGCCGCAGACCTGCGCATTGCGGCGGGCAGTGCGCTCGATCCCGCAGACCGCGCCGGCCTTGCATCGATGACCGCCGACCTCACCACGCGCGGCACGACCACGCGCTCGGCCACGGAGATCTCGCAGCAGATCGAAAGCCTCGGTGCTTCGCTCGGCGCCAGCGCCGGGGCCGACGCCTCCAGCGTCTCGGCGATCACCCGCGCCGACAAGCTGCGCGAGGTCTTCGCGGTGCTCGCCGATGTGGCACAGAACCCCGCCTTCGATGCAGAGGAACTGGATCGCGCGCAGCAGGAAGCGCTCGATGGCCTGACCGTTTCGCTGCGTCAGCCGGCGACTGTCGGCCGATATGCCATGACGCGTCGCCTGTTCGGGGATGGCGCATACGGCAAGACGCCTTCGCCGCGTTCGATCGGCGCCCTGAAGCGCGAGGATGCGGCAGCCTTTCACGCGAGCTGGTGGCGCCCGGACAACGCAACGCTGGTCATGACCGGCGACATCACTCCCGACGCCGGCTTTGCGCTGGCGGAGGAATTGCTGGGCTCGTGGAAGAAGCCGGAAGCCGCTCTGCCAGCCGCCGCCGCCGCAGGCATCAGCGCCGCCGTGAAGGCACCGCTGCTGATCGATATTCCGCAGATCGGTCAGGCCGCCGTGCTGATGGGGCATGTCGGTCCGAGCCGCACGTCACCGGATTATTTCGCCGCACTGGTGGCCAACGATGTGCTGGGCGGCGGCTACTCCGCGCGGTTGAACCAGGAAATCCGCATCAAGCGCGGGCTTTCCTATGGCGCCAGCTCCAGCATCGCAGCAAGACAACATGGCGCTCCGGTCGTCGCTGCGGCACAGACCCGCAATGATGCGGTGGCGCAGGTGGTGGATCTGATGAGCGGCGAACTGGGCCGCCTCGGCGCAACGCCCGTGCCCGCGGATGAACTCGTCAACCGCAAGGCGGTGCTGATCGGCGATTTTGGTCGCGCTGTGGAGACTACTTCGGGCCTGGCGGGTGAGTTGTCGGCACTGGCGCAGTTTGGATTGCCGCTCGCGAAGCTGCAGACGTATGCGGCGGATGTCGAGGCGGTCACGGCCGAGCAGGCTGCGAAGGCCGCGAAGGATTACTTTGATCCGGCCACTGCATCGGTGGTGGTGGTGGGGGATGCGAAGGTGTTCCGGGCTGCGCTCAAGGCGAAGTATCCGACGGCTGCAGCAGCTGGGGATAGAGAAGCTGGATCTGGATAGCGCTACGCTGGAGTAGCGCTTGATTCCAGAAGCAATGAAAAAAGGCCGGAAGCTTGCGCTTCCGGCCTTTTGTTTTGCGCCTCGGGGTGCGCCCGCCCGCCCGCCGATCAGAACTTGCGTTCGAACCCGACCGCGTAGGTGCGCGGCAGACCAGGCACGCCGGTGACAAGTCCCAGCGAGGTGGTCACATCGCTCACGGACTGGAAGTAGTACTTGTCAAAGAGGTTCTGAACTTCGAGCGATACCTTCCAGTCATTGTCGCTGTCGGCCCAGCTCAACCTGGCATTGGCGAGGAAGCGGCCAGGAATCTTCGACCAGGAGGTGTTCTCGGCATTCGTAAACAGCTTGCCTTGATACGAACCATCCAGCCGGTAACTCAGCGTGCCGCCATTGGCCTCATGGTCGTACTGGGCCCCCACCGAGTACGACACCTCTGGCGTGTAGGGAGTAATGCCCGTCACCGGTATGGCCGTGTCGACGATATCGTCAGGAGGCGGGAGGTCAACGAGCTTGATCAGCACTCCATTTCTGCTCGGGGAGGTGTACTTGAAGTCGAGGAGGCTGGCGCTCAGATCAAACGAGAGGCCCTGGGCCGGGAATATCGTGGCTTCGAGTTCCACGCCCTTCACGTCTGCTGAACCGATATTGTCGGGCCGCAGGCACGGCGTTGGCAGAATCGATTCCCGGCACACCGTCTTGCCGAGCGTAATGTCCTCGTATTTGTTGAGGAAAGCGGCACCGTTCAGACGCAGGCGACGGTCGAGCAAGTCGGATTTGAAGCCCATCTCATAGGTGGTAAGGGTTTCTGGCTTGAACGGCAGGCGCTGGTCGGCGGTGAACGGACGCGGGTTGACGCCGCCACCCTTGAATCCGGTGGAGACCGACGCATAGGCCAGGAAGGTTTCAGAGAATCGATAGTCGCCGACGATGCGCCAGTCCGTGCGATCGCCCTTGAAGGTACCGGTCACGTCATAGATACCGGCAAGCAGGCAGTTTGGTTCCGAAAAGATACCGTTGGCCACGAAGCAGTTGAAGCCGTTGGGCAGGGTGCCGTCCGGATTCGACCGGAAGTAGGTGTAGTCCTTCCTGTCCTTCGTGTAGCGCAGGCCTCCGGTGAAGCTCATCGCATCGGTCGCGTGCACGGTTGCCGTGGCGAATACCGCCTTGGTGTCGCTGGGCGTCGTGTCCGGGCCATGCAGGAAGTCGATTACCGGACTGACGTAGTTCAGATCGACGCGGGCCGTATAGGTGCCCTTCTGATCCAGATAGAAGGCGCCGACGGTACCTTCGACAAAGCCGCTGCCCGTCTTGAAGTTGAGCCGGACTTCCGAAGTAAACGCATGGTGGTTCAGTTCGTTGTCGAGCTGGGCGACAGGTATCGGCGTTGCATCCTGATCCTGTCCGAACTTCGAGTTGTAC
The DNA here is from genome assembly GCA_963777735.1 of uncultured Gammaproteobacteria bacterium. Classification (GTDB taxonomy): domain Bacteria; phylum Pseudomonadota; class Gammaproteobacteria; order Steroidobacterales; family Steroidobacteraceae; genus ZC4RG30. Next base: position 108,341 of record CAVZRQ010000002.1, on the reverse strand, counting down.
TTGCGATACGACCCGATATAGACCAGTTGCAGGTTGTCGTTGAGATCGTAGCTGACATTGGCGTGAAAGCCGGAGCCCTGGAATTCGGTAGTAGGGATGGAGAAATAGGGCTTGAATGGGGCCTGGGTCGTGCCTTCCGCACCATCGAGGAAGTTCGAGTAACTGACGAAACGCGGATCCCAGCCCAGCAGATTGCCGCCCGTATCGCAGCTATAGGCTCCTGCCGGAACAAAGACACAGGACACGTTTACCGCATTGCCGTCCTTGCCGACGAGCCAGGGATTTCCGCCTGAATTGGAGTCACCCGGCAAAGTGGGGTTGAATACGGTACCGCCTGGCGCGACGGGCCCCGCTGCAATCAGGACAGTCGGGATCGCTTCGGACTTTTCGCGGGTGTAGTCCGCAGTAAGGTTGATCTCGAGCTGTTCATTTGGCGTGAACCGCAATGCCGCGCGACCAGCAACGATGTTCTGCCCGCCCATGGTCTCGTAATCGGAATTGCCATTACCGCGCGTGTTGTTCTGCGGCACGTTCGAAGTGGGATGAGTCTGGCCATAGTCGAGCATGCCGACATAGCCATCGCGTCCGCGGCTCATGCCCGAAACGCGCATGGCCACGTTCTCGCTGATCTTGAAATCGGTCATGCCACGGATATTCAGTTCATTGAGCGAACCGTAGGACACCCGCAGGTTGCCTGACCCGTCGCCCTTGGGCTTGGTGCCGAACAGCTTGATCGCGCCGCCGATGGCGTTCTTTCCCGCGAGGGTACCTTGGGGACCACGCAGAATTTCAACGCGATCAAGATCCATCAGTTCGAGCAGCGAGCTCGACAGCGTCGGGATATAGACATCATCTACATACACGCCCACGCCCGGATCAAGTGCGTAGTTGAAATCCGTCTGGCCTACACCGCGGATGAAAGCGATGAGACCCGAACCGCCGTTCTGCGGCTGTGGTCGCAGCGAAACGTTCGGCGCCTGTGCGGCAACCTGCGCGATGCTGGTCTGGCCACGCGCCTCGAGCATTTCTGCATTGACCGCGGTGATCGCGATCGGCGTGTCCTGCAGGCGCTGTTCGCGGAACTGCGCCGTAACGATGACTTCATTCAGCTCCTGCAGCTCATCGTCTGACTCCGCCGCAACAACCTGCTGCGCAAACAGGGACGACGCGATACTCAGTGCAACCGCATAGGCAACACGCGAACGAATTGGATCAGGCATGACTCCCCCACACATTTGTTTATCGGCAGCGGCGTACCTGGTTTTCAGGTGCCGTTGTCTTGTCGGGCCGAGTATAGGTTGTTGAAGCAACAAATCTGAATAGCGATATCTGCCAGTCAATGACTAGCTGTCACGGCAACCATACTTGCCTCTACGTTGTTACCGCTAAATCGAACCGTTTGCGACTTCATCCCAGAGCAAGCGGGTCTCGCGAAACGCATCGGTTGCATGCGTGCTGTTCTCGTCGAACAGCATCACGTCGCGCCGGCGCAACGAATAATCCGGCCAGGGCTGCGCGCTTGTGCCCGGGTCACCAGCGCGTGCGAACTCGACCCAGGCGGAGCTCATCGCCTTCGCCACACGATCCGCAGCGGGCACCGCCCCGGTATAGGGTTTCCAGCGCTCACCGAGTGCGATGTCGAAAACCATCGGTAGATCCAGTGAATGCGGCGAGCGCAGCAGGCCATCCATCACCGGTGTATTCCACATCAGCTGGTAGAGATAGGCCTTGGCTTCGTTCTGTGCCGCCTTCATTTCCGCGATGAGGATCGATTGCCGGCGGGTGCGATCGGAAAGCATCTCGAAATACAGCTGCGATGGTGCTGCCAGCGGTTTCAGCTGCACATACAGATCCACGGCCGCATCACCCGCGCGCTCGCCCACCAGTGCGCGCAGGCGCTGCCGCAGGCCGGTCATGTCGAGCTTGAACGCCGCTTCGTCGCCCATCATGAACGCCGTATTCTCGGTGCTGGTGCAGCCCACGATCAGCGGCACATCCGCATTCAGCGGATTGGCCACCGGATCAAACGGCTGCCGCGTCACCACGCGGCCATCAAACACCGGCTCGAAACCGTTCGGGGCGCCCGGCAGTGAAGGCTTGCGACCCAGCTCGAAGCGAGCCGCCATCAGCTGGGCCAGCGGCAGACGCTGCAGCTCGCGCCCCTGCTTCGCCGTGAGATTCAGGATCTTCAGCAGGCGCTCACTGGCACCCACCGCAGATTCCACCTGTCGCAGCTGCCGATGCGCGCCACTCTGGATGGCTGCCCGATGGAACAGGCCGCGCGCCGAAGGCATCGACCACAACGTGGCCACCTTGGCCCCACCACCGGATTGCCCGAAGATCAGCACGCGCTTGGCATCGCCACCAAAACGCTCGATGTTGTCCTTCACCCAGCGCAGCGCGAGCTCGATGTCCAGGATGCCGACATTGCCGGAAGATGCGAAGGCATCGCCACTTTCCGGCAGATGCGCATATCCCAGCACATTCAGGCGATGGTTCACATTCACCACCACCACATCGCCATGCACGGCGAGCGACGAACCCTCGTACATCGGGTTCGATCCGGAGCCGGCAAAAAAGCCGCCACCATGCAGCCACACCATCACCGGTCGATGTGCGCTGTCCGTGGCCGGCGTATACACCGTGACGTTGAGACAATCCTCACTCTCGATGCTGCCCGCCTCACTGCCGATGCCGGATACCGCGGCACGCCGCGAGCCCGGAGCAGAGGGAGTTGCGGTGGGGTCGATCTGCGGCGCAATGATGGCCTGCTGCGGCACTTCGCGGATGCCAGCCCAGGGCGCTGCCGGCTTTGGCGGCATGAAGCGCCCTGCTCCCGCCGTCGACGCGCCATAGGGAACACAGAAGAACTTGTAGCCACCCGCCACACCGCGCTGGCCCCGCACCTTGCCGAAGGTGGTCTCGACCACCGGGTCGCTCACTGCAGCGGCTGCAGACACCGCACGCGGCAGGCTCGCGGCAGCAGCAACCGCAGCCACACCGGCCAGCACCTGCCGACGGTTCGTGCCGATGGGCTCGCCCAGCTTGAATTCATTGCTCATGGAAAGAACTCTGCGCCCGGCGGGCGCCCGCTGGAACCCCAGCGTTCAGAGGAATCCCAATGCTCGGCGATCAGCCCTGATTTCTCGTCGATGCGGAAGGCATCGAGCCACGTCATCTCGTAGATCAATTCTGGATTCTCGCGGTCGCGCACCTTGCGCGCCCACATCACCATCACGATGTCGCGCTCGGCGACGATCGAGATGATCGGAAAGTTCGACACCGGCAGCACCGCCCGCTTCGGACGCGCCGCGCTCATCGTGCGCACGAAGGCATCGCGCCCGGATTCCACGTTCGGATTGTGCTGGATGTATTCCGGCGCCATGAACTCCGCCGCGCGGTCCATGTGGCCGGCTTCGTAGACGATGCGCCAGAAGTCGAACACGTGTTTCTTGTTGCGGGCGAGTTTCGGATCGTCGCTTTTCAGCAGGGCCAGCTGGTCGGCGGCACGCGGCAGGCTGGCGAGCGGCTTGCCCGCCGGCGTGGTGGTGACATTGACGGGCGGACCCGACACCTGCGCAGTGGCATGGCCAGTGGCCAGCGCGAGAATGGCCAGTACAGCAAGGCTGCGCATGAATCCCCCGATATGCATTTGATTCGCCTGGTGGCGATGTTCATCGCGATTGTGCCACCAGTCAGCCGCGCTCACGCATCCGTCGCGCAGCGGAACCCGATATGCGAGGTCGAACTGTCCACGGGCTGCGGATGCCGGGCTGCGGGCCGGTAGCGCCGGCAGTAATTCTCTGCGCACAGATGCGAGCCACCCTTCAGCACCTTGCGCCCGAAGCGGTGGGTGCCGTCACTTGCATCGCGGCTGCCCGCCTCGTCGCCACCGCGTGGATTGCGGGGCGCGCAGCAGGGGCGCATCGCAACCTGTGATGCGTCGCTTTCGCCGAACCAGTCGGCCGTCCACTCCCAGACATTGCCGATCATGTCGAACAGGCCGAAGCCGTTGGCCGGGTAGAAGCCTACCGGCGACGTCCGCGGGAACCCATCGTCGGCGCCGCGTTCATGCGGAAAGCTGCCGGCCCAATAGTTGGCGAGACGGCGGCCGTCGGGCGCCAGTTCATCGCCCCAGGCATAGTCGCGATCGATCAGCCCACCCCGCGCAGCCAGCTCCCACTCGGCTTCGGTGGGCAGCCGCTTGCCGGCCCACGCGGCATAGGCCTCGGCATCGGCCAGCGCCACATGCACCACGGGATGATCATCGAGCCCCGCCAGGCCCGAGTCGGGCCCGCAGGGATGGCTCCAGTCTGCACCGGGCACCAGCCGCCACCACAAAGCCGGATTACGGGTGTCCACCGGACGCAGGGTTGGTGTGAACACGGCAGAAGCTGGCACCAGGAACGCGGGATCAGCCCCCGGGTAATCAACCGCCGCAGGCACCCGCTCGGCCCAGGTGCGGTAGCCAGTGGCCGCGACGAAGTCTGCGAACTGCCGGTTCGTCACCGGTGTCACGTCCATGCGGAAGCTGTCCACCGACACATAACGCAATGGCTGTTCCTCGGCGTAAAAACCTTCAGAACCCATGCGGAACGTGGCCCCCGCGATCCGCTGCATTTTCCCGGCGCTACTATCCGGCTTCATCGGGAATCGGCATCGGGTGGGCACATGAAACGACGGACCTTCCTGCACTCAACGGCATTCGCGGCGGCGGCACTCGGCGCGGGTTCGCTGGTCGATGCAGCCGCGCGGCGGCGCCCCAACGTCATCGTCATCCTCACCGACGATCAAGGATATGGCGATTTCTCCTTCACCGGAAACCCGGTGCTGAAGACACCTCACACCGATCGCCTTGCCGCGCAGAGCGTGCGCTTCACCGATTTCCATGTCACGCCGGTGTGCACCCCCACCCGCGGCCAGCTGATGACCGGCAACGACTGCCTGCACAATCTCGCCAGCGCCGTGACGGCCGGTCGCACGATCATGCGGCGTGACATGCCCACGATGGCCGAACTCTTCCACAAGGCCGGCTACACCACCGGCCTGTTCGGCAAATGGCATCTGGGCCACAGCTATCCGGATCGTCCGATGGATCGCGGCTTCGACAAGGCCGTGTGGTTCAAGGGCTGGGGCCTGCAGTCCGAGATCGAATTCGACAACGACTACGTCACCCCGCGTTACCTCGACGATCTGGTCGAGAAGCGTTCCACGAAATACTGCACCGACCTGTGGTTCGACGAGGCCATCGCCTGGATCAGGACGCAGGCGGCCGCGAAGAAGCCCTTCTTCGCCTACATCCCCACCAACACACCGCACCTGCCGATGTGGCCACCCGACAGCCACGCGAAGCTGTACGAAGGCCAGGTGCCGCCGCAGGTTGCGGCCTTCTTCGCGATGATCGCGAACTACGAGGACAACTTCGGTCGCCTCGAGCAGTTCCTGAAGGAAGCGGGTCTGTACGAAGACACCATCGTCGTCTTCACCTGCGACAACGGCGGCACCCTGGGACGCACCGTGACCAACTGGGGGCTGCGCGATTTCAAGTCGTCGCATTACGAGGGCGGGCATCGCGTGCCCTGCCTGCTGCGCTGGCCCGGAGGCGATCTGGACCAGGGCATGGATGTCACCAGCCCCACGCAGATCCAGGACATCCTGCCCACGCTGCTCGACCTGTGCGACATCCCTGCGCGCGAGGCGAAGTTCGACGGCCGCAGCCTGGTGCCGATGATGCGCAAGCGGCCCGTCACCGACCGCATGCTGGTGGTGCAGTACGGGCTGCGCGATCGGCCGGCGAAGTACGACGCCGCCGTGATCTGGAACCAGTGGCGCCTGCAGAAAGGCACGGAGCTCTACGACATCGAAGCCGATCGCGCGCAGACCAACAACGTGGCTGCCGCACATCCGGACGTGGTTGCGCGCATGCGCGATTACTACGACAAATGGTGGGCGAAACGCGAGCCCGGCTTCTCGCAGCCGGTGCCGGTGCTGCTGGGCGTGAAAGGCGAGGACACCGAACTGCTCACCTGCATCGACTGGTGGGAAGTCGACTGCGACAACATCAATTTCGTGTCCAACGGCACCGGCGGCCCGCGCGGCGGCCAGTGGCATGTCGACGTCCAGACGGCTGGCACCTTCCGCTTCGAGCTGCGCCGCTGGCCCTTCCACACCAACATGGCGCTGGGCTCACAAGGCCCGCGGCAGACCATCACCGGTCGGCCACTGACGCAGCCGGTGAAGTTGATGCCTGCTTACCAGGTGGTGCTCGCCGCCGATGACACGGAACAAAGTGTTGCGGTGAAACCCGAAGATGTCGGCGGCAAGCTGGAATTGAAGCTGTCGAAGGGGAGGCACATCCTGCAGGGCTGGCTGCGCGGCCAGGACGGCACGGACCTGTGCGGGACGTATTACGCGCAGGTCACGAAGGTGTAGCCGCACGCGCGATGAGATAGCGGAACTGGTTGTGGTAGCGGACGTGGCCGTCGGAATCCCGGTACGGCGCCATTGCCTTTGATATCGCTTCTGTAACCGCCGGCTCGCCCGCGTGCCGGATGGCGCGTATTGCCGGACCAGAAGCCTTCAAGGCGCGCAGGGCCGTCGCGGCATCTGCAAAATCGAACACCACATCGACCGTTGCAACGCGTTCGGGCACCAGCCCGGCGCGTTCAACGAGTGCCTCGAGCGCGCCCGGAACGGACAACGCAAAGGGACCCGGCGCGCCAGCGGGCGGTGGCGGCAGCACGCTGCCGAGCGCCGCCATGTAGGTCGCCATCTCGCAACGTTCGGCAGCGCCCCAGACCTGTATAGACAACCTTCCGGAGGGTTTCATCACCCGTCGCGCTTCACGCAGCGCGGCAACCGGATCCGCAGCGTACTGGAAGGAATTGTTGCCGGTCACGAGGTCGAAGCTTGCATCCGGGAATGGCAGGGATTCCATTTCTCCCTGGTCGAACCGGATGCCGGGAAAACGCTCGCGGGCGATGGCCAGCAGCGGCTCGGCCGCATCGATTCCGGCAGGAGCAAGACCCCGGTCCCGTGCCGCACCACAGAACAACCCGGAACCACACCCGACATCGAGCATGCGGGCGCCACTCACCGGGGCACATCCATCCAGCACGGCCGCATACAGCGGCAGCATCAGTGGCTCCTGCAGATCGGCCCAGTCGCGAGCCTGCGTGCCCCAAAGATCACCCTGGATTGCCGCGTTTCCCATTTTTCTTCAGTCGCCTCCCCTGTACGCCTGGCGGGGTTTCCATGCCGACACGGCGGTCAGGAATGCCGCCGTCTCTGCATCCAGCGCGCTGTTGTCGCCCGGCGGGAAGTAGCTGAGCTTCACCACCACGGTCCGCGTAGATGGATCGACATAGATGTACTGGCCCTGCAGGCCGATCGCAGCGAAGGCCTCCGTATTGGCAAAGGTCCACCACTGCAAGCCGTACCCTCCGCGCCGGTTGTCTTCCGGGCCGCTGGGCTGCGTCGACTGGCGGATCCACTCTGCCGACACGATGCGCCGCCCGTTGGCGACGCCGCCGTCCAGCACCATCTGCCCGAAGCGAGCGAAGTCGCGCAGCGTGGCGTTGAAGCCGGCGCCACTGAACTCGCGGCCCACGCCGGGAAGGCCATCCATGATGTAGAAGCCATCGGATTCCGCGCCCAGCGGCTCCCACAGGCAGCGCGCGGTGTAGGCTGCCACGCTGCCCTTCGAGACGCGCTCGACCAGCCATCCCAGCACTGCCGTGTCGATGGTCTTGTACTGGAAATGCGTTCCCGGCTCGTGGATGCGCGGCAGCGTGCGCGCCACGTCGGTGAATCGAGCCACGTTTCTCACCAGTGCCGCAATGTGATTGCTCGCTGCGCGACCCGGATGCTCGAAATCGTAACGCTCTTCGTAATCGACACCGGAGCGCATTTGCATGACATGACGGATCGACACGTCCTCGTAGCCTCCACCCCGCAGCTCGGGGAGATAGCGCGAGATCGGCGTATCGAGGGAGTCGATGCGCCCCTCTTCCAGTGCACAGCCGATCAGCACCGAGGTCAGCGATTTGGTCATCGACCAGCCGATGAAGCGTGTGCGTTCGTTGCTGGCGTTGCGGTAGATCTCGCTGACGACGCGACCATCCTTCATCACCAGCAGTGCATTGGTATACGTCCGTTCGAGGAATTGCTGCGCCGTGTAGCGCTGCCCCTGCCAGCTGTAGGGGACATCCAGCGTCTGGTTGTCCTGCGGTAGCACCCACACCGGGCCGCCCCGCGCAACGGTCCGCGTCGTGAAGAGCGTGTCCATGCTGCGGAACGAGAGGCTGCTTACATCGTTGTCGAGCATGTGCCAGCGCAGGATCTGCACGGCGACGGGAACATCGCTCGATGGCGCACCCACCAGCGGCCCAGGCAGGACCTGCTGGGCAAGCACCAGAACCGGCGCGAAAGCAAAGCCCAGAAATGTTCCGATCCAGCGCGAGCGAATACCTGGCATGAAGAAATTCCTGATTGTAGTAGAGGGAGTCGAGCTGCTCTGCCTGCGCGCTAACCAGGCGGGAATCGCTCGAACATGGGCAGTTCATGCGCGCTGGCCATCCACCCGATGCGCTCCGCAACCTGGATGTGCGCGCGCGCAGGCACCAGGTTCGGGTCATCGTAGGTACCGCTCTGGATATCGATGATGCCCGGCAGCACCTCGGCATTCACGTAGAACAGGCCAGTACCGCAATCGGGGCAGAAATGCCGGCGCCCGTGCTCGGAAGAGCGATAGATCTTCGGCGTGCCCTTCGTGACCTTTACCGCGCCCTCGCCGTACATCGTCCAGCCAACCATCGGCGCACCGGCGTGGCGGCGGCAATCCGTGCAGTGACAAAGCGCGTGGGTGATCGCCTCACCACTCACTTCGTAGCGAACCGCGCCGCAATGACAACCACCTGAAATGACCATGCATCCTCCCGAATCTGTTGCCCCGTCAGCGCTTGAGCCCGTGCTCGTCCATCAGCGCTGCATTCCTGGCGCTGCTGCGCTGGAACGCCGGTCGCGCCTCCAGGCGCGCGACGTAATCCGTGAACACGGGCTTCGGATCGATCATCTTGAACATCAGCATGTAGCGCAGCGTCCCGCCAAACACGACGTCCGCCATCGAGAAGCCTGTGCCCAGCAGGTAGGGTCCTTTTACGAGCGCCGACTCCGTGGCCGTCACCATGTCGTCGTAGTTGCCCCAGCCCACGGCGCGGACATTGAACTCGCCGCCCGAAGTGCGGGCAGCGGCAGCGGGCTCCATGACCGAAGGGGTGAAGAACGCCCAACGCAGGTAGGTGCCACGCAACGGGTCGTCGAGCATCGGCGCCAGGCGGCCGGCTGCGTAACGGTCGCCGAGATAGAGCGCGATGGCCGCACTCTCGGTAACGACTATTTCACCATCGGTGAGGATGGGCAGCTTGCCCATCGGGTTCAGTGCCAGCAGTTCGGGTGATTTCTGCGCGCCGGCCATGATGTCCACCCAGCGCAGTTCGTATTCGACGCCGGCTTCCTCCAGCATCCAGACCACATTGGCAGCGCGCGAGAACGGATGGTAGTAGAGAGCGATTGCCACTTGGTCTCCTTGGGTGGTTGCCGCATTTTCACGGCCGTGGATGGCGACTATACCGCCATCAGAATTGATTCTGGAGTTGACCCGAAGCGGACGAGCACATCATCGGTCGGGCCCCGACGCGCGCCAATGAGGGCCCGCTTGAAAATGAGTAACCGTTTGGTTACGCTTTGCCGATGGATCACGCTTTGCAGGCCCTCGCCGACCCGATTCGCCGGGAAATACTGCGCATAGTCCGCGACACCCCGCTGCCCGCCGGGTCGATCGCAGGGACATTCTCCGTGAGCCGGCCGGCCGTGAGCCGCCACCTGCGCGTGCTGCGCGAAGCCGGTCTCGTCCGTGCAGAGGTCTCGGGGCGTGAACGGGTCTATCGGCTCGATCCCGCACCCCTCGCAAAGGTCGAAGCCTACCTTGCGGAGCTGCGCCATCCGCAAGACGCCATACGGCAAGCCTGGGAGCGCCGATTCATGGCGCTCGAGACCGAGGTCTACCGCGCGCGCGGCCGAAGCAACGCCACACGCACGAAGCCCATGAACGATAAAAAGAGGAAGGCCGTATGACCGCCCCCACCCCATCTGGCCGATTGGTCGGAAACGATCTTCATCTGGTCCGCACGTTTCGCGCCTCTATCGAGGACGTCTGGAAGAGTTTCACGGATCCCGAGAGCACCGCGCGTTGGTTCGGCCCGTGGCATTGGGTCGACAAGGTCGGGCCCGGGAATGAGATTGCGTACACGATGATCCAGGAGGAAGGCGCGCCCGAGTCCACGGCAGTCGTCGAGCGATGCGAAGCCCCACGCCATCTCGCGATCACCAGCACCGGTCCATACGGAGTGTCGTACGAGATCTCCCTTGAGGAAAAAGGAGGCACGACCACCCTGACGTTCGTGCACCACCTGGCAGATCGCAACATGGCAGGCGATTTCGGACCAGGTTGGGAGTTCTATCTCGACCTGCTTGTCGATTCACGCGAAGGACGGCCATTCCGGAAGTTCGACGAGTACTACCCGGCGCAGAAATCGTATTACCTTGCGCTCGCCGCTGGCGAATAGTCGCTACTGGTGCCGAAGGTCCATCGACGCCTGCGCAATCTGCCCAGGGCGCACCAACTCGGCCCAGCGCTTCTCACACCACCGCGGCGACTGCAATTCGGTAGGCATTCTGCCGCTCCTGTTCGCGCATTCTTTCTTCAAGAAGTTGGCGCTGTTCGGGACTCAGTGAATCCGCTTTGGCCCGCATGATCTGGCGAAGGGCTTCCGTCCTCGCTTGCGCCTCCGCACCGACGGTCGTTCCGTCGACGCGGGTCAGGTAGCGCGCGGCCGATTCCTTGCTCCCGATTGTCAGCACCTCGCGCAGCTCCATTCCCGCTTCCGCCAGGAACTGCCTCTCGCCGTCCAGCGGAATACCGAACAGCCAAGGCTCGTCGCTGATCAGGTCCATGAAGCGTTGAATCGATGGCCTCGCGGCCGGAGGAATGCTCGCCAGGTTCATATTCCTCAGGCCATCAACCATCACACGAGTGGCGTAGTCGAAAACCAGGCTGCTGCCCGCCACTGACGAGCCGATATACCGGAATGTCTCACGCAGCGCTTCTTCCCGGACATACATCGTCACACCTTCCATGATGATGAAGGTGCGTTGCGATCTGTCGTAGCCGTGCCTCGCCAGCGCTGCAGGCAGTTGCTCGTGCTCCAGATCAACCGGCACGTACGTGAGATTCGCCGGCGCACCACCCAATGCCGCCTCGACGCGGCGTCTCTTGAAGTCCAGAGTCGCTGGCCGGTCAACCTCGAAAACCCGCGCATGCGCCAGCAACTTCTCGAAGCGATAGGCGTGCGAATCGAGGCCAGCGCCGAGGACCAGCACCTGGGTCGCCCCTGCGGCAATCGCGCGCTCAAGGGCTTCATCGATGAACCGCGCGCGTTCCGTCATCGCGCGAACCATGCCCGCGACTTCGAAGTCCTGCATCGCTGCTGCGTATGTTCCGCGCAATGCATCCACGACCGGATGCTTCAAATCGAGTTGCGAGGGATCGCCGAGCAGAATTTCCGCCAGATGATCGGGATTCCGTGCGCGCAGATCCGGCTCACGGGCGCCAATCGCTCGCGCGGCCGCCACCCAGATCGCGGTCTTCGATATTCCATGCATCCGTATCGGAGCGGATCCATTCCCGGTGTGAGTCATCGGCATCCCCCTGGGCAAGGCAAGCGAGCTTGAAGAATGGGGGAAGCTTCTACGCGAAGTCGGTGTCCGACGGCAGTCTGTAAATGCTGCCCGGTTGTGTCGTACACTGACCCTGTCGCGGCAATGGCCGATTGCTGCCGCCTCACACCCGCACACCGCTCGCTCATGCATGCAATTTGACACCAAGGTCGCGTCTTCGCGAGAGTAGCTGGATGTCAATCGCCCCAGGCAGCGGAAGCCAGCTCCCCGTGTTTCGAATCGCGGGATTCACCGGTCATCGGCAGATAGTTCAAGGCGAGCACCTGTCAGCCGCGATGGCAGCCGCCCTGGAACACCTGCGCAGTGTCACGCAGGACGAATGGATCGCGCTGTCCTCGGTGGCCGAAGGCAGCGATCAACTCTTCGTGCGTGAGGCGCTTGCGCGCGGCTGGGCCTGGCACGCCATCCTGCCGTTGCCCCGCGCCGAGTTCGCCAGAGACTTCGAACCCGCTGCCTGGCAGACCGTCGAATCATTGTTGCGGCAGGCTGAACAGGTGCAGGTCAGCAATGACAGCGGCGAGCGCGAAGACGCCTATCTCGACGCGGGTCTGGAAACCGTCAACGGCTCGGATCTGCTGATCGCCGTGTGGGATGGTGAAGCCGCTCGCGGCAAGGGCGGCACTGCCGAAGTGATCGAGTACGCCCGCGCGCTGGGCCGGCCCCTGCTCATCATTGATGCGGTCAGCGGCGAGCGGCGCATCGAGAACTGGGGCAATCTCCAGGTTCCCGAAACAGCGCTGAGCAGCCTCAACCATCTGCCGGACGCCACCACCGGATGGGGCGAGAATCCGTTCAAGGCGCCGGACAATGTCTTCGCCTTCCAGCAGAAGTGCGATTTCGCGGCTACCCACACGGCTCCAGGCGTGCGCCGCATGACCGTCTCGACCGTGATGCTGCATGTGCTGGCGACATTCATCGCGGCGGCGGCCGTTTCCTGGTCGCTCCATTCCGCGACGCTCGCCTGGGCCAAGTTCGTCTGCCTCGGCGCAGGCATTGCGTCGGCCTTTGTGTTGCGACGGCGCATGCATTCGGAGCGCAGCTGGGTGAAATGCCGGCTCGCCGCAGAGTTCTGCCGCTCTGCGCTGGCGACCTGGGGCCTGCCCCGTGCTTCGAGTCTGCTTCACGAACTGGACCTGCCAGCCGTGCACCATCTGTCACGCTCGCTGCGCATCCTGCACGGCCGCACGGCGGCTGCAACGCCGGTGTCGATCGGCGAGTTCCAGCGCATCTACGGCGAAAAGCGCATCCGCGACCAGCTCGCCTACTATCGCCGCCAGGAACAGCGGGCTGTACCACTGCTCCGGCGGCTGCGCTGGGTATTCTGGTTTGCCACGATCACCGCGATGGTGTGCGTTGCGTTCTATGCGGTGACGATGTCACTGCATCTGCACGCATCGCCCTGGCTGCAGGGTACGGTGTTCGACTTCCTGCCCATCGCGTTGCCCGTCGTGGCAACGGCGATGATCTCGCTGATCTCGATCAACGACCTGCATCGCCGCGTGGCCCGCTACCGCGACATGCAGGCGACGCTCGCTGCCAGCGAGGCACAGATCGGCTACTGCAATACCTGGAGCAGCCTGGAGCGAGTGGTGCTGCGCACCGAACGCGCGCTGTTGCAGGAAGTCGCCGAGTGGCACTCGATGGTGAGTTTCAGCGAGTCACACTGATTTCCCGTTCCAGGCGCCCGATTCGGGCAGGTTCAGCATCTGCGCGAGCTTTGGCCACCGGGGGCTGGCGCGAAGACCTCTCGAGATCTCGAAGTGCAGAGCCATCGGAGTGGTTGCATCCTTGGCTAGCAGCGACTTTTCGTACCAGTCTGCGGCCAGATCGAGTTCATTGCAGAACAGGTAAAAGCTCGCCATACGCCCGCAGTAATCGGGGCTGGCCGGATTCAGGCCCCGAATTATCGCCTCACCGCGCGCGGCCTGGTGGGAGCGGACCAACAGGCCAGCGTATGCGTCTCCGATCTGCAGAAACCACGGCGCCCGTTCAAATAGCGTCTCGGCCAGCGCAAGGGCTTCTGGAATCCGATTGCGGATGAAGTGGATATGGATGAGATAGAGCTTGGGCAAGACGATATCGGGAGAGAGATCCGCAGTCTCCCGAAGCATGGCTTCCGCCTCGTCATGGCGCCCGGCGGAAGAAAGGCACAGGCCCAGTAGGCTGCGGGCGGTGGCGTGGAGCGGATCGTCCTGCACGGCAAGCTGCAGTTGCTCGACGGCCGCATCCACCTGCCCAGATGCCAGCAGATAGCCCCAGGCGCAGTTCATGCGACTCAAGGGCGTGGCGTGCCCCGCGGGCGTGGCCAGCTGGAAATGCCGTTCGGCTTCCTTCCAGTCGTGATCGAAACTCGCAGCGACGGTGCACAGCGAGGCATGGGCATCGGTGAGTGATGGGTCGAGCAACAGCGCTTTCTGCGCCCAGGCGCGGCTCAATGGCGCCATCTCGCTCTGATGCGAGAGGTCGACAAAGGCACGCGCCATCAGGTATTCCGCGAATTCTGCCTGCGCCAGCGCGAACTGAGGGTCCAGAGCGATGGCCTGCTCGTGGTATACGCGCGCCTGATCCATCGATTCTTCGGTGACCTTCCAGTGGAAGTGGCGGGCTTTGAGCAGTGCTTCGTATGCGGGAAGTTTCGGCTTGTAACGCGGGCTGGCAGCTACCGGCGCCAGTTTGAGCTGCAACGCGGAGGTAATGGCCGAGGCGATGTCGTCCTGCACGGCGAACACATCTTCCAGTTCGCGATCGTATCGCTCCGACCACAACTGGGCGCCGTCGACTGCGGCAATCAGCTGCGCGGTGACGCGGATGCGGTTGCCGGAACGTCGCACGCTGCCTTCGAGTACATGCGCGACGCCGAGTACTTCAGTGATGCGCCGTATATCGGAGTTTTGACCTCTGAACGCGAATGCCGAGCTGCGCGCAATCACTTTCAGCCCATGAATCTTCGCCAGCGAATTGATAAGTTCTTCAGCGAGACCATCGCTGAAATATTCCTGCTCCTTGTCGCCGCTCAGGTTGGCGAATGGCAACACCGCGATGGAAGGCGTGGCCGACCCTCTTGCGGCAACGGGTGGCACAGAGACAGACGACGTCACTGCGTGGCTCCGATACCGACCCACCGCATCCACGAGTTTTGCGCAGGCCGAATCGATGCCACCCACAGCAAGCTCGATCCACTGGGACTCACTGAGAAAATACTCGAAGGCAGGCGGCAGCGGCGTGGCATCGGTGCGCAGCGTGATGATCCGCTTGTTCTTCGACGAAGCACGTTCCAGTTCCCTGCCCACATGCGAGGATGCGGCAGAATGCGCTGAGAGGAGCAGCACAACGACACTGCATTCGTTGATCGCGCGGACAATCTCTTCGGCGTACAGCGCGCCCGGCACCACGTCGCGCGGCGCAATCCAGCCTGCAAGGCCAGAGCGCTCGAGCTGGCCGACCACGAGGTCCGCCATGGCAGCGTCATGTGATGCATAGCTGATGAAGACAGTTGGCCTGCTGGTGCTCATGTCGGGGGAGCCTCAGCCTCAGGGAGATTCATCAGCGCCGCCAGTCTGGGCCAATGCGTGCTCGCGCGTATCGACTGCCCGATCGCCCCTTGCAGAAACGCCACGACAAATGAGTCTCGCTCCTCGATCGCGTGCTCGTAGCAGTCCGCGGCCAGATCGATCTCACCGCAGACGGTGTGAAATATCGCCAGTCCCTTTGCGGCACCGTAGGCATTGCTGATGCGTAGCGTCTGGGCAATTTCGCTGCCTTGTTCCGGCTCGCCCGTTCGAACCAGAAGCCCGGCGAAGATGCCTGCTGCGGGTGCATACCAGGGCGCCAGTGCAAACGCTTTTCTGGCAGAGGGCAGTGCTTCGGAAAATTGCCCGCGTGAAGCGTGGAGGTCGGCCAGGTAATAGTTGATCCACAGGAAATCGGGATCCAGATCCCTGCTCTGCAACAGCAGTTCCTCAGCCTCTGCAAAATGACCTGCTGCGCCCAGTGCCATCCCCAGGACGGCACGCGTTGTTAGGTGGAGTGGATCACCCTGCAGGGCCAGTTTGAGTTGCTCGACAGCTTCCCGTGGGCGGCCGGAAGCGAGAATGTAATTCCACCCGCATCCCATGTGTACATGCGGTGAGGCGCGGCCCTCTGACGTCGCCAGCGCGAACTGGCGACCAGCTTCGTGCCAGTCGTAGTCAAAGGAAGACGCCAGAAGACACAGGGGCCCGTGAGCTTCCGAGAGGGATGGGTCCAGTTCCAGTGCCCGTTGCGCGACGGCGCGGATGGCAGGCTCCACTTCTCTCAATGGCGACAGCCCGATCGTGGTCCGGCCGAACAGATAGTCCGCGTAGAGTGCGTGCGCCAGCGCGAACTTTGGATCCAGCGCGATGGCTTGCGCGTAGAACACCCTGGCCTGATTCATTGATTCGGCGGTGACCTTCCAATGAAAATGCCGCGCCTTCAGCAACGCCTCATAGGCAGGAAGCGTCGGAGCATGGTGCGGCCTTGCGGCGACTTGCGGTGAAAGCCTGACCTTCAGCGCCGCGGAAATAGCGGCAGAAATTTCGTCTTGCACGGCAAACACATCTGCCAGTTCGCGGTCGTAGCGCTCGGACCAGAGATGCGTGCCATCCGTGGCGATGACCAGCTGTGCCGTCACGCGGATGCGGTTGCCCGAACGCCGTACGCCGCCTTCCAGCACGTGGGTAACACCCAGCGTGTCGGCAATCCTGCGGATGTCGGTGTTCTGGCCCCTGAAGGCGAAGGCCGACGTGCGCGCAATCACCTTGAGACCGGGCACCTGCGCCAGCGCGTTGATGATTTCCTCGGCAAGGCCATCGCTGAAGTATTCCTGTTCCTTGTCGCCACTCATGTTGGCAAAGGGCAGCACGGCGATGGAGGGCTTGCGTTCTGTCGTCGGAGGCGTAGCAGCGGCAAGTTTGATGGACGCCGGCGCACCCTTTGCGACCAGCTGCCGCACTTCGGCGGCAAAGGACAGCCAGGCCGCATCGGTTGGACTTCCAGTCCAGTGCGAGAAATCCGGCGTGTGCATCAATTCGAACATGATCGGCCGTCGGCAGGACTCGATCATCACTGGAAGCAGTGTGCCGTTGCGCTCTGCCAGCGTCGCCTCGGCCCGGACCCAGCGGGATTGCGTGGAAGTGGCCGACCACAGCACGACCACCGCCCTGGCGGATTCGAGTGCCGCTTCGATGACGGTGTCGAAAGATTCGCCCGAGCGCAGTGCGGCGTCCCACCACACCCGAAAGCCCTCGCGCTCGAGCGCTTCCGCGAAACGCCGCGCGATGGCCACGTCGCTGTGGCCGTAGGAGAGAAAGATGTCGTGCGCAGGCGGGGTCGTCACAGGATCGGTTTCGTTCAGTTCATGGCCTGGTCGAAGGATTCCAGTTCTGGATCAGCGTGATCGGTGAATTCCCTGTATCCAGAACACGATTGATCAGGAACCGACCATCGGGCGCCACGTCGTACTGCCTGCCCTGCTCGGCAGCATCGGTGCCGCCCCCAACTGCATTCGTCTGGAAAAGCGCTGCCGGCTTGCCCGGCACGACCGACCCGGTAGCTGTTATCGGCGCCGCTACCATCATGCCCGCGGGATCGATGAAGAACAGTTCCTTGCCGTCGGCGCGCCAAGTGGGATAGATGCCGCCCGTCGTGGACACTTGCCACTGGGCTTCCCGCGCAGACGTGCTGTCCGTAGCATCGCCCGGCACTACAAACCGGCGCACGTATATCTCGTTTCGTCCGGATTCGTTCGACTGATAGGCCACCCACCGACCATCCGGCGAGAACACGCCCCATACCTTGTTGAAAACCGATTGCAGGAAAGCAAACGGCTTGCGCGGCCCGGTCATCGGCAGGACCCACAGGTCGACGCCCCCCTGACCTCCGTTGACACTGAAATACAGCAGGTATCGGCCATCCGCGGACCAACTTGTAGGGAACTTGTTCTGTTGAGACAACAGCAAAGATTCCTGCGCCTGCGCGCCATCGGTGAGCTTCTGGTAGAAGTCGGTTGCTGTTCCCTCAGTCACCTGGAAGGCCAGCCGCCTGCCGTCGGGCGACCAGACCGGAATTCCGCTTACCCCACTTCCAAAGGTCATGCGCGATGCGCGCGCTTCGTCCTGCAGCCAAATGTCCGTCTTGCCCTGCGTCTGGCGGGAAAAAGCGACCTGCCGACCGTCCGGGGAGAGGCGTGGCGAAGACAGCGATCCCTCTGGCGGGCCGACGGTGCCGCTCACCGCACCTGATCGGTCCACCCAGGTCAGCTGGCGCTGCCCGCCTGCGCCACCGCTCGTTCGATACGCCACAACCCCGGTGGTAGAAGCTGATACGCCTGATACCCCTTCAGCCAGTGACACGATCTCGCCGACCAGCGCTGCCTTGGCGACGTCGAGCCGCTGCGCCACCAGCGTGTCACCCTTCCGTATCCACAGCAGCCATCCGGATGGAAGGTACGCCATCGAGGTGTTGAGCCTGACGTCACTGGTCAGCTGAACCGCAGCAGCCCCGTCCAGTGAACCCAGGTACATGCGTGCTTCTGACGTGACGCGACCCAGGAACACGAAATGCTGACCGTCTGGCAGAAACAGGGGGCGTACATTTCCGGCCTCGCCTTTTCCCAGCAGGGGGAGCGCCGTCGTCGCGCCGCCGCCGGCGGCAACGCGGGAGAATGGACCCGCCGCGATCGCCGGGAACAGGATCACGCCATTGGCGTTCCATGTCCCGCCGCCCGCGGCGATAGTGACTGGCGCGAGTGTCAGAGGTTGACCTCCATCAATGTCCAGTCGCCGCAGCGCTCCCGCCGCAAAGAACCCGATTGATCGGCTGTCGGGCGACCAGAACGGATAGGCTGCGCCGTCCGTACCGGCAAGCGGCTGGGCATTCGCATTGGCCAGCGACCTTAACCACAGACGTTGTGCCCCGTCACTCTCTGCCACGTAGACGATCTGCCTGCCATCGGGAGAGAGCGCAAACGATCCCGGATCATCGGTGGCTGGCGTGACGATGTCGACGCGCGTCTCTGGCAGTGGCGTCTCGCGCAAATGAGTCAGCGCAGGAATGGCCAGCGCTGCGGCAACGAGTGTCGCGGCGGTGAATGCGATCATCCACTTCAGATGTGCGCCCGGCCCTGCCTTCGCGCTGGAAGGCGGCTTCCTCAGCGGCGCATCCGGGTCGACTATCGCCTGCAGCGCCGACACCAACCGCGTCGCATCGTTGTGAAAATCCGGATCGGGCCGCACCTGGATCGACTGCCGATACGCCAGCTCCGCGAGTGACGCCGGCAGTTGCGATACACCGGGCATCGTCGCGTTGCCCACCAGCACCGGCACCACCGGAATGCCGCGCGCAAGCGCCGCCTCCAGTTCGATGCGCACGAAATCGTCGGGATCCTCGAGCCTGCGCTGCCCGGCATTGCTGCGCGTATCAGCCCAGCTCGGTCCGATGATCGCCAGCACTGCCGCGCAACCGCCCACGATCTCATTCAGATGACCGCGAAAATCCATCCCCAGCGGGATCGAGTCGACATCCTTGAACACCTGCGCCTTGCCGAACTCGGCCACGAGGCGGTCGTAGATGCGCCCGGTGGCGTCAGGGTTATCGCTGCGGCGATAGCTGATGAAGATGCCCGACAAGCGTGATTTCACTTTCAGTGGCATTCGAAGTCGTCCGCACCCACAGGCCGGCAGAGGTCTGGCCATTTGCCGCTGCTGCGGTAGTACTGCGCCAACCCCAGCTCCCGCAGCAGGTCCTTGAAACGGGGATCGGCGCGAAGTCCCGTCTCGAAGGGGTACCACAATACGATGTATGAGAAGTACCCCAGCTCGACCAAGCTCCGGCGAAGCGCGGCAAGTGCCAGATCCCTGTCCCCATAGTGATCCGCATACATCGCCAGTACGCCCATTCGTGTGCCGTCCTGATTGGACGGGTCATCGAATGCCTGACGTGTCGCGGCCAGCGCAGCCGACCTGTTGCCCAGGTTGTCGGCGGCGATACGGTTCAAGGCCATCGGCAGACTCTCACTCTCGAGAAAAATGCGGAACTGCGCGGCAACAGCGGCTTCGGAGGCACCGGTTCGCCAGAGGCGCTTGAGTTCGTGGAAATCCCAGATGGCGTGATCGCCGGCAAATTCCCGGCTGCGCTGATACTCGGCCTGGGCTTCGGCGGGCTTTTCGACCACGTCGAGACTGAGTTGGAGGGTGCCGGACACTGCCAAAGACAAAGGTTCGATCCGGGAAGCGTGTTCCATCGCGGAGGTGCCTTCCTTCAACCGGCCGAGACCGGTCAGGACAAGACCATAGGTCTGGTAGGCAGGTGCCTCTGAAGCGGGAGCTGAGGCGATTGCCGCTCTGGCCGCAGCCTCCGCCTCGGCCCACTCGTGCTGCCTCATGGCCTGGCTTGCCTGCATCAACTGTGTCCACCAGGCCTGCGGCGCCAGTTCGACACTGCGAGCGAGGGCCCTGGAAACTTCCTTCAGGTCGGATTCCCGGTTCTCAGGAATCCAGGTCAGTGAAACGACGAGTGCCGAGTGCAGACCGGCCCAGGCGCGCGCAAAGTCCGGATCCAGCGCAACGGCTTCGCGGTACAACGCCAGTGACTGCACAAGCTCGTTCGGACCCAGCTGATAGGCGAGCGTGCGGGCGTGCAGATACTTCTCATAAGCTTCGATATCGGTGGTGCCGCCCCTGGCGCGCGACATCTCGCCGACATCCAGCGTGATGCTCATGGCCTGGGAGACAGCCATGGCGATCTCCTGCTGAATCGCGAAGATATCGCTCATCTCCCGATCGTAGGTCTGTGACCACAGATGCGTGCCGTCCCTGCCCTGGATCAACTGCGCGGTGATACGCAGGCGATTGCCGTTCTTGCGCACGCTGCCTTCGAGAATATGACCCACGCCGAGTTTCTCGCTGATGACGCGCAGATCCTCGTTCTTGCCTTTGAACGAGAAGCTGGAGGTGCGGCCTGCGACACGCAGTTCGCGGATCTGCGCCAGCTCGTTCAGCAGTTCTTCGGAAAGGCCATCGGAGAAGTATTCCTGCTCCTTGTCGGAAGACATGTTGACGAAAGGCAGCACGGCGACGGAGCGGTCGATTTCCGTGCTCGCGGATGCCTGTGTCGCAGCGCCGGGAGCCGTGAACCAGAGCTTCCACGCGGCCGCCGCGCCGATCGCTACGACCAGTGCCGCTGCAATGCCGAGGATCAGGCCGCGGGATCGCTTCGCGGGTACTGTTGCCGTTGTGTGCACTGAACCCGGATTCGTGGTCGGTGCGGCTCCCAGGTGTCGACGTACGGACTCGGTGAGCTTCGCTGTCGCGGCCTCGATACCTCCGGCACCCACTTCGATCCACTGCGATTCGCTGAGGAAATACTCGAAGGCGCGGGGCAGCGGCGTCGCGTCGGTGCGCAGCGCGATGATCCGCCGGTTCTTGGACGAGGCCCTTTCGAGCTCCTTGCCGACATGGGCGGAGGCCACCGCGTGGCCCGAGAGCACCAGCACGACCACGCGGCATTCGTTGATGGCGCGAACGATCTCGTCGGCATAGAGGGCGCCCGGCTCCACATCCCGGGGCGCGATCCAGCAGGTGTGGCCGGCGTGCTCGATTGCGCTGACAACCTGCTGCGCGACGGCGGCATCCTGCGAGGCGTAGCTGATGAAGGCCGTTCGCCCTTCGGCGCCAGCCGTTGTTTCGCCCGCCTCAGCCATGACGCATCCCTTCAGCCTGGCCAGTTATCCGGTAGAGGATACGCGATGTGTCGCGCGCACGCCCCGGAGGCGGGTCGCGCACAATCTCTTGTTGGTGGACGCGAAAATCCGATCCCGGCGGGATCGAATGGCTGGTTCGGGGAAGCCCACTTAGCCCAGCGGGAGGGAACTCGCTTTTCCTGGACCACTGGACAGACCCGACAACACATCGGCCAGAATGTCGAACACAAGCCGTATGCGCCTGCTTGTATGGAGCTCGCCATGCGTCGTCAGCCAGACAGGAAGAGCGCCCAGATCGAGATCCGGCAGAACCCGCTCCACGCCGGGAGTCCTCTCCCCGATGTCATGGGTGAGCACACCGATGCCGAAACCCTGGCCAATGAGTTCGCGCATGACGAGCCCGTTGTTGCTGATGATTACGAACTGGCTGCGATCGACGGGAAGTCCCAGATTGTTCAGCGCCATATGGAGATGCTCCAGCGGCGCGAAGCCGATGAATGTCGCTTTGCGCAGATCCCCGGGATGGATCGGCCTGCCAATCCTGTCCAGGTAAAGGGAGCTTGCGTAGAGCCGTACAGGGATGGCGCGCACGAGCTTTGCGACGAGAGCCCCCTGCGTGGGTCGGCTGTGACGTATGGCGATATCTGCTTCCCGTTTTTCCAGGTCTACCAGCTGATCTGAAACAACCAGGTCGATCGTTACATCGGGTGCGTCAGCTGCGATGCGCCTCAGTGCTTCGGGAAGCAGGAACGCCGACACCGTATCTGTGGCCGTGATGCTTACTCGTCCCTTGATCTCCTGCGAACGCCCGGACGCTCCGAGGGAAATCTCCCGCGCAGCATCATCCATCGCGCGGAAATACTGGAGGAGCTCCCTGCCGGATTCTGTGAGGCACAACGAACGCCCCGCACGGGCAAAGAGCAGTACGCCCAGGTGCTCTTCCAGCGCGGCCACTTGCCTGCTCAGCGTGGACTGAGTCAGGCCTGCCTCTCGTGCAGCCGCGGTGAAAGACCCTGCCTCGACCGATCGCAGAAATGCGCGGGCCTGGTTCCAATCAATGGGCTTGTCTACTTTTGCCATGCGTTTTTGCATGTGAGCAATGCCAATCGTGGTGGAGAAGTCGAATTATTGCATGGCTATGATCCCTGAGCCGCAGACTTCGAGACCACAGAGGGAGAAGAGCCCACATGGATCGGCAAATGACAGCCCGGAGCGACATCTACGTACCAGCCAGTGTCCGTCTTGCCGGCCTCTGGGCATCGGTCATGTTCTGCTACGTGTATAGCGATCTGATCAGCTTCTACATACCCGGCCGGATAGAGAAGGTGGCGCAAGGCGACCTCGGACCGCTCGGAGTCGCCAGTCACCCAATGCTTGCAGGCATTGCCGCAGTGATGGCAATTCCAAGTCTGATGGTCGCTCTGTGCCTTCACCTTCCGTACAAGGCCAACCGGATTGCCAACCTGATACTTGGCTCTGTCTACACGGTGATGATTGCGGCAACGATGTTCACCGCACCCCCTCACTACGTGCTGCTCGGCTCCATCGAAATCGCGCTTACTGGATACATCGTCTTCTTTGCCTGGCGTTGGCCACAACCTCGGTAGAAGCCCGCTACGCGGTACGCAGCAGCTTCCGGATCTGGCGGCGCCGGATTATCGCGCCGCCTATGAGCAGGAAGGTTGGATCAGCGATCAGGGAGACCGTCAGACCTATCCAGCTCTGCCAAGGAACGCCGGGGATGAGAGAAAGCATAGAAACGAATGATGCTGCAGACAGCATCGTGCTGATGCCAGCCACCAGCACACATGTCGCCATGCCCAGCCTCGGCGCCACCAAAACAAGCGCCGCACCGGTGATCAGTTTGAATGACCAACCCATCAAGGCGAGTGTCGAGATCGCCACCACTACGTAGCCGGTAGGCCCGTGGGGCTGCAGGTATTTGGAAAGCAGATTCAGGTACTTGAGAAACAGATTCGCCCCGGCGGAATCACATGCCACGCCCAGCAACAACCCCGCGAAGACAAGCAAGAGCACCATCAGCGGTGATTCGAACCAGATGCCACGACAAAGGGAGAAAGTCGTACCTAGTACCTGCCGCCAGAACCACGCGCCGCCGCGCTGACGTCGCTCCTCACTGAGATCGCCCACGATTCCTGCTGCGCTGTCCGGTGAGGTGAACAGCGACAGCAGTCGTTCTGCCCACCTGATGTCACGCATGTGAAACTCTCGCCAGTTCCAGTCCATCCAGCATCCGGTCGTAAGCCTGCCGCGCCCGGGTGAGCGCCTGCCTGCCTGCCGCCGTCACGCTGACAAAACGCTTGGCCCGGCCGCCACGCTGTGGCGTGGGATCGCTCATGCGCGACTTGATCAGGCCCTTGGCTTCGAGCCGCTCCAGTGACGTGTACATTGCACCTGGAGTGATAGCCCTCTTCGCGCGCACGGCGAGTTCGACACGGATGGTGACACCATAGGCGTTTTCACCCAGCCTCAGAATGGCCAGCAGGATGAGCTGTTCGAATTCGCCGAGATTCAATGCAGCCTTCATATGTACTGCATTGTAGTTATAACTGCGACGATGTAAAGCCATTCGATTCCACGCTGCGTTCCGCGTTCGATCTGATCCATGCTTGCCGAGCAATGCGTGACACTTACACAGGTGCGGGAAATTCCATCACCAAACGCGCCCCGCGGGCTGCATTCGCGTCGAGCCACAGGCGTCCGCCTTGCCGCTCCATGATGCACTTCGCGATGGCGAGCCCCAGGCCCACGCCGGGGCCCGAAGCATTGGGGCCGCGGCGGAACCGCTCGAACAGGGAGGCAGCAGCATGCGCAGTGATTCCGGGCCCATCATCGGCGATGATCACAGCGGCCGTGTCAGCGGACAGCGTGATCGACGTGCCGGCGGGCGTGTACTGGATCGCGTTCTCGATCAGGTTGCGAAACACCAGGCGCGTCAGCGTTGCATTCCCGTGCGCAGGCACGGACGCGTCGGGCGTCAGGGCGGTCACGTAGTGCTCTGATTCGAGCGCAACAGGCGCCAGCTCCCGAGCCACTTCCAGCGCAACGGCATGAGCGTCGAACGCGGCAAACTGGAACTCCTCCTGCGAATCGAGGCGCGCAAGACAGAGCAGTTGCTCGACCACCCGCGCGAGCTGTTCGATTTCGAACGTGACATCGCCCAGCTCCTGCGCCGAAAAGCGGGACTCGAGCCGTGCTCGCAACGTCGCAAGCGGTGTGCGCAGCTCATGCGCGGCGTTGGCGGTAAATTCCCTCTGCACGCGATAGTCTGCTTCGAGCCGATCGAGCGAGGCGTTGACTGCCTGAACCAGCGGAACGAGCTCCCGCGGAAGGTTTTTGGCATGCAACCGCTCGTCCAGGCGATACAACGACAACTTCGAGGCCTGATGCGAGACGGCGCGCAAGGACCGAAGCGATGACATCACCGTCACGACCACGACGCTGACCACGGCGATCAGCAGCAGGCCAATCGGCAGATACAGTTCATCCAGCGCGCCGAGCATGAGCTGGGCGACCAGACTCTCTGTATCCTCGAGATTCCGCAACACGCGCAGTTTGTAGGGGCCGTGACGGTCATC
Organism: uncultured Gammaproteobacteria bacterium; assembly: GCA_963777735.1. Lineage (GTDB taxonomy): Bacteria > Pseudomonadota > Gammaproteobacteria > Steroidobacterales > Steroidobacteraceae > ZC4RG30. Next base: position 83,228 of record CAVZRQ010000002.1, on the reverse strand, counting down.
GAGATCCATCGAGGCAGCCATGATGCTGTTGCCCGACAACGCATCCTTTTCCAGCTGCATGACGACCTGCCCACCGTCTGGAGCGACCGGCAATGGCAGATCAGGCGCGGAGAATCCGCCCGACTCCAGCACCGTGCCATCTGCGCTCAGCAATTGATAGCCGTTCAATGCTCCCGGCTGGGCGTAGAACTCCTGCAGGGACGGTGGCAGCTCGAGACGCGGCGGGCCCGCCCCCGTCACGATCGACGCACGCAGGTCCTGCACCTGGATGGCAATGCTCTGGCCTTCCAGACCAAACAGCCCATCACGAAATTCGAAGTACAGGATCGGATAGATGCCGCCCACCGCCAGCACGACCACGATGGTCAGTCGAACGACGAGTGCGCGGATTAGTGACGGGGCACGCATTGAGCCGCGATCAGGAGGCAAGATAGCCCAGACCGCGCAAAGTCCGGAGCGACACATCCGCACCCGCGACCGCGAGTTTCCGGCGCAACCTGTGCACCTGCGTCTCCACCGAATTCGCGCTGCGATCCTGCTCGAAATCGTACAGACAATCGGCGAGCCGCTCCTTCGAGAGGACACGTCCCTGATTGCGCAGCAGCGCCTCGAGCACAATCAGCTCCGAGCGTGTCAGATCGAGCTGCGTCCTCGGCGACGGTGGCGAGGCGTGCGGACGTATCGAGCTTCACGCTGCCGAGCGTCAGCGTGCGTCCCAATGCCGCGCCAGGACGACGCAACAACGCACGCAGCCGGGCGATGAGCTCCTGCATCGCGAAAGGTTTGACGAGATAGTCGTCCGCGCCGCAATCCAGACCGCGCACGCGATCCTCGATCGTCCCTAGCGCGGTGAGGATCAGCACGGGTGTCATGTTTCCACCGTCACGCATTTCCTTCAGCGCGCTGAGGCCGTTGCCGTCCGGGAGCATGAGATCGAGCACGGCGGCATCGTAGTCGGCCGCTCGCCAGACCCGCAATCCCTCGGACGCCGACGCCGCTGTATCGACCGCGAATCCTTGCGCACGCAGGCTCTCCGCGACGGCCTGACAGAGACGCTGGTTGTCTTCGATGATGAGCAATCTCAATGGGGCATCCCGGTGATCGGCTCATCCGCCTGGCGTCCAGGAGTACTCGAACCTGATTCCGATGGTTGGCAGCGGCTCATCGAGTCCTTCGATGATATTGACGCCGCGACGTTCGTCCCATTCATAGGCATCGCCGTTCTTTCGACCGTACACATTCAGGATGTCCAGATAGGCAACGAGGCTCAGCGGGCCAAAGCGGCGCTGGTAGTCCGCGCGCAGACTCAGCGAATGATAGACAGGCAGGCGCTCGGCGTTGTTAAGCGTCAGCTCCTTCGAGTAGCGCACGGGGCCTGCGCCTCCCAACACGTCGCTGTGCACGACGAACGCATCGGTGGGCCGGCCCGAAGCATATTTCCATTTCGCCGAGAGTGTCCATCGATCACTCGGCTGCCAGGCGCCGACAATGCCGAACGCATGCGGCCGATCCCAATCCGACGCATATTCCCCTTCGCCGAGCTTGTCATCGCGGCGCGCGCGCGAGTAGGAGTAGGTCGCCGAAGCGCTCCAGCCTCGGTTCATGCGCTTGGCAAGCATCAGATCCACACCCCTCGCAGATCCCTTGCCGATGCTGGTTGCGGTGTTCGTGGTCCGATCGTCGAACACGGTCAGATCGTCGAGCTTCTGGTAATACCCTTCTGCCGACAGACGCAGGTCATCGCGCAGGTGCCGCGAAAATCCCAGCATCCACTGTGTGGAGCGCTCGCTGTCGAGCGCGAGGTTGGACGGATCGGAGGCGAAATCGAGATAGCGCGGCGCTTGATAATAGACGCCACCTCCGGTCCACACCCGGGTGACCGCATCGGGCTGCCAGTTCACCAACAGGCGCGGGGCGACACCGGACTTGCCGGAGAACCCGTCGCGCTCGTAGCGAATTCCGGGCGTCCATGTGACATTGCCGATCTTCCATGCGTAGTCGGCATGCGCGGCAATCCTTGTCGCCGCAGCGTTCAACGTCGAGTTGTATTCCCCGGGCGTCAGCACGATGTATCGTTGTGTCGGGTCGGCGCGAAAGTCCGACTGATCGTACTCAAATCGTGTCCAGTCGCCGGAGAGACGCCGGTCGAAGTCGAGATCCACGCGAGCAACCTGTGCGCCAGCGGAGAAGATTCCATTTGAGCCGAGCATCGTGCTGAAATCGCTGCGCCAGCCGAACTCTGTTTCACGCTCCTTGATGCCCAGAATGTTCTCGCGGACCGGCGTCGTCGCAGGGGTCGGGTCGGGACCCGCGAGATCCGGAAAGGCCTCGCCCTGCGTGCTCGTCGTGTCGCTGTTCCGGTAATAGAACGTATTGCGCAGCTGTGCGACCTCACCGGGAGACCACCGCCACGTCACGCCGAGCAATGTGTTGTCCTGCTTCGACTCGCTGATCCCCACGTCCTCGAAGTTTTCGGACTCGAGCACATTCTCGACCGTCGCGCGTGAAATCCTCGGCCGCGTGAATCGCCAGCAGCTCGATACGATGATCGTCATTCAGTTCGGTGACGGACTTCACGATGACATCCGTCAGGCGTGGCGAGCCGATGTCGTTCTCGCCGATCGCTTTGAACAACTTGTTGAAATCGAACTTGCGCGCCGACAGCAGCAAGCTGGTGTTGTCGGCCACATAGCTCGGCCCGTCGTAGTCCGCCTCGATCCCGATGATGTCCAGGCGCACGCCGGCCGTGGAGCTCGCGAAGTTTCCCTTGGCGATCTCGAGATCGAGCAACGAGCCATTCTTGCCGCCCTCGGCCGCCCGCCAGCCGCCCGGAGAGAACCTCGCGCTGCCGATGATGTTCGGCGCGAAGATCGAATAGTTTCCGCTGCCATCGACGTCTGCCTGCTCGCCGAGCGACTCATCGAAATGCGTAACCTTGTCGAACGGAATGCCATCGATCAGGATGAGGTTGTCCCGCGGCCCGTTGCCGCGCACGGTGAAGTTCGAGAACTCGCCCGTCGCGACGACGCCCGGCAGAACGTCCAGCGCGCGGAATACGTCGCCTGCGCTGCCGGGATTGCGACGTATCTCTTCTCGCTCCAGCAGCACGGTGTTCGGCGTCGCCCGCGGATCCCCAGCTGGTCGCGCGCGCCGAGACAACCACTTCGGCAAGCTCCTCCAGGCTACCGCGCACCAGCGCGAATTCGACGGCAGCCACTCTGCGCAGCACGACCCGTACATCCGCCTGCACGGCTTTCACGTAGCCCGGCTCTTCCACCTCGACCGAATACACGCCTTCCGGCACTGGATCGAACGAAAACTCTCCGGCGGCATCGGCTTCAACCGTGCCTTGAACACGCTGATTGCGCATGAGGTGTACGGTTGCCGTCGGCACTGCCCGTCCAGTCACCGAATCCACGATGCGTCCACGGACGGCGCCCGCCGCCTCCTGTTGCGCCTGGGCGTGCGCCGGAAGCGAGACAGAGAAATAGAACATAAGGGCGGCAAGCGGCAAGAATCTGAGCAGCATGGCTGTTTCCTCGAACGGTGGATCGTCGTCGGAAGCCAAGCTAGCAATCGAGTCTGTCGCGAAACTTGCGGCTGGCGCGGAAGGTGCCGGCACGAATGAGTGCGACGGGCAGGCAATTGCATTATCCACTTACTTCGTTATTATAGAAGATATGAGACGACGTGATTACCTTGGCCATCTGGAATTGATGGTCCTGCTGGCGGTCTGGAGGCTGAAGCCCGAGGCGTACGGCGTATCCATCGCGAAAGAGATCGAACTGCAATGTGATTACACGCTGGCGCTTGCGGGCATCTATTCGACTCTGGAGCGGCTGAAGGAGAAGGGACTCATCAAATCCGCACTCGGCGAACCCTTGGCCACAAGAGGTGGCCGGGCCCGTACGTATTTTGATCTGACCCCAGCGGGCCTCAAGGAGGCACAGTCGACCTTCAGTGCGCTCGCCCGATTGGCGCCCAAGGGGGCTCTGACATGAAAGTGCGGCAAGCGCCTCGACTCGCCCTGGCAGTGATGCGCCACTTCGTTGCAGGTCCATACAAGGAAAGCCTCGAAGGTGATCTGCTGGAAGAGTTTGCGGCCGGCCGCTCCGTGTTCTGGCTCTGGCGACAATTGATGTGGGCCCTCTATGAGCGCGCATGTTTCATTGCCCGCCAACAAGCAGCGACATTCCTTGTCGCGACTTTGTTCTTCTTCGTGGCTCTTTGGGCCGTTGCGCCAGCTACCTATTCCGTCATGGGCTGGGCTCGCGAAGTCGAGCCGCTGAGCACCCTGGTGCTGCTGGTCTGGTTGTCCGGCGTGCCCTTCGTGCTTGGCGGCATTGCGGGAGTTGCAGAGCGCAGAAACCGCATCGGTGCAATTCTGCTTGGCGCAGGAGTGGCCTATCTGGCACCGGTAACCTTGCCATTCACCTTCGCGGCCTGCGACCTGTGCAACAAACCATTCGATACGACGATTCCCCGCGCAGTCCAGTTGCTGACGCCGTTCTGCTCCGCGATGTTTGCCGGTCTGGGCGCCTGGATAGTCGGGAAACACCTTCCCGCACCCAGCAAGAGGAGGCTCTCGTGAACCACTTTTCCCGCCGGCAGCTACTTTCGTTGGCCACTGGTTTGGCACTGACTGCGCCGAGCGTGCGAGGCGCCGAAAAATGGTCTGAGGGACGCCATTACTTCAGGATCGGTCCGCTGCCCTCGAAGACGGGCGCAACAACCATTACCGAAATTTTCTCGTATGGTTGCCCGGCCTGTGACTCCTTTGCGCCTTACATGCAGAGCATCGAAAAGAAGGCCCCTCTCGATACCGTCGTGGATTATCTGCCGGCCTCCTGGATCGCAGCGGAAAACTGGCCTGCCTTCCAGCGTGCCTACCTGACCGCGAAGGCACTGGGAATTGCCGGAAAAACACACGCGGCCATGTTTGCCGCCGTGTGGAAAACAGGCGAACTGGCCGTGGTGGATCCAGCGACGAAACGGCTGAAATCCCGGTTGCCCTCCATGCAGGACATCGCCCGCTTTTACCAGCGGGTGGCCGATGTACCGGCCACCAGGTTCCTCGATACTTCGCGTTCCTTCTCGGTGGAATCCGACATGAAGCGAAGCGACGCCTTGATCAAGACATTCCGCGCCGATAGCACCCCGACGATCATCGTGAACAATGCATACCGGCTGGAACCTCGATCTGCAGGAGGCGCTCAACAAGCGGTCGACCTGACGCTTTGGTTGGCATCGAATCAGTAACCGCCCGGCGCAGCCGCTCCACCGGCAGGCGCCGCCCTGCGCACCCGGTGCCGCCGGACGATCGACGTTCGTCCCGGTGGTGCTGCCGCCGGTGTTGCCGCGGAACGAGCTCTGCAGCAGATGCGTCAGCGTATGCACATAGCGCAGCTTGCCGTTCTCCACCCGGAAGAGATGTGTATCCGGTGCGCCGCTGCCGCCGTTGGGGCCGCCAGCGCCGAAGGTGCACCACACCACGACCGAACCGGTCACTTCATCCACCACGAACTGACGGTTGGCGATGTTCACGCCAGCGGGCACGCCGGCTTCGCAGGTGTCCGCATCCGTGCCGCGGTCAGTGGTGGCGCCACCTTCGACGCGCACGCAGGGATAACCCCAGGGCACGAGATCAATCTTCCCCTCAAGAAAGGCATCGAGATAGGCGTTGGCTGCATTGACCAGCACGCCGCGCGGGCTGCGCTTGTCGGCAGGGATGGGGCCCCAGTTCTCTTCCGCCGAGAACTTGAAATAGTTGTCGACGTTGAACAGCCAGTAACCCGTGGTGGTGGTGATGACCTTCACTTCGGCGATCTTGTCGTGGTTCACGCGCAGCGTGATGCCGGCCACGTAGGGCTCGGCCTTGTTGGTCACGATGATCTCGGTGAAGGTCTGGCACGACTGGTCGTCGTACAGGCTCATGTGCCGATCGATCACCAGCGGCTTGCTGAGGAAGCCGGTCTTGATGTCGGCCATCTTCATGTTTTCCTGGTAGCCGACGCCGGTGGCCAGCGGCAGTTCGGAAACATCACCCTTGGCCTGCGCGGCGAGATACAGGCGCACGGCATGCTGCAGGCCACCGCGCTGGCAGGAAACCATCGGACGCTGGGTGGCCTGCGCAGCCTGTGCGGCAGGCGCCGCTGGCGCCGGGGCCTGGCCGGCGTGGCTGAGCAAAGGGGCAAGCATCGCGCCGCAAAGGGCGAGGCCGGCACTGACGGGATTGGTACGTTTCACTTGTGGGTTCCCAGTTTGTTGTTGGAGCGAGTGACGCCGGGTTGTGGATTCTGAACCCTTCCGCCGTGTTCGGCAAAGCGATGCGGGGGGAAGTCTGTCAGTGCAATTTCTGACCTCGCCCCCCTCTACATATGGCGCGCTGTTTCGATGAACGCACCCATGTAACCCGTTTCCCCATCCGCCTCGCGCACGCCAAGGTGAATCTTCTTGGGCACGCCGTTGCGACCCAGTTTCACAGGCGCCACGGGTACGCGCGCCGCGTGTTCTTCCACCAGCCAGCGCGGCAACGCGGCCACTCCTCTGCCAGCAGCCACCATCTGCAGCATGAGATCGGTCGATTCGATTGTCTTGTGCACGCGCGGATGCACACCGGCAGGTGTGAGGAACAGGTTGTAGATGTCCAGCCGGTCGATATCCACCGGATAGGTGATGAGCACCTCGTCCGCGAGTTGTTCGGGTTGCACGTAGGCCGCGCCCTCGAGCGGATGTCCGCGCCACACCACCAGCACCTGCTCGTAGTCGAACACCGGTTCGAACCGCAGCCCGGGCCTTGACTCCGGGTCCGGCGTCACCAGCACATCGATTTCATAATCGAGCAGCGCACCGATGCCACCGAAGCGGAATTTCTGCTTCACATCGACATCCACTTCAGGCCAGTGCGGCAGGTATTGCGCCACCACCTTGAGCAGCCACTGGTAGCAGGGATGACACTCCATGCCGATGCGCAGCAGGCCCCGCTCCCCGCGCGCGAACTGCCGCATCGAACGCTCGGCATGCTCGAGCTGCGGCAACACGTGATTGGCCATTTCCAGCAGGTGGCTGCCGGCCTGGGTCAGCCGCAGGCTGCGACCTTCCCGCAGCCAGATGTCGGTGCCCAGGGCGCGCTCGAGCTTCTTCATCGCATGGCTCAGTGCCGACTGGGTGAGAAACAGCGCGGCGGCCGCCGCCGTCATGGAGCCCTGACGGTCCACTTCCCGGACGATGGCCAGATGGATGCGTTCCAGCACGATCAATGATCAGAATTCATCATTCCGTGAATTAATATCATTTTTGTTCATCGATCAAGCCCCCTAGGATGCCCTTCACCTGCCCGCCCCCTCGAAGGATCCCGTCCCATGTCCGTTGCCCTGAAGACCGCCCAGCCCGCCGATTTCCACCCCCAGCTCCCCGCCCGCTACGACCATGTGGGCAGCTTCCTGCGCCCGGCCTGGTTGCTGCAGGCCCGCGCGCAGCACGCCAAAGGCGAGATCGACGCCGCCGCCCTGCGCCTGGTGGAAGACCGCGCCATCACCGAGGTGGTGAAGTTGCAGGAAAGCGTCGGCATGAAGGCCATCACCGATGGCGAATACCGTCGCACCTATTTCCACATCGATTTCCTCGACCAGCTCGGCGGCGTGAAGACCGCCGCGCCGGTGCTGGTGGAGAACGCCGATGGCAGCCGCTCGCTGGCACCGCCGGTGATGCGCGTGGTCGACAAGGTGCGCCACGAGCGTCCCATCGAAGTGGAGAACTTCCGCTTCGTGCAGGCCCTGCTTGCGCCCGGCAGCGTGGCGAAGGTCGCCATTCCCTCGCCCACGATGCTGCACTTCCGTGGTGGTCGCGCCGGCATCAGCAGGACGGCCTACCCCGAGCTCGACCCGGATTTCTACGACGACGTGGCGCGCGCCTACGGCGATGAACTGCGCGCGCTGCATGCCGCTGGCTGCCGCTATGTGCAGATGGACGACACCAACCTCGCCTATCTGTGCGATCCGAAGATGCGCGAAGCCGCGCGCCTGCGTGGCGACGATCCCAACGAGTTGCCACGCCGCTATGCCGCCTTCATCAACAAGGTGGTGGCCCACAAGCCTGCGGACATGCTGCTGGCCATGCACCTGTGCCGCGGCAATTTCCAGAGCAGCTTCGCGGCCAGCGGCGATTACGAGCCGGTGGCCGAGGCGCTGCTGTCGGAGATGAATCTCGACGCCTACTTCCTGGAATACGACGATGTGCGCAGTGGCGATTTCCGTCCGCTGCGTTTCCTGAAGAAGGGCAAGATCGCAGTGCTCGGCCTCATCACCAGCAAGTTCGGCGCGATGGAAGACAAGGACGACATCAAGCGCCGCATCGAAGAAGCCGCGCAGTACGCGCCGCTGGAGCAGCTCGCGCTGTCACCGCAATGCGGCTTCGCAAGCTCCGCGGAAGGCAATGACATCAGCTGGGAAGACCAGCGCCGCAAGCTGGAGCTGGTGGTGGAGATCGCCCGCGAAGTCTGGGGCGACCACTGATCGACCTGGGTTGCCCCTAGACCGGGGCAACCGCCGGGGCCGCGCTTCCCATCCGGGCCGCGCGCGCGGCAAGGCTCGCTTCCAGCTGCGGCAGCGATTCCGGCCCCTGCCTCAACGCCTGCCAGTAGACCGCGATGTAGCTCTTGTCGACCACGGCGCCACTGGCCCGGATCTCCGGCTCCATCACCCGGTGCAGTTCCTGCAGGTTGTACCAGGGCACGCTGGGATACACGTGATGGCCGATGTGCCAGTTGATGTTGTTCCAGAAGAACGAGTGCACGGGATTGGAAGTGACCGTGCGCGTGCCCACCAGCTGGCCGGCATTCCATGGCGTGCCGTAATGCTCGGCGACGAAACGCATCGAGTTGAGCAGCGACAGAAAAAACACCGGCCACAGCCACAGCGCCAGCGCCTTGCCCAGCACGCCATGTTCGGCAGCCAGGGCCAGCACCCACCAGTACACCAGGCCCTTCAACGTCATCTCGAACAGCTGGATGGCCCACTGCCGTGGCCCGAAGCTCGTGAAGGGATAGATGAAATTGAAGTGGATGAAGCTGAGCACGCCGCCGATCGCCGCATAGGCATAGAACAGCACGAAATCGGCCACGCCGCGTTTGCCCATGGTGAAGGCATCCGGATCGCGCGGTGAACGGTTGTGCCGATGGTGCTGGATGTGATCTTCACGAAAGGCCACGAAGGTCGCGAAGATGGGCAGCATGCACAGGATGCCGAACACCCAGTTCAGCAGCGGGCGCTTGAACAACGTGGTGTGGGTGGCGTCGTGCATGAATGTCACCATGCTCATCCACAGGTAACCCAGCACCACATAGGAAGACCACAGCACCAGCTGCGAGCTGGTATTCCAGGCCAGCAGGCAGAAGGCCACGAACAGGCCGGTGAACAATGGAATCTTGGTGAGGTTCGGCAGGATGCGGAAGGTGCGCAGCCGATCGAGCTCGCTCTTGGAGAGCTGGGGAATGGAGTGCCGGGACATGAGACTAGGCCTTCTTGTAATGTTTCTGCCTGTAGGCGGACATTACCACGCCATTATCCCCGGCCGTCATCACGGAATTGTTACGGCCCTGAATTCGGGGTTTCCGCCTGCCGGGCGTCCCGGACGATGAGCCCATCCACCAGTTCAATGGTGCGGTCGCAGACTGCAGACAGCCGCGGATCATGCGTCACCACCAGCACGGCGCAGCCGAATTCGCGGTTGAAGCGGCGGAATAGCTCGAACACATCGCCCGCGGTCTTCGTGTCCAGGTTGCCAGTGGGTTCGTCCGCCAGCAGCAGCGCCGGTCGAGTCACCAGTGCCCGAGCAATGGCCACACGCTGCTGCTGCCCACCGGAAAGCTCACCGGGTTTGCGGTCTGCAAACTCCGCCAGGCCCACGGCGGCGAGCAACGATTGCGCTCTTTCGACAGTTGCCGCCGAAGGTCGGCCCTGCGCCACCAGCAGCGGCATCATCACGTTCTCCAGCGCAGTGAATCCCGGCATGAGGTGATGGAACTGGAACACGAAGCCGATGGCACTGGCGCGACGGGCCGTGCGCGTCTCATCGTCCATGCTGCGCGTGGCCTCACCCAGCAGGAACAGATCACCCGCCGTCGGTGAGTCGAGCAGGCCCAGCAGGTTCAGCAGCGTGCTCTTGCCCGAGCCGGAAGGTCCGATCAGCGATGCAAAATCATGACGCCCGATGGTGAGATCGAGGCCATGCAGCACTTCCGTTTCCGTCGGCAGTCCCACGTTGTAGGACTTGCGCAGGCCTGCCAGCCGCAGCACTTCCTCGCCGTTGTCAGACATGACGGATCGCCACCACCGGATCCAGATGCGCGGCCCGGCGCGCGGGCACTGCGGCGGCCAGCGTGCCCGTGAGCGTGGCAAGACCCATCGCCATCGGCACCAGGATCGGCGCCACCGGGATGAAGAACAGCTTCGGCCCGAAGGTGTTGAACACCCACACGAGGCCATACCCGGCACCCGCCCCAGCGCCGAACCGCCGAAGCCCAGCACCGCGCCCTGCACCAGGAACACCTTCAGCATCTGGCCGCGGCGCGTGCCCATCGCGCGCAGGATGCCGATCTCGCGCGTGCGCTGCACGACGCTGATCGACAGCACGCTCGCGATGCCGAAGGCCACCGACACCGCCACGAAGAACGAGATCATCGCGGTGGAAAGGCTCTGCGAGCTCAGTGCGTTCATCAACTGCGCGTTGCTCTCCATCCAGCTCTCGGCCTTGAGTCCCGTGAGCTGCGCGATGCGCGCAGCGATGGCATCGGCGCCGAACAGCTCATTCACGGTGAGATCGATCACCGTCACGCCGCCAGGCAGATCCAGCAGCGACTGCGTCTGCTTCAGATCGAGATAGACATACCGCTGGTCGAGCTCACGCACGCCCAGCTCGAAGATGCCGGCGATGTTCAATTGCGCTTCGCGCCCGTCGCCGGCCACCAGCCGGAACTTGTCGCCCACGCGCACGCCAAGATCATTGGCGAGCAGGCTGCCGATGACGGCATCGCCCGCGCCTACGCGCAGCGTGCCCGCAATGATGTCCTCGCCCAGCGGAATGATGCGCTGGTAACGCACCGGGTCCATGCCCACGAGCGCCACCGACTCCACCGAATTCCCGCGCCATGCAAAGGCCGGCCCCGAAACCACCGGCGACACGGCCTTCACACCAGGCAGCGCATCCAGCGTCGCCTGCACCTGCTGCCAGTTGTTGATCGAGCGCAGTCGCTGCGCGCGGCGCGTCTCCAGCACCAGCTGCGCGGTGCCCGGCGGCAAGGGCACGAGCCGGTTCACCTCATCGGGCGCCTCCACCTTGATGTGCGCCTGCGTGCCCAGCGTGCGTTCGATGATGTTGGCCTGCAGCCCCTGGATCAGCGCGGTGATGAACACGATCACCGACACACCCACCGCGATACCCACGATGATCAAGGTGGTCTGCGCCCTGCCCTCGCGCAGGAAACGCATCGCGATGGTGGATTCGATCCACATGCTGCTAGTCGAAGCTGACGGGCAGTTCGCGCCGCGAGGCGGAGTCGGCACCGGTTGCGGGCAGCTTTTCGAACGCCACGCGCAGACGTGCGCCTTCCTGCACGTCGGCAACCGTTGCGGCGCCGGCCAGCACGATCTCGCCGGTCGGCGATCCCTGCAGTAACTTCGGTCATGACAAGGCCCTGCAGGCCCAGCTGCACCGGGACGCGCTGCAGCCGGCCATCGCGGACGGCGAGCACCGCGGGCTGCGCCGTGCCGACATCCAGCAACGCATCATTCGGCACCACCAGCGCCGCCGCCCGGCTGCCGGTCTGCACATTCGCCGACACCGTCATGTCCTGCTTGCAGGAATCCGGGCACCGGCTCCACGCCGAGACGGATGATCACGGTGCCGCGCTGGGCATCCACTCCCGGCGCCACGAAGTTCACGGTCGCGGCAAATGGCTGGTTCGGAAAGGCATCTGCCACACACTGCGCGGACTGGCCCACGGCCAGCACCGCCAGGTTCTTTTCATCCACCGGTACTTCGATTTCGGTGGCGCCACTGCGCGCGATTTCGAACAGCACCTTGCCCGGCTGCACCAGGTCACCCGGCTCCACGTGGCGGGTCAGCACCACACCACCGGACTGCGCACGGATGCGGGTCTTCGCCAGTTGCGCACGGGCAGCCGCCAGCCGCTCCTGCAATTGCAGCTCTTCACTGCGTCCCGGCGCGCTGGCCTGCGCGGCGAGGCGGGCACGTTCGGCCGCGGCACGAGCCACTGCTTCGGCTTCTTCCGCCTGCTCCAGCACTTCGCGCGCCACCAGCTGCCGGGCAAAAAGGTCTGCACGCCGCTGCCGCTCACGTGCCGCCTGCGCGGACTGCGCCTCGGCCTGGCGCAGACTGGCCTCTGCCTGCGGCCGCGATGCCTGTTGCAGCTGGCGCAGCGCGGCCTCTGCCTCACGCACCCGCGCATCGAGATCATCCGCGCGCAGCACCACCAGCACGTCGCCCGGCTTGACCACATCGCCTTCCTGCACGCGCCGTTCGAGCACGGTGCCGGTGACTTCGCTGCCCACCTGCGTGCGCGAGGTGCTGATCACCCGCCCGGTGGCCACCACGGTCTGCACCAGTGGCCGAGTATCGATCCGGTAACCCGGCAATTCCGGCCCGCGAAGACGCAGACCGGCATACAACACAATCATCACGACGGCCACCAGGGCCACGAGCACGGCGGGACGCCGCAAGAACGAACGGTTCACATGAATCTCCTGCTGCGGATAGTCTCCCACACCTCAAGCGAGGAGGATCGACGATGACGGCGGTAATCGGAGTGCTGAACGTTTCGGACCGCGCCAGCGCGGGTGTGTATGCCGACGAACCCGGGCAGGCCTGCATCGCCCTGCTGCGTGAATGGCTGGCCACACCTTTCGAGGTGGACTATCGCGTGGTGCCGGACGAAGTCGACGTGATCGCCGCCGAACTCACCCGTCAGGCCGATGTGGCCGGCTGCTGCCTGATCGTCACCACCGGTGGCACGGGCCCCGCGCCGCGAGATGTCACGCCCGAAGCCACGCTGCGCGTGGTGCAGCGTGAGATGCCGGGCTTCGGGGAACTGATGCGCGCCACGTCATTGAAGTATGTGGCCACCGCCATCCTGTCGCGGCAGACCGCCGGCATCCGCGGCCGCACGCTGATCGTGAATCTTCCAGGAAGACCCAAATCAATTCGCGAAAACCTCGAGGTCGTATTTCCCGCCATTCCCTACTGCATCGACCTCATCGGCGGCCCGCGCCTGGAAACCAATGAGGCAGTGATGAAGGCGTTTCGCCCGAAAGCCTGAACGCCTGCGCGCGCGGGCGTTACCGCCCCATCGCGAAGAACGACCGCGTGCGGATCAGCTCGTTCAGCCGGCAGTAATGCCACTCGGGGTTCTTCACAGTCCAGCTGCCGCTGCAGCTGGCGGGCTTCGCCAGCGGATACTCCTCGAGCGGATCCCGAGCCAGGTTGTAGAACTCGCAGGCGGCAAGCTCGGTCTTCTCCGTGCAGATCACCTTGTAGGTGCCATTGCGGGCCGCCACCTGCCGCGTGCCATTGGTCATCAGGTTCATCGATTCCGACATCACGTATCCCTGGTCCGGATCGCGCACCGTCTGCGCCTTGCCGCTGAGAAGCGGCTGCAGCGCAATGCCATCCACGGCCAGCTTGCCGCTGCCATCGCCATTGGACACCTCAGCGGGTGGCGTCAAACCGGCCAGCGAGAGGATGGTCGGGAACAGATCCGCGACCTGCAGGAACTCGCCATTCACGCGATTGGCTCTGATGCCCGGCCCGCGGATCGCCAGCGGCACGCGCGCGCCGCTCTCGTAGGTAGTGCCTTTGCCGCGACCCTTGCGCGTGATGTAGAGGTTGTCGATGAAGTCCAGATTCGGCCGGCCGTACATCGGCGTGCCGTTGTCACCCACGTAGATCACCACGGTATTGCGATCGAGCCGGTCGACTTCCGTCAGCAGCCTGCCGATCAAGGTATCCATGGAATTCGACATCGCGCGCAGCAGCGCCTCGCCGCTGCAGGTGCCCGTGGTGTTGGTGCCGAAGGTGCCATGGCAGGCCTTCATCTCGGCCAGTGCGGCGGCTCCCAGCGTATCGGCATTCGGCACCATCATCGCGCTGGGCTGCTGCTGCGAAGTGGCGTGTGCGAGATTGAAAGCCACCCACGAGAACCAGGGCTTGCCCGGCTGCGCCTTCTCCTGCGCGGAGATCCACTCGATCGCATCGGCCACCTGCACCACGCCCGAAAAGGTGGTCGGCGCGATCCCGGTCAGCGATTTCTGCGGCGCTTTCTCCGTGCGCCATTGATCGGCTGGCGTCGCCGCATCCTGCACCATGTAGTCGTAATCCCAGTACGACTTGATGGCCGCGTGCATGTTGCCCTTGAACACCTCGAAACCGGCCTGCTTCGGCTTCATTCCGGGATAGTTGCTCGGCGTGCCGGGCATGCCGGCCAGATGCCATTTGCCGAACAGCCCCGTGCTGTAGCCGGCCTCATCCTTCAGACGCTGCACGAACGAGGTGTACTGGTTGGCCAGCGGATCGGTGTAGTTCAGGACGTTCGCTTTGGCTGCCGACAGCCCGGTGAGGATCGCGGCGCGTGAAGGGGAGCAGAACGGATGCGCCCAGACATTCGAGAACACGATGCCCTGCTTCGCCAGCTGGTCCAGGTTCGGCATGGCCGCGGGGCGGCCCTTGATCGACTGATAGTCCGGGTGTTTCAGGCCTTCCGGGCCATATTGCCGCACCAGGTTCTCGATCATTCCGGGATACATCGTGCTGCTGGCATCCACCCCGATATCGTCGGAAATGATGAACAGGATGTTCGGGGGCCGCGGGGCCGCGGCCGCTTGCCGCTCCGCCGCCTGGCCGCCAATAGCCACCAGCAATGCGGCGACGAACGCCGCGCGCCTGACACGATTCCATGAAGTCGGCATACTGATGCGCATGAATACTCTCTCTGTCAGCCGTCGGCAATTCCTCGCTGCAACCGGCACCGCATTCGCTGGCCTGATCGCCAGCGGCTGCGTGCTGCGCCAGCCCCTGGCAACCGCCGCCAATGCGGCATCCTACGGCCCGCTGGTTCCGGATCCCGCCGGACTTTTCGATCTGCCACAGGGATTCAGTTATCGCATCCTCTCGCAGCTGGGCGATGCCATGCATGACGGTGGCAAGGTGCCCGACTACGCCGATGGCATGGGCTGCTTCGCGCTGCCGGGCAACCGCCTCGCGCTGGTGCGCAATCATGAGCTGCAGGTACAGCAGGATGCCGGGGGCAACCCGTCGCCCGGGTATGACAACCGCGCCAACGGCACCGTCCTGCCCGGCGGCACTACCACGCTGATCCTCGACGCCCGCACGCTCGACGTGCAGCGCCAGTTCCGCTCGCTTTCCGGCACCATCCGCAACTGTGCCGGCGGCATCACGCCCTGGGGCAGCTGGCTCACCTGCGAGGAAGATGTCACGCGCGCCGGGGAGCGCGGCGTCTCGAAAGACCACGGCTGGATCTTCGAAGTGCCCGCATCGGCCACCGGCCTCGTCGATCCCGTGCCGCTGAAGGCCATGGGGCGTTTCAATCATGAGGCCGCCGCGGTGGATCCGCGCACCGGCGTGGTCTACCTCACGGAAGACCGCGACGACGGACTTCTGTACCGCTTCATTCCACGCACCCGCGACAAGCTCATCGACGGAGGCCGTCTGCAGGCGCTTGTTGTCGAGAAGTTTCCCGATAGCCGCAACCGTGCCAGTCAGGCCATTGCGCCTGCCAGCTGGCACAAGGTGCGCTGGATCGATCTCGACGATCCCGAAAGCCCGGCGGATGATCTTCGCAAGCGCGGCGCGGCCCGGGGGGCCACGCTGTTCGCGCGTGGCGAAGGCATCCACATGGGCGATGGCGAACTCTATTTCTGCTGCACTTCCGGCGGCAATGCGAAGCTCGGCCAGATTTTCCGCCTGCGTCCCCGCCAGGACCAGTTGCAGCTGTTCTTCGAGAGCACCTCCATCGAGCAGTTCAATTACGGCGACAACCTCACGATCGCCCCGGATGGCCACCTGGTGGTCTGTGAAGACCAGTACACGCGCGAAGTCGACAACCACCTGCGCGGCATTTCACCAGCGGGCGAGGCGTATACACTGGCGAGGCTGCGCAGACAGACCGAACTGGCCGGCGCCTGTTTTGCGCCCGACGGCAAGACCCTGTTCGTCAATGTGTTCAGCCCGACGATGACGCTGGCCATCACCGGACCCTGGCGTTAGCGCCTGCCGCAGGCACCCCACGCCGCGGGGCAAGGCATGAACCTCGGTCTCGAACACAGTTACGCGACGCTGCCAGAGCAGTGCTTCGTCGAGGTGGCGCCGGCGCGTGCCACCGCGCCGCAGCTGCAGATCTACAACCACGCGCTGGCCACTTTCCTGCAGCTCGATCCCGGCCTTGCCGACCACGCCGCACAGCTGCTGTCGGGCAACGAACTGCCCGGTGATGCGCGACCCATTGCGATGGCCTATGCCGGCCATCAGTACGGCCACTTCGTGCCACAACTCGGCGATGGTCGCGCCATCCTGCTCGGCGAGCGCCGCGCCGCGGATGGCCTGCTGTATGACCTGCAGCTCAAGGGCTCGGGCCGCACTCCATTTTCGCGCAGCGGCGATGGGCGCGCCGCAGTGGGCCCGATGCTGCGTGAGTACCTCATCAGCGAGGCCATGCATGCCCTCGGCATCCCGACCACGCGCTCGCTCGCCGTGGTGGCCACCGGTGAACGCGTGCTGCGCGAAGAGCCACTGCCCGGCGCCGTGCTGACCCGCGTCGCGGCCAGCCATCTGCGGGTCGGCACCTTCGAATACTTCGCGGCGCGCCAGGATCTCGACGCATTGCATGCGCTGCTGGATTACGCCATTCAACGCCATGCACCCACACTGGCAGCGGCCCCGGTGCCGGCACTCGCGTTCCTGAAATGGGTTGCCGATCGTCAGGCCGCGCTGATCGCGCAGTGGCTGGGCGCGGGCTTCATCCACGGTGTCATGAACACCGACAACATGGCGCTGTCGGGAGAAACCATCGATTACGGCCCCTGCGCGTTCATGGATCACTACAACCCGCAGACCGTCTTCAGTTCGATTGATCATCGCGGCCGCTACGCCTACAGCAATCAACCTGCGATCGCGCAATGGAACCTCGCGCGTTTCGCGGAAACGCTGGTGCCGCTGATCAATCCGGACCAGTCCGTCGCCATCCAGGGCGCCACGGCGGTGATCAGCCGTTTTCCCGCAGAATTCGAAGCGCGTTACCAGCAGTTGCTGCGGCAGAAGCTCGGGCTCTCTGCCATGCGTGAAACCGATGCCGCACTGTCCAGCCGCTTCCTGACTCTGCTGCAGCTCGCCGCAGCGGATTTCACGCTGGCGTTTCATCACCTGACCGAAGCCATGCAGGGTGCGGCGCACGAAGGTGCGCTGCGCGCTTTGCTCGGCACGGTCGACGGGCTCGACAGCTGGCTGCAGGACTGGCGCGCCCGGTTGCAAGGCGAAGCGCTTTCGCCAGCCGACCGCGAGATCGCCATGCGTCGCGTGAATCCGCTGTTCATCCCGCGAAATCATCTGGTGGAAGCTGCACTGGCAGCTGCCAGTGACCGGGGCGACCTGACGCCCTTCCGCGACCTGCTGGCGGTCGTGCAGCAACCATTCCGGGAACACGCTGGCCGGGAGTCATGGCAACAGCCCCCACTGGAAGAGCAGCGGGTGCTGGCCACATTCTGCGGCACCTGAGGCAGCGCCTTGGGCTTGAGGCGGCGCGTTCCGGGCGGCGCTATAGTCCCACCCATGCTGCTCGCCACCCTGTTCGTCGTTGCCGTCCTGGTACTCGCCTACCAGCGCCTGCCACTGCTGGTTTATTCCATCGTGTTCACGGTGCTGTTCGCGGTCTACTACTGGTTCGGAGATCCCGCCGGCCTGTGGAAGGGCCTGCTGCTGCTGATGCTGGTGCTGCTGTGGCTGTTCAACTTCCGGCCACTGCGCAAGGCGCTGATCTCGCGCCCGTTCCTGAAGACCTATCTGCGCATGCTGCCGACGATGTCGGCCACCGAACGCGAAGCACTCGAGGCGGGCTCGCGTGTGGTGGGATGGCGAGCTGTTCACCGGCAAGCCCGACTGGAACAAGCTGCTCTCCACGCGCCCGGCGCAGCTGAATGCCGAAGAGCAGGCCTTCCTCGATGGCCCTGCCGAAACACTCTGCGCGATGGTCGACGACTTCGACGTCACGCATCGTCGCGCGGATCTCTCGCCGGAAGCCTGGGAGTTCATCAAGCGCGAACGCTTCTGGGCGATGATCATCCCGAAGCAGTACGGCGGGCTCGGCTTCGGCCGCTACGCGCAATCCTCGATCCTCACCAAGCTCTCGAGCCGCAGCATCACGCTGGGCGTCACGGTGATGGTGCCGAACTCGCTCGGCCCGGGTGAGCTGCTGGTGCACTACGGCACCGAGGAACAGAAGAACCACTACCTGCCACGACTCGCGCGCGGCGAGGAAATCCCCTGCTTCGGTCTCACGAGTCCGGTCGCTGGTTCCGATGCCGCGTCCATCACCGATACGGGCGTGGTATGCCGCGGCACCTACGCAGGGCGCGAAGTGCTCGGCATCCGCCTCAACTTCTCCAAGCGCTACATCACGCTCGCACCCGTGGCCACGGTGATCGGCCTCGCCTTCCGGCTGTTCGATCCGGAAAAACTGCTGGGCAACAACGCCGACATCGGCATCACCTGCGCACTGATCCCGCGCGACACCGAAGGCCTCGAGATCGGTCGCCGGCATTTTCCGCTCAACATTCCCTTCCAGAACGGCCCCATCCACGGCCGAGATGTATTCATCCCGGTGGATTTCATCATCGGTGGTCCGGCCCAGGCCGGTCGCGGCTGGCGCATGCTGATCGAGCAGCTCACCGTGGGCCGCTGCATCTCGCTGCCCGCCAATGCCACCGGTGGCGCGATGGTCGCCACCTGGACCACCGGTGCCTACGCGCGCATCCGCAAGCAGTTCGGCCTCGCCGTCGGCAAGTTCGAAGGTGTCGAGCAGGTGCTCGCCCGCATCGTCGGCAACACCTACATCATGGATGCCACGCGCAGCGTCACCACCGGCGCCATCGACGCCGGCGAACAACCCGCCGTGCCCTCGGCCATCCTGAAACTGCACCTCACCGAACTCAGCCGCGTGGTGGCGGCCGACGCCATGGACATCCATGGCGGCAAGGGCGTGATGCTCGGGCCACGCAACTATCTCGCCCGTGGCTGGCAGGCCTCGCCCATCGGCATCACGGTGGAAGGCGCCAACATCCTCACGCGCAACCTCATCATCTTCGGCCAGGGCGCCATCCGCTGCCATCCCTTCGTGCTGAAGGAAATGCAGGCCGCGCGCAATCCCAATGGCGAACGCAGCGTGGATGATTTCGATCGCGCGCTGTTCGGCCACATCGGCTTCACCATCTCGAATGCCGTGCGCTCGCTGGTCATGGCGCTCACCTTCGCGCGTTTCGAAGGCGCGCCCGGCACCGGCGCCATCAAGCGCTACTACCAGCACATCGAGCGCTTCTCCGCCTCGTTTGCCTTCGCCACCGATGTGGCGATGCTGTCGCTGGGTGGTTACCTGAAGAAGAAGGAAAGCCTGTCGGCGCGCCTCGGCGATGTGCTCTCGTACCTCTACATGGCCTCGATGGTGCTCAAGCACTACCACGACAACGGTTCGCCGAAGGAAGACCAGCCCCTGGTCGAGTGGGCCTGCCGCGATCTGCTCTACCGGGCGCAGGAGCAGCTGCACGGCTTCCTGCGGAATTTCCCGAACCGGCTGCTGGCCTGGCTGATGCGCGCCATGATCTTCCCGCGGGGCCGCACCTACTTCGCGCCCAGTGATGCACTGAGCGCAAAGCTGGCCGCGCTCGCCATGGAACCGGGCCCCTCGCGCGACCGGCTCTGCCGGCATGCCTTCCGCACCAGCGTGGCCGGCAATCCGCTCGCCGCATTGCACGAAGCCCTGCAGATGGCGGTGCAGGTCGAGCCCATCGACCGGCGCCTGCGCGTGGAAGGCGTGAAGACGGGCCGCATCCAGGCGCTCGACATGCCGGGGCAGATCCGCGAAGGCCGGCAGCTCGGCATCCTCACCGAGGAGGAAGCCACGCTGCTACTCGACTATGATCAGCGCATCATGCACATCATCAACGTCGACGATTTCGCGCCGCACGAGCTGCCCGCGGGTCGGATCTGACGCCGGAACTTGAATTACAAGAGGAGCAAGACAATGGTTCGCACAATGACTGCGGCAGCTGCCGCGACGCTGGTGATGCTCGCAGGCTGTTCGAAGGCGCCTGAGCCGGCTCCTGCCGCCGAGGCCGCCGCACCCGCAGAAGCAGCCGCTGCCCCTGCGCTCACCCGCACGGCTGCGCCTGCCGGCGCCGCGGCCTACATCATCAGCCCGAAGGATGGCGAAACCGTAACCAGTCCCGTCAAGATTCAATTCGGCCTGTCCGGCATGGGCGTGGCCCCCGCCGGCGTGGCGTTCGAGAACGCCGGCCACCATCACCTGCTGATCGATGTCGACCTGCCGGAAAACCTCGCCATGCCGGTGCCCGCCGACGCCAACCATGTGCACTTCGGCAAGGGTCAGACAGAAACCACGCAGACGCTCACGCCCGGCACGCATACCCTGCAGCTGGTGCTCGGCGATCACCTGCACATTCCGTACGATCCCGTCGTGACTTCGCCGAAGATCACCATCACGGTCAAGCCGTAAGGCCATGGCGCTGCGCGGGGCCAAACCGCCGCGCAGCGCGATTTGACGGTCACCTATGTACCTTTCGTTCTACGGCCTGGCTGAAAAGCCGTTCTCGATCACGCCCGATCCCCGCTATCTGTATCTCGGCGGCCGCCACGCCGAAGCGCTGGCGCATCTGGTCTACGGCATCACCGAGGCCGGCGGATTCATCCAGCTCACCGGTGAAGTCGGCACCGGCAAGACCACCGTCATCCGTTCACTGCTCGCGAAGCAGCCCGACAACACCGAGATCGCGCTGATCCTCAACCCGCGCATGAACGCCAGCGAGTTCGTGCTGACGTTGTGCGAGGAACTGGGAATCATGGTGCCGGACGATGCCATCGGCAGCGTGAAGGAACTCATCGACATCCTCAACCGCTACCTGCTCAAGGCGCATGCGCAGGGCAAGCGCGTGGTGCTGATCGTCGACGAGGCGCAGAACCTTTCGCCGGAACTGCTGGAACAGGTGCGGCTGCTCACGAATCTCGAGACCGAAACCCAGAAGCTGCTGCAGATCATCCTGATCGGCCAGCCCGAACTGCGCGAAGTGCTGGCGCGCAACGACCTGCGCCAGGTCGCGCAGCGCATCACCGGTCGCTATCACCTCGATCCGCTGTCGCGCGAAGAATCGATCGCCTACGTGAAGCATCGCCTGCGCATCGCGGGCTCGACGGCGGAGATCTTCAACAATCGCGCGCTGGCCGAGCTGTATCGCGCCAGCGGCGGCGTGCCGCGTCTGCTCAACATCATCGGCGATCGCGCCCTGCTGGGCGGTTATTCCGAAGACCGCCATGTCATCAGTGCGGCGCTGGTTCGCAAGGCAGCCAGCGAAGTGTCCGGTCGTCGCATCCTGCCGGCGTGGCTCCCCTGGGTGGTGGGCGGCGGCACCGCGATCCTGTTGACCTCCGCCACACTGCTCGCCTGGTGGCTGCATCGCGACCCCGGAACGGCTCCCGCGGCAGCGCAGGTCGTCGCAACGCCGATCGCACCCGCTGCTGCACCGGCACCTGCCGAAACCCCGCCGCCTGCAGCGCCAGCGCCCACTCTTGCCACCATTCTTCGCGGTGCCGCGGCCGTCACCGATCTCGACGGTGCCTACAGCCGGCTCTTCCAGCTCTGGTCCGCGCGTTACGTGGCGGGTTCCGAAGACGCCTGCTCGCAGGCACTGCGCCAGGGTCTGGAATGCCTGAACCAGACTGGCGGCCTTGAGAACCTGCGACGGTTCAACCGGCCCGCGATCCTGCCGCTGGAAGACGACTCCGGCGCCATCCACCAGGCCGTTGTGTCCGGGCTGGGGCCGGAAACGCGCCCGCCTGCTGATCGGCGACGTCACCCACGAAGTCACGCTCGACGCTCTGCAGGAACGCTGGAACGGGGATTTCCTGCAGCTGTGGAAGCCGCCGCAGCTCGATACGCGCAGCCTCACGCTCGGCATGCAGGGCGAACCGGTGCGGGCGCTGCGGCAGCGGCTGCGCCAATGGGCCGGTCTCGCGCCGGAACCTGCAGCGGGCGACATCTTTGATGAATCACTGCAGTCCATGGTGATCCAGTTCCAGCGTCGCAACGGCCTGGCTGCAGATGGCGTGGCCGGCACCCAGCACACAGGCACTGCTGGATGCCGCCCTGTCGTCCACCGACACGCCGTTGCTCAGCGCAGTGGCTCCCTAGAGGCCGTCATGTCGTTCATTCTCGATGCCCTGAAGAAAGCCGAGTCCGAGCGCAGCCGCCAGTCCGGCCCCGTGCTGATGGACGTGCGCATCGCCGCGCCGCGCCGTCAGCTGCCGGCCTGGGCCTGGGTGCTGGGCGTCGTGCTGCTGGCGAATCTCGGTGTGCTCGCCTGGTTGCTGCTGCGCGCTCCGGCGCCTGCACCCGCGGTAATCACGGCTCAGGCACCGCCTGCAGTTCCGGCGCTGCCGCCTGCCGTGGCACCCGTCATCGCGCCGGTGAGCGTACCGGCTGCGCCTGTTTCCCAAGGCGCGCCTGCCGCCACGCCATTGCCCGCGCTCATCCCTGAATTCAGGCCCGAGACTCCGCCCTCTGCGCCCGCGCCCACGCCCGCGTCAGAAGCAACGCTGGATGTCGACAACCTGCCAACCATGCAGGACGTGATTGCCTCTGGCGTGACACTGCCCGCCATGCAGCTGAACCTGCACGTGTATGACGATGCAGCTGCCAATCGCTATGTGCTGCTGAATTCCAGGCGCCTGCGCGAAGGCGATGAACTTCCGGATGGCATCAAGCTGGTGCGCATCACGCCGCGTGGCGTGGTGCTCAACGCCCGCGGCCGCCTGTTCCTGCTCGCCGCCGGCGGCTGACCTCCAGCACTACTCGGCGATATACCAGTTCTTGTTGACCTGCTCGAGCACCAGGCGTGTTGAAGGGCAGCCCATTGCCACGCAGGTCATAGATCGCACGCGTGCCCGCATATTCATATCGTGGCGTGCCCGTGCGCGCGAGCCGCACTGCCGCCAGCAACTGTTCGCGCAGCGACTCGCGGCTCTCGCAGGCAGAAATCAGCGTACGCAAGGCCTTCGCCGCGGTGGTCCGCCGGAAATTCGGACTCATCTGCTTGTCGTAGTATTGCTCGCAGCGGGACGCCGCCAGGTTTTCTTCGGCTTCCTTCAACAGATCCAGGATGGCCTGCGGGTTGGCGTTCACGGGTGCCGCAGGCACGTTGGCCGAGGGTGCTGTCGGTGCTGCCGAGGTCACTACTGGGGTCGCTGCCGTTGCCGGCGCACGCGTCCTGCCGCTGCGCAGATCATCGATCTGCGCCTGCAGCTCCAGCGGCAGCGCAGCCTTCCAGTCCTTGCCCCAGGGAATCACCGACACCAGCACGGGCACGCGCACGGTTCCCATTTCCTTCGGCGGTCGCAGCCGGCCCACCATCTGCACCATGCCGCCGCTGTCCGGCACGGCTGCAAGCCAGTCGATGCTCTGGAACTCGCGGCCACCGAATCGCAGTCGTTGTGCCAGCGTCACGAAGAAGCCCTGCGGTGTCAGCCGCTCGATTTCCGTGAGCGGCATGCCGCTGCCGAACAGACGCGTGCGCAGCTGGCTGTCATCGCGATCAGCCTCCAGCTTCATTTCATCCACGAGTCGTTTGCGCAGCGTCGCGAGCTCATCGTTGTGAATGCTCAGCGACATGGCGCGGGCATCGCCGGACGCCTGCGCAGCGAGATATTCCTCCGCGGCCGCACGCTGGGCCGCGTTGCCGTCAGCGGCGTGCGCGACACCGGCAATCGCAATGCAGCAGCAGGCCACCAGCCACGCCAGGGGAATTGCAAGCTTCTTCAACATATTGAACCAGTCCCCAAAGTCGGTAAATTCAAGGGTACGCAATTCACAGAACGACAAAACAGCTCATCGACAAGGTTGTACCGGGCGCGCGAGTTCGTAAAGTCCTGCATACAACTGTGGGGCAGGAGCGCCCCGCTGCGAACTTAAACCGCTGGAGACAGGCTTGACTGTTCATCCCAAGTTCAATGGCGACGATGCCAGCCTACCCGTGGCAGCTACCGGAACAGATGCAAGGCTGGTCCGGGCGCTGATTGCGCTCACGAATGATCCACTGCTGATCAAGGCGCTGCAGGAGCTGGCTTCCGGCAACTACAACGTCAACGTCAGCGTCGTGTCGGAACTGCGCGGGCTCAGCGATGAACTGCTGCAGCAGACCGGCGCCACCGCGCTCATCGATGCCGCGGCCCTGGAAGCCCCGCTGGATGCCGTGATCGACACCCTCCACAACCAGCTGCCGGATCTCCGGCTGATGATTGCCGGTGGAAGTGCCGAGCAGCAGCAGCTGGCCACCCGTATCGCCGACCAGTCCGTCTTCCGCTTCGTGCACAAGCCGGCCTCGCCGGCTCGCCTGAAGCTGTTCCTGGATGCGGCCGCGCGTCCGGAGCGTCGTCTGGGCACCGCCGTCGCGCCCCCGGCCGCCGGCAGGGAGCCGCTCGCCCGCATCGAGACCGCCGTGCTGGGCAAATCACCCCGAACAGTCGCCATCATTGGCATGGCCGTAATTGCTGCCATTGCGGCAGCTGCCTGGGCATTCTGGCCAGAACCCCCCCCCGCCACCGTTGATCCGGGCCGTAGCAATGCCGCTGCCGAAGCGAAGGCTGCGCAGCCGCAGGTGGCAGCGCTCATCAGCCAGGCCAGTGCTGCCCACGAGGCCGCCCGCTTCGTCGCCTCCGACGGCAGCAGCGCCGCCGAACTGTATCGCGCAGCACTGAAGCTGGATCCCGCAAGCCAGGTGGCGAAAGATGGTTATGAACGAGCCGTCGACCAGGGTCTGCGAAAAGCCGAGGAATCACTGCTTGCCGGCAAGTTGAACGATGCAGGCACCATTGCCGAAGCCGTGCGCCTGATCGATCCCGAGAATGCCCGCCTTGCCTTCCTGAATACCCAGATCTCCCGTGAGTTGGCGCGGGTCAATGCCGACGTCACCCTGCGCCAGGCGAACGAGGCGCGCCAGACGCAGATCCGGGCGGCGCTCACCGGCATGCAAAGAAGGCTGCAGCAGCGCGCGCTGATCGATCCCCCGACAGGCAGCGCCCTGGCCAGCTTCCGGGAAGCAGAAGCCATTGGCGCGAACGACCCCGCCGTGCGCAGTGCGCGCGAAACACTCGTGGCGGCACTGCTGACCGCCGCGGATACCGAACTGAGCGCGCGTCGACCTCCTGCCGCCAAGCGATTGGTGGATGCTGCCGCGTCGATCAACAGCAATGCTCCGGGTCTGGATGTGATGCGACGCCGGGTCGATGAAGCCACAACCCAACTCCTGGCGCCCCGGGTCGAGCCCGCACCCGTGGTTGCAGCACGCGTCGAATCACCCGCACCTGTCGTGCAGGAGCCTGCTGTGGTCACCCCCGTGGTCACTGCTCCACCGCCGGCCGCTGCAGCGAGTGTAGTGGTACCTGCTAGTTCGCTGCGCCTGTTGCGCAAGCAGGATCCGGTGTACCCCCCGCTGGCCTTGGACAATCTGATCTCCGGTTGGGTGGAGTTGGAATTCACCGTAACGACAACCGGCACCGTCAAGGACATCGTCGTCAAGAATGCCGAACCCGGCAGTACCTTCAATTCAGCCGCGACCGCGGCCCTGTCGCGCTACCGTTACGCACCGGTGATGCAGAACGGTCAGCCGGTGGCGCAGCGCGCGGCTCTCCGCATGAGGTTCACCGCCAAGGATTCGCCGTAGTCGCGGTCTGCGTGAAACCGGAAACCCAGATTCTTGTCGTTGCAGAAGACAGCCAGGTAGGCCGCTGGCTGCAGCATCGCATCGAGGCGCTGCGCAATGATGCACGCATCGTTCTGGAAGCGAGGTCCGCCTTCGAACGACGCCTTGCCACGACCGGCACAGCAGAGTTCAACCTCCTGTTCGCTGTTCTGGACTTCTCCACCGAGGCTGCGGCTGTCGCCATGGAATGGGTGGAGCATGTGCAGGGAATCCCCGGATCACCGCCGCTGGTGGTAATGGCCGAGAATGGCGACGAGTTGTCGGCTGTCGGCACAATGCGCCGCGGCGCGGCGGACTACCTGCCCCGACACCTGCTCACCACCGATCTGCTTTCTGCGGCCATTGATCACGGCCTTGAGCAGCGTCGCGCACCGGCGCGCGCATTCTCCATTGCGCCGGCCACGATGGTGAGCCCGCTGAAAGTGCCGCGCGATCTGATCCCGCGCTACATGCTGCTCGATACCCTCGGAGAATCGGCGCGCGCCACGGTCTATCTGGCGCACAGCGATGCCCTGGACCGGCATGTTGCCCTCAAGGTCAGTCGCGTCAGCGAAAACGACGAGCCACAGTTCTCCCGCGAATTCCAGACGGTCGGCAGCCTGCGCCACCCTGGCATCGTCGATATCTACGACTACGGCATGCACGAGGGCCGCGAGTTCATTGCCATGGAGTATTTTCCCTGCGGCGACCTGAAAGCACGACTGCAGAATCCCCTCTCTGAATACGAGGCCATGGATTTCCTGCAGCGCATTGCCGCGGCATTGTCTGCCGTGCACCAGCAGGGCATCGTGCACCGGGACCTGAAGCCACCGAACATCATGCTGCGCGACGACGGACAGATCGTGCTGATCGACTTCGGCATCTCGAAGCACATCGATCACGGCACACGCAGCACCGCGGCCGGCGTGCTGCGCGGCTCACCCTATTACATGAGCCCGGAACAGGCACAGGGTTTGGAACTCGATTCTCGCAGCGACCTTTACAGTCTCGGAGTGCTCTTCTACGAGATGCTCACTGGCTCCAAGCCGTACCTGGGCGCGACGGCGGTCGAGGTTCTGCAACAGCATGTGGCCGCGCCGGTGCCTGTGCTGCCACCCGAGCTTGCGCAACACCAGCCGTTGCTCGAAGGCATGCTGGCGAAACAGCGTGAAGACCGGTTCCCCAGCGCCGACGCATTGCTTGCGAACCTGGCGCAGGCCGCGGCTTGATGCAGGCTGACCCACGCGCATGAACCCAGCAGATTCCACTGTCATCGACGCACTGCTGCAGATGGGCTCAGGCGTGGCCCTGCGCGTGGACGGCACACAGCGCATCAGCGCGATCCACAACAGTGCCTTGCTCGACGCCTGGCTGGCGCCAGGCACCCACGGCGCCTGCGTGCCCGGCGCTCCGCTGGCCGACGCCATGGATGACCTGTTTGCATCACATCAGCTGGCACCCCTGCTGCAGCAACTGGCCGCCATTGCTGCAGATACCGGTTGCACCGGCCAGGATCTTGGCTGCATGCCAATGATCGCTGGTTCCGGCGCCACACACCGCCATCTGGGGCTTTCCGTGCTTCGCCTGACCGACAATGAACTGCTGCTGTGGATACGCGATGCCACGGCAACACAGGAATTGCAGCTCACCGCCATGCGGTCGCGTGCTGCGGCCGAAACCGGCATGGCGCTGCTGCGCGCCCCACCGGACACCGTTCGGCTGTTCCTCGGCTCCGCCATGGCCTCCGTCGGCGCGCTGCGCGCCACCCTGCGCATGCCTGCCCGCACACACGATTCCCTGCGCGAGAAGCTGACGCGCCTGCGAGCCGCCACCGCTCAACTGGGCCAGGAGGCCCAGGCCGTTGATCTCCAGAACATCGAGCAGGCCTGTCACAAGCTGCTCGAAGCACTCGATGGCCTGCAGCAGCGCGTTGACATCAGCGGCAACGATCTGCTGCCACTGGCCGTGCTCATCGACACCGTGGCCAGTGCGGTCGGATCTGCCTGGCGTTGCGAGGAGCAGCGCTACAACGCGCCTCAACCCGTTGCCGCCACCGGCGCCGAAACCCCGGCACCACGACGTTCACGCAAGCAGGCAAGCTGGCCACAGTCCAGCGAGAAGCGCTGGAATGATCTGCTGCGGAGACGTGGTGCGGAAACCGGCACCCTCGCGAAATTGTCGGTCACTGGTTCGGAGCTCGTCCCGGTGAGCTTGCGCCGCGATATCGACGAGATGCTGCTGCATCTGTTGCGCAATGCGCTGGATCACGGCATCGAGACTCCGGAACAACGCCTGAAAGCAGACAAATCGGCAGCCGGGCAGATCAGCATCACCTTCGAGGACAAAGGCCCTGCCGGCATCAGGATCCTGGTTCGCGACGACGGCCGCGGCTTCGACATGCAGCGGATCGGCAAGGCGGCGGTGATGTGTGGACTGATCTCCGAGGAATCCCTGGTGGAGCGCGAGGCCGGTGATCTGGTGGGACTCATCTTCAAGCCGGCATTCACCACCGAAGGGCTGGCAGAAAGTGATGGCCATGGACGCGGCATGACCTGCCTGCGCAATACCGTCACCCGGCTCAACGGCCAGGTTTCCGTGGCGACGAAATCCGGCCGCTATACGCAATTCACCCTGCAGCTGCCTGTCAGCGCTTCACTACAGGAAGAGCAGGCATCCGCCTTCGGTTGATTGCTTGACAGGCATCGCGCTGCCTAGTGCAATGCTCCACGCGGCAACGGTGGGGTACGCATGCATCTCGTCGACACTACGCTGTTCTTTTCGCCGACCAGCGGCGGGGTCAGGCGCTACCTCAATGCCAAACACAGCTGGTATGCCAAGCAGGGGCATTGGCAACACTCGCTGCTGGTGCCTGGCGATGTCACGGCCCTGCACCCCGGCGAGCTCAGCACCATTGCCGGGCCAATTGTTCCGGGCACGTTCAACTACCGCCTGCCCCTCTCGCCGCGCCTCTGGGCCAGCCTGCTGGATGAATTGCAGCCGGATCTGATTGAAGCCGGCGATGCGTTCCACCCCGCATGGGCGGCACTGGAAGTTGCTGCGCGCCGCCGCATCCCCACCGTCGCCTTCTTTCATTCCCATCTGCCGCGCCTGATCGGCATGCGCTGCGGCGCCCGCATCGGAAGGCTGACCGGCCGTTACCTGCGCTGGCTGTATGAGCGCTTCGATCTGGTCTGCGCGCCCAGCCGCATCATGGGCGACTACCTTCGCTCCCTGGGCCTGAGCCGCGTGACCGTCCAGCCGCTCGGGGTGGACACCGCGGTGTTTCATCCAGCGCGGCGCAACCAGGCATTGCGCGGGCAGCTGGGGCTGGGCGAGTCCGTGCGCCTGCTGGTCTACGCTGGCCGCTTCTCTGCCGAAAAGAACATCCCCGTATTGCACGACGCGTTCGCTCGCCTCGGGCCGGATTACCACCTGCTGCTGGTCGGCGGTGGCGAGCACCGTCGACCCACCGACAACATCACCGTGTTGCCCTATCGGCGCGACAGCGTCGAACTGGCGCAGGTCATGGCGTCGGCCGATGCTCTGGTGCATGCGGGCACCGCCGAGACATTCGGGCTTGTCGTGCTGGAAGCCATGGCCTGCGGCAGGCCGGTGGTCGGCGTGCGCGCCGGCGCAGTGGCCGAACTGGTGGACGAACAGGTTGGCATCACTGCGCTGCGCGCAGATGGCAGCCTGCTCGCGCAGGCCGTCCGCGATCTCTACGACCGGGACATCGATTCCCTTGGTGCTGCCGCGCGGTCACGCGTGTTGCAGCAGTACAGCTGGGATCTCGCCCTGCGGCGCCAGCAGTCTCTCTACGCTGGTCTCAGCGAGAAGAAGCGGATCTTGCCCGAGCCTTGGGCAACCGCCAGCCGCGTTCCATCCGGCGACCAGCAGGTGCTGCCAGCCGGGCCATCCAGCAACTGAATATCCAGCGCGTCGCTGCTCTTCGGCGTCGGCCGCCACAGCACCACGCGCCAGTCACGACCGGCAGAAACCAGCAACGGACCTGCAGGCTGCCAGGCCAGCGATTCAACGCGTTCTTCATGGGCATTGAGCTGCAAGGGCGCGCTGCCTTCGGGGCCCTTGCCACTGAAATCCCAGACCACGATGCTGCTCGCTCCGGTTGAGGACGTGGCGAGATAGCGGCTGTTGGCGCTCCAGCTGGTCTGATCCACCTTGCCCTCGTAGCCACTCATGCGCGAGCGCTTGCGATTGTTGATGTGCCGGAAGTTGATGGTGCCGTCGGCAAGCCCGTTGGCTGCCACTTTCATGTCCGGGCTCAATGCCAGCGTCAGCGGCGTGCCTTCCAGCACGAACTGCGCCACCTCACCATTGTCGATGCGGTCAACGAACAGCGCGCCATTGCCCGCAGCGATGACTTCGTTGCGACCCCGCCATAGCAGATTGGTCAGCGGACAGCTGTGGCCACCCAGCTCGCGCAGCAGGTTGCCTTCGCTGTCGAACACCAGCACATCCTTGCCACTGCAAAAGGCCAACGCCTCGCCATCTGCGCGCCAGGCGAGCCCGGCGGGCCAGTGCTTCGCACGGTGCATGGTCTGCGCCGCAGTTGCGTCGCCAGCATTGCCGTGCCACAGGCGCACCGAACCATCCTGACCGGCAGTCGCCAGCAGCGAGCCTTTCGGCTGCCACGCCAGCTGCAGCAGACCCGGTGAGTGATCACCCACTCGCTGCACCACTCCATCCTGCGCCTGCACGCGGTAGATTCCGCCTTCGCCACCACCCACAGTCAGCGCAGAGCCATCCGGCGTCCATGCAATGGCTACCGGGAAATCATCCACGATGCCCATGGCGCCGGCCACAAGGCCAGGCGAAGCACTCATGCCAGGCAGGCGGAGAAACCCGCCAGCAATTCTTCACGATCCAGCTTGCGGCCTATGAACACCAGCTGGCTCGAACGCGGCCCGCCCGCCCACGGCCGGTCCGGCCTGCCATCAAACATCATGTGCACGCCGTGGAACACATAGCGACGGTCGTCGCCCTTGATGTTGAGCACACCCTTCATGCGCAGGATGTCTTCGCCATGTGTCTGCAGCAGGTACGACAGCCAGTCGTTCACCTTCCGGGCATCGAGCGCACGTTCCTCGTGAATGCCGATCGAACCAATCTCGGCATCGTGATGATGCGAAGCGAATGCCCGCTCGGCAGCCGGCGCAGCGGGCATCTCCAGCCCGAACTCTGCGGGGGCATGCTCGGTGAACAGCGCATAGGCACCGGGTTTGTCGATATCGACGCAGTACTGGCCACCCATGCAGCTCATGGCCAGCGCGAAAGGGGCGCTGCCTGGCGTGAGGTGATCACCGCTTTCAACGGCCCGCGCAGCTTCCGCAAACACACGCACTGCCGGTTCGATCTGCGCTGCCAGCGCCTCGGGCGTAACCGCCGGCATCGGCAGCAACGCAACCTTCAGCGCGGCGTGGTCATGCCCATGGTGATCATCATGCTCGTGATGACCATGCCCGTGCTCACCAGCGGCCCGCAATATGTGCCGACCCGCCGCAAGCTGATACGCGCCTGCCCATTCAAATGGGTACTGCGGCTCGAGGAATGACTTGTCCACCGCCAGCGCACGATCCAGATCAAAGGCGCCAAGACCCAGCACCACATCGATCGGCACCGCCGCGTTCTGTGCGCGATGCACCTGCGCCGTGCCATTGATGCCGCGGATCTTCTGTTCGATGCGGGCGAGATCCGTCACGCTGACCAGGTCGGTCTTGTTCAGGATCACGACGTCGGCAAATCCAACCTGGATGGCCGGCTCCTTCAGCTCCACCAGGTGCTGCTCGAAGTGGCGCGCATCCACCAGCGTCACGATGGCGTCCACCACGAACTGGTCTTTCAGGTCTTCATCCAGGAAGAAGGTCTGCGCCACGGGGCCAGGGTCGGCCATGCCGGTGGTCTCGATCAGGATGTAATCGAAACGCTCGCGGCGCTTGAGCAGCTGGCCGAGCACACGGATGAGATCGCCGCGCACGGTGCAGCAGATGCAGCCGTTGCTGGTTTCGAAGATCTCTTCTTCCGCGCCGATCACGAGCTGGTGGTCGACCCCCACCTCGCCGAACTCGTTCTCGATCACCGCGATGCGCTTGCCGTGATTTTCGGAAAGGATGCGATTGAGCAGCGTGGTCTTGCCGGCGCCGAGGAAGCCGGTGAGCACCGTGACAGGAATGCGTGCAGGTTTGTTCATGCTCTGTATCTTCTTTCGATCATTTTCTGTACGAAGCGCAGCGACACGCCTTTCATGAGCAGCCACCACAGGAAGCGTCGATGCCAGGGCGCGCGCTGCGGCGGCACCGCTGCGCTGAATTCACGCGCCAGCGAAGTGTGGCGCGGCGGCTCGCTCATTTGCGGCCTGCTGTATCCATCTCCCAGACCGTCACCGGGCAGTCGCGACGCAGCCAGAATCCCGCACCCAGATGCCGGAAGTTCTTCGTGAGTTCGCGTCGGTACCAGGCGCCGCCGCGCAGCGAAACCGCCGGATCGGTGCGGGTCTGGTCGCAGTTCTCTTCCCAGTCTTCGCGCGTCAGCACGCCGAAATACAGCAGCCCGCGGCACACCCGCGAGAGATTGGCCAGCGCGCGCTGCGTCTCCGCCGCCTTCAGGTACTGCAGCACGTCATAGCAGATGACCACGTCATATTGCGTCTTGCGCTTGAAATCCTGGATGCCGCCATGGATCCAGCCGTACCGCTGGCAGAGGTACTCGCTGACCTCCAACCCCGTGTACACGGCACGCGGCAGCGCCTTCTTCAGCGGCGCGCGCAGCAGGCCCACGCCGCAGCCCGCATCCAGCACGCTGCGCACCGGCAACCCCAGATGCTCGGCCATGGCGGCAATCAACCTGCCGCGGGCATTCATTTCCGAGCGGTTGGTGACCGCCGTGCGGGGGTTGAAGTAGAAACGCTGGTAATAGTCCCGATCAAACTGCTCTTTCATCGCTAAAATAGGCAGATGCCTGCCTCTTCCCCTCGCGTCGGTTTCGTCAGCCTCGGCTGCCCCAAGGCCCTGGTCGATTCAGAGCGGATCCTGACGCAGTTGCGCATCCGTGGCTACGAAATTTCGCCGAGCTACGGCGACTCCGACCTCGTGGTCGTGAACACCTGCGGCTTCATCGACAGCGCCATCGACGAATCCCTCGAGGCCATCGGCGAGGCGCTGCACGCCAACGGCAAGGTGGTGGTCACCGGCTGCCTCGGCGCCAATCCCGCCCGCATCCTCGAGAAGCATCCGAAGGTGCTGGCCGTCACCGGCCCCCATGCCACCGAAGCGGTGCTGGCGGCCGTGCACGAGCACCTGCCGCGGCCGCACGATCCGCACACCGATCTGGTGCCACCGCAGGGCATCCGCCTCACCCCGCGCCACTACGCGTACCTCAAGATTTCCGAAGGCTGCAACAACAAGTGCAGCTTCTGCATCATTCCGTCGCTGCGCGGCAAGCTGGCCTCGCGGCCGCTGGCGCAAGTGTTGTTCGAGGCAGAGCGGCTGGTGGCTGCCGGCGTCAAGGAACTGCTGGTCATCTCGCAGGACACCAGCGCCTACGGCGTCGACCTGCGTTACGCCCCGGCAAGCTACGGTGGCCAGGAATACGAAACCCGCTTTGTCGATCTGGCGCGGGGCCTTGGCGCATTGGGCGTGTGGGTGCGCATGCACTACGTCTACCCCTATCCGCATGTCGACGCCGTGCTGCCGCTGATGGCCGAAGGCAAGGTGCTGCCCTACCTCGACATCCCCTTCCAGCATGGCAGCCCCTCCGTGCTCAAGCGCATGAAGCGGCCCGCGCATGCCGAGAACACGCTCGATCGCATCCATGCCTGGCGCAAAGCCGTGCCGCAGCTCACGCTGCGCAGCAGTTTCATCGTCGGCTTCCCGGGTGAAACGGAAGCCGAGTTCAGCGAGATGCTCGACTGGCTCGATGCCGCGCAGCTGGATCGCGTCGGCTGCTTCAGATATTCACCGGTCGATGGCGCCACCGCCAACGAACTGCCGGGCGCAGTGGCACCCGAAGTGATGGATGAGCGCTACGAACGCTTCATGCAGAAGGCCGCTGCCATTTCCGAAGCGCGCCTTGCCGCGAAAGTCGGCGCCGAACTCACCGTGCTGGTCGACAGCGTGGATGGCAACAAGGCCATCGCCCGCACGCAGGGGGATGCACCGGAGATCGACGGCGTCGTCAATGTGAAGAAAGCCAAGGGGCTGCGCGCCGGTGAATTTGCGCGCGTGAAGATCACCACCGCCGGCACCTACGATCTGGCGGCCGAACCGAGCTGAGCACTGATCCGTGCATGCAGGTCGGGCAGTTCATCCACTGCAATGCCCATGACATCGCGCAGCGCTGCGATCACTGATTCGGCATCGCGCAGCAATTCACGGCGCGCGCTGCCGATGCCATAGAACGTCAGCTCCAGATCGCGCAAGACATGCCGCCCGTCGCGGCTAACGCGCGACGCGCGCAGCACCTGCGTGAAATGGGATCTGGGGTCGTGCACCAACTGGTAATTGGCCGCTTCGAAATCAATCGGCAGCTGGGGCTGCAGGTCGAAGCGAAACAACGACAGCCATTCGCCCTGCGTCAGCGCTTCCAGCACGAGATCGGCACCCAGCGGACGCAGGCGGAACGGCTCATGCGGCGTGTGCTGCACCGCCACGCTTCGCAGGTCGAGCACGCCGGTGGGCGTCAGGGATCCGAAGCCCACATCCACCAGCCATTCGCCGCCGTCCAGCCGCACGCACAGCATCCTGTGGGTGCGCGCCGTCACGACGCCAGCGGGTTGCCCGAGCAGCACGCGGCCAGCAAGGTCATT
This sequence comes from uncultured Gammaproteobacteria bacterium, assembly GCA_963777735.1. GTDB lineage: Bacteria > Pseudomonadota > Gammaproteobacteria > Steroidobacterales > Steroidobacteraceae > ZC4RG30. Next base: position 48,365 of record CAVZRQ010000002.1, on the reverse strand, counting down.
CACGTCGAAACCCAATGCGCGCAGTGCCTCACCCAGCAACAGGTTCTGCTCGAAGCACCAGCCTCCGCGGCCGGAAGCCACCAGCTTCCGCGCCACATCCGCAGGATCAAGACTTACTCGACGCCCCAGGAATGCATCGATGTTCTCGAAGGGAATCGACTGCGTGTGCCGCAGCACGATGTCTGACAGCACTGCGCGCGTCACCGCGCGCGGCCCGTCATAGCCGATCCGCGCGAAATAGTCAGCGAGGTCCATGGCTCGCGGCGCAGCCCTACTCGACCGTGACGCTCTTGGCGAGATTGCGCGGCTGATCCACATCCGTGCCCCGCAGGATGGCCACGTGATAAGCCAGCAACTGCAGCGGCAACGTGTAGATGATGGGTGACTGGAAGTAGCTCACATGCCGCGGCATGTGGATCACATGCACGCCATCACTGGGCTCGATGCCGGATTCCGGATCCGCGAACACATACAGCTCACCGCCGCGCGCCCGTACTTCCATCAGGTTCGACTTGAGCTTCTCGAGCAGATCGTTGTTCGGCGCCACCGTGACGATCGGCATGTCTTCATCGACCAGCGCGAGGGGGCCGTGCTTGAGTTCGCCGGCAGCATAGGCTTCGGCGTGGATGTACGAGATCTCCTTCAGCTTCAGCGCACCTTCCATCGCAATGGGGTACAGCGCGCCGCGCCCGAGAAACAGGGCATGATGTTTCTCGACAAAGCGTTCGGCCAACTTGCTGATCACCGGATCCAGCGCGAGCGTCTTCTCGATCAGGCCAGGCAGCTCGATCAACCGGGTTACCAGACCACGCTCGCGCTCGGCGTCCGCGCCATGCGTCTTGGCGAGTGCAATCACCAGCAACGACAGCGCCGTGATCTGCGTAGTGAAAGCCTTGGTGGAAGCTACACCGATCTCCGGACCTGCCCTGGTCAGCATCACCAGATCCGATTCGCGTACGAGTGAACTCTCCGGTGAATTGCAGATGGCAAGGGTTGCCAGATAGCCGCTCTGCTTGGCGATCCGCAATGCGGCCAGCGTGTCGGCCGTCTCTCCGGACTGGGAGATGGTCACGAACAGCGCATTCTTCGGCACCACGGCACTGCGATAGCGGTACTCGCTCGCAATCTCGACCCGGCATGGAACGCGGCAGATCTGCTCGATGAAATACTGCGCCGCCATCCCCGAATGGAAACTGGTGCCACAGGCCACGATGTGCACGTACTCCACCTGCGGAAAGATCGTCGTGGCCTTGTGCCCGAATGCCGCCTCCAGCAGGCGGCCATTAGCGACCCGCTCCTGCAGCGTGTTGGCAACCGCACGTGGTTGCTCGAAGATCTCCTTCAGCATGAAATGCGCGTAGGGGCCTTTCTCGGCAGCTTCTGCTGACAGCTCACTCTGCCGCACTTCGCGTTCGACGCTGTTGCCTTCGGCATCCAGAATCCGCACGCTCTCGCGCCGAACCTCGGCCACATCGCCTTCTTCCAGAAACTGGAACTGGCGCGTCACCGGCAGCAGCGCCGATACATCGGAAGCGACAAAGTTCTCGCCCTCGCCTCTGCCGATGACCACGGGACACCCCATTCGCGCCAGGATCAGTCGATCCGGCTCGCTCTCGCTCAGCACCACCAGTGCATACGCGCCTTCGAGTTCGGCCACTGTCGCGCGCACGGCCTTGAACAAGTCGCCCAGTGACTGCAGGTGCAGGTGGATGCGATGCGCAATGACTTCGGTATCGGTCTCGGAGGTGAACAGATATCCCGCGTCCTGCAGCTCGGCGCGCAGCTCATCATGATTCTCGATGATGCCGTTGTGCACGATGGCAAGACCATCGCGCGAAATATGCGGATGCGCGTTGCGTTCGCTCGGCACGCCGTGTGTGGCCCAGCGCGTATGTGCAATACCGGTGTTGCCGGCAACAGGCGCCTCATCCAGGGCCTCCTGCAGCATTTTTACCTTGCCCACTGTGCGCAGCCGGGCCAGCTTGCCCTTGCTGCCCACCACCGCGAGCCCCGCGGAATCATAGCCACGGTACTCCAGGCGCCTGAGTCCTTCGATAAGGACCGGCACTACATCCCGTCCGGCAACTGCTCCGACAATTCCACACATGCCCGTGAATCTCCGGCAGCGCGAAAAGGCCACCTAGACCGTGAATTGTGCCCGATCCGGACGCCTGCCGTTCGCTGCCGAACGACGGACCGTGAGGCGTTTCTCAGCGCGGCCGCTTCACCGGACGCTGCCACCCCTCGACCGTTACCTGCCGCGAACGTGCCAGCGTCAACTTGCCAGCCGGCGCATCCTTCGTGATGGTAGAACCAGCCCCGGTCGTGGCCCTGGCACCGATCGTCACCGGCGCCACCAGCATGGTGCCCGAACCGATGAATGCGCCATCTTCAATGACCGTGCGCGATTTGTTCGCGCCGTCGTAGTTGCAGCTGATGGTGCCTGCCCCGACATTCACGGCGACACCCACCGTGGCATCGCCCAGGTAGGTCAGGTGGTTGGCTTTCGAACCTTCGCCAAGACTGCTGTTCTTCACTTCGACAAAATTGCCGATATGCACACCCGCAGCAAGCGTGGTTCCCGGGCGCAGGCGCGCAAACGGGCCAACACTGCAGTCGCCACCAACCGCCGACTTCTCCAGCACACAATTCGAATGAATCTGCGTACCCGCACCCACTGTCACGTCACGGAGGACGCAGTTTGGCCCGATGCGCACGCGATCACCCAGCACCACATGGCCTTCGAACACCACATTGGCATCGATGAACACGTCACGCCCGACCTGTAGCTCGCCGCGCTGATCGAATCGGGAAGGATCCACCAGCGTCGCGCCGGCACGCATCGCGGCCACAGCAAGCACGCGACGGTGCACCGCCTCGAGCTGCGCGAGTTGCACCTTGTCATTCACACCCAGCACTTCGGATTCCGATGTCGCGACCAGTGGCCGTACCGCCACGCGTTCTTTCACCGCCATCGCCACGATATCCGTCAGGTAGTACTCGCCCTGGGCATTGTTGTTTTGCAGACGAGCCAGCCACTTCCGCAGCAGCGGCGCAGGTGCAGCCAGCACGCCCGTGTTGCCTTCCCGGATCTTCAATTGCGCGGCAGAAGCATCCTTCTGTTCCACGATGCCCTTCACGCTGCCCCGCGCGTCTCTCAGGATCCGCCCGTATCCAGTCGGGTCGGCCAATGCGACTGTCAGCAGCGCGAGCTTGCCATCGCCCGCCAGCTGCAGGAGATCCTGCAGCGTAGCCACTGTCAGCAGCGGCACATCGCCAAACAGCACCAGCACCAGATGATCATCTGGAATAGAAGGCAAAGCCTGCATCACTGCATGACCGGTGCCCTTCTGCTCGACCTGCAGCGACCATTGCAGCGCGTCCGCAGCGAATTCGGCACGCACCTGTTCACCACCGTGCCCGTACACGACATGCATGCCAGCGGGTTGCAAGGCCCGGGCAGTATCGACCACATGCCGCAGCAGCGGCCGGCCGGCCAGGGGCTGCAGCACCTTGGGGAGGTCGGAGTTCATGCGCTTGCCTTGACCAGCCGCGAGGATCACCACCGACAGTGGCATGGCAGCAGCCTTGCCCCTCGTCACCCGGGTCACCTTCTTCTTCGCTCCGGTCTTCTTCTTTCTGCTCAGGTTGGTGCTCACGCAAGCCTCACGCCAAACAGGCTGCCGATCAACGCGGTAGCACCCATCGCCACCACTCCCCAGAACCCCACCCGCATCGCTGCAGGCAGGATGCGCGCACCTCCCAGCCTTGCCCCCAGCGCACCCAGCGCCATCAGCAACACCAGCGAGACCGCAAACACGATGGTTGGCAGGTGTGCACCGGGCAGCAATCCCACCAGTGCCAGCGGCACCGTTGCCCCCAGCGCAAACGCCAGCACGGAGGCCAATGCCGCCTGCACGGGCCTCGCTCGTGTCTGCTCCGTGATGCCGAGTTCATCGCGCGCATGCGCAGCCAGCGCGTCATGGGCGGTCATCTCGGTGGCAACGCGCTCCGCGGTCTCTCGCGAAAGACCACGCTGCACGTAGATCCCGGCGAGCTCGCGGTGCTCGGCTTCCGGTGAAACTTCCAGCTCCTTGCGCTCACGCGCCAGGTCCGCGCGCTCGCTGTCCGACTGCGACGAGACCGACACATATTCGCCGGCCCCCATCGAAAGCGCGCCACCCACGAGGCCCGCGAGCCCCGCCATGAACACGACAGAATTGCCGAGCTGCGCCGCTGCCATGCCCATCACCAGACTGGCCGTGGAGATCAGCCCGTCGTTGGCTCCCAGCACCGCGGCGCGCAGCCAGCCGATGCGATCGACCCGGTGAAACTCACTATGCAATTTCATTACTGATACCGCCGTCCGCGCCATTCGATATATCCGGCCTCGTGCCGTCCCTGGGGGTCGTCATGCGTCCAGTGCATCACGCCACCTTTGTCGTTCCACTCGTACTCGCCCCGAACAGTCACGCCATCGCCCGGCGCCAACCCATCCAGGCGGGGCGCCAGATCCAGATTGTGCGCAACCAGCACGCTCAATCCGCCGGAAGTGCGGATTATGAAGCGTTGATGCGGCGATCCGTCGCGATCGTCTGCCAAAATGCGCTCAACTACCCCGCTTGTCGCGATGATCCGGCCGCGAGCCTGCTCCTCAAACGCCTTCTGCGCAGGATCGCGGGAGACGCCCTCCCGGGTCGCCGCCTCCTGCGGCCGCGCCGGCTGAATCGCGGCCTGATCCCGGGCCACATACCAACCCGTTCCGAGTGCCACCGCCAGGATCGCTGCGGCACGAATTTTCGACCGTGTCTGCATCATTGTTTCGGCAATCCAGAACGCGATTCAGACGCATTACCCGAGTGAACCGGCCGCATTGCGTCATGTCTACATGTAAAGCCGGCAAGCCGTTGGTTTGCAAGGCGCGTATCGCATATCCTCCAGCGGCTTTTCCGATGTTGGAAGTGCATGGATTGATGAACTCTTGCAGAGGTCCGGTTCGGTGAAAGATTCTCGCATTGTTGCAACGCTCGCCGCTGCCTTTATTGCCGCATGTACCAACCATGCAGTCATGGCCGCCGCCGCTCCTGTTTCACACTCCGGCAGCGCCGTGGGCTGGAACATGTTCGGCACTTACTGCACCGAATGTCACAACACCGATGACTGGGCCGGCGGTATCGCCTTCGACTCCATGACCGAAGGCGAGATCCCGGAAAACATCGATGTGCTCGAGAAGGTCGTGCGCAAACTGCGCAGCCAGCAGATGCCACCCGGCGGCCACAAGATGCCGGACAAACCCACCCGCAATGCCTTCATCTCCTGGATGGAAGGTCGCCTCGACAAGGCCGGCGAAGAACACGCCGACCCGGGCCATGTCGGGCTGCATCGGCTGAACCGCAAGGAATACGCCAACTCCGTGCGCGACCTCCTCGGCATCGAGATCAATCCCGCCGAACTGCTGCCGCGCGACGAGCCTCGCGAAGGTTTCGACAACATCGCCGCCGCGCTGCAGGTCACTCCCTCCTTCCTCGATCAGTACATCGCGGCGGCGCGCATCGTGGTGGTCCAGGCCATGGGCAACAAGGATGCGCTCCCTGCCGGCACCACCTATCGCTCCCAGGAGCCCGGCACGCAGCAGTTCCATCAGGATGGCCTGCCGCTGGGCACACGCGGCGGCATCGCGGTCAGCCACAACTTCCCGGCCGACGGCGAGTACGTGCTCAACATCGCGAACATGGCGCAGGCCCTGTGGGTCTACAACATGGAGTTCGAGAACCATCTGGTCGTCACGCTCGACGGCAAGCTGCTCTACGAAACCACCATCGGTGGCGAAGACGACATGAAAGCCATCGACCAGAAGCAGGATCCTGCGGTCGAAGCCATCAACCTGCGCCTCAAGAACATCCGCTTCAGCACCAAGGCCGGCATCCACAAGGTGGTCGTGGCCTTCCGGCACCGCAGTTTCGCGGAATCGGAAGATCGTCTGCAGATGTATGTCCCGGGCGGCGGCCAGGATCGCGTCTTGCGCGTGGCCTCCTTCGAGGTCCGCGGCCCTTTCAATCCCACCGGCGTCAGTGAAACCAGCGCTCGCAAGCACATCTTCAGCAGCTGCTACCCGAAGAGCGCCGCCGAAGAAACGCCCTGCGCCCGCAAGGTGATCGGCGACATGGCACGGCGCGCATTCCGCCGGCAGGTCTCGGATCGCGATCTCACCGCATTGATGGGCTTCTATGAGGCCGGCCGCAAGGCATCGGACTTCGACGCCGGCGTGCGGCGTGCGCTCACCGCAGTGCTCGCCCACCCGGACTTCCTCTTCCGTTCGGATCAGCCGGTCAATGAACTGCCACCGGGCACGGTGTATCGCATCGATGACCTCAGCCTGGCTTCGCGATTGTCGTTCTTCCTGTGGAGCAGCCTGCCCGACGATCCACTGCTGGAAGTGGCGGCCGCCGGCAAGCTGCACGAGCCGGCCGAGCTGCGTCGCCAGGTCAAGCGCATGCTCGCCGATCCTCGCTCCATTACCATCGCGCGCAATTTCGGTTCGCAGTGGCTGAACCTCACCAAGCTGCCCGAGATCACGCCCGATCCGGCCATCTTCCCGTATGCCAGTGGCGCGGGCGATCTGCGCGAGGATTTCCAGCAGGAGATCGCGCTGTTCATGGATGACATCGTGCGCAACGACCAGAGCGTGCTCGCCCTGCTGTCATCGCCGTACACATTCCTCAACGAGCGGCTCGCGCTGCATTACGACATCAGTTCGGTGCGCGGCGACCAGTTCCGCAAGGTCAAACTGGAAGACTCCTCGCGCTGGGGCCTGCTCGGCAAGGGTGGCGTGCTGATGACCAGCGCCTATCCGAACCGCACCTCGCCCGTGTTGCGCGGTGCCTATGTGCTCGAGCGCATCATCGGTTCGCCTCCCCCGATCCCGCCGCCGGCGGTGGAAGCGTTGCCCGCAACCAATGCGCAGAACAAGCCCGCCACCGTGCGGGCTCTGCTCGAGTCGCATCGCCAGAAGCCGCAGTGCTTCTCCTGCCACGCCGCCATCGATCCGATCGGCTTCGTGCTCGAAGGCTTCGATGCCACGGGCAAGTCCCGCCGCATCGACCGCTTTGCGCGCACCGAGATCGACATGCTGGGCGAACTGCCGGATGGCACCAAGGTGCGCAATCCCGACGAGCTGCGCGCCGCGCTGCTGGCAGATCCAGTGCCCTTCGTGCAGAACGTCACCGAGCGGCTGATCATGTACGCACTGGGCCGCGTGATCGAACCCCACGACATGCCGTATGTCCGCAAGATCGTGCGCGACTCGGCCACCGACGAATACAAGTTCTCGACGCTCATCACCAACATCGTGCTCAGCGACGAATTCCTGAAGGCGAAGGTGCCGGAGCAGAAGGCAGCGCCAGTAATCCAGCAGACAGCAGCCGCGAAGTAAGCAGAGGCCAGCCATGTACATCACGAAGAAGTTCATCTCCCGTCGCACCGTGCTCAGGGGCGCTGGCGCGACCATCGCGCTGCCACTGCTCGATGCCATGATCCCGGCCGCCACCGCGCTGGCACAGACCGCAGCGAAGCCCACACCACGCATGGGATTTGTTTATTTCCCGCACGGCGCCGTCATGAAGGCCTGGTCGCCCGCAGAAGCCGGCACCGACTACACGATGTCCCCCATCCTGAAGCCGCTGGAGCCCTTCCGCTCGCACATGACCATCGTCAGCGGCTTGCGCAACAAGGGCGGCGAGAGTTCGGATCCGCACGGCATCATGGCCGGCACCTGGCTGTCCTGTTACGGCATCAAGAACCGCGATGACGACCACGGCACCACGGCTGACCAGCTGGCCGCGCGCCATTTCGGGGCCGATACGCCACTTCCCTCGCTCGAACTCACCGGCGAAGGCGGCAATGCCACCTGCGGCCAGGGCGCCACTGGCTGCGGCTTCGGCAGCACCGTGGCCTTCCGCACACCGAACCAGCCGCTGCCAATGGAAGACAACCCGCGCAAGGTGTTCTACCAGCTGTTCGGCCAGGGCGACACCACCACCGAGCGCAAGGCCATTCTCAGCGAGACCGACAGCCTGCTCGACTACGTGGCGGCAGAAGGCGCCGCGCTCAAGAAGCGCATCGGCGCGGCAGACCGCGCCCGCCTCAGCGATTACCTCGATTCCGTGCGCGAAGTGGAACAGCGCGTGCAGCGTCTTGCCACCAGCAAGAGCGCGCAGATGGATCTTCCCAATGCGCCGCAGGGCGTGCCCGACGAGTTCGGCGCCCACCTCGACGCGCTGTTCGACATGATCGCGCTGGCCTGGCAGTCCAACATGACGCGGGTTTCCTCGTTCATGCTGGCCAAGGAAGTCAGCATGCGCACTTATCCGAACCTGCAGATCACCGAAGCCTTCCATCCGTTGTCGCATCACGCGAACGATCCTTCCAAGATCGAGCGCCTGATCAACATCCAGAACTACCACACCCAGGTGTTCGCGAAGTTCATCAAGAAGCTTTCGACCACACAGGATGGCGATGGCTCCCTGCTCGATCACTCGATCATCCTGTACGGCAGCAACATGTCGAACAGCGATCTGCACAACAACGACCCGCTGCCGAACGTGGTGATGGGCAAGGGCTATGGGCGCATCAAGGGCGGCCAGCACCTGCGTTACCCGCAGGACACCCCGCACGCCAACCTGCTGCTCACGCTGCTGAATCGCGCAGGAGTGCCGGTACCGGCGCTCGGCAACAGCACCGGCCAGTTCGCAGAGGTCTGAAGCTTCGCAATGACATTCCTTTCCCGTCGCGGCTTCCTGCAGACCGCCGCCCTCACTTCTGCCGGCGCCGCGCTGGCTGCCGCACCGCTCGAGTCGCTGTGGGCCCGCGAAGCTGCCGCCAGGCCTGCTGCGCAGTCACTCGGCCCGCAAGCTCTCCCTGCTCACCGGCAGCGGCGGCAATGTACTCGCCCTGGGTGGCGCCGAAGGCGCCCTGCTGGTCGATGGCGGCGCCCGCGCGCAATCCGGCGCATTGCTGAAGCTGGCCCTGAAATCGGTAGGCGCAAAGCAGGTCCACACGCTGTTCAACACGCATTGGCACCCCGACCAGACCGGCAGCAATGAAGTCCTCGGCAAGCAGGGCGCGCGCATCATCGCGCACGAGAACACGCGGCTCTGGCTCACGCGCAGGATCACCGTCGATTGGGCAGCGGCTCCTTTTCCCGCCATGCCGAAGGTCGCTCAGCCGAACAAGAGCTTCTTCAGCAACGATTCAATCGAGTTCGGCGGCGAGCAGATCAGCTACGGCCACCTCGGGCAGGCGCACACCGATGGCGACCTCTACGTCCATCTGCCAAAGGCCAACATCCTGGCGGCCGGTGGCGTGGTTTCCAGCAGCGGCTGGCCGGTAATGGACTGGCAGACCGGCGGCTGGATCGGCGGCCTCGTGGGCGCGTACGACCGGCTGCTGAAAATCGCCAACGACGGCACGCGCATCGTGCCGGCCAATGGCCCGATCATCACCCGCGCCGAGCTGCAGGCGCAGCGCGACATGTACTTCCAGATCTATGATCGCCTGGTAAAACAGCTGATCAAGGGAATGGGTCCGGATGAAGCCTATGCTTCAGGGCCGGCGAAGGAATATGAAGCGAAGTGGGGCGACTCCCGGCAGTTCGTGCTGGCGTCGTTCAAGAGCCTCTGGGGGCACTACGCTCCGGATGCCTGAGTAGCCAGCGGCTCGGCTGGCTCAGCGGGCTGGGCTGGCTCGGCCGGTGCTGCGGCGGCAGGTGTCGTGGCTGGCGCCGCGCTGGAATGCGCGCGGCGCGCAGTCTCGAACATGCGGGGCGGGAGATACGAAGTATCCAGTGCCCGCACGATGGAAAGTCCCGGACACTGCGACAGATCCAGCGTTACCGAATCGCGCAATGTCGCCGCATCCTCATAGACCTGGATGACCGGCGACGTGCGCGCAGCCTCGTTCACGCTCTGGATGCGCGCGATGCGCCCATCCGACAGCTGCACATAGGTTCCCACCGGATGCACCAGCAGCACCGATGCCAGGTGACCAATCACTTCAGCGCCATAGATTTCGCGGCAGTGCTTGTACAGGTGGGCCAGCGCGATCACGGGCGAGGAATCACTCCGGCAACGGATCTGGAAACTCCGCACCGCGCCGAGAATCAGTGCCAGCGGGTGTATGGCATCGGCAGTCAGTCGCCGTGGAAAGCCGCTGCCGTCCGGTCTTTCCCGATGCTCGCGAACGACGCGCAGCACTTCGGAAGAAAAGCCACCACATTGCTGCAGGATCGATGCGCTGAGCAGCGGGTAGTTGTGGTACGACTCGCTCTCGAACGGCGCACCACTCGGCTCCTCATCCAGCAGGTGCGGCGGCATGCGCGCAAGACCCAGTATGTGGGTGGCTGCGGCCTGGGTGAGCACCCGCAACTGGGCGGCCTTCAGTCCCATGCGCTTGCCGACCAGCGCAACCAGACTGACCGCATCGCTGGTCTGCAGCAGAAACCGCTTGCTGGATCGCAGCGGTGCAGCGGAAGCCATCTGTGTGAACGGCGTCGTGCTGTTGTTCAGGATCGCGACAAGATAATCCACGAAGTCGTCCACGAGCGTGGCACTGGTTGCATCTGCGGAATTCAGTGCGGCGAGCAGGGCTTTGACGCGTTCATAGGTAACCTGGTCACGGGCGCGCGCAGAGTTCAGCGATACCCGCTGCACTTTGATCCGGGCTGTCACGGCGTGCGCATCGACTGCCGGCGCAGCATCGACCACGGGTTCCGCGGCAGGTTCTGCGCTGGCCGGCGCAGCAGCAGACTGGCTCCGGTCCACGAACATGCGTGTCAGCTGCACTTCCCGGATGATTGCAATCTCGCGCTCCGAGGAGATCTGGAAACTGCGGCGCACGAACGGGTGATCAAACCAGCGATGGTTGATCCTGATATGCAGCCCGATCTGCAGCTGGGCTGCTTCAATCGGCTCCCAGCTTTCGGAGTCTTGGGTCATCTGCGCTTGAATGTCCGTGCGTTGGCTCCGGAATTCTACAGTTCGGGTGCGGTGCGGAAGATGACCGGCATCATGGTTTCCACTGTGAGCAGCGTCGCAGTGGGAGGAATTGCTCCTATAATCTGGCGCTCCAAAGCTTGAGGGGCGCGCAGGTGAGCTTCAAATCCATCCGTCTTCTTCTTCCCGCGTTCCTTCTCTGCGCCGCCGCAGCACCCGCCACGGCAGCCCAGCTTCCCGAAGAAGAACTCCAATTCACCATCCAGTGCGCCCTCTGCCACCAGGAGAACCCCGCTGCCGCCGGTACGCCCAACGAAAAGGCTCCCACCCGCGCCCAGCTGCGGCAATTCACTGCCGAAGCAGTGCTTACCGCACTGACCAACGGCAAGATGCAGCAGCAGGGCGCCCTGCTGAACGACGTGCAGCGCCGCCAGGTCTCCCAGTTCGCATCCGGCAAGCTGCTGTCGGGCGCCCCGCAGGCGCAAGGCGTTAACCGCTGCACCGATTCCACCCCCATGGCATCCCCCACCAGCGGCTCCAGCTGGAACGGGCATGGCAATGGCACCGACGCCACGCGCTACCAGAATGCCCGCAATGGTGGCATCACAGCCGCCGACCTCCCCCGCCTCAAGCTCAAATGGGCCTTCGGCTACGCCAATGTCGGCTCCGCTCGAACGCAGCCCGCCGTGGCCGGCGGTCGCCTGTTCGTCGCCAGCGAGAATGGCGAAGTGCATGCCCTGAACCCCCGCACCGGCTGCACCTACTGGACCTTCCGCGCCCAGGCTGGCGTGCGCACCGCGCCTTCCGTGGCGACCTATCGCACAGCGCAGGGCAAGCGCAGCCAAGCGGTCTACTTTGGCGACACCAAGGCCAATGTCTACGCCGTGGATGCGCAGAGCGGCGCACAGGTGTGGACGCAGAAGATCGATGAGCACGCTTCCGCAGCCATCACCGGCGCACCGATCATCCACGATGGCCGCTTGTTCGTCGGCGTGCAGGGGCTGGGCGAGGAAGGCCGCGGCGCGAGCAACGGCAACAGTTGCTGCACCTTCCGCGGTTCGCTCTCGGCACTGGACACCAGCACTGGCAAGGTGCTGTGGAAAACCTGGACGGTCGATGCGGCGCAGCCGCGTGCGAAGAACAAGGCAGGCGTGCAGATGTACGGCCCGGCAGGTGGTTCCATCTGGTCCGCGCCCTCGATCGATGTGAAGCGTGGGCTGGTTTACGCCGCCACCGGCAATGCCTTTGCCGATCCGCCACAGGCCATGACCAATGCTGTCATCGCCTTCGATCAGAAGACCGGCGCCATCCGCTGGCACCACCAGTTCACCGCAGCAGACAACTGGACGATGGGCTGCCAGCCCACCAACCCCGACAATCCGGGCTGCCCTGCCGTACTCGGCCCCGATTACGATTTCTCCGCCACCCCCATCCTCACCCGCGCCGGCAAGCGCGAACTGCTGGTCATCCCGCAGAAGTCGGGCATCGCCTACGCGATCGATCCCGCGAAGAAGGGCGCACTGGTGTGGCAGCGCGCCTTCGCCAAGGGCAGTGGCCTCGGTGGCCAATGGGGCGGCGCCTCCGATGGCGTGAACTTCTACACCGGCACCAATGATTTCCTCGCCCCTTTGCCAGGCGGCATGACGGCCATTCGTCTCACCGACGGCGCCATCGCCTGGCAGATGCCGCCGCAGCCTTTGCTCTGCGGCGAGAAGAAAGCCGGCTGCGATGCAGGCCAGGGCGCCGCAGTCACGGCGATTCCCGGCGCGGTGTTCAGCGGTGCGCACGATGGTGGCCTGCGCGCCTACGCCGCCGACGATGGCCGCATTCTCTGGACGTTCAACGCCAATCGCAGTTTCGACACCGTCAACGGCATCACCGCCAACGGCGCGAGCATGGATGGCCCGGGCCCGATCGTGGTCGGCGGAATGATGTACGTGAACGCAGGCTACGGCGGGCTCGTGGGCCGGCCGGGCAATGTGCTGCTGGCCTTCAGCCTCGAATAGGTTCCAACTCAAGTCCCGTCACGCAAGGAGATCATCATGACCGTAGCGCGAGTGACCGAGATCAAGGCGAGCAGCAAGAAGAGCTTCGAAGACGCTGTGCAGGTAGGCGTGTCCCGCGCCAACAAGACGCTCAAGAACGTGAAGGGCGCCTGGGTCAAGGAAATGGATGTCGAGTGCGGCAAGGGCGGCAAGATCACCGAATACCGCGTGCTGCTGAAGGTAACCTTCGTACTCGCCGATTGATTCGGCTTCGCAGATCGATCAAAGGAAGCAGGAGCGCATCCGGTGCGCTCCTGCTGCAATCACTGCGGCCTACGCGGGCATCGCGTCCCAGAACTCTTCCATCTTCTTGCGCTGCGCGGCATTGGGTAGACGTCCGCGCCCACCCTGCTGGTTGTCTTCCAGGAACGCCATCGAGGTCGTGCCCGGAATGGCCGCCGTCACCGCCGGATGCGAAATGATGTACTTGAGGAAGAACTGCGCCCAGGTCGTCGCATCGAATTCCTGCGTCGCCCATTCCGGCACGGCCTTGCCCGCCACGCGCGGGAAGAAGCTGCGGCCACGGCCACCAAATGGCACGTTGATCAGCACGCCGAGGCCCTTCTCCAGCGCCATCGGCAGCACCTGGTCGGCAGCACCGCGATTGCCCACGGAATAATCCACCTGGATGAAGTCGAGCTTGAGCCGGCCGATGGCATCGATCATCTGCGGATACTGGTTGTCGGTCGAGGTGCTCATGCCTACGTAGCGCACCTTGCCTGCCGCCTTGTATTCCAGCATGTGCGGAAACAGGGCATCCAGGCCATTGAGGTTGTGGATCTGCAGCAGGTCGATCTTGCTCACCTGCAGCCGGCGGAACGATTCATCCAGCACGGCCTTGCCGCCAGACATGTCGCCGCTCATCGGCGTCTTGGTGGCGAGGAAGAACTTGTCGCGATTGCCGATATCGGCCAGAAGCTTGCCGATCACTTCCTCGGAACTGCCATAGCCGCGCGCCGTATCGATGACGCTGCCACCCAGTCCGGGCATGGCTGTCAGCACGCGTTTGAGCTCGGCCAGTTCCTCGGCGCTGGTCACACCATACGCATTGGTGCCCGTGCCTACAGCGGGCAGTTTTTCGCCCGTCGAAGGAATGGTCTTGAGGATGGGGGCCAAAGGCCTCGCGGCCGCGGCGGCAAATACACCGTTCGTTGCAGCCATCACGCCTGCTGCAACGCCGCCCTGGATCACGCGCCGCCGCAGGATATCCGTATCAGTGCTCATGGAATTTTCTCCCTGTCGAAACAGTACCTGACCATAGGCAGCAGACAGGGTTCCCGTCAACGTGCGCCTTGCGCCGCGGGCAATGGCTGATTCGCCGGCCACAGCAGCCACAGCGCACCATCGTGTCGCATCTTTCCCGCCGCATCGCCCGCTGCAGCGCCCAATCCCCAGAACAGGTCCGCGCGCAACGCGCCACGGATGGCGCCGCCGGTATCCTGCGCCAGCATCAGGCGTTGCAGCGGCGCGCCGGTCTGCGGGTGCGAGGTCGAGAGGAAGAACGGTGCACCCAGCGGCAGCAGCCGCGGATCAATGGCGAGCGAACGCCCCGTCGTCAACGGCACCGACAGCGCACCACGTGGCCCCACGGAGGGATCGCCCAGTTTCTCTTCGCGAAAAAACACCACACTGGGATTGGTATGGAACACCTCTGCCTGCCGCTCCGGATGTTCTGCCAGCCACTGTCGCAGACCCGGCGCGGTCGCCTGCTCCACGGTCAGTTCGCCGCGCTCGACCAGATACCGGCCGATCGCGCGGTACGGATGACCATTCACATCGGCAAAGGCCACGCGCAGCGTGCTGCCATCGTCCAGCTGCACACGGCCTGAACCCTGGATCTGCAGGAAGAACGCATCGATGGCACTGTCGACCCAGACGATCTCGCGGCCGGCCAGCACCTTGCCATCCGCGAGCTGCGCGCGATCCGGAAATGGCGTGATGCGTCGCCCCTGCAGCCGACCACGAATGCGCTCACCCTTGAGCGCCGGGTACAGATCCCCGAGCTCCACACTCACGAGATCATCGGGCACTGCATACAGAGGCGTCTGGAAGGAGCCGCCACGTTTTCGCGATCCCTTCAGCACGGGTTCGTAGTACCCCGTGATCATTCCCGTATCGCGGATCTCGCGTTTCGAATCCTGGCTTTCCGTGATCACGCGGTAGGCGCGCAGGCGCGCAACCAGCAGCGCCCGCTGCGCGATGCCGTCACGCGGCGCTACCAACAGGGCCGCGCGACAGAATTCGCCCCACACCTCCTGCAATCGCGGTGCGCGGCAACTTTCCAGCAACGCCGGCCAGGCCTGGGTCAGATCATCCTCGCGCCAGCCCGGCAACGCCTCCCAGCCAACAGCGTCGAAGCGCACCAGGGGTGGCAGCACCTCCTGCGGACCAGGCACCGGTTTCGATGGTCCTGTCGTGCAACCTCCGAGCAGCAGAACCATTGCCACCACAGCCTGCGCCTGTCGCAGCCGGAAGCTCCACATCATGCCGGCCGCTGCGGGGCGCGCAGGTCCTGGGTGATTTCTCCGTGCGCCATCACATCGTCTTCATGCCCGGCATCGCGCCAGGGCTCGGCGATGCCGGCATCCATCCATTCGACCACGGGCGTGAGATCCAGCAACCGCTGCACGTACTGCGCAGCTGGCTGTGAAAGCGCCAGACCGTAGGTCTGCACCCGCGTTGCCACCGGCGCAAAGAAGGCATCCACGGCGGTGAACTGTTTGCCTGCCAGCCACGGCCCATCGTGAGCATCGAGCCCATCGGTCCACAAGGCATCCAGGCGCGACAGATCCGCCTGCAGCGACGGCGAGATCCGGTGCAGTCGAATTCGCAGTCCCACGCTCATGGAACACTCATTGCGCAACGCCTGGAACCCGGAGTGCATTTCGGCAGCGGCGCAACGGGCCCACGCACGCGCAGCGGGTTCCTGCGGCCACACGCCGGCATGCCGCTCCGCGAGATACTCGGCAATCGCCAGCGAATCCCACACCCTCAAATCACCATCCATCAAGCAAGGCACCCTTCCCGATGGTGAAAAATTGCGGAAATCTCCCGCGCCGTTGTTGGTATGGAATGGCAGTAGCCGTTCGGTAAACGGGATCTGCAGCGCCCGCATCAGCACCCAGGGGCGCATGGACCAGGACGAATAATTCTTGTTGGCGATGATCAGCTCGTACACATCATCCTCTCTTCGCGACATTTGGCTTGGCTGCTGCAGTCCACGGCAGTTTGTAGGCTCTGCCTGATGGGTTTATGCTCGGCCGAAAAGGCGGCGAGCAGGCTTCAGGCACTGAGGTCAGCGACGACACGTCCAGAATACAAGACAGTCAGGGGGGTTAGCGATCATGGGCATCTCCAGGCGTGCAGCATTGGGAGGCATCGGGCACACGGCCGCGCTCGGTGCCATGGCAGCGTCCTTGTCCACGAGACTGCGCGCAGCACAGCCTGCAGCGGCACCGGCAACTCCCCCGACCACCTATTGCCTGTCGATGATCTTCCGGCCTTCGGAAGGCGCCACGTTCAATGCGGATCTGTTCCGGGACTCCCACCTGCCGCTGCTCAAGCGGGTGTATGAAAACAGCATCGACCGTGTCGAGTTGCGCGTACCCATGCCCGTGGCAGAAGGCGCGCCGGCGCCGCAGATCATTGGCACGGTCAACATCTGGTTCCGCGACGTCATCGAATTCTCCAAGCGCAATACTGCTGGCATGAAAGAGGTCACGGCCAGCATGGCCACCGTCACCGCGGCCCCCATGATCGGCCAGGTAGATCAGGTCCTCTCGGCGCTGGGCGACGACAGACAGTCCGTGCCGGTAGACAGCCTTTGTTTCTCCACGTATTTCCCTGCCAGGGAAGGCGCGACCATCGACGCGAGGTACTTCGCGGAAACCTTTTTCCCGAGAATGGCGGAGCTTTACGGCAACACCGCCATACGCCGCATCGAGGTGACCAACGGTGCTGCCGGTGCCGCCGGTGGCAAGCCGGTCGTGATGAATTCAGCCCACATCTACATCCGCGACGAAGCCGCCTATGACGCGGCCACGACAAAATCGGGCGCTGAACTGGGCGCCGAATTGGTGAAATACACCAACATCCAGCCGCTTTCGACGCTCACCCGGCTGCACGCCGTCGGCTGATCGAAGGCATCAATCCCGGCAGTAACCCTCGCCGTTGACGATCGACAGGCAGTCCTTCTTCCCGTCGAGATACTTCATTTCCGTGCCCGCACCGTCGGTGCTGCGGATCAGCTCTTTCTTGCCATCGCGTTCGAACTGGATGCGATCGCCGAGCTTGCGGCCCTCGAAAGTCTTCGGGCCGTCCAGATTCTGGATCGTGATCTGGTACTTGCCGCCGCCGCCTTCAACGCGGAGGAAAGTGCCCTCGACGCCCTGCCACTCGCCCACCATGGCATCGGTGACGGCATTGGGATTGACCGGTGCCGCGGCAGCCTCCGGCGGCTTGCTGCCACCGCAGCTGCCAAGTCCCCATGCGAGCACAAGACAGGCAGCCGACAACTGGAATTTGCGATTCATTTGAATCAGTCCCCCCAGAAAAGCCGATGTGGCAGTAATTGTTGTCGGCCGAGCATAGCCACATCTACCGGAAAGGTCACCCCTGAAACAGCCACTGATTCATCAGCCGCCCCGGCATGAATGCAAATGTGCCAGCGATGAGTATTCCACCCACATACAGACCAACCATCGCCGAGCGGTGCTTTGCCACGTTTCCCCGGCGGGCGTGGAGATACGCTGACGGCACGGAGTACAGCACCAACAGGCTGAACAGGTGGATGAAACCGAAGTGCCCTCCGATCCGCGGTCCAACGAGCGCCGGCATGAAGAGGGTGATGATCGCCGTCACCAGCATCAGCGGCATGTAGATCCGGCCGAGGAACTTGTGCAGGGGCGTCCCTTTCTTCATGAACAGCAGGATCGTTCCGATGAAGAATGCCGGGACAATCGTCGCCAGGTGCGCATAGGCAAGCTGGTAGTACGTCATGCAGCGCCACCTTGTTTCACGCCGGCGCACTGCTTCATCGCCGTAACTTCGATCTCGATCTGCATTCGCGGATCCGCGAGCCCGGCAGAAATCATCATTGCGGCGGGCCTCACGGCGCCAAAAGCGTTGCGCAGCGCAGGCCAGCATTTCGGGAAATCTGTCGCCGTGGGCAAGACGTAGGTGACCCTCACCACATCCTCCAGACAGGAGCCAGCCTGCAGAAGCGCCGCCTCGATGTTCTTGAGACACTGTTCGGTCTGCAGCTGGATATCTTCGGAAATGGTCATCGTGTTGTAGTCGAAACCCGTTGTACCTGAAACGAACACCCAGTCGCCCTGACAGACAGCCCTGCTGTACCCGATGTCGGCTTCAAAGGTGGAACCAGAGCTGATCAGCCTGCGGGTCATTTGCCGGGCCTTGCGTACTGTTTCGCGAGCGCCTTGGCTACCCGCGCAATCAACGGCAGGGGCATTGGCTTGTCCAGAGGGAAGCTCAGGTTCCCTTTGGCGTTCGCATAGGGCTTGAGCATCGCCATGAGCCTGGCGTCGTTGCGCACGGGTGGATAAATGCCAATGTGCTTCCTGAACGCGGCGCAGTAGAGGAAGACCTTATCCTGCTTGAAGGCCGGAATGCCGTAACTGATCACCCTGGAGCTTCCCGGAACGGATTTCCGAACCAGCGCCAGGATGCTTCGCAGCACCTTTGCCTGCGCTGGCTCCAGCGCCGTCAGATACTCCTGAACAGTAGTGAACGCCGGTCTCGGGCTCATCCTGGAGCCCTGATCAGTTCGGCGGCCGCACAAGGTGGAATGCCGGCAGACATTGAATTTGCGATGAGCCCATTGCTCGCATCCACATCCCGTACCCGGATGAAATTGAAGAAGAGGATGCGATGAACCTGATCCTGCAGCAGCTGGCTCATTTCTTCTCCTCCTGCAATCACGAAGTTCTCGACGACAGTCTTGCAATCCGACACAGGCGCGCCTTCACAAAGGCGGAAATCAAAAGCGATCGAGCGCGTGTAGGTGCTTTTGATCCGCAAAGTTCGGTTGCCCATTCCATCAATCGCAAAGACTACCCGGATTACAGATTGGGCTGAAGAGGGATCGTTTACAGGAACCGCCGGGACATTCCTGCCTGCCGCGTCACCGACCAGCTCGAAGTGCAGCGTGCCTCCGGCAGACACGGCGAGTTCGTCTCTCTCGGCGTTGGCCGATTCGGCCGCAGTCGACAGGATCAATACGGTGAACAGCAACGATCTTCGCAACAGTCCGGTGGTTCCCGGCAGGATCTGCTTACTCGCGCGCGCGCCTCTCGCCCACGCCAAGAAGTTCTGCATTCGACAAGACATAGGTGCATGCCTCCAGGTGACCGTAGCGCCCCGGCTTGCTGAGAATGCCGCGTACCGCGACATCCGAGATTCCGCCGGATTCAGAGAACTCGGGCTGAACTGCTGGAGTCATATCCGCTCCTTGAATGCAGATCTTGGCATCCACGCCAGTCTGAACCAGGTAGGCCTTTTCCAGATCGTAGTGGTATTCGCCTCTGTAAGCGATTGGCCGATCAGGGGGACCTTCTCCGCAGGAAGCCAGCACAACCCCTGCAAGCGCCACGACTACGTGACACCGGCGGCGATTTTCAGCATGGTTAGACATGCTGATCAATGAGAAAAGGCTCCACGTTCCAAGGCAAACTCCAAAAAATGATTCCGCACAACAACCTGTTTCCCGGCATCGTATACGAGCTTCACCTGTTCGGCCACGAACCACTCAGCGCCGCCCTTCTCCCCCGTCTCAACTCC
This sequence comes from uncultured Gammaproteobacteria bacterium, assembly GCA_963777735.1. GTDB lineage: Bacteria > Pseudomonadota > Gammaproteobacteria > Steroidobacterales > Steroidobacteraceae > ZC4RG30. Next base: position 28,534 of record CAVZRQ010000002.1, on the reverse strand, counting down.
GGGAAGATGTTGACCTGCCCGTGGAAACCAGTGCCCATCTCTCGTGATCCCTCCAGCGCCCTCTGATCTTCAGGTACTTGGGCGAGTACCCCTCTTTGTGGAATCCGCAGGCACGCACCAATGCGATGGAGGCGACGTTCCCGGGCTGGATATTCGCTTCCAGGCGGTGAAGCTTGAGTTCCCGAAAAGCGTACCGAACCACCAGTCGTAGCCCTTCCGTCATCAGACCCTGACGCTCGAAACCCGCGAAGGCGTAATAGCCGACATACCCACTGCGAAAAACCCCTCGCACGATGTTCGTGATATCGATGTAGCCCGCAAGTTCATTCGTGTCCAGCCGCCGGACGGCGAAAGCGTAATGGGAGGGAGCAACGAGACGACGAAGGCGGTCGCGGAATGTCACTGCCGAAAGCGGCGGCGATACCCACGGTACGTGCATCCTCCTGCTGGCTTGCGCGGCGGCGATGAACTCTTCGCTGTCGGTTGTGGAAAGTGCCGAAATGACGATGCGGCGCTTCATGGCGCCCACCCTTTGCTGAACCAGGTCTCTGCCATTGGCTGTCATGCCCATTGGATGATCGACAGCACTTCGACTCAGATTGCTTCTATCCGACGTCACCAGGTCCTTTGAGAGGCTCGATCACCACCAATCTGGTCCATCCGCCCGCACCCTTCACCATGAAGTAACCACCTACCGGCGGCTTGAGAAGCAATACCTGACCTGATGTAACAGCAATGCCAGGACCGACTGAGACCACGGGACCGCGCTCCTCCAGTTTTCCGTCAGGCCCGACAATGGGAATCGCCTGGGGCGCAACCATAGGGCCTCCGGATTCCACCAGCACGATCCCCAGGCGGTCGCTTACAGCCACCCAGTTCTCGGCTGTGACACCTGCCGGCCTGTCCGGTGGTGCAGCAGAAAGAGTTACGTACGACAATGAAAGCAGTAGAGCGGCAATCGGGACATACGCAAGGCGTTTCATGGTGACTCCTCCGGTGGTCGTGTGATTCTTCGCCTTTGCTCGGTAGATGACAACTCGTGCAATCCAGCGCCCCACTCTGCGGCCACGCGTCGATCCCGCGCAACGGGTCCGCAGCAACGGGTTGTCAGAGGGAATGCGCGAGACTCCGAACTACCTCTGCAAGACTTCGCAAATCGGAAACATGGGCGTCTGCCATCTCTGACCTGGGAGCTTCATTCGGACAGAAATGAACCGCTCGCATACCTGCCGCTTTCGCTGCGTGCAAACCGGCGTTGCTGTCCTCGATGACAAGGCACTGGTCAGGTGCGTAGTTCATCATGCGAGCGGCATGCAGAAAGAGGTGTGGTTCCGGCTTCCAATGCCCCACCTGATAGGAGCTGAACACCTTGTCGCCAAAGAAGTGTGCGAGTCCTGCCACCTCGAGCCCATGCGATGTTTTTGCAACTGGCCCATTGGACGCGACACATTTTGGATTCTGCAACGCGGACAGCATCTCGATGGCACCAGGCATGGGTGCCAATGACATGTCGTAGAGCTGCGCAACCCGCGCACGATACGCGGGCTCAAAGTCGTCCGGCAGATTCGTCCCGAGTCTGACGGAGAGGTCAGAAAGGACCGGTGCGAGTTGCATACCACTGTATCGCTGCATGAGACCCTGAACGGTATCATCAAGTTGCGGCAGGAGGTCCAGGAAGGCCTGATTGCATAGAGGCTCGCTGTCCACTAGCGTGCCGTCAAGATCGAAGATCAGACAAAACATGCGTGTCTCATACCGCCCCACATCCCGCATCAGAGATCGGACTCCGAACATCCGGCGTTCACTTATTGCCTTTCACCTTTGCGCGTCAGCGTTCCGGCGAGTGATCAGGATGATGGCTCCGGCAACTCCAACAATGTCGGCCACATTGAATATGCCGGTTCTAAGGCTTCCAATACCAATGTTCAGGAAGTCCGTCACCAACCCATCGTAAAGCACGCGGTCTATCAGGTTCCCCAATCCACTGGCCCCCAGTAGTGCCAGTGCCACCACTTGGATTCCACTGAGCCCCCGCCAGAATAGAGCGGAAGCAATTAGCCCCAGAACCAGCAACCCGGCGGCGCCCTGGAATACTGCTGTCCGAATGGGTTTCGACAGCGACGCGCCAAGGCTCAAGAAGGCACCTGGATTCTCCGCGTAGACCAGCCGAACAGTGTCGTGCAAGAAGGACACTCCCGGTCCGTCGCTCAGGTGGGTTCTGGCCGCCACCTTCGTAATCTGGTCGCAGCCCACACAACCCAAGAGAAGGATTGCCACCAGGAGGAGGCGTGTCGGTTTACTCATGGCGTGACCAGCACCACATGCCGACTAACTTCAGCCATGAGCGTGACCGACCCGTGAAGCGCGAACTGCAAGGCTAGAGGTGTCATGGCTCGAACCTCTGGCTGGCTATGCGGATGCCCAGCGCAATGAAGACTGCACCCATCGCCTTGTGCATCCATGCCACGAGTCGCTGCGACTTTCGCAGGCGATTGGTCACGGCACTCGCGAAGTAGACCAGAACGAGGTTTGTGCAAATGGCCACCACGTTACACGTGACTCCGAGCAGGAGCAGTTGCTGGGTGACGCCAACTTCCTCGTTCGTCACGTCTACAAACTGCGGCAGAAACGCCAGGAAGAAGATGGCGACCTTGGGATTGAGCACGTCACTCCAGAATCCCTGCCAGAATACAGCGCTTCTGCGCATGCCCTGGGAAGCAACGCCCTCAATATTCAGAGCGGCGCTCTTGCCGGTCAGTGCTCGATATCCGATCCATACCAGATAGCAAGCGCCCGCCCACTTCAATGCCGTGAATGCAATGGTGGATGCAGCAAGAATTGCGGTAAGGCCGACGACAGATGCAAATACATGAACATATGCACCGGCATTGATGCCGGCGGCTGCTAGAAAGCCTGCGGTACGCCCTTGCGCGACCGTTCTCGCGAGCATGTAAGCCATGTCTGGGCCTGGCGCGATGACAAGGATGAACGCGGCACCAATGAACATCAGGTAGTTGTTCAGATCGATCAAGAGAATCGCCTCCGGAAGTACCGCGATGCTGGTTTCACATAACGACCTGTATCAGCGATGGCGCGCCGACTCCGCGGCACCTTATCGTGATCCGCTCGATGCCGGAGGTTGTTGGGCGGCACCTCCATAGCGAAGCTCCAGCACGGTACGTAGTTTGAGCAAGTCATTTCTTACCGTCTCAAGGTCTGCGCTGAATTGTTCGTCCGTGATGCCAGGAAGTTGTAGCACAGTGAATAGAATCTCGCTTCCTGATCCATTCGGGATGACACGCATGGAATTGTGATAGCGACCCGATGGCAGCTCCACGTCGTGGTCGACAACCCCGAGCTCATTCGGCGGGGCAAACTGGAACGTGGCCTGGCCAAGAGTTGTCTGAGCAAGCCATTGATCGCCGTGCTTCTCAATGGTCTTGACGAAGCCGGGCGCCCACTCTGGCAGATTCAGGGGTTCTGCCAGATATGCGTATGCACTTCTTGGGTCTATTGCTACCGCGGTTGAAACTGTGTGTGCACGGTACATCCTCTGTCCTCAATGCGTTACGCGGTGGCGACAACCTTGGCGAGGTTATGCGAACGAACTTCGTACCCCAGTTCTCTGTACACGTGGAGAGCGTGCTGATTGAATGACGACACCATGAGACAGACTTCATGGCCGCCGCTCTCCCTGACCCATTCGTGAACCAGCCTCATTAGTTCTGGGCCAATGCCTTGTCCGCGCTTGCCCTTGGTCACAGATAGTGAGCCAACGCGCCCCCAGCGCATTGGCTTAAGCAACGACCTCGACTCGTTGATCATGCTGACGTTTACGAAGGCAACCACACGATCGGCTTCCTCGGCTACGAAGATAGCCGACTCGGGATTGGTGAGGGCAAACGACCAGTAAGTCAGATCACGGTCGGCCGCACCTGGCCCAGCGAAGACATGCGGGAGGGCGTCGTGATGGATGGCGTTTACCTCTTCCCCGAGCGCACAAATCGCGGGCAAGTCCGACTCTGTCGCGGTGCGGTAAGTTGGCATAGCGGTAGCTGGTCCCGATTTCCGTTTATCTATGAGCGACTTTTTGCTCGTGCTACAGACTTCTGCCCTTGGAGCTTTGGATTCCCACGCAGTATCCACGAGGTTCTGTACTACGTCAGCCTGTGCCCTTGGTAGCTCAACCCGGAGTCCGACCACCTTGCCACCCCAATGTAGCTTTGACATGTAGTCCGAGTGCATAGCGAGTGCCGGCTCGCGAACCTGCGACAACGTCACTTCATGTCACCTCTTGCGCTGCTCCTCACCCGCGCTCCCTGCTCCCGATTCTGGCATGAGAGTTGGGCGCCTGCACTTCATGCTGATCCAGCTAGCTGCATCTTGATGGTGGGCGACGTGGGTCGCCCCAAAGCCCTACCGTTCGCGTCCATCTTTCCCAAGCGGTATTGAATACAGCGTACTCACAGGACGCACGGCATGACCAAGAATCAACGCGGCATCCTGTCGATTCATGTCATCTCGAGTTCTTGGGACGAGAAGAATCTCTAGTGTCATGGCAGAGACGATGTAGAAATTGTCGAGGTCGTGACATCCTGAGCCGCCACAATAGGCCTGGATGACAAGATGGGGGTCGCCCTTGCTACTGGCTTCACACCTTAGACCTATGTAATCGCGGGCGCCTGACACCCGCACGACGGTGGAGCTGCTCCCTCTGGACACCGTCACTTGCGCCTCAACGTACCCGGGAAGTGGGCGGATCCGCACAAAAGACACGGTCACATTCGCGAGGCCACAGATTTGCTCCGGAATCTGATCCACGTGCTGGACCGCAGTAGCTTCACCTGCAACGATCATGCGCGTTGACGCGCTCAACGCTGCTGCTGCTAATGCGACGGATAGCCTCATGTTAATGCGCGCGGCGCAGGCGGATGTGGGGCCATGTGATCCACTCCTCTAAGCGGCCTCTGTCCGAAGGAACTCCCGTGACTCGGTCAGCAGATCCCTCAGGGTGGTCTGCTTGATCCGGGACAGTCTCACCAGAATGGCGGGATATGGCGCATAGTGATCCGTCAGGTAGTACACATCGGACTGCTGCGCCAGAAGTACATCACGGCGCTTGAGGCTGATGCTCACCATTAGTGAGTTGGGTTTCGCGGATTTGTCTATAGCCTCACAAGCCAGCAGTCGCCCCTTGAACTTGAGAGCCACGCCAAGCCTGCTCGATGCGTCTTTCACATCTGGTAGTGCCGTTCCGATTGAGCGCACGATCTCGAAAGAGCCTTCATTCTTGGAGCTTCCAATCAGGAAATCTGCAACTTTCAATGCAAACACCGCAGCAATGGATGCAATGGACTCATTTGAAGCCGTTCCAGAAGACTCTATTCTTTGGATGGTCCGCATGCCTAGGCCGGTGACCTGAGCGAGATGCTCTTGGCTCCAGGCTCGCTTGTTCCTTTCGAGCTTTACGAGGTTTGCATTGATGTACATCTCCACCCCCACACTCCTCACCATTTGGTCAGAGATACCAATATGAGGAGGGCATCTCCTATTGTCTGCGGTTTTTCAACGCCACCCATACGCCACTTTGCCGCCACAGGAGCCCTACTAACAACCGGATTCCCCAACGGCCTGGATGGCCTGCATCCTTCCATCCTTACTGACATCAAACGTAACGGTAAACCCCGTCACCTCACAGGATTCGCTTGTGCTTGCTGAGCAGTCCGCAGTGACCTTGTACCGGGCCTTGACCTCGATTCCAGGAGCTCGATATATCCTTTCAAGTACGTCGCCCACCACTTGCAGCTTTCCGCTCTTCCCCACGACTTTGAGCTGAACATCAACGCCATCTATGTTCATGATGACCTGCGATTCATCGCGCTCAGCAAGCAGTATCAAGCCACCGCCAACCACCGTGGAAGAGGCAGTCAAAGCGCAGCCTCTTATGACATTCTGCTGCTTGATCTGTCCGACAAGCGCTGCTTGGCCGGCAAGAACGCCGGCAGAGACAAACAGAAAGATGAGCGGCAGTCTGAGCCTGAACATTGCAATATCCCTACTGAGATCGCCTGACGGCACCCATCACGCCTGCTTTCGAAGGAACCACAGTTGCCTCTTGCGCGTAGGTGGATGCCTTCACTGGATGCTCAGGTAGTCTGACACAAGGGTCTGCTCCCAGCGATTGACCCAACCGCAACAAGTGCGTTAAACCACTTTCCCAAGTAATCATCAGGAGAAGGGCGATGCGTATTCTTGCGGGACTGATGGCGGCTGGCACCCTGGCCCTGACAGCGGCAGCCTGGGCAGCTCCTCCGGGCGTAACCGAGAAGGACGGCGCGTTCGTCGCTCCGGGCGGCAAGCCGCTCTATACGTTTGCGCGCGACTCCGCGCCGGGCAAATCCGCTTGTAATGGTGGTTGCGCCACGGCCTGGCCGCCTCTGGCTGCCGCAGCCGATGCAAAGGCCGAGGGAGACTGGACCGTCGTGACCCGTGACGATGGGTCGAAGCAATGGGCTTACAAGGGCAAGCCGCTTTACACGTACGCCCAGGACTCGGCCGGCGCAGCAGCGACTGGCGTTTCAGACAACTGGCCGCTCGCCAAGAAATAGGGCATCTATTGAGAAGCTGGAGGCGCCGGCGGTCGAAGATCGCCGGCGCATCTTCTCCCATGTGCGCAATGCCTGTCGCCTATCGCCCCTCAACGGCGACGGCAGGGGCACGATATGCAAGGACGTCTTCGACCCCGTCCACTTCATCCATGTGTTCTCCGATGCGAACGAACCCGAGCTTTGCTGCGATCGCTTGTGATGGAAGATTGGTTGGGCTGATCGTCAGTACGAATCGCGTCACCCCATGTACTTCTTGAGCCCACCGCATTAGCGCTGCAGAAGCTTCATGGGCGTACCCCTTTCCGCGGTGGAGCGGAAAGATGGTAAATCCAAATTCAACAGCACCTGGATACCACTCCTCCAGGTAGTCAGGCCCGGGCGCCGTATGGAAGCCGATGTAACCAACCATATCACTGCTGCTGCGGAGTGTGATTGCACGCAGGAGCCAAGGCTGTAGTGATGGCTCGGCCTCAAGCTGTGACAGGCGAATGGCAAGCGGCGAGTCATGAACGGCCCATGTATCAGGGACAGCTATTCCGGCGATGATCGAAGCCTCTGCGAAACGTCTCTCCAGGGCGGCACGCATGAAGGGCGGCGTCATTGGCACGAGGTCAAGCCTTGTTGTGCTGACGTTGCTACTCACACTTGCGCTCTCCAAATAGAGTTGCCAGGTAGCTGATGAAGCTCGGTTGGGCTTTCTGCACGATTCCGCAGTTGTACGGCGGCCTGAACGAGGGCCCGGCGACGTATATCTCTCCAACTACAGCAAAGTACTCGCGTCCATTGGACAGAAAGTACGCTCCTTTGTATTCAGGGGGGTATGTCCCCTCCCGGAGCGCCTCCTGAAGCGCAAGGCCTACCGGCGGCGTTGGCTGACCCAGCACTTCCCGATGGTAGGCATGCAGCAGTTCGTGCAGCAGGATCGCGCGATCCGGCGGCCACTGACCTGGCCGGGCGCGAACCACCCACGAACCGGCAATTTGCGCATACTGGCCATTCATCCCTGTAAGCGTCGGATCTATCACAACCTCTACGGTGTGAAAGAATGCCTGAACTTTCTTCGGAAGCTTGGCGGCGTCAATGATGCTGATCTGATGTTGCAGGTTACTCACCGTCTCAGTTACCTGAGACTTCGGGGCCAGGTTCATGTCGACCTTGTAGCCAGCAACATCGATCCAGCGAGTTGATGCAGCCGACCAGCCAACAACGCTGTGGCTTAGCAGAACGACGATGCAAAGCGCGCGGAACGCATTTCCTGAATCACGCACTGCGCGTCTCCTGCTGCTAACCGGGCCATCAGACGGCACGACGAAGACTCCTATTTACCGACAATGCGAGCCACAAGCTTGCTTCCAAGATAGACGCCCCACATGAGTCCAGCAAATCCGAATGTGAGCATGGCAAATACCACTGATGATAGCCCTGCCACCACGCGATCTTCTGGCACGCTGCGAGCCAGGAACGCTCCGGTTACGACCGCGAGCAACAGGCCAGCGCCAAGTCCATACCTCAGCGCTCTGGAGGCGCGCTGCATTTCCAGAGGGGTACCAGCTGGGAATCGGAACCGATCCAGCGTTCGAGCCGAGAGCCACCCGAGCAGCAGCGACTCAGCTAGTAGCACAGAGAATATTGTCCAATCGCGAACTGCAATACTCGCGGCAGAACCAGAGAAAACTATCACTAGAAATATGATCGCGCCTCCGAAGACCATCGCTATGCGCAGGACAGACAACAGAATGATGGGCACGCTCACTGCGATATTGCCGGTTTGTAGTGCCGTCTAACGGCTGAGTTCAGCGGCGGCACGTCGACGTCGTTCATCAAGGCTCTCCGTCCCAGTAATCGAGATCCTCGCCCGGTCGAGCTATGACCCTGAAATGGTCCTCCTGCCCGACACGCGCGTAAGCAAGGAATTTGCCGGAGTCAGGATACTCTGCGATTTCCGGTGATTCCCGCGTACTCACAGAGAGAAACTTCAACTGTGCGTCCGACGTGTTGATGATCTGGTGGGGGTAGTCAAGTCCGGGAGGAATGAATATCACGTCACCCGCCTTGATTGGGAGAAGCTCTCCGGCAACACGGAGTGTTCCCTCACCTTCCAGAATCACAAACATCTCCTCTTGCGCGTGGTGGAGGTGGTATGGGCACCCGCGCTTTCCCGGCTCAAGAACGTCATAGGATGCGCCGAGCTTGTTGGCGGCAGTGCCACGAGCCAGTCTGCTGTTATGACTGTCGTACAGGGGATTTCTTGTCTCGCGTTCCGTCGGAACTTCATTGAAGTTTCGGACGAGAAGTGCCGCCAGTTCCAGGGCGCGTGTGGTCATTGAAGACATCTCCGAGTGCCGCCTAACGTCACGCATCAGTGCCTGCGCACCAGATGCGCATGAGCGCCAATCTCAAGCCTGGCGCATTCCACGAATAGTGATGAGAAGTGCGTAAGCCCCGATGATATTGAACGTCACAAAGGAAGGCTGGCCGTACTCCATACCTACTGCAACCCGAGGCCCCACAGTTGCTGCGAAGGCCATGTCTGATTCCTGCATTCCGATGTTCAGTGCGACGAACGGCACGTACTGATAGGTAACTCCGAGAATCCTGATACTCACTAGTTGAGTCGCAGCTGCCATGGCACTTATGTAGAGAGCTCGGCGTCCGCCCTCAAGTAATAGCACCCCAGAAAGCACGGTGAGAATCGTCAGCAGCACCCCAGCCAGGACAACCATCACGCCCTCCCCGGTGCGACCGAGCATGACTAATGAAGTGAAGAGGGGTTTGGCAGTCCACACTGCGCAAAGTAGAAAATAGCCTCCGAGCAGCCGGAGCATAAGTGGGAGATGTGCGATTCTGCGCTTTCGCTTTCTACCGGCGATCTCACTTCGGATGTTGAGGTAATCCTGTGGCCTTAGCACATAGTCTACGCGGACCCGCTCATTGCCTAGCTCCGCGTCAGACATGGAAGAGTAGTCTCTCTCGCCGTCAGCCTGCATGATAAAAGTGCCGCCCAACGATCAAGCCCGATACAGAAACGTCGACATCAGCACCACCCCAACAGTCAGGCGCGTGCAATTTTTCGTCACCCGCCCGCTTCACGTGGTGGTAAGGCGGCTCAGTCACAGTACTATCTCCCAGTAGCCGACATCGACCCACTTTCCCAGCTTCCACCCGACCTCCCGGAAGTGACCAATCTTGGTGAAGCCCAGCTTTTCATGGAGGGCGACACTTGCCGGGTTGGGGAGAGAAATGCCTCCGATGACACAATGCACATTCTTGTCTCGCAGCGCTTTCAGCAACTCCAGATACAGTAGCGTGCCAATACCTTGACGAGCCACCCGGGGCGCAAGATAGACCGTGGATTCGACGGAAAAGCGATAGGCAGATCGTTCTTTCCAGGTCGTGGCATAGGCATACCCATAGATCTCGCCATCGCGCTCGTAGACAAGCCATGGGAGTCGGGAGCTAACGTCAGCTATTCGCCTTTCCATGTCTTCGATTCGAACTGGGACCTCCTCAAAGGTCACCACCGTCTCAAGGACGTAGTGGTTATAGATGCTGCAGATCTGGGAGGCATCAGTGGGTGTGCAAGCGCGCAACATGGCAGTGTCGCCTAGCGTCCCACATCAGCGCCCGCACGCTGACGGCTCAGCACGCGGGCGAGACGGCGTGATGCGAAGACTCTTCGACGGCCATCAGCTAAGTATCCATTGGCAGATTGTGAAGCCTCAGGAAAGACAACTTGTCCCAGTAGCCGCGTTGAAACGTGATTAGACCATTTTTGATGGTAAAGAACCCGCAGCCTCTAAGCCCGACAGGATCTTTCCATTCCAATGCGATAACCTCACCGGCTTCATGAATAGCCTCGGGTATGCATACCATTTTTGCAGCCCCGAACTCACGATCGAACATTTCTCTGATCGCCTCCCGGCCCACGACAGGCTCGAGCGCGACCTGATGATTGACGGCATCTGTGGCGTACAGTCTCGCCAAGCCATCCACGTCAGCGGCATTGAACCTGACAATCCACGCGTCCATCACTGCGCGCGGTGTCATTTCCATGAGCTGGTGGAGAATGGAGGTTCGTTCACGTTCGTCCGCGGATCACAATTCCGCCCTGATTGCATCAGCGACAGCGCGCTGCTCTTCTATCGACATCACCTCGCAGTCATGCTGCAGAAAGATCTTGTGCGGATCGCTGTCTCCATAGCGCGGGATCACATGCACGTGAAAATGAGGCTCGGTTTGACCGGCACTTCTACCGCTATTTTGAAACACATTCATCCCGTGAGCACCGAAGGCTCTAGCGGCCGCATGCGCAACCTGCCTTGCAAGGCCGTACACACCCTCGATCTCCTGGCGGTCTATATCGAGAATTGACTCACGATGCTTCCTTGGAATGATGAGCATCGCTCCACGCTCGTATTGGCGCTCATCGATTTCAGCTACAGCGTGTTCATTCTCGGAAACAATCGCACACTCCCTTGTTCCGGAAAGGTCGTCGCAGAAACTGCAGGATGCGTAGGGGGACAGGTCGAATCTCATTGGCAGCCCGGTACTTTATCTGAAGCGGAGCATAAAACCTGTTTGTGGTCGGCGCCATATCATTGCATTTTGTGGTGCTTGAGCGATGCGTCCGCGCAGCCTCGAGGCTCAAAGCCAGGCATGAGTGCCGCCCAACGACTGAGCCCAGCGGCGGCGCGCCAATCTTGCAGCGCAGAACCGTTGCGCCATACCCCAGTGCGTCGCTTGGGCGCGTGCAATTTATCGTCACCCGCCCGCTGCAGCGACTTTTTAGGCGGCACTTGCGATGACCTCATCTCCTGGCTTGATCTCACCACCCATGATGATGCGTGCCCGCAATCCGGCTCTGTGAGCGGTGGCCCGTATGACCGCTGGGCCTAGAAGAGTCCCCAGGTACGCACAGGGCTCACAGAGTCGCATACCCTCGAGAACAGCGGATCCAACTTGGAAGCGGGACCCGACCAGCTGGTTTAGTCGGACTCCCACCGTCACAATGTTTCGACGGAAGCTGCCCGGAGCCAGGTTCTTTCCTTCGGAGGTGTTGAAGCGCTCTACCTCCTCCTGCTCAATGAGCGTTACTTCCCAGTCCTGTGTTCCCTTGAGCTTCTCTGAGAAGGTGCCTGCATGCTTGTAGTAACGATCGCCTACCAAGCCGCAACCCGCTTGTAGCACAGCGGCGCCAACAGGCCGGAGCTCTGCCCCAGCTTCAGGGGTTACGTAGATTGCTGCGACTGAACCTGCCATTGAACCTCCGTGCCGCCCAACGTCGCATGCACTCTATCGTGAGCCGACCGCTGCAACGGTTTGTTGAACTGCATTCAAGACCTTCTTGTAGCTATGTTGCGTCTTGACTCGCTCGTACCCGAGCTGATCATAAAATGGATGCGACTCCTGACGGGCGACGTTGGAGCGCACGAGAAGAATGGAATAGCCTCGCTCCAACGCCCAGCGCTCAATGAGCGCGACCAAGGTACGCCCTATGCCCACGCGGCGTGTTGCCGCATCAACCACCAAGCCGATGATTTCGACGCGCGGCCCGGTCTCCAGGGAAAGTCGGCACTCAGCCAGTACCCATCCCGATAGTCCTGGTCCATTGTCCGCGACGAGCACAATGTGCGTGGGAGATGACAGGATCTGAGAAAGGCGCTCGCGTGTTTCCGAGTCTGAGACCGGATAGCCCAACTGGGATGAGAGCCGAGCCACCTGGGCGGCGTCGGCTATTGTGGCTGACCTTATGTGCACTTGCTCACCAATGCCGTCTAACGTCCCACATCAGCGACTGGACGCCAATCCTGCGGCGCACAATCGCTGATCTGTAGTCTACTGTGACAGTTGGGCGCGTGCACTGTATCGAACCCAGTCCCTCTACGACGTGATTTTATCCGGCACCGGCACTCCTTCAACCTGTCTAGTGGGCGTCCGCAATGATTGCGAACACTCGGTGCGGTACGGCAATCACACTTGCAGAGGATCGCGTTGCAAGCAGAGCGCGGAGGTCTTCGTCGAACCGACGTACCGTATCCGCATCAAGCCCGGCCACGCCAGCACTCGCCCGAATGCGGCCTCGCCATGCCTCTGGCGTATAAGGCACGTCCGTGTCGTATGAGAACGTTTCGATATTACGCATTCCTGCTTCACTCAAGTCGGGGAGCCACTGCGGATACATTCCAGGCCCGCCACCCAAATGCCACTGAGGGTTGTATTGCTGAATCAGACCTTCGGTTGCCTCCACCATACTTTGTGCCAGGGGCAGCCAGTCGAAGTGCGCGATGACAAGTCTAGCGTCGGGTTTCGATATGCGGATGACCTCTGCTATTGCGCGACGGCGATCAAACCAGTGCCAGCATTGGCCTGCCGTAACCACATCGGCGATGTTGTCTTCACACTCTGTCGACTCGGCTTTTGCTTTTATGTACGTAACGCTGACGTTTGTTCCTCGATCCAATTCCTTTGCTTGTGTGAGCATACGTTCATCCGGATCCACGCCGATCACTCGGCAGCCTCTGAGTGCAAACCCACGCGCCAGCGTTCCCGTGCCCGTTCCCAAATCAACTACAGTCTGACTTTCCACCCCGATTCCAAACTCGGCGAGCCTATCGAAGAAAGAATCGGGGAAGCCGGCCCGGAATGTGCCGTAGTCGGATGCAGCCGCTCCGAAGCTTGTGCCTGAAACGGTCATGCCGAAACGCCGCGCGGTGCTTTACGTACCGCAGAACGTCCCGCATCAGCGACTGGGCGCCCGACATTCGGCGCACAATCACTGACCCTGAATCTGTTGTAACAAGCGGGCGCGTGCACGCTATGGTGATCCAGATCGCTGCATCCGATTGTTGGGCGACAGCATGGCCGGATCATGCGCCTGTCATGCCTCCTGTTCTCGTGCAGTCAGGAGTCGAAGGAGACACGCCGTTGATTCTCTTGAGCGCAATGCGAATTGCGCCGGCAGAGTTCATTCCTCTCAAACTCGCGCAGTCAACCTCGTGGAGTATGGTCAAGAGCTTGGGAACTGCGAACTTTGCACGGCTGCCGAAGAACCCGAGAGACGTCGCCACCCACTGACGTACGTTGTCATTTGTGGTGTCCAGAAGGGACGATAGGTCGAGCAGGACCTTTCCCTCGACTTCTGGAGCATTATTTTCTGGGCTCAGCCGGTCTAACACGAGCTTGGTAATTCTTAGAGCTGCTTGCGCGCGCTCAGTAGCGCCGGTCTCCTGCTTCACTGCCTTGATCGATGCCGCAAGCTGCTGACTGAACGCCAAATCAAGCGAAGTGGTTGGCGACTCGGCCGCCAGGGTCGCGACGGAACCCAGCATTCCTGAGACTGCGAGAACGATCCATATGCGCAGAGGAGTGGGCACGGTGACTGGTCCTCTCGTCGTTACCAAAATGCCATGTGCTGTCGCCCAACGTCCCGCATAAGCGACCGCACGCAGCGGCCGATGGCCACGAGCCTTGTCACACCACGCTGAGAGATTCGCGCCCGTCTTCATCGCACTGCAAGCACGCCTTCAATTTCGATATTCACCTCAGAGGAAAATAGTGCTGTCACCTGGACGAGCGAACTTGCCGGAAGGTTTCCGGCATAGCGCTCGAAGAGCACATTTCGCAAAGCGGTCACACCAGCGAAGTCCGTGATGAATATTGTGACCTTTACGAGTGATTGAAGATTGGTTCCCTCCGCTTTCGCAATGGCCTCGATCTGATCGAAGACAGCATGCGTCTGATCCGCAATGCTTCCACCTTGTGCCGAAGTGCCAAACGCTGTGACCCCCGACAGGAAAAGCAGTCCATTGGACTCGACAGCGTGCGTGTAGGGCCCAACGGGCTTTGCAAGTTCGTCGTAGTTCTTACGCTCTAGCGCCATGGGACAAGGCTACTCCGGCTGAATGATTGCGATGTTGCTAGACAGGCCGCCCAACGGTTGAACTGAGCGGCGCGCACGCCGAGGTTTGACTTTGGCGCTTTATCCCTCACGCGTCCGCTCCAACGATTTGTCAGGCGTCATGAGTCTATTCGCGATTGCCTGCGCAATTCGATTCGCAGCCACTTCGGGAGGACTATTGCTTGTGTCAATGCGCAAAAGCGGCGTCGGAAGTTGTGGAAAGGAAAATGCGCCCTGTTTCTCAAGGGCTAGATAGAGATCCGGATCAGTCAGCTTGCGAAAGTTGGTCCTGCCGGGATTGCTGAGGCGCTCAAGGACCACGTCGGGCGGACATAGAAGCTCAACAAATAGAACGTCTCCCCCGACTGATTCAATCGATTTGATTAGTTCTCCGATAAGAACAGGTTCGACACTCGCCTCCGGGTGAAAAGTGAAAATGAACGAGCGGCCAGAACGAGCCGCCTCCTGGAAAGCGGCCCTCCAAACGGCCGATCGAACGTTCTTGAAGCCCTGTGTTCCGAATTCGAAGAGCGAAAGTGCGGCGTCCACTGCCAGATGGTTGTGGAAAAGTGGCAGACCTGTGAGTCGGCTCAGCTGCAAGCCGACCGTGTGCTTGCCGGACGCCGCAGGACCGTGGATGAAGATTACCTTCGTCACGCCAAACGACTGAGTTCAGCGGCGGCACGCCGCGCTTGCGGCGCACAGCTTCGGACTGGAATGACCGCACGCCAGTGGGGCGCGTGCACTTTATCGTCACCCGCCCGCTGCAGCGATTTGTTCGGCGGAACTTTGTGCACCTTGTTCTCCAGGACAGCTTGCAGCGATGGCCGGGTTCGACATTAGAAACTTCCAATGCATCGCATACTTAGGTAGTTCACTGGGCGTTCCACCAAGCGAGACGAGCTTTCGGTACATGACAGCAACAAAGATGTCGGCAAGTGTGAACTGAACGCCAACGGCATAGGAGCTTGAACGCCAAAGCAAGGGGTGGAGTTTCTCGAGATTCGACGCTATCCAGTGAGAGCGAAACTGCCGAATGGTGTCCTTTGTCCAGCTTGGCTGAATAGCACGAAGAACACTGCTGTTCTGCACTGGGTGGATTGACGAGTTGATTCCCTCACAGACTTCGCGAACCCGGGCCCGCTCCAACAGGGGCTTTGGCATGAGCGGCGGGTCTGGATGCAGTTCCTCCATGTACTCAGCAATGGCCATCGATTCCGTCAACACCTGTTGATCCGCGACCAGGACAGGAACGCGGCAGAATGGACCCATCGGACCAACAGGAGCAGCGCCATCACTCGCTTCTATGTCGATACCTTCAAACGAGATGCCTTTGTACGCCATGGCCCAGCGAATGCGGTCACTGCAATTGGCACCGTTTGCGAAGTAGAGCGTATGCTTCATCGATGTCGTAGCTGTGGCGCCTGGCGTTCCGTCCTGCGGCCACACGCCGAACCTGCGGCGCATTGCCGTTGATTTCCACATTGGCAATAACGGCGGGGCGCATGCACTTTATCGCAACTGGCCCGCGGCAACGGGTTGTTATGCGTCAGCATCGTTGAGCCGGGATTCTCGGTGCTCCAACGAGGCCACAAGACCGTCCACGTATGCACGGGCGTGGAGGTAGACAATGACCCATCAGCACGCGGGCGCGCAAGGGTTGATCCGGGAGCAACGGCATCCCGCCCGCGGCCGAGCACTTTATGCGTCCCGGCGCGCTGCATGCGTTTGTTGGGCGACATGATCACGGAACGAAGGTGAACGTTTGGGTGTGAAAGGCCCGCACCGCATTCCCATCAAACGTGACTGGCTGTCGGTATCTACTTTTACTTAGAAAGGCTACGACAGCCCGATCGACTCGCGGATGACCAGATGCGGTCAGGATATTTACCCAGGAAACCTGCCCGGACGGCTCAATTATCGTGTTTACCACGAAACGATAGTTACCGGAGTTGCGAAGGAGCCCCCGATAGTCCTCACTCAAATTGATGTCAGGATCCCGGACCCTTTTTGGAATGACAAGTCGGGATTTCAACTGCCTGTCGTTGGAATCAACCAGATCACCATTGAGTCTCTCGCACAGTTCTCTGAACGTGGCACTGCGCAAGGATGACTCGCCTACCGAGAGTTTCTGCTTGATTGCAGAGGCTGGCTCGCAGGCAGCGAACGCACCGTGTGCCGCGAATAGGGAGACTGCCAGGGCAAGCAATGACTTCATGGGCATCTGCTCCTCAGCCGGAGTTGAACTTGGAACTCAGTGTCATTGGACCAGAAGAGCATGCTTGTTCCATAGCGGGCCAAATCCTCGCCGGGCGCGTGCACTATATGGTGATCCAGATCGCTGCACGCGGTTGTTGGGCGGCATGTCAAAGGCGTGCGGTGACGTTACGTCTGAAAACTACCACGATCGCCCCCCCGATGACGACGCCCGCCATGAACCCCCACCCATGCCCGGCCTTGATCGTTCCTGCTGCATTGAGGTCAAGCCCAATCTGGAGGACGAGTATTGGGACGACAAGTGCATATGCGAAGCGGGTGCGGCGCATGACCAATGCGGCCCCGCAAATCGCCATCAAGGCCTGTGATGCGCCCGAACTTACGAGGCTCGGATAGAACGCAACGCCCGCGATCTGACCAATGCTCCCGCCAACCACGTAGACGAACGCGAGCCACCAGCGACCTACGCCTGCTTCCAGAATTGCACCGACTCCCAAGACTGCAAGTGCATTGAAGAGCATGTGGGGGGCGTGGACGTGAAGGAACTGCGACGCAAGGACGCGCCACCATTCTCCAGATTGGAGCAGAGCCCCATCAATTGCGCCGTAGTGAAGTAGCTGCCGTGAGTGCTGCACCGCAATCACGGACTGTTCCAACGCTAAAGCCACAACAATCCATGTGGCGATGATTGTTGCGCAAAGCAACCAAGATAGCCTGGAGGACTTCAACGCCTGAACGAGACTCATGGACTCTTCGCCGGACTATGCGAGGTGGTTCTCATGCCGCCCAACGTCCCAGTTCCGCGGCCAAACGGCGCAATCCCGGCGCATGAACGCCAACCGCAAAGCCACCCAGGCAGATGGGCGCGTGCACTTTATCGAGACTGGCCCGCAGCAACAGGTTGTTAGGCGACACGGGGCTGACGTAGTGCACTCTGAACAGCCTCAACCAATTTGGCGATCTCAACGGGTCGCTCTGTGTTTACCACAATGGCGCGATCCGGAAAGATCGGACCTAGATGCTCCTGTTCCTGTGCCATGTGGAGTACGGCGCCTCGAGATCGCGCATCATCTAGATGCCCAGGATGACGACTTCTTCCTGCAAAGCGATCCGCGCAAACTTGTGCGCTGCAGTTGCAGTGTACTTCAACGAGATCGCGTCCCGCTACCGATAGCCATGGCGTTGGCGTACCGGAATCAGCGGTTGAATTTGGGTGTCGCCACCAAGAGCACAAAACTGCCAGCTCTGCTTCGAGTGCCGCGTCACGAAACATAGTGTCAGCACGCATACTGAGTTGGCGGCGATGCTGAGCGTCGCCAGCTCCTTCAAGCTCGAAGAGATCCTCTAGATAAGCGTCCTTGTCGAGATACGCGCACGCCATTGCTCGGGCCAAAGCCGATGCCAGCGTTGACTTGCCGCTAGCAGGGAGGCCGGAGATTACGACGAACGCGGGCACTAGGGCTCCCAACGTCCCGAATCAGCGACTGGACGCCGATCCTGCGGCGCACAATCTCTGAGCTCAGACCTGCCATGAAAGTTGGCTGCGTGCACTTTATGGTGATGCAGATCGCTGCCTGCGGTTGTTAGGCGACAGACTTACGCTCATGGACGTGCTGGTATCACGACCTTCAGTATTACCAATTTCTTGTAAGGGTTGGCGAACTTGTAGGTTCGCGCCGCTGCAAGAGCTGCGTCCCCGAAGCCGAGCCCGAGCGGGCTTTCTTCGAGCACCAGGGCATCTTTAACGGTACCTTCCGCGTCGATGAGCATGTCAAGAACGATCCTGCCAGGCGTTCGGGCTATTGCGGCTTCCCTGGGATAGAACTGCGCCAGTGGCGCGTGGCTAATTACCTTCACCCGTTTGGCCTGTTCGCCAGCAAGACGTGTCGCTCCCAAAAACCGGGCTTGAAGGCCATTGGGCGGGTCTGCAACGGGAGAATCAGCTGCGAGCGCAGATGCAGCGCCGAACATCAGGGCCAGGAGCCCAACTCTTAGTGCGAGGGTACGTACTGCTGTCAAAATCATGCACCTCACCTCCGCCTGTCGCCTAACGACTCACATCAGCGCGCGCACGCCGACCTGTCAGCATGCGGGCGAGCACTTAATGCTTCCTGGCGCGCTGCATGTGTCTGTTAGGCGGCACCATGTGCACCCGTCTTGTAGGCATCAATACGTGGCTTCAATTGCGCGAAGCGCTCCAGCGCCTGCCTGGGCCATACCGCGTTGCGCTCATAGTATTCTGCGAACGCCGGGATACCAGACGGTAGCACCACCCAGGGCTGCTTTGTCGATGTGAAAATGTGTATGTCGGGAGGCATCGAGTCCGGGCTGTCGAGGGTACCTACACGCACGAAGCGCGTGACTGGCCCCGATCCAGCATAGTGACTCCAGACCGCGATCCTGCAGTGGAGGCAGCGCGCGATCCTTTGACCTTTGCCGCTATTGGAAGGGGTAAGGACTAGTTCCGGTTCAGCGCCCAGATTCAGTACTCGGTCCGACTCGTACATTGCATTGAGCGCGAACGATGCGCCCGACTCACGCTGGCACCACCTGCAGTGACAGCAATGAACGATGAGCGGTGCGGACGTAACCCTATAGCGAACTGCGCGACAGTCGCACCCACCTTCCAGACTTAAGATCTTGGACTCTTGCATGTGGTCTTGGTGACTCCCGATTGCTCGATCCAGCGCTCCAGAATCTGCACCAATGCGGCCGCCTTTCTGTTCGCCTCAGCATTGGAGGTGAAGGTAACGATGCAACGGTCTGGGGCTAGCCATTTGAGCAGCCCCTCCGGATCTGGCACATCCAACCGAACCGTGGCCTTTTTTGTCTTGGCGCCAGCATGAAGGACCAGCTGACACATCGGCTGTGGATGCAGGCGGAAGGTAGCAAAATGCTCGACTATGTAGAAGCTTGGTGCATTCCACTTGACCTCTTCGCGAATACGAGCGTCAAGCCCAAGAATGACTTTCCGTATGGCTTGGACTGCAGGCTTGCAAGGATGGTTAAGCACGGACAGGTAGCTGTCCACTGTCGTCGGGGCGGCCTTAGGGGCGGACTTCTTGGTCTTGGGCTTCAGTTTCATGTCGATGCGCTCTCGTGCCACCTAACGACTGAGTTCAGGGGCCGTACGCGGGCCCTTCAGCACACGGGCGCGCGGCGATGAATGAAGCACCATGCTAGTTCGCCTGGGGCCGAGCGCTTTATGCGTCCCGGACACCTGCAAGGATTTGTCATGCGGCACGCAACAAGCCCTCTTATCGCTACCCTCGTCATCGGCTGTCAGAATTTCGGCTGCACGGCGACTATCTTACGCCATGGACACTGTACCGCAGCCACCACAGGATCAGGACTCGCTCTATACACGAGTCGCTGAGGAATTCGGCCCACCCTTGGGGCGTCTGGCTGCGGCGTACGAGCTGGAGCCCTTTCGGCAGCAAGACCTGTTGCAGGAGTTGCATTTCGCCATATGGCGCAGCCTGGCCGGGTTCAGGGGCCAGTGTTCCCTGCGAACTTGGGTATATAGAGTCGCCCACAACGCAGCCACGACTTACGTTCGGCGGCAGCAGCGCAGTCGTCGCATTCGCTCCGTGAATATCGAGGACCTGGAAGACCTTGCCGACGCGTCGGATATCGAGCGCGCGGCGCACGGTGCCGATGTTCTCGCCAAGGTCAGAGCCCTGATCGAACGACTCAGGCCTATGGATAGGGATGTACTCCTCCTCCATCTGGAAGGGCTAACCGCTTCGGAGATCGCGGAAGTCGTCGGCATAACAACTGCGTATGTCTCCCAGAAAATTCATCGTGTGCAGAAGCATCTGAAGCAGCACTTCACGGAAAGGAGGAACTCATGAGTGCCACCGACGAGGGACAGATCCAATTGGCCTGGAAAGCCCAGTCAGTACAGATCGTCTTCATTTCACCGGAGCAAATGCGCCTACGCGCGGCGCGATTCGAGAGAAACACAAGCAAGCGCAATCGAGCCGACCTGGTGTCATTTGTGCTGCTCTTCCTTTTTACCATCGCTGCGATCGTGGTCGCGAATAATTTGCTGGTGAGGGCTGGGTCTTTCTTGTTCTCGCTATGGGCATTGGCCGGCATGTACAGCGTAAGGCAGTTTCACCGGGTGACTGCCCCAGGTTCGGCAGAATCCATGGGCGTTACCGGCGCTGCCTGGTACCGTCAGCAGCTGGAAAGGCAACGGGATGTCGCGTTATCCAGGCCGTGGGGCATCGCTCTTGCCGTGCCTGGCGTTTGCCTTCTCCTGATGGGGTACGTCGATGCCGATGCACCGCCGGATGTCGTGGCGGTCTTAGGCGGGATATTGGTATTCAGTGGTATGGCGCTTGTCATCCACGGCAAGATTCTTGCCGGAAGGTGGCAGCACGAAATCAATCTGGTCGAAACCGCCGAGCGTGATTGGAGAATGCAGCTCTGAGTTGATTGCGGCCTCGCGATGCGCTTCCGGTGCCGCATAACGGTTGAGCTCAGCGGCCGCCCGCCAACGCCTTGAAGTCTGCACTTTATCGTTAACGGCCCGCCTGCAACGAGATGTTAGGCGACTGATCTACGGGTCTTCGCTTAAGTGGACCGTGCCTGTGGGGCCAGACGTGCCGCTCTTCGGCGCGCCAGTTTCGTACCAATAGACCAACCGACAATTGCGCCGAGGAGAATCACGGCGAGAAATGCCGAGATCTTAGGTATGGAATCGAGGTGCCAACCGAGGATGCCTACCAGCAGTCCGCAGACTAGCGCAGCGGCACCCGCACCTTCAAGCGCTCCGAGAAAGCTTGCCCATGATGCTTTCATTATCAGGCTCCAACGATACGGAATGGACGTGAGAGAGATGGATGCTAGACCAATTGTCTGCACGAACCAAATTGTGGCGCTCCGAAGAGTCAGTGCAGTTCGACTGGCAGTCGCCTATCGGCCCACATCTGCGCCCGCTCACAGACCGGCCAGCGCGCGGCATGTTTTTGTTACGCGACATGACTACGGCACGAAGTTGAACGTAACGGTTGGAAATCCCCGGACGGGAGTCCCATCGAGAGTCACTGGTGTCAGGTACTTTGTCGCACTCAACAGGGCAACCATCGCACGGCCTACCCTGGGCTCTCCAGAGCTGGCCAGCAGCAACAGGTTGTCAGGCGGCACCTCGAAGACGGGGTTACGGATTCGATTTTGTGCGTGCATAGATTACTGTGTCGCGCGGCATGCTACCGATATTAGGTCGCAAGGTTGCGCAGCGCATAACCCCTTCAAATTGAAGATTGAGGCGCTCGAGGAGTCGCCTAGACCTGAGGTTCTCGGCGTCTGCAGTAGCCCAGATCCGGAGGATCTTAGGCTGCACGTTGACCCAACCTAAGACTGCGCTTGTGGCTTCAAATGCCAGTCCCCGACCCCAAAAGTTCTTGCCGAAGAAGTATCCGAAGTCCGCGGCGTGGCCCTTGATCCTGAGACTAACCGTTCCTGCACACTCGGCGGTCTGGCGCTCCAATACAATCCACTGATATTCGACCCCGGCATCCCACGCCTTCTCCATAGATTCCAAGTGTTCTCTAGGGGCACTGGAGTCCGCGGGTCTAGGCCAGTCCAAGTACTTCATGACGTCGGCATCACTTGTGAGTGCGAAGAGCGCTTTCGCGTCACCGCTTCGTGCGCGACGCAAAGTTACCAGGGGAGCTTCCATCAAATCTGGTGGGACGTTCACGTGCTGCCCAACAGCTCACATCAGCGACTTGACGCCGCACGTGCGGCGCACGGTCGCTGACCTCGACATATGGGTGACAGTCGAGCGCGGGCATTTCATGGTGATCCAGCTCTCTGCATGCGGTTTTTATGCGGCACTGTGCGCCAACCTTCTCTTAACGTCCATGTAGGCGTCCTCAATGAGGCGACTTAGAGCCATCTCATTGCAATCGACACCGGGACGCAACTTCACATGACGCATGCGCTTGCCTGCGCCTTCCAGCAGATCATTGGGATCGCCCAGATCGGCACCCCGGAAAAACCCCACGTTAATGTGTGATGTGAAGACATTCACATAGCCAAAGGCGACGTCTCCGACACAGGCGACGGGACAACCGTCATGAATCAGCTCCCGAACGTCGGAGCCGCACTTACGCATCCGATCGAACCATGTCTGAGCCAAAGCTCCAAGCTCCGGGGATCTACTGCGAAGCCAGAGGTCTACGGCGGGGTCCCGCCTTGTGGCTCCGGAGAATCTGAAGAAGTTCAGTCATGTGGAAGAGCGTTTCTTGATCGATCCACAGTGCTTTCGTGCCGCATAACGTCCCGCATCAACGACTGGACGCCGCGCGTCTTGCGTAGTACCACCGAACTCAACCCTTAGACGACAGTTGGGCGCGTGCACTTTATGGTGATCCAGATCGCTGCATGCAGTTGTTCGGCGTCATGATCGAGCACCCTACCCATATGTTTCGTCATCCGTCGATGAGCCAACCTGCTTTGACGCAATCCTCGATGCGCTCTTCCATCCACGCGTAGATCTCGGGGGCGTGATCCTGAACAGGCTTGTTGATATTCAGTACCTGGGACCTCCGAATGGACAGATCCTTCCAGTTCTGGCCCTGCGTAGCAAGATTCACCACAAACGGCATGACCCGATCCACGACCTTGACCCAACGGCTTTCCCGGGACTCCTGAGCTTCGTATTCCAACCAGAGCTGACGCATGCTCTCTCCGAACTTCACGCCGTGAGACGAGAGGCGATTTATGCACGCCAGCTCTGCTTCATACTGGTCGTGCCGAATGGGCCCATAGACAGGCGAGTCTCCCGCGTCGATCTCGCAGGTGTCATGGATCAGTGCCATGACAAGAGCCTTGTTCAGGTCAATGTCCAGGTCGAGTTCGTTCGCAAGGGTCAGCAGTCCCATGGCCAGGTGCCAGCTATGCTCCGCAGAGTTCTCTCTGCGGGAGAAGTCGCTGACATACGCCTTGCGGGACACGAGCTTGAGGCGTTCGATGTCGATCAGAAATGCCTCAACAGCCAGGAGGCGGTCTCTCACGACGCCGAACGTCCCGCATCAGCAACTGAACGCCGAACGCTCAGCGCAATATTGCTGACCTCTAACCTACTATGACGGTCGCGAGCGTGCACTTTATGCCGACCCGGATCGCTGCATGCGGTTGTTAGGCGGCACAGCTACTGTGTCCTGAATTCGAGCCACTCAGTTTTGGCAATGACTTCTTTAACGGGCCCAGGCCCCTCAAGCAGATAGAAGATCATTCTGATAGGACGTTTGATTCTATCGACATTCCACATGACCTCCAGAGGGAAGTAGAGGCTGAAGATGCCCGCCGGCGCGCACGCACGAGGATAATGATCATTAGGAAAAGGGCCGTCAAATGTCCTGCCTGGCGTAGTCGTTTCAAACTGAGCCGTGAGCATGTAATGTCCTTCAACGTACTTTGGAAGGCTGTATTGCAGAGAGACCGCTATCGCGGAGGTTCTCGATACGACGCCTCCTGACGCCGGCGTTGCCTTTCGCAAGACCAGGGTTGCGCTGGCCGAAGGATCCCGGTTTTCGATAGGCTCGCAAGAGCCTCCACCTATGAAATCCGGCCTTCTTGTTTCTGAACTCTGCAACGTTCGTGGGAGTTCTGACAGCACGTTCTGTGAGAACACAGGCATTGCCCCGACTAGACTAAGAAGCGCTGGCAAGGCGATCCACTTCTGTATATGTTGCAGTTTGCTCACGCGCCGCCTAACGCCCGAGTTCAGCGGTCGGCCGCCAACGCCTTGAAGTGCGCATCTTATCGTTCACGGTCCGCCTGCAACGAGCTGTTAGGCGACATGGACGCAGGTCGTCGTGCTCCGAGCATGCCCTACTTCTCCCTAAAGCTCGGAACCGGATCCACGAAGTATTGATCATCAATCTGGAGCACTACTGCTACTGCCTTCGCCCCCGCAGAGAGAGACACAGTGTAAGTCTGTTCGTTCCGAGTTGGCGCGCTTGCCTCGCCGTCTTTCGGCGGGACTCCCGCTGCGGACATGACGAGTCCGTCAGCGCTCAATAGCCACAGCCTCACAGCCGGATGCATATTTTCGGGTAAGAACATCCTTCTGCGGCTTTCTTTAGGGAAGACTACCTGAAGAGTGAAGCGATCACTCCGTCGCGTCCAAAGAACAGCAGCGACCTTTTTTGAAGCCTTAGCAGCGGCAAGCTCCTGCATGTAGATGCCGGGTGGCTCTACTACTTGGGCAGAAGAGTTCATCGCTGCGCTACAGGCAAGAACTCCAAAGACGATTCCCGATGCATGCTTTCTAAACGTTTTCATCGAGTCCTCCAAGGCTTGTGCTAACGCCGTCGCTCTCCAATACCCGGAAGCCATGAAGGCCAATGAGATGCGGCCTAACGGGACGACTCAGTGACTGGGCGCTACTCACGCGGCGCACTATCGCTGATACCAATGCTGGTGTGGCGGACGGGTGCGTGCACGTCATGGTGATACAGCTCGCTTCATATAGTTGATAGGCGACAGGGGGTCAGTTGTTATTGCCCAGATCCCTGAATGACCTGACGACGACTAGAAACGCCTGCACGCTTTGTTCGTAATCACGTTGACCAAGGTCAATCACAAGTGTACCGCCGCCAATTTGGTAGTAGGCAGTCCTGATCGTGCCGGCCCGTCCAACCAGTATCCATCCTGGCTGAGTGTCAACGCGGGGCAGTTCCACATTGCCGTCTGGGGTGAATGCTTCCCAGTGGGTCTGCGCAGTGATTGGTACTCTATTCGGGTAGTACACGACCACGAGTTTGCTCTGAAGCGTGGAGTCAGCTGGCACGAGGTCAAATAAGCGATCACTGGCGTTTAGAGAGCGCTGGCCTTCCGTGTTCACAATTACCCACGTCCTTGGGACATCAAAGGAGAACGCGCCGCCTCCCACCTTCTTGGATAAGGAGGTAGGTTGTTCAGCCGAGTGCGCAGCGTAAGTGACGACCATGCACAGGCTTAGTAGTAGGCTCTTCAAAACGGTCATTGTTGCATCCCCCGTAGTGTCGCCTAACGGCTGAGTTCAGGGGCCGGATGCCGTTGCTCCAGCACGCGGGCTCGCAGGACTTGTTCAAGCACACCGCCTGCTCGCCCGCGGCCGAGCACTTTATGGTTCACGGACCCCTGGAACGATTTGTTAGCGACACTCTTATTGCTCTGTCGTTTCAAATGAGTACCAGAGAGTACGGAACACCTTGATGGGTATTCCGTCAAGTGTGGTTGGCTCGTCGAATGTTGTCGCACCAAACATTGTCATTGCCGCCGCATCGTATCGCTGATTCCCTGAGGATTTCAGTACGTACACCCACGATACCTTTCCTGTTGCTTCGGTGATCGATGCCAGTATGACTCTGCGCTTTTCGCGGCGCATGGAGTCCATCAATTCATCGCTCGGCCTTACGTCGACCCTAAATCCCGTGGGGAATTTCACCCGTGCTCCCAACTCGGAATCATCGCCGTCGACTAGGTCTCCACCGACTCTCTTGCACATCTCCAGATAGATGGCCGTGCGAAGCGTGGTCTCCTCCTGAGACAACTCCTTGACGGCTAAGGTTTTGCCCGTGTCGCACTGCGCTATTGCATAAGGTGCAGTGCTAAGAAGGGCAATAGCTGTCAAGGCCGCTGTATTCTTCATGTCGCCTAACGGCTCACATCAGCGCCCGCGGGCTGAGCTGTCAGCAAGCGGGCAAGTGGGACTTGCCCGCGCACAAACCTCAATCGCCCGCGGCCGAGCACTTTCTGCCTCCTGGCGCGCTGCATGTGTTTGTTGGGCGACACGGCGCCGGCTACTAGCACTCTCATGTTTTTGATTTCCTTCAAGGTCGTTACCCTTCAGGTCACGAGAACTTTTGGGCGCGGGCACCTTATGTGCGCCCGTTCCCTACATGTGGCTGTTGGGCGACACGATTCCGTGTGCGGCGTATCTCCACAATATGAGGACCGATTCTCTTGGTACACCACCACTCTTCGACTTCCGCAAAGTGATCGATTGTCATTGCAGCCACCTGTGGAGGTGTGTAGTTCCACCTTAGGGTGGTCATCTTCTCCCAAAGTGGCTTGCCCAGCCCGTACCAAGATCCCCTCGATCCTATTAGCACTTTCCGACACTTTAGACGTAGTAATTGATCAGAGTGATTTATAAGCTCACCCTTCTCAATTTCATGTGGTGGAACATCGGAGAGTCTTGCCATCGGCACTTCTCCAAAGTTCACAACAAAACTGGGCCGATGATACTTGTCCCACTGAATCTCGCAGACGTGAACCATATCAGCGGTATGGCGACTAAACGGCGTAAACAGCGATGTCGATCTGCCGGGCACAAATCCCGCGCGCTCAAGGAATGGCCACAGGCTGACCTTGAGCTCCTTCCGAAGCGCCGCCGACTTACTCAAGTGTCGCCCAACGTCCCGCATCAGCGACGGCGCGCCGGCCTTGCGGCGCATAGTCGCTGATGCTGAACCTTGCGGGACAGTTGGGCGCGTGCACTTTATGGTGACCCGCTCGCTGCATGCGGTTGTTAGCCGGCGCTACGTCGGCTACGAGGACGAGCCTTCTCTAGTACGTCTGCCATGCGCGTTTGCCAGCCGGGACCAGAGGCCTTCCAACTAGCTATCACGTCCTGCGGGAGGCGAATTGAAAGCAATTGGCGCGGGTTCTCCAGCGGTGGACGACCGCGACGCACGAGCTTCTTCCCCTCGTAGTAGTCGGCTCCGGCAATCCAGGCCGCATCAAGCTCCGGAACTTCCTCGCTATTACGGGAAGTACGGGTAGAAAGTTTTCGCTTCGCGCTCATGGCAATGCCTCATGCTGATGATTCGTCTGGCTATGCCTCGGGGTGTCCACGCAACCACCACCAGCCTCGAATCCAGCCAACCGACTGTAATAAACCTGGCCTCTCCGTAGTCCTCGCGCAGGTCTGGACGGGTGAACTGCGGGCCGGCAAAGACTTCGTTTGCGCGGCGCATGTCCAGGCCCCTGTCCTGCAACGTGCGCAACCATTTCTGACGGTTGAAAGTGATGCGCATGCGTTATCGTAGCTACGACAAATCGGGCGGTCAAGCCAAACCGGGAGGCGCCGGCCAACGCCCCGCATCAGCGACCGGGCGCCACTCGTGTGGCGCATGGGCGCTGATGCCACGTTAGGTAGAGAATGAAGCCGAATAGCACGATTTCCGCAACGCGTTGAGCAGCGCCTCGATACTCCGACAGGGGCTGGCCGATGCCGTATAGACACATAAGTACAATCCCACAAAGTGCCCAGCACACTGCTCCTGCGACTCCGCGCCCTACACGCGCCAATGCCACGCCGGCGGTCCCGAGAGCAATCGCACCGCCAAGGTATTCCGCCATTCCCGCCAGGTTGTGCGCTGCTTGAGCAGCGTCCATGCCAGCACAACCGGGACCGCACCTAGCAAATGCCGCGACGATGTAGGCGATAGGCACCGTCAACATCCACACGACGCTCGCCTGGAGCCCTCTATTTGCTTCCAGGCGTGCGCTTGCCAATAGTGCAATCAGCGATGCAATTCCAATTGGCAGAAAGCCAGCGACACTAACCTGCTCGCCGTATGGCGCACCGCGGGCACCAAGCTCGGAGATGTAGTTCGCGGCGTGGGAATGGCCAGGTGTGATCAAGCCACCAATGACTGCTACAAGGAGTGCGAGTACGGCTGCTAGAGTTCCAGCCACTCTTGCCACAATGGTCATCATATGGAGGTCGAAACATAGACGGACCCAACGGAATAGCGCGAACCTCGATCTCGGAAGAACCAAACCGTATGCACGAGCGCCACCC
>CAVZRQ010000001.1:0-331354 GCA_963777735.1 uncultured Gammaproteobacteria bacterium | reverse complement strand
GCGTCGACGCAGTGCGCGCGCGGACCGGCCTGCCACTGGCCAGCTATTTCAGCGCGCTCAAACTGCAATGGCTGCTGGATACCGTGCCCGGCGCGCGCGCGGCTGCCGGCTGCTGCGGTCGCTGTACTCGGCGTCGATGCCTGGCTGGCCTTGAATCTCACCGGCGGCGTGAATCATGGACTGCATGTCACGGATGTCACCAACGCCAGCCGCACGCAGTTGATGAACCTCGCCACGCTGGCGTGGGACGAACTGCTGGACCTGTTCCGGATTCCCCGCCAGCGTGCTGCCGCGCATCGTCGCTTCCAGCCAGGTGCTGGGAGAAGTGACCGTCGGCGCGCTGCGCGGCGTGCCGCTCGCGGGCCTCGTGGGAGACCAGCAGGCCGCGCTGCTGGGCCAGGGATGCTTCAGCGCCGGCCAGACCAAGAACACCTATGGCACCGGCTGCTTCATGCTGATGAATACTGGCGAACGGCCGGTGGCTTCACGGCATGGCCTGCTCACCACGGTGGCCTTGAGCTCGGTCAGGCGCCTGCAAACTATGCGCTTCGAGGGCTCCATTGCCGTCACCGGTTCACTGGTGCAGTGGCTGCGCGACAACCTGCAGATCATCGCGCGCAGCGAGGATATCGAAACGCTCGCGGCAGAAGTCCCCGACAACGGCGATGTGTATTCGTGCCAGCGTTCTTCGGGCCTGTATGCACCGCACTGGCAGGAAAATGCGCGCGGCGTGATCGCCGGACTCACGCGTTATGCCACGCGCGCGCACATCGCACGTGCGGCGCTGGAAGCCAGCGCCTTCCAGACCCGCGAAGTTCTGGAAGCCATGGAACAGGATTCCGGCACGCTGATTCCGGAACTGCGCGTCGATGGCGGCATGGTCCGCAACCAGCTGCTGATGCAGTTTCAGGCGGACATCCTCGATCGGCCTGTGGTCAGTGCGCACACGGTCGAGACCACTGCATTTGGCGCGGCATGCGCGGCGGGGCTTGCGACCGGCTACTGGCGCACGCCGCAGGAAATCATCCGCATCGAAGGACAGCGCTGGCACCCTGACATGGAGGGCGCGCAACGCGCGCGTCTGTTCGCCTCCTGGAAAAAAGCGCTGCAACGCTCGCTGGCCTGGATCGATTGAATCCTGCCACCCGCTATCGTTTCTGAAGCCGCTGTTGCCGTCGCCGCCGGCATAGTGGAGCAGTCCAACCGACCATGTCGATCCAAGCTCACTACTCTGACCTGCCAAATAGTTGCCCGGAGCCGCGGCGTAAAGCACCAAAGCAGCGTGCTAAAGTCCTGGCATGAAAATACACAGATGGTTGCCAGTCCTTTTATTGCTATGCCTGCCAGAGGCGGCGTCTGCCCAGCCGGCATGTGAGCCCGCCGGTGGGCTGCAGTTCGTCTGCGGTCCAAAGAATGCGGAAGATCTGGTGCTCGTGCCGGGCACGCGCTGGATTCTCAGCAGCGGTTTGGCCGATGGTGCGAGCTTCTTCTCATCGATTCGCGCGGGGGTGCCTGGCGACCGCTGACGTTTGCCGTGAAGCCGGACGTGGCATTTTCCAACTGCCCCTCCCGCCCGTCGTGACCAACTTCCACAGTCATGGTCTAAGCATTCGGGACATCGGCCGTGGCATCAGCCGTCTGCTTGTCGTGGGTCACGGTGCACGTGAAGCGATTGAGGTATTTGACGTTGCCGCCGGCGCCGATGGTCCCTCGCTCACCTGGAGGGGCTGCGTGCCAATGCCCAATGGTCTTGCGGCCAACAGTGTGGCCTCATTCGCAGACGGCTCGATCGTCGCTACCGTACTGCTTATGCCTGGCAGGTCATTTACGGACTCCGTTGAAAAGCGCCCGACTGGAGCGGTTTTCGAGTGGACGCCAGGCAGCAAAGGTTTCGTGCAGGTGATTGGCACTGATCTTCCCGGCAATAATGGCATCGAAGTTTCCCCGGACGGACGCGAGTTCTACGTCGTTTCTTCCGGACTGCAGACGGTCGTGGCCTTTTCGCACAGCAATCCGGCCCGTCAGCTGCGCAGCACGCGACCATTGCCATTCACGCCTGACAATATTCACCGCGGGCCGGATGGACGCCTGTTTACTGCCGGAATGGCCAACGACGTGCCGGAATGCTGGCGGTACACCTGCGTCCGGGACATGACCTGTCGAGGCTCTCCACCTGCCCGCGCGGCACCATCGCGGCAGCCATTGACGCGCGCACGTTCCAGCACGAACTCATTGTCGAGACACCAGCAGTTCCGGCTTTCAGCAACGCAACGATGGTCTTGCCAGTGGAGCGACAGTTCTGGCTGGGAACATTCTCAGGCGACCGTATCGCCCATGGCACTTTGCGTCGCTGACGAGCAATGAAACTCCAGTCGGGTTGTCTCAGCCGTCATGAAGGAACCCCCATGAATCACTTGCTCGGAATCGTGGCCTGCACCCTGGCACTCCCGGGCGCGGCGCTTGCCGCCACCAAGTCCTATGAAGTCAGTGCGTTCGAAGAGATATCCGTCGCGGCCGGCATCGATGTCGACATCATCATGGGGCCCTCCCGACGCGTGGTCGCCGAGACCAAGGCGCAGGATTTCGACGACCTGCGGATCTCGGTGGAAGGCAATGTGCTGAAGATCAGCCGCCCGGCCCGCAGCTGGTTCTTCTTTGGCCGTGCCAATTATAAAGTTCATGTGGTTACTCCCGCGCTGCGCTCGTTGGCGGCCTCGTCGGGCGCCGACGTGGATGTCGCGGGCCCCGTAGTGGGCGACTTTTCTGTCAGCGCTTCATCCGGCAGCGACGTCGACGTATCCGGGATCAAGGGTGGCAATGTGAAAGCGCATGCCTCCTCAGGCAGTGACGTCGACATCGCGGGAAGCTGCGTGACGCTCGAGGTCGATGCCTCCAGTGGGTCGGACCTGGATGCCGGGGATCTCAAGTGCGAGACGGTTACAGTGCAGGCATCGAGCGGCAGCGATGTATCTGTCGCTGCGAGCAAGCGCGTCACGGGCAAGGCGTCGAGCGGATCGGACGTGAGAGTCAGCGGCGCGCCGCCTGTCGTGCAGGTGGATAAATCGTCCGGCGCTGATGTGGAGGTGCGCGACTAGCTCGCGCCCGACCTATCGGAAATGCCGCCGTTTGTGGGAAAACTGGCGGAGAGTGAGGGATCCTAACCGCGCGGTAACCGATTGTTTTACAAGCAGAGTCTATTTGCAGTGAATTTCGATACCGTCGCTTGTACCGTAAGATCTTACCGCAACTTAACCCTGCAATTCCTGCCAACTCAGACATCTCTCGGCATTCAAAGTGTAACTCAGGCAATCCATTGGCGCGATTGCCTGTATCAGCAAAATTTTTACCAAATCGAAAACCGGAGGTCGACGCCTAAATGCGCGCCGCCACCGTCTCCCAGTTCAGATTCGCGAACCACGCGTCGATGTATCGGGCCGCCGCGGCACCGTAGTCCATGTGGAACGCGTGCTCGTACATGTCCAGCACCAGCAACGGGCGCGTATATGCTGGCGCTGTGGCATGGTCTGCCATCCAATGATTCTCGAGAATGCCAAGCGACTCGTTGTAGCCCAGCATCACCCACCCGGACCCACCTGCCAGCCCCTGCGCGATCTTGCGGAACTCGACTTCCCACGCGTCATAGCTGCCGAACGCTGCACCGATGCGCGAACGGGCAGCGCTTCCGGCCTGACCGTTGCCGCCAAGGCCAGCGAAGTACAACTCGTGCAGCACCACCGAACCGGTGCGCAGCAGTTGTTCGCGCTTTAGTCCCGTGTAGACAAACGGCGGCGTGTTCGCATCGGCCGCTGCCTGCGCCAGGCGGCCTCGCAGCGTGTTCAGGGCGCGCACTGCGCCGCCGTAGTTGTTCTCCCAGTGGGACTGGATCAGTTTCTCGGACAAGTCCCGTCAGGTTCTTCGGATCGAAAGGCAATGGCACCGGTACGTGCTGGTATCCATATGCGGTGTTCAACTTTCTTTCTTCGGCTGCGTGAACGGAGAGCGGTATACCCACGGCGGCCGCTATCGGGAGCGCACTACCTGCCAGCAAGAGTCCGCGTCGGTTAAGGTTCATGACTTCGATTCCTTGTGTTTCGCAATTTGTGAATTCCAACAGTGGTGATCTTCGCCGCGATGCGTCAGGTCGCGATGAATCACAGAATCAGCCAGGGACAGGCGATCCTGTCGATCTTCGGTCGTTCTCGCGTGACCCTCTGCATCATCACCCCCGGCACTCTGGTGCTGGACTCTCATGTCAGTCCTTTCGCTGCCAGGCCCAGCAGCGCGCAGCCCAGAACCACGTACATGACATTCCACTTGAACCGGAACAGCGCCAGGGTCGCGGCAGCGGCGATACACAGAGAGATGGGATCGAGACCGCCCTCAATCCCGTTCGGCCACAACACGTGGTACCCGAAGAACAGGGTGAGGTTCACGATCACGCCAACAACCGCAGTAATGGCAAAAAGCGGGACCGTGAACTTGAGGTCGTTCTGGGTTGATTCGACGAACGGGCCACCGGCGAAGATGAAGATGTACGAAGGCAGGAACGTGAACCACGCAACCAGTATCGCAGCCAGCCCACCTGCCAGCAGCAAAGCATCGGGACCGAGTGCAGCCTGCAGATAGGCACCGACGAACCCGACGAACACAACCAACATGATGAGCGGACCGGGCGTGGACTCTCCCAGAGCGAGTGCGTCCATCATTTGCGTCGTGGTGATCCAGCCGTGGTCTATCACTGCGCCCTGTGTCACGTAGGGCAATACGGCGTAGGCGCCGCCGATCGTCAGCAGAGCGGCCTTGGTGAAGAACCAGCTCATCTGGGTCAGCAAGTGCTCACCGCCAAGGGCTGCCACAAGCACCCCCATAGGTACAAGCCAGAGTACGGCCCCGATCGCGATCACCTTCAACAACCGGGCACGGTTGAACCGGGTGTGTGGAGGCGCTGGAGTGTCGTCGTCGATCAATGCAGGTCCCGACGGACGACCGGAAAACGCGTGCGTACCGCCAGCCATGAACGTGATTGGAGCGATGCGCCCTCCTGCGAATCCGCTAGCCGCAGCACAAACCACGATCAGCGGGAACGGCACCTGGAATGCGAACACCGCAACGAATGAGGACACTGCGATTACCCAATGCCAGCCATTGCGCAGTGTGCGGGAGCCGATTCGCCAGGCCGCATGCAGCACGATGGCGGCGACCGCCGGCTTGATGCCGTAGAACAGTGCGCTCACCGCCGGCATATCGCCAAAGCGCACATATACTAAGGACAGACCGATGAGCATCAGCAGTGAGGGCAGCACGAACAGCCCACCTGCCACAATGCCACCCCAGGTGCGGCGCATCAGCCACCCGAGATACGTGGCGAGCTGCTGCGCCTCCGGACCGGGCAGCAACATGCAGTAGTTCAACGGATGCAGGAAGCGTTTCTCACTGATCCAGCGTCTGCGCTCCACCAGTTCCGTGTGCATGATGGCGATCTGGCCGGCAGGCCCTCCGAAACTGATGAAACCTAGCTTGAGCCAGAAGCCAAGCGCCTCGCGAAAACTGACGCTGGACGGCCGGATTGATGCGGTTTCGGGATATGCGGCAGATTCAGAGACAGGTGCGGGAACCATGTCGTAGTATGTATCACATCTTTGTAGAGCTCAGTACATGACTGATCCGGACTGGCTGTTGCTTGTTACCAACCTGCCTGGCCGCAACCAGGCCCTGCGCATGCGCGTCTGGCGCGCCCTCAAGGCTGCCGGCGCAGGTCTGCTGCGCGACGGGGTATATCT
Organism: uncultured Gammaproteobacteria bacterium; assembly: GCA_963777735.1. Lineage (GTDB taxonomy): Bacteria > Pseudomonadota > Gammaproteobacteria > Steroidobacterales > Steroidobacteraceae > ZC4RG30. The sequence continues at coordinate 325,574 of CAVZRQ010000001.1, read as the reverse complement.
TCTGCCCCGCTCCGAAGCCGCCCAAGACGTACTGGAAGAACAAGCGGCTGATATCCGGACCGGCGGTGGTTCGGCGCAGGTGCTGCCACTGGCCCGTGCCGGTGCACAACAGGCCGAGTTCCAGGCACTTTTCGATCGAACCCCGGACCACGCGCGGATCCAGAAGCGCATCGAAACCTTCCGGCGATCTCTGCGCAAATCGACTGAGTTGCGAGCGCGCCGGGAACTGGCATCGCTCAAGCGCGATAGCGCCAGCCTGATCGCGATCGATTTCTTCCCTCGCGGCGGCCCCGATCAATTGGCACGGTTGCTGGCCTCGGCCGAAGAAGCCCTCACCGCGAAGTATTCTCCGCATGAACCGCAGCCAGTGCAGGACAAGATCATCGCAAAGAGCCGTCGTGACTATCAGGGCCGCCGATGGGCAACGCGCCGGCGCCTGTGGGTTGATCGCGTCTGTTCCGCGTGGCTCATCAAGCGATTCATCGACCCCAAGGCCACTTTCGTCTGGTTGGCATCGCCAGCGGATCTGCCGCGCGGTGCTGTGGGTTTCGATTTTGACGGCGCGGAGTTCACCCATGTTGGCGCGCGGGTCACCTTTCAGGTATTGCTGGCGAACTTCGGACTCGAAAAGCATGACGCACTGGTACACATTGGCCAGCTAGTTCACTGCCTGGACGTGGACGGCCCTCCGGTCCCAGAAGCGGCCGGGTTTGCGACTCTCCTGACAGGTGCCCGGGCAAACGCCGCCGATGACGATGCCCTCACCCGAGCAATGTTCCCGTTACTCGACCTGCTCCACACGGGGTATGCAGAGCAAAGCAAGGAAGAGAAAGCCGGCAGATAGATTCTGGGGAGCAAGGGCTCATTGTGCGTCTGGACTGATGCTTGAACGCTCTGGGCATCGCACAAGCGTTCAGTGTCACTCACAGAATCTTGTTCGTATGCGGCCCGCCATCTACGGAATGTGCCGCAAAGAACTCCACGAACATGCGTATCGGACCGATCGGCTCGACTTCGTGCGGCTGTTCCGGTCTGACAAGGCCTGGCACTCCAACCGTCAGGATCTCTTCGCTGGGCGGGTCAAGTATGCGGTAGCGCAGACTGCCCTCCAACACATGAATGAGCGCCCACACCCCAGCCTTGGTGCGGTGTTCGCGTCGCAATCCGGCCGGCAAGCTGTCCTGATCGAATGTGGGCGTGCGCTTGTACGCCGTTACCCCCGGGGGCAGGGTTTCTTCTGTCACGTGCTGCTTCCGGTTCGACGTGGATTGACCTGGTCACTGCGCAACATTCGTCACACTCTCGAGATGCTTGTGGCTTGGCCCCGAAGAGACAAGGTGCTCGACCGCTACGACGTAATGCGTTAGCTCGACATACGCCTTCACGTACTCACGACCCTGTTCGACGGTCTTGCCGGCAACCTGACGCTTGGCATATGCATCTGCAAATCTTTGTTTCACGCCATCCCGTACCGCCGCGCCGGTTGCAGCCGCGACTTCATCAATGCTGCCACGTTCCAACGCGAGATCCGACGACGCAATTGCGGGATCCACACTTCCAGCCGGCTTGAGCCCAGTAAATCCTTCACCCTCCGTGGCACGATGAATCCTGACCAACGTCTCAAAGAAATACTTGTCCGCCACAGCCTTGGCGACGTCACTCTCTCCCCTAACCGCCAACGCCATTTCGAACGCATCGCGGATTGTCGCTTCATCGCCCCGACCAACCCATTTGAGAACGGAGTCAATCTTCTTGCTCGCGAGGGCCGCCTGAGCGTCCTTTACCACAGGCCCGCTCATGCTGTCGCAATGTGCAATGGCCAGGCTGGAGAAAAGTGTCGTGAGCACGATTGAGGCAACAATCGTTGGCGTACGCATGGGCCATCTGGGTTTAAACATGAAACTCTCCGGTGTGCGAGCAAGTGGAGGCGCCCTCCGCTTGGCTGCTACGCCGCCATGCATCGGTGACATCAGTGTATGTCTGACATGTGCCCTGTTCTGTGCGTCACCCAACCCACGAGCAACCTGAACTGGCAACTGCTTGACTTGCGCAAGCGCCACGGCGCGAACCACTGCGAAAGAGCGATCTAATGAACTTCGCGCGCCTGCTTGCCTGGAGCCGTTGCGCTCAAGACGACCCCATCGTCCGAAAGCGAACCGCGCGCCTGACCATATCGGTAATGTGACCAGCGGCTTGAATGGTGAGCGGGTGCCGGGTAAAGCCTTGTCGCGGAGATATGTAGGTCGCTATTTCCCGGGCAACGTGCAGTTGACGATCGGACGCTTCCGCAAGCAGCGCAATGACCAGGCTCTCCAGCGCAATCACGCGAATACGAAGGTGCACCATTTCGACGTTCGTCAAGTCTGGAACTGGAGCCTGGCCTTGGGCTTCTTCTCGAACAGCGCCGCCCTCATTATCCCATCTCGACAAAGCCTTCAGGCTCTGCCGGAATGCGGCGGGCGTATGGGTCAGATCTCTGTTGGCCATTTACGGAACACTTTTACCAGTATTTGCGAACTTCTGTTGCAACCTGTGCAGACTCGTTCAATGTGATGTAACGAACAGACGGAGACGCAGAGTGCGGAGAGTCTCCCCGACACTTGCAACAGGGTCTTTCGTTCTTCATTGCAAGGCGGCGGACCCGCGAGCACAGTTTCGCGAGACGCGTGCTTAGTCACTTCGCAGCACAGACGGCATTCTTGCGCGGACCATGCACCCAAGTACGCATGCGGCCGCTAGTCGCATCGTTTTCGGGGGTCGATATGTCCGGCAACATCACATTGCAAACACCATTCCAAGCGGCGCCCACAAAAGGGCGCGCCTCGGTTCCGGATTCTCCAAAGGTATTTACATGTACGTAGAAGGTCTATTGCCTTGCGCTCGCGAACGGCTGGTCACAATCGGGAATGTCGCACCTCTGATCGATGCCGCGAAGCTCTTGCGGCATGGAACCGACCTTGTGGTCGTGTGCAGCCCGGACGGGCTCCTCGCCGGCGTGATCACCAAGACCGATATTGTTGCGCAAATCAGCCATTGTTCAGGTGCAAGCTGCGCAGTTTCCGCTGCGTCAATCATGTCCAGTGATGTTGTCACCTGCCACCCTGATGACTTGCTGCAGGATGTCTCGGCGCTGATGAAGGAGCGACAACTCAGGAATATTCCTGTTGTCGACAAGCATAACCGGCCACTTGGGATCCTCACTGCACGCGCGCTTCTCCGGGTTCTCCTGCACGATGTGGAGCATGAAGAAGCACTGCTGATGGACTACGTCAAGGGTGTTGGGTACCGCTAGGCAGATCGCGTTGTCTATTGCGGAACTTCAACATGACCGCCGAATCCGGAACGCATCGCCGACAATAGCTTGTCGCCAAAAGTCGCATCAACGCGACTGCGATAGCGCGCGAACAACGCGGCGGAAAGCACGTTGGCAGGTACCGCCTCCTCCATTGCGGCATCTACCGTCCATCGGCCTTCGCCGGAGTCGGATACGCTTCCTGCGTAGCCAGAGAGATCACAATCTTCCGAAAGGGCTGAGGCGCAGAGGTCAAGAAGCCAGGACGATATTACACTCCCACGCCGCCACACTTCCGCCACGTCAGCGAGATTGATGTCGAATCGCTCATCATCCGGCAGCTTGTCCGACGCCTTGTCTTTCAGTATGTCGAAGCCCTCTGCGTAGGCCTGCATCAGGCCGTATTCAATGCCATTGTGAATCATCTTCACGAAATGACCTGCGCCGGCAGGACCGGCATGGATATATCCGCGCTCTGCCCGCTCGCTTGGGCCGCTCCGCCCTCTCGTGCGATTCAACTGGCCGTAACCCGGCGCGAGCGTGGTGAAAATCGGATCAAGGTATTCAATCACTTTCTTGTCGCCGCCTATCATCATGCAATAGCCACGCTGAAGCCCCCAGACCCCGCCTGAAGTACCAACATCAACGTAGTGGACATTCTTCACGGCACAAAGCCTGGCACGACGGATGTCATCTTTGTAAAAGCTGTTGCCCCCGTCAATGATGATGTCCCCAGGAGACGCAAGCAGTGCAAGCGCCTCGACAGTGCTTTGAGTGGCCGGGCCAGCGGGCAACATCACCCAGAATATTCGCGGTGCTTCCAGTCTCCTGGAGAGCTCGCCCAGAGACCCTGCAACTGTGATGCCCTCGGCAGCAAGGACCGCACCGGCCACTGCGTTGTGATCGAAGCCCACGATCGAGTGCCCGCCTTGCTTCAATCGACGCGCGATGTTGGCTCCCATTCGACCGAGGCCAATCACTCCGACACTCATGCTATTCATGCTGAATACCTCGCCTGCCCTGCGAACCAGTTTTACCAGCAATGCCGACCCGCAGCTGGACGTCGCGCCTGCTGAGTGCAAAGTGCTGAAACGAACAGACGCATCACTATTTCTGTCTCAATGTTTTTCTCGCGCCATCCGGGTGTATACTAGTAATTGATTACTAGCTTACGGTCTTGAGATCCCCCGCAATGGCTCCCCAGGTAAAACGCCGGCCCACTGAAGAAAGAAAGACCCTCGCCGTCGAGGCGATGGTCGAGCTGGCGGCCGAACAGAATCCGAATGGTATTACGACCGCCGCAATCGCGAAGCGGATGGGTCTGACTCAGGGCAGTCTTTTCAGGCACTTCCCGAACAAGGAAGCGATCTGGCAGGCGGCAATGGCCTGGGTAGCCGAACGCCTTCTGGCGCGGATTGATCTCGCCTGCAAGGGAATCCAGTCGCCACTGGCCGGCCTGCAGGCCATGTTCACGAGTCATGTCGAGTTCGTCGTCCAGCATCCGGGAGTTCCGCGGATGATGTTTGGCGAACTGCAGCGCAGTGAAGCAACGCCAGCCAAGCGCATGGCGCAGATGTTGATTGAGCAATACGCGCAGCGCCTGCAAACGCGCATCGAGCAAGGGAAGAAACTCGGCGAACTGTCGGCATCCCTGGACAGCGAGGCGGCGGCCATGCTGTTCATTGGCATGATTCAGGGCCTCGTCATGCAGTCGCTCATCAAGGGCGATGTAAAGAGACTCTTTCTGGATGCCCCACGCGTGTTCGCTGTCTATCGACGTGGCATCGAGAATGCCCGGTGAAGGGCTTCAAGGTACAACGCCGTACATTGGCGCTCATCGCCGTCCTGGTCCCGTTGCTCGCGCTGCTGGTCTATGTGGCGCTGCGGTCGGGGCCGCTCGCCCCGGCGGTGGTGACGGTTGCGAAAGTGGAATCCCGATCGATCACTCCCGCGCTCTTCGGCATCGGCACAGTGGAAGCCCGCCATACGTACAAGATAGGTCCCACATTTGCGGGGCGCGTGAGTCTTCTGAATGTGCAGGTAGGCGATCCCGTGCGGGCCGGCCAGACACTCGGCGAGATGGACCCGGTCGATCTTGATGACCGGGTCCGTTCGCAGGAGTCCGCGTTCAAACGCACGCAGGCAGTACTGCGAGAGGTCGGAGCGCGACACGATTACGCGCAGTCCCAGGCGCGTCGTTATGAACAGCTGTTTGCAACTCGCCTCGTCAGCGAAGAGGTCGTCGCGAACAAGCGGCAGGAGCTGCAGATCGCCGAAGCCGCGCTCGCGGCTGCACGCGAAGATCTCGCTCGCGCGCAATCCGACAACGCCGCCCTGTCATCGCAGCGACGCAACCTGAAACTGGTCACGCCGGTCGATGGGGTTGTGGCCGTTCGCAACACCGATCCCGGAACCACGGTGGTAGCAGGCCAGGCGGTGGTCGAAGTGATCGACCCGAAAAGCCTGTGGATCAATGTACGCTTTGACCAGTCTGGCGTAGCGGGACTGGCCGCCGGGCAGCCCGCACGCATCGTGCTGCGTTCGCGCAATGGCCTCGCCCTGCCCGGCCATGTACTTCGGGTCGAGATCATGGCCGATGCGGTAACCGAGGAGACGTTGGCCAAGATCAGCTTTGATGGCCAACCCGAACCTCTGCCTCCCCTGGGGGAACTGGCCGAGATCACTGTAGACCTTCCGACCCTGCCTTCCGCACTGGTGATACCAAACGCTGCCCTGCGCCGATCAGGCGACCAGACCGGCGTGTGGCGGATCGTCGACGGCGACCTGCAGTTCGCTGCGGTCGTGCTCGGAACGGCAGATCTCGAGGGCCACGTGCAGGTACAGCAGGGCCTCGAGAGTGGCGATCAGATCGTCGTATACAGCGACCGGACGCTGAACGCCCGGAGGCGTATCCGGGTGGTCGAGCGCATCCCGGGAACGACCCGATGATCAGTCTGGCAGGTCGCGACATCCTGCATGCCTGGGGCAAATTCGTCTTTACAGGCATCGGCCTGGGCCTGTTGATCGGCGTGACACTGGTGATGGCCGGCGTGTACCGGGGCATGGTGGACGATGGCAAGGCACTGCTCGACAACAGCGGTGCGGATCTCTGGGTGGTGCAGAAGGACACGCTTGGTCCGTATGCGGAATCTTCTAGTGTCAATGACGACGCGTACCGGAGCATTCTGGCCATGCCGGGAGTCGCGCGTGCCGCAAACGTCACCTACCTCACCATGCAGGTTCGCAAAGGAACGAGCGATGTGCGGGCGATGGTGGTCGGCATCGCAGCAGGCAGCGAAGGCGCGACACCAGGGTGGCCACCCTATCTCGTCGCCGGACGCCAGATCACCCGCAGTCACTATGAAGCAGTGGCAGACATCGCCACCGGCCTCAAGCTGGGTGAGCAACTCACCATCCGCCGCAATCAGTATACGGTCGTGGGGTTGACCCGGCGCATGGTGTCTTCAGGCGGCGACCCGATGGTGTTCATTCCCCTGAAGGATGCCCAGGAAGCACAGTTCCTGAAGAACAATGATGCCATCTGGCAGAGCCGCCGACGCACCGAGGCCAATCCGGCCTTCAACCGCCCCGGCGTGCCAGGCCTGCTGGAGTCCGTCATCGCATCGCAGTCCACGAACTCCTTTGTCAACGCCGTGCTTGTTACGCTGAAGCCGGGGCATTCACCCGATGAAGTCGCGGATTCCATCCGGCGCTGGCAGCGGCTGACGGTTCATACGCGCGTGCAGATGGAAGGCATCCTCATCGGCAAGCTGATCGCTACGGCCGCAAAGCAGATCAGCATGTTTCTGGTGATACTGGCTGTCGTCAGCGCAGCAATCGTTGCCTTCATCATCTACACGCTGACCATGGACAAGATCCGGGAAATCGCCGTGCTCAAACTCATCGGGACGCGTAACCGGACGATCGCCGCCATGATCATGCAGCAGAGCCTGGCGCTGGGACTGATCGGCTTTGCAGTGGGCAAGATCACTTCGACGTTTGCTGCCCCTCTTTTTCCGAAGTACGTACTGCTGGTGCCGCTGGATTCCGTCGCCGGGTTCTTCGCCGTAATGCTTATCTGCGTGCTGGCAAGCCTGGTTGCCATTCGCATGGCGCTGAAGGTCGATCCAGCCGAAGCCATCGGCTGATCCATGAGCGCCTATGGCATCCGTGTCGAAGGACTGAGCAAGCGCTACGGCGAGGGCCCCACTGCCGTCGATGCCCTAAAAGACGTGAACATGCAGGTGGCGCCCGGTGAGGTCGTAGGCCTGATCGGTCCGTCAGGTTCCGGCAAGAGCACGTTGTTGAAATGCCTGGGCGCTGTGGTCAACCCAACGGCGGGCCGCATGCTGCTCGGCGATACCGTCATCTACGACAATGGCTGGAAAGTGCGCGACCTGCGCGCCCTGCGGCGCGACAAGATCGGCTTCGTGTTTCAGGCGCCGTACCTGATTCCGTTTCTCGATGCGACCGACAATGTGGCGCTGCTGCCGATGCTGGCAGGCGTGCCCAACGACCAGGCGCGTGCGACGGCGCTGGAGTTGCTGACGGCGCTGGATGTGCACCACCGTGCTCATGCCATGCCATCACAGCTTTCCGGCGGAGAGCAGCAACGCATCTCCATCGCGCGCGGCCTGGTCAATCGGCCGCCGGTGATCCTGGCCGACGAGCCTACAGCGCCGCTCGATACCCAGCGCGCCTTGGCAGTCATCCGCATCCTCAACGACATGGCGCGCAAGTTCGAGACAGCGATCATCGTCGTTACGCATGACGAGAAGATCATTCCGACCTTCAAGCGCATTTATCACATTCGCGATGGGCGCACGCAGGAAGAAGCTGGTGAGGGCCGACTTATCGAATAAGGGGCATCCCGGTGTGAAGGCCGGCAAACCATCCCTGTGGATCATGGTTGGCTGCAACGCCCACCATCAGCAGAAAGACGGCCAGGGCACCGAGATACCAGGCCAGGCGAAACCTCTGCCGTGCGGCCCGCCGCAATGCAAAACTCCCCAACACGATGTAGAGAACCAGCAACGACAGCTTCACGGCGAGCCAGGGCTGGTTACCCGGGTGGATACGCAGCATGTTCATCAACATCAGGGCCGCGGTCAGCAGCACCGTATCTATCGACCAGGAAAGCACTCGCACCGACAGATGATTCGCGATTGGCTTGCCCGCCAACACGAGCAATCCGCGCAGGGCAAATAGTCCGCCGGATACCGCCACCGCAGCGACATGCACCCAGCGGACCTCGGGATAGAACTCGATCACGCCTTTCGGCCACCCGGCTGAAGCCACAGCTTGAGGACAAACAGCGACAGCAGCACGGCCCCCGCTCCGAACAATGTGTCTCCGGGGACGCGCAGCCAGACCAGCAGATGCACGACACCCTGATTCATGAATTCTGCAGAGCGTGCATACCAGTAGCCATTCTCGATGGCCGCCAGCAGTTGCAGGATGCCCAGTGGCAACAGTGTCAGCAGTGCCATCAGCGATAATCCGATGTTCATTGTCCAGAAGGCCCCGCGCAGCAGGCCGGGCTGCCACACCGCGGCAGGACGCAGCCCGCGCAGACAGAAGAGCATCAGGCCTAGGCCAAGCATTCCATAGACGCCGAACAAGGCCGTATGTCCATGCAGCGGCGTGAGGTTGAGCCCCTGCATGAAGTAGAGGGCAATGGGGGTGTTGATCAGGAAGCCGAACAGGCCCGCACCGACCAGATTCCAGAACGACACCGCCAGGAAGAACAGGATCGGCCAGCGGTACCGCTCCATCCATGGCGTGGCACGACTGTGCGTCCAGGTTTCATGCGCCTCGAGACCCACCAATGCCAGCGGCACGACCTCGAGGGCGGAGAAGGAAGCACCAAGCGCCAGCACGGCTGTGGGGGTTCCGCTCCAGTACAGGTGATGGGCTGTACCCAGCACGCCACCAGCCAGGAAGATGACCGTCGCGAACAGCACGTTGACTGTCGCGGTTGCGGGCCGCACGAGACCAAGCTTCACGAACAGGAAGCTGATTACCGCTACCGCAAACACTTCGAAGAACCCTTCCACCCACAGGTGCACCACCCACCAGCGCCAATACTCCACCACCGACAGATGCGAGTGCTCGCTCCACATCAGTCCCGCGCCGTACAGGAGCCCGATCGCAACGGTCGACAGGAACAGCAGGCCGACGATCGACGCCATGTGATCGCGGCGGCGCATCGCGGGCCACAGCGCCCGCCCCACCAGCACCAGCCACAGGATCAGGCCTATGAACAGGAAGATCTGCCAGAAACGCCCTATGTCGGTGTATTCCCAGCCCTGGTGCCCAAACCAGAAATTGTGCGCAAGACCCAGCTTCTGCATCACTGCCAGCCACTGCCCTGCAAACGCGCCGATGACGATCACCAGCAGGCAGGTAAAGAGCACGTTCACGCCCAGGCGCTGGAAGCGCGGCTCGTGACCGGATATGGCCGGCGCGATGTACAGACCCGTACCCAGCCACGCCGTGGCGATCCACAGTACGGCAAGCTGTGTATGCCAGCTGCGGGTCAGGGAGTACGGCAGGACGGACGACAGGTCCATGCCGTAGAGGTCCTGTTCAACCTGATAGTGGGCTGTCACGGCACCCAGCAGGATCTGCACGAGGAACAGCGCCATGACGACCCAGAAATACTTCTGCGTCGCGCGCATCGAGGGCGTCAGCTGCAGATCCTGCAGCGGATCCTGTGCTGGCGGCACAAGCGCGGGTTCCTTGCGATGCCAGGCCACATAGTGCCAGGCCAGCAGCGCGATGCCCGCCAGCATGAACACGATGCTGAACACGCTCCACAACAGTGTTCCGGCCGTCGGCGTGTTGCCGAGCGCGGGCTCATACGGCCAATTGCTCGTATACGTGGCGCGTGAACCGGGCCGCTCCGTGACAGCTGCCCAGGCGGTCCAGAAGAAGAAGGCCGTCAGTTGTCGCCGGTGTTCGGTGCTGTCCACGGTGCCATCGCGCATGGCGTAAGTCTCGCGCAGCGCATCGAAGGCGGGATCCCGGCCAAACAGACCGTCATAGTGCGCAATCAAGGTGTCGATCGCTGCCGCACGGTCATCGGTGATCGTCAGGGTTGCGGTGGCGGGATCGTAGCGATTCTGCTTCTGCGCCTGCCGCACGCGGCTGCGCAATGCGTCCTGTCGCTCGGCATCAAGCTGATCGAATGCCCCACCCTCCCGCTGCGCATGGAGAGTCAGCAGGGCCTCCCCTTCGCGGTGCATCCAGTCCGCGCTCCAGTCCGGTGCCACCAGCGCGCCGTGACCCCAGACCGAACCCAGCTGCATGCCGCCGATGCTCTGCCAAACCACGCGACCTGCCTCGAAATCGGCGCGCGTATAGATGACCTTGCCACTTTCAGTCACCACCTGCTGCGGCAGTGGCGGCGCTTCGTGATAGATCTCCCGTCCCATCCAGAGGAGCACGCTGAAGGAAAGCACCAGCAACAGTCCGAGTCCCAACCACAGACGCTTCGTGGTTTGCATCGCATCAATCTCCGTTCGGTAAAGTCAGATCATAATACGCATTTGACATGCTGGTTTTGTTGCAGAACGCAGGTTGCTTGAGTCGAAACCTGAACGCGACTCCTGGACGGTTGACGGTTTCCCCGCCTCTGAAGTAGCATTTCACATGCATATTCAAAGTCATCATGAGGTTTCAGACATGTCGCAGGTTTCTCTCTACGAACGCCTTGGTGGCGAGGCAGCAGTCAACGCAGCAGTGGACATTTTCTACCGGAAGGTGTTGCGTGACCCGCGTATCAAGCAGTTCTTCGACACTGTCGACATGGAAAAGCAGCACGCCAAGCAGAAGTCATTTCTGACCGTGGCGTTTGGCGGCCCCAACAAGTATTCCGGCAAGGACATGCGTGCTGGCCACGCGCACCTGAAGCTCACCGACGAGCATTTCGACGCGGTGGTGCAGAATCTTGGCGCCACGCTGAAGGAACTGGGCGCTGACGACGCGCAAATCGCCGAAGTGGCTGCAATCGCGGAGACAACTCGCAACGACGTGCTCAACAGATAGGAGCTGCGCATGCGCATTCGCTTCGAGGGTCAGGACTTTGATGGGCCCGATGGCGAAACGGTGCTGGAGTGCCTTGAGCGGCAAGGTGTGGCAGTGCCATCGTTCTGCCGGAACGGTGCCTGCCAGACCTGCCTGATGAAGGCTGAAGATGGCGAGATTCCCGCCGTCGCACAGCAGGGCCTCAAGCCGGCCTGGAAGCGGCAAGGCTTCTTCATGGCATGCGTCTGCCGACCCAAGACGACGCTGGATGTGGCGCGCTGCGATGCCGCACGCCAGTTTCCCACCCAGGTACTGGAAGTAGAGCCGCTGGGTGCGCAGGTGCTCCGCGTGATCCTCGCCCGTCCCGCGGATTTCGAGTTCAGCGCTGGCCAGTTCATGCAGCTGGCACGGCCGGAAGATGGCCTGATGAGGCCATATTCAATTGCATCGCTGCCGGATTCGCCTGTGATCGAGCTGCATGTGGCTCTGATGGCAGGCGGCCGGATGAGCCAATGGCTACGTGATGCAGAAGGCAAAGCCATGGAGTTCCGCGGCCCCTTCGGCGAATGCAGCTATTGGCCAGAAGAACCGGATCGCCCGCTGCTGCTTGCGGGCACCGGGACGGGACTGGCTCCCCTGCTGGGTGTGCTGCGTGCGGCACTGGCAACCGGGCATCGGGGACCGATTCGACTGTTCCATGGCGCGAGTCGACTGGAAGGTCTGTATCACTGGGATCTGCTGCAGACCCTGCAGTCAGCGCATCCGCAGTTATCCGTGTGGGGTAGCGTGCTGGACGGCGCCACCGACAATCCAGGCATCAGCGCCACCCCGCTGGACCAGCAGGTTCTGGGGCTAGGTGATTCCACACTGGCGGAACAGCGCGTGTACTTGTGCGGACGCCCGGAGTTCGTGCGGGAGATGCGACGCGAAATCTATCTCTCGGGAGTGCCGTTCGAACGGATCCATGCCGATCCGTTCCTGGAGCCAGCACGGGCGTCAGCACCCGGATAGAAACCCGTGCGCAGCTACGGACCGCCTCGCGCGGGAGCCATGGAATAAAGCGCACTCACCAGATCGGTCTGCGTCACGATACCCACCAGGCGAAGCCCCTCATCCACGATGGGAATATGATGGTGCCCGCCCTCAGCCAGCAACGACACCAGCTCCACCAGCGGGCGTCCAGTGCTCGCTACGCGCACCTTGCGGGTCATGATCTGTCCAACCACTTCCAGCTTGTCACTGTGCGTAGTGGTGCTGGCTCGCAGCAACTGCCGCAGGCGAGCCGGCAGGCCAGCGATATCATCAAGTTGCGCATGCCTGAGAAAGTCTCCGGCAGTCACGATGCCGATCAACCGACGTGCTGAATCCACGACGGGCAATGCCTTGATGCTTCTTTCGCGCATGAGCCGCCAGGCCTGCTCCAGCGGCATGGCGTAATCTGCTGTCACTACGTCACGGGTCATGATGTCGTCACATTTCAGATCACCCAGTCGCCGCTGGTACGCCTGAGCCTCGGCGAACTTCAGCAGTTCCTCCAGATCCGGACGGCTCACGTCGAGCACTTGTCCATAATGCGCCAGAGCCGCGTCCAGGTCTGCCGACGTGAACCTGCTGCCCGCTGGGGTTGCAGCAGCCACTTGCCGGTGCGGATAGCTGCGCCCTGTTATCCGGTTGTAGAGCACTCCCATGGCCAGCAGCAGCATGACATTGCAGGCCACCGGGAACACCGCGAACCACGGGGATTCGGCACCCGAGAGCACTGCGTAGAGCGCCATCGCACCGGCAGGCGGGTGGAGGCTGCGTGTGGCGAACATGAGCAGTATCGACACACCCACCGCCAGCGCTCCGGCAAGCGCAATATCAGGCACCCAGACCGAGCAGGCTACTCCCGTCAATGCCGCCAGAGTGCTGCCAACGAGCACAGGCCACGGTTGCGCCTGTGGACTCGCAGGCAACGCGAAGACCAACAGCGCGGTTGCGCCCAACGGGGCCACCAGCCATGCGTCAAAACCCAGCCGCGGCGCTAGGAAGCGGCACAGAAGGCCAGCAAAGGCGACTCCGAGCAATGCCCCTGTTGCCGCTCGCCAGCGCTCGCGCTGATCCACCGCCACCGACGCAGGCCACAGGGCGCGCAGACGAAGGCGCCATGCTTCCGATGCGACCTCTTCGATGCCGGATGCCCTGTTCGCTTCAACTGTCATGTCGGAATGCTAGCCTGCTGGCATGCGCATGGCGACTACACCGGCATCGAGTTTCGACTTGTGCTTGCGGCACTGCTCATTGACCTTCAAACCTCGATCGACGCCCATCAGGAAACCGAAGATCTGCTCTTTCGTATAACTCTTCTTCACGTCCAACCTCCTTATTGGGGTTCGACATTAGTCCAGAGTGCATATCGAAAGCGGGGGGCGTCGGTGTCGCATTGCTACTGATCGCGGCGGCAAACATTACCGACTTTGACAAGTCACTCGAAGCGTTGACGACAGCGATGCCGCCCGAGTGGCTGACGCGGCTCACTACGCGATATTGAGTATTCGCAAGTCTTGCTTCCTTGTCATCGGATCTATTCCCCTCGCCAGCTGACTTCTGGCCTCCTGATGCCGCTCCCTTGCCAAGTTGGCTGGCACATCAGGGTAGATGCCCAATGCCAACGTTTTGCGCTTGCCCTCGAATGTGTAGTCGTAGCGCCAGTACCTTCCCCCACTCGGTGCGAGCAGAAGGTATAGCCCACGCCCGGTCGTGACCTTTCGTGAATAGCGAAGCGGCTTGGAATTTCCGAGCTCCACTGTGGCCAACATCCGAGTGCCCCACTCCTTGAGTTCTGGTGCATTAGAGGCTCGCGTGTACCTCGCGGACTTCGAACTGTGAGCTGCCCCAACCCCACCCAGTGCGCGGTCCCACAACGCCTTGAGCGATTCAGGCCTCCCACTCTCGCCTGATGGCAGCCAGTACTGCCGCTTGCGGATCCGATGCGCGAGCTCAATGCCGGCGAGTGTGATGGCGGCAGTCCGGAAGGATTTCAGCCCCAGCATCGAGGCACACCGCTGCTTTATCGCCCGGTGATCCTGTTCGACGATGTTGTTGAGATAGCGGTTGCATCGCACCTTGACCGACCGCCACCGTCGATCATTCTTGCCTAGCATTCGCAGGGCCAGATGAGTTGCCGCATGGCCATCGACATTGACCGTGTCTGGCCATCCAGACCCCGGTCGTTCTACTGCATGCTCGAAAAAAGCCTGCGCGGCAGCCCGATCCCGCCCGGCGCACAAAAGCGAATCTACCGATTGACCACACTTGTCCACGGCTCGGTACAGATAGTGATTTCCGCCCCGCACCCGGACAGCCGTCTCGTCCATCCGCCACGAACTATGGACAGGCTTGGCATACCGTCCCCAGCGGGCCTCGAACTCCGGCACGTACCGCAGGACCCAGCGCATGATCGTCGTATGGGACACCACAATGCCCCGCTCGGCCATCATGGAGACCAGGTCCCGATAACTCAGCCGGTAGGTTATGTACCAGCGGACACAGGTCTCAATAACCTCGGCCGGGAAGCGTCTTTGGCGGTAGATGGGGTCATGCGCTCTGGTTTTCGACATATGCATCACCCATTGGTGAGAGGCCGGGACCCATGGTTCCGGGCCTTAATGCACCAGAACCAAAAAGTACCGTCGCCGAGTTGAGATGTACCGAGAGCTTAGGAGACGCCATGAGACCGAAAAAACCTTAGTTTCGCGGTATTTACAGCGTTTTCTAAGACTTCTTGAGCTGGCATGAAACCGGAACTTGGCGGAGAGTGAGGGATTCGAACCCTCGAAGGGCTTTTGACCCTTACACCCTTAGCAGGGGTGCGCCTTCGACCACTCGGCCAACTCTCCGTCCCGGATGCGGAAATGAAAATCCCGCGCCTGCCTTCTGGCAGACGCGGGATCATACTGATCGGCCGGAGGGGGGTAAAGCTCGGAGAATCAGCCTACGGCTGCAATCCCGGGAGCCCCGCGCGCGGGGCCTGAGCCCTGCTCTTCGTTCTTGATGCGCTCGAAGATCTCTTCGCGGTGCACGGAAACGGTCTTGGGCGCATTGACGCCGATACGTACCTGATTGCCCTTGACGCCGAGGACGGTGACGGTCACTTCCTCACCGATGACCACTGCTTCTCCAACTCGTCGCGTAAGTATCAACATGGCGGCAACGCTCCTTGTTATCAGGAGCCAATTGTGCGGACGCAGGGCCTCCCTAAGAAATCGGAGAAACCCTTAATGAACAGGTATTGACCCCGCCGGGGGCCCCGTTCATGCCTGCAGCTTGCCCTGCACCCAAGTCGAGACGCCGCCGAGTGCTGCTGGTAGCGCCGCTGCATTGGTGCCGCCCGCCTGCGCGAAATCAGGCCTGCCACCGCCCTTGCCGCCAATCTGTGCCGCGACCAGACCCACGATCTCGCCGGCCTTGAGACGCGCCGTGAGGTTAGCGGTAACGCCTGCCACCAGCACTATCTTGCCGCCCTCGCCCGCCGAGGCCAGCACGATGACTGCTGACTTCAGCCGTTCCTTGAGCTGATCCACCGCGTTGCGAAGTGCGGTGGCATCGGCGCCTTCGACCTGCGTCGCGACGACCTTCACGCCCTGAATGTCCTGCGCGCCGGCGGCGAGATCGGTGCCCTGCCCGCTGGCGAGTTTGTCCTTCAGCGAGCGCAGCTGCTTCTCGAGTGCGCGCACCTGGTCGAGGCCTTCCTGCACGCGCAGCACCACATCATCGCGGTTGCCGCGCACCAGGCCCGCCACGTTGCGCAGCAGGTCTTCGGACTGGGTGATGTAGTCGATGGCGCCCTCGCCCGTCACCGCTTCGATGCGGCGCACGCCGGCGGCCACGCCGCCTTCGGACACGATCTTGAACAGGCCGATATCACCGGCGCGGCTGACATGGATGCCGCCGCAGAGCTCGGTGGAGAAATCACCCACCTTCAACACGCGCACGGCATCGCCGTATTTCTCGCCGAACAGCGCCATGGCGCCCGAGGCCACGGCCTCGTCGTAGCCCATGTTTTTCGTCTCGGCCGCTGCGTTGTGGCGGATCTGCTCGTTGACGCGCCGCTCGATGCGCCGCAGCTCATCGGGGGTGACGGCCTGGAAGTGCGCGAAGTCGAACCGCAGACGATCGGGAGCCACCAGCGAGCCCTTCTGCTGCACATGCGTGCCGAGGATCTCGCGCAGTGCGGCGTGCAGCAGATGCGTGGCGGTGTGATTGCGGCGGATGTGTTCGCGGCGGGCGTTGTCGACCTGCGCGCTGACCACATCGCCGGTCTTGAGTGCGCCGCCTGAAAGCCTGCCGATATGGGAAAACGCCGTGCCGCGCTTGCGGGTGTCGGCCACGGAGAAGCGCCCTGCGCCGGCGGCGAGTTCGCCGGTGTCGCCCACCTGGCCGCCGGATTCGGCGTAGAAAGGCGTGCGGTCGAGCACCACTTCGCCTTCTTCGCCGGGCTGAAGTGCATCCACCGTGGCGCCGTCTTTCAGCAAGGCCACCACGCGCGCTTCATCGGCGGTGCGTTCGTAGCCGGAGAAGTCGGTGGTGAGGCCGAGCTCGACGCCACCACGCAGGTCTACACCGAAGCGGCTGGCGGCGCGGGCGCGTTCGCGCTGCGTATCCATTTCGCGTTCGTAGCCGGCCATGTCGACCTGGAAGCCGCGTTCGCGCGCCACGTCTGCCGTGAGATCGGGCGGGAAGCCGTAGGTGTCGTGCAGCTTGAAGACGACATCGCCGGGAACCTGCCCCGCGGCTCCCACGCGGGCGACCGCGTCTTCCAGCAAGGTCATGCCGGTGGCCAGCGTGCGCGCGAACTGCTCGCCTTCCTTCAGCAGCACATCGCGGATGAAGGCCTGTTTCTCGCGCAGCACGGGATAGGCCTCGCCCATCACCTCGACCAGCGCCGGCAGCAAGCCGGCGAAGAACGTGGGCGGGGCGCCGAACTTGTGACCATGGCGCATGGCGCGACGCATGATGCGGCGGAGCACGTAGCCACGACCTTCGTTGGAAGGCGTGACGCTGTCGGCCACGAGGAACGAGCAGGCGCGGATGTGATCGGCGATCACGCGCAGCGACGGGTTGCCGAGATCGGTGGTGCCCAGCAGCTTCGCGGCGGCGCCCACCAGATGGCGGAACAGGTCGATGTCGTAATTGGACTGCACGCCCTGCATGACGGCGCAGATGCGCTCGAGGCCCATGCCGGTATCCACCGAGGGCTTGGGCAGCGGCGTCAGGGTGCCGTCGGCCGAACGGTCGAACTGCATGAACACGAGGTTCCAGATCTCGACGTAGCGATCGCCGTCTTCGTCCGGCGAGCCGGGCGGGCCGCCGGGAATGTGCGCGCCGTGGTCGTAGAAGATCTCGGTGCAGGGGCCGCAGGGGCCGGTATCGCCCATGGACCAGAAGTTGGATTTCTCGCCGAGGCGGGTGAGGCGATCGGCCGGCACGCCCATCTCTTCGATCCAGATCTTCGCGGCTTCGTCGTCGTCCTGGTAAACCGTTACCCAGAGGCGCTTCGGGTCGATCTGCAGATCGCCGGTGAGCAGATCCCAGGCGAAGCGGATGGCTTCGCGCTTGAAGTAATCGCCGAAGCTGAAGTTGCCCAGCATTTCGAAGAAGGTGTGATGCCGGGCGGTGTAGCCGACATTCTCGAGATCGTTGTGCTTGCCGCCGGCGCGCACGCAGCGCTGGCTGGTGGCCGCGCGCACATAGGAGCGCTGGTCTTTGCCGAGGAAGCAATCCTTGAACTGCACCATGCCGGCGTTGGTGAACAGCAGCGTTGGGTCGTTGCCGGGCACCAGGCTGCTGGACGCGAGAACGCTATGCCCCTGGCGGGCGAAGTAGTCGAGGAAGGCGCTGCGGATTTCGGCGGCGGAGAAAGGCTTTTTGGGGCTGGTCATGAATCGTCGGAGCTCGTTTCGGCAGGATCGGGGTCGTCGGCCCCGGAACCGCCCAGAGCACTGCCGATATGATCCTTGGAAAAGCCCCGGTATTGCAAAAATCGCATCTGCCGGGCGCGGCCGGGCCAGTCTTTGGGGATGCGCTGCCCCGAATTTGCGGCGGCGAACGTCTGCCGCCAGCAGCATCCAGTCGGGTGCGGTATCGATTGCGGCGGCGGCGGCCTCGGCCGTGATGCCGGCCTCGGCCAGCGCATGGCGCACGCGTTGCGGGCCCTGCCCGCGGCCGGTGAGCATGCGCACCAGGGCCTCGGCGTAGCGCACATCGTCGAGCAGGCGTTCGTCCTGCAGCTCGGCAATGGTGGCGGCTACGACGGTGGCGTCGTAGCCCTTGCGGGTGAGCGCGGCGGTGGCTTCCCCGGTCGAATACTCACGCCGCGCCACCAGTTGCAGCGCAGCGGCCCGAACGGCCTTCGGATCGGCCGCGCGGTGTTCATCGACGCGCGCGGCGCGACGCCCGAAGCTCAGTTCAGCTTCTCTTTCTCCTGATCACCGGCCTTCTTGGCCGGCAGGAGCTTGACGCGGATCTGGGCTTCGATGTCCTTGGCCATCTCGGGGTGCTCGCGCAGGAACTGGCGGGTGTTTTCCTTGCCCTGGCCAATGCGCTCGCCCTTGTAGCTGTACCAGGCGCCGGATTTCTCGATGATGCCGTTGTTGCTGCCGAGATCGATGATCTCGCCTTCGCGGGAAATGCCGGCACCGTAGATGATTTCGAATTCGGCTTCGCGGAATGGCGGCGAGACCTTGTTCTTCACGACCTTGACGCGCGTCTGGTTGCCGACCACTTCCTCGCCGTTCTTGATGGCGCCGATGCGGCGGATGTCGAGGCGGACCGAGGCGTAGAACTTGAGCGCGTTGCCGCCGGTGGTGGTTTCGGGGTTGCCGAACATCACGCCGATCTTCATGCGGATCTGGTTGATGAAGATGACCATGGTGTTCGAGCGCTTGATGTTGCCGGTGAGCTTGCGCAGCGCCTGCGACATCAGGCGTGCGTGCGAACCCATCTGCATGTCGCCCATCTCGCCTTCGATTTCGGACTTCGGTGTGAGGGCGGCGACGGAATCGATGACGATGACATCGACCGCGCTGGAGCGGACGAGCATGTCGGTGATTTCGAGGGCCTGCTCGCCGTTATCGGGCTGGGAGACGAGCAGATCATCGATGTTGACGCCGAGTTTCTCGGCGTAGGAAGGATCGAGGGCGTGCTCGGCATCGACGAATGCCGCAGTGCCGCCGGCGCGTTGGACTTCAGCTATAACCTGTAACGTCAGCGTGGTCTTGCCGGAGGACTCTGGACCGTAGATTTCTACAACGCGGCCACGAGGCAGGCCGCCGATGCCGAGCGCGATATCAAGCCCGAGGGAGCCTGTAGACACTGCTTCCACATCGTAGGCGGCGCTGGCATCGCCCAACCGCATGACCGAGCCCTTGCCGAATTGCTTTTCGATCTGGCCGAGCGCTGCGGACAGCGCCTTCTTGCGGTTTTCTTCCATGGAATGGAGCCTCGAATGGATCAGTGGAGTGGTGGAATGAATATGCCACAGCGTACTGTATATGTATACAGTCTTTCTGCTGCGAACCCACAGAAATCGTGCCAGCCGGGCGGCTAGGCTTCCAGCAGCAAATCCAGTGCGAAAGCGGCTGAATGGCGACGCACCGAGTCTCTGTCGCCCGGAAACCGTCGGTGAACGGCCACGGCGCTGACGGAATTATCGGGCAGTTGCGCCGCCCTGCCAAACCAGACATCACCCACCGGGTGCTGGGCGCTGCCGCCATCCGGCCCCGCCACGCCACTGATGGCCACCGCCCGTTGCGCACCGCTGACTGCCAGCGCCCCGATGGCCATTTCCAGCACCGTGGGCTCGCTGACGGCGCCCTGCTGCGCCAGGGTCGTGACACTGACGCCCAACTGGCGGTGCTTGGCCTCGTTGGAATAGGTGATGAATCCGCACTCGAACCAGCGCGAACTGCCGGGCACGTCGGTGAGCAGCTTGGCGACGTAACCGCCGGTGCAGGATTCGGCGGTGGCGACCTTCACCTGCTGCGCAAGCAGCGCGGCGCTGACGCGGACGGCGAGCAGCGCGAGTTCGGTGTCGGTGGGAGCGTGCGGGTTCACGCCCCAAGACTACTGCTGTTTGGCGGCCTCGCGGGCGCGCTTTTCCTGCTCGCGACCCAACGCTAGCGACAACAACACCCAGCCCGCACCGATGGCGGCAGAAGCGATGGCAAACACCGGCACGGCCAGGACCGCCGAGGCGGCTTTGTATACCCACGCATTGACCGCATCCGCGCCGCGGAATACCGCGCCATCGATGATGTTCTTGGCCTTGAACCGCTCTTCCCTGCTCACCGCCGTAAAGAAGGACTCCCTGGCCAGATTCGAGATACCGAAGTTCGCTGTCCTGGAAAGAACCTGGAAACCCAGCAGAATGGCAAACGCCGGGTGCACGGCTACCACGATGAAGCCGAGGACAAAGATCGCCGGCAGGATGGCAGCCGACAGCCCGGTGCCAAGTCTTGAAATGAGCCGGCCGGAAATCAGGAACTGCATACCGAGCGAGAGGATGCCAACCCACAGGTCAACCGACGCGAAAGTCTGGGTGCGCACGGCGCGGTCGTCCGAAGAGGCTTCAACCGCTGCCACGTACTTGAGGTACACGAACGTGCCCAGCAGCGACATCAGGAAGACCCACACCGCGATACGACCCAGGTACGGCGACTTGAAGAGCCACAGAAACCCCTCGAACAGCCCGCCGCCAACAGGTTCTTTCTCACGCCTGGCGCTTGCCGCTTCGAACCCCGGCATGCTCTGCCGTAGTTCGGCCGCCGCCGCTTCCAGGCGGTTGGCACAGACCACGGCCAACGCCAGCAGACCTGCGGTAATCAGCAGAAGATTCTCCGGACCCAATGGCACTGCCAGCTGGCGCGCCAGCAGCGGACCCGCCAGCGTTCCAATGGAGCCGCCAGCCGCAATGAAAGCGAATAGCCGCTTGCTCTGCTCACTGGAAAACAGATCGGACATGAACGACCAGAAGACTGAAACCGTGAATACGCTGAACACGGCGATCCAGACAAAAAATGCCCGCGCCACGATTACGGCCTGCCAGTCAGACTTGAGCAGTAGCCAGAACAGCAGCAGATTCGCGACGAAGAACAGATAGACGATGGGGATGAACTTCGGGCGAGGTAGCCTGGCTACCAGAGCCGCCAGCAACGGCGCGGTGGCAAGCAGGGCTATGAATGTGGCCGTGAACATCCACGGGAGGTTCCGCGTGCCGCCGGTCACACCCATTTCGTCGCGCAAGGGACGCAGGATGTAATAGCTGGTCAGCAGGCAGAAGAAGTACAGGAAGGACCAAAGCACGGCTTTGACCTCCCCTGACTTCGCGTTTACAAGCTTCTTGATGAGCGTTTCCATCTGGCCAGCATATCCGCGGCACAATCCCGGGCGCCAGTTTTTCCTTCCTGCGTGCACAATCGGCTTCGCAAAGTGAATCATCAGAACTCGAAAGCACCTGATCCGCGCCGCTGGCTGGTGCTCGCCATCGCCGCGAGCGGCCTGTTCCTGATCTGTGTCGACCTCACGGTGCTGTACGTGGCGCTGCCCGCGCTGACGCGCGACCTCGGGGCCAGCAATTCGGCGCGGCTCTGGATCCTCAATGCCTATCCGATCGTGGTGGCGGGTTTGCTGCCTGGTCTCGGGACCCTGGGCGATCGGCATGGGCATCGACGCCTGTTCCTCATCGGCCTCGCCACCTTCGGCGTGGCATCCATCGCCGCGGCCTACGCCGCCACCTCCACCATCCTCATCATTGCGCGCGCGTTTCTCGGCGTGGGCGCAGCGATGATGATGCCGGCCACGCTCGCCATCATCCGCACCACATTCACCCACACGCGCGAGCGGGCGTTTGCCATCGGCCTGTGGTCGGGCATCGCAGCGGGCGGCATGGCGCTGGGACCATTGATCGCGGGCCTGCTGCTGGAGCACTACTGGTGGGGGTCGGTGTTCCTGATCAATGTGCCTGTGGTCGCCGTGGCGCTGCTGTTGACGCTGTGGCTGGTGCCGCGACGCGAAGCGCCGGGTGGCGCGCCCTGGGATCTCATCAGCTCGCTGCAGATCCTGGTGGGGCTCACCTCACTGGTGTATGCCATCAAGGAACTGGCGCAGCAGCACATCTCCTGGCCGCGGCTGGCCATTGCCGTGTTGCTGGGCGTGGTGTTCATCGCGGCCTACCTGAAGCGACAGAAAAGCCGCGCGCATCCGCTGATCGATCTTTCGCTGTTCCGTTTGCCGGATTTCACCGGCGCGTTTGCCACCGCCTGCCTCGGCACAGCGGGCGCAGTGGGTGTGGAACTGGTGCTGAGCCAGTACCTGCAGCTGGTGGAACAGCGCAGCCCGCTGCAGGCTGCGCTGGTGTTCCTGCCCATGGCCATCGCCGGCTTCATTGCCGGACCACTGGCCGGGCGACTCATGCATCACATGCGCCCATCCCTCTTTGCCAGCATTGCGTTCCTGCTCGCGGCCAGCTGCGTGATGTGCCTGGCGCTGGTGCCGCCGGATGCCCTGCACTACCCGACGATCCGCATGCTGCTGCTGATCGGCATCGGCCTTGGCATCGGCGCCTCGGTGACCTTCGCCTCGAGCACCATCATGAACGCGGCGCCACCGGAACGTGGCGGCATGGCGGCATCGATCGAGGAAGTGGGTTTTGAACTGGGCAACTCGCTGGGCGTCGCCGTGTTCGGCAGCGTGATGACGGCGGCCTATGCGATGTCGCTGGTGTTGCCGGAGGCAACCGTTGTTCTGCCCTCGGTGGTGCGGGATTCGCTGGATGAAGCGCTGCTGGTGGCCGATGCTCTTGCGCCCGATGCGGCCGCTGCGCTGCGCGATGCCGGACGCGCGGCATTCACGGGCGCATTGCAGGCCGTGCTGATCGGCATCGGATTGCTGTGGTTCGCGACCGGCGCGTTGCTGGCGCGGCGCCTGTAGAATCGGCCGCCATGAATCTTGCCGACCACACGCCGATGATGCAGCAATACCTGCGCATCAAGGCACAGCACCCGGATGTGCTGCTGTTCTATCGCATGGGCGATTTCTACGAAATGTTCTTCGACGATGCGCGGCGCGCGTCGGCGCTGATCGACATCACGCTGACCACCCGCGGGCAGTCGGCGGGCCAGCCGATCGCGATGGCCGGCGTGCCGGCGGTGAGCATCGAGAATTACCTGGCGCGGCTGGTAAGGCGCGGCGAATCGGTGGCCATCTGCGAGCAGATCGGCGATCCGGCCAAGAGCAAGGGGCCCGTCGAACGCCAGGTGGTGCGCATCGTCACGCCTGGCACGCTGGTGGAAGATGCCCTGCTCGAACGGCAGCGCGAAAGTCTGCTGGCGGCGCTGTGTTTCGACGGCCAGCGGCATGGGCTCGCCTGGCTGGATCTTGCCAGCGGCCGTTTCTGCGTCAGCGAACTGGGTGATGCCACGGAAGTGGCAGCGGAGCTGGAACGGCTGCGGCCGGCCGAACTGCTGCTGCCCGAAGACCAGCGCCGCGACAACCTGCCGAATGCGCGGCTGCGGCCACCCTGGCATTTCGATGCCGCCACCGGAGCCCGACTGCTGACCGCGCAGTTCGGCACGCGGGATCTCGCCGGATTCGGTGCTGCGGAGCTGACGGCAGGCCTTGGGGCAGCGGGCGCCCTGCTGCAATACGCGCAGGATACGCAGAAGGCCACATTGCCGCATATCCGCGCACTGACCGTGCAGCAGCGCGACGAAGGCCTGCAACTGGATGCGGCCACGCGGCGCAACCTGGAACTGGATCGCGGCCTCAACGGCGATGACAACGTCACGCTGTTCGCGCTGCTGAACCGCAGCACCACCGCCATGGGCGCGCGCGAACTGCGCCGCTGGCTGAACCGGCCGCTGCGTGATCGCGGCGTGCTGCGTCAGCGTTATGCCGCCGTGAGCGCGCTGGGCGAGTCGCGTGGCTTCATCGGCGTCGCGGAAGCGCTGGCGCCCATCGGTGATCTGGAGCGCATCCTGTCGCGCGTGGCGCTGCGGTCGGCGCGGCCGCGGGATCTCGCGCAGCTGCGCAGCTCGCTGGCCACGCTGCCGGCATTGCGCAAGTTCCTCGGCGCGCTGGATGCGCCGCTGTTGCAATCGCTGCTGAACAATATTGGCGAACACCTGGAAGAACATGCTCTTCTGTTGCGGGCCATCGCCGCAGAACCTTCTGCCATCCTGCGCGACGGCGATGTGATCGCAGCGGGCTTCGACGCCGCGCTGGACCAGCTGCGTCGCATCTCCAGCAACACCGACGAATTCCTGCTCGACCTAGAGCGCAAGGAGCGCGAACGCAGTGGCATCGCGCAACTGAAGCTCGGCTACAACCGCGTGCAGGGCTTCTTCATCGAGATTCCCCGCGCGCATGCCGAGAAGGTGCCGGCCGATTACCTGCGCCGCCAGACAGTGAAATCCGCCGAACGCTTCATCACACCGGAACTGAAGAAGTTCGAAGACGAAGTACTGGGCGCGCGCGACAAGGCACTGGCGCGCGAAAAGGAGTTGTTCGAAGGCGTGCTGGATGCCCTGATTGCGGCATTGCCAGGCATGCAGGAATCCGCGGCAGCGATTGCCAGCGTCGATGCGCTGACGAGCCTCGCCGAACGCGCGGATACGCTGCAGTGGATCGAACCTCAACTGGTGGCGGAGCCGGTGTATCGCGTCGAGGGCGGCCGCCATCCGGTGGTCGAGCAGTTCAGCGGCACGAATTTCGTGCCGAACGATCTCAGCTTCGACGACAGCCGCCGCATGCTGATCGTCACCGGCCCGAACATGGGTGGTAAATCCACCTACATGCGGCAGGCGGCCCTGATCGCGGTGCTGGCGCATATCGGCAGCTTCGTGCCGGCACGCAGCGCCACCATCGGCCCCATCGACCGGGTGTTCACGCGCATCGGCGCGGCGGATGACCTCGCCGGCGGCCGCTCCACCTTCATGGTGGAGATGACCGAGACGGCCAACATCCTGCACAACGCCACCGCGCAGAGCCTGGTGCTGATGGACGAGATCGGCCGCGGCACCAGCACCTTCGATGGACTCTCGCTGGCGTGGGCGGTGGCGCACCACCTGGCCACCCGCATTGGCGCGCTGACGCTGTTTGCCACGCATTATTTCGAACTCACCGTGCTGGCGAACGAGCTGCCGGGTGTGGTGAACCTGCATCTGGACGCCACCGAACATGGGGATGAGCTGGTGTTCCTGCATGCCGTGCGGGAGGGCCCGGCCAACCGCAGCTACGGGTTGGCGGTGGCGAAGCTGGCCGGTGTGCCGCTGGGGGTCATTGCTGCCGCGCGGCGGTACCTGGCCGCTCTCGAGGCACAGCGCGATGCGGTGGCTGCTCCGTCGCCGCAAGGCTCGCTGCCGTTTGGCGTGCCGCTGCCGCCGCCCCCGGCCGATGCCCTGCGGGAAAGGTTGGGATCGGTTGAGCCCGACACCCTTTCGCCCCGCGAAGCACATGCGCTGCTGTACGAGCTGCGGGGGCTGCTGGACCGGGAGGCTTGACCCGGCAACTGCCCGCATGGTTTTCTCAGGCAATAACCTTACCCTGCGAGGACATTGTGACGAAGCTGCGTCTGACCACCCCGGGCCTCCTCCTGGCATTGACCGCCATCGCCCTGCTCGCCGGCTGCGGCAAGAAGACTGCAGACACGCAAGGGTTCGTGGTCAGCATCGGCATCGGCGAGCCGAAGAACATGATTCCCAGCTCCGCCACGGAATCCAACGCCTCGGAAGTGCTCGACGCCCTGTTCACGCGGCTGGTGGATTACGACAAGGACTTCAGGCCGATCGACCTTGCCGCGGAATCGATCACCACCCAGGACAACAAGGTCTGGACCGTCAAACTGCTGCCTGGCTGGAAGTTCCACAACGGCGAGCCGGTGATTTCAGACTCCTACATCGATGCCTGGAATGCAGGTGCCTGGGGGCCCAACGCCCACGATGGCAACAACTTCTTCGCCAAGATCGCAGGCTACGACGCGATGAATCCGCGCGATGGCAAGACCGCGCCCTCTGCGAAGAAACTGACGGGGCTGCGAAAAGTCGACGACCTGACCTTCGAGGTCGAGCTCACGGATCCGTACGTGAACTTCAAGTCCATGCTGGGCTATACGGCGTTCTTCCCGCTGCCCAAGGTGGCGTTCACCGACCTCGCGAACAACCAGATCGATCCGGCCTTCCAGGAAGCACCGATCGGACAGGGCGCTTTCAAGATGAAGGGCACCTGGCAGCATGACCAGCTGATCCAGGTCGAGCTCAACCCGGACTACGCCGGGATGGTCAAGCCGCAGATCACGGGCATCGATTTCAAGATCTACCAGACCCAGACCACCCAGTATCAGGATCTGCTGGCCGGCCAGCTGGACATCGTCAGTGAGATCCCGCTCGAGAACATTGGCGGAGCCGCCGCGGATCTCGGGGAGCGTTACAAGAGCCGCCCTTCGTCCACCATCCAGATCCTGTCTTTCCCCACCTTCGATCCGCGCTTCTCCAACGTGGATATCCGACGCGCGATCTCGATGGCCATTGACCGTGATGAAATCACGCGCGTGATCTTCCGGGACACGCAGGTCGCATTGCGCTCTTTCGTGGCGCCGCTGGTGCCGGGATATCGCGAAAATGTCTGCGGTGAGAACTGCGAGTTCAATCCGAAGAAAGCCAAGGAACTGTTCCTCGCCGCCGGTGGCCCTGCCGCCGTGAAGGGTCGTCTGGAGATCGCCTACAACGTGGACGGTGGCCACCAGGCCTGGGTGGATGCCACCTGCAACCAGCTGCGCACCAACCTCGGAGTGGAATGCCTCGGCAATCCGCAGCCGAAATTCTCCGAAATGCTGACCAAGGCCGAGCGCAAGGAACCCATGGGCATGTTCCGCATGGGCTGGATCTTCGATTATCCGGCCCTGGAAAATTATCTCGGCCCGCTGTATTCCACGCACGGCTCGTCGAACTACTACGGTTACAGCAATCCGGAGTTCGACCGCCTGCTCGCAGAGGGTGACCGGGCCGCCACGCCAGAGGCCGCAACCCCGCTGTACCAGAAGGCCGAAGATCTGCTGGCGCGGGACCTGCCGGTGCTGCCACTGCGTTTTGCCAAGCAGACCTTTGGTCATTCCCCGCGGGTTGCCAACGTCGAAGTTGACCTGTTCCGACATGTGAAGCTGCTGGAACTGACCGCCGCACCGAACTGAAGATGTCCGCGTACCTGATCCGGCGCCTGCTGCAGACCGTACTCACCTTCGTGGGTGCGACGTTCATCGTCTATGCGCTGATGTTCACCATTGCCACCGACCCGCTGCAGGCGCTGGCCGGCGAGAAGCCGCTGAGCCCCAGCCAGCGGGCGCAGCTGACGGCGCAGTACCACCTCGACGAACCCTTCATCAAGCAGTACGGCTATTACATGAAGGGCCTGGTGACCGGCGATTTCGGCAAGACCATCAGTGGCCGGCAGATCTCCGACGTACTGGCCGAGTCGTGGCCGCGCACGCTGCAACTGGGGCTGATCTCCTTGCTGATCGTGATCGTGATCGGCATCAGTGGTGGCGTCTATGCAGGGCTGAGACGAGGCGGGCCCTTCGACCAGACCAGTCTCGCGCTCACGCTGGTGGTGATCGGCACACCGGTGTTCGTGATCGGCACGGTGTTCCAATCGGTGTTTGCCGTCGAACTGGGCTGGTTCAGGCCCAGTTACGCGCCGGAACTGGGAATCGCCACCTTCATACTGCCAGCCATCGTGCTGGGGCTGCTGTCGCTGGCCACCGGCATGCGCCTGACCCGCACCGCGGTCGCTGAAAACCTGCGCGCAGACTATGTGCGCACTGCGAGTTCGAAGGGACTCACGCGGCGACGCATCGTCACCGTGCATGTGCTGCGCAATTCGCTGATTCCGGTGGTGACCTTCCTGGGCACCGAAGTGGGAGCATTGATGAGTGGCGCGATGGTGACCGAGGGCATCTTCAACATCCCCGGCATCGGCGGCCGGCTGTTCCAGGGGATCCGTCTGGAGGATGGTCCGCTGGTCGTCACCATCGTCAGCATGCTGATCCTGATCTACCTCGTCACCAGCCTGCTGGTGGATCTGCTGTATGCCGTGCTCGACCCGAGGATCCGGCATGGTTAAGCCACTCGCTGATGCCCCACGCAGCCTGGCCAGTGATGCCTGGCATGACCTGAAGCGCAATCCCGTGTTCTGGATCGCGGGGTCCGTGGTGGTGTTCATGCTGCTGCTGGCGCTGTTTCCCGGCCTGTTCAGCAGTGTCGATGCGCGCACCGCCAGCTGTGCGCTCTCTGATTCGCTGCGCCCACCCAGTGCGGAACACTGGTTCGGTTTCAACAAGCAGGGCTGCGATATCTATTCACGCGTGGTGTACGGCGCGCGCTCATCGGTGCTGGTGGGCGTGTTCTCCACGCTGATCGCTGGCGTGATCGCGCTGACGATGGGACTGCTGGCGGGGTATTACGGCGGCTGGCTGGATGCACTGCTGGCGCGCATCGTGGACATCTTCCTGGGCATTCCGATCCTGCTTGGCGCAGTGGTGGTGGCCAAGGCATTGTCAGGCCAGGAGCTCGGGATCTGGCCGATGATCGTGGCGCTCGGAATGCTGGGCTGGCCCACTGTGGCGCGCGTGGTGAGATCCTCCGTGATCGCTGCCCGACACCAGGATTATGTGCAGGCCGCGCGCGTACTGGGTGCGGGCAATCTGCGCATCATGGTCCGCCACATCCTGCCCAACTCGCTGGCACCCATGGTCGTGATGCTGACCATCCTGCTGGGATCATTCATCGCGCTGGAGGCGACGCTTTCATTTCTAGGCGTGGGTCCGCGCAACACCATTTCGTGGGGTGTGGACATTGCCGAAGCCCAGCGCTGGATCCGCGAGGCATCACGGCCGCTGATGTTCCCCGCAGGGTTCCTCACCCTGACCGTGCTGGCCTTCATCATGCTGGGCGATGCCGTGCGCGAAGCCTTCGATCCGAAACTGCAATGAGTCATCTGCTCGAAGTGCAGGATCTGCACGTGGAATTCCGCTCGCGCGATGGCGTGGCGAAGGTGCTCAACGGCGTCAGCTGCCATGTGGACGCCGGCGAGACGCTGGCCATCCTGGGTGAATCCGGCTCCGGCAAGTCGGTCACGGCGCAGGCCATCATGGGCATCCTCGATTCGCCTCCAGCTCTGGTGCGCTCGGGTCGCATCCTCTATCAGGGGCAGGACATTCTCGCGCTGCCGGCGGACGCGCGGCGTGAACTGCGCGGCACGCAGATTGCCATGGTGTTCCAGGACGCGCTGTCGGCGCTCAATCCGGTGTTCACGGTGGGCTGGCAGATCGGCGAAGCCCTGCGCGTGCGCCAGGGGCTGGACCGCAATGCCGCGCGCGAACGTGCGGTCGAACTGATGGAGCGGGTGAAGATTCCGGCCGCGCGCGAGCGCATGCAGGATTATCCGCACCAGTTCTCCGGCGGCATGCGCCAGCGCGTGATGATCGCGATGGCGCTGGCATTGAACCCGAAGGTGCTGATCGCGGATGAACCCACCACGGCGCTGGACGTCACCGTGCAGGCGCAGATCATGGACCTGCTGGCCGAGCTCAAGGAGCAGCTGGGCATGGCGCTGATCCTGATCACGCATGACCTGGGCGTGGTGGCTTCGGTGGCCGATCGCATCGCGGTGATGTACGCCGGCCGCATCGTGGAGGAATCCGATGTCTACGCGCTTTACCAGAAGCCCGGGCATCCCTACACCCGCGCGCTGCTGGAATCGATTCCGCGTCTGGATCGGGGCGGTGAACCGCTCAAGGTGATTGGTGGCCTGCCACCCAACCTGCAGCGCATTCCGCCGGGCTGCCCTTTCCATCCGCGCTGCCCGATCGCCGTGCCCCTCTGCCGGGAACAGCTGCCGCCATTGGTGGCGCTGGGTCCACAGCGATACTCCGCCTGCCATCGCGCGCAAGAGGTGTTGAATGGCACTGCTTGAAGTCCGCGGGCTGGTGAAGCACTACCCCATCGAGCGCGGCGCGGTGCTGCGGCATGTGACGGGCCATGTGAAGGCCGTGGACGGCGTGAGCTTCGACCTGCAACGCGGTGAAACCCTTGGCATCGTGGGCGAGTCCGGCTGCGGGAAGTCCACGCTGGCGCGACTGCTGCTGCGCCTGGAGAAGCCGACTGCCGGCGAGGCGCTGCTCGAAGGGCGCGACATCTTCGCGATGCATGGCGCGGAGCTCAAGCAGCTGCGCCGCAATTTCCAGCTGGTGATGCAGGATCCCTACACCTCGCTCAATCCGCGCATGACGGTGGGCGACATCATCCGCGAACCCTTCGAGATCCACACCGATGTGCTGCCGAAGGCCGCGCGCGCGGCACGGGTGCGCGAACTGCTGGATCTGGTCGGGCTCAATCCCGAACACATCAATCGATATCCCCACCAGTTCTCTGGCGGCCAGCGCCAGCGCGTGGGCATTGCGCGGGCCCTGGCGCTGGAGCCGCGTGTGATCGTCTGCGATGAGCCGGTGTCGGCGCTGGATGTCTCGATCCAGGCGCAGGTCATCAACCTGCTGCAGAAACTGCAGTCGCAACTCGGTCTTTCGCTGATCTTCATCGCGCACGACCTTTCGGTGGTGCGGCATATCTCCGACCGCGTGGCGGTGATGTATCTCGGCAAGCTGGTGGAATCCGGCACGGTGGAGGATATCTACCAGCACGCGACCCATCCCTACACCCAGGCGCTGCTCTCGGCCGCACCGGTGCCGGATCCGACACTGCGCGGCGCCAGGAAGATCATCCGTCTCGAAGGCGATGTGCCCTCGCCGGCCAATCCGCCCAGTGGTTGTCGTTTCCGTACACGCTGCTGGAAGGCTGCGGAGCTGTGCGCAGCCGTGGAACCGCCACTGGAAGCGAAGCGGCCGGAATCCGCGACGCAGCTTGCTGCCTGCCACTTTGCACAGGAACTGCCGGTCTGAAGGGAGTCGTCATGGCCAAGCGCTCGCTCGCCCTGCTCATCGCCACCCGCAAGGGCGCCTTCATTCTCAAGTCCGACCCTTCGCGCCGCAGCTGGAAGACCAGCGGGCCGATCAAACTCGGACAGATCGCGCACCACATGGTGCAGGATCCGCGCGATCCGCGGGTGCTGCTGCTTTCGATGAGCACGGGACACCTGGGCCCCACGCTGTTCATCTCGAAGAACCGCGGCAGAAGCTGGGAGGAGGCAACCACACCCCCTGCGTTTCCCAAGGCGGCTGAAGGGCAGAAATCCCATGTCCTGAATCACACCTTCTGGCTGACGCCGGGAAACGCGAGCGAACCGGGCGTCTGGTATGCCGGCGCTTCGCCGCAGGGACTGTTCCGCAGCGAAGACGGGGGCGACACCTGGCAATCCGTGCGCGGCCTCAACGAGCATCCGGAATACAGTGCGTGGATGGGTGCGCAGGAAAACGGCACACCCGACGGACCAAAGCTGCATTCCGTGCTGGTGGATCCACGCGACCGCAATCATCTGTACCTCGCCATGTCCAGTGGTGGCGTGCATGAATCACTGGACCGTGGCGCCACCTGGAAACCGCTGGTGAAGGGCCTGGCGGTGGTGGAGGGTTTCCCGGTGGAGCAGCTGTACGTGCATGACCCGCATGTCGTGCGCTACTGCCCTTCCAATCCGGATCGCCTCTATCAGCAGAACCATTGCGGCATCTACCGGCTGGATCGCCCCGGCGAGGAATGGGTGCGCATCGGCAACAACATGCCGAAGAAGATCGGCGATTCCGGCTTTCCGATGGTGGTGCATCCGCGCAACGACAAGGTGTGCTGGGTGTTCCCGATGGATGGCAGCGGCGTGTGGCCGCGCACGCCCATCGACGGCAAGCCGGCTGCCTACACCACGAAGAATGCGGGGAAGAGCTGGCAGCGGCTCGGCAAAGGATTTCCGGTGAAGGATGCCTGGTGGACGGTGAAGCGACAGGCCATGTGCGGCGATGCGCGAGATCCGGTCGGGCTTTATCTCGGCACCACCAGCGGCGAAGTGTGGGCCAGTCGCGACGAAGGCAAAAGCTGGCGCTGCATTGCGCGGCACCTGCCCGAGATCTACGCGCTCGAAACCGCAGAGCTCTGATGCGGGTGACGATTGCCAGTCCGCTGCTGTCCTACACTGGCCGGCGCGAGGTGGAGGCCGCTGGCGGGACGCTGGCTGAAGTATTGCGTGACCTCGACCGGCAATTCCCGGGCATCCGTTTCCGCATGATCGATGAACAGGACCGGATCCGCCCCCACATGCGCATGTTCGTGGAAAGCACCGAAGTGCGTGATGTCGATACCCCGCTCGAACCTTCTGCCACCCTGCACATCGTCCAGGCACTGAGCGGCGGCTGACACCAGAATGCGACTCCTGAAACTGCTGTATGTGCAGGTGCTGATTGCGATCGTGATCGGCGCCCTGATCGGCCATTTCCTGCCCGAGGCCGGAGTGAGCCTCAAGCCCCTCGGCGACGGCTTCATCCGCCTGATCAAGATGCTGATCGCGCCGATCATCTTCTGCACGGTGGTGCTGGGCATCGCCGGCATGGACAACCTGCGCCATGTGGGCCGCGTGGGCCTCTATGCGCTGGGCTATTTCGAGATCGTCACCACCATCGCGCTGCTGCTCGGATTGCTGGTGGTGAACCTCGTGGCTCCAGGCGTTGGCATGCATGTGGATCCTGCCACGCTGGATCCCGGCCGCATCGCGAGCTACACCACGCAGGCGGAAAAGCAGGGACTGGTCGATTTCCTGCTGAACATCATCCCGAACACCTTCTTCGATGCCTTCGCGAAGGGAGAAATCCTGCAGGTGCTGCTGATTGCGGTGCTCTGCGGCTTTGCGCTGCAGGCCTGTGGCGCCCGTGTTGCAAGCCTGCGCAGCGCGATCGAGGGATTTTCGGCGGTGCTGTTCAAGGTGGTGGGCTATGTCACGCGCCTCGCTCCGATTGGCGCGCTGGGGGCGATGGCGTTCACCATTGGCTCGCAGGGGCTTGCGGCACTGGCACCGCTGGCCAAGCTCATGCTGTGTTTCTACGCCACCTGCCTGCTGTTCGTGTTTGGCGTACTCGGGCTGATCGCGCGCCTGCATGGATTCTCGATCCTCAAGCTGGTCCGCGAGCTGCGCGAAGAGCTGCTGATCGTGCTGGGCACCTCCTCGTCCGAATCCGTGCTGCCGCGGCTGATGGACAAGCTGGAGCGCATGGGGTGCCAGCGTTCCGTGGTCGGTCTCGTGGTGCCGTCGGGTTATTCGTTCAACCTCGACGGCACCTGCATCTATCTCACGATGGCGGCCGTGTTCCTCGCGCAGGCCACCGACACGCCGATGTCGCTGGGCCAGCAGCTGCTGATGCTCGCCGTGCTGCTGCTGACTTCCAAGGGCGCAGCGGGAGTGACGGGCAGTGGCTTCATCGTGCTGGCCGGCACACTGGCCGCGGTGGATGGGCCGCCGCTGGCCTCGCTCGCGCTGATCCTCGGCATCGACCGCTTCATGTCCGAAGCGCGGGCGCTGACCAATCTGGTGGGCAATGCGCTGGCGACGCTGGTGGTGTCGCGGTGGACCGGCGCCTGGCGCGATCCGGCGGAAGCCGCAAGCATTGTTGAGAAGAATGCGGACTCGATGCCCGCTTAGGATCAGCTGGCTGGGTTGAAGCGGCCGTGCTGAAGGAAGGTGGCAACCTGTTCGGCGGTCTGCGGCGAAAGCCACATGCCGGTGTGGGTGACGGGCAGCGTGCAATGCGCCGTTGCACCTTCCAACCGGGTTTCTTCGACGGAAACCGTGCCGTCGTTGGGCCCGTCGAGGCGCAGCAGCAGGCGCCCGATTCCCACTGGCATCGTGCCCGCAATGATTCCCAGCTGCGCGGTAAAAGGCCAATCCGGCGGTAGCCCCTGCAGCAGATCGGTTGCGCCTGTCAGACCCAGCATGGCGCGCAGCGGGCCGGACTGCGCCAGCACGCGCGCGCTCTGGCTGCCGCGGACCGGCGTGCCCATGAACACCACGCGGCAGAAATCGCCGCTGAAGCGGTCTGGTTCCAGCAGCCCGGTCTCGAACATGCGGTAGATCACCATGCCGCCCAGGCTGTGCCCGACCAGATGCACGGGCAGCTGCGTGCGGCGCGCCAGGGCCAGCGCATGGCGGGCGCAGCGGCGCGCCACGCGGTCCATGGTCTCGCCGAGGGAGGAGTAGGGAAAGACGCGCAGTGCATAGCCGTGCCGGGCCAGCTGGCGCTTGAGCAGGAACGACTCCGCGCCCGTCGTCCACAGGCCGTGGACGAACAGTACCGTGCCGCGCAGGGGCGGCCCGGCAGGGATGTCAGGCGGCGGGGTTTGGCGTGCGGACACGGATGGACAGTTCGCGCAGCTGCGCCTCGCTGACCGTTGTTGGCGCATCCGTGAGCGGGCAGGCGGCTGTCTGCGTCTTCGGGAATGCGATGACATCGCGGATGCTCTCGGCACCGGCCATCAGCATCACCAGACGATCCAGGCCGAAGGCGATGCCACCATGCGGCGGCGCGCCGAACTTGAGGGCGTCGAGCAGGAAGCCGAACTTGCGCTGCGCCTCTTCGGCATCGATGCCCAGCATGCCGAACACCACCGACTGCATTTCGGCACGATGGATACGCACCGAACCGCCGCCGATCTCCGAACCGTTCAGCACGAAGTCGTAGGCCTTCGCAACGGCGCTTGCCCGGATCGGCCAGCAGCGCGGCCGGATCATCGACCTTCGGGGCCGTGAACGGATGATGCATGGCGTTCCAGCGCTTGCTGTCGGGATCGAACTCGAACATCGGGAAATCGACGACCCACAGGGGCTTCCAGCCGGCCTCCACGAGCTTCAGATCCTGCGCGATCTTCAGGCGCAGCGCGCCGAGTGCGTCGCTGACCACCTTCGCCGTATCGGCACCGAAGAAGATCAGGTCGTTGTCTTCTGCGCGCCGGTGCGTTCGAGGATGCCGGCCACGGCCGCATCGCTGAGGAACTTCAGGATGGGCGACTGCAGGCCATCGCGGCCCTTCGCCTTGTCGTTGACCTTGATGTAGGCCAGGCCCTTGGCGCCATAACGCGCCACGAAGGCGGTGTAGGCATCGATCTCGCTGCGGCTGAATGCGCCGCCACCGGGAGCGCGCAACGCGGTGACGCGGCCGTTCGGGTTGGCGGCAGGGCCCGCGAACACCTTGAAATCGCAGCCGGCGACGAGATCCGCAACGTCCACCAGTTCCAGCGACACGCGCAGGTCGGGCTTGTCCGAACCATAGCGGCGCATGGCTTCGGCATAGGTCATGCGCGGGATGGGATTCGGCAGTGCCACCTCGACCGTCTTCGCGAACAGATCGCGGATCAGGCCTTCCATCAGCGTCATGATCTCGTCCTGCGAGAGGAACGAAGTCTCGATATCGAGCTGGGTGAATTCCGGCTGCCGGTCGGCGCGCAGGTCTTCGTCGCGGAAGCAGCGCACGATCTGGTAGTAGCGGTCGAAGCCCGAGACCATCAGCAGCTGCTTGAAGATCTGCGGCGACTGCGGCAGCGCAAAGAAGCTGGCCCGGATGCGTGCGGCTGGGCACGAGGTAGTCGCGCGCGCCTTCTGGCGTGGCCTTGGTGAGCATCGGGGTTTCGATGTCGATGAATCCGTGTTCGTCCATGTAGCGGCGCATCGCCATCGTGACGCGGTGGCGCAGGCGCAGGCGCTCGCTCATCTCGGGGCGACGCAGGTCGAGGTAGCGGTAACGCAGCCGCACTTCCTCGCTGACGTGCTCGTCGAGCTGGAACGGCAGCGGCTCGGACTTGTTCAGCACGGTGAGCGCGCGGGCCAGCAGCTCCACCTTGCCCGAGGCGAGGTTGGCGTTGGCGGTGCCGGCCGGCCGGGCCCGCACCAGGCCGCGCACCTGGATGACGAACTCGCCGCGCAGGCGCTCGGCCTCGCCGAACAGGGCCTTGTCGTCCGGATCGAACACGATCTGCAGCAGGCCCTCGCGGTCGCGCAGGTCGACGAAGATCACCCCGCCATGATCGCGGCGCCGGTGCACCCAGCCGGCGACGGTAACTTCCTGACCAGACAGTTGTTCATTGACCTGGCCGCAATAATGACTACGCATCGGACGAAACTCTTGCTGGATTGGCGCTGGAAAATCAGGTCGGGCAGTATACTTGGTCCCCGCCGACCATAGGAGCAAGCCCGATGAATGCACAATTGAAACCCGGCCAGAACGGCGAATTCCGCCTGCTCATTGGCGGCAAACTGGTGGCTGGCGCTGGCAGCTTCGACGTGGTCAACCCTGCCACCGAACAGGTGGTGGCCGCCTGCCCGCGGGCGGACCTTGCGCAACTGAATCAGGCCGTGGCTGCCGCCAAGGCTGCATTTCCCGGCTGGGCCGCGACACCGCTGGCCGAACGCGCCCGCCTGCTGAACAAGCTCGCCGATGCCATCGACGCACATGCGGCGACGCTCGCCCCGCTGCTGACGCAGGAACAGGGCAAGCCCCTCGGTGGCGCCTTCTACGAACTCGGTGCCGCCAGCGGCAACATCCGTGGCTTCGCCGCGATGGATATTCAACCAGCCGTGCTGGTGGATGATGAAGTCAGAAAGGTCATCCGCCAGCGGATTCCGCTGGGCGTGGTGGCTGCGATCACGCCGTGGAACTTCCCGGTGATCATGATGGTGACGAAGCTCGCGCCGGCCCTGCTCGCCGGCAACACGATCGTGGTGAAGCCGGCCCCGACCACTCCGCTGACCTCGCTGCGCGTTGCGGAGCTGTGCGCTGAAATCTTCCCGCCGGGTGTGGTCAATGTCATCGCGGATGTGAATGATCTGGGCAATGCACTGACCAGCCATCCTGATGTCGCGAAGATCGCCTTCACCGGTTCGACGGTTACCGGCCGCAAGGTCATGGGCAGCGCAGCACCCACCCTCAAGCGCCTGACGCTGGAGCTGGGCGGCAACGATGCGGCCATCGTGCTCGACGACGTGAACCCGAAGGAAATCGCGCCCAAGCTGTTCTTCGCTGCAATGGTCAACTCCGGCCAGGTGTGCCTGGCCGCGAAGCGCATCTTCGTGCATGAGTCGATCTACGACGCGGTCTGCGAAGAGCTCGGCAAGATCGCCGCCGCGGCGGTGGTGGGCAATGGCCTCGACGATGGGGTGCAGTTCGGGCCGGTGCAGAACCGCATGCAGTTCGAGAAGGTGCAGGCCATCATCGAAGATGCGCGCGCGCAGGGTCGCGTCATCGGCGGCGGCGCAAAGCACCAGGGGCCTGGTTTCTTCATCCACCCGACAGTGGTCAGCGGCCTGCCCGACAGCGCACGGCTGGTGTGCGAAGAGCAGTTCGGCCCGGTGATGCCGGTGCTGAAGTATTCCAGCATCGACGAAGCCATCGCGCGCGCCAATGCCTCGGAATATGGGCTCGGCGCCACGGTGTGGTCGGCCAGCACCGAACGGGCCGTGGCAGTGGCGCAGCGCCTGGAGGCGGGCACGGTGTGGGTGAACAAGCACCTCGACCTGCCCCCCAATGTGCCCTATGGCGGTTCGAAGCAGTCCGGCTATGGCGTGGAACTGGGCCAGCAGGGCCTGGAAGAATTCACGCAGATGCGGATCGTGAACATCGCGAAGTAGCCAACACTGGCCGATCGGCTTCAGGTATCGCGCAGATACCAGAGCAGATCGGTCGGGGTGACTTCGGCGTTCCAGCGCTGGTATTCCTGGTGTTTGATGGCCAGGAATACCTTGAGGAACTCCGGCCCGAAAGCTTCCTTCAGGAAATCGGAATCTGCGGCGCGCTGGATGCTCTCGCCCCAGGTCGAAGGCAAGGCAGAGGGCAAGGCCGACTGCACGGAATAGCCATTGCCCTGCACGGGCGGGCCCGGGTCCAGCTGCTGTTCGATGCCGCGCTGCACGCCAGCCAGCACCGCCGCAGCGGCCAGATACAGGTTCACGTCCGCGCCGCAGAAACGATGTTCCACATGCCGTGAGGCCGGCGGCCCCGCCGGCACCCGCAGGCTGACGCTGCGGTTGTTGATGCCCCAGGTCACCGCCACCGGCGCATAACTCTCGCGCTGGAAGCGGCGGTAGGAATTGCCATTCGGCGCAAACAGCAGGAATGCGTCGCCGGCGGTGGCCATCAGGCCGCCGATCGCATGCCGCAGCATGTGGCGTGCCGGCCGGATCATCACTCGCAAACAGATTGTGGCCGGCATCGTCTGCCAGGCTCAGGTGCAGATGCGCGCCAGAGCCTGCACGCTGTGTGAACGGCTTGGCCATGAAGCTCGCGAGATAACCGTGCTTCGCCGCGACGCCCTTCAACAGCCGCTTGAACTGCACGGCTTCATCCACTGCTGCCAGCGCGCCGCGGCGGTGCTGCAGCGTGATCTCGAACTGGCCCGGGGCATATTCGGACATCACCGTGCCGGCGGGCAGGCCCTGCGCATCGGCCGCATCCAGCACGTCGCGGAACAGGGGCGCGAGGTTGTCGAGGCGCGCGAGACTGTAGGCCTCGATGCGCTCACCCTGCCCTGCACCGGGTGCATCGGAGCCGGCCGGCGTGTAGCTGCCATCTGGCTGTGCTTTCAGCAGATAGAACTCCACCTCGCAGGCAAAGACCACGCTGAAGCCGCGCTGCTGCAGCCGCTGCTCGGCGCGAGCGAGACAGTGCCTCGGGTCCGCTGCTGCGGGGCTGCCATCGAGCTCGTACATCGAGAGCATCACCTGGCCCGTGCGCGGCAGCCAGGGCGCGGGCCGCAGGGTGCCCGGCACAGGCCGGCACAGTTTGTCGGCGTCACCGCTTTCCCAGACCAGCCCGGTGGCCTCCACATCCGCACCCGTCACATCCAGGCCGAGGATGGATCCGGCCACATTGCGACCGGTGGTGAACAGCGCATCCAGTTCGTGACGGCGCACGGTCTTGCCACGCGCCACACCGGAGGGATCGGTGAGCATGAGCTGCACCGCGTCGATGTCGGGATGCTGCTGAAGGAATTGCGGCAGTTCTGTGCTCATGTGGCACGCATTATCGGCGCAAATTCCTGCAGCGCAGCGTCGAAAGCATCCAGGAATGCATCGACCTGCGCGCTGGTCGTGACTGGCGACGCCAGCATCATGTTGTGGAAGGGAGTGAGCAGGAATCCCCTGTTCAGCAGATACAGGTGCAGCGCGCCCTCGAGTTCGTGATCCACCGCATCCACACTCTGTCGACCAGTGCGGGGCGCTGGCGAACGGCCAAACTCGAGACGTGCACCGACTCGCGATACCTGCCAGGGAATGTATTTCGCCCGCAGCGCAGCCTCAATGCCCTGCGCCAGCCGCTGCGCCTGCGATTCCATGTGGGCGTGATTCTCTGGCGTGATGACCTCGGCGAGGCAGGCCTGCAACGCCGCGATGGCCAGCGGATTGGCGGAAAGCGTGGTGCCGATGCCCGAATGCCCTGCTTCGCGCGCAGCATCTGCCGCACGGATGCGCTGCGCCACGGCATCGCTGTAGCCGAACACCGCGCAGGGCAACCCGCCGGCAATTGCCTTGCCGCACACCAGGAAATCCGCGGCAAGCGCGTGCGTGCGTGCATAGCCGCCATGCCCAGACGACAGAGTGTGCGTCTCGTCGATGGCGAGCAGCACCTCGTGCCGCGTGCAGGCAGCGCGCAGATCCGCGAGGAACCCGGGCTGCGGCAGCACCATGCCGGCATTGGTCATCACCGGCTCCGCCAGCACGCAGGCGATGTCGCCGCGCGCGAGCGCCTGCTCCACGGCGGCGATGTCATTGAACTCGACCACTGCGGTGGTGGCGCGTGGATCATGCACCTGCCCGATCTGGCCTGGCCGCGGCAGCGTCGCGCCGTCGCTCGCCAGGATCACCATCGTCTCGTCCACCGTGCCGTGATAACAGCGATCGAACACCAGCACCCGCGGCCGCCGCATGACCATGCGCGCAAGGCGCAGCACGGCGCGGTTGGCATCGGTGGCCGTCTGCGTGATCTGCCACCAGGGCAGGCCGAACAGTTTCGACAGTTGTTCGCCGACTTCCGCGACCTGTGCCGAAGGCAGCATCGCCGTGAGCCCCTGTGCCGATTGCGTGGCGATTGCCCTGGCTACCGCAGGCGGGGAATGGCCGAACATCGCGCCCGTATCGCCCAGGCAGAAGTCCACGTAGTCGTGCCCATCCACATCGGTGAGCACGGCATCGCGGGCATGGGCAACATACAGGGGCACTGGCATGGGCCAATCCCGCATCCAGTGCATGGGCACGCCCTGCGCGAAATGCGCTGCGGCACGCTGTGCGAGCACTGCGGAGCGGGGCCGGGCGGCGAGATACGCGCGGCGCTCGCGCTCGACGATGGCATCGAGCGCTGCGCGGGTCATGAAACCGTGCTGGGGTGCTTCTGTGGCGGCACGACTACGCCCAGCGTGACGATCATCTTCATCGCATCATCGACGCTCATGTCGATGGGCACCACTTCGGACTGCCGCACGATGAGGTTGTAGCCGGTGGTTGGAATGGGTGTCGTGGGAACGTAGACGCAGATATGCGGCTCGCCGCCGTACTTGCCCGAATAATCCGGCAGGTTGGTGGCCGTGACGAAGGCGATGGTCCACACATCCTTGCGCGGAAATTCGATCACGACCACCTGGCGGAACGACGCCTTGCTGGTCATCAGCGATTCGGTGAATCCCTTGACGCCCGAGTAGATGGTGCGCACCAGGGGAATGCGGTTCATCAGTTCATCCCACCAGGTCACCAGTGTCTGGCCAACCAGGTTGGCAACCAGCAACCCCGTGAGCACCAGCGCGAACAGCGCAATCAGCGCACCGAAGCCTGGAATGTGGAATCCCAGCAGGTTGTCGGGTTTGTACTGATCGGGCAGCAGCGTCAGCAGCCCGTCTGCGAGGTCGAGCAGGAACTTGAACGTCAGCCAGGTGAGGCCGGCTGGCACCCAGAACAGCAGGCCGGCTATCAGGTATTTGCGCAGGGCACGCGCAAATCCGGATTTCATCGTTTCGCCTTTTTCCCGGCGACCTTCGAGGCGGATTTCTTCATCGGCTTCACCGGTTTTGCAGCGGGTTTGGCCTCTGATTTCGGCGCGGCGGCTTCGGTCTTGGCCTCAGGCTTCGCCTCGGGTTTGGCTTCCGGCTTGTCGTCGGCCTTTGGCTCCGCCTTGTCGCCCTCTACCAGATTGCGCTTCTTGTCCTTGTCGGTCTTGAAGTCGGTTTCGTACCAGCCGCCGCCGGCCAGACGGAACGACGGCGCGGAGATCAGCTTCTGCAGCTGGTTCTTGCCACATTCGGTACATTTCTTGAGGGGCGCATCGGAAATCTTCTGCAGCACCTCGACCTGTGCGCCACAGGCCCGGCACTGATATTCATAAAACGGCATCCCGCAATTATACGGGGAATCAGCCGCCCACGCGTTTCTCGAAGTGCAGCAGCCCTTCTTCCACCGCCACGAGGATGCGGTCGCCCGGCGCGTACTGCCCCTGCAGGATGCGCTCGGCCAGCGGATTCTCGATCTGCTGCTGGATGGCACGCTTGAGGGGCCGCGCGCCATAGACCGGGTCGAACCCTGCCTCGCCCAGCA
The DNA here is from genome assembly GCA_963777735.1 of uncultured Gammaproteobacteria bacterium. GTDB lineage: Bacteria > Pseudomonadota > Gammaproteobacteria > Steroidobacterales > Steroidobacteraceae > ZC4RG30. The sequence goes on along the minus strand of CAVZRQ010000001.1, from coordinate 283,672 downwards.
GATCGCGGGCGTCCATCGGAGAGCTCGAGGGTGAGATCGCGCTCGGCCAGGCGCTTCTTCAGCCCTGCCAGCTGGATATCGACGATCGCGCGGATCTGCTCGGATCCCAGCGGATGGAACACGATGATGTCGTCGATGCGATTGATGAATTCAGGGCGGAAATGCGCCTGCACGCGTTCCATGACCTCCGACTTCATCCGCACATACTGCTTCTCGCCCGCGAGCTGCTGGATGACATCCGAACCCAGGTTCGAGGTCATGATGATGACGGTGTTGCGGAAGTCCACGGTGCGGCCCTGGCCGTCGGTCAGGCGGCCGTCGTCGAGCACCTGCAGCAGCACGTTGAAGACATCCTTGTGCGCCTTCTCGACTTCGTCGAGCAGCACCACGGAATAGGGCCTGCGGCGCACGGCCTCGGTGAGGTAACCGCCCTCTTCGTAGCCCACATAGCCCGGGGGCGCGCCGATCAGCCGCGCCACGGAGTGCTGCTCCATGAACTCGGACATGTCGACGCGCACGATGGCGTCTTCGCTGTCGAACAGGAATTCCGCCAGCGCCTTGCACAGCTCGGTCTTGCCGACGCCGGTGGGCCCGAGGAAGAGGAACGAACCATTCGGCCGGCGCGGATCCGAGAGACCCGCCCGTGAACGACGGATCGCGCTCGACGAGGATGTGCAGCGCTTCGGTCTGACCGACCACGCGCTTGCCCAGCGCCTCTTCCATGCGCAGCAGTTTGTCTTTCTCGCCTTCGAGCATCTTGGAGACGGGAATGCCCGTCCACTTCGAAACGACCTCGGCGATTTCCTCTTCGGTGACGCTGTTGCGCACCAGCTGGGTGGGCTTCTGCTCGGCGGCCTGCGCCGCCACGAGCTTCTTCTCCAGATCGGGGATCTTGCCGTACTGCAGCTCGGCCATCTTCGCGAGGTCGTTGGCGCGGCGCGCTGCCTCGAGATCGAGCTTGAGCTTCTCCAGCTCTTCCTTCACGGAGGCCGCACCCTGCAGCATGGCCTTCTCGGCCTTCCAGATCTCCTCGAGGTCGGCGTATTCCTTCTGCAGGTTGCGCAGGGTTTCCTCGAGGATGGCGAGGCGCTTCTTCGAGGCGTCGTCGTCTTCCTTCTTCAGCGCGACCTGCTCGATGCGCAGCTGGATGATGCGCCGCTCGAGCTTGTCCATGGACTCGGGCTTGGAGTCGATCTCCATGCGGATGCGCGCACCGGCCTCGTCGATCAGGTCGATGGCCTTGTCGGGCAGCTGCCGGTCGGCGATGTAACGATGCGAGAGCTGCGCGGCGGCAACGATGGCCGGATCGGTGATCTCGATGCCGTGGTGCACCTCGTAGCGTTCCTTGAGGCCACGCAGGATGGCGATGGTGTCTTCCACGCTGGGCTCATCCACCAGCACCTTCTGGAAGCGGCGTTCGAGCGCGGCATCCTTCTCGATGTACTTGCGGTATTCGTCGAGCGTGGTGGCGCCCACGCAATGCAGCTCGCCGCGCGCCAGCGCGGGCTTCAGCATGTTGCCCGCATCCATCGAGCCTTCGGCCTTGCCGGCGCCCACCATGGTGTGCAGTTCGTCGATGAACAGGATGACCTGGCCTTCCTGCTTGGACAGATCCTTCAGCACGGCCTTGAGCCGTTCCTCGAACTCGCCGCGGAACTTGGCGCCGGCGATCAGCGCGCCCATGTCGAGCGAGAGGATCTTCTTGTTCTTGAGGCCTTCGGGCACTTCGCCGTTGACGATGCGCTGCGCCAGGCCTTCGACGATGGCGGTCTTGCCGACGCCGGGTTCGCCGATCAGCACCGGATTGTTCTTGGTGCGACGCTGCAGCACCTGGATGGTGCGGCGGATCTCGTCGTCGCGGCCGATCACCGGATCGAGCTTGCCCCTGGTGGCGAGCTCGGTGATATCCACGGTGTATTTCGACAGTGCCTCGCGGCTCTCTTCGGCATTGGCGTCGTTCACGGTTTCCCCACCACGTACTTCATTGATGGCGAGGTCGAGTTTCGCCTTGGTGAGGCCGACGTTCTTCAGCAGCTTGCCCAGCTCGCCCTTGTCTTCCAGTGCGGCCAGCGCGAACAGCTCGCTCGAGATGAACTGATCGCCGCGCTGCTGCGCGAGTTTGTCGGTGACATTGAGCAGGCGCGACAGCTCCTGCGATACATGCACCTCGCCGGCCGTGCCTTCCACCTTCGGCAGGCGATCGAGCAGCGCCGTCAGTTCCGTCTTGAGCTTTGCCACATTGGCGCCAGCCTTCGCGAACAGCGGCCGCATGCTGCCGCCCTGCTGGTCCAGCAGGGCCGCCAGCAGATGTGCCGGTTCGATCATCTGGTTGTCGCGGCCCACGGCGAGCGACTGGGCGTCGGCCAGGGCGTTCTGGAATCGGCTGGTCAGTTTGTCGTTGCGCATGGGCCCATCTTGGGGCCGAAATGCTGCGAATCAATGGGGGTGCAGGTGTTCCAGTGCCGCCACCAGCACCACGCCCAGCGCAATGAGAACGACTTGCAACAGGCTGCTGCGCACATCGACCTTGCGGTGCAGGCCCGGGATCAGGTCTGCGACCGCCACATAAAGCAGGCTGGCTGCCGAGACACCGAGCGCATACGGCAATGCCGGCTTGCACCGACGACAGGGCGTAGTAACCGACCACGCCACCGATCACGGCGCCCAGCGCGGTGATGAGGTTCCAGGCCAGGGCGCGGGCCCGGGTCATGCCGCCGTGCAGCAGGATGGCGAAATTGCCGACCTCGCTCGGCACCTCGTGCGCGAGCACGGCGAACCCGGTCATGATGCCGAGGTTGATGTCGATCAGGAATGCTGCGGCGATGAGCACACCATCGAGCGCGTTGTGCATGGTGTCGCCGATGAGGATCATCACCCCCGGCGCACGCTGGTGGTGGTGGTGATCATTTTCGGGAGCATGCGTCTCGCAATGATCCTCGTGGCAATGCCGCCAGAGCACGAGCTTCTCGAGCACGAAGAACAGTGCGATGCCTCCGAGCAATGACAGCCCGACGCTGCCGTAGTTGCCGGGGCCGGCGAGCTCGATGGCTTCCGGCAACAGTCCAAGCAGCGCTGCACCCAGCAATGCACCGGTGGCAAAGGCCACGAGGAAGGGCAAGGCGCGCGCCCGGGCGCGCTCGGGGACCAGCAGAAACAAACCTGCCAGCATGACGCCGGCGACTCCACCCAGCAGGGTGAAGCCGACAATCCAGCCGAGGATGTTCATGTCTGGCGCCATATGAGGCTCGCCATTCTACCGGTGCTGGCAAGGCCGTGATGCTGTACATCGCGGCGGTGCGAGAAGAACCGGTGGGCGTGGGCATAGGTGCAATCTTCGCCACCGGTTACCGCAGTGATACCCACTGCCGCCAGGCGCTGCCGCGCCAGCGCGTACAGGTCGCAGTGCCAGCGATTGTTGTCCGTACGCCTGAAGGCCGATGCAGCCGCGGGGCTTGCATCCAGGAATGCATCGCGAACATCGTCGCCGACTTCAAAATGCTTGACCGAGATCGCCGGCCCGAGCCAGGCCAGCAGTTTCACATCGGACGTGGCACTTTGCCGCAGGGCCAGCACGGTGTTTTCGATCACGCCAGCGGCAAGTCCGCGCCAGCCCGCATGCGCCGCGCCGACGGCCGAACCGTCGCTGGCTGCCAGCAATACCGGCAGGCAATCGGCAGTCAGCACCGCGCAAACGGTGCCGGGCGGTTGCACTGATGGCCGCGTCTGCCTGCTGCGTTGCCTCGCTCCCTGGCGCATCCGTATTGGCTACGGCGATGCCATGCACCTGCTTGAGCCAGCGGGGCTCAGCCGGCAGCTCGGCGGTTGCACGCAAGCGGCGGCGATTCTCGGCCACCGCATCCATCGTATCGCCCACATGGTCGGCAAGATTGAAAGAACTCCAGGGCGTCACGCTCACGCCGCCCGTACGACTGGTGCACAAGGCGCGCACGCCGGGCACCGGACGCCATTCCACTGCAATCATGGCTGGCGCAGGATCTTGAGCAATGCCGTGAAATCCTTCGGCAGCGGAGACTCCACCGTGATGGTTTTCCCCGTGACCGGATGTTCGAACTCCAGCTTTGCCGCATGCAGCGCCTGACGGCCGAAAGACTTCAGCGCCTCACGCTTTTCGGGCGAGCTGTCGGCGGTGAGCTGTCGACGTCCGCCATACAGGGGATCGCCCACCAGCGGATGGCCCGCATGTGCCAGATGCACCCGGATCTGGTGGGTGCGGCCGGTTTCCAGGATCACGCGCAGCAGGCTGTGATGGGCAAAGCGCTCGACCAGACGGTAGTGCGTGATGGCTTCGCGGCCATCGGCGCGTACGGCCATTTTCAGCCGGTCGGTGCGATGCCGGTCGATGGGTTTGTCGATGGTGCCGCCGCCGGTCATGGCGCCTACACACAGCGCCACATACTCGCGGGCCACGGCATGTTCGGCCAGCGCCGCCACCAGCGCCGTATGGGCGACCAGCGACCGCGCGACCACCAGCAGACCGCTGGTGTCCTTGTCGATGCGGTGCACGATGCCTGCCCGTGGCACGTAGGTCAGCTTCGGGTCGAGCGCCAGCAGGCCGTTCTGCAGGGTGTGGTTGCGATTTCCGGCACCCGGGTGAACCACCAGCCCGGCTGGCTTGTCTATGACGAACACATGGGAATCGCGATACAGCACCTTGATGGGCATGCGTTCGGCTTCGACCTGGGTGTCGGCAGCCGGCAGGGCCCTCACCACCACCACTTCGCCGCCAAAAACGGCATCGCGAGGGCGGGCCGGCTCGCCGTTCAGCGTGACCATCTCCTCCTTGATCCAGGTGGCCAACCGGGAACGCGAGTACTGGGGCAAGGCGGCCGCCAGTGCCTGATCCAGGCGTTGCCCAGCCGGATTGGCGGGCATTTCGATCCGGTGTTCCAGCAGCTTGGGGGGTTTGGGTGTGGGAGGGGCGCGGCGACTCATTCGTCTATACTAGGGCTTGCTCAACCTTTGGTCCTTATCTGATGCGTAGTCACCTGCTGGTTCCCTTGTTCGCCCTCCTGCTGATCACCGGCTGCCAGAGCAATCGCAGCGAGGACCAGCAACGTCTGGCGAGGCTCCAGCCCTCGACGCTGTACAAGCGCGGCACCGATGCGGTGCGCGCCTCCGATTTCGCCGAAGCCGTGGCGATATTCGAAGCGCTGACCGCGCGTTATCCATTTACCCCGGAGTCGCGCCAGGCAAGGATCGACATCATCCACGCCTACTATCGTCTCGGGGAAAGCGAGTCGGCGAAGGACGCTGCCGAAACCTTCATCCGTGAAAACCCCACGCACCCCCGGATCGACTACGCCTGGTATCTGATGGGGTTGATCGATTTCGAGCGCACGCCCTATGCATTCGAGCGCTGGCTGCGGGTGGATCTCTCGGCACGACCGCCCAAGACTGCCGCGGATGCATTCGAGTCGCTGCGCACCGTGGTCACCCGTTTTCCCAAGAGCATTTACGCCGCAGATGCGCGGCTGCGCATGATCTATCTGCGTAATCGCCTGGCGAACTACGAAATGCAGATTGCCCGGCATTACGAGGAACGTGGCGCGTGGGTGGCTGCCGCACAGCGAGCCAGCCAGACCATCGAACAGTATGACGGCGCACCTGCGGTCATCGATGCGCTGCGAATGATGATCAAGGCCTACCGCAAGCTCAACTACACCGAACTTGCGGACAACACCGAAAAGGTCTTCCGCGAGAACTTCCCCAATGAGCCGCTGGAAGCGAAGGCGGAATCCTCCGGCAGCTGGTGGAAGGTCTGGGACTAGCGCTGGTAGCCGTTGGTGATCGGGTAGCGCCAGTCGCGCCCGAAAGCCCGGCGGCTCACGCGAATGCCAGGTGGTGACTGGCGGCGCTTGTATTCATTGCGCTTGACCATGTCGAGCACCCTGCCGACCACATTGCGATCGAAGCCCCGCGCCACGATCTCGCCCACCGAAAGATCTTCCTCGATGAAGGCCTCGAGAATGGCATCGAGGACTTCATAGGGTGGCAGTGAGTCGGTGTCTTTCTGATCGGGCCGCAGCTCGGCGCTGGGCTCACGCTCCAGGACACGCGCGGGAATGGCGCCCTGCCCTGCGAATTCGTTGCGCTGCCGGGCGAGCTCGTTGCGATACCGCGCCAGGCGATACACCAGCAGCTTGCTGCAATCCTTGATGGGCGCGAAGCCACCGTTCATGTCGCCATACAACGTGGCGTAACCGACGGCCATCTCGCTCTTGTTGCCGGTGGTCAGCAGCATGCGGCCGGTCTTGTTGGAAATCGCCATCAGCAGCACGCCGCGGCAGCGGGCCTGGATGTTCTCTTCCGTGGTATCCGGTTTGCGCCCGGCGAACTGCTCCTGCAGCGCGGCCAGCGTGGCTTCGAACATGTCTTCGATGGAAATGACGCTGTAGGCCACACCGAGGATGCGCGCCTGCGCGGCCGCATCGTCGATGCTCATCTGCGAGGTGTAGCGCGAGGGCATCATCACGACCTGCACGCGATCATGGCCCGAGGGCATCCACGGCCAGGGTCAGCGTCAGTGCCGAATCCACGCCACCCGACAGTCCCATGACCACGCCGGGAAAGCGATGCTTGTTGACGTAGTCGCGCACACCCAGCACCAGTGCGCCATAGACGCTTTCTTCCGGGCCCAGCTCCGCGGCCACTGGATCCGGACTGGCCGCGAGGACGGTGACCATACCGCCAGCATTGCGCTGCACGTCGATGCACAGCAGGGATTCTTCGAACGCCGGCGCGCGCAGCACGGCATTGCCCTGGGCGTCGATGACGCAGGATCGGCCGTCGAACACGAGTTCGTCCTGGCCACCGACGAGATTCACATAGACAACGGGCAGGCCGGTTTCAGCGGCGCGCTGGCGCAGTACGGCCTCGCGCTCGCGCTGTTTGCGCTGTTCGTAGGGCGAGGCATTGATGGCGATGAGCAGTTCGGCGCCGGCGGCCTGCGCGGCTCGCGCGGGCTCTGCTTCCCAGACGTCTTCACAGATGGCGAGGCCGAGACGCACGCCTGCCAGCTCCACCACGACGGGGCCCGTGCCAGGCGTGAAGTAGCGCTTCTCATCGAATACGCGGTAGTTGGGAAGGCATTGCTTGCGGTAGTTGACCGGCGCCTGCCCCGGCACCAGCAACAGCGCAGCGTTGTAGATGATCGGCGAGTTGCCCGTGCCTTCATACTCCGGATAACCGACGAGTACCGCGGGCAGATCTGCGGCCGGATCATCGACATCGCGCGCCAGGGCTGCCAGTGCCTGTTCGATCTGGATGCGCAGGCCGCGATGGAACAGCAGGTCTTCGGGCGGATAGCCCGACAGCGTCAGCTCCGGGAACACCACGAGGTTGGCGCCCAGGCGCCTCGCCCGCTGCGCAGTCTCGCGCACACGCGCAGCGTTGCCCTGGACGTCACCGACCAGCAGGTCGAGCTGCGCGAGCGCGATACGGGGCCCTGGGGCCATGGCTGGATTATTTCTTGCGGGTCGGGCGGCGTGGTGCCTTGCGGGCGACCTTGCGCGAGACCTTGGGAGCGGCCTTGGCTCTTGGCTTTGACCTTGGCTCTTGACCTTGGTCTTGGCTTTGACCTTGGTCTTTGACCTTGGCTTTGGGCTTCACTTTTACCCCGGTCTTCGCCTTGGCCTTCGACTTCGCCCGCTTGCCCTTCGGCTTCGCGCGCATGGAAGCCGGCCGCTCGCCGATATGCGACTCGCTCGCCCGGCGCTTCGCGCGCACATTGAGGAGTTCTGCCATGGCAGCGCCCAGATCCGCAACACTCTTCACGGTACGCACGCCGGCTTCTTCCAGCGCGCGGAATTTGTCGGCCGCCGTGCCCTTGCCTCCGGCCACCACCGCACCCGCATGACCCATGCGCTTGCCCGGCGGCGCCGTGACACCCGCGATGTAGGCCACCACGGGCTTGGTCACGAAACGCGCGATATGCGCGGCAGCGGCTTCTTCGTCGCTGCCGCCGATCTCGCCGACCATCACGATGCCTTCGGTCTGCGGATCGCGCTCGAACAGCTCGATGACATCGATGAAGTTCATGCCGCGCACCGGATCGCCACCAATACCGACGCAGGTGCTCTGGCCGAGGCCGATCTGCGTGGTCTGGTGCACGGCTTCGTAAGTGAGGGTGCCGGAGCGCGACACGATGCCCACGCAGCCGCGCTGGTGGATGAAGCCCGGCATGATGCCGATCTTGCATTCATCCGGCGTGATGATGCCCGGGCAGTTGGGGCCGATGAGGCGCGTGGCGGTGCCCGCCAGCGCTGCCTTCACGCGGATCATGTCGTTGACCGGAATGCCTTCGGTGATGCAGACCACCAGCTCGATGCCGGCATCGGCCGCTTCGAGAATGGCGTCGGCTGCGAAGGCTGCCGGCACGTAGATCATGCTGACCGTGGCGCCGGTGTCGTTGACCGCCTTGTGCACGGTGTCGAACACCGGCAGATCGAGATGCTGCGAGCCACCTCGACCCGGCGTGACGCCACCGACAATGCGTGTGCCGTAGGCCAGGCACTGCTGGGCATGGAAGGTGCCCTGCTTGCCGGTGAAGCCCTGGACGATGATTCTGCTGCGTTTGTTTACAAGGATGCTCATGGGAATTCTGCTGCGTGATTAGCGGGTTTTGGCGGCGGCAACGGCTTTCTTGGCCGCATCGGTCAGCGCCTCGGCGGGCGTGACGGCCAAGCCGCTCTGCGCCAGCATCTCGCGCGCCTGTTTGGCATTGGTGCCTTCCAGCCGCACGATCACGGGGACCTTCACCCCCACCTTCTTCACGGCCACCATGATGCCTTCGGCGATCACATCGCAACGCACGATGCCGCCGAAGATGTTCACCAGGATGGCGCGCACCTTGGGGTTGGAAAGGATCAGTTCGAAGGCCGCGGTGACCCGCTCGACCGTGGCGCCACCGCCCACATCGAGGAAGTTGGCCGGCTTGCCGCCGTGCAGCTTGATGATGTCCATGGTCGCCATCGCGAGGCCGGCGCCGTTCACCATGCAGGCGATGTCGCCATCCAGCGAGACATAGTTGAGATCATGCTCGGCGGCGCGGGCTTCGATCGGATCTTCCTGAGTCCGGTCGCGCATCGCGGCCAGCGCCGGATGGCGGAATACCGCGTTGGGATCGATGCCGATCTTGGCATCCAGGGCCACGAGATGACCCGCCTTGGTGACGATCAGCGGGTTGACCTCGACCAGCGCGGCATCCTGCTCGATGTAGAGTTTGTACAACGCCTTCAGGATCGCCGTGAACTCGCCGATCTGGCCACCCGTCAGGCCAAGGCCAAAAGCCAGCTCACGTGCCTGGTAAGCCTCGAATCCGACCGCCGGATGCACCGTGACCGAAAGGATCTTGTGTGGCTCTTTTTCTGCCACTTCCTCGATATCCATGCCGCCGGCCGCTGAAGCGACCACCGCAATGCGGCTCTTCTCGCGGTTAAGCGTGAGGCTGAGATAGATCTCGCGCTCGATGTCCGAACCGGATTCCACGTAGACCTGGCTGATGGGGAGGCCTTCCGCGCCCGTCTGCTTGGTGACGAGCCGGGTGCCGAGCATCTTGCTGGTGGCTTCGCGCACCACTTCGAGGTCTTTCGTGACCTTGACGCCGCCGGCCTTGCCGCGACCGCCCGCATGCACCTGTGCCTTCACTACCCAGACCGGGCCACCGAGCTTCTTTGCCATTTCGACCGCTTCATCGGGTGAAGCGGCGACAAAACCGGTGGGAACGGGAATTCCGTATTCAGCAAATATCTTCTTGGACTGGTATTCGTGCAGATTCATCGCGGACCCTTGCCAATTCGAGCTGATCATTGTGTCGGAATCGGCAGATTGCCGCCAGCACGAGACTCGAAAACTGCGGTGTCACGCCCAGCTCTCGTGCTGATGCTCTCCCAAACGTGGCGCGGCCCGCCCTGATCCGGATAGCCCCGCCATGCGCACCGGCAGTCGCACGGCGGGCACCGATCTCCCATCACCGAGCCGAGCGACCGAAACCATGCTGCGCGCCAGCACCTGCGGATCGGCAAAGACCTGAGCCACGTTGTTGATGGGCCCAACGGGTATTCCCTGCTCTGTCAGCGCAGCGGTGAGCGGGTCACGGTTCCAGAGCAGACAGCGCTCCTGCAGACGGCCGATGACGAACTCCCGATGCTGCACACGATCGGCATTGCTGCGCGCCCTGGCGTCTTTGGCCAGCTCGGCCACACCCAGCACTGCGGCGAGCCTCGCGAATTGCTGATCGCTGCCCACCGCGATGACCAGCTCGCCATCGGCAACACGAAACACCTGGTAAGGCACGAGATTCGGATGCGCATTGCCCATGCGCTGTGGTGCAACGCCCGACACCAGGAAATTCATCGCCTGGTTCGCGAGCACCGCAACCTGCGTGTCATACAGCGCCATGTCGATCAGCGCCCCCTCACCCGTGTGCTGCCGCGCGGCCAGCGCCGCCTGGATCGCAATGACGGAATAAAGCCCGGTAAAGAGGTCGGCGTAGGCTACGCCTGGTTTCTGCGGCTCCTGATCCGGGGTGCCAGTGAGGTCCATGATGCCGCCCATCGCCTGCACCACGAAGTCGTAACCGGGACGATCGGCATAAGGGCCGTCCTGGCCAAAGCCCGTGATGGAACACCACACCAGCCGCGGATTCACCTGCCTCAGAGCGTTGGCATCCAGCCCGTACCGCGCCAGATCACCACGTTTGAAGTTCTCGATGACGACGTCTGCATCACGGCACAGCGCGCGGACCTGCTGCTGGCCGGCGTCGCTTGCGAAGTCCGCGATGATCGATCGCTTGCCCCGGTTGCAGGCATGGAAATAGGCCGCGTCGCGACCCCCATCGGCATAGTCGACAAACGGGGGGCCCCAGCGACGGGTTTCGTCGCCACCGGGGCTCTCGATCTTGATGACATCCGCGCCGAGGTCAGCCAGCACCTGCCCTGCCCAGGGTCCGGCGAGAATGCGCGCCAGTTCCAGCACCCTGATGCCCGCCAGCGGCCCTTTCATGCCCGAATCCAGTGGTTCATCACAGTTGCAAGCCTAGTCGAATTGCAGGCCACAGGCGCGGTGTACAGTCCGGGGGATGCGCTTCAATACCGGTGGCAGGCCAGGTCCTGCCGACAGTGCGCCCTCGGACCTCGCCTGGCGTGTGATCGGGCTGGTCAACCTTTATCGCCTGCTCGTGGCCGGCGGCTTGTTCATCGCGAGCCGCATCGACGCCGTCAATGAGCTCCTCATCATCCCGCACCCGACCCGCATGGCGGTGATCTGCGCGATCTACTTCCTGGCGGGCATCGGCATGATCGGCATGCGCCGGCTGCCTTTTGCGGGCCTGCGCATGCTGGCGCTAGTGCATGCGCTGTTCGATTCCGTCGCCATCGCCTGGATTCTGTGGGCCAGTGGCGGCGTGAATGGCGGCATGGGCATCCTGCTGCTGTTGCCGGTTGGCGCGATGGCTTTGCTGGCCAGCAATCGCGACGCCTTCTTCATGGCTGCCACAGCGACGGTGGCGGTTCTGGTGCAGCAGGTGGCGTGGAACCTCGTACCCGGCCAGGGAGACGGTGGCTACCTGTACGCCGGCGTGCTCGGCGTCGTGGTCTTCCTGGCCGCCTTGCTGGTGCGACCGCTCGCGAACCGGTTGCTGCAGACTGAAGCACTGGTGCGCCGGCAGGAGCTGGACCTCGCCAACCTGGCGCAGCTGTCGCAATACATCGTGCAGCACCTGCGCGAGAGCATCCTGGTCGTCGATGAACAGGACCGGATCCGCCTCATCAATGAACCGGCCGCCAATGTGCTGGGCAATGCCAATGCATGGCCGGATGCGCTGCTGGGAGAGTGTTCGCCGCGGCTGCTGTTCCTGCTCGCTGCCTGGCGCCAGCATGGCGATGGACAGGAAGTTGGAACTTTTCCAGCCGCCGATGGCGCCAGACTGATCCAGCCGCATTTCGCCAATCTGGGCACTTCCCGGCCCGGCCCCGTGCTGGTGTTCCTGGAAGACACCAGCCTGCTGGCCGAGAAGGTACAGCAGTCCAAACTCGCCTCGCTGGGCCGACTGTCGGCCAGCATCGCGCACGAGATACGCACCCCGATCGGGGCGATGAGCCACGCGGGCCAGCTGCTGGCTGAATCTCCAAACATCGCACCGGAGGATCGCCGGCTGACGCAGATCATCCGCGACAACGCCGAGCGGGTCAGCCGCATCGTCGAGAACGTGCTGGAACTTTCACGGCGCAGTGCGCGGCGCCCGGAGCGCATCGAGCTGGTCAGCTGGATCAACGAATTCTGGGCCGAATTCTGCGCCACCGAGCAGATCTCCGCGGCACAACTGCGCATCGCGGTCTCAGCTGAAGAAGGCAGCGAAATCGAGGTGCGGGTCGACCCCACGCAGCTGCATCAGGTGATGTGGAACCTGTGCCAGAACGCGCTCACGCATGGCCAGATCGCAGGCTTCGCCAATGAACCCGTGCAGATTCGCTACGGCCGCATCGCCAGCAATGGCCGACCCTTCGTGGAAGTGGCCGACAAAGGTCCCGGCATCGACGAAGCGGACATCGAACGTGTGTTCGAGCCCTTCTTCACGAAGGCATTGCGGGGCACCGGCCTCGGCCTGTTCCTGGCACGCGAACTGGCTGAGGCCAATGGCGCCACGCTGTTGCATGAATCCCCTGCCGAGGGCGGCAGCCTCTTCAGGCTGGTCTTTACCGATCCCGGTCGCTGGGAAGAATGATTTAACATCTGCCCACGATGCCCGAAGCGCGAGTACTGATCGTCGACGACGAACCGGATCTGGTCGAGCTGGTCGCGCTCACGCTGAACCGCATGGGTCTGCGCTCCGCCAGTGCCGGCAGCCTGCGCGACGCGCAGCGGCTGCTGCTCACCGAAATCTTCGATCTCGTGCTGTGCGACATGCGGCTGCCGGACGGCAATGGCCTGGATCTGCTGGAATGGCTGCAGGCACGGCGGCCCGGCCTGCCTTGCGCCGTCATCACTGCGCACGGCAATGTCGAGACTGCCGTTCGCGCCCTGAAACAGGGAGCCTTTGATTTCCTTTCCAAGCCGCTGGACCTGGGCGCACTGAGGCGGTTGATTGCCGGTGCACTGAAGCTTAGTGAGCGGCCAGAAGGCGGCCTCACCTTCCAGGGGCCACGGCTGCTGGGGCACTCCGAGCCCATGCGGCAGCTGCGCGAGATGATCGCGCGCGTGGCGCGCAGCCAGGCGCCGGTGCATGTAGCAGGCGAAAGCGGCACCGGCAAGGAACTGGTGGCAAGGCTGGTCCATCTCTCCGGCCCGCGCGCCGATGGTCCATTCATCGCCGTGAACTGTGGCGCCATTCCCGGCGAACTGATGGAAAGCGAATTCTTCGGGCACAAGCGCGGCAGTTTCACCGGTGCAGTAGCCGACAAGAAGGGGTTGGTACAAAGCGCGGACGGCGGCACCTTGTTTCTCGACGAAGTCGCCGACCTGCCGCTGCACATGCAGGTGAAGCTGCTGCGCGTGATCCAGGAGAAGACGGTGCGGCCAGTGGGCGAAACCGGGGAACTGCCGGTGGATGTTCGCTTTCTTTCCGCAACCCACAAGAATCTGGCCGACCAGGTCGCGGCCGGCAGTTTCCGCGAAGATCTCTTCTACCGCATCAATGTCATCGAAATGCGGGTACCGGCCCTGCGGGAGCGCAGCGAGGATATTCCTGAGCTGGCACAGCAGATCCTGCACCGGTTGGCCCGTCGCGGCCGCGGCGAAGTCACCGACATCACTGCTGCAGCCATGACCAAACTGTGTGGCTATTCCTTTCCCGGCAATGTGCGTGAACTGGAGAACATCCTGGAGCGCGCACTGACACTGTGTACCGACGGAAAGATCCAGCCGGACGACATCCGTCTGCGCACCATTGCGCGCGTGGATTCGGCAGACGCGGACGCCGGCGCGGAACCGGCCTCGCAGGGCATCCCGGACAAGAGCCCGGAACCTGCCGCATTGGGCGACCGGCTGGAAGGCATGGAGCGCGATGCCATCGTGCGGGCGCTGGAGCAAACGCGTTACAACAAGACAGCGGCGGCAAAGTTGCTGGGCGTGACCTTTCGGGCGTTGCGCTATCGGATCAAGAAACTGGGAATCGAGTAGAAGCTCGCCATCGCTGCTAAATGCCGCCTGTGACACGGCGCACACATGCTCCCGCTCATCCTGAATAGCATTATGTTATGCCGCACGAGCAAAAACAGGCCATTCACTGCCAGGTGCTGAAGGAACTGGCCCTGTACCTGCTATTTGTCGCGGCGTATTGCCTGCCACTGTTTCTGGACAACGCCGCCAGCCTGCAGCTCCTGGATTCGGGCATCCGGCTGCTGCTCAATGATTTGCTTGCGAACACACGGGTACGTTGGGAGATAGCCCTCAACATCGGCGGCCATCTGTTGCTCCTGGCGGTTGCATTCATGGCCCTCACCTTGATTTCCAGGCAACTGGCTTCGACGACCGGCGTTTCGCGCTGGGCGGCGCGCCTGCTGACGTTCTTCCTGGGCTGGACATTCTTCATCGCCTGCAACGCGCTGATATTTCCAACGTCCGACTATTCTGTGCCATTTACCGCAATTGCGCGCCCAGTGCTGGCATATGGGCTGGGCATCCTGCTGTGCTTCGGATTGCTGAATGTCGCCTACCACTCGTTACGCTCCCACCGCTGGCTGGCGATCACGATTGGCGTGACGGTTGCCGCGGCCTTGGGGAGCGGAGCCATCCTTCGCAATGCCTCCGCAGGTATTTCTCCGACGAAGCGAAATATCATCGTCATCGGCGTTGATTCGTTGTCGGCGGCGGCGTTCAGGAAACTGGGAACATCATTGCCAAACCTGCAGGGCCTGATGAACTCCGGTGTCAGCTACCAGCGGGCGTACACGCCGCTGGGACGGACGTTTCCTGCCTGGGTATCAATACTGTCGGGACAATCGCCCGTTGAACATGGCGCGATATTCAATCTGCGTCACATGGAACATGTCGGCAAGACCAGCCTGATATCCAGCGAACTCCAGGCGCTTGGATATCGCACCGCCTACGCGATAGACGAACGACGGTTCAACAACCTCGATCACTCATTCGGCTTTGACCACGTGATCGGGCCCAGCGCCGGTGCACTGGATTTTCTCGTGCACCGCCTGAACGATACGCCACTCAGCAATCTGGTGCTGCAAACGCGACTCGGAAAACTCATGATGCCGTTTTCCTATATCAACAGCGCTTCAGATTCCAACTACGATGCTGACGGGTTTGTCGCTTCCGTATTGAACCGGACCGCCGGCAGCACACCACTGTTCCTTGCAGTGCATTTCGAATCGGCCCACTTCCCGTTCGCCACGCGTCATGCAGAGCAGGAGTTCACCACCGCCAATCCGTACTGGAACAGACACGCCGCTGCGCTGACAGTCGTGGATAGGCAAGTCGGCCAGTTGATGGACGGGCTGAGACAGCAAGGCCACCTCGACGACGCGCTGGTGATCGTGCTGTCCGACCACGGCGAGGGCCTAGGTGAAATCGAGGCACAGTTGACCCTCGGTGGCGAACCTGCATCGATCAGCGTCTATGGTCACGGGGCGGATGTGGTCAGCGACCACGCGAATCACATCGTGCTGGGTGTCATCCACTACACAGGCGGGCAGGCAGCAGGCCAGTCCACCGACAGCAGGCTGGTTTCACTTCTGGACTTGAAGTCCTTGATGTCGAGGTACCAATCGGCTGGTGACTCGGCCTTCCAGCCATCCGGCTCCTGCATGCTGGTCGAAACCGGTCTACGGCTCGCAGGCGCAGAGAACTACAAGACACTGGATGAGTCCACCCTGGCCGCCGATGCCGCGGGATACTATGAAATCGATTCTGTAGGCCGGATGCATCTGCGTGAAGACAAGCTGCGGGAACTGGCCGGAGCCAAGGATGTGGGAATCCGTTGCCCGGACCGTATCACCTGGTTTTCCCATCCACGCAACCGGCATTTTACCGTGACACTCGATGATAACGGACTGCCTGCAACGGAATTGAATACCGACGAAGGGGACGTACTGCAAATAGAGGCTTATCGTGCTCGACTGCAGGATTCGCTGCAATCTGGCACCGCACTTACAGTGCGTTAGATGCGGGCTGCGCGAGTTTTCGGTACTCGGGTTCGACACCTGCCACCAGCTGTTCCCAGTCCGGAACGACCAGATCCGGCATCCCGGGATCAGCCAGCTGGCATCGCAATGCCGCCGCAAGCGCGGTGGCATCTTCCGCCGGGTACAACAGGTGCGGCGCCGATTTCAGCAACGAAGGAATCGCGCCAACACTGGCGGCAACGACGGGCAGACCACAGGCCACCATTTCATACAGCTTTTGTGGAAAGCAGAATCGTCCGAACGCAGAATCGAGCAACGTCACGACGCCTGCATCGAGAGCATTGAAGAGCTCCGCCACTCGTTCCTGCGACAACTGACCCAGATAGTGCACGCGCTCGCCTTGCGGGAGTGGCAATCCACGCTCAACTGGCCCCGCAAGGACCAGATGGATATCTGCGCGCTCCGCTGCAAGCTGCGCCCAGGCCGAATAGAGGGTGCCCACTCCCTTCGAACGATGCAGGCCACCAGCCGTGCCCACCAGCACTGCGTCAACCGGTAACCCGAGGCTTTGCCGCGCCCGGGTCTTGTCCAGATGACGAAAGGTGACCTTGTCGACAGCATTTGTCATCACGCTTACCGGGCAACTCACCGCATACTCTTCTTCCACCATGCGCTTCAGTGGCGCACTGACTACGGTCAGATAGCTCGCGCTCTTGATGGCACGGCGGTACGCAATGACGATACCGGGAACTCGCGCGACACTGAAACTCTCGAAGTTGTCGTAAAGATCGACTGCGTAGGGAATCCGAAGCTGCCGCGCAAGCCAGGCCGTCAGGATCACATGCGGAATATCAGAGGCACCAACCAGAACGTCCGGGGCAAACTCCCGCAGCCTCTGCAACAGTTGCCACGGGTAGCCCAGCATTGTCGGCCATTGCCAGGTCCGGATGGAGCGCGACTCCCACCAGAGCGTGCCGGCTGCCACCGGATGCTCCCGGCAATCCGCATCCGAGTGATAGTAATCCAGGCAGAAGCCGCGGACGGCATGGCCCATCTGCGCAAGCTGCCTGGGAATTTCGTACAGCCGCCCGAACCGATCGGAAACCACGTCCTTCCCCGTGTATCGACGCTTGCAGATAAAGGCAATCTTCATGCTCTCTACACTTCAGCGGCGTTCCGCCCGCCCGCCCAGACGGATACGAATACCTTCCAGTATCGATACAGCCTTGATCACGCCTGCGACAGTCAGCACGCAGAACCTGTCAAACAGCCCCACTTCGCGGCGAGTTACTATCCACAGGAACGTTGCGAGCACGCCACGGTGGGGCCGCAACGATGCCAACCTGCCTGCAGCGAGACCAGAACGCTGCAGGTGATATCTCCCTGCAGCCACACGTCGTGCTTGCCTCAAGGCTCCTCGAAGACTCATCCGGGGATTGGTTTCCACAATGACATCGGCTGAGAAGATGGTTTCGACACCGACGCCGCGCGCGCGCCAGGCCCACTCCCTGTCACCACCAGAGAGCAGCGTTTCGTCGAACGGACCTACACGATCGAAAACCTTTCGGCTGCACAAGATGTTTGCCGTAGCAGAGAATCCCCGCACTTCTATATTTTCAGACTGCAGGAATCCGGTCATTGTCTGGTACAGCGACACGGCCGTCGGATTCTGCGGACTGAAGACCAAACGTCGCCCCCAACGATGACGTCACGCCCAGCAGAATCCAGGGTTTTCAGCCCATTCTCGAGCCAATGCACCTGGGGCACGCAATCGGCATCCGTAAAGGCCAGATGGCCACCTGATGCGACGCGCACGCCCGCATTCCTTGCGGCATAGGCTCCCGGGATATCGCAACACACCATGCGCACGTTTCGCAGCATGGTTTCTGGAAGTTCCACTGGGGGATTGGAACCATTGTCCACGACGACCACTTCGAAATGATCGCTGGCCAGACTCTGGCGCTCCAGTCCGTGCAAGCAGGCCCGCAGGCCTTCGAGATCCTGGAACACTGGGACAATGACACTGGTGGTTGGTATCTGATCCATGGTAGCGAAATGAGTATAGCGACGGCGTCGACGCTAACTGCGCCTACGCATTGAATTCCAGAGAGGCGCCGCCAACTCGATCATGGCATTCAGCCAGGCCCGATTCAGCCACCAACTGAACGCCAGGTACGCGAACCCCATAACAAACACGCCGATCGGCAACTGCAAGGTAGCTGGCAAGTTCTGTGTTGCGAAATGCGCGAGCACGGCCGCGAGCGAAGCCGAAGTCAGAGCAGGCGCCAGGTGTTTGTTGTATTCAACGAAGCCTGCGCCACAGGCCGGCAACACAAGATGCCGCCACGCCATCACGTAAACCACGGCCTGCAGACCGCACATGGCCCACGCCAGCGCAGGCAGTGCCACCCGATCTGGCGGCGAGCCACAACACCGGCACCGTGACTGCGAACAAGGCCAGACTCCAGAGGTGCGCCCTCCTGGCCAGTCCCACAGCGTAGATCAGGCTGCCGGAGGGATTACCCGTGGAGCGAATAAGCCCCCAGAGTGCAAGCACGCGCAGATAGGATGCGGACTCGTGCCATTGCGGACCAAGCAGCAGCAAGACAACAGGCTCCGGAAACAGAGCCAGCAGCAGGTAAATCGGAAAGTTCAAGGAAGCCGTCATTCGCAGAGTCTGCAGGTACACCGAACGCAACGCCTTCGGATCGTGCTTCAACCGGGTCATTACCGGCAGCCCGACGCGCGTCACCACCGGATTGACCACGGTGTTGGAAATTCTCAGACATTGCTCGCGCGGCACAGCGTAGAACGCGGCTCCCGCCGGCGACGCGTACAACCCGGCGATGAACACATCGGCCTGCAAACACAGTGTGTTCCACAGAGTCCCGCCGACACGGTGCATTCCAAAGCGAAGATACGGTAGGGATGCACCGAGCAGAACTCTGCCGTGGGCCGAACTCCGGCGGACAACTGCAGGCACGCCAGTATCGAACCTGCCGATGCTGTCGCGAGGGTGGCCGCTACGAGCGCAAAGGCACCACCACCTGCAAGGGCCACGGCGATGGCAACCAGGAAACCAAGCATCGCCGCTGCGATTTCCTGAGTGGCGAGCACCGAGAAATGCAGCTGCTTCTCAGCCAGCACCCGAAATGGAAGGCCGATGGCCCCGAGTGGAAACGCCAGACTCAACCACCACAGCACGGGCAGCAGATCTGCCTGCCCAAAGGCATGCGCGAACGGCCACGCAGCGAGCGCGAACACCAACCCGAGGCAACAGGCAATGCCCAGATTCAGCCAGTAGATCGTGGACATGGTTCTTCTGTCGGGGCTGGGAAAGTGCATCAAGGCACTACTCAAGCCGAAGTCGGCGCACAGCGTGGCAACTGCCATCATCACTCCAGCCAGCGCCATCAGTCCAAAATCATGCGGCAACAGCAAGCGCGCCAGAATGATGGTCTGCAGCACCTGCAATGCCGCACGAGCCATCGTCGCCAACGTGGTCCAGCGGGTCGCGGAAAACGTTGCCTCGCGCAGACTCACGGCTTGATCGCAGTGACAAAGTAGCCCGCAGTTTCCCGATCCTCGGGCCAGACACGATCCAGCCCAAGACCAACGTGCTGATTCACCCACCAGAACGGCATCAGGCAAGACCGCATGAGCCAGCGCACGAAGCGTGGACCACGCGGCAAGCGCGCGAGCTGATAGTTGAGCTTGAGCAGCCACATCGACCAGAAACCAGTAGTCGGCTTCACGATGACGCGCTCAAAGCCTGCATTCAACAGCAAATACTTCAAGCCGTGGCGGGTATACCGGTAGTAATCCCAGGGAGCCTCGTGCACCCACCACTGGAACGGAACCGAAAGTGTCAACTGCCCACCCTGGCGCAGGATCCTGAAAGCCTCGGACAGCATGACGCGGGGCTCTGCCAGGTGCTCCAGCACTTCGAAGCTGACGATGTGATCGGCGCTCTGGCTGGCAACCGGAAGTGGCCGATTCAAATCGGCAACGATGTCGGCATGATTGCCATGCATCGTATTGCTCCAATCCACGCCAATGTACTCCGTCGCATGCCTCAGGATATCCACTTCGAATGGCCTGGCACCACACCCCAGATCGAGTACACGACCGGAAAACTCCGGCAGCCTGTCCCGGACCATTCGATTGATGGCCCTGCTTATGAGCCAGTTGTGCCTGGTCCGGCCTTCTTCGTACATCTGTCACGACTTCCCATAAATGTAGAAGTCCGAATAGGAAGCTGTCTTGTAGTCACCGTGGTATGGATAGGCGTTGGGAATTTTCTCCAGCAGCCGCCATTCGGCAGACAACTCCCTCTCGATCCAACGCGTGAATGTCCGGTGACGAACATGGATGGACACAGGTTCAATCTGCTCATCCTGGTTGGACGAATAGACAATGACAAACCGTGAGGCAGCATCAAACAGGCGCCTCATGTATTCTTCGAAAACGTCGTCTTCCGTCAGATGGAAAATCACGTCTAGTGACAGCGCCAGATCAGCGCGGGAACCATCGTATTCCGATTGCAGAAGAAATTTCCGGGAGGGATCGGTGGCGAAGCGCTGACTGCAGGCAGATACCGCCGCGGGACTCACGTCGACACCAAGGTAGGTTGGATATTCGGCCAAAGTCAGCTGATTGCCATCGCCACAACCAAACTCGACGACTGACTCGACACCATGTTCCCTTACAAACCGGTTGAGCACTCCGGCCTTGAACTCAGCCAGATGATGGTAGGAACCTGGCCCGGAGTTGCCTCCGCTGCGATAGCGGCGTTCCCAATACTGCGCTGAAGAGAATGCCGAAACCGGCGACAGCAGTTTCCTGATGGCAGAAAGAATCGACCTCATGCCGGCCCCTCGGTAGTTGCCAAACCATCGTATATGCCTTCCAGATGCTGCGTGCAGCGCGGCAGATTGAAGGAGTCATCAACGAATTGCCGCGCCGCTACCGATGCGGCTTTCGCAAGGTCATCGTCCAGCAGCCATGTACTCAGGCATTCCACCAGTTGCGCCATATTACCTTCCTGAAAGGCATGCCCCGTTGTTCCCTGAAGCAATCCCTCCGTGGCTCCACCCACCGCAGATGTGACCACTGGAACTCCACACGCCTGGGCTTCCAGGATGGTCAATCCAAATCCTTCAGCATCGCCGTTCTCAGCCGTCACGCTGGGCAGGCAAAGCACCCTTGCCTGATTCACGTGCTCCAGGACCTTTTCCGAACCAAGCGCCCCGGTGAATTCAACGGGCACGAACAACGCCTGCGCCAGTTGCATGGCATCGAGCAACAAAGGGCCATCGCCAATCATCACAAGCTCAGCATCCGGAATCCGCCTGCGCACATCAGCGAAGGCACGGACCATGAGCAGTGGCGCTTTCTTCTCTACCATGCGGCCGACGAAAAGAATCCTCTTTCGCCGAGACTCCAACGGCAGGCCACCTGGCTGGAAGCGCACGGTATCAACGCCGATATGGGAAAGAGCGATTTTTTGTTCGGGAATGCCGTATTCCACGGCGCGCCGCATGACTGCGCGGGAAACTGCCAGGAAATGCACCGTCGGATCACTCGCCATATGCAGCAGTCGGCGCGGATACAACCGGCGACGCAATCCACCGTGGCCGGACTCCCACCAGTCACGTCGAATATTGATGTCATATCCGTGAAGGGTAACCAGCATCGGCAGCCCGGCGGCCTTTACGCTGCACCAGATGTCAGTTGCATCGGTGCCAAAATGGACATGCACCAGATCAGCTTGCGACTCAGCCAACGCCTCGACCAGACGGGGCAGCGGCCGCCGCATCAGGACCCGGAAGTTGAAGGAGACGTCATTTCCCCGCTGCACAATTCGATATCGACGCTCGGGGGTTTCAAGCCCGCCAGCAACCGTGCGAAAACCAACCAGCACTGGATCCCAATGACGCAGCATGCGCATCTGATCACGGATGAAGGTTTCCGAGATGGGCAGGAGATCGGCTCGAAATATGGCAACCCGCTTCATGATACTGCACCTCTACAGGGCATCAGGGTCCCCGAGGATGGCCCGATAGACAGCATCCAGCTTGCGCGCACTCTGGAATCGCGAAAAGTGTTGTGTCGCGTGTTCGTGCCCTGCGTTTTTCAGCCTGTTCGCGAGTTGCGCATCAGAGAAGACGCGCAACACCGACTCTGAGATCTGACCGGGCTCGCGCTGATCGACGAGCAAACCGGTATGTTCGTGAACGATCGCGTCGGCGACACCTCCGACGCGACTTGCCACCACAGGCACTCGCGCAAACAGCGCCTCAACAAACGTATTGCCCTGTGCTTCGGTCGACTCTCCGGGAATTTCGATGGATGGCCCAACAAAGACGTCGGCGATCGAAAAATACTCGTAAATGTCCGCATGCGGTACCGCACCGACAAATTTCAGAGCATGCGAGACATCAAGACTTTGCGCCAACCTCTCCAGCGCTGCGCGCTCCGGACCTTCACCGACAACAAGCAGCATGGATCGCTGCCGCTTCAGGATGCCGGGCATTGCTTCAATCAGATACTGCACGCCCTTTGCGGCTATGAGGCGCCCGACATACAGCACGATCTTTGTATCGCACTCGGCATGCGCCGCCCTGCCATTCGCATGGTTCACATTGAATTGACATGGCGTCGAACCCGTTGGAATGACAGAAAGCGACTTTGGCCGGCACAGCGCCTCGACTTCCGCCCGAGTTGCAGTGCTGTTGGCAACGACGTGATCGCAGTGGCGCAGAGACCATGCCTTGACCGTGCTCATCAACCGACCGCGAAGCCCGTAGATGTCTGTGCCGTGCACCGAAATCACATGCCGCACACCTGCCAGCGAGAGAAGTTGTCCGATGACCCCTTGTGGCACGACCCAGTGCGAATGAACGATCACAGGTCGCAGGCGCAGCAGCAACAGCAAGCCGTGCAGAAACTCTGCCGCAACCAGAAACGGAACAGAAAATGCGAGAAGCCGGTTGCGCTTCAGATTGACTGCTGCTCCACCGTCGTAGCAAAGCTTCTGCCACGCTGCCGGCCACAGGTACTGAAACCTGTGGATGGTCACGCCTCCCATGACCTCCTCCTTCTTCAGGCCGGAGGCATGCGGCGCCAGAACATCCACCTGCCATCCCAGCGCGCAAAGATCCTGCGCCATGTTCAGTATGAACGGTGCCGTCGCATCCCCTGGGAAACGGGGCGCGCTGGAGGCGAGAAACAGGATCCGGCGGCTCATGCTGTCAAGCCGACAGACGAGCTGCAGCCAGCACTCCGCCGGGCGCCAATGCGGCCCGGTCGATCAGGTTGTCGAACCAGACAGCCAGCCATGCAGAGGGCAGATTCAGCACCGCCAGTCCCGGGCGCCACTGTGGCGGTCTAGGAACGCCTCGCGCAATATCTTCCGCGCGACCAGTGCGCTCACGCATCTGCCCTCTGCACGGTTGTGCGTTCCCGAGCCCGCTCCACCTCACTACGCAGCAATCGCATCCGCACTTCTTCGAGCAACGTGCGATTGGCCGCAATGAGATCGGCTATTACGCCAGCCGTGTAGACGACGACCGCCGTAACCAGCAGCACCGCCGAAAGGATCAGGGACTGCACATGCCCCTGCCCATTGCCGCCCAGATAGTGGAACAGGAAACGCAGGGCAATCACGAGACCAGGAATCAGGAACAAGGTGCCAAGGTAAAGGAAAAACCGCAGCGGCTTGTACAGGATGAAGATGCGCAGGATCGTCAATAAAGAGCGGCGCACATAGGAGGAAATCGAACGCACCAGGCGTGATGGCCGCGTGGGGCCGTTGACACTGACCGGCACCGATGTCACGGCGATGCTCTTTCTTCCTGCCTGGATGATGGTCTCCAGCGTGTAGGTATAGTCACTGAACACACACAGCCGCAGTGCGGCCTCGGCATGAATTGCCCTGAAGCCGCTTGGCGCATCCGGAATACGTGTACCGCTCGCCATCTTGACCACTGCACTACCGAGCCTCTGCAGCAGCTTCTTGACCAGCGAGAACTCCTGCACTTCCATGATGGGTCGTTCGCCGATCACGATCTGGAAACGACCGGACAGGATTGGCGCCACCAGTGCTGGTATATCAGTGGCGTCATACTGGTTATCGGCATCGGTGTTGACGATCACATCCGCACCGGCCTTCAGACACGCCTCCAACCCGGCAATGAACGCGCGGGCCAACCCCATATTCCTGGGCAGCGACACCACATGATCGACACCAGCCTGACGGGCCACCTCGATCGTGCGATCCGTACTGCCGTCATCGATGATGAGCCACTCGACGCAATCAAAACCGGGCACCTGGCGCGGCAGGGCTGCGAGCGTGTGCGGCAACACCTGCTCTTCGTTGTAACATGGGATCTGTATCAGAAGCTTGCGCATGGCGGTAACGATGGCTGGACACCCGGGACTTGTAAAGCCGGAGGCCACACAATGGGTACTGGCTCTCGGCTGCGCGTCGCTGTGGACCATGAAGTTCTGGCTGATTTCCCGCCTGAACATCAACTGGGATGAGTTCTATTTCCTGAGTCTCGTGCACGCCGGGTCGAGAGGCGAGCTTGCGCAGGGTCTGCAAACGTTCCACACGCACCTGTTTGCGTGGTTGCCGGGGTTGTCCGGTGATGAAATCACGCAGATCATTGCTGCACGCGTCCTGATGGTTGCCCTGCTTGGAGTCAACGCGCTGCTGATCCAGCGCCTTGCGTCCCGCTGGTACCCGCCGACTGCCGCCTGGACTGCTGTACTGGCATTCCTCGCGCTGTGGCCCACATTGAAGCATGGCGGCTCCTTCCGGGCCGATTCGCTGTTGTTGCCGCTGCAGCTTGGTGCACTGTTGATTCTGACCGACCCGCGACGCAGCGATCGTGGTCGCGGCCTGATCGCCGGCATGCTGCTGGGGATTGCCTCTGCGATCACGATCAAGGCCGTACTGTTGCTGCCAGTGGTCCTGGTGCTCGGCATCGGCGAGCTGCGCGAGTGGCGTCGGGGTGTTCAGCGACTGGCCTGGCTGGCCGGGGCCGCGCTGTCAACCGCTGCGATCCTGCTTGGCGCCCACTTCCTTTCGATCACGGAGCAAGGTGCCACTGCAAGCAGGGCTGTACAAGGCGCGTGGCAGAAGACCATTGGTGAATCCCCATGGTTCCCGCAGATGGACGTTCTGCAGTCCATGTTTCGCGAAGACCGGATCTTCTGGCTGACCGCTGGCTTCGGACTGGGTTGGGCCCTGTGGCGCCGCCAATGGGGGCCGGCAGCCTGCGCGATGGCCTTGCTGCCAGTGGTCTTCTATCGCAACAGCTACGCCTACTATTACGTGGTGATGTGGGGGCCTGCCTGCATCACCATCGCGGCCGCGTCCGCGGGTTTGCTGGAGCTGATCTCACGCCGACTCCCGCCTCTGGCAGGCCACATGGCCGTGCTGTCTCTGGCTGTCCTGCTGGGCATGCTCGGCGCCTCGCGGCTCCCGTCACTCTTAGTACCGCGGCAGGGCGCGCAACGCGAACTCGTGGCGGCAGTCCACTCCATCTTTCCGAACCCGGTGGCCTATGTGGACCACAGCGGAATGATCGCCTCGTTCCGCAAAGCCAATTTCTTCATGAGTTCCTGGGGAGTCGAGGGCTACATCGCTGCTGGCCAGCCATTCATGCCCCGGGCGATCGCGCGGCATCAACCGCCGCTGCTGATTGCAAATCGCCCGGTATTGACCCCGGGAACATACAACTTCGGCAGGCTGCTGCCGCAGGACCAGCGACTCATCGAATCCGGCTACCTGCCGTACTGGGGGCCGATCCGTATCGCGGGGGCCGCGACCCATCTCCAGGACGCAACGACGACCACGTTGAGACTGCCGCTTCCCGGTCTTTACAGACTGGAATCACCGCGCCCCGTACGCTTGAACGGGAGCGTGATGCCTTCCGGGGCGGTATTCACGGCAGGCGAAGATCAACTGGAAGTGGCGGTGGCCATTGCCGAAACGCTTGACGAAGCAGTCCCCGTTCGCTTGATCTGGGCCGCCGCTCGGCCCGCACCGGCCAGCCCCCCGAGCTCACTGGCTTACTATGACCCTCTCTGAAGTGGTTCGTGCGCACCCGTCCTCAACGTCACAAACTGACGCTCCACGTCACTTCCTGACCTGACCTGTCTGCAGGTGGACACGGTATTAGGTCAATTCGCGAAATTGAGCACAGAAAATATCCTAAAGATCATTAACTTACGCGTGTCGCCGGAAGCTGGCACAGGCCTTGCTCCTATCCACCCACCGGCGCGGTGCCGAGTCGCTAGTAACAACGGAAGTTTCGCAGGAGAAACATCAAATGATGAAGACAGTACAGAAGGGTTTCACCCTTATCGAATTGATGATCGTCGTGGCAATCATCGGCATCCTGGCCGCAATTGCGATCCCGGCCTATCAGGACTACACGATTCGCGCGCAGGTGACGGAAGGCCTGAACCTGGCTTCGGATCTGAAGGCCGCTGTGGGCGAGGTCTATGCCAACACGGGTACTTTCACCGGTATCGACATTACGGCTGTCGGCATGACTGCCGCCACGGACAAGGCGGGCAAGTATGTGTCGCAGATCGACGTGGCTGACGGCGTGATCGAGGTCACTTACAGCAGCTCCTCCCCGCAGACCGCGAACGCCACGATCGATGGTGGAACGCTGGAGCTGACCCCTTCGACCAACAGCAACGGCGACGTGCTCTGGACCTGCACGAGCGATGGCACCGTGTTGAAGAACAAGTACGTGCCGAACAACTGCCGCAGCTAATCGGCAGCGTCCTGATGTGAAGTCGAGCCGATCCGGCTCGAATCAGAAGCCCCTCTTCGGAGGGGCTTCTTTCATTTCCGCCCCTTCCCGAAGGCATTTTGGGAGACGAGTCACGAGGGGGGGCCGGAACATGTGCGACACTCCGGTGGAATTTGACAGTTGCTTTGCTCCGCCCCACCTCTAGACTCCGCTAACAGGGAAGCCCAGGCCGGCCCAAGTACATGAGCGAGAACGGTTCTTTCGCCGCCATCGGCGGTAACAGAGTGCTGCTGAGCGGCCTGCCCCAGCGACTGGTGCAGGATGGCGTCATTGCGGAGGCCGATGCCTACCTGGCATTGAACGCCGCGCGCGACAAGAAATCCCATTTCGTCACCCAGCTGGTGGGCGCAGGGGTGGCCAAGCCGCGCGATATCGCCATTGCCGCCGCCACCGAATTCGGCGTACCGCTGTTCGATCTCGACGCCTTGCCAATCGACCTTGAAATCACCCGCCTGGTCAGCGACAAACTTCTGGCCAAGCACCGCGTGCTGCCGATGTTCCGCCGCGGCAAGCGCCTGTTTCTGGGAGTTTCCGACCCCACAGATCTGCACGCCATCGACGAGATCAAGTTCCAGACCGGCCTGGGCGTGGATGCCGTGGTGGTGGAAGACGACAAGCTGCAGAAGCTGGTCGACAAGGCCATCGAGGGCGCCGAGACGCAGATGCCCATGCTCTCGGACGACGAGGGCGTGGAACTCGACGGCCTGGAAGTTTCCGGCGGCGACGACATCGAAACCGATGGCGTCAGCCGCGACGATGTGGAAGACGCGCCCATCGTCCGTTACGTCAACAAGCTGCTGCTCGACGCCATCCGTCGCGGCGCTTCGGACATCCACTTCGAGCCCTACGAAAAGACCTACCGCGTGCGCTACCGCATGGACGGCGTGCTGAAGGAAATCGCCCAGCCACCCGTGCAGCTCTCCGGCAAGATGTCGGCGCGCCTGAAGGTGATGGCGCGGCTCGACATTGCCGAGCGCCGCGTGCCGCAGGACGGCCGCATCAAGATGAAGCTCTCGAAGACGCGGGCCATCGATTTCCGCGTGAGCACTTGCCCGACGCTGTACGGCGAAAAGATCGTGATGCGTATTCTGGATCCATCGTCGGCGATGCTCGGCATCGACGCGCTGGGCTACGAGACCTTCCAGAAAGACCTGTACCTCAAATACCTGGCCAAGCCGCAAGGCATGATCCTGGTGACAGGTCCCACGGGTAGCGGCAAGACGGTGTCGCTGTACACCGGCCTGCACATTCTCAACCGCGAAGACACCAACATCTCCACCGCGGAAGATCCGGCCGAAATCAACCTGCCTGGCGTAAACCAGGTGAACGTGAACAACAAGGTGGGCCTGACCTTCGCCTCGGCACTGCGCGCCTTCCTGCGCCAGGATCCGGACGTGGTGATGGTCGGCGAAATTCGCGATCTCGAAACCGCGGAAATCGCGATCAAGGCCGCTCAGACAGGCCATCTGGTGCTCTCCACCCTGCACACCAACGATGCGCCGCAGACGCTGACCCGCCTGATCGACATGGGCGTGAAGCCTTACGCCATTGCCACCTCAGTGAGCCTGATCATCGCGCAACGCCTCGCGCGTCGACTTTGCCAGGCCTGCCGCCAGCCGATCGATGTGCCTGCAGAAGCGCTGCGCAAGGAAGGCTTTCCGGAAGAAGAGATCTCCAAGGGCATGCAGCTATTCGGGCCGCGCGGCTGCCAGAACTGCACCGACGGCTACAAGGGCCGCCTGGGCATCTATCAGGTAATGCCGGTAACCGAGGAAATCGGCCGCATCATCATGGCCGGGGGCAACGCCATCGATATCAACGACGCCGCAAAGAAGGCGGGAATCTGGGATTTGCGGCGCTCAGGGCTCGCAAAGGTACAGTCCGGCATGACCAGCCTGGAAGAAATCAACAGCGTGACGATCGACTAAGGGACGCAGGAACCAACCACCATGGCGCAATCCACCTCTGCAATCCGTTCGATAAAACGCGACACCCCCTTCCTTTGGGAAGGCAAGGACAAGCGCGGCAAGGTCGTCAAGGGAAAATCGCTGGCCAAGGACGAGACGGCGCTGCGTGCGGAGTTGCGCCGCCAGGGCGTTGCGCCGAGCCGGATCAAGAAGCAGTCAGCGTCGATCGCTGGTGGCAAGGTCACCGCTGGTGACATCGCCGTGTTCAGCAGGCAGCTCGCCACCATGCTGGGAGCTGGCATTCCGCTGGTGCAGTCCTTCGATATCGTGGGTGCTGGCCACGAGAAAGCCTCGATGCAGAGACTCATCCTGGATATCAAGGGCGACGTGGAAGGTGGCGTATCACTGCACGAAGCACTCGCCAAGCGTCCACTTCATTTTGATGACTTGTTCGTAAACCTTGTGGAAGCCGGCGAGCAGGCCGGTGCGCTGGAGTCGCTGCTGGACAAGGTCGCCACTTACAAGGAAAAGACCGAAGCGCTGAAGAAGAAGGTCAAGAAGGCCCTGTTCTACCCCACCGCAGTGCTGGCCGTGGCGGTGATTGTCACAGTCATCCTGCTGGTATTCGTGATTCCGCAATTCGAAAGCCTGTTCAAGGGCTTTGGCGCCGATCTGCCAGCCTTCACGCAGTTTGTGGTGAACCTTTCCAAGTTCGTGCAGGCAAAGGGCATTTTCATTGCCGTGGTCATTGGCGCAGGTGCTTTTGCGTTCGTCCATACCTACAAGCGCTCTCGCAAGATGCGCCAGAACATGGACCGCATGACGCTGAGAGTTCCTATCATTGGTCCCATCATGCGCAAGGCCGCCATCGCCCGCTTCGCCCGCACGCTGTCGACGATGTTCGCAGCCGGCGTACCACTGGTTGAAGCCATGGAGTCTGTCGCCGGTGCCACTGGCAACATCGTGTACGAAGACGCGACGATGGCGATGCGCGATGAAGTCGCCACCGGCACGCGCCTGCAGCGCGCCATGGAGAACACCAACCTGTTCCCCAACATGGTGGTGCAGATGATCGCCGTCGGTGAAGAAGCCGGCGCGCTGGACGAAATGTCCGGCAAGGTCGCCACCTTCTACGAAGAGGAAGTCGACAACGCCGTCGACTCCATGTCGAGCCTGCTCGAGCCGCTGATCATGGCCATCCTCGGCGTGCTGGTTGGCGGCCTGGTCATCGCGATGTACCTGCCAATCTTCAAGCTCGGCTCAGTCGTGTGATTGCATTGCTCTCCGCCTCGACGCCGATCTTCATCGGCGTCGTGTTCGTTTTCGGGCTGCTGGTCGGCAGCTTCCTGAACGTGGTGGTCCACCGCGTGCCGGTGATGCTCGAGCGCGACTGGCGTCGCGAGGCCCTGGCTCTCGATGGCAAGGAGCCCCCTCCCGAACCCGCATACGACCTGATCCGGCCACGCTCGGCCTGCCCGGGCTGCAAGGCCCCGATCACCGCCCTGCAGAACATTCCCGTATTGAGCTGGCTGCTGCTCAAGGGCCGCTGTGCCGGCTGCAAACAGCCCATCAGTGCCCGCTATCCGCTGGTGGAACTGTTCACCGCCATCCTCTCTGCCATCGTGGCCTGGCAGTTCGGCCCCAGCTGGACCACGGCCGCCGCGCTGGTGCTCACCTGGTATCTGATCGCGCTGGCGTTCATCGACATCGACACCCAGCTGCTGCCGGACAACATGACCCTGCCGCTGCTGTGGCTGGGCCTGCTGGTTGCGCTCGCACTGCCTGCCGTCGAAGGCGCACGCCTGCCGGTGGACCTGCGCACCGCCGTCATCGGTGCCATCGCCGGGTACCTCAGCCTCTGGTCCGTGTACCAGCTCTTCAAGCTGCTCACCGGCAAGGAAGGCATGGGCTTTGGCGATTTCAAACTGCTGGCCGCACTGGGTGCCTGGCTGGGGTGGCAGATGCTGCTGCCGATCATTATCTGCGCGGCCGGCGTGGGCGCCCTGGTGGGCCTCTCGGCCATCCTTTTCGGCCAGCGAGCCAAGGGCGTGCCGATGGCCTTCGGCCCCTACCTCGCCGCTGCGGGCTGGCTGATGCTGGTATTCGGCCAGCCGCTGCTCGAGTCCTATCTTTCGCTCTACCGGCATTAGCTTCATGGGTGCCGTGCCTCGCATCGCGCTGACCGGCGGCATCGCCAGCGGCAAGAGCACGGTGGCGCAACTGTTCACCGCGCTGGGCGCGAAACTCATCGACACCGACCAGATCGCGCGTGACATCGTCGCACCGCCCTCGCTGGTGCTCGACCAGATCGTGGCGCGTTTCGGCCCCGCAGTGCTGAACCCCGCAGGAAACCTGGATCGCAGTCGCCTGCGCAGCATTGTTTTCAACGATTCCAGCGCACGCAAGGATCTGGAAGCCCTGACGCATCCAGCCATCCGGGCAGAAGTTGCCAGGCAGTCCGCGAGTCTGGGCGGCCCCTACCAGATCATCGCCGTGCCGTTGCTTGCGGAAACCGGAACCCGCAGTGATTACGATCGAGTGCTGGTGGTCGATACCGACCCGCAGCGGCAGATCCTGCGTCTGATGCAGCGCGACGGTTGCGATGAAAACGCCGCGCGGAGGATGCTGGCCGCACAAGCCAGCCGGGCGGAACGCCGCTCCATCGCGGACGACATCATCGAGAATAACGGGGAAATTCCAGCCCTCGCGGCCCAGGTGGAAGCACTGCATCGCCGCTATCTCGACCTGCGGTCGCCCTGACGCGACATACAGCGGGCTTACGCTGGGGCCCGTGTTTATGCACAATATCCTGATGACCCAGGAAACGGCCGTGGCCGAACGCTCCGCGGCGGCTGCGGCTGCCGTCGCGCCGCTGATCTTCGAGCAGCCCCTCAACGAGCGGATGCGCACCTTCCTGCGCCTCGATT
Organism: uncultured Gammaproteobacteria bacterium; assembly: GCA_963777735.1. Lineage (GTDB taxonomy): Bacteria > Pseudomonadota > Gammaproteobacteria > Steroidobacterales > Steroidobacteraceae > ZC4RG30. The sequence continues at coordinate 251,909 of CAVZRQ010000001.1, read as the reverse complement.
ACCTGTACAACCAGGCGCTCTACCACAACGAAAAGGCCAGCCAGTGGGGCAGCCGCGCCGCCGTGGGCAGCCTGATCGACATCCTCGCCATCACCACGCGCAGCGACGTGCGCTCGGAAGTGCTGAAGGAAATCGAGCGACACCTCACGCAGCTGTCCGAATTCGAGAACAAATCCGGTGTGGATGGCGGCCGTCTGCGCGCCCTGATCAACAATCTCGCGCGGCTGCGCTCGGCGCTGTCCGGCGCTGGCGCCGCGTACCTGCAGCCGCTGCGCGATTCGGAATTCCTGGCGGCGATCAAGCATCGCAGCGCCATCCCCGGTGGCACCTGCGAGTTTGATCTGCCCGATTATTTCTTCTGGCTGAACCAGGACGCCGGCAGCCGCACCCAGGCCTTCAACGAGTGGCTGGCGCTGCTGCGTCCATTGTGTGATGCGGTGGCCGAAGTGCTGTGGCTGACGCGCCAGAATGGCCGCGCCCGCAAGGAAACAGCGGTGGCCGGCACCTTCGCGATCAACTTCGATCGCGACACGCCGCTGCAGCTGCTGCGCATCTGTCTGCCGGCCGATGCCGGCATCTATCCGGAAATCAGCGGCAGCCATCATCGCTGCAGCGTGCGCTTCCTGCGCTGGAATGGCCTCGCGTCACGGCCCTCGCAGGCCGAGGGCGACATCCCCTTCCAGCTCATCACCTGCTGAGATGACGGCACCGCGCGTGCGCTGCCCCACCTGCCAGCGCGAGGTGGCGTGGAGCGAGCAGTTCCCGTGGCGACCCTTCTGCAGCGAGCGCTGCAAGATGGTGGATCTGGGTGCGTGGTTTGCCGAGGAACGTGCTGTCGCCGGCGAACCGGCCGACAGCCTGGGCGAAGAAGAGCAGAAATAGGCCTGGAGGCCTAGAGCTTGATGCGTCCGCCGCCGCCGAGGCCAGCGTCGACCCCTGGCACCACGATGCGCGAGGACTGCTCCCGCCGCATCTGCTGCGCTTCCTCGATGGCCTGATTCAGCGCCTCATGCACGGCAGCCGGGAATTTCGCGATGGCCTCTTCGAGGTTCGCGGCCTCCATTTCGAAGCCCAAGGGCAACACGCCACCGGGAGTCAGCAACTGGGTCTGGCCGCTGTACAGAACCGTGCGGGAAGCATCGGGCTCGCCATTGGCAAGGATCGGCACCAGCCGGCGGATGGTGCCGGCAGCGCGATCGGTAAAGACCTCTTCCTGATACAGGTTGGCGAGGTCGAAGCGGATATCGGGCAATTGGGGTTCGGTGCTCATGGCGCTAGTTTACCCATCATTCGAGGGCCCTGAGCAGGGGGGCGATCATGGGCAGGTCGGCCTCGAGCAGATCGCATTGGGGAAGCTCTGCCGGATTCACCCAGCGCAGTGCCTGGCCGTCCAGTCCGAGGGGTTCGCCCTGGAACGCGGCCACCACCCAGAGCGCGATCTCGACATGACGATCCGGATAACTGTGGCGGAAGATGTCGACCGGCAGCGCACTGAGCACGGCGATGCCGAGTTCCTCGCGCAGCTCCCGATGTAGCGCGGCCTCTTCTTCTTCGCCTGCTTCGACCTTGCCGCCGGGGAACTCCCACCGGCCTGACTGCCAGCTTCCTGGCGGGCGCTGTGCAATCAGCACCTCCACTGCCCCGGCGGCCGAGCGCCGGGTCAGCGCTGCCGCGACTACGCGGACAGCAGCCCGTGACACTGTTTGAACTTGCGACCCGAGCCGCAAGGACAGGGCTCGTTGCGCCCGACCTTGCGATCGCCCCGGACGAAAGGCGCCTGACCCTGCTCATCAGTCTCGGCGTAGGCCGGAGCCTCCTCCGGCTCTGCAGCGGCCATCAGTGTCGGCGCTTCGGCATGCTGCGCCTGCAGCGCGCGCATCATGCGTTCGCGCTGCTCGGCTTCCTCGCGCTCGATCTCGGCCTGGTCGCGCACTTCCACCCGGCTCAGCACCGAAGCGGTGTCGTGCTTGACCCGATCGAGCATGTTGCTGAACAGCTCGAAGGCTTCGCGCTTGAACTCGTAGCGGTAATCCTTCTGCGCATAGCCGCGCAGATGGATGCCCTGCCGCAGGTAATCCATGGCAGCCAGGTGCTCGCGCCAATGCGAATCGAGGTTGCGCAGCACCAGTTCGCGCTCGATCTGGCGCATCAGCGGCGCGCCGAAGCGCACCACCTTCTGCTCATACTGGGCATGCACTGCGGCCAGCGTGCGCTCGCGGAACACGGCTTCTTCCAGCTCCTGGTTCTCGGCAATCCAGGCTTTTGGATCGATGACCGTGTTGAAATCCTTCTGCAGGGTCGTGGTGAGGCCCTCGAGATCCCAATCGGCGGGTGAGGCCTGTGGCGGCACGAACTGCCCGATCAGCGCGTTCACTGAATCCTCGCGCATGCCGGCAACGGCTTCGGAAAGATCCGTGGCACCCAGGATGCCGGTGCGCTGGTGGTAGACCACCTTGCGCTGGTCGTTGGCCACGTCGTCGAACATCAAGAGCTGCTTGCGGATGTCGAAGTTGTGCGCCTCGACCTTGCGCTGCGCCTTTTCGATCTGGCGCGTCAGCATGCCGGACTCGATGACCTCGCCTTCCTTCATGCCGGCGAACTGCAGCAGCTTCTTGGTGCGGTTCGGGTCGCCGAAGATGCGCATCAGCGTGTCTTCCATCGACAGATAGAAGCGCGATGAGCCCGGATCACCCTGCCGGCCCGAGCGGCCACGCAGCTGGTTGTCGATGCGGCGGGACTCATGCCGCTCGGTGCCGACGATATGCAGGCCGCCCGCGGCCAGCACTTCGTCATGGCGCTTCTGCCAGGCGGCGCGCAATGCCTCACGCCGTGCGTCGTCCACCACTTCGCCTGCTGCTTCGAGATCGGAAATTTCCGTGTCGAAGTTGCCACCGAGCTGGATGTCGGTGCCGCGACCGGCCATGTTGGTGGCGATGGTCACCGCGCCGGGCTGACCCGCCTGCGACACGATATGCGCCTCGCGCTCGTGCTGCTTCGCGTTGAGCACCTCGTGCGCGATGCCTTCCTTCTTCAGCAGGCCGGCAAGCAGCTCGGAGCTTTCGATGGAGGTGGTGCCCACCAGCACCGGCTGGCGGCGCGTGGCGCAGTCGCGCAGGTCTTCGACGATGGCCTTGTACTTGTCCTGCTGCGTCAGGTGCACGAGATCCGGCATGTCCTTGCGGACCATCGGCCGGTGCGTGGGGATGACCACCACTTCCAGGCCATAGATCTGCAGGAATTCGGGCGCTTCGGTATCGGCCGTGCCGGTCATGCCCGAGAGTTTCTTGTACAGGCGGAAATAGTTCTGGAAGGTGATCGAGGCAACCGTCTGGTTCTCCTCGCGCACACGCACGCCCTCCTTGGCCTCCACGGCCTGGTGCAGGCCATCGGACCAGCGGCGGCCCGGCATGGTGCGCCCGGTGAACTCATCGACGATGATCACTTCGCCATTGCGCACGATGTATTCCACATCGCGCTTGTAGATGGCATGCGCGCGCAGCGCCGCATTCAGGTGATGCATCAACCGGATGTTGGTGGCGTCGTACAGGCTCTCGCCCTCGCGCAGCAGGCCGTTCGCGGCCATCAACTGCTCGACCCGTTCGTGGCCGGCTTCGGTGATGTGCACCTGCTTGGCCTTTTCATCGACGGAGTAATCGCCGGGGCCGTCCTCTTCCTTCTGGCGACTGAGCTGCGGCACCAGCTGGTTGATGCCGAGGTAGAGATCGGTGCTTTCGTCGGCAGGCCCCGAGATGATCAGCGGCGTGCGCGCCTCGTCGATGAGGATGGAGTCCACTTCGTCGACGATGGCAAATGAAAGACCGCGCTGCACGCGATCTTCCAGCCGGTAAGCGAGGTTGTCGCGCAGGTAGTCGAAGCCGAATTCGTTGTTGGTGCCGTAGGTGATGTCGCAGGCATAGGCCGCGCGCTTCTCTTCGGAGTTCTGCGCATTGCGGATCACGCCGATCGTCATGCCCAGGAAGCGGAACACTGGCGCCATCCAGTCCGAGTCGCGCTGCGCGAGGTACTCGTTCACGGTGACGACGTGCACGCCTTCGCCAGTGAGTGCGTTGAGGTACGCCGGCAGGGTGGCGACCAGGGTCTTGCCCTCGCCGGTGCGCATTTCGGCGATCCGCCCCTGGTTCAGGGTCATGCCGCCGATCAGCTGCACATCGAAGTGCCGCATCTTCAGGGTTCGCCGCGATGCTTCGCGGACCACGGCAAAAGCTTCCGGGATCAGCTCCTCGAGCTTGGTCCCGGCCGCCAGTCGTTGCCGGAACTCGACGGTCTTGGCGCCGAGCGCCTCGTCCGACAGTGCCTCGAGTGCAGCCTCGAATTTGCCCGCCTGAGTGGCCAGGTCCCTGTAGCCGCGAACGATACGCTCGTTGCGGCTGCCAAATACACGCGTCAGAAACTGGAGCACAGGACCCTTGAACCTCGAGGTGAGCGAGAACCGGAACAGACTTGCGGCGACAGGATGCTGTTTCAAGCCCCCCGGCAAATCAAACACGCCATTTTACGATAGTTGGACCACGGCTGGCTTGCCAGCGTGCCGGGAAGACCCGGAGAGCCCCGATTTCAGGGGTCGATGAAGGTCAACGGATTCAGATGCTGGCCGTTGCGCAGCACTTCGAAATGCACATGCGGCCCGGTGGAACGGCCGGTGGAGCCCATCAGTGCGATGGGAGTGCCGCGGCTGACGGTGTCGCCCGCCTTGACCAGCAATCGCTGGTTATGGCCATAACGCGTGACGTAGCCGTTGCCATGGTTGATCTCGACGAGATTGCCATAGCCACTGGCTGGTTCGGAACGCGTGACCACACCGGCGGCCACCGACATCACCTGCGAACCCATCGCGCCGGCGAAATCCACGCCCCGATGCACGGAATCGCTGCCGTCGAACGGATCCTGCCGACCGCCGAAGTAGGAAGAGATGTAGCCGTCCAACACCGGCCGGCCTTCAGGCCGCACTGCCTCATTGAGGCTGCGGGAAAGGATCACGTTTTCGAGTGCCAGCAGCTGCGCGTCGCGGCTTTCCAGCTTGCGCTGCATGTCGTTGAGCATTTGGGTGAGGTCGGGAATCTCGGCGGAGACCCCGCTTTCGCCTTCCTCGGGACCACCGACTCCGGGCAGCACATCAAAATTCAGTTCGAGACTGTTGATATTCGCCATCTGGGTGAGGCGCTTGCCCAGTGCGTCGAGCCGGATGACATGGGCGTTGAGCTCACCGACGCGGATGGACATGGCGTCTACCCGGTCCTGCACCTGCTGCCGCAGCGCGCCAATTTCGGCGAGCTGGCCGCGGGAATCCAGGCCTTTCGCGCCCAGGCGCATGCCCAGGGAAAAGGTGGCTGCCAGCAACGCCACACCCAGCACACCGGCCAGGGCCAGCGTGAGCGGATGAGTCAGGTGCAGATGTCTGGCCTGCCCCTGTCGGCGGGAGAAAAAGATCAGGTTCATTTAGGCTGGCGCTACCAAGGTCCGGTCGACTATGCCCAAGAAGCCCCCCCGAAACAACCCATCGCGCCGGGACGACCGCACAGTTCAGAGTGCAGCGTCCTTGCTGCAGCGCATCAGTCGAAAGGCGGGAGGCTCGCTGCCCTCGCTGGGAACGGTTGCGGCGTCTATTTCGCTTATCGACAAACTGCGAATGCTGCTGCCGTTGGAATTGCGCCCGCACCTTATAGAGGTGTTGGAGAAACCGGGCGAACTGGTGCTTTTTACAGATTCTGCTGTTTGGGCGGGCCGGCTGAAACTGGCTGCGACCGAAATAGCTGATCTCGCAGCGGGACGCCGCCAGGTGGTTCGGGTAATGCCGCGAGAGGGATATCGCAGGTGAGCGCTACAGGTCCTCTTCTTCCTGCTCGTCTTCTTCCGAAGAGGGATCCCGGGTTTCCACGTAGGTGATCGGCGCCTCGCCGGCCGAAGCAAATTCCGTGATCTCCCAGGCATCCGGCTGCGAAAGCAGCTCACGCAGCAGCTTGTTGTTCAGGCCGTGCCCCGACTTGAAGCCGCTGAATTCCCCGATGATGCTGTGCCCCAGCAGATACAGATCGCCGATGGCATCGAGGATCTTGTGTTTGACGAACTCGTCCTGATAGCGCAACCCGTCCTCGTTCAGCATCCGGGATTCATCCAGCACGATGGCGTTCTCGAGTGTGCCGCCCAGCGCGAGATTGTGTTTGCGCAATGTCTCGAGGTCGCGCATGAAGCCGAAGGTGCGCGCCCGGGCCACTTCCTTCAGATACAGCGTCGAGGAGAAATCCATCGATGCACTGGACAGATTGCGTTTGAACAGCGGGTGATCGAACTCGATCTCGAAATTCACGCGGAACCCGGGATGCGGGTCGAAGCGGGCCCATTTGTCGCCATCCCGCACTTCCACGCGCCGCAGGATCCGTGCAAAGCGTTTGGGCTGGTTCTGTTCCACGATTCCCGCGGACTGCAGCAGGAACACGAAAGGGCCGGCACTGCCATCCATGATCGGCACTTCGGCAGCGGAAAGATCGACGGTTGCGTTGTCGATGCCGAGCCCAGCGAAGGCAGACATCAGGTGTTCGATGGTGGAAATGCGGACATCGCCTTGGCGGAGCACGGTGCCCATGCGCGTGTCGCCCACCTGCGTGGCGAGCGCCGCAATGCCGACAGGAGGCGCGAGATCGGCGCGACGGAAGATGATGCCGGTATCGGGCGGCGCCGGGTGCACCTTCATCGTGATCTGCGAGCCGCTGTGCAGGCCCACGCCCGAGGCGCTGATGCTGTTCTTGAGAGTGCGTTGACCGAACATCGTGGAGACGGCAGCGTGACTACGGTAGCCGGTGAGGACGGCTACCGTAGCACAATGCCATGCGCGGCAATCAGCTGGCTGCGGTCGACGACAGCATTGTCGCCGCAACCAGCATCGCGGTCTTCAGTCTGCCTGGCGGCGCAGGAATGCCGGGATATCCAGCAGTTCCTCATCCACCTGTGCAGGGTGACCCATGCCATCGCCTACCGCGCGGGCAAAACGCTGCACGGCGGGCTTGTCGAGGTTGGCATAGTCGGTGGCAACCGGCGCCAGGGTGGGCGTCGGGCGACGCACGGCACGCATGCCGGCATCACGCGGATTCGCCTGCTCACGCACCGGCTCGCGATAGGCAAAACCTTCGCGATCACGGCCACGGCCGCCCTGCTGGGCAATGCGGTTGAGGCCAGTGGCCACCACCGTCACGCGCAGCTCGTCCTGCATGTCCGGATCGATGACGGTGCCAACCACGACGGTGGCGTCGTCCGAAGCGAACTCCTTGACGATCTGGCCCACTTCCTGGAATTCACCGATCGACATGTCCATGCCGGCCGTCACGTTGACCAGGATGCCGTGTGCATCGGCGAGGTCCACGTGCTCGAGCAGCGGCGACGACACGGCAGCTTCGGCTGCAATGCGCGCACGGCCTTCACCGCGCCCGCTGCCGCTGCCCATCATCGCCATGCCGGTTTCCGACATCACGGTGCGCACGTCGGCAAAGTCGACGTTGATCAGGCCCGGGCGGGTGATCAGTTCGGCAATGCCCTGCACGGCGCCCTGCAGCACCTGATTGGCCGACTTGAAGGCGTCGAGCAGCGTGGTGGAAGCACCCAGCACCGTCAGCAGCTTCTGGTTCGGGATGGTGATCAGCGAATCGACGTACTTCGAGAGTTCGGCGATGCCGTTCTCGGCTGCACGCGAGCGCTTGCCGCCTTCCATGTCGAAAGGCCGCGTCACCACGGCCACCGTCAGGATGCCCAGCTCCTTGGCCAGCTGCGCGACGATCGGCGCTGCACCGGTGCCGGTGCCACCGCCCATGCCGGCGGTGATGAACAGCATGTCGGTGCCGTCGATCATCGCAATCAGACGCTCGCGATCTTCCAGTGCGGCCGCGCGGCCGACGTCAGGGTTGGCGCCAGCGCCGAGACCCTTGGTGATGTCGCTGCCGATCTGCAGCGAGGTCTTGACCTTCGAGTGCTTGAGCGCCTGCGCATCGGTGTTGATGCACATGAACTCCACGCCCTCGATCCCGGATGCCACCATGTGGGTCACGGCGTTGCCGCCGCCACCACCCACGCCGATGACCTTGATTACAGCGTTCTGGCTGTATGCGTCCATTACTTCAAACATGGCTGTCAGCTCCTCACTAATAAAACGGAAATCAGGAAAAACGGAAAATCAGAAATTGCCTTTGAACCAAGACTGCATGCGATCGAAGATCCCTTGCACGTTGTTGGACAGGGCACGCCCCCGCGCTGTGCCCTGCGTGTTCTCCCGGGCATGGAGCAGAAGCCCCACGGCGGTTGAATAGATGGGGTTCTGCACCACTTCGGCGAGCCCCTTGACCTGCTGCTGCGGCAATCCGAGCCGCACCGGCATGTGGAATATCTCTTCGGCGAGATCAATCGCGCCTTCCATGCGTGCGCTGCCGCCCGTCAGCACGATGCCCGCGGCGATGACTTCCTCGAAACCACTGCGGCGCAGTTCGTCGCGGATCAGGCCGAACAACTCCTCGTAGCGCGGCTCGACCACTTCGGCCAGTGTCTGGCGGGCCAGTCGCCGGGCCGGACGATCCCCGACACTGGGCACTTCGATGCTCTCGTCGGAATTGGCCAGCTGCGACAGCGCGCAGGCGTAGCGCACCTTGATGTCTTCGGCATAGTGCGTGGGGGTGCGCATCGACACGGCGATGTCATTGGTCACCTGGTCGCCGGCGATGGGAATCACTGCCGTGTGGCGGATCGCGCCCTGCGAGAACACGGCGAGGTCCGTGGTGCCACCGCCGATATCCACGAGGCACACGCCCAGTTCTTTTTCGTCTTCGGTCAGGCAGGCATGGCTCGAGGCCAGCTGCTCCAGCACCACGTCTTCGACGGTGAGACCACAACGCTGCACGCACTTGATGATGTTCTGCGCGGCGCTGTCGGCGCCGGTGACGATATGCACCTTGGCTTCCAGCCGCACGCCGGACATGCCGATGGGGTCGCGGATGCCTTCCTGGCCATCGATGATGTATTCCTGCGGCAGCACATGCAGGATGCGCTGGTCGGCGGGAATGGCCACGGCCTTGGCAGCGTCGATCACATGCGTGACGTCGATTTCGCTGACCTCACGGTCGCGGATCGCAACCACGCCGTGCGAGTTCAGGCTGCGCACATGACTGCCGGCAATGCCGGCGAACACCGAGTGGATCTCGCAGCCGGCCATGAGCTCGGCCTCTTCCACTGCACGCTGGATGGATTGCACGGTGGATTCGATGTTCACCACCACGCCCTTCTTGAGGCCGCGCGAGGGGTGGGAGCCGAGCCCAACGACTTCGATAGCCCCATCCAGTCCGATCTCGCCCACCAGCGCGACCACCTTGGAGGTGCCGATATCCAGGCCCACGATCAAGGACCTGTCATTGCGCTTAGCCACGTTTCACCTCACCTGCACCACTTCGCCAACCGATGGCGAAGCCATTGGCATACCGCATGTCGACATAGGCGATCTCGGTCGCCCGGGTTGCCACGATTCGCGCGGCCGCCACGATGAAACGGTCAAAGCGCTCATCCATCAGCATGCGGCCCAGCCGCAGTTTCACGCCGTTGTCGAGCACCACCTCCCATGCGCCGCGATCGTCCATCCGCAGCTGCGCGAGGCGCATACCCGCTGCCTCCAGCCTTGGCTGCGCGGCGAGATAGCGCTCGGTCATCATGGCTTCGAATCCCGGGGGCCCGACCAGCGCTGGCAACTCGGCAGGAATGTGGCGCGAATCCTGGACGAACACTTCGCCACGAATGTTGAGGAGTCCGGATTCGCCCCAGCGCGCGACCGGAGTCTGTTCGATGACCTGGATCTGCAGACCGCGAGGCCAGCTGCGCGCGACGCTGGCGCGATCGACCCAGGGGATCTGCCGCACGGCATAGCTCACTGCCTGCAGATCCACGCCCACCATGCCGTTCTGGTCCACCGCAGCACGCACGGCCTTCTCGACGTCCAGTGGTTGAACGCGCTGGAAGCGACCGGAGATATCCACGCGCTCCACCGGCTGATCGAGCGCAAAACGGATGCCGAACACCACCACGGACAGCGCCAGCAACACGGCACCCGCCGGCGCCCAGCGCCGCCACTGGATCGCAGGCAGGCGCATGGCCCAGCCGGCGGATTCCTTGCGGCGATTGCGACTGCGGGTGTTGCGGCGCCAGAACATTACTTGCCGTCACTCCCTCTGGGTTGGCGCACGAAGCTGGTTTCCAGCACCTGCCAGCACAGTTCATCGAAATCGATGCCCGCTGCACGCGCCGCCATCGGCACCAGGCTGTGATCGGTCATGCCGGGCACGGTGTTGATCTCGAGCAGCAGCGGCCGACCGGTGTGGTCGGCCATGAAATCCACGCGGCCCCAGCCTTCCGCGCCAATGGCGTCGAAGGCGGCCAGCGCCAGACTCGCCATGTGCGCTTCGGCCTGCGCCGAAAGCCCTGCGGGGCAGTGATACTTGGTGTCGTTGCGCTTGTACTTGGCTTCGTAGTCGTAGAAGGCGTTGGCGGCTTCGATGCGGATGGCCGGCAGCACGCGCCGATGCAGCACCGCCACGGTGTATTCGGCACCGGTGATCCATTTCTCGGCGAACACCACATCGTCCACCGCCGCGGCAGCGCGATACGCCGGCTCAAGTTCCGCTGCTGTCGTGACCTTCGACATGCCGACACTGGAACCCTGCGTGGCCGGCTTCACGATCAACGGCAACCCGAGGCGTTCCAGCGCCTGCGCACAGTCACCCACCGTGCGCAGCACCACCGAATCCGCAGTCATCACACCCAGGGCCGCCGCCAGCCGCTTGGTACGCAGTTTGTCCATGCCAAGCGCGGAGCCCAGCACGCCGCTACCGGTGTAGGGAATGCCCAGTACTTCCAGCGCACCCTGCACGCTGCCGTCTTCGCCACCGGGACCGTGCAGCACGATGCAGGCGCGATCAAATCCGCGCCGGGTCAGATCGAACAGCGACTCATCGCGCGGATCGAAACCCGTGGCATCGATGCCGCGACGCTGCAGGGCAGCCAGCACTGCCGCGCCCGACACCAGCGAGATTTCGCGCTCGGTGGATGCGCCGCCGTACAGCACGGCAACCTTGCCGAACTCGCCGGCTTCGGTAATGCGCCGCATGCGGGCGCGATCATAGGTGAGCTTCATCAGGCAGCCTCTCCGACAATGCGGCACTCGGGAGTCAGCAGCCGGCCATGCCGCTGCGCCACTTCCCGCTGCACCTGTTCAATCAGTGTTTCGATATCCCGCGCCGTGGCCGAGCCCTCGTTCAGGATGAAATTGGCGTGTTTGGTCGAGACCACGGCGCCGCCAATGCGCAGCCCCTTGAGGCCAGCTGCCTCAATGAGCCGCGCGGCGTGATCGCCGGGTGGATTGGTGAACACCGAACCACAGCTCCACTCGCCGATCGGCTGGGTTTGCTTGCGGCGCTCGAGCAGCGCGCGCGTGTCCTGTTCCGAAGAACCGGACTCGAACTCGAACTGGGCGGCGAGGAACCACTCGTCATTGGCGGGCGCTTCCACGTGCCGGTAGCTCACCACGTAGTCGCGCGCCTCACGCACGCGCACCTCGCCGTGACGATTGATGGTCTCGACACTGCACACCTGCTTCCAGGTCTCGCCACCGAAGGCGCCGGCATTCATCGCCAATGCACCCCCGACAGTGCCCGGAATGCCCGTGAAGAATTCAGCGGGACCGAGATCCCAGCGCGCACATTGCCGCGCCAGCTTCGCGCACGGCACGCCGGCTTCCGCATAGACACCACGCTCGCCGCGGCGTTCGAGGGCGGTCAGCGCATCCCGTGTCGACACGACCACACCGCGTACGCCGCCATCGCGCACCAGCAGGTTGCTGCCGAGGCCAAGCCACAGCAGCGGAACAGCAGGAGGCAGAACCTTCAGGAAGGCCACCAGATCCTGGCGATCGCGCGGCAGGAAGAAGATGTCGGCCGGACCACCGACATGCCAGGAAGTGTGGCGCGAGAGCAATTCGCCGAAGCGAACTCTGGGCGCGAACTCCGGCGGTAGCGTAAAGCTCATGCCACACCGCCCACGCGCAGCGCTTCGAGCTGCGGCGCCAGATCATGCGCGGCCCCGCTGATGCTGCCGGCACCCATCATGGCGATGACATCACCGGCGCGCACGAGGCCGTTCAGCGCGGAGGCGATCTCCTCGACCGTCGGCACGAAAACCGGCTCCACCTTGCCGCGGCCACGCACCGCACGACAGATGGCGCGTCCATCCGCGCCTTCTATATGCGCCTCACCAGCGGCATACACTTCGGTCACGAACAGCGTATCGGCCTGCGACAGCACGCGCGCGAAATCATCCATCAGATCGCGGGTGCGCGAGAAGCGATGCGGCTGGAACACCAGCACGATGCGACGCCCCGGATAGGCCTGGCGCAGAGCATCGAGCGTGGCGTTGATCTCGGTAGGATGATGGCCGTAATCGTCCACCACCACGACATCCCCTTCCGGCAGCCGCAGCTCTCCGACCACCTGCAGGCGACGATCGATGCCCTGGAAGCCGGAGAGGCCACGCTGGATGGCTTCGTCGGGTACGGCGAGATCCGTGGCAACCGCGATGGCCGCCAGGGAATTCAGCACATTGTGCAGTCCAGGAAGGTTGACGGTGACTTCGAGATCATCCACACGACCTCTGCGCACCACACGGAAACGCGTGCGCCCCGCCTGGCGCTCGATGTCGACCGCGCGCACGTCGGCGTTCTCGCCCATGCCGTAGGTGGTGATCGGGCGGCCCACCAGCGGCAGCAAGGTGGCGAGCTCCGGATCATCCGCGCACAGCACCGCAAGCCCGTAGAACGGCAGGTTGTGCAGGAACTCGAGGAAGCTCTGACGCAGCTTCTGGAAATCGCCGCCATGTGTGGCCAGGTGATCATTGTCGATGTTGGTGACGATGGCGATCATCGGCTGCAGATGCAGGAACGAGGCATCGCTTTCATCGGCCTCGGCCACCAGATACCGGCCTGCGCCAAGACGCGCATTGGTGCCGGCGCTCTTGAGCCGGCCACCAATGACGAACGTGGGATCTTCGCCACCCTCGGCCAGCACACTGGCCACGAGGCTGGTCGTGGTGGTCTTGCCATGCGTCCCGGCCACCGCAATGGCGTAGCGGAAGCGCATCAGTTCGCCCAGCATCTCGGCGCGCGGCACCACCGGAATGCGTGCTTCCAGCGCCGCGGAGACTTCCGGGTTGTCGCGATTGATGGCCGTCGACACCACCACCACATCGGCGCCTGCAATATTGTCGGCATCGTGACCCAGCAGCACGCGCGCACCCAGCTGCGCCAGGCGCTGCGTGACGCCATTGGCCTTGATGTCCGAGCCCTGCACCTGGTAGCCCAGGTTCAACAGCACCTCGGCGATGCCACCCATGCCGCTGCCGCCGATGCCCACAAAGTGCACCCGGTGGATACGGCGCATGCCGTCGTTGATGCGCCGGTTCATGCCGGTGGTTGCCGGTGTGCTCATGGAATCTCCGCTGCGAGGCAGGCTTCCAGCAACTGCTGCGCAGCGGCGGGCTTTGCAACACGACGCGCTGCTTCCGCCATTACCAGCAGATTGGCTCGGTCCGCACACAGTTCGCGCAGTTCGCGCGCCAGCAGCTCCGGCGTCAGGGTCGCATCGGCCAGCAGGCGCGCAGCGCCTGCGTCTACGAGGAAGCGCGCGTTGTGGGTCTGGTGATCATCCACGGCGTGCGGATAGGGCACCAGCACGGAAGCTGCACCCGCTGCCGACAACTCGGCAATGGTCAGCGCGCCAGCGCGACAGATCACGAGGTCTGCCCAACCCAGCGCCTGCGCCATGTCGGCAATGAAGGCGCTGACCTCACCTGCGACGCCGGCCTGCGCATAGGCGGCACGCGCGGCGTCGATATGCTTTTCACCGGACTGATGACGGATCTCGAAGTGCAGCACGTTGGCACCGGCGCCCGCCAGCGATGCGACAGCCTGCGGCACCATCTGGTTCAGGCGCATCGCGCCAAGACTGCCGCCCACCACCAACAGACGTATGGCACCGCTCCGCCCAGCCATGCGCTGCGCGGGTGCTGGCAAGGCAGCGATGTCTTCCCGCACGGGATTGCCGATCAGGCGCGTGCGCTGTCGCGGGCCGAATGCCCCAGGAAATGCAATCAACACTTCGCGGGCCAGTGGCGCGAGGCAGCGGTTGGTGAAGCCGGCGATGGCATTCTGCTCATGGATCAGCAAGGGGCGGCGGCAAAGCCAGGCGGCAAGACCACCCGGGCCGGTGACAAATCCGCCCATCCCCACCACCACAGCTGGCCGGTGGCGACGCACGATGGCAAGTGCCTGCCACAAGGCGCGCAGAAGTCTCCAGGGTGCAGCCAACAGAGTCGCCACTCCCTTGCCCCGCAAGCCACCCACGCTGAGCCACTCGATCGGAAAATTCTCTGCCGGCACTACGCTTGCTTCGAGACCACGCTGCGTACCCAGCCAGATCACCTCGCGTGACCTGGCGCGCAGTAAACGGGCCAGCGCCAGTGCCGGAAATACATGCCCGCCGGTTCCGCCGGCCATGATGAGCACCGGTCGACTCATGCCGCGGCCCCTGCGCTCTCGCGCCTCGATACGCTCGCCGATCCGCGGGAGCGCACCATCACTTCGTGATGGATCCGGAGCACCATGCCGAACCAGGCCAGCGTCACCAGCAGGCTGCTGCGGCCATAACTCATGAACGGCAGCGTGAGCCCCTTGGTGGGCAGCGCACCCATGTTGACGCCGATGTTGATCATCGCCTGCACGCCCACCCAGATGGCAAAGGCACCAGCCATGTACGACTGGAACTTGAGCCCTGCTTCCGATGCCTGCCGCGAGATGTAAAGCACGCGCCAGACCAGCGCGAGAAACAGCCCCAGCGTCACCACCACTCCCAGGAGCCCCAGCTCTTCGGCCAGCACCGCAAACAGGAAATCGGTGTGGGCCTCTGGCAGATAGGCCAGCTTCTGCACGCTCTCGCCGATACCCACTCCGAACCACTCGCCCCGCCCGATGGCAATCAGCGACTGGGTGAGCTGGAAGCCGCTACCGTATTCATTCGCCCAAGGGTCGAGGAACCCGGTCAGTCGCCGCACCCGATAGGGAGCGGACACCAGCAGCGCGCCGAAGGCTGCCGTCGCGAACACCAGGCAGAGCAGCACCCAGCGCAGACGCGCGCCGGCCAGGAACAGCAGGCCGAAGGCCGTGACGAACAGCACCGACGCCGCGCCGAAATCCGGCTCCAGCAGCAGCAGCGCACAGAACAGGCTCGTGATCCCAAGCGGCCGCAGCAGACCGGAGAAGGATTCGCGCAGTTCTTCCTCGCGACGCACCGCGTAGGACGCGATCCAGCACAACACGAGGACGCGCGCCACCTCGGAGGCCTGCAGGTTGAAACCGGCCAACTGCAACCAGCGCCTGCCACCCTTCACTTCGTGCCCGATTCCGGGAATCAGCACGGCGATCAGCAGCACCGCGGCGGCGATGAGCAGCACGTTGGCGTACTTCTGGTACAGATCGGTGGGGATCGCGCACAGCAACGCTGCCAGCACCAACGCCCCCAATGCCGTCACGAACTGACTCTTCAGGAAACTGAAAGGATCACCGCCACCATGGGCGGCAATGGAGACCGATGCAGAGGACACCATCACGAGGCCGAGCAGCAGGATCGACAGGACGATGAGGATCAGCACTGGATCCAGGCGGAGCCCACCACCGCGCGCGGCATTGCGAGGCATGGCGACACTGCTCATGCGGCCAACCTCCGCACTGCTTCCGTGAATACCTGGCCGCGATGGGCATAGTCACGGAACATGTCGAGGCTGGCACAGGCGGGTGACAGCAGCACGGTATCCCCCGGCTGCGCGACGCGGGCAGCGGCGACCACGGCCTCTTCCAGCGATGCGCATTGCTCGCTGTCACAGACACCCTGCAATGCGGCTTCGATCTGCGGCGCATCCCGGCCGATCAGCAATACCCGCCGCACCTTGCCGGTGAAGGCCGCGCGCAACGGCGCAAAATCCTGGTTCTTGCCGTCACCGCCGGCAATCAACAGCAGTGGGCCCTTGAATCCGGCCACTGCCGCCATGGTGGCGCCTACGTTGGTTCCCTTGGAATCGTTGACGTAGCGCACACCGGCCACATCGGCCACCCACGCGGCACGGTGTGGCAAACCGGGAAACTCCTGCAGGGCCGCGATCATCGCCGGGCGTGCCAACCCCAGTGCGTCACCCAGCGCCAGCGCAGCCAGCGCATTGGCGGCATTGTGGCTGCCCACGATGCGCATGCTGTCGACCGCGAGCAGGAGTTCGCCGTGATGGCACAGGTAGTCCGCACCGTTTTTGCCCTGCAGGTAATAGTCCGCGCCGCGGTCCGCATGCAGGGAGAAGGTCAGAGTCCGCTGTCCGTCGCGGGCCATCGCCGCGACCAGCGGGTCGTCCAGGTTGATGACGGCGGTGCCACAACGATCCAGGATGCGCGCCTTCGCTGCGGCATAGGCCTGCATGTCGTCATAGCGATCCATGTGGTCAGGTGTCACATTGAGCACCGTCGCCGCCGCGAACGACGCCGAATGGGTGGTCTCGAGCTGATAGCTCGACAGTTCCAGCACATACAGGCCAGCTGCTTCCCCCTGGAGCAGATCCAGCGCGGGCGGCGAGAGGTTGCCACCGGCACGCGCCGCGAGGCCTGCGCGCTCGGCCATGCGCGCCACCAGAGTCGTCACGGTGCTCTTGCCGTTGGTGCCGGTGATGCCCACCACCGGCCTTGCGCCGCTGCGCGCGAACAGCTCGATGTCGCCGATGATCGGCAGGCCGAGACTGCGGGCAGTGACGAAGAAGGGATCGGACTGCGTCAAGCCAGGTGATGCAACCACATAGTCCACATCACCCAGCAGCGCTTCATCGAGGCCACCGAGTGCAATGCGCAGCCCGGGCGCCAGCTGGCGCAGTTCGGCAAGACCGGGTGGCTCGTTGCGCGAATCGGTCGCCGTCACCAGCCAGCCACAGGACAGCAGATGCCGGATCACCGAGTGCCCGGTCTTGCCCAATCCTGCGACGACT
This sequence comes from uncultured Gammaproteobacteria bacterium, assembly GCA_963777735.1. Classification (GTDB taxonomy): domain Bacteria; phylum Pseudomonadota; class Gammaproteobacteria; order Steroidobacterales; family Steroidobacteraceae; genus ZC4RG30. Next base: position 234,806 of record CAVZRQ010000001.1, on the reverse strand, counting down.
GCGCGCGGTGCTCCCATCAACGCACCTTCAAGGTTGCAAGACCTGCCAGCACGAGCAGCAGGCTGATGATCCAGAAGCGCACGATCACCTTGGGTTCGGCCCAGCCCTTGAGTTCGAAATGATGATGGATCGGCGCCATGCGGAAGATGCGCTTGCCACGCAGCTTGAACGAGGCCACCTGCAGGATCACGGAGGCGGTCTCCAGCACGAAGATGCCTCCCATCAGCAGCACCACGACTTCCTGCCGCACGATGACGGCCACGACGCCGAGGGCCGCACCCAGCGCCAGCGCGCCGATGTCGCCCATGAACACCTGCGCCGGATAGGTATTGAACCAGAGGAAACCCAGGCCCGCCCCCACCATGGCAGCGCAGAAAATGGCCACTTCACCCGCGCCGGGCACCGCCGGTATGCCGAGGTAGGTGACGATGATCACGTTGTCGCTGACCCAGGCGAAGATCCCGAGCGCCCCCGCCACCATCGCGGCCGGCATGATGGCGAGCCCGTCCAGACCATCGGTGAGATTGACCGCATTGCTCATGCCGACAATCATCAGGTAGGTCAGGATGACAAAACCCGCCGCGCTCAGTGGCAGCGCGAAATCCTTCAGCATCGGCAGATACAGGGTGGTCTCGCCAGCAGATTTCGCCGTGTAGAAGAGCACCAGCGCCGTCGCGATACCCGCTACTGACTGCCAGAAGTATTTCCAGCGGGCTGCCAGCCCCTTCGAATTGCCGACCACCAGCTTCAGATAATCGTCATAGAAGCCGATCGCACCGAATGCCAGCGTCACGGCGAGCACGATCCACACATGGCGATTGGCAAGGTTGGCCCACAACAGCGTGGCGAGCGTGATCGCCACGATGATCAGCGCGCCGCCCATGGTCGGCGTGCCGGCTTTCTTCAGATGCGTCTGCGGTCCATCGCTGCGCACCTGCTGCCCCACCTGGTAGCGCGACAGCCAGCGGATCATCGCCGGGCCGATCAGCAGCGAAATCAGCAGCGCCGAGATCACGGCCAGGATCGCGCGCAACGTCAGATAGGAAAAGACGTTGAAGAACGAATGGGATTCTGCAAGTCGCTGCGTCAGCCAGTACAGCATGATCAGTGAGTCTCTTTGGCGGGAACGCCTGTCAGGTGAGCGACCACACGCTCCAGGCGATTGGAGCGGGAACCTTTCACCAGCAGCGTCACGTCAGCAGTCAGCTGCTCGTCCACGGCGCGCGCCATGGTCTCGGTATCGGAATACCAGCTGGCGCCTGCGCCAAACGCCTCCACGGCCAGCGTGCTGAGCGGCCCGGTGGCGAACAGGCATTGCACACCGCGCTCGCGCGCATAGGTGCCGATCTCCACATGACTGTCGCGGGCATGGTCGCCGAGCTCGCCCATATCGCCCATCACGAGCCAGGCGCGACCCGGCTGCTGCGTGAGCACATCGATGCCGGCGCGCATGGAACTCGGGTTGGCGTTGTAGGAATCATTGATGAGGCGCGCACCCTGATGCGTGCGCGCCGGCTGCAGCCGACCGGAAACCGGCTGCATGGCAGCGAGGCCCTGCACCACGTCATCCAGTGTCGCGCCAGCCTGCATGGCGGCCGCAGCGGCCGCCACGGCATTGCGCACGTTGTGCCGGCCGCCAACATTCAAATGCACGGCACGCTTGCCCAGCGGTGAGTGCAGCATGAAGGTGACGCGAAAGCCCGCATCGGTCAGCGTTTCGGAAAGGTCGACAGCGCGGAAATCCGCCGCATGGTCGACGCCAAAAGTGACCACGCGTGCCGGCGTCATGCCGCGCCATAGCTCGACGTAGTCATCATCGGCATTGATGACGGCCACGTCCCGGGGAGTCAGCCCTGCAACCATCTCGCCTTCCGCGCGCGCCACACCGTCCAGATCACCGAAGCCCTCAAGATGCTCGGCACCCGCGTTGGTGATGACACCCACGTTCGGCTTCACGATGGCCACCAGATCCGCGACTTCGCCCGGACGGTTCGCCCCGATCTCGATCACCGCGCTGCGATGCTCTTCCGCGAGGCGCAGCAGCGTCAGCGGTACGCCGATATGGTTGTTCAAGTTGCCACGCGTCGCGAGACAGGCACCCCGCTGCGCGAGAATGGATGCAGTCATTTCCTTGACCGTGGTCTTGCCGTTGCTGCCGGCAATACCGATCAGCGGCTGCGAGAATTTGCCCCGCCACGCTGCGGCCGCACGGGACAATGCCGCCTGGCCATCCGCAACCTCGATCACCGGCAGCGGCGGCGCAGACACCGGGCGATCCACCACGGCTGCGGCGGCCCCCGCTGCTGCCGCAACGGCCAGGAATTCATTGCCATCGAAACGCGGTCCGCGCAGCGCGAGATAGATCTCGCCAGCCTGCAGCGAACGGGTATCCGTGCTCACACCGCTGTGCGCCCGGTCTTCGCCGCTGAAGCGGCCACCGCAGAGGTCGGCAAATTCCCGCACGGTGCGTTTCATGCATTGCCCGCGAGAATTTCCCGCACGACCTGCTGATCACTGAAGAACCGCGACCCGGCGGCCGTGACCTGCGTGGTCTCATGCCCCTTGCCGGCCACCAGCACCACATCACCCGCCTGCGCCTGCCGCAGGGCGTGGACGATGGCCTCGCGCCGGTCCGGCACAACGACCACGGGCGCGGCAGCTGTTCCGGCCTGGATGGCAGCCAGGATCTGCATGGGATCCTCAGTGCGCGGATTGTCGTCCGTAAGCACGATCTGATCTGCACCGCGGGCCGCTACCGCACCCATCATTGGCCGCTTGCCGCGATCACGGTCACCGCCGCAGCCGAATACCACCGTGAGGCGGCCGGCGCAGTGAAGGCGCAGCACCCGCAGCGCCTGCTCCAGCGCATCCGGGGTATGGGCATAGTCCACCACCACCATCGGCCTGCCCGGCGCTGAAAACACTTCGAGGCGTCCTGGCGAAGCCTCCAGCTTTCCGACTGCCGACACCGCGCGCGACAGGCTGATGCCGCTGCCCAGCAGCACGGCCATCACGGCCAGCAGGTTGTCCACATTGAATGCACCCACCAGCGATGTCTGCACCAGTGCGTTGCCAAAACTCGAAGTGAGCGTGAATCGCGTGCCGGCAGCCGTGTACTGCATGTCGCTCGCGGCCAGGAAGGCACCACGCGACGCTGTGGCACCGGAACTGCTGCAGGCGATGCGATCTGCAAATTGCGGGCGTGCGGCAAGTTGCGCACCAAAGGGGTCGTCCACGTTGAATACGCGCAGCCGTACGTCTTCGCGCTCGAACAGGCTGGCCTTGGCCGCGCCGTAGTGCGCCATGTCGCCGTGGAAATCCAGGTGATCCCGCGTCAGGTTGGTGAACACGGCAGTGTCAAAATGCACCGCCTGGACTCGACCCAGCGCCAGGCCGTGCGAGGACACTTCCATCGCCACCTTGCGGGCTCCACGCGCCTTGAACGCGGAGAGTCTTCGCTGCACGGTCACCGCATCCGGCGTAGTCATCTCGCCAGCTTCCAGCTCACCCTCGAACGCGCTGCCCAGGGTGCCTACGTATGCCGCCGGTTCGCCGCAGGCGTCAAACGCCTGAGCCAGCAACCAGGCGCAGGTGGTCTTGCCGTTCGTGCCGGTGACACCCACGACGTCCAGCTGCCGGGAGGGCGAAGCAAAGAAACGGTCTGCCAGCAGACTGGCGCGCTCACTGAGCTGCGGCACCGATGCCAGCACGATGTCGGAATGCATGACCGGTGGCTGATGCACACCGTCCGGCTCCCAGACGATGGCGGCAGCGCCGCGTCGCGCCACATCCTGCGCGAAATCCAGACCATGGTGATGCGTGCCGCGACAGGCCAAAAAAGCGCCGCCAGGTGTGACCTGGCGGCTATCCAGCGTGAGATCTGTCAGCACAACATCTCTGGTAACGGGAGCAACGCCCTGCAGCAGCGATGCCAGTGATAGGCGCGGCGCACCGTTCAACGCGTCACCATCGTCGAAACTCCGGTGGCCGGATCAGTGACCGCGTCTGAATTGCCATCCGGCGGCACGCCCATGAGTCGCAGTGCACCACCCACCACAGAAGAGAAAACCGGCGCAGCAATCTCGCTTGCGTAGTAGCGACCGGCAGCAGGCTCGTCAATCACCACCACCGCGGCCAGCCGTGGATTACTGGCCGGCGCAAGGCCGCCAAACACGGCGATATGGCGATCATCGTCGTAACCGCCTTCGCTGGCCTTCCTGGCCGTGCCGGTCTTGCCTGCCACGCGGTAACCCGGGATTGCTGCACGGGTGCCGGTGCCACCAGCCAGCACTACGGATTCCAGCATGCCGATCAGCGTGCGGGCATTGTGTTCGCTGAGCGCCTGCTCACCGGGTGCTGCTTCGTCCTGCCGCAGCAGCGTCACCGGACGCATGACGCCCAGTGCGCCCACCGCGGCATAGGCCTGCGCCAGCTGCAACGGAGTGACCTGCAGGCCGTAGCCAAACGACATCGTGGCAATACCCACCGGCTTCCAGATGCCGTAGTTCGTGAGACCACCGGCGGATTCACCCGGAAACCGGCTGCCCGTGACGCGCCCGAAACCCAGCCGGGTCAGCGTGGAGTAGATATCCACCGGCTCAAGCTCTCTCGCGATCTTGATCATGCCCACGTTGGACGATTTGGCGAGCACACCAGCGAGGTTCAGCAAACCCTCCGGGTGCTCATCCTTGAAGCGCCTCGTACCGACATCGACGTAGCCATCGCTGACATCGATCACATCCGCGGCATCAAACTTCCTGGATTCCAGCGCCGCCGCCACCACGAACGGCTTGATGCTGGAACCCGGCTCGAGCATGTCGGTGACCGCAATGTTGCGGAACATCGCCTTCGTCGCCTTTGCCCGGTTATTGGGATTGAACGTGGGCAGGTTGGCCATGGCGAGGATTTCGCCGGTAGTGATATCAATCACCACCATCGAACCGGAGTCGGCGCGATTGGCTTCGATCGCGGCTTTCAGCTCCCGATAGGCCAGATACTGGATGCGCAGGTCAAGGCTCAATGCGAGGTCACGGCCGGGCGTTGCGGTACGAATGTTCTCGACGTCTTCTACCCTGCGACCCCGGCGGTCCTGGACGACGCGCTTGAAACCACCCTGTCCATCCAGCCAGGAATCATAGAGAAGCTCGGTACCTTCCTGCCCATTGTCATCCACATTGGTGAAGCCCACGACATGGGCAACCACTTCGCCGGCCGGGAAGTAACGACGGTACTCACGTGCCATGTGCACGCTGGGGATTGCAAGCTTGCGCACCGCCTGCGCCTGGGTTGGCGTCAACAACCTGCCCAGCCACAGATGACTGCTGTCTGCGTTGCTGGAGATCAGACGACCGATTGCGTTGGGTTTGCGCTGCAGCGCACGCGCAAGATCAGGCCAGACTTCGGGGAATTTGACGAGCTCGCGCGCATCCGCCCAGGCCGACTCCACCGGTGTACTGAAGGCCAGCAGTTCGCCATTGCGATCGACAATCGCGCCCCGAGTGGCCACGGTCTTGACGTCGCGCACGAAGCGCTGCTCACCCTCTTCGGCCAGGAACTCGTGTTCGAACAGCTGCAGGTCCACCGCACGCGCCAGCAGCCCGCCCGCAGTCAGTGTCAGCACGCCAAACACGAACCAGGCCCGCAGCCGGAAACTCCCGGCGTCGGAGCGTGGCGCGCGACTCACGGCACCACCTGCTGGATCTTCGCCGGTTCGGGGCTGAACATGCTGAGCCGCGCGCGCGCTGTCGCTTCCACGTGGGCGTGCGCAGAAAAGGTGCTCTGCTCCAGTTGCAGCTGACCCCAGGTGATGTCCAGCTGATCACGCTCGCGATGCAGTCGCTCGAGTTCCACGAACAGCTCGCGTGAACGATGCCGGGTGTAGACAGCTGCCACTGCCGAGCCGAGCACGGCACACCACAGCAGCGCCAGAATGATCCATGGCTGGCGCAGTGCGGACATCAGGCATCACCGCCAACGGGCGGCGCTTCCAGTCGCTCGGCAACACGCAGGATGGCAGAGCGGGCGCGCGGATTCAGGGCCAGCTCTGCATCACCGGCCCGCAACTTCTTGCCGACCAGACGCAGTGACGGCGAGAAATCCGGCGCAATCGGCAAGCGGGCCCACGCCGGATCAGGCTGCGCCTCGCGCCGCATGAAATGCTTCACCATGCGGTCTTCCAGCGAATGAAAGCTGATGACCGCGAGACGCCCACCCGGAGCCAGCACGCGCAGCGCCGCCGCGAGGCCGCGCGAGAGCTCGCCGAGCTCATCGTTGATGTGCATGCGGATGGCCTGGAAAGTGCGGGTGGCCGGATGCTTGCCCCGCTCACGCGTGCGCACCGCCCCCGCAACGATCTGCGCCAGCTGGCCCGTCGTGGTGATCGGCTCTGCGACGCGGTGTTCGGTGATGGCGCGCGCGATACGCCCGGCGAAACGTTCTTCGCCCAGCGTGCCGATCACGTCGCGGATCTCGTCGGCGGCGGCGCGGCCAAGCCACTCGGCTGCGCTTTGACCGTGCGACGGGTCCATGCGCATGTCGAGCGGACCATCCTGCTGGAAGCTGAAGCCGCGCGCGCCTTCGTCGAGCTGCGGCGAAGACACGCCGAGGTCGAACAGAATCCCGCAACAGGCACGTCCTTCGCCATGTGCCGCGACCAGTGCGTCGAGCGCACTGAACGCAGCGCGAGCCACCACCAGGCGCGGCTCCGATTCGAAGCGCCGGCCAGCGGCGGTGATTGCCTCTGGATCGCGGTCGATCGCGAGCAGGCGATCGTCGGCTCCGAGCGCTGCGAGGATGCGGGCCGCGTGACCGCCTCGGCCAAACGTGGCGTCGACATACAGTCGCGGGCGTGCGCCGGCCGGACCGATCGCAAGCGCAGCGACGGCCTCTTCGACAAGCACCGGCTCGTGCTCAGCCAATGAAATGCTCCCCGGGGTCCAGACATCAGAGTTTCAACGTGCTGAGCTCGGCGGCGAGTTCAGTCACGCCCTGCTCACTCTTCTTCCACTCTTCACGCTGGGCGTTCCAGCGTGCTTCATCCCACAATTCCAGCTTGTTGCCCTGTCCCACCAGCCATGCCGCGCGATCCAGTCCCGCGAATTCGCGCAGCTCCGGCGTCAACGCGAGACGACCATGGCTGTCGAGCATCATTTCCTCGGCATGACCCACCATCAGGCGCTGCAGGCGGCGCACCTGCGGGTGCAGGCTCGGCAGGCTGTTCAGCTGCTGCTCGATCCGCTCCCATTCGGGCGCTGCATAAATCAGCAGGCACTCGTCCCGGTCGACGGTCACGATCACCCGGCCCTCGCCGGCGGCAGACAGCAGGGCACGCTGGCGTACCGGGACTACAACCCTGCCCTTGTCATCAATCGTGATTTTGGTAGCGCCGCGAAACATGCACTGAAAGGGGGCAACCCACTTCCACCCACTTGAACCCACTTGGCCCCATATTAGGAACCGAGCGGGCCTTATGTCAACGCTGCAACATTGTTTTTTTGTTTATGTCACAACAACTTACGCGCGTTGTGGAAAGTGGGACGCAGTTCTCGCCAAGTTCCCTTTCGAATCCGGCACTTGGATCCAAAAGCTCACAAAGCAGCGCAACTGAACACCCACAAGCGGCGGTAAAGACAGGATAAAGGGGGGAGCTGGCCTATAAGCCGGGTTCTGTCGAGGGCAATCATTCCTCTACGGACTACGTCACCGCAGCCCTTCAGCAGCCTACCCGGAAGCACGCGGGACTCACGCTTGCCCCTTCGGCCTTGCGGCCTCCGGCGCTACTTCCCTATTTGGCCTTGCTCCAGGTGGGGTTTTCCAGCCGTCGAGTGTTACCACCGACGCGGTGCGCTCTTACCGCACCGTTTCACCCTTGCCGGCGTCCGGTCGGATTGCTCCTCCCGGTCACTTAGGCGGTCTATTCTCTGTTGCACTTTCCGTGGGCTCACGCCCCCCAGGCATTACCTGGCACCTTGTCCACTGGAGCCCGGACTTTCCTCCCCGCTTCACCTTTGCAGATGTTGCGCAGCGATTGCCCAGCCAACTCCCCCGCGGCGGACCATAGCAGTCACGGCCAGCCATTGCTTGCTGTTCAACGCAACGTGGACCGACAATCAGACGAGGCTTGGAATACGGCATTCGCTCACCTTCGCCACCCAGGACAGACGTCATGAAACGATTCACGCGGCGATTTCCCTCGTTGCTGATTGCTGGCGCCGTCGCCCTGCCACTGCTCGCGGCCGAAGCCCTCTCCGCAAAGACCGGCCTGTGGGAGACCACCACGGTGACCAGCTCCAGCGGAATGTCGATGCCTGCAGACGCGCTGGCGAAGATGCCACCCGCGCAGCGAGCGCAGATGGAGCAGATGTTCAAGCAGATGGGCGTGGGCGCCCCGACCACCACGAAAACCAGATCCTGCGTTACCGCGAAAGACCTGCAGGAAGGCGCGTTCCGGCAGCAGCCGGAGGCCGGCAGCGACTGCAAATACACCTCCGTCAGCAGCACTTCAAAACGTCAGGAGTGGACGTTCCAGTGCAAGGGAAACGACGGCACGGCCAGCGGCCGGATGCAGGTCGAAGCCGTCGACAGCACGCATGTGCGCGGCACGATGGAGATCAAATCCCCGCAGATGAGCATGAACATGAAGTTCGATTCCGCCTGGCTCGGCGCAAGCTGCGCAGGCGCTGACAAGAACTGAACTCCGGCGCCACGCGCGGCGGAAGTCTATCCGCGTGCCGCCGCCATGCCGTATTGCTGCTTGAGGGCCGCAATCTCGGGCGATGCCAGGTATTGCAGCAGGGCGCGCGCCGCTTCCGGTGCCGCACTGCTGGCACAGACGCCGCCGGAGAATACCGTCAGCGTCTGGATTGATTCCGGAAGTGGCCCCAGCACCGTGATGCCTTCGAGATTCATGAGTTCGCTCAACTGCTGGAAACCCAGCGCCACCTGGCCACCGGCTACCAGCGACCCCACAGGCACACCCGGCGGCGGCACCACGATGCGCGCGCGGATCTCCTCGAGGATTCCCCATCGGGCAAAGAGTTTTTCCAGATACACGCCGCTGGGCCCGGTGGAGTAACTCAGGCTGCTGGCGGCAAGCACGGCGGCCTTCACATCCTCTTCGGTTGCGATCGAAGGCATTGCGGCCCCGGACCGCACGGCAATCGCCACACCGGACTCCACCAGATCCACGCGACCTGGCAACACCCGCCCCTCGGCGATCAGCTTGTCGATGGCATTGGCAGCGAGCACCACCAGATCCACGGTTTCACCCGCCGAAACGCGCTTCGCGACATCGACGCCACCGCCAGCTTCGGTGGCAACCGATTGGCCTGTGTCGCGCGCGTACTGCGCGGCCAGTGCAGCCAGCAGTTCGCGCGTGGCCATGGAAGAAATCAATTTGAGGGGCGCTGCAGTCATGGAACCTTCCGCTTCGTTGGTTTGATCGGCCGCCACGGCGCGGCGCGTGAGTGCATAGACATCGGCCTTGCGCCGCCCGGTGAGCTGCGCCACCACCGCCGCCGCCCGCGACGGTGGCAGCTCTGCCGACAGCAGATCGAGCGCGCGGGTGACGAAGGCGTCATCGGGCGCGGCGTCGGCGTCCGGCGCGCCGGCCACCACCAGCGTGATCTCGCCGCGCGCAAAATTGGCATCTTCCGCCGCAATCGCAAGCAGCCGCGCAATGCTGCCGCGATATACGCTCTCATGGGTCTTGGTCAGTTCGCGCGCCACGCAGGCATTGCGCTCCGCGCCCAGCTCCAGTTGCAGGTCCTGCAGGGTTTCCACAATGCGATGCGGCGCTTCAAAGAAAACCATCGTGCGCGGTTCGCGCAGCAGGGCACGCAGCTTCTCGCGCCTCGCCCCGGCGCGCGCCGGCAGAAATCCCTCGAAGCTGAAGCGATCCACCGGCAGGCCGCTCACCGCCAGCGCCACCAGCACCGCCGAAGGCCCAGGAATGGCGTGCACGGCAATGCCGGCCGCCAGAGCTGCCTGCACCAGCAGATATCCCGGATCGGAAACCAGCGGCGTGCCCGCATCGCTCACCACCGCGATGCAGAGGCCCTGCTTCTGTACCTGCGCAATGAGCTGGTCCCGGCGCGCGGCCTCATTGTGGTCGTGCAGGGACACCAGCGGCCGGTGCAGCCCCAGCTGGCGCAGCAGGTTGGCGGTGTGGCGGGTGTCTTCGGCCGCAATGATGTCGGCGCTTGCCAACACTTCGCGGGCCCGCGGCGAAAGATCCGCCAGATTGCCGATCGGCGTCGCAACCAGTTCGATTCGGCCCGGGGCCACCTCTATAATCTCCGGGCGACGTTCACGCCATTTAAGGAACAGCCAAGCTTGCCCCGCCAGATGCCAGCCACGCAACACAGACTGCCCTTGAAGATCTTCTCCGGTCCCGCTGCCTGCCTGCTGGCTGCGCTGCTGGCCGGCTGTGCCACTTCCCCTTCCACTGGCACCGGTCCCGCGTCGGTCTCCCGCGCCGAACGCCTGCTGCAGCAGAACAATCCCACAGCGGCGGCGCAGATGTACGAGCGCCTGGCCCAGGACAACCCGCCGCCCGATCGCAACGAATATGCGCTGGCGGCCGCAAGGGCCTGGCTCGCCGCCAACCGCGCCGACGATGCACAACGGGTAGCCGAGACTGCCGCCACCGCCCTCACACCAGCCCAGCAGTTCGAACTTGAACTGCTGCGCGGCGAGATCGCGATGGCGCGTGGGCAGTACCTGCCAGCCTGGCAGCAGGTTTCCCGGATTCCGGTACCCGTTCGCGCGCCAGAAGCTACTCGCCTGCTGCTGCTGCAACAGCAGGTGGCATTGCGCGCTGGCCAGCCACTCGAAGCCGTGCGCGCAGGCATCGAGCGCGACACGATCGCCACCACAGAAAGCGAACGCACCCGCGCGCGCCGCGATCTGCTCAGCGATCTGCGCAGCGCCATCGATCGCGGCCTGCGCATCGATCCGGCGAGCAGCCGGGATGCCAAGGTTCGAGGCTGGCTTGAACTTGGCCAGATCGCAGCGGCTGCTGGCGGCAGCCCGATGAGCGCATCATCGGCCATCGAGCGCTGGCGCAGCCGGTTCCCCGGTCATCCCGCTGCCACCATCGCGGCCGCAGAAATCCTCACACCGGGCGAGCGCGCCTCGCCACGCGGCGCAGAGGCACTGACCGACACATCCATCATTGGTCTCTTGCTGCCACTCACCGGTTCCACCGCCACCGCAGCCGCGCTGACTCGCGACGGATTCCTCGCCGCCATCGCACGTCTGCCGCAGGGCTCGCGGCCGGCCGTCCGTGTCTATGACACCGGCACCCTTGCCGTCGGCACTGCGATCCAGAATGCCCGTGCCGATGGCGCAGGTTTTCTGGTGGGCCCACTGACGCGGGCAGAGGTGCAAGCCGCCATGGAGCAGCGCTCCGGCGACGTTCCCATGTTGCTGCTCAACAATCTCGCCGGCAACGGCTTTGTCGGCGCGAACCTCTACCAGTACGCCCTCGCGCCGGAAGATGAAGCCAGGCAGATCGCGCGGCAGATGTGGGGCGCAGGCCAGCGCAATGCCATGGTGCTCGCGCCCGCGGGCGAATGGGGCACCCGTGTCGCCGCCGCGTTTTCCGAGGAACTGACGCGCGCCGGGGGCCAGGTGGTGGCGCAGGGCATTTATGATCCGAACCGCGACCTGATCGAAAGGGTCACTGCCGTGCTCGGCATCGACGAAAGCCGCGATCGTCATCGGCGCCTGCAGCAGATCACCAGCAACGAACTGGTGTTTGATCCTCGCCCGAGGCCAGACATCGACGCCATCTTTGCTGCCGGTTTCCAGTCACAGGCGCTGCGACAGATCAACTCCCTGTTGCGCAACTTCATCAGCGCCGACGGAATCCCGGTCTTCATGACCCAGGATGCGCTCAGCGACGACAGCCAGACGAATCGCGATCTGGATGGCATGTATGTACTCGACATGCCGTGGATACTGGAAAGCAGCGGCCCGACCGCGGACCTGCGCGCGGCCACAGGATCTGCATGGAGCGCACGCGGCCTGCGGCAGTCACGCTACTTCGCCTTCGGCTACGACGCCGCCAATCTCGCGCTGGCCATACACAAGTCATCGACTGACTGGCCACTGCCTGGCCTCACCGGCCGGTTGAACCTGACGCCAGAGGGACGCGTGGAGCGCAGTCTCAACTGGGCGCGGGTGCGGGAGGGCGTGGTGTTGCCGGCCGATCCTGTTTCAAACCCGACGAATTGACGCCGCGACCCCTCATCGACCGGCAGCAGGCCGGTCGCGCCGCCGAAGACGCTGCCGCGCTGTTTCTGCAGGCACAGCAACTCACCATCCTCACACGCAATTATCGCTGCCGCACCGGCGAGATCGACATCGTCGCGCAGGCTGCAGATGGAGTCGTCGTGGTGGCCGAGGTGCGACTGCGTGCACGGAGCAATTATGGCGGGGGAGCTGCCAGTGTCGACTGGCGCAAGCAGCGCAAGATCCAGCGCGCCACCCGGCACCTGCTGGCCGCACATCCGCGACTTGCCCGCTGCGCGCTGCGCTTTGATGTGCTGGAACTGAAACCCGGCGACGAAGGCTTCGACATCCACTGGATCCGCCACGCATTCAGCGCAACGGAGCGTTGACACCTGGCTACTTGACGACCTTCAGGCTCGGCCGTTTGGGCCGCTCAGGCACAGGCGGAGTAGGCTCCGGTGGATCTTCGTCTCCCCCGCTGGATGCGTTCGCATCGCCAGGCACCTGGCCGGGCTCTTCGGTGAACACCATGCCCTGCCCCGTCTCGCGGGCGTAGATGCCGAGCACGTGTTCCACCGGAACGCGGATGCGATGGCTCACACCGCTGAATCGTGCGCTGAACTCCACTGCGGCCGCACCGATCTGGAACGATTGCGTGGCCGAAGCGGAGATATTGAGGACGATGCGCCCTTCCTTCACGAACTGGCGCGGCACCTGCACGGTGTCGGAAGTGGCATCGACGATCAGATGCGGGGCATAGCCGCAATCAACGATCCAGTCGAGCATGGCTCGCAGCAGATACGGCCGCCGCGAGAGCTCAGGCAATGCGCATCTCCCGCTCCTGCGCAGACAGGCTCATGCGGAAAGCCGGCCTCGAAAACAGCAGGTTGGCGTACTTGAGCAGCGGCGCGGATTCCTTGGGCAGCTCGATGCGGTAACGCGGCAGGCGCCACAGCAACGGCGCGATCGTCACGTCGACCAGCGAGAGTTCGTCGCTGACGAAATAAGGCTTGTTGCGCACGAAATCGGTGGTCTGGACGATGAGGTCACGCAGCTCGCCGCGCAGTCGTGGTGCGTCGGGGCCATCCGGGCCGCCCTTGTCGAGCTTCGCCGCGAGGCCGTACCAGTCGCGCTCGATGCGATGCAGCGCCAGCCGGAACTGCGCCCTCGACACGGGGTCAACCGGCATCAGCGGCGGATGCGGGAAGCGCTCATCGAGATACTCGATGATGATGCGCGAGTCATACAGCACGAGGTCGCGGTCCACCAGGGTGGGCAGCGAGTGGTCGGGATTGAGGTCAAGCAGGTCTTCCGGGAAACGACCCGGGGTGACGCTGACGATCTCGATCTCGACGTCTTTTTCCGCCAGTACGATACGGGTCCGGTGGCTGGCGGGCTCATCCGGGGCCGAAAACAGTGTCATCACGGCGCGGCGACTCGTCAATAGAATGGACTCCACAACCAGCGCTTCGCCCGCGTGACACTCTGCACACGGGCAAGCAGTGGCATCAGCGGACGTCCTTCCAGTATTCCTTTTTCAGCATCCAGGCAAAGGCAGTGAACACCAGCAGGAACAGCACGGCCCAGATACCGATGCTGCGGCGCTGTACCTGCGAGGGCTCACCAACGTAATCGAGAAAATTCACGGTGTCGCGAACGAAGGCGTCGAACTGCTCCGCGGTCATGCTGCCCGTTGCAACAGTCTCGAAGCGCTCCACGGCGGGGCCACCCGCATGGGCAGCAGCACCTTCAGCATGCTCCGCGAACACGACGGCCTTGACGCCCTCCAGGCTGGACAACACCGCCGGCATGGAAGCGCCATCCAGCATCAGGTTGTTGGTGCCCGTGGCCTTGCTCTTGTCGACGTAGAACCCTTTCAGGAAGCGGTACGTCCAGTCGGTGCCACGATAACGCGCCACCAGCGAGAGGTCCGGCGGCTGCTTGCCGAACCAGACTTCCGCGTCAGCCTTGGGAAAGGTGCTGAGCATGTAGTCGGCAGGCTTGGCGCCGGTCGGAATCAGGTTGGCGCGCAGCAGTTCCAACGAGATGTTGAGGTCAGTCGCCATGCGCTCGTAGCGCATGTATTTGAGCGAATGACACGCCAGGCAATAGTTGGCGAAGTTGGCCGCGCCACGTTGCAGCGATGCCGTGTTCGTCACTTCGTTGCCAGCCGTCCAGGCCATCCAGTCCACACTGGCGGCCGCCCCATGCTCACCGGCAGCTTCCGATGCAGCAACGGAACCCGTCACTGCGAACGCCGCGAGCAGCACCATCAATCCACGCATAGTACGACCCTGCATCGCCGCCTCAGTGAGTATCAAAGGTCACCCGTTCTGGAACGCGGCTGGTCGATTCGCCCCGCGTGTAGAACGGCATGAGTACAAAGAACGCGAAATATAGCGCCGTGAAGATACGCGCCAGCAGCACGTACAGGCCTTCGGCGGGCTTCAGGCCGAGATAACCCAGCGCCACGAACGACACCACGAACACCGCGAGCGCGATCTTCCAGCGCATCGGCCGGTAACGCGTGGACTTGACCGGCGAACGGTCGAGCCAGGGCACAACCACGAAGCAGAGGATGGAAAGCGCCATCAGCAGCGCGCCGATCTGCTGATCCGGCACCGCGCGGAGGATTGCGTAGAAGGGCGTGAAGTACCACACCGGCGCAATGTGCAGCGGAGTGGACAGCGCATTCGCGGGTTCGAAATTCGGCGGCTCGAGGAACAGCCCGCCGAAGGTCGGCACGAAGAACACCACCACCGCAAAGGCCGTCAGGAACAGGCCGATGCCGACCAGATCCTTGACCGTGTAATACGGATGGAAAGGAATGCCGTCGAGGGGCTTGCCGTCAGCGCCCTTCTTTTCCTTGATCTCGATGCCGTCCGGATTGTTCGAGCCATTCTGGCGCAGCGCAACCAGGTGCAGGGCCACCAGCAGCAGCAACACCAGCGGCACGGCAACCACGTGCAGCGCGAAGAAGCGGTTCAGCGTGGCGTCGGCGATGCCGTAATCACCGCGGATCCATTCCACGAGACCCGGGCCGATGCCGGGAATGGTGCCGAACAGGTTCACGATCACCTGCGCGCCCCAGTAAGACATGTTGCCCCAGGGCAGCACGTAACCCATGAAGGCCTCGGCCATCAGCGCGAGATACACGAACATGCCGAACAACCACAGCAGCTCGCGCGGCGCCTTGTACGAGCCGTACAGGAAGGCACGGAACATGTGCAGGTAGACGACGATGAAGAAGAACGATGCACCGGTGGAATGCATGTAGCGCAGCAGCCAGCCGAATGGCACCTCGCGCATGATGTATTCGACGGAATCGAAGGCCGTTGCCTCGCCCACCTTGTAATGCATGGTGAGGAAGATGCCGGTGACCAGCTGCAACACCAGCGCCACCAGCGACAGCACGCCGAAGTAGTACCAGAAGTTGAAGTTCTTGGGCGCGAAGTAGCCGGTGAGCTGGTCGCGCATGAACTGGTCGACGGGCAGGCGCTTGTTGAGCCAGCCGAGAAAACCCGTACGCACGGGCAGGGCGTCGTTGCTGCCGGCCATTACGCGACTCCCGTGGTGGCATCCACGCCGATGACCAGCGTGGTGTCGCTCGGGAACGAATACACCGGAATGCGCAGATTGGTGGAAGCGGGCGAGCCATCAAACACGCGGCCCGCAAGGTCGAACTTCGAACCATGGCAGGGGCAGAAGAACCCGCCTGGCCAGTCGGCGCCGAGCTCCGGCGTGGAACCCTTGTCGAAGCGGGTCTTGGGCAGGCAACCCAGGTGGGTGCAGGTGCCTTCCACCACCAGGAAATCCTCGCGCACGGCGCGGGTGGCGTTCTTGGCGTATTCGGGCTGTTCCGAATCCGCCGAGACGGCATCCTTCAGCTTGCCGTCATGGCCCGCCAGCGACCCGATCATTTCGGGCGTGCGATGCACGATGTACATGGCCTTCTTGCGATAGGTGACCGTCAGCATCTGGCCGGGTTCGATCTTGCTCAGATCGACCTCGACCGGTGCACCTGCAGCGCGGGCGCGCTCCGAGGGGCTCCATGAGGCGATGAACGGTACGGCGGCAAAGGCCGCGCCGACCGCGCCAGTCGCCGCTGTGGCAAAGATAAGGAAACCGCGCCGGTCCTGATCGACTTCGGCGGCGGCAGGGGCGGAATGCTCGCTCATTATTCTTCCGGGACTGTTGCTGCTGTTCTGGCGTCCGGACCGCATAACGTTTTGAGACAACGCGGCCCTGACAGCACGGCATTATACACTATCGATAAAGTACCCATGGCAGGGTATCCCTATGACAAACAGTACACTGCGACGGAATATGGTCTTCCTGGCTGGCTCGGTGCTGGCAGGCTTGACCATTGCCCTGCTCATCAATCATGTGTGGCCGCAGACCGGCGATGCCACGCCGCAGGCAGCCAC
Source organism: uncultured Gammaproteobacteria bacterium (assembly GCA_963777735.1). Classification (GTDB taxonomy): domain Bacteria; phylum Pseudomonadota; class Gammaproteobacteria; order Steroidobacterales; family Steroidobacteraceae; genus ZC4RG30. The sequence goes on along the minus strand of CAVZRQ010000001.1, from coordinate 218,145 downwards.
CGTGCCGGCTGATGCCATGCCCGCGCCCGCGCCCACGCCCGATGCCTCACCGACCCTGACTGCGCAATCTTCGTCGGCCGCCGCGACCGCGGCACCTGCCACCGCGCCCGTGGCAGCACCGCGGGAATCTCCATGGACACGCTGCTGGCGCAGTCCGCGCCGGGCAGTTACGCCCCTGCCGTTCGCGTCAGCGCACCGGCAGTAGTCAGCGTCTACACCCAGCGTCGTGTATTCCAGCCCACCAACGAACTGGAACTGGTGCCAGGCGGGACAGTGCGTCGGCGCCTGCGCGAGGGAATACAGAACGGCCTCGGCTCCGGTGTCATCGTGGATGCGGAAGGGCACATCATCACCAACGAGCATGTCATCACCGGCACCGACCAGGTCAGCGTGCAGCTGGCAGATGGCCGCAGTGCCGTGGTGCGGGTGGTGGGGCGCGACCCCGGCACGGACCTTGCCGTGCTGAAAGTCGATCTGCCGAACCTGCCGGTCATGAAACTCGGTCGTTCGGACCGGCTGGCAGTGGGCGACACGGTGCTCGCGATCGGCAGTCCGCTCGGCCTGTCGCAGACTGTCACCCACGGCATCATCAGCGCCATGGGCAGGGCTGATCTCGGTGTTGCCGCCTTCGAGAATTTCATCCAGACCGATGCGGCCATCAACGTCGGCAATTCCGGTGGCGCGCTGGTCAACAGCCGGGGCGAACTGATCGGCATCAACACCGCTGTCATCGGCAAGGATCGCGGCGCAGAAGGCATCGGCGTCGCCATTCCGGTGGACCTGGTGCGCGGCGTCATGCGCGAGATCCTGCTGCACGGCCGGGTGGTGCGGGGCTGGATTGGCATTGTGCCGGAATTTGTCTCGGAGACTTTTTTACTGCAGCAACTCAACCTGCCGCGGGCTGGCGTCGTGATCACCGATCTTTATCTGAACTCGCCAGCGTTGCGGGCGGGGCTCCGCCGCTACGACCTGATCGAAACCATCGACGGGCAGCGGGTGCGCACCGGGCAGGACACCCTCGCCCGCATCGCCAACCGCAAGCCCGGCAGCAAGGTGAAGCTCACCGGATTGCGCGCCTCGCGCCCGTTCACGTTCGAGGTGGACGTCATCGAAGAGCCGCCGCCACGCACCAACTAGCGCCCGCGCGATGACGCGCTAGTTCGGCACGCGACGGATCTCGGCTCCCAGCTGCGAGAGTTTCTCTTCGATCGATTCGTAGCCGCGATCGATGTGGTAGATGCGGTCGATCTCGGTGCGGCCGTCTGCCACCAGGCCCGCGATCACGAGGCTGGCCGAGGCACGCAGGTCGGTAGCCATCACGGGTGCTGCCGTCAGCCGCGGCACACCCTTGATGATGGCCGTGTTGCCCTCGAGCCGGATCTCGGCGCCGAGGCGCCGCATTTCCAGCATGTGCATGAAACGATTCTCGAAGATGGTCTCGGTGATCGTGCCCACGCCATCGGCGATGCAGTCCAGCGCCGCGAACTGCGCCTGCATGTCGGTGGGAAACGCCGGATACGGCGCCGTGCGCACATCCACGGAATGCGGCCGCTTGCCGTGCATGTCGAGTTCGATCCAGTCCTCGCCCGTACGCACCGTGGCACCGGCCTCCTGCAGCTTGTGCAGCACGGCGTCCAGGTGTTCCGGTCGGGTGTGCCGCGCCAGCACGCGACCACCGGTGATGGCCGCAGCAACCAGAAAGGTGCCGGTCTCGATGCGATCCGGTTGCACATCATGGTGCGCGCCATGCAGGCGCTTCACACCTTCGATGACAATCCTGTCGGTGCCTGCGCCGCGGATCTTTGCGCCCATCGCGATCAGGAAGTTCGCGAGATCGACCACTTCCGGTTCGCGCGCGGCGTTCTCCAGCACGGTCTCGCCCTCTGCGAGCACGGCGGCCGTCATCAGGTTCTCGGTGCCGGTGACGGTCACCGTATCGAGCACCAGGTGGGCGCCCTTCAGCCGCCCCGCGCGCGCGCGGATGTAGCCGTTCTCTATATGTATCTCCGCGCCCATGGCCTGCAACCCGGCAACATGGAGGTTCACCGGCCGCGCGCCGATGGCGCATCCGCCAGGCAGCGATACATCGGCCTGACCAAAGCGCGCGAGCAATGGCCCCAGCACCAGGATCGATGCCCGCATCGTCTTGACCAGCTCGTAAGGAGCAATGAAATCATGGATGCCGCGGGTATCCACCTCCACGCGGTTCCGTTCGCCCACGGTAACCGACACACCCATGCGCCCGATCAGCTGGATCATGGTGCTGACGTCATGCAGCTGCGGGACATTGCCCACCGACACCGGTTCTTCGCACAGCAGGGTCGCTGCCAGGATCGGCAGCGCCGCGTTCTTCGCACCGGAGATGCGTACTTCACCGTTCAGCCGGTGCCCACCCGTGATCTGCAGCTTGTCCATGGGCTTCAGTGACTCCGGGTGGCCAGCTCGTCGGGCGTGAGGGTGTCGAGCGCCAGCGCGTGGATCTCGCCACCCATGCGATCGCCCAATGCCTTGTAAACCAGCTGGTGCCGCTGCAACAACCGCTTGCCGGTGAAATCCGGGCTCACCACGGTGGCCTCGAAATGCACGTTGTCTTCGGATTTGACGCGCACATCGGCGCCCGGCAGCGCGGCGCGGATCAGCTCTGCAATCTGTTCTGGGTTCATGGTCAGCCTGTTCTGCTCGGGGACGCGCGGCAAGGTCGCCGGCGGGGAAAGCGCGCAGTTTAAGCTATGATCCCCCTGAACTTCTGCCTGCCGATTCCAGAGAATTCTCAAAACCGCCATGCACAGCCCGCGTAGCAACCTCGCGCTGATTGCCGCCGGGCGTCGAGCCCTGGGCATCGAAGCGCTGGCCATCACTGCACTGCAGGCACGCATCGATGACGCGTTCGCCGGTGCCTGCGGCCTGTGCCTGGAGGCCCGCGGCCGCGTCGTGGTCTGTGGCCTCGGCAAATCAGGGCATGTGGCCCACAAGATTGCCGCGACGCTGGCCAGCACCGGGACACCCGCATTCTTCCTGCATGCGGCAGAGGCCAGTCACGGTGACCTCGGCATGGTCACGGCGGGCGACGTACTGCTCGCCGTTTCCCATTCCGGCGAAACGCCCGAACTGCTCGCCCTGCTCCCTCATCTGCGCCGGCTGGCCGTGCCGGTCATCGCGATGACGGGCCATACCGGTTCCACGCTGGCGCAGGCTGCCACGGTGCACCTGGATGTCAGCGTCAGCGAGGAAGCCTGCCCGTTGAATCTCGCGCCCACTGCCAGCACCACGGCGGCACTGGCGATGGGCGATGCACTCGCCACTGCCGTGCTCGAAGCACGCGGTTTCACCAGTGATGATTTTGCGCGCTCGCATCCCGGCGGCGCGCTGGGCCGCAAGCTGCTGCTGCATGTCAACGACGTCATGCGCAAGGGCAGTGACCTGCCTTGCGTACAGTCTTCGGCATCACTGGAGCAGGGCCTGCTCGAAATGAGCCGCAAAGGCCTCGGCCTCACGGCGATCACCACTGCCGATCACCTGCTGCAGGGCGTATTCACCGACGGCGATCTGCGCCGCGCACTCGACCGCGGCGCTGAACCTGCGTGAGACCACGATGGAGACCGTCATGACCCGCAACCCGCGCACAGTGGCGCCTTCACAGCTGGCTGCGGATGCCGTCAACAGCATGCAGGAACATCGTGTCACCGCCCTGCTGGTGGTGGATGCGAAGTCGCGGCTGGTGGGCGCGCTGAACATCCACGACCTGCTGCGCGCGGGGGTGGTGTAGTGGACAAACTTCCCGCCCGCCTCACCACCCGCATCGCGCGGCGGCTGGAACTGCTGGTGCTGGATGTGGACGGCGTGCTCACCGATGGCAGCCTGTGGTTTGGCCCACGTGGCGAACAGCTCAAGCGCTTCCATGTGCGCGATGGTCACGGCATCAAGCTGCTGGCCTCTGCCGGTGTGCAGGTGGCCGTGATCTCCGGTCGCCGCTCGGCGGCGGTCACTGCGCGCTGCCGGGAACTGGGAATCCGCCACGTGATCCAGGGCGCAGCCGACAAGAATCTCGCGCTGAACAAGCTGCTGAAGAAGCTGGCATTGCTCGACTCGCAGGTGGCCTGCATCGGCGACGACACACCCGATATCCCGCTGTTCGTGCGCGTGGCTTTTGCGGTGGCCGTGCGCGATGCGCACCCGCTGGCGCTGCGTACCGCGCATTGCCGCACCACCCTGCCGGGCGGTCACGGCGCAGTGCGGGAGGTCGTAGACTGGATACTCGCCAGGCGGGACGGACAGTGACCATTTTCAACGCAGTCTGCGACTGGCTGCTGGCGGCAAGGAGTGAGGCATGAAATTGCGTCTGCTCGGGGCTGCAGTGGTGATGGGGCTTGCAGCGGTTGCCATCTGGGTAGCCGGCACCGGATCCCGCACTGGCCCGACCTCGACCAGCGACGACGAGGCCGGCAGCACCTACGACTATGAGGCCCATGACGTGATCGTGCGGCAGATGGGGGCCGACGGTGAACTGCAATACGAAATCGAGGCGAAGCAGGTCACGCAGCTGCCGCGCAATGGCCGGATATCGGCCGAACAGCTGGTCATGCGGCACGACCCGCCGGGCAGCCCAGCTGGCGGCGCACAGCGCTGGACGCTGACCGCGGACCGGGCGGATCTGCCCGAGCTGGGTGGCGCGATCACCCTGGAAGGCGATGTGCGGGCGTCAGGGCGCCCGCAAGGCTCCCGCTCCCCACTCGTGCTACAGACTGACAAGCTGACGTACGACCTCGAATCCCAGACAATTTCAACCCACAGCGCCACCGAGGTGACTTCGGGCGGCGACCGACTGCACACCCCGAAGGGACTACGCGCGAATATCAAGAGCAGCGTCCTGGAGATAGAATCGGAATTCAATGGCACCTTCGTACCCTGAGCGCCGCCGGCGCGGCCTATTGCGCGCAGTTCTCGCGGCTGGCGCCCTGCTTTGCCTGCTGCCGGCTCATGCCGCCGGTAGTTCCAATGAAGAGATTGACGTCTCGGGCGACGGGCTGGTCATGAATCTCAATGCCGGCACGGAGTCGATGAGCAATCTGGAGCTGCGCCAGGGCAACACGCTGATCAAGGCGAAACTTGCGGAAGGCAGCGGTCTTGCCAATGGTCGTCGCAATGGATCGTGGGTGCTCAAAGGTGAAGTGCATATCGAATTCGACGGCGCGGTGCTGGATGCGGAATCTGCCACGGTGAAGTTTGTCGACAACCGTCTGAAGACCGTCGCCGTACTGGGCAAACCAGCCAGGTTTTCACACACTCTCCGGAACTCGGACCTGGGCCAGGGTACCGCCGAGAAGATCGATTACGACTCCGGCACGAGTGATGTGCGGTTCAGCGGTCGCACGTCATTCCAGTACGACACCCTCCAGGTCAGAAACGAGGTGGAGGTTATCTACAATCTCAAGGACAGCACAGTGCGGACACCGAAGGGCAGCCGCTCGGAAGGCAGTTACCAGCCGCCGGAGAAGCAGGCGGCTCCGCCGGACAAGTCGATCCCACCTCCCCGCACGCCAGACAGGACGAGCGCGCAATGAGCTCCATATTGCGTGCAAGTCACCTGCGCAAGAGCTACCGCGGTCGTTGTGTAGTCGAAGATCTGACGCTGCAGGTCGAATCCGGCGAGATCGTCGGCCTGCTCGGCCCCAATGGCGCCGGCAAGACCACCTCCTTCTACATGATCGTGGGCCTGGTCAGTGCCGACGCGGGCACGATCACCCTGAACGATGCAGACATCACCGGCATGCCCATGCACAAGCGGGCCAGGCTCGGCGTGGGCTACCTGCCACAGGAAGCCTCGGTGTTCCGGCGGCTGTCCGTCGAACACAATATCCTCGCGATCCTCGAAACGCGCCCAGACCTCGACTCCGCGGGCCGCAGCGCGACTCTGGAACAGATTCTGGAAGAACTGCGCATCGGACACGTTCGCAAGAGCATGGGTATGGCATTGTCGGGCGGTGAACGGCGGCGCGTGGAAATCGCGCGCGCGCTGGCGGCCTCGCCGCGCTTCATCCTGCTGGACGAACCCTTCGCCGGTGTCGACCCGATCTCGGTGCTCGACATCCAGAAGATCGTCACGGACCTCGCGGCGCGCGGCATCGGCGTGCTGATCACGGATCACAACGTGCGCGAAACGCTTGGCGTTTGCAATCGCGCGTGCATCGTCGATCGCGGTACGGTGATTGCGTCCGGAAACGCGGACGAAATCCTTGCCAACGAGAGAGTCCGTGAGGTGTACTTGGGCCATAATTTCCGCATGTAATTAGATGTTAAAAGCTTCCCTGCAGCTTCGCCTTGGCCAGCAGCTGACAATGACTCCTCAGCTGCAGCAGGCGATCAGGCTGCTGCAGCTGCCCTCGCTCGAACTGCAGGCTCACATCCGGGAGCTGCTCGAAACCAATGTGATGCTCGAGGCCGAGGAGGAATCCGACGGCACGGCCACCTTCGAGGCGTTGGGCGCAGGCCCCAATGACCACGAAGCGCCTCCCGATGGCGGCGATGAAGTCGCCTCTGCCATCGCCAGCAGTGACAACGACAGTGACAGTGAGCGCGTAGACAGCGAACACGAACCCCAGGTCGAGATTGTCGACGACAGCTGGAATGAAACTTCCGCCACTCCGGGTGATACCCCCTGGAACGGCGATGAGGAAGATCGCCAGCAGGAAGTCCAGGATGGGCGCGGCGAGACCCTGCACAGCCATCTGCAGTGGCAGCTCGAGCTCGCAAAGCTCGGCGAGCGCGAGCGCAGCATCGGCCGGGCCATCATCGACGCCATCAACGACGACGGCTACCTGACGGAACCCTTCGACGCGATCGCCGCCACGCTCAAGCCCGAGATCCAGGCCGAAGACGGCGAGATCGCCGACATGCTGGAAGTGGTCCAGAGCTTCGACCCGCTGGGCGTGGGCGCCCGCAACGTGGGCGAATGCGTGAGCCTGCAGCTGCGCGTGCTGGCGCCTGACACCCCCGGGCTTGCCAATGCACTGCTGATCGCCCGGGACCGCCTGGATCTGGTCGCCCAGCGGGAGTTCGCCACCCTGCGGCGCGAGCTGCATCTGTCGGAAGAGGATCTGGAGCAGGCCCTGCTGCTGGTGCGGTCCTGCCACCCCCGGCCGGGCTCCCAGATCAGCACCGCCGCCGCGGAATATGTCGTGCCGGATGTCTTCGTGCGCCGCTCCGCGAATGGCTGGACGGTGGAGATGAATTCGGCCACGCTGCCCAAGGTGCGCATCAACGAAAGCTACGCGAGCCTGATCGGTCGCAATGCGGGCCACGCCACCATGCGCACCCAGTTGCAGGAGGCCCGGTGGCTGCTCAAGAGCCTGGAGATCCGCCACGATACGCTGCTGAAGGTGGCGCGCTCGATCGTGGAGCGGCAGCATGAGTTCCTGGAGCATGGCGAAGAGCACATGCGGCCGATGATCCTGCGCGACATCGCCGAAGCCATCGGCATGCACGAATCCACCATCTCGCGCGTGACTTCCGGCAAGTACATGCACACCTCGCGCGGCGTATTCGAGCTGCGCTATTTCTTTTCCAGCCAGGTGGAGGGTGCGGATGGCTCCGGCACGTCCTCCACCGCCATCCGCGCGAAGATCCGCAAGCTGATCCGCGAGGAAACCCCCGATTCACCGCTGAGCGACAGTCGCCTGGCGGAGATACTCTCGAAGGAAGGCATTCCCGTTGCCAGACGCACGGTGGCCAAGTACCGTGAATCCATGGGCATCGCACCTTCCAACGAGCGCAAGCGAGCCAATTCCTGAGGCGTGCCGAGGAGGCAATCATGCAGCTCAAAGTCACTGGTCATCATGTTGAAATCACCGAATCCATGCGCGCCTACGTGGATAAACGACTGGATCGGGTCAAGCGTCACTTCGACCATGTCATCGACGTGCACGTCGTGATGTCGGTCGAGAAACTGCAGCACAAGGCCGAGGCCACCGTGCACGTCAGCGGCAACAACATCCATGCCGAAGCCATCGATACCGACATGTACGCGGCCATCGATGCGCTGGTGGACAAACTCGATCGCAGCGTGATCAAGCACAAGGAAAAACAGCGCGACCACCATGCCTCCGAGGGCCGACTCGCCGCTCGCCAGTGAGTCGCGGCCAGGTCTCGTGCAGCGCATGCGGCTGATACTGGTCAGCGGATTGTCCGGGTCGGGCAAGAGCGTGGCCCTGCACATGCTTGAAGACCTGGACTACTACTGCGTCGACAACATCCCCGCGGCGCTGCTCAAGGCGTTTGTTTCACACACCCTGCGCAGCACCGACAACCAGTACCAGCGCGTGGCGGTGGGTCTCGACGCGCGCAACACGCGCGCCGAGATTGCCACTGTTCCAGCGCTCATCCAGGAATTGCGGGCATCTGGCATTCCCTGCGAGATGCTGTTTCTCACCGCTTCCGACGAGGCGCTGTTGCGTCGCTTTGCCGAAACCCGCCGCAAACATCCGCTGAGCCGCTCCAACGAAGGTCTGCGTGAGGCGGTGGCGCTGGAGCGCGATCTGCTCGAACCCGTGGTGCAGGCAGCTGACCTCATCATCGACACCTCCCAGACCGGCGTGCATGAACTGCGCGACCTGATCCGCAATCGGGTGGAACGGCGCCGGGTGCAGCGCCTGTCGATCCTGTTCGAGTCCTTCGGATTCAAATACGGCATTCCCGGCGACGCCGATTTCGTGTTCGACGCGCGTTCATTGCCCAATCCCTACTGGGAACCCGGCCTGCGCGCCCTGACTGGCCGGGACGCCAGCGTGGCGCTGTACCTGGAAGGCAGCAATGGCGTCGCCAGGCTGCTGGAAGACATCACCCGGTTTGTCGAGGCGCGGATTCCCGAGTTCCTCGCAACCAATCGCCGCTACATGACGGTGGCGATCGGCTGCACCGGTGGGCAGCATCGTTCTGTCTATCTGGTGGAAAAGATCGCGACGGACTTTGCCCTGCGACACTCGGACATTTCGGTTCGACACTCCGGCCTGCCGGACTCCGGTATCGTCGCGCTGGGCAAACCCGCTGAACACGGCGCCTGACTTGCCGTGACGCTGCTGCAACGCCAGGAGCAGTCGCTGCTCGCCGAGTCGCATGTACCCGACCCGCAGCAGCAGCTCATCGCGGCGCGGCTGAATACGCTTGCGCACTGCCTGGCTTCACAGCCATTGCCCGGCGCAATGCGTCGCTGGCTCATCTCGCTCAGATTCGAGCGGCGTTATCCCACCGTCTGCCGGGGCCTCTACATCTGGGGCCCTGTCGGCCGTGGCAAGACCTGGCTGATGGACGTGTTCCACGCCGGATTGCCGCGGCACAGCGCGCGCCGCATGCATTTTGCGCATTTCATGCGCGAGATCCATGCGCGCCGGCGCAGGCTGGGGCGGCAGGAACGCCCGCTCGACCGGATCGCCGCATTGCTGGCGAAATCCGCGCGTGTCTATTGCCTGGACGAATTCATGGTGCAGGACATCGGTGATGCGATGATCCTCCATGGTGTACTGGAAGGGCTTCTGCGGCGTGGCGTGGTGCTGGTGATGACGTCCAACACGCCACCTGAACGCCTGTATGAAGGCGGCCTGCAGCGCGAACGCTTCCTGCCGGCCATCGCCTTGCTGCACCGGGATCTGGATGTGCTGCAGATCGGCGCCGGCGCTGACTATCGGCAGCGGCAGCTGCAAGCCACGCCGACCTATCTGCCAACAGCCAGCCCGGACACGACCCTGCGGATGCGATCGCTGTTCCAGCGACTGGCAGGCACGGTGGCCGTCGACCGCGCGACCAGCATGCACATCGAAGACCGCCCCATCGAGACGCAGTGCCACGCTGGCGGCATGGCCTGGTTCAGTTTCAGCGCTTTGTGCGAAGGACCTCGCAGCAGCGACGATTACATCGCCATTGCGCGCCGACTGCATACGGTGTTCCTCTCGGATGTGCCCGTGTTCGACGGCGGCAATGACGACCCTGCGCGGCGGTTCATCGCATTGATCGACGAGCTTTATGACCAGCATGTCCGGCTGGTCATCTCCGCTGCCGCGGAGCCCCAGCAGCTGTACCGCGGGGAGCGATTGCGCCAGGTGTTCGAGCGCACCAGCAGCCGCCTGATCGAAATGCGCAGTGCGGACTACCTGGCACGCGAGCGGCGTCCGGCCATGGCACCGCAAGCCGACCAGTAACGCCGCAGTGCAGAACCTGATATTTTTGCGCGGCTGGAACGCAATGGAACCTTACAGGAATCTTAAGGGGGAGACCGGTTGAAGACCGTCGCGGAGTTTGCCATTGGCTACGAGCAGATGCTCGACGCCCATGGAGCGCCTCAGGGCGAATTGCCCGCGTTCGCCCGCGACGGCGATGAATTGCTGCGCATGTACCGGATGATGGTGCTGTGCCGGCTGTTCGATACCAAGGCGATCAACCTGCAGCGCACCGGCAGGCTTGGCACCTATGCCCCCTGCACCGGACACGAGGCCACCCACGTGGGCGTGGGCGCCGCCATGCGGCCCGAAGATGTGCTTTGCCCGGTCTACCGTGAATACGGCACACAACTGTGGCGCGGCGTGACCCTGACCGAGATCCTGACCTACTGGGCCGGCGACGAGAACGGCACCAACTTCAAGGGACCGCGCGGTGATTTTCCCTGGTGCGTACCCATCGGCTCGCAGACACCGCATGCCGCGGGTGTCGCGATGGCGTTCAAGATCCGCAAGCAACCGTATTGTGCGGTGGCCTACATAGGCGAGGGCGGCACCTCCCAGGGCGCGTTCCACGAAGCGGTGAACATGGCTGGCGCGCAGAAGCTGCCGGCGGTGTTCGTGGTCGTCAACAATGGCTGGGCGATTTCGGTGCCCGCCGCCGAACAGACTGCGGCACAGACCTTCGCGCAGAAGGGATTGGGCAATGGCGTTCCGGGTGTGCAGGTGGATGGCAATGACATCATCGGAGTGCGCGCCGTGATGGAACAAGCCCTGGCTCGCGCCCGCGCTGGCGAAGGCCCCACGGTGGTGGAAGCAGTGACCTACCGCCTGAGCGACCACACCACCGCCGACGACGCCACGCGCTATCGCCCTGCCGCCGAGCTCGAAGCGGCCTGGCAGCGCGAGCCGCTGCTCCGCACTCGCCGCTACCTGGAAACACGCAAGCTCTGGGATGAATCACGCGAAGCGGCGTTGCGCGCCGAATGCAGCGAGCAGATCGAGGCCGCCGTGCTCGGTTACCAGAACCGCTCTGTGGCCCACACGGATGACATGTTCGACCACCTGTTTGCGAATCCGCCGGCCGCACTGACGGCGCAAAAACAGCTGGCGCGCCGCTTCGGCTCCGGCAAGCACTGATCCCATGCCCATCGTCACACTGGTAGAGGGCATCAATCTCGCGCTGGGTCGTGCGCTGGCCGACGACCCGGAAGTGGTGCTCATCGGCGAGGACATCGGCGTGAACGGCGGCGTGTTCCGGGCCACGGTTGGCCTGCAGCAGCGTTTCGGCAAGCTGCGCGTGCAGGACTCGCCCCTTGCCGAAGGACTCATCGCCGGCATGGCGGTGGGCATGGCGAGCCAGGGCATGAAGGTGGTCGCTGAAATCCAGTTCATGGGTTTCATCTATCCGGCGCTGGACCAGATCGCCAATCACATGGCGCGCCTGCGCAATCGCACCCGCGGCCGGCTCACCTGCCCGGTGGTCATCCGCATGCCGCACGGCGGCGGCATCCATGCACCGGAACATCATTCCGAAAGCCTCGAGGTGCTGCTCTGCCATCACGCTGGCCTGCGCGTGGTCTGCCCCTCTTCGCCGGCGCGCGCCTACGGGCTGCTGCTCGCGGCCATCCGCGAACCGGATCCGGTGATCTTCCTCGAACCCACGCGCCTCTATCGCATGGCGAAGCAGGATGTGCTGGACGACGGCATCGCGCTGCCCCTCGATCAGGCCGTCGTGCTGCGCGAAGGCGACGATGTGACGCTGGTCACCTGGGGTGCGATGACGCACGAAACCCTGCGTGCCGCCGAACTGCTGCTGCAGGAGAAGATCAGCTGCGAGGTGATCGACCTCAGCTCGCTGTCACCGATCGACCACGACACCATCCTCGATTCGGTCGCGCACACCGGGCGGCTGGTCATCGTGCATGAAGCGGCGCGCAATGCCGGGCTCGGCGCCGAGATCGCCGCCACCGTGGCGGAACATGCGCTGTACGATCTGCTGGCGCCGATCGAGCGCGTTACCGGATATGACACCGTGACGCCCTACTTCGCGCTCGAGCGCGCCTATATCCCGAGCGTCGAACGCATCGTCGACGCGGTCCGCAACACTCTCAGGGGCTGACCGACATGACTCGTTTCAATCTGCCTGATCTGGGTGAAGGCCTGCAGGAAGCCGAAATCGTGCGCTGGCATGTCGCGGTGGGCGATCGCGTCATCGTCGACCAGCCGATGGTCGCCATGGAGACCGCCAAGGCCGTCGTGGAAGTGCCGGCGCCGCAGGCCGGCATCATTGCCGCGCTGCATGGCAAGCCCGGCGATACGGTGGCAACCGGTGCGCCACTGGTCGACTTCCAGCCGGTTGCGGGGCAGGTCGCCGCCACCGCAGCGGCAAATGTAGTCGCATCGACTGCCACTGCCTCCCAGGGCGGCGTGGTGGGCCATATGCCGGAGACCAACGAGTTGTTGAGCACCGCGCCGCCGCTCTCCCGGGATACCTCGCGTCGCGTGCGCGTGGTACCTGCGGCGCGCGAGCTGGCACGCCGCCTGCGCGTCGATGTGGAAGCCCTGGCGGGATCCGGCGCGAACGGCGTCGTGACCCTCGACGATGTGCTGGCCGCAGCGCCAGCGGCGAGGCCAGCAGAGCCCGCCGCACGCCTTGCGGTGGCCACCAGTTCCATGCGCCCCGCCAGCAACCAGACCGAATCCGGCGAAATGGAAGTGCTGCGCAGCCTGCGTCGCGCCATGGCGCAGAGCATGACCCTGGCGCGCGACAACGTCATGGAGTGCACCGTATTCGACGATGCCGACATCGAGTCCTGGCGTCAGGGTGGCGATTACACCGTGCGACTGCTGCGCGCCATCGGCGCCGGCTGCCGCGCTGAACCCGGGCTCAACGCCTGGTTCGATGGCAGCACCCAGGGGCGCCGCCTGTTCCATCACATCCAGGTCGGCATCGCGGTGGATACACCCGATGGCCTGCTGGTGCCGGTGATCCGTGACGTCGGCAACCGGGATGCGGCCGCGCTGCGCACCGAGGTGAATCGCCTCAAGGCCGGCGCCCGCGATCGCACGCTGCCTGCCACGGATCTGCGCGACTTCACCTTCATGCTGTCGAACTTCGGCGTGATGGCGGGGCGTTATGCGACGCCCGTGGTGGTGCCGCCATCGGTGGCCATCCTCGGCGCCGGGCGCATCTCGCAGGACGTGGTGGCGGTCGAAGGGCGCATCGAGGCGCACCGGCGCATTCCCTTGTCGCTGACCTTCGACCACCGCTGTGTCACCGGTGGCGAAGCCGTGCGGTTCCTGGCAGCGGTCATCGAGGACCTGCAGAAACCCGCGTGATCCGCACGAGTTTCGTGCGGCCCGAGGCCCCCGACTTGATCAAGACCTGCGCCTTGCGGCAGCCAAACTGTGCGGCGATCAATGCCACGAGCTCCGCATTGGCCTTGCCATCCACCGGCGGCGATTTCAGGGTAGCAAGCCAGGTTCCATCGGCCTGCAGGGTCAGCGCACTGCTGCGGGCATTGGGCTTCACTTTCACTTGCAGGATGTCACTCAAGCGCTGTCTCCGGCCCGGGAATCAGATAATCTCGGGGTTCACTGCGAAGCATACGGAGCGTGTCTGATGTCCGGCAAACTCGTCCTCTTGCGCCATGGTCAGAGCACGTGGAACGTCGCCAACCTGTTCACCGGCTGGCACGACGTGGACCTTTCGGACCTCGGCCGAGAAGAAGCCCGCCAGGCCGGGCGCGAGCTCAAGGCCACCGGCATCCGCTTCGACTACGCCTACACCTCGATGCTGAAGCGCGCCATCCGCACCCTGTGGATCGCACTCGACGAGATGGACCGCATGTGGCTGCCAGTGGAAAAGAGCTGGCGCCTGAACGAGCGCCACTACGGCGCGCTGCAGGGGCTCGACAAGGCACAGACTGTCGTCAAACACGGCGAGGCGCAGGTGAAGATCTGGCGCCGCAGCTACGACATCCCCCCGCCGCCGCTGGCAGAAAGCGACGAACGCCATCCCCGGCACGACCCGCGTTATGCCGATCTCGACCCGCTGCTGCTGCCGGCCACCGAGTCCCTGAAAGACACCCTCGCGCGCGTACTGCCGCTGTGGAACGAAGAGATCGCGCCAAAGCTGCGGGCCGGCAAGAACGTGCTGATTGCCGCACATGGCAACAGCATCCGCGCCATGGTGAAGATGCTCGACAACGTGCCCGAGAGCGAGATCGTCGAACTGAACATCCCGACGGGCATTCCGCTGCTGTATGAACTGGATGCGGCTCTGAAGCCCACCGGGCATCGTTATCTCGGCGATGCGGCAGCCGTCACGGCGGCCGCCGAGGCAGTGCGCCGGCAGACCGAAAAGCGCTAGTCGCGCTTCATCGCCACGGCCCAGTTGTCGTACTTGCCGCCGTGCTGTTCGGCCAGTTCGGCAAAGCGGGCGCTGATCGCCTGCATCTCCGGCACGACCAACCGCATGGCGCGCTGCGCGTCCACGCTGAAATTGCCGCTGTCCGGCGCCTGCCGGATATCGATCTCATAACCCTCGGCGCGCAGCGCGGCCGCCAGCCGTTCACTCGCGCCGCGGTCGGGCACGGTGAAGAAGAAATCCACCGGGTATTCCTCGAAGGTATTCACGCCGGCCTTGCGCAGCTGCTGGATGAAATGCTCATCCCAGTCGATGCTGCGGCGCTTGCGCGACACGCCCCGCCACTGCGAGATGATGCGGATCACCGAAAACAGGGCAATGGCAACCAGACCCAGCGCGACGATGCGGGAATCCATGGATCAGTCCTCGACCTTGCCGGTATCGCCCGGCGTCTCGTTGACCGAGACCACCGTGGCGCGCGGGAAGAAATTGAATTCGCTGGCTGACGCCCAGGTATAGGCACCCATGGCCCGCCCTACGATGAGATCCCCCATCTTGAGCTTGGGCAGCAGGATGTTCTCGGCAATGACATCGATGCTGTCGCAGGTGGGGCCTGCCAGCACCGATGGCTTGCGCTCGCCATCCTGGCGCAGGCTCTCGATCGGATAGTTTGCATGGTCGTACAGCTGGCCGCTGTACGAGCCATAGACGCCATCGTCCAGGTAATACCACCACAGGCCGCCACGCTCGGCGCGGCCCATCACGCTGGCCACGCCCATGGCGCAGGGGCCGGCAATGAAGCGACCCGGCTCGGCAATGATGCGCACGCTCTTCGGCACCGCCGCCAGCGCCTTGCGGATCGGGGCGCAGAAACGCCCGATGTCGGGAACCTGCTTGGCGTAGTCGATGGGGAAGCCGCCACCGATGTCGAGCACATCGAAGCGGCCCAGCTTCTCGCGCCGCGCCTGCTTGAGCAGCGCCACGCAGGCTTCAATGGCCTCGACATGTTTCAGCGCATTGGGCGCCTGTGAACCGACGTGGAAAGAGAACCCGCGCACCGTGATGCCCAACTGCGCGGCAAGGCGGGCGAGATCGAGCGCGGCCTCCGGGTCGCAGCCGAACTTGCGTGAAAGATCGCTGACCGCGCCCGGGCTGCGGAACGAAACCCGCAGCAGCAGTTCCGCCTGCGCCCGATGGCGGCGGAACTTGCGTACTTCGTCGGGATTGTCGGCAACGAACACGCGCACACCCGCCTGCAGCGCATTGCGGATGTCCTTGTCGCGCTTGATGGGATGGGTATGGATGCAACGTGCGGGATCCAGCCCAAGGCGCGAGATCAGCTGCACTTCGCCAGTGGTCGCGAGATCGAGGTACCCGCCCATCGCATCGATGGTGCGCACCACGGCCGGATGCGGCAGCGGCTTCAGCGCATAGTGGAGATCGACTCCCGGCAGCGCCTTCTGCAGGCGTCGGAACTGTGCCCGCACCCGCTCACAATCGACGATCAGCAGTGGCGAACCGAATGTCGCCACCAGCCGCCGAACCTCTTCCGGTTCGAACGGATCGATCCAGCTGTTCTTCTTCATGGGAGTACGCCTGTCGCGAGCGCAGCGTAGCGACCACTGTCCGTCGCGGCGCCCACGGCGGCCCGCGCCAGCCGATCGCGGATCGCGTCCCAGCGTTCGTCGCTCGGCACTTCCTGCACGAGGATGCGCGCGCACCCTGCTTTGTCGAGGGTGCGCAGGTTGGCATAGAGGTCGTGACCGAAAGCCTCCGCGCGCTTGCCGGAATTCACCCAGGTCACGTACTGATAAGTCTTGAGTGGCAGGCGCTGCGCCAGCACCGCGATGCGCTGGCCGCCTTCGGAAAGTGATTCGGCCAATGCGTCGAGCTCCCCGCCCGGCACGATCGTCAGCGGGGTGCCGGGCGCGTAGTGGGCCGCAATGCTGCCTGGTACACGCGGCGTATTCTGGTCGGCACCAATCAGGACTTCGCCGACGGTGGCACGCAAGGCACCCAGCGTGATGGATCCGGGCCGCAGCAACCGCACGCTGCCTTCGAGGCAACTGACGATGGTGGATTCCAGCCCGACCTGGCATTCACCGCCGTCGAGAATCACCTTCACGGCATCGCCGAACTCATCCTGCACATGCTCGGCGCGCGTTGCCGAGAGGCGCCCGAAGCGATTGGCGGAAGGCGCGGCAATGCCACCACCGAAGGCGTCCAGCAATTGACGCGCCATGGGGTGGGAAGGAATGCGGATGGCGATCGTGTCCTGCCCTCCCGTGACCACATCGTGCACCCCCTCTGCACGGGGCAGCACCAGCGTCAGGGGGCCGGGCCAGAAGGCATCGGCCAGCTTTTCTGCTTCCGGTGTCAGCTCGCGCACCCAGCGCTTGAGGTACTTCTGCTGGTCGATGTGCACGATGACCGGATGCGAGGGCGGCCGGTCCTTGAGCTCGAAAACCTTGCGCACAGCCGCAGGATTGGACGCATTGGCGCCGAGGCCATAGACCGTTTCAGTCGGAAATGCGACGAGTTCACCATCGCGCAGAGCGTCGACGGCCGCTTCAATCTCGGCCTGGGAGGCACGGACCACTTTTACCATCGCGGCATTCTATCAGTGCGGCCCGCCAGGCCAGAGAATCCTGCCAGGCGGGCTACTGTGACGCAGTGCTCAGTCGAGCATACGCCGGTCCCAGCCGGTGGCCGTACGCACGACCTCCGAGGTGGGCCAGTAATGCCGGTCCAGTTTCAGAGTGATGACTTCCGGCACATTGTTCCAGGACAAGGTGCGCAGCCGCAGCGACGAGCGGTCCGGGCGGCCGCCCACCACTTTCAGGAACGCGTCCAGGTCCGGGGTTGGCTGGCCATCCACCTCGACAATGCGGCGGCCGGGAACCAGCCGGTAGCGGGTTGCGGGCGAACCATAAGAAAAGAACGCGACATAGACACCCTGCGGCACCACGCCCCGCTGCGCGCTCATGGCGCGATGCGGCGCATGCAGCGTGGCGCCGGCCCATTGCACGACGCGGTCGAAATCATTGCCGGTCAGCGCAGTGGTCGGCACCTGCAGGGTCAGCTCGCCCTGGCCACGCCACACCGTCACGGCCACTTCGGGATGATCCACCACCGCACGCTCCACATCGCGGTACACCGCCACCGTCTTGCCGGCGACGGCGAGGATCAGATCGCCCTGCCGCAGCACCCTGCCCGCACGCTGCACCGCCAGTGATACGCGCCACACCCAGCACCTGGCGTGCCTCTGGATTGGTTGCTTCGATCTTGCGCAGCCAGGATTCCGGCAGCCCCAGGCGGCCGGCTTCCGTCAGCGAACGCGGGTTCAGTTCCACATCGAGCGTATGGAAGGGCGCGCCACGGCGGACCCGGTCGAGCATTTCCACCACGAGGTCGATGGCCACACCACGATTGCCCTGCAGCGTCTCGCGCGCGGTCTCCATCGGGAAACTGGACCACATCGCCTGCACGCGGCCTTCCTTGTCGACCAGCACGCCATCGAATTCATTCGGCGGATTCAGCAACTCCACACTCTCGAGGTTGCTGTCGCGGAACTGCATGGTGCGGGAAAGGGGCAGGTCCAGCGGCTCGACCGCCACCACCTGGGTGTTGCGGGAACGCAGCTCGCCATCGCCATTCATGCCGATGGCCGTGATGCTGTCGCCCTCGCGGAGAGGTGCCTGGCTGAGGTTCGCACTGCGTACGGGTGTGGTGCCGATCAGCTTCGGGTCGTAGGAAACCACCGCCAGGTTGTGCAGCGGATGAATGAACTCCACGCGACCCGGAATCTCCAGCTCGCCACCGAAGGTCAGTCGCACATCACCCAGCGACACCGGCACGGTGTTGCGATCGACGACCACGAGGCCGCGCTCGGCATCCACCAGCAGGCCGGTGCCGTGATAGTTGCGATCGGAGATGCCGGCAATGGCGAAGGGCATGTCGAAGGTGACATGCACCAGGGATGGCGCCAGTTTCGCGACGAGCTTGTCGCGCACCACCGGCATCGTCGCACTGCCAGAGGCTACCGCCCGCGGCGCGGGGCCCGCAGGCAGATCCACGCAGGGCCACAGCCCCGTGACATCGTTGCGGCTGCAGCTGCGCGACGGGAACCAGCGTCGGTCCATGCGCATGGACTTGAGCTGCGAGTTGGCAGGCTCGTCGGCGGTGGTGTAGCGCACGGTGGCCCGATCGCCATCACCCAGCTGCGCCAGCGCCGCGCTGAACTCACGGCTGCTCGTCACCGGCTGGTTGTTGAACTCGGTGATCAGCGCAGCGCGTGGCACGCCCGCGGCGGCCAGCGTGTAGCCCGGATTGGCCACGTAGACGCCGCGCACGGGCAGGTTGAAGTGGCGGGCCTGCTGGTAGGACAGGTCATGCACCACCGACTCGCCGAACTCGATGTAGCTGGCTGGCGTGATGGCGTCCAGATCACCGACCTCGACCTGCACATTGCGGGTAGCGCCGCCGCGCTGCACCTGCAGCGCGATCTTCCTGCCGATGGCGTTGTCGAGCAGTTCTTCCAGCGGCTCGAAGGTGGTGACGGGCCGGCCGTCGATGCCCACCAGGATGTCGCCGGGCTGCAACCCTTCGAATGCCGGAGAACCCGGCTGCACTTCGCCGGCCACCAGCATGCCGGTATTGGCCGGGAAGTCCTTGCGCATGGCCGATTCGGTTTCTGCCGTCAGCCCCAGGCGACGCAACTCATCATATGGCGTGTATTCGAACACGGCCTGCAGGGTGCCGCGAGTCACCGGCTTGCCCGCCTTGATCAGATCCACCGCGCGCTTCACGCGGCCGAGCGGCAGATAGAAACTGGAAGCTGCACCGGTGGCGCCACCGGCATTCAGCGCCACTACCCGGCCCTGGATATCGACCACAGGCGAACCGGATGATCCACCGGATGTGCCCGATGCGGCCTGCAGGTAGAAGGTATTGAAATCGTTGTAGCGGCCCGGGCCATAGGCCGGCGCTTCCCGATCAAGCCGGGCAATGGTGCCCGCGAGGATCGACAGCTGCTCGCCGGCGTTGTTGCCGATGACGCGGATCTCGCGCCCGATCTGCGCGCCTTCCGGATACAGCGGCAGCGATGCCGGCTTGATGAAGCGCAGCTTCGACGGGTCGTAGCGGTAGAGACCGAAGTCATGCACCGGATCGCGGTACACCGGATACAGCTGCACTTCCTCGCGGTTGAGGAACGTGGCTTCGGAGGTGACCGGGCCAGGCGTTACCACGTGACGGTTGGTAAGGATCAGCCCGCGTTCGGCATCGATCACGAAGCCCGTGGCCTGCGAGGAGCTGTTCCACTCGGTATCGAAGGCGCGCGTGGAATCGATCTTGATCGCCACCACGCTCTGCGCGATGCGTTCGAGTGTGGCGGCCCAGGTCGCGTCTTCGCGCCGTGGTGCGGCGACCTGCTCGGCCACCGGAGCCACCTGTACCCCTCCGGGCGGTGGCGGAACGGCCTGGGCGCCGACCAGCGTGGCAACCAGCAACAAAGAACCCGCCATCCACCGCTGCACACCATGGTTCATCGGAAGCCCCCGCCTAGAAGAAGAGAACAAGTACCCAGGTCAATCCCAGCAGCCCGAACGAAGTCAGTACCGCCGCGGAGCCGAGGTCCTTGGCCAATCCCGACAGTTCATGATGCTCGTACCCGATGCGATCAACGGTAGCTTCAATGGCGCTGTTCAGGATCTCCACGATCAGCACCAGGATCATGGGCCCCACCAGCAATGCGCGCGCAACGCCGTTTTCGCCCAGATAAAGCCCCAGAGGAATGACCACCAGCGCCACCGCCAGTTCCTGCCGGAAGGCCGCTTCGCCCCGGAATGCACCGCGATAGCCCCTGTAGCTGGCCCCAAAGGCCTTCAATACCCGGTCTGCGCCGGTCGGTTTCGGTCTTTGCATGGAGGCCCCAAGTCTAACAAGCCCCCGACCGGGAAGGGGTGCACTTACAATGCGCGCCATGCTCAACCCCCGCCGCCAGTCGTTGCAGGTTCAAGTCAGCAAGGTCGCCATCGGCGGTTCGGCACCGATCGCCGTGCAGTCGATGACCAATACCGACACCGCCGATGTCGATGGCACGGTGGCGCAGGTGCGCGCGCTGGCGCGCGCCGGCTCGGAACTGGTGCGGATCACCGTGAACAGTGCAGAGGCTGCAGCCGCCGTGCCGCATATCCGCGACCGCCTGCACGCTGCGGGGGTGGCCGTGCCGCTGATCGGCGATTTCCATTTCAACGGCCACAAGCTGCTGCGTGAGTATCCGGACTGCGCCACCGCGCTGGACAAATACCGCATCAATCCCGGCAATGTGGGCCGGGGAGCCAAACGCGATTCGCAATTCGCAGAAATGATCGAAATCGCCTGCCGGCACGACAAACCGGTGCGCATCGGCGTGAACTGGGGCAGCCTCGACCAGGATCTGCTGGCGCGACTGATGGACGAGAACAATGCCCTGTCCGTTCCGGCCACGGCGCAGACGGTCATGCGTGAAGCCATCGTGCGCTCGGCGCTCGACAGCGCTGAACTTGCCGTGGGCCTTGGCCTGCCGCAGAACCGCATCATCCTTTCCGCCAAGGTCAGCGGTGTGCAGGATCTGATCGCCGTCTATCGAAATCTCGCGGCGCGTTGCGACTATCCGCTGCACCTCGGCCTCACCGAAGCGGGCATGGGCTCGAAGGGCATCGTCGCCTCCACCGCCGGCATCGGCGTGCTGCTGGCGAACGGCATCGGCGACACCATTCGCGTGTCGCTCACGCCAGAGCCCAATGGCGATCGCACGCAGGAGGTCATCGTGGCGCAGGAGATCCTGCAAACGATGGGGCTGCGCGCCTTCCTGCCGATGGTGGTGGCCTGCCCGGGCTGCGGCCGCACCACCAGCACCTATTTCCAGGAGCTGGCGCAGCGCATCCAGTCGCATATCCGCCACCGCATGCCGCAATGGTCGAAGGATTACACCGGCGTAGAGGACATGACCGTCGCGGTCATGGGCTGCGTGGTGAACGGCCCCGGTGAAAGCCGTCATGCCAGCATCGGCATCAGCCTGCCCGGCACCGGCGAACGGCCGGTGGCGCCGGTGTATGAGGACGGCGAGAAGACGGTGACGCTCAAGGGCGAGCGCATTGCCGAGGAATTCCAGGACCTGATGGAACGCTACATCGAACGTACCTATCCGCGGCGGTTGCCGCAGGAACCTGCACCATGACCGAACTGCATGCCCGCCGTTGTGTACCTTGCGAAGGTGGCGTCGCGCCGCTGTCGCGCGCTGCTGCCGAAGAAGTACTGCAGCGCATCGATGAAAACTGGCAGCTGTCGCTCGACGCCACCTCGATCCAGCGCGAGTTCCGCTTCAAGGATTTCTTCCGCACGATGAGCTTCGTCAACGCCCTGGCGCATCTCGCGAACCTGGAAGACCACCATCCGGATCTGGAAGTGGGCTACGGCTATTGCCGCGTACGCTTCACCACGCATGCGATCCAGGGATTGTCCGAGAACGATTTCATCGTTGCGGCCAAGATCGACCAGCTGCCGCTCGCCTGACGAAGAACCGTCGCGCCAGTGCGCTGCGTCCTACCAGCGCCATGCCCTCGCGTGCCGCCCAGGAGCGAAGCGCCGTTGAATCGGTGAACAGCAGATCCAGTCCATCCACCGTTGCCGCAGCCAGTGCATTGCCGGTGCGGCGCTCTCGCGAATAACGCTGCAGCGCCAGCTGCGCACCCACACTTTCCCGTGCCGGTCGCTGCGCCAGCGCAGCAGCCAGGGCCACCGCATCCTCCAGGCCCTGGTTCACGCCCTGCCCGGCCAGCGGATGGATCACATGCGCGGCATCGCCCACCAGCACGACCCGCGGCCGCACATAGTCCTGTGCGGCCAGCCGGCGCAGCGGAAATGCCGCACGGTTGCTGGTCAGTTGCAGCCGGCCAAGCACACCGGCGCTGGCGGCCGTGAGTTCGGCTTCGAATTGCGGAGGCGCAAGTGCCAGCAATGCATCGGCACGATCATTCACGGCAGACCACACGATCGAGCATTCATTGCCGGGGAGCGGCAGCAGGGCCAGTGGTCCGGTGGAGAGGAAACGCTGCCAGGCGGTGTGCTGGTGTGGTTGTTCAGCGCGTAGGGTCGCGACGATGGCACGCTGCCCATAGTCGCGATACTCCGCCGGCATGCCCAGCAACGCCCGCACAGACGAGGCAGCACCGTCCGCGCCCACCACCAGCTCGGCAACCACCCGCGTGCCGCCCAGGTCGAGCGTGGCGGCTTCGGCATCCACCTGCAGCGCAAGCAGGGATTCGGTCAGCACGCGAATGCCCTGCCCGGCGCAGCAACGCAGCAGCTGTGCCTGCAGGGCGTTGTTCTCGATGATGCTGCCGAGATCCGGCTCGCCGGCCTCGGCTGCATCGAAGCACAGCACATCCGGGCTGTCTGGCGGCACCGATTCATGCCACACCTGCATGCGTTCGTAGTCTTCGATGCGGGCAGCATCCAGCAGCCGCCATACACCCAGCTCAGCCAGCAGCGCGCGGTTGCCCGGCGAGATTGCCGACACGCGCAGCCCGAAGGGCGATCCCGCCTCGGGTGGCGCAACCGGCGCAGGTTCTATCACCACGATGCGCGCGGCATCGATGCGCGCGCGCTGCGCCAGCAGCAATGCCAGCGTGGCACCCACCATCCCACCGCCGACGATGGCGACATCGGCACGCAAGGTCGTCATCGCGTGCCGCGCCGTATCAACGGCAGGCCACGCGCCAGGCGTCCGGTGCGTGTCCCAAAGCCGAGGCTTACCTGGCTCAAGGCCCGTTTGGCCGGCGGCAGCAGATCAAACAGCAGCAGGCCGGCATCACGCGCCGCAGCCGCCAGCCGGTGCTCACTCGAGAACACGCGCACCAGGGTATCGGTAAAGCCGATGACGCCATCGCGATCACGCTCGCGGCCAGCGGCATAAGGTGCCAGCAAGGCAGCAGCGCCCACATCCACGGGACCAGACATGGTGGCGACCTGCAGCATCTCGGCAAGCTCCGCGGCATCGCGCAGTCCCAGATTGAAACCCTGCCCCGCCACCGGATGCAGGGACTGCGAGGCATTGCCCAGCAACACGATGCGCGCCGCCACCGAGCCCGCACTGCGCGACAGCGCCAGCGGATAGCGTCCGCGAGCGCCCAGTTGTTGCGCACGCCCGGCGCGCCAGCCGAATGCATCCTGCCATTCACGCATGAACAGCTCGGGCGGCAGCTGCATCAGGCGTTCGGCATCCTGCGGGCGGGCCGCCCACACCAGCGTGCGCCACGCCGCACTGCCGGCAACGCGCACCGGCAACAGCGCCATGGGACCTGCTGCCGTGAAGCGCTCATAGGCCACACCATCGTTGGCCTGGTCCGTGCGCAGGCTCGCAACGATCGCCACCTGGTCGTAATCGTCGACGGTTGCACCAAGCCCAGCCACCGCGCGAACCAGCGACTGGGCACCATCCGCGGCAACGACCAGGCTGGCGGTGATCGTCACCGGGCCCGAGTCCTGCGACAGCTCCAGCGTGGCGATGTCGTCGGCAATGGTCAGCGACTGCAGGCGCGCCGGCATGAATGGCGTGATTTCGGGCGCAGCCCGGAGTGCCCGCCACAATTCGCGCCCCAGCACGCGATTGGGCACCACGTAACCCAGCGCATCCAGCCCCAGTTCCGTGGCGGCCAGCCGCGCGAAGCCGAATCGGCCGGCATCGGAAACGTGGATGGCGGTGATGGTCGCTGCTTCAGGCGCCAGCGCCTGCCACACACCCAGGGCATCGAACACCCGGCGGCTGGCATTGCCAAGCGCCGTGGTGCGGTCATCAAAACTCGGCTGCGTGCTGCTGTCCGGCGCATGCGCCTCGATCAACGCGATGCGCAGCGGCAGGCCACGCAGGGCAACGGCGAGACTGGCGCCGACCAGCCCTCCGCCGACAATGGCAATGTCGAAGTGCTGCGAAGCCTGCCGGTCGATCACACGCGGGCCGACATGACCGCTTCAATACCATCGGGCGTGCTCGGCACGTCTCCGGTGAGGATCTCGCAGCCGGCAGTCGTGACCACGACGTCGTCTTCTATGCGGATGCCGATGTTCGCAAACCGCTTCGGCACCCCCCGCAAGCCGGCGGGAATGTAGATGCCCGGCTCCACGGTCATCACCATGCCAGGTTCCAGCACCCGCCATTCATCGCCGACCTTGTAGTCGCCCACGTCGTGCACATCCATGCCCAGCCAGTGGCCGGTGCGGTGCATGAAGAAGCGACGATAGGCGCCATCCTTGATGAGTTTCGGCACGCGGCCCTTGAGCAGACCGAGCGATACCAGGCCGCGGGTGACTGCCAGCACCGCCGCCTCGTGCGCCTCATTCCAGTGATTGCCGGGCTTCGTCGCGGCAAAGGCGGCGTGCTGCGCCTCCAGCACCACTTCATAGACTTCGCGCTGCGCCGGCGAGAACCGGCCATTCACTGGCCAGGTGCGGGTGATGTCCGATGCGTAGTGCTGGTATTCGGCGCCCGCATCGACCAACAGCAGATCCCCATCGGCGAGCCGCGCGTCATTCTCGTGGTAGTGCAGGATGCAGGAGTTGGCGCCGCCGCCGCAGATCGGCTGATAGGACGCGGTGGCATTGTTACGCCCGTACTCATGCATCAGTTCGGCGGCAATCTCGTATTCGTAGCGCCCAGGCTGCGTGTAGCGCATGGCGCGCACCTGGGCTGCCGCCGCGATGCGCGCGGATTCACGCATCAGGCCGATTTCCAGGCGACTCTTGTAGAGCCGCATGTCGTGCAGCACATGATCGAGCGCAATCATCTCCTGCGGCGGATGGCGGCCGTTGCGCGCCTGGCCGCGCAGGGTCTGCAACCAGCCCAGCACCTTCTGATCGAACTCCGGATGCGTGCCCATGGCGTAGTACACGCGCTCGCGGTTTTCCATCAACCCCGGCAGGATTTCGTCGAGATCGCCGATCGGGAAGGCGTCATCGGCGGCATATTTCTCGACGGCGCCATCCGGCCCGGCGCGGCGGCCATCCCAGGTCTCGCGCAGCGGATCACGATCGCGCACGAACAGGATGTATTCCGCCGCCTCCCGACCTGGCACCAGTACCGCCACCGCTTCCGGTTCACCAAAACCCGTGAGGTAATGGAAGTCGCTGTCCTGCCGGTAGGGATACTCGACATCGCTGTTGCGATGGCGCACGGGCGACGCCGGCACGATCGCGATGGATTCGCGCCCCATCAGCCGTATCAGCTGTTTGCGGCGGCGCGCAAATTCCGCGTTGCCGGCCTTCAATGCCGTGGCGCGTGCCACGACGCCGTCCGAGCCTGCCTGACGCGCCTTCAATGCAGCACTTCCCGCGGCCGCTGCGGCGATGGATCGCGCAGCGGTCGCAGCTGGTCATAAAGGAGCTGCACCCCGACGCGCACGAACTCGACGAGTTCTGCATAGGCCGCTTCGTTCGATTCTTCGGAATCGGCGGGATCGACATCCACATGCGTGATCTCGGTCATGTCGCGCAGCACCTCGGCGGCTTCGCCCTGCAGCTTCGAGACATCTGGAACGGCGACGCCAACGCCCAGGCCATAAAGGAACCCCTGACACCACTCGCCCAGTGCGGTGGTGCGTTCGACGATGGGATCTTCGTCGGGCGGCAGCAGCGGCTGGAAAGACATTTCGCCATCTCCCAGCGCACCGCTGGTGGCATCGAAGACTGCCCGCAGGCTGGCGGCAGACTCCTGCCCGGCGCGCCCGTCGGGCAGGATTTCCGCGAGCCATTCATCCAGGGAGCAGCCGGTGGCACATAATGAGCCCACCAGCGTACCGTGGGCTTCAGCAGCGTCGGTGAGCGCGTGGGACTGCAGCAATGCGCGCTGCAGCTCGTTGAATGTCCGGGTGGAAGGCGCCATCTGGATGGATTATGCCTCAACGCCCGCTCCCGTGATTGACCCCTCGCCGCTCCGGCGGCACTATTGCCTGCACATGAGCCAGAACAACAAGAACACCGTGGAAACCGAGCTGCAGCGCCTGGAAGTCCGCGTGGGCGAACTGCTTTCGGTGGTGCAGCAGCTCAGCGAAGAAAACCGGGCCCTGCGGCATCGCCAGGACAACCTCTCCAGCGAGCGCTCGGTGCTTTTGCAGAAGAATGAACAAGTGCGCGCCAGCGTCGAAGCGATGATCGGCAGGCTACGCCTGCTGGAAAGCGGCGTATGAGCCTGGACGCTGCCGAACCGGTCAGCGTCCAGATTCTTGGCAAGGAATACCTGATTGCCTGCCCGCCCGCAGAGCGGGACGACCTGCAGAAAGCAGCTGCCCTGCTCGCCGCAAAGCTCAAGGAAACCCGCGATGGCAGCAAGGTCATCGGCACGGATCGCCTGCTTATCATGACCGCACTCAACATGGCCAATGAACTGGCGAAGCTGCAGGCCCGGGAAGAACATCGCGGCGCCGAACTGGGTGCGAAGGTCAAGCAGATGCGCGAACGCGTGGAGCGCGCGCTGGTCCAGGGGCAGCAGCTCGAACTGTAACTGGTGTAAAGTGTGTCTGCGCCGCCTGCGGTGTTCGACACGCGAGCCGGGTTACCCTCGGACCTAATTGAAAACCCAGGGGCGGGTCATTTGGCCAGGCTGTGCAAGTCCGCCTCGAGCGGGAAGCCTTACCTGACGATTGCCTGCCCCACCTGTTGCTCCGGTTCGAGAGCAACGGTTCGCACCGGCATCTGCGGGTGGCGCCTCTTTCTTTCAATCCCCCGACCGAAGTCCAGGCATTGACGACAGACATCCTTCCGGCGAACAGTGATCGGGGCGCATTGCGCCGCCAGCTGCGCGACCGCCGCCGCGCGATTGCAGGCAGCACCCGCGAACTGGCGGGCAGGCAGCTTGCCCGCCTCGTCGACCAATCCCGCTGGCTGCGACCCGGCCGCCGCATCGGCCTTTACCTTTCCATGCCCGAAGAGCTGGATACCGCGCCATTGCTGCAACTGGCACACCGCCGTGGCTGCACCATTCTGCTGCCGCGCATCGTCAGCAAACGGCACTTCCGCATGCGTTTCTTCGTGCTGGACGGGCCGATCAGAAAAGGCGCGTACGGGATGCTCGAGCCCGTGGGCAGGCAATTTCTCCGGCCGCGCGAACTCGACATCGTGTTCATGCCGCTGGTGGGTTTTGATGCGGCCGGCAATCGAATGGGAATGGGCAAAGGGTTCTATGACCGCTGCTTCGCGTATCGCATCCGGTCGCGTCACTGGCGTCGTCCGCTGCTGGTGGGACTGGCCTACGACGTCCAGCAGGTATCGTCGCTGCCTGCTGCGAAGCACGACGTACCGGTGGATGTGATTGTGACGGACTCCACAGTGCGCCGGATCCGGCGGAGCAACCCCTGATGCGCTACTGGCTGATGAAGAGCGAGCCCGACACCTTCGGCATCGATGACCTTGCCGCTGCCCCGAAGCAGACCACCAGCTGGGAGGGAGTGCGCAACTACCAGGCCCGCAACATGCTGCGCGACGACATGGCAGCGGGGGACCTCGCCTTCTTCTACCACTCGTCATGCCCGGAACCTGGCGTTGCCGGTGTGATGGAGGTAGTCCGGGCCGGCTATCCGGATGCTTCCGCATGGAACAGGCGCAGCCCGTATTACGATGCAAAAAGCACTGAAAACAAGCCACTTTGGTACACAGTGGATGTACGACTGCAGCTTCGCGCCACGCGGTTGCTACCCCTGGCCGTGCTGCGTGAACACGCCGTCAGCCACCTTGATGGACTACTGCTGCTCCGCCGTGGCAACCGGTTGTCGATCACTCCGGTCGACCATGCGCACTGGAAATTCATCCGCTCCTTATTGCGCTGAACCATCCAAGCCATGCGTGTTGATGGAGTCGATGGGCACTTGCATGAGCAGCATGCATCGTCACCATCGGTTGCGAAGACGCAACGTCGCTAACATGCTTGCTTGTATTTTTGCAACGCGTGTATATACTCGGTCCCCGGACTAACCTGTAACTGGAGAACTCTCATGGCAAAAGCCAAGAAGAAGGCCAAGAAAAAGGCCGCTAAGAAGAAGTAACTCGACGGTGATCGGCGAGTGAGGATGAAAATCCAGCTAGCCAAATCACCAGAAAAGATACTTAGACTGTGCCCGCGCAAGCGGGCACAGTCATTTTCGGAACTCGGGAATTCAAGGCATGAGCGAGCAACAACAGCAGTTGAAGAGGCAGGTCGCTGCTGCGGCACTCACGTATCTGCAGGACGGCATGATCCTCGGCGTCGGCACCGGGTCGACCGTCAATGCCCTGATTGATC
Organism: uncultured Gammaproteobacteria bacterium; assembly: GCA_963777735.1. GTDB lineage: Bacteria > Pseudomonadota > Gammaproteobacteria > Steroidobacterales > Steroidobacteraceae > ZC4RG30. The sequence goes on along the minus strand of CAVZRQ010000001.1, from coordinate 189,260 downwards.
AGCTCGGCCCTTGGGTTTCCAGACTGAAGGGGGCGGTTTCCAGTTCCGATGCTTCAACCACCCGTTTGCGCGCACTGGGTGTGCCGGTCCTGGACCTGAACGAGGTCGACGACCTCGGTGTCTATATAGATGGCGCCGACGAGACCAACCACCAGCTGCAGCTGATCAAGGGTGGCGGCGCCGCCCTGACCCGGGAAAAGATCATCGCGGCCGCCGCCCGGACCTTCGTCTGCATTGCCGACGAGTCCAAGCTGGTCGCACAGCTCGGGCATTTCCCGCTGCCGGTGGAAATCATTCCCATGGCGAGGCAGCTGGTAGCCCGGCAGCTGGAAAAACTCGGCGGGCGGCCGGTCTTCCGGACTGGCGTCACCACCGACAATGGCAATCACATCCTGGATGTTCACGATCTCGCCATTGCCGACCCTGCCGGCCTCGAGAGCAATATCAACCAGATCACGGGCGTCGTCACGGTTGGCCTGTTTGCGCGTCGGCCCGCCGACGTGTTGCTGCTCGGCACCGCCGCAGGCGTGCGCCGCCTCGACCGCGTCGCATAAACAGGGGTTCCCCTCCCCTCGTCGTATTGCCGCAGCCGGCAGTCCCCTGCTAGGCTTGATCCATGCGTCAACAGCAGCCACAAATCGCACCAGCCATCCCCGGCGGCGAGCTGCTTTCTGCGCGCCTGCACCTGCGACGCTCGACACACTAGTCGACGACCGCGCGCTTTCGGGCGCATCATTTCCTGCAAGATTTCTGTTTGACCACCACTGCCCCGGGCCATGCGCCCAGCAGGGTGATCAGACGCCGGAGAAGACCATGCTGACCGATCCTTCGAACAAGTACCGCCCCTACACCATCGACGCCATCGCCAACCGGCGCTGGCCCGATGCCCGCATCAGCCGCCCGCCACTGTGGTGCAGCGTCGATCTGCGCGACGGCAACCAGGCGCTGATCGAGCCCATGGATGCCGCGCGCAAGCGCCGCTTCTTCGAACTGCTGCTCGGCATCGGCCTGAAGCAGATAGAGGTGGGCTTTCCCTCCGCCTCACAAACCGACTTCGACTTCGTGCGCGAGCTGATCGAAGGCGGGTTGATCCCGGACGACGTCACCATCCAGGTGCTCACCCCTGCCCGGCCGGAACTGATCCGCCGTACCTTCGAATCCCTCAAGGGCGCGAAGCGGGCGGTGCTCCACTATTACAACGCCACGGCTCCGGTGTTCCGGCGCGTGGTGTTCCGGCAGGATGAAGCCGCCACCATCCGGCTCGCGGTGGACGCCGCGAAACTGATCCGGGAACTGGCTGCCGCCCAGCCCGAAACCCAGTGGACCTTCGAGTATTCGCCCGAGGCCTTTTCAGGCACCGAGTTGCCCTTCGTGCTGCAGGTCTGCGAAGCGGTGCTGGATGCCTGGGAGCCGACGCCGGCGAACAAGGCCATCCTGAATCTGCCGGCCACCGTCGAGGTGGCCACGCCCAATGTGTATGCCGACCAGATCGAATGGTTCTGCCGGAATCTCAAACGCCGGGACAGCGCCATCATCAGCCTGCATCCGCACAACGACCGCGGCACGGCCGTGGCTGCCGCGGAACTCGGCATCATGGCGGGCGCCGACCGGGTCGAAGGCACGTTGTTCGGCAATGGCGAGCGCACCGGCAATGTCGATCTCGTGACGCTGGCGCTGAACCTCTACACCCAGGGCATCGCACCCGGCCTCGATTTCTCGAACATCAATGAAGTGGCGCGCTGCGTGGAATACTGCAACCAGCTGCCCATCCACCCGCGTCACCCCTACGTGGGTGACCTGGTGTTCACGGCTTTCTCCGGCTCGCACCAGGACGCCATCAAGAAGGGTTTTGCCGCCCGGGGCGAGGACGATGCCTGGGAAATACCGTACCTGCCCGTCGACCCGCGCGACCTCGGGCGCAGCTATGAATCCATCATCCGGGTGAACAGCCAGTCCGGCAAAGGCGGCGTGGCCTACCTGCTTGAACAGGAGTACGGACTGATCCTGCCGCGCCGGATGCAGATCGAGTTCAGCCCGGTGGTACAGGCCGTTACCGACTCCAGTGGCAAGGAAGTCACCGCCGCGCAGATCTGGCAGCTGTTCAACGAGGAATATCTGGCGCATGAGGGCCGCGAGTATCAGTACCGCAGTCATCACCTCGTGACCGCCACCGACGGCACCGACGGTGAATTGCTCACGCTCAACATCATGCGGGGCGGCCAGGCGATGCAGCTTACCGGCCGGGGCAATGGGCCGATCGATGCGCTGGTGCATTCGCTGGCGCTGCCGATCGACGTGCTTTCCTACGAGGAAAAATCCATCGGCAAGGGAAGCGAAGCCAGGGCGGCAGCCTTCGTGGAAATCACCACACCGTCCCGCGTCACGCTGTTCGGCGTCGGGGTACACGCCAACATCATCACGGCGTCGATCCTCGCGGTGCTGTCGGCAGTGCGCCGCGCGGATGCGCGCGGGTTGTTGCCGACACAAGGCAAGGCCGTCGGGGCCTGATACGGAAAGCCAGTCGCGCGGGCGGCTGGCTTCGGTCGTTCCGGACTGGCGTCAGGCAGCGGCGGCCGACAATCCGCCCGCCTGCATGCCAGTGCGCCTGCCACTGGAGTGTGCGTCCGCCTCGACCTTGTAGCGGGTCATGGACTCATTCAGCACACGAGCCTGATCGGCCATCGACTGGCTGGCCGCAGAGGCCTCCTCGACCAGGGCCGCATTCTGCTGGGTCAGCTCGTCCAGCTGCATCACCGCCTTGTTCACCTGTTCGATGCCTGCAGACTGCTCGTTGCTGGCCGCAGCGATCTCCGCGACGATATCGGCGACCTTCTTCACCGCGACGACCAGCTGCTCGAGCGTCGAGCCGGACTGGGTCACCAGCGTCGAGCCTTCGTCCACCTTCCTGACGCTGTCCTGGATCAGGGCCTTGATCTCCTTCGCCGCAGTCGCCGACCGGCCGGCCAGATTCCGGACCTCGGTCGCCACCACCGCAAAGCCACGACCCTGCTCCCCCGCACGCGCTGCCTCCACAGCCGCGTTGAGTGCCAGCAGGTTGGTCTGGAACGCGATCTCGTCAATCACGCCAATGATGTCGGCGATCTTCTTGGAAGCGTCGTTGATGTCCGTCATGGCCGACACGGCCTTCGCCACAACCGAACCGCCCTTCTCGGCCTGATCGCGTGCCGCCACCGCCAGCTGGCTGGCCTGGTTGGCGTTGTCCGCGTTCTGCTTGACGGTAGAGGTCATCTCTTCCATCGAAGAAGCGGTCTCTTCCAGGCTCGACGCCTGCTCTTCGGTACGCTGCGACAGGTTCGTATTGCCCTGGCTGATCTCGTCGGCACCGCGGCTGACGCCCGCTGCCGCCAGCTTCACCTGCGACACCACCGCGGCCATGTTGTCGGTGAGCTTGTTGATGCCGGAGCCGAGCCTGACCAGCAACCCGGCCTTGCCTTCGGTCTGGATGCGCTTGGTCAGGTCGCCGGCGTTGGCCACGGTAACCAGCGTCTGCACTTCCTTCGCCAGCACGTCGACGTTATCGACCAGTTCATTGATGCCGCGCGACAGGCTCTCGAAGATGCCGGTCTTGCCAGCCAGCGAAATGCGCTTGTCGAGATCGCCCGCGGTGACCGATGCGATGATGCCCTGCAGTTCGCGCTCGGTGGCGACTTCCTGCGTGCGGTCGAACCACTCGATCACGGTACCCAGGCGGCGACCGTCTTCGTCCTTCATCGGGCTCATGATGGCCTTCATGATGCGACCACCCACGACTTCTTCGCGTGAGCTCGTGCCCTGGAGCCGTTCCACTTCGCTGCGCAGCACCGCCGGGTCGCGGGTCATGACGTCCAGACGGGAACCGGCCAGCTGGGCGGCATTGAACCCCGTCAGCTCCCGGCGCAGATCCGGCTCGGCGCTGGTCAGAGTCCGGGTGGCGGCCGGGTTCACGAAGATGATCTTCAGGTCATTGTCGGCCACCATCACGTTCGCATCGAGCTGGTTGAGCGCGCCCTTGAAAGCGGCATTGAGCACGCTGGCGTGAATCTCCGCCGTCACGTCCGTCAGATAGCAGACCACCTTGAAGGGCTTGCCGTCTGCGCCGACGATCGGGCCGTACATGCCCTGCATCCAGATCTCCGTGCCATCGGCACGGACACGCCGGAACTGGCCGGCCTCGGCATGCCCCTGCTGCAGGCGCTGCCAGAACTGCTGGTAGTCGCCCGAGTTGCGGGTCGCCGCGTCCACGAAGCGGCTGTGCTGCTGGCCGACAACCGCATCCAGGCTGTAGCCCATGATGCGCAGGAAATTCTCGTTGGCCACCTGCAGCAGGCCATCCGGTGAATACTCGGCAACCGCCTGCATCTCGCCGATCATCGCGAGCTGCCCCTTGGCATTGAGCTCGGACTCGAGCAGACGCTCCTGCATCACGCCCAGTGATTTCAGCAGCTGACCGGTTTCATCCCGTGCACTGGTCTCGATGCGGTTGTCGAAGCGGCCGGCGGCAATCGCGCTGGAGATATCGAGCGCCCGGCGCAGGGGCACCGTGATGGAGCGGGTGATCAGCAGGCAGAAGGCAATGCCGAGCAGCAGGCTCACTCCGGCCAGCGTCAGCTGCTGGGATCTGGTCTTGCCCCGGGTGGCCTGCAGCCGGTCGTTGACCTGCGCCACTTTCGCCATCGCCCGGTCGTTGAGCGCGTTGCTGGCTTCCTCAAGCCCGCGCACCGCGCCCTTGAACTCCTCCATTGCCGCATTGACCTGTCCGGCGTTGTTCAGCGTCTCGAAGATGCGGCTGGCAACGCTGGCAAGGCCAGCGGTGTAGACCTTGTGGCCTTCCTGGATCTGGTCGAGCGCGGCAGCGTCTTCATCCGACAGATCAAGCTTGCGGGCGCTGGCCACTTCCAGCTCCAGCGCCTTGTTGGCTGCATCCCACTTCTGCCGGTAGTCGACCACCTTCTCGGGGTCGTCGAGGTTCAGGATCATGTCCTTCTCGTACCGTCGTTCCGCGAGCACCAGCCGCCCGATCTGCGATGCATGCTGGGCCAGCTGCACGTCCTGCTGAATGGCCGTGTCGGCCGCCTGATGCATGGTGCCCAGGCCCGAGAGACCCGTGTAGATCGCGGCCATCAGCATGGTCAGCACGACGGCAAACGCAACCACCAGCCGCGTGCCAATGCGGATGTTGCCCAGTGCGAACATGCGACCACCCCCGGCCGGAGCGACCAGGGGAGAATTGGATTGATTCTTCATTGTCTTGCCCTTCATGCGACGTCAACCGTTGAACTGCAAACAGACAGCCTAGGGAGCGAGTACCGTTTTTACCGACGCGTCGACCTTGGATTTCTCCAGGTAGCCGATGGCATTCGGATTCGCGGCGAGAAGCTTCTTCAGCTCGTCGTCGCTGGCTGCGGATTTCGGCGGCGCACCCTTGCCGGAAAACGACTGCTTGGCCCAATGCGCCTTGATCTGGGCGGCATTGCGGCCAGTGACCTTGGTGTAGAACTCTTCGCGAACAGCTGCACCGGCAGCCTGGTCGATGGGCTCGGCCTTGCCGCCACCCGGGAGGCTTGCGGCATTGCCGAGGAAGATGTCGGCGACCTGGTCCTTGTCCAGCTGGCTGACCGTGGACTTGGCGCTGACCACCACCACCACTTCGGCGCGTACCGAGACGACTGCCAGCATCATTGCTGCCACCAGCACCATGCGATTGAAATTTTTCATCTGTTCGATCCTCAGAATACGAAGTCGACGGTGGCGCTGATCACGTTCACCGGCTTGCCGACCGGAACCGCGAACTGCATCGCCGGAGCCGGAGCATCCGGACGCGAGAAGCTGACACCGGGAGTACCGTTGGTGTCGGCGCGTTCCAGCTGGAGCTTGACCGACGTGGAGTCGGCCGCATCCCAGCGCACGCCCACCGCCAGCGTCTTCTGCTCATAGGAAATCAGCGGAACGGTGTTCTGCAGGGGCAGATGGTCGGCAGAGGTCTGCGGCTTGGCGCTCGAGTACATGGCGTACGGAGTAAATGCGCCCAGGCGGTAGCCACCCATCGTGTACCAGCCGTCCGAAGCCACGATGTTGTAGTAGAACTCGGCGCGACGCTGCACGTATTCGGCCTGCGCGACGATGTTGTCGTGGTCGACGACGACGCCGAACCCCGTGAATGAATACTGCTCATCCGGGTTGGTGCTGCTGACATAGACGTCGGAAATCACCTTGCCGGCGCGCAGCGTGACAGAGCCGGTCTGCAGCTGGAGATTGGCACCGCGAACCTTGTTCGCCGCGTAGTCCGTGCCCAGGGCCAGCATCTCGCTGTCGCCGGCCAGGACGGTGGCCGTCAGGTTGACGGGGCCGACGGCGCGACTGTACGAGAGGTCTGCACCATCCATGCGACGCATCATCGCCAGGCCATACACTTCATTGGGGGCACGCAGCCAGGTGTTGGCATAGCCCACGTTGCGGGAGTCCGAAACGAGGAAGGTGGGCAGCGCCATGCGGCCAACGCGCAGCGTCAGACCAGTCAGCGGCTGCACTTTCGCGAAAGCCCACTCGGGTTCGAGCTTGATCTCGCCGCGGTCACGCTGCACGGCCAGGCCCTGCACGGTGGCTGACAGCCAGTCGGTGGCACGCACCGAAAGCTGCAGACCGAGGTTGCTGTCGACCTGCGCATCCACGCTGGTGGTTGCTCCACCGAGCTGACGGTCACGCCCGAACTGCGCCTGATCCGTATCCGTCCGCACCAGGCCGAAGGTACCGAAGCCGCTGAAGCTAACGTGGTCACTGATTTCTGCCCTGGCCTGCGCCGGCAGTCCTGCGCAGATCGCCACGATGGCGGCCGTAACCGCGTTGCCCACTGTCTTCATCTCTGTAATCCTCTCTTTTGTCTGATTGCTTTCTGTTCTCATTCGCACGGCGCGCAAATTATCGAAGCGCAAAGGCGTGAGTTGAGAGCTCACGCACATTCGCGCGGGCGCCAGGCCGCCGCATCACCAAGTCAAGGGTTCCCCTGAGTGAACTCGCGCACACACGACGGGCGCCGTGTATTGCGCTTTGCACAACGAAAAAGGGCGTCGCAGTTGCGACGCCCTTGAACTTCACTGCAAACCTGCGCCAGGCAGGCAACGCCTGCCGTGGCCGATCAGTACTTGTAGTTCAGATCCAGTTGCAGGCGCCGGATATCGCGGCCCTGGACCACACCCACGCCCGGCACCGTCACCGGCACATCGATGTTGGTGTCGTTGATGAAATATGTTCCATTGATCACCCAGTTGCGGGCCGGTGCATAGGCCAGCTTGAAGACACTGCCGCCGGAATCAGTGACACCACCGGCGAAGTCGGATTCGATGAACTGTGCAAACAGGGCATCCTTCTCGAGTCGCTGATAGGCAAACCCGACCTCCCAGCTGCGCGGTGCGCTGGCGCGACCATACGTCACGCCGGTGCTGTAGGCCGTATCCTGGTCATTGACCGCCGAGGCGTTGCGGACATAGTCGACGTACAGGGACAACGGCCGACCGGCCACCGGCTGCGACCAATCCGCGAACAACTCGATGAGGTCGTAGTCATTCACCAGACAGGGTGTTGCACCGCGGCAGTCCGCCACCACCGAAGTGGTCGTGTTGCCATTCGCTGAGTTGTTGTAGAACGGGTTGCGACCCTGCACGCCGCTGAAGGACATGTAGCTGGTGCCGAGCGCCAGCTTTCCGGTGCCCAGCTTCGGTCGCCAGGCCAGCTGCCCGCCAACCAATGCGCTCTCGGACGCGGTGCTGCGTTCTTCCAGCAGGTTGTACAACGCACCCGCGAAGAAATCGCCCTTTGTCCAGGTTGCCGCAAGCCCTTCCGGATTGATGTCGGCATCGACGAAGCCGCTCTGACCCGGACGGATCAGCGGGTAACGCATCTTGCCGGCCGACAGTTTCCAGGCCGCGTTCGGCGCCCATTCAGCATAGGCCAGCTCGAGTTCGACCGGCTTGCGCGAATTCTCTCCGGTGAATGACTGGTTCGACGCCCGCGGGTCATTGCCCTCGGTCGTGGCGAGCACGAACTCGCTGCGGACCGTGTCGTTCACCTTCGCCATGAAGCCGGCGCGGGCGCGGATGCGGTACCGGTTGCGCTCTGGTGCGTACTGCTGATCAAGGGTCTCGTTCCGGACCCGCAGATCGCCCTTCCAGGTGAAATTGCCCACCCAGTCGCCGACGTTGCCGCGCACCGCTGCAATCTGTTCCTTCTGGCTGGCATTGACCGTTTCCGCGCCCTGGGTGCGGGCCTCGAGCTGGTCGAGCCGCTTCTGCAACGCCACCACCGCGGCCCGCAGTTCATCGATCTCGGCTGCCACCGCATCCTGCGGCAGGGTGAGCGAGATCACCAGGGCCGCCACGGCGGCCACGAAACTTTTCATGACATGCAAGGGATTCACCTTCGGATTCTCTCGAGTGATGTGGTTGATTGACGCTTCCATCAGAATTCCTTCCAGACGGCATCATCCGTGCCCATCGTCGCGACATTGGCTGGCGCGGCGGCGGCGGGCCGGCGGGCAACCCAGGGACGGCTGGCCTTGCGACGTTCAGGTACGGGTGCGGCATCTGGTGAGCGCCCGCGCGCCGCTTCGCCCGCCACAGTAAAGCGTTCCATCGACTGGTTCAGGCCACGGGCCTGCTCGGCCATGGACTGGCTGGCCGCCGAGGCCTGCTCTACCAGCGCGGCGTTCTGCTGGGTCAGTTCGTCCAGCTGCATCACGGCTTTGTTCACCTGCTCGATGCCCGCTGACTGTTCGATGGAAGCCGCTGCGATCTCCGCCACGATGTCGGTGACCTTCTTCACCGAGGCGACGATCTCGGCCAGCGTCGCGCCAGACTGCGTGACCAGCGTCGAACCTTCGTCCACCTTCCGCACGCTGTCCTGGATCAGCGCCTTGATCTCCTTGGCCGCCGTGGCCGAGCGCCCCGCGAGATTGCGCACTTCCGTGGCAACCACCGCGAAGCCCCTGCCCTGCTCGCCAGCGCGGGCGGCTTCCACCGCGGCATTGAGTGCCAGAAGGTTGGTCTGGAAGGCGATCTCGTCGATCACGCCGATGATGTCGGCGATCTTCCTGGACGATTCGTTGATGCCGGTCATGGCGCGCACGGCACTGGACACCACTGCACCGCCCTTCTCCGCCTGATCGCGGGCCGCGACCGCCAGCTGATTGGCCTGGCTGGCATTGTCGGCATTCTGCTTGACGGTGCTGGTCATCTCCTCCATCGAGGAGGCGGTTTCTTCCAGTGAGGAAGCCTGTTCCTCGGTGCGCTGCGAAAGATTGGTGTTGCCCTGGCTGATCTCGTCCGCGCCCCGGCTGACTTCCGATGCGGCGCGCTTCACGTCCGATACCACCCTGGCCAGCGTTCCGGTCAGCGCGTTGATATCCGTGCCCACCTTCACCAGCAGTCCCGACTTGCCTTCCACTTCCATCCGCCGGGTCAGGTCGCCGTCGTTGGCCGCCTGGACCAGGGTCCGCACGTTTTCCACAACGGTGGTAACCGTATCGACCAGCCCATTGATGCCCTTCGAGAGATTCAGGTTGGCGCCGGATTTGTCCTCGAGCCCGATGCGGGTTTCGAGCCTGCCATCGTTGACAGCATCGACCACCTGCTGCACTTCCTGTTCAACGCGTACCTCGGTGGTGCGATCGAACCATTCCACCAGCGTGCCGAGACGACGGCCGCCGTCCAGCATGGGGTTGAACACACGGCGCATGATGCGACCGCCGATCGTCACCTGCGAATCATGCGTAGTGGCAAGCCTCGCCAGCACTTCTCGCTGCTGCGCCGGGTTCCTGTCGAGACCGTCGATGCTGCTGCCAACCAGGTTTGCGGCATCGAATCCCGGCAGCTCCTTGCGGAAGGCTGCCTGCACGCCGTGCATCAGCTGGTGACCGGACTGGTTCATGTAGATGATCCGGCCGTCGTGGTCGGCCACCATCACGCTGGCACTGAGTTTGTCGAGCGCTCCCTTGAAGGCCGCATTCATCGCGGCTTCCTTGCGGGCCTGGGTCACGTCGACCACGTATGTCACGATCTTGAATGGCTTGCCGTCCAGACCGGTGATCGGTGCGTACACCCCCTGCACCCAGACCTCCTGACCCCTGCCGTTGACGCGACGGAACTGGCCGTCCTGCGCCTGGCCGCGTGCCAGATCTGCCCAGAAGCTGCGATATGACGCGCTGTTCTGGTCCGCTGCATCCATGAATGTGCTGTGGTGCTTGCCGCGGATCTGTTCCAGCGAGTAGCCCATCAGTGCCAGCAGGTTTTCGTTCGCCGTGAGGATAGTGCCGTCTGGCGTGAATTCGACCACCGCCTGTTTGGCGCCAATGGCTTTCAACTGGCCTTCGTAATCCAGTTTCGAGGTCAGCAGGTTGTCCTTCATCTTGCGCAGCGCGCCCACCAGGCTTTCGTCGCTGCCCTGCGATGCGGGGATGTCGAACACCAGTTCGCCGCCGGCAATTCGAGCTGCGATGCCGCGGACCACTTCGGGATCAGAGCCCAGTCGACGCATCGTGCCGCGGATCACGCCGATGGCCGCACCCAGGGCCAGCACCACTGCGACCAGAATCGAGATCATCACCAGGCGGAAAGCCTCCTGGTACTCGGCCGCGGCATTGGCTTCGTCCAGCCTGGCATTGGTCACCTGGATGTCCGTCAGCCTGCGCAGTTCGGTTCGAGCAGCCGCCAATGCCGGCATGTGCTGCTGCTCGCGAAAGTCATCCAGGCCCCGGAGATCGTTGCGGCGCAGGCGATCGAGCAGTTCATTCGACGTCGCGTAGGCCTTGTCGATGGGACCGGTGGCGCTCTGGAACAGGTCCTTCTCGTCGCCCGACATCTCGGTCTTCGCAAAGCGTTTCCAGGCATCCTGCGTGGTTTGAAGCCGCGGCCCGAGCGTGCCCAGCACTTCGGCCGCCGTCTTGCTGCCGTTGACGACCTGGTTGCCACCATCGCGCGCGGCCTGGAAAGCATCCATCACGGCGTTCAGGTCCTGCGTGGGAACCATGCGGTTCGCCACGGTGTAGGACAGCAGCTTCGAACTGGTGCGCAGCTCGGTCACGGTGAAGGCCACCAGCGAACCCATCAGTCCCATGACCAGGGCGACCAGCAGGTACAGCTGGAGTGACAGTGGCAATCTCTTGAGAATGTTCAAGGCAATGCTCCGGTTCTGAAATCAGTTGGCGTCGGACAGGCTCGCGAACGGGCGCAGTTCGCGCGTCACCAGCTCATCGACATCGAGAAGGATCAGCATCTGGTCGTCGACCGTGGCCAGCCCGCGGATGAACTGCGACTGCACCTGTCCGGTCAGTGCGGGCGGCGACTTGATGGCCTCCGCCGGGATATCCACGACATCGGAAACACCGTCGACCACCACGCCGCATTCGCGCACGCCTTCAGCGGTGTGCAGCGACAGCACGATGTTCACGGTCTTCGGGGAAAACTCCGCGGATTCCAGTGCGAATCGCAGCCGCAGGTCGATGATCGGAACGATCGCGCCGCGCAGGTTCAACACCCCCAGCACATGTGGAGGCGAATGCGGAATCCGGGTCACCGGTGACCAGCCGCGGATTTCCTTCACTCTCAGAATGTCCACGCCGTACGTTTCGGCACCCAGCCGGAACGCCAGCATCTGTCCGCCGTTGGACCCTTCCACCGCACCAGTGTCTGTCGTGTTCATGCACACATCTCGCGATCGCCTTGCAGGGGCGCGAGTTATCCAGAAATGGCGCAGGCGACTTTTGGCTCAGATCACATTTCGTGTCCGCCGCTGCCGCGGACAAGTGAAACTCCGGGATCCCCTGAGCATCGGATTTCTTGCCGTGGGCAAATGAAAAAGGCCCGATGCTTTCGCAGCGGGCCTTCCAGTTCTGGTTGGGGGACTAGGATTCGAACCTAGGTTGACGGAGTCAGAGTCCGTAGTCCTACCACTAGACGATCCCCCATGATCATTAGGAAAATCGGCCTTCGGCCATTTTCCGGATCTCCTTGATCACATCGGCAGGAAGTGAATTCCTGCCGACTGCCTTGGAGACCGGCGCGCTGGTGCGCGCGGAATCTTAACGCTTGGAGTACTGAGGACCGCGGCGTGCCTTCCGGCGACCGACCTTCTTGCGCTCCACTTCACGCGCGTCGCGCGTGACGAAGCCGGCGGCACGCAGCGGCTTGCGCAGCGTTTCGTCGTATTCCATCAGCGCGCGGGTAATGCCGTGGCGGATGGCGCCGGCCTGGCCGGTGATGCCACCGCCCTCGACCTGCACGGTGAAGTCGAAGCGGCCTTCGACCTCTGCAACCTGCAGCGGCTGACGCACGATCATGCGGCCGGTTTCGCGGCCGAAGAACACATCGAGCGGACGGTCATTGACCGTGATGCTGCCGGTGCCGGCCTTCATGTAAACCCGGGCCGTTGCCGTCTTGCGCCGACCGGTGCCGTATTGTGTCGCTGCCATGTTTAACTCGTTCCTGACCGTTTTCGTGCGGAATTAAAGCTCAAGCGCCTTGGGCTGCTGAGCGGCGTGCGGATGAACCTTGCCTGCAAACACATGCAGCTTGCGGAACATGGCACGGCCCAGCGTGTTCTTCGGCAGCATGCCCTTCACGGCGAATTCGATCGCGCGCTCCGGGTGTTCCTGCAGCAGCTTGCCCAGCGAGATCGACTTCAGGTTGCCCTGGTAGCCGGTGTGCTGGTGGTAGAACTTGTCATCCAGCTTCGCGCCGGTGACATGGATCTTCTCGGCATTGAGCACGATCAGGTTGTCGCCCATGTCGACGTGCGGGCTGTAATCAGCCTTGTGCTTGCCCTTCAGGCGGTGTGCCAGCTGGGTGGCGAGACGACCCAGGGTCTTGCCCTCGGCGTCGACTACGAACCAGTCCGCGCGAACTTCCGCGGGCTTTGCGAATACTGTGCTCATCTTGCTTCCGGACCGCTGTGTGAGGCTCCCCGAACGCCGGGGGGTGCCTAAAAAAGGGTCGCAGAGTGTAATCAATGCCTCCCGGCATTGCAAAGCGGATACGAGGGGTGCGGCGGCCAGCGCCGACCACATATAGTGTAGGCCCATGACTCCTCCGCGCAGCTTTCCGGATCAACTGGTTATCTCTGCTGACAGAGCCCTGCGGGCCCTGTTTGCCCCCGCCCGGGCCGCCCGCCCTGCGCCAGGGGCTCCTGGCGCCGTCCCGACAGAAACCGAACGCCATCTGGCTGCCGGCCTGATGCGGGTCAATCACGCCGGCGAAATCGCCGCCCAGGGGCTCTACCACGGCCAGGCGCTGGTAGCTCGGGACCCGGCCATCCGCGAACTGCTGGAACAGGCCGGCCGCGAGGAGACTGACCACCTCGCCTGGTGCGAGGAGCGGCTGCGCGAACTGCAGGATCGGCCGAGCCGGCTGGATCCTCTGTGGTATGCGGGGTCGTTTGCCATCGGTGTGGTCGCCGGTCTTGCCAACGACCGGATCAGCCTGGGATTCGTGGCGGAGACGGAGCGCCAGGTCGAGCGGCATCTGGACACCCACCTGGAACAGCTGCCGGCCACCGACCTGCGCAGCCGGGCAATCGTCTCGCAGATGCGGACCGATGAAATCGCGCATGGTGATCTGGCATTGCAGTCCGGTGGCGCAACGCTTCCCATTCCCGTCCAGAAGCTGATGCGGGCCACCGCCCGGGTCATGACCACGACGGCACGCTGGATATAGTGCGACGCGCGTCACGAGGGCAGTGGTTGCCACGGCAGCGCGTTATGTAATACAAAGACAACAGCAACTGGCAATGGATGCCGGTCCCGGATTCAACAGGGCGAGAACGATAACAATGGAAGACAGCATCAAACCGCTGAGTGACATCCCCGCGATCAATCGCTTCCTGAGTTACTGCCGCATACGAACGGTCTCGTCGAAGACGGTCATCATCCACGCCGGCGATCTGCCTGACGTCCTCTACTACATCATCAGCGGCTCGGTCGAAGTGATGATCGAGGATGAAGAAGGCAACGAGATGGTGCTGGCCTACCTCAACAAGGGCCAGTTCTTCGGTGAAATGGGCCTGTTCCATGACCAGCCCACGCGCAGCGCCTGGGTGCGCACGCGCAACCAGTGCGAACTCGCTGAAATGACCTACCCGCGCTTCCGGCAGATCGCAGCGGAATCGCCCGGCCTCGTCTTCGAACTCGCCACGCAGCTCGCCACCCGCCTCGACCGCACCAACCGGAAACTCGGTGACCTCGCGTTTGTCGACGTCACCGGCCGCGTCGCCCACGCCATCATGGACCTGTGCGGCGAACCCGATGCCATGACGCATCCCGAAGGCATGCAGATCAAGGTTTCCCGCCAGGAGCTGTCGCGCCTCGTGGGCTGCTCCCGCGAAATGGCCGGACGCGTGCTGAAAGTGCTGGAAGAACAGGGTCTGCTGCGCGCCACCGGCAAGACCATCGTGGTGTTCAACGCCCGCCCGAAGATGAAGACCCGCCCGGTGATCGTGCCGACGCAGGTTGCACCGGGCAGCAAGAGCGTGGCCAAGGCACCAGTTGCCTCCCGCTTTGATGATGAAGACGACGAGGATGAGGACGACGAATAAGTCGTCCGGAATTACGCGCCGATGTTCCGGCGCATGGCGCTGATCACGGCGCCGTAGTCCTTCTCGCTGAATATCGCCGAGCCCGCCACGAAAGTGTCGGCGCCGGCCGCGGCGATGGCACCGATGTTGTCGACCTTCACGCCGCCATCTATTTCCAGCCGCACCGCCCTGCCGCTGGCATCAATGCGCCGCCGCACTTCCCTGAGCTTGCCGAGCGCGCCGGGAATGAATTTCTGCCCGCCGAAACCGGGATTCACCGACATGATCAGCACCAGGTCGATCTGGTCGAGCGTGTGATCGAGATAGTCGAGCGGCGTCGCGGGATTGAACACCAGGCCCGGCTGGCAGCCGTTTTCGCGAATCAGCGCGATGGTGCGATCCACATGCTCGCTGGCCTCCGGATGGAAGCTGATGATCGAGGCGCCGGCCTTGGCGAAATCCGGAATGATGCGGTCGACCGGCTTCACCATCAGGTGCACATCGATGGGTGCCGTCACGCCGTGCTTGCGCAAAGCCTCGCAGACCAGCGGGCCGATGGTGAGGTTCGGCACATAGTGGTTGTCCATGACGTCGAAATGGACGATGTCCGCGCCAGCGGCCAGCACCGCATCGACATCGGCGCCGAGGCGCGCGAAATTGGCGGAGAGGATGGAAGGTGCGATCCACGGCTTTTGAGCAGGCATGGCGGGAGTTTACGCGAGCTTGCTGCTTTGGCCCATGGCCTTGCTCAGCCGATGCCGCGCTGTTCCTTCAGCATTTCATAGGCCTCGCGGATGGCCTGGGTGCGCTGCTTGGCGTGTTCCAGCATCGAATCCGGCAGGCCGTTGGCTTTGAGTTTGTCCGGGTGGTGGCGGCTCATCAGGCGACGGTAGGCGAGGGTCAGTTCTTCGTTGGAAATGGCCGCATCGACCTCCAGCGTGCGATACGCGGCGGCGGTTCGCGCTATCTGATCGTTGACGCTGGCAGCACGTCCGTCGCCACCGCGCAGCGCCGCTTCCATGCGCGCAAACAGCTGCGGTGCGATGCCGAGCAGGTTGGCTGCCTGCACGACCCGATTGCGGGCACCACCGGTCATGTCGCTGCCGGCCAGTGCGAAGCGCAGCTGGATCTCCACGAACACCACCAGGATCTCGGGCTGGGAATGGCAGGCGAGACGCAGGGCGTTCATCTCCCGCTCGACGCTGAATTCCGGCAGTTTGCCTTCGGAAAACAGGGCAATCGCCAGCTGCACCTGCGCCGCATTCAGGCGCAGGCTCTGCATCACGCCACGCGCGGCTGCAATCTCCCGCTCCGTGACGCGGCCGTCGGCTTTCGCCACATGCCCCATGAGGCGGAAAGTGCTGAGGAAGAACTGCTCGCCAGCAGGACGCGCGCCCCGCCGCTCGACGTTGACATCATACTGATGCCCGATGGCCGCACCGAGTGCCGCGCCAAGCGGCCCGAGCGCCAGGCCCAGGGCGCCGCCGATGAGTTTTCCCGTCCACTGCATATGGTTTATGGTAGCAAGCTTGAATACTGCAGCCCCCAACTCCGTGCACGAAACCCAGCTCTCCTCCCTGCAACGCATCCACCGCGGCAAAGTGCGTGATGTGTATGCCATTGACGAACACAGCCTGTTGATCGTCGCCACCGACCGTTTGTCGGCATTTGACGTGATTCTTCCGGATCCGATTCCCGGCAAGGGCCGCATCCTCAACAGCATCTCGAACTTCTGGTTCGCGCGCACCGGACACATCATTCCGAACCACCTGCTCGATCGGCCGCTGGCCGACGTGCTGCCAGATGCCGCAGAACGCGCCCTGGTGGAGGGCCGCAGCGTTGTCGCGCGCCGCCTGAAGGCCCTGCCCATCGAAGCGGTGGTGCGCGGCTACCTGATCGGCTCCGGCTGGAAGGACTACCAGGCAACGGGGCAGGTTTGCGGAATCGCCCTGCCTTCCGGCCTGCGCCAGGCGGAAAAACTCCCCACGACCATCTTCACGCCGGCCACCAAGGCTGCCGTGGGCGATCACGACGAGAACATCAGTTTCGAAACAGCAGCCGCCCTGGTGGGCAGGCCCATGGCAGAGCGGGTACGTGATACCGCCATCGCGCTGTATCACTTCGCGGCCGAACACGCTGCGCGGCGCGGCATCATCATCGCCGACACGAAATTCGAGTTCGGGCTGGCCCCGGATGGCGAGCTGATCCTCATCGATGAAGCACTGACACCGGATTCCTCGCGATTCTGGCCGGCCAGCAGCTACCAGGTGGGCATCAGTCCGCCCTCGTTCGACAAACAGCTCGTGCGCGATTACCTGGAAACCCTGGACTGGAACAAGAAGGCGCCCGGTCCGCGCCTGCCGGCAACAGTCATCGCGCAGACCACCGCGATCTATGAAGAGGCATTGCGCCGGCTCACCGGCCCCCCTCTCGCCTGAAGCGCCTCGAACGGCCAACCCTACATGTGGCAGCAATTCTGGAAACTTCTGGACCACGGGCTGTTCGGGCCACACACCCTGCAGCAGAACCCGCTGGCCAGGCTGCTGCGCATCCTTCGATATCCCTACGCGATCCTGCGCGACATCATCGGCGGCGAGCTGACGCTGCGCGCCACCGGACTTGTGTACGCCACGCTGCTGGCGCTGATACCGCTGATCGCCCTGAGTTTCGCGGTGCTCAAGGCTTTCGGCGCACATCGCGAGATGGAGCCCTTCCTGCTGGAATTCTTCCGCCCGGTCGGCGAGGCAGGTCCGCAGATCGTGCACCGTCTGATGGAACTGGCCGAGAAAGTCAGTGGCGGGCTGGTTGGTGTGGTGGGTCTCGTGCTGCTGTTGTGGACGCTGGTCGGCACGGTGAAGAAGGTCGAGGACAGCATGAATTTCGTGTGGCGCGTCCGGCGCGCCCGCAGCATCCCGCGCCGGGTCATGGAGTTCGTGGCGCTGGTCACCATTGGCCCGCTGGTGGTCGCAACGGTGATCACCTTCTCCAAACTCGCATTCGACAGCGTGGCGAGCTACACACTGGAGGATTTCACCTTCGGCGCGAAGGCGATGCAGATCCTGATCGAGCTCGCGCCCTATGCCATCGTTACCGGGCTGTTTACCGGCATCTACATACTGATGCCGAATACGCGCGTGCGCTTCCTGCCCGCGTTCGGGGGCGCGCTGGCCGCAGGCATCCTGTGGGCGGCGACCGGCAAGGCCTTTACGGCGATGGTGATCTACACCTCGCGCCTGACGCTGGTTTATGCCGGCTTCGCGGTCGTGGTGGCGGTGTTCCTGTGGACCTACCTCGGCTGGCTGATCCTGCTGGCCGGCGCGCAACTGGCGTTCTACCTGCAGAACCCGAACTACCTGCGTCTGGGCCATTCCCTGCTGCGACTTTCCGGCAATGAACAGGAACGCCTGGCGCTCGACATCATGGCGCGAGTGGCAATGGGACACCGCGCCGGCGACCCGCCCTGGACGCTCGAGAAGCTGAGCCGCGCGCTGGCCCTGCCGGGCATCGCCATCGCCGACATGGCCGAACACCTGGAGCGTAAAGGTCTGCTTGCGCAGTCGGACGACGGCAAGCTGTTTCCTGGCCGCGAAATCAGCAGCATTTCGCTGGCGGAAATCATCCACACCGCTCGCACGCGGCGCACCGGGCATGACCCACACCCGCGGCTATCGGCACCGGGTGTGCTGGACCTGCAGGAAGACATGGAACGCGCCTGGCGCAAAGTCTGTGGCGAACGCACGCTCGCCGATCTGATCTCGGATCGCCCGGCGGCCTGAGGTCTCAGCCGCCGGCTATGGTGACTTCGTCCACCAGCACTGCTCCGGTGCGGATGGCACCCAGCAGGTCGATATCCGATCCCAGCGCCTGCACACCGCGATACATGGCCTTCAGATTGCCGGCCACGGTCACCTCGTGCACCGGATAAGCGAGCTCTCCGTTCTCCACCCAGAAGCCGGTGGCACCGCGTGAGTAATCGCCGGTGACGCCGTTCACGCCCTGCCCCATGAGTTCGGTGACATACAGACCGGAACCCATGCGGGCAAACAGCGCCGGCAGATCCAGCAACCCGGCGGAGCTGGTTACCAGCAGGTTGTGAATGCCGCCGGCATTGCCGGTGGTGTGCAGGCCGAGCTTGCGTGCCGAGTAGCTGCCCAGCACATAACCCTGCAGCACGCCGTTGCGCACCAGCTCGCGATCACGTGTGGCCACGCCTTCTGAATCGAATGGGCTGCTGGCCATGGCGCGCGGCAGGTGCGGGCGTTCCTGCATCTGCACGAAATCCGGCAGCACCTGTTCGCCCGCCGCACCCAGCAGGAATGACGATTTGCGATACTGGCTGGAGCCGCGCACCGCCGACACCAGGTGCCCGAAGAAGCCCCGAGCTATATCGGCTGCAAACAGCACAGGCGCCTTGCGCGTGCTGATCTGCCTCGCGCCGAGGCGTGCAATGGCACGTTGCCCGGCCCGGCGGCCGACCTGCTCCAGATCGTCGAGGCCGGTGGCGGCGCGCGCAGCGGTGTACCAGTAGTCGCGCTGCATGTCGTCGCCTTCCTGAGCCAGCAGCACGCAGCTGATGCTGTGGCTGGTGGTGGGAAAGCCGGCGAGAAACCCGTGGGAGTTGCCATACACGCGCACGCCGCGGTGCGTGGAAACCGACGCACCCTCGGAGTTCGTCAGGCGCGGATCCACGGCCATGCCCGCGGCCTCGCAGGCCGTCGCCATTTCGATGGCGGCCTCCGGCGTGAGCGCCCAGGGATGGTAGAGATCGAGTTCGGGCAGATCGCGGGCCATGTCCGCGGCATCGGCCAGTCCGGCGAATTCGTCGCGCGCGGTGAAGGTGGCGATGGAGCAGGCCTTCGCCACCATCGCCCGCACAGCCTCCGGCCGCAGGTCGGCGCTGCTGGCGGAGCCTTTGGCGCCATTGAAATACACGGTGATTCCCAGCGCCCGGTCGCGCTGGTATTCAATGGTTTCCACCTCGCCCAGGCGAACGCTGACGTTCAGGCCCTGCTGGAGGCTCACATCGGCCTCCGCCTGGGAAGCACCCGCAGTGCTTGCCTCCTGCAGGGCAAAAGCCACGATATCGCGAAGTTCGGGGATTCTGGATGCGTCGACGGCCTGGGACATAGTCCATAATTGTACGGCATGACAGAACTCGACGACGCCGAACAGGATTACCCACCCAGCAAGAGCTCGCGCAAGCGGGCCGCCCATGCGGCGCAGAAACTGGGCGAGCGGTTGACACACATGCGGCAGGATGAGCTTGATCCGCTGCCGCTTTCCGATGCCATCCGGGATGCCATCGCCGAAGCGCAACGACTGCGCAGTCGCGGCGCACTCGGCCGGCAGTACCAGTTCATCGGCAAGCTGATGCGCGACATCGACATGGATGCGCTGGAAGCTGCGCTGGCTGCACAAATCGACGCGCAGAACACGCGTGCTAGACTTCGCAAATGAACCCTCTGGTCGGCATCATCATGGGCTCGAAGTCAGACTGGGAGACTCTCCAGCCTGCCGCGCAGCTGCTCGAACAGCTCGGCGTGCCGCACGAGGTGAAGGTCGTTTCCGCGCACCGCACACCAGACCTGCTGTTCGACTACGCCAGCAAGGCTGAGGGCCGCGGCCTCGCGGCGATCATCGCGGGCGCCGGTGGTGCCGCGCACCTGCCCGGCATGGCGGCCGCCAAGACGCGAGTGCCGGTGCTGGGCGTGCCGGTGCAGTCGAAAACCCTGAACGGCATCGATTCATTGCTGTCGATCGTGCAGATGCCCAAGGGCATTCCGGTGGCTACCTTTGCCATCGGTGCAGCGGGGGCTGCCAATGCCGCCCTGTTTGCCGCAGCCATCGTGGCGCTGCACGACGCGCGCGTCGCCGCAGCGCTGACAGCATTCCGCCAGGCCCAGACCGACGCCGTGCTGGCGCAGCCCGACCCGCGCGATCCGGCATGACCATCGGCGTGCTCGGCGCCGGGCAGCTTGGCCGCATGATGGCGCTTGCCGGCTATCCGCTCGGCCTCGACTTCCTGTTTCTCGATCGCGAAGCCGGTACGCCCGCCCACCAGGTCGCGCCTTCACTGCTCGGCAGTTTCACCGACCCGAAGCTGCTCGCATTGCTGGCCGATCGCTGCAGCGTGATCACCTTCGACTGGGAGAACGTGCCCGGCGAAGCGCTGGATCACCTCGAATCGCGAGCGCGGATCGCACCGCCGCGCCTCGCCTTGTCCACCGCGCAGGACCGGCTGCAGGAAAAAGCGCTGTTTGCGAAGCTGCGCATACCCACCAACCGCACCCAGGCGGTGGATTCCCACGCTGACCTGCAACGTGCCGTGCGCGAGATCGGCCTGCCCGGCGTACTCAAGACACGCCGCATGGGTTACGACGGCAAGGGCCAGCAGGTGTTGCGCAAGACCACCGATATCGACGCAGCCTGGGACGCACTCGGCAATGCGCCGCTGATTTACGAAGAGATGGTGCCATTCGACTACGAAGTGTCGGCCATCGCGGTACGCGGTCAACGCGGCGAGTTCGCGATGTATCCGCTCAACCGCAACCTGCACAAGGACGGCATTCTGCGGCTGACACGCGCGCCCTGGAAATCGGCCACGCTCGAAGCTGCAGCGCGACGCACCCTGCGCAAGGTCATGAACCATTTCGACTACGTTGGCGTGCTGACCATCGAGTTCTTCGTTTGCCGGGGGCGTCTGCTGGCCAACGAAATGGCGCCGCGAGTCCACAATTCCGGGCACTGGACGATTGAAGGCGCGGTAACCAGCCAGTTCGAGAACCACCTGCGGGCCATTGCGGGCCTGCCACTGGGCAGCACCGCGGCCCGGGGGCACAGCGCCATGCTGAACCTGATCGGCACCATGCCGGAGCGGGCAGACCTGCTGGCCATTCCCGGGCTGCACCTGCACGATTATGGCAAGACCGCGCGCCCCGGTCGCAAGCTGGGGCACCTCACGATTGTGGAATCAACCGCAAAGGCCGCTGATAACCGGGCGGCGACCCTGTTGCGCCGGATCGAATCCCGTAAGATCTGACGGGCCATGTACACGGAACTGTTCAAGCTCAAGGAACTGCCTTTCAGGCTGAGTCCCGACCCTGAATTCCTTTATCTGTCCAAGAACCACTCCCGCGCCAAGGCGTACATGGAGTCCACCGTCTGGTTCACGGATGGTTTCGTGGTCATCACCGGCGAAATCGGTGCCGGCAAGACCACCCTGATCGAGACCTTCCTGGCCGAACTGGAAAAAGACGTGGTGGTCGCGCAGATCAACCAGACCCAGGTCTCGTCACTGGAATTCCTGCAGGCGGTGCTGGTGCAGTTCGGCTTCACGCCCTTCAAGATGAAGAAGGCGGAGCTGATCGCGACGCTCAACGCATTCCTGATCGAGCAATACGCGGCGGGTCGCAAGGTGCTGCTGATCATCGACGAGGCCCAGAACCTGTCGCTGCGCACACTCGAGGAAGTGCGCATGCTGTCCGGCGTCGAGACCACCAAGGACAAGGTGCTGCGCATCATCCTGGCGGGCCAGCCCGAACTCAACGCCAAGCTCGACTCCCCGGAACTGGTGCAGCTGGCACAACGTGTGCGCCTGCGCTTTCACCTCACGGCGCTGACGCGCGAGGACATGAAGGCCTACGTGCTGCATCGCCTTGAGGTGGCTGGCTCGAACGGTCGCACCATCTTCGCGGAAGAGACCTTCCCGTTGCTGTATCGCTATTCCGGAGGCGTGCCGCGCCTGATCAACACGTTGTGTGAAACAGCGATGATGTCGGCATTCACTTCAGATCGGGACCAGGTGCTGCTGGAAGACGTGGAGTCGGCCATCGAAGAGCTCCAGTGGCCGGAATTTTCTGCGCGCAACAGCGCGCGGAGCAACCCGGATTCGGCACGCGACCCGGGCAATACGGGCCGCTTTGGCACCCATGCCGGCACCAGCCAGAAGGGCCCGGAGCTGTACATCGGCACGGATGACACCGGGCGCCATGAAGGCGTGCCTGACCATCCGCTGGCCAAACTGGTGGTCGTGACCGAAGGCCGGACGGTCGGCGAACTGCCGCTGCGAATGGGGCGCACCATCGTGGGACGCACGCCGGACAACGATCTGCAGATCGACAGCCGCTTCGTCAGCCGCCATCACTGCCAGGTGATCACCAAGACCAATGCCTGCATCGTCGAGGACCTCAACAGCACCAATGGCATCGTGGTGAAGTCCAAGCGTGTGCGGCGCCACAATCTCAATGATGGTGACGTCATCACCATCGGCAAACACGACCTGATCTACGTGGACGAGCGCAGCAGCCTGCGCACCGGGCAGACCGGCAATCACCCGTCCACCACCTCGGACGGAGAGCCCGACGGTTCGCCACACGGCGAGACGCAGGTTATCTAGGCTAGCTCGTACGTTTCAGGACAGCGCCCTGAAGTCGGCCAGCGTCTGCATGGCAGCGCGGCGCTGCAACCCCTGGTCCGATGACACGATGAAGGCTGTTACGCCAAGCGAGCGCAGCCAGACCACGTCCGACGAGTCAATCCGGTCGACATGGGCGCACAACGCCTTGCCGGCCATGCGGCCCGCCGCCGCGATCTGCTCGGTTGCCCGCACCACTTCCGGCGCCGACGGGCGATCTACCCCGAAGGCAATGCTCAGGTCGCCGCGGCCGATGAAGAACGCATCCAGGCCCGCCACATTCCCGATTTCCTGCAGCACCTCCAGCGCAGCCAGGTCTTCGATCATCGCGATCACGGCCGTCTGGGCATCGCTGGTCGCGACATGCTCCTGGAATCCTGCTGCGCCATAGCGCCCGGCACGCGAGGAATTCGTGAAACCGCGGCGCCCGCCGGCATAACGCGCTTCCGCCGCGATGCCGGTGGCAATGGCGCTGCTGCTGACATGCGGCACCAGCACGCCCTGCGCGCCGCAATCCAGTGGTGGCAGGATGTCGCGGGCCTCGCCGCCAGGTACACGCACCAGCACTGCAGTGCCTGCGGCGCGGCCGGCGAGAATCAGTGAATCCAGCGTGACCCGGTCGAACGGTGCGTGTTCCTGATCGATGACCACGAAATCGAAACCAGTCGCGCCGATGACCTCCACCGGATGCGTGACCGGTGTCTTGATGAACGTGCCTAGCAGCAGCTCGCGCGCCAGCAGGCGTTCACGAAAACGGGCAGGAACCGGGGCAGCGGTTGGGCTCATGGAATTTCCGGTCAGCTGAAATAGAACTTGAGGGCGGTATCGGAAATCTTCCGCCGCGCCTGTGGCGATGGCACCCATTCCTGCAGATTCGCCAGGGCATCGCGGTAGGTAAGGCTGGATTCGTGCCCGACGAACGGGCAATCGCTGCCCCACAGCAGGCGCTCGGGGCCGGCGACCTCCAGCAGACGCGCGGCGGCCTGCTTGGCCAGCGACATCGCATGCGGATCGGGCGTGCCCGACCCCTGACTCTCCCAGGTCAGCCGGAAACCGGCCGAGAGCTTCACCCAGGTACGGCCTTTCTCCACCGAACGCAGCAGAGCGTGGAACCCCTCGTTCTCCACGCCCTCCACGGGATCCGGGTGGCCGAAATGATCGAGCACGATGCGCACGCCACTGGCTTCCAGCGCGGGCAGCACCGCCGGCAGCAGCTTGCCTTCGAGCGCCAGATGCACATGCCAGTTGAGATCGCGCACGCGCCGCAGCAGCAGACGGTATTCCTCACCGCCGAGATCGGGCAGCTCCTTGCGGCGCGACAGCTGCAGCCGCACGCCAACCACACCATCGGCCTTCATGCGCTCAAGCGTGTAGCGATCGGTAGAGGGATCGATGTTCACCGTGCCGCGCAGCCGCGGCTGGAGGCGCAGCTGCTCGATCATGTAATCGTTGTAGCTGCCGTAGATGCTGATGCCGGCGATCACTCCGAAATGCACGCCGTGCGCATCCAGCACGCGCAGGTAGTCTTCGGCGGTGAACGCGTAGGCGGGCTTCATCCATGCGGAATCGGCCGTGGGCATGTCCGGCGTGAAGATGTGGGCATGCGCATCCACCACCGGCGGGTCGATGTAATCCACGCTCATGGCGTCAGGCTCCAGGCATCGGGTATTCATCGGCGTTCAGCACCCAGCCAGCCTGCTTTGAAAAATCCATGCGCGGTGGCGAGAAGATGTCCACCAGCTGGTTGCCGTCGGTGCGGGTGGCGGCCGAGGTATGGATGGCCGGGGGCGGGATCACCGCGATGGATGGTGCCGGGCAATGTTCATGATCGTCGTTGCGCCAATGCCGCTCGTTGGCAGTCCACGGCCAGCGGATGTGATGCGTGAAGGCACCCTGGATGGCGAGCGAACACTGCTCGAAATCGTCGTGATGATGCGGCGAGAGCTTGGCGGTATCGCGAGGGTCCGGCTCGAACGGCAGCATGTTGATCATCATCGTCGTGCAACGGAAGATGCGGCCGAAGCGACCCGGCTTTGCCGGCACATCCAGGCTGTAATGCCGGATGCGGAAACCGCCGGGAGGCGCAGGCCATTCCTGGAACGGTGGAATGTTCGGGTGCTGGTGGTCGTAGGCTCCGGCATTCGAGGCCAGCTGCGCCAGATCGATATTACGCGTGGAGAATACGCGGATCAGCAGGCCCTTCTGGCGCATGGTCACAAGGCTGTCGCCCGGTGGCACGATGGCCAGGGAGAAACCCGGTATTTCGATCCGCTCCGTGCCTGACTCGATGACGGCGCCTTCACCCGCCTCCGGCAGCACCAGCATGTATTCGTCCAGCTGGCCGCTGCGCGCAAACTGCGCTCCGGCGTGCGCTTCCGAATAACTCACGACCATGTTCTGGCCGCGGCCATACCAGGTGCGCGCCAGCGCCGACTGCTCGCCGGGCGGAAGGTCGTGGAATTTCACGTACTCGGCGGCGGCAAAGCCGGCCGGTGCTGCGCCCGCTGTGGCCGCCTGCGGCGCGAGTTTCGAGCGGGGATCGTAGGCTTCGTACATGGTGTTGTGGCCTTCCTGACTAAAGGCGGACGCGATCGGCGCCCTTGAGCTTGAGGCGCTTCCGCACCTGCTCCGGCGTCGCCACTTCCAGTGACAGTTCCCGAAGTATGCGGCAGATTTTCGCGACCTGATCCGCGTTCGATTTCGCCAGCTCCCCACGACCGATGTAAAGGCTGTCTTCCAGCCCCACACGCACGTTGCCGCCCAGCAGCGCCGCGTGCGTGCACATCGCCATCTGGTGGCGGCCCGCAGCCAGCACCGACCATTCCAGATCGTTGCCGAATACCCGCTGCGCCGTACGCACCATGTGCAGCAGATGGTCCAGCTCGGCGCTGATGCCTCCGGGGATGCCCAGCACGAACTGGATGAACAGCGGCGGCGCATAGGAACGCTTCTCGAGCGCGATGGCCAGGTTGTAGATCTGGCCCACGTCGTAGCACTCGTACTCGAAGCGCACGCCGTGGCCTTCGCCCAGGCGCTGCATCACGAGGTCGATATCCTCGAAGGTGTTGCGGAACACGTGGCGGCGGGCGATGTCGCGGTAGCCGCGCTCCCACTCGTGCTGCAACACGGGCAGCTTCTCGAGTGCCATGAAGCCGGCAAAATTCATCGTGCCGAGGTTCAGCGAGGTCATCTCGGGGCTGACACGCTCCGGTGCCTCAAGCCGCTCTTCCAGCGACATTCCAGGCCCGCCACCGGTGGTGATGTTGATGATGGCATCGCAGCGCGCCCGGATCTGCGGCAGGAACTGCATGAAGATTTCCGGGTCAGCCGTCGGGCTGCCATCAACCGGATTGCGTGCATGCAGGTGAAGCACTGCCGCGCCAGCCTTCGCGGCCGCGACGGACTCTTCCACGATCTGCGCTGGCGTCAACGGCAGATACGGCGACTGGCTTGGCGTGTGGATCGAGCCAGTGATGGCACAGGTAACGATGACGGGGCGGGACATATCGACCTTATGGTGGCAGCAATTCCGGCGGGTCGCGCCCTGAAACCGGATTCTTGTAATGGAACGCCATGGTGGCAAGTTCAGGATACGGCGCAGCCGGCGCACCACGCAGCGGGCCATCCGGTGGCGGGACACTGCTGGCGGCCGCACGCGGGGCAGTTGCTGCCGCTGGCGGCGCCGAACCTGGCGCAGTCTGGGCCGCAGGTGCCGCCCGGGGGACAGGCGGCGTGACACGCGCCCAGCCGGTCGAGTAGCTCGCGTTCCAGGTGTAGTCCAGATCCATGCGGCTGATCTTCCACACGCCGCGCTCGCGCACGATGTTGTTCTCGTAGATGCCCATGATGTAGGAGCCATCCCCATCGCGCGCACTGTTGAGTTGCAGCAGTTTCGTGCGGATACGCGCCGTGCGCCCGTCGGCTGCGACGGTAACGACCGGCGCTGTCTTCTGGTGCAGCGTCATGCTGGCAGCGCGCCGCCCGCCCCGGCCGTAACGCGCAACCATGGATTCGCGCACGCGCTCGCGGCCGATGTAATTGCCGACTCCGGAAAGCTCCTTCGAGCCATTGACCGAGAACAGGTCGGCGGTGTTGTCCCAGAGGAACTCGTCGATGTAGTAGCCGTAGGCGTTCGATACGTTCTCGCTGCCATCCTGTGCCAGCACGATATCCAGTTCACGCTCGGCTGCGGCCAGCAGGTCATCCACCGAGCCAGTCGCTGCCGCCTGCGGGCGACCGAAAGCGCGCGCACCCCGGCCCGGATTGGCAAAGCTCAGGGGCGGCACGTAGAACGCCGGATAAGCCGCGTAGGTCACCGTGGGCCGCGCATCGGCTTCGTAGCCAGGCGCAGCGGTGCGTACGGGCAGTGCGCTCTTTGCCCAGCCCTGGGCGTAGTCGCTGCGCATGCGCTGGTAGACATGCACCGCCTGCATCCGCCATCTGCCATCAATGAGCCGAAAGCTGTTTTCGTGGATATTGATGCCCCACGCCGCATCCAGACCGTTCCGGCCCGCCATCACGAGTTCGGTGCCACGCAGCGTGGCACTTCTGCAATCCGGCGACAGCGTGACCACGGGCTGCATCTGCGTGTGGTCGTTGATGACACCGACGGCCAGATTCTCCGGACCGATCTGCTCCAGTGCGCGACGGATGCTGGCGCGCCCGCGGTAGACGCCGCGTTGGCCGGGCTCGAAGCTGCCATCGGCGGCATACAGGTCCGCAATGTCGTCCCACATGCGCCGGTCCATGTAGTAGCCATAGGCATTCTGCAGGCTGCGCACCTGCGACTCGGATTGCAGGCAGGACAGTTGCGCCATGAGCTGCGCCACGCGGCGGCGCTGTCCGTCTGCCTCGCGCGGCGCGCGGTCTGCCGCCGTCAACGGTGGACTGTGCGGAACCGGCGTGCCGGCACGCTCCGGCGTGAAGTGGAAGGGCGCGATCGTGACCTTGTCGCTCTGGTCCGCGTTGCGCCAGCCCGGGGTATAAGGACCCGCAAACGACGCGTGGTAATGCAGACGGCGGATCTTCCAGACACCGCCCTCCTCGACGTATTCAATCTCGTGGATGCCATTGGCCCAGTCGGCGGTCGCGCCGAAGCGGCCAGTCATCGACAGCTCGTGCCAGCGGCCACGCGCCACCTTGCCATCCGCATCGAGCGTGACCACCGGGCTGAATGCCAGATGGGTATTGAGGTCGCCTTCGCCCAGCTTGGCACGACCGGTACCGGCCAGCACCTGCGACTGGAAAAAGCCGGCAATCTGCGCGGGACCGGCAAACTGCTGCGCGCCGAACTGTGCCACCGCATCGCGCGTGAACAATGCCGCGGCGTCTTGCCACATCCCCGCCTCGCGATAGTGGTTCAGCGCACCCTGCAGGCGCTTGACCGCGCGCAGCGCCGTGGCGTGGCGCACGCTGGCCGAAAGGCGCTCGATGCGCAGGCGTTCGGCCTGACTCTTCACTGCCTCGTCGGAAGGCACTGCCACGCGCAATTCCGGATGCCCGGCCAGCGCTTCTTCGAGCACACTGGTATCGATCAGTTTCGCAAGCTCCGCGCGCGACCGCGGCGTACGCTGCGGCTGCACCCCGCGGGCCAGATATCGCTCTTCGTCTTCCATCACATCGAGCAGGTCCGGCACCAGCGCACCGGGATAACGATGGTGGTGCCAGGTTCGAGCCACTATCGCTTCATCGTAGCCGGCTGATTTCGCCACGGCCGTCCACGCGGCGCGTGGATCCGCGTGCAGGCGCTGCGTGGCCGCTAGCACGCTACGCACGAACTCGACGATGCGTTTGCGCTGCACCGGATCGGCCAGCTGCGCGCCAGTCGTGTTCAGGTTGAAGAGCTCGCGGTAGACGCCCTTGCCATTGAATTCGATGGCGTCGTCGCCCAGGCGCCGCGCGATATTGTCGATCATCGGCTCCCAGATGGTGACCGCGTCGACCTCGCCGCGGATCATTGCTTCTTCCACGCCTGCCGTGTTCAGCGGCACGACGGTCACATCGGCGTAATCCAGTCCCACCGTGCGCAGCATGCGATGCAGGAAGTATCCCGATGAAGTGATCGAGATGGTGGCAATGCGTTTGCCTTTCAGGTCGGCGAGGCTGTTGATGCCCGCGGAACGGCGCGCAACGATGCGGTAAAGACCCTCCGACACCGTCATGATGATGCGCAGGTCCGGATTGGTGAGGGACGCGCGCAAGGCCTGCGTCTCCGCATTGGTGGCGAGTTCGGCGCCACCAGTCCGGGCAAGATCCGGCACACCGCCATTGGTGATTGTTCCGGGCGTGCGCGGCGACTGCGCCGCCAGCAGCACCGGCGCCAGTTCGATGGTCGTGATGTTGCCCTGGATGCGCAGAGGTACTGGCTGGGCAGCCTGACCGGTGGCAACCAGCAGCGGAAACAATACGGCCAGCACCCCCATCCGCGATCCGCAACGGAAGCGTCTCCTGTTCATCGGTTTGCCTCTGTCGGCGCGGGCTCCGCGAGGTTCCTGCCCGCCGTCTCCGGCAGCATCAGCGTGGCGATGATCGCGCACGCGATGCCGGTCAGCGCCATCACCAGCATGCCGACGCTGATTTTTGCGTTGTAGTGCGTTGCGATGAGCGCTACCGGAATGGTGAATGCCAGGCCGCTCATGGCGCGACCCACGTTGTAGGCAAAGGCCTGGCCCGAGCCGCGGATTTCCGTGGGGAACAGTTCGGTGAAGTAAGGCCCGAAGGAAGCATAGAGACCAAACTGGAAGAAGCCGTACACCATGCCCGCAGGCAGCAGGGTCCACGCCGAATTGCCCAGCGGTGCCAGCAGATAGAAGCTCGCCATCACGACGAAACCCGCACCGAACAGCCGGAACATGTGGCGTCGGCCAAACCGGTCACTGAAATACGCATTGACCTGCGCGCCGAAAAAACCGCCCGCGCTGTTGATCAGCACGTACACGCCGGCCACGCCTGCGCTCAAGCCGCGCTCGGTGCGGAGGAATACCGTCAGGTAATTGCTGATGGAATAAGCCGCGCCCTGGATGCCAATCGCCAGCAGCGCTGTCAGCAATGTGATCCGCAGCACTTTCGGCGAGAAGATCGCAAGCACGGAAATGCTGCGGTTCTCGGCTTTCAGGCGCTTGCGTGTTTCCAGGTAGACGTCGGAATCGTCATCCGAGCGCCGCACGAAGAACACCAGCAGCGCCGGCAGGATGCCGACCCAGAACACGACCCGCCATCCATACTCGGCAGGCAGTACTGCAACCAGCGGACCGGCCAGCAGGGCAGCGAGGCCCGTGCCGATCGGCGCGGCGCTCTGCACCGTGCCCACCGCCTTGCCGCGGTGTGCCGGCGCGATGATCTCGCCCAGCAGCACAGCGCCGACGGCCCATTCCGCACCGAATCCGAACCCCTGCAGGATCCGGAAGATCATCAGCTGTTCGTAGTTGGTTGCGAAACCCGACAGGAACGAGAAGAAAGAGAACCACAGGATGGTGAACTGCAGCAGACGGGCGCGCCCATACTTGTCGCAGAGCAGGCCGCCGACCCAGCCACCGATGGCGGCGGAAACAAAATTGGCGGTGTTGATGGCCTGGGCCTCCAGCAGCGTCATGCCGAAAGCCACCATCAACGTCGGGATCATGAACGAATAGACCAGCGCGTCCATTGAATCCAGCGCCCAGGCGGCAGTGCACGTCCAGAACACCCGCCGCACGCGGGCGTCGGCTTCCTGGTACCAGGTGAATGGAGAAGCTCTGTTTGTCATTGGTCTTTCTTAGTAGGCGCGCCGGTAGATGTCCCGCGCGTCGTCCAGCGTGACTACGCGCGGGTTCTGCAGAAGCAGTCGCTGCACGGTGAGCGCAGACTGGGCCATGCGATCGATTGCCGATTCCGGCACACCCAGCATGGAAATATGGGCGGGAATGCCGCAGCGGCGATTCAGCGCCCGCAGGAAATCCACGCCTCGCTGCGCGACTTCAAGGGCCGTGCCTTCGCCAGTAACGCCAAGCGCTCGCGCGACATCGGCATAGCGCAGTGGCGCGGCCGGCAGATTGAACTCGAGCACATGCGGCAGCAGCACGGCATTGGAGGTTCCGTGTGCCACCCCGAATTCGCTGCCCAGGGGATAAGCCAGCGCATGCACCGCCGCCGTGTTGACCGGCCCCAGGCACAGTCCGCCATACATGCTGCCGAGCGACACATCGGCACGTGCCTCGACATTGGCGCCATCGGCAAAGGCTGCGGGCAGGCTGCGGGCAATGCGCCGGATGCCTTCCAGTGCCCAGGTATCGACCAGGGAGTGCGCCTGCTTGTTCGCATAGGCTTCGATGCAGTGCGTGAGCGCATCCAGACCAGTGGCAGCGGTTACGGCGGGTGGCATGCCGATGGTCAGCACCGGATCGACAAAGGCGGCATCCGGCACCAGATGCGGGCTGATGACTCCCTTCTTCAGACCGTCGGCGGAATCCTGCACGATGGCGATCGGCGACACTTCACTGCCCGTGCCGGACGTCGTCGGCACGCACATCAGGGGTATCGTGCGTCCGAGAAGCCTGCCAATGCCAAAGACATCGCCGATCTGCTGACGGCCATCGAGCAAGGCGGCGACCAGCTTGGCCACATCCATGGCAGAACCACCGCCGAGGCCGATGACGAGTTCTGCACGGCATTCCCGCGCCACCGCAATGGCTGCTGCCAGATCATCGACATGCGGCTCCTGCAGCACGCCTTCCCATACCTGCACCTTGCGCCCCTGGCTGCCGAGGGCAGCCATCAGCGAATCGCACAGGCTGCGCACCGGGGGCGAGGTGACGATAAGCACCGCTGCGGGGTTCAGCGATCCGACCCACTCTGCGGCGGTCGCCAGGCAGTTGGCTCCGAAGGCCAGTTTGCGCGGCAGCTGCAATGTCAGCGTGCGTTCCATTTTCATCTCGACCACAGCATTTGACCGATTCATCATTCAACCCCGGTGGAGCAAGCTCACACAGCGCAGACCCCTGCACTTCCCTGCTACGGAACAGCAGACTGACCATAACGGAAGTTGCTGCAAGGACGCATAGAACAAGCCGCAGGTTCCCGCGCCGTGCCTGCAGATCTGCAGTACGCTCGCCGTTTTCCTCAAGGTAGCATGGGGCGCTGGAATGCAGGTATCTGCCGACAACACCGTTTCGCTTTCGGTCAATCCCGCCAACGGTGAAACCATCTCGGTGTGGCCGCTGGCAGACCAGGCACAGATCGAAGCCTCGCTCGTCGCCGCCTCTCAGGCTGCAGCGCTGTGGCGGAAGGTGGCCGTCGCCCGGCGCGCAGACATCCTGCGTGCTGCCGCTGCACAGTTGCGCAACCACAAAGCCAGCCTCGCACGCTGCATCACGCTGGAGATGGGCAAGCCACTCGCGGAGGCAGAGGCCGAGGTGGAGAAGTCGGCATGGAACTGCGAGTACGTGGCCGAACACGGGCCTGCATGGCTGGCTGACGAAATCGTTCCCACCCATGCGCGCAGCAGTTACCTCGCCCCGCGGCCTCTGGGCGTAGTGCTGTCGATACTGCCGTGGAATTTTCCGGTGTGGCAGGTCTTCCGCTGCGCGGCATCTGCGCTGATGGCTGGCAACACCATCCTGATGAAGCACGCTCCCAATGTGCAGGGATGCGCGGCGCTGGTTGCCCACTTGCTGGAAGCTGCCGGAATGCCACGCGGCGTGTTCATCAATCTGAACGCACCGGTTGCAGCCGTCGCCGCCATCATTGCCGACCGCCGTGTCGCCGCCGTAACACTCACCGGCAGCCCTGCCGCCGGCGCAAAGGTCGCTGCCCAGGCTGGCGCGGTCTGCAAGAAGTCGGTGCTGGAACTCGGCGGCTCGGATGCCTTCATCGTGCTGGCCGATGCGGATCTGGACGCAGCGGTCGCCGCAGGTGTGCGCGCCCGCTTCACCAATTGCGGACAGGTCTGCCTGGCAGCCAAGCGCTTCATCGTCGAAGCCGGCGTGGCAGCCGAGTTCACCGCCCGCTTCGCCGCTGCGGCCGCTGCACTGCGCCGTGGTGATCCGCTGCAGTCCGGCACGCAACTCGGGCCCATGGCGCGCGCCGATCTCCGCGATTCGCTGTCGGCGCAGGTCGCAGCCTCATTGCAGGCTGGCGCGAAGCTGCTGGCCGGCGGCAAGAGCGTCTCGGGCCCGGGCTGGTATTACGAGCCCACGGTGTTGTCGGAAGTGACGGATGCCATGCCGGTTGTCGCGCAGGAAACATTCGGCCCGGTCGCAGCCATCCTCACGGCGCGCGATGCCGACCATGCCATCGCCATGACCAACGACTCCCCCTTCGGCCTCAGTGCGATGCTGTGGACGAGCGACCTGGACCGCGCCCGCACGATGGCCGGTGCGCTGGATGTCGGCAGCGTGTTCATCAACAGCGTCACGGCTTCCGATCCGCGGGTTCCGGTAGGCGGTGTGAAATTATCCGGTTATGGCCGGGAGCTGGGACGCACCGGCATGCTGGAGCTGTGCAACCTGCAGACGGTCTGGATCGCCTGACATCGAGGTCAGGCAATGGCTCACTCCTAAAGCCCGCCTGACACCGACAGATTTGCCCCTGTCACGTAGGAAGCCGCGTCTGAAGCCAGGAACATCACGGCTTCAGCCACCTCTGCAGTGGATCCCGCTCGCTGCATCGGCGCACGTTTTGCGCCCACTTCCAGTCTTCCGGGCCGGTGCATATCGGTGCTGATCGGCCCGGGAGATACCGCATTCACGCGGATCCCTTCGGCTGCAACTTCGCGCGCCAGCCCATTGGTCAGGCTGTCGATGCCGCCCTTCGATGCCGCGTACCAGACATACTCCGCAGGGGAACCATAAAAGGCTGCGCGCGAGGAGATCAGCACGATCGATCCGCCCTTGCCGCCAAAACGCGTCGACATGCGCTTCACCGACTCGCGTGAACACAGGATGGCACCCCGTAGATTGACTGCCAGCACTTCGTCGATGGTCTGCGTAGAGGCTTCGGCGAGTGTGGAGTGCGCGCCGGTGATGCCGGCGTTGTACACCATCACCGCGAGAGCGCCCAGCCTGTCCACCGCAGCGAACAGCAGCTGGATATCCCCTTCATGCGCCGTATTGGCCAGCACGGCAGTGGCGCGGCCCCCTGCCGAACAGATCCTGTCGACTACCGCCTGGGCGCGTTGCTCATCGTGGGCATAGGTCAGGACCACGTGATAGCCCTGTTGTGCGGCCGCTACGGCAACCGCCTCCCCGATACCACGGCTGCCACCGGTAACAAGGAATACCTTCAACTGATCCATCGCTGAAGGCATCCGTGTCTATTTTGCAGGTTCATCGTCGAGCTTCGGATTGGTGATCGGCGCACCGCCTTCAAACAGGTGCTCAAAACGCCTGTAGGTGCAGAGCCAGCGACCTTCAGCCGAACGCTGGTAACGATCTGTGGCCAGCGAAATGGTGATGGGTGGGTGCGTCGGCAGCACCTTCACGCCATTGGCGGCATACAGGAACAGGTAGTTGGTCGCTTCGGCGGTATCGGGGCCGGTGAACCACGCCCGGAAATTGGTGAAGCAATGCACTGCCAGGCGTGGCCCCTGCTTCACGCGCCAGTCGTAGAACTGCTGGATCTTCGCGCGGCCGTGATAGGAGGCAAACTGGCCATGGAATTCGGCATCTTCGGTGTAATAGCCAGATGCCTCCCGGCCCAGGTTGGTGTCGATCTCATGCCAGTAATCGGCCAGCTGCAATGCAAGTTCTGCATTGAGTTTCAGGACATCCGCTTCTGCCACAGCCTTCCCCTTGCAATTCAGGCCCGAACGCTATGCGTCACGCCAGGCAACCACTTGCCCCCTACGGAAGCCCATCTTGCACAGTCAACGGCGCGCTGCGAGATGCCGCGCCGCATACTGCGCCCACAGGCAGTTTCGCGTACAGGCGTATATGATGACGCTGCGATCCGGCGAAACAATGCCGGGACAGCAAGCAAAATACCATGGCGACAACCGCCCCGAACAAGCCCGCCAGATCCTCAAGCCGCGTCGTCAAGCGCTCGCAGGGCTTTGTCGACGAGGTCTACGAACTGATCCGCGCCGACATCATGGCGCTGCGCATTCCGCCCGACACGCGCATTTCCATCGACGAACTGGCCCGGCAGTTGGGAGTATCGCAGACACCGATCCGCGAGGCGCTCAGCCGGCTGGAAGCTGTGGGCCTCGTCACCAAACAGCACTATGTCGGTTACTGCAGCGCCCCGCAGCTCAATCGCAAGCAGCTGGATGAGCTCTACGAACTGCGCCTGCTGCTGGAGCCGTATGCCGCGCGCTGCGCGGCCGAGCGCATGAGTGATGCGGATCTCGCCCGCGTGTCCGCGCTGGCGCAGAGCATGCAACCTGCAGGCACCCGTAATTCTTACGGGCGATTTGCCGATCAGGATTCCGAACTGCATGACCTGATTGCCCTTGGCAGCGGCAACCAGCTGATCCGCGAAGCTCTGGCCCGCCTGCACACACATCTGCATGTATTCCGGTTGCACTTCCACAGTGAAGTGACCACGGCGGCCTATGTAGAACATGAGCGGCTGGTTTCCGCACTGGCGGCCCGCGACGGTGCCGAAGCCGAGACCGCCATGCGCCTGCACATCGAGAAATCCTACCGTCGGATGGAGCCCTTCGCACAGGCGCTGGGCACCGCAAACGGACCCACGAAGCCCTGAGCACCTGCCGCAGGCAACGGTTTGACATCCCCCTCCTAGGATCATATAGGATATATGAAACAAGGTTTGGGGGCCGAGCATGGAAACCTACAAGGCATCAAGCCTGCCGAGCCGCTCGCGGGTCGCCGCCTGGAATGATCTTTATTCAGCCCAGCTCGAGCGGGTGAATCTGACCCCCGCCGACCGCAAAACCTTCGAGGCAGAACTGAATCTGGGGGATCTGGGACCGCTGCGCATCGTGCGCCTCCGTTGCAATAACAGCGCCATCGATCGCAATGCCAGCCACATCGACCAGTCCGCGCGACGCGCCTATACGCTGGTGCTGCAGGTTCGCGGCCATGGCACGCTGGCGCAATACGGTCACGAGGTGTCGCTGCTGGAAGGCGACATGACGCTGTATGACAACGCCGTGCCACACAGCCATGTACTGAGCGATCACGCCGAGACCATCCTCCTGCGCGTGCCGGCCCCACAGCTGCGTGAGCATCTGCCAACGCCGGAACGTTTCTGCGGATTGCGGCTGGCAGCGGGAGATGGCCTGACCTCCGCCATCGCGGCGCTGATCCACAATCTGTGCCGGCAACTGGAAAGTGGCCTGCCCGTTGCGATCCAGGAGCGCCTGGCACGTCAGCTGCTCGAGATGACATCCAGCGCCTATGCGATCGCCTACGACGCGCTGCTGTCGAACTCATTGATGGTCAACAACCGCCACTCCAAGGCGCGGGCCTATATTGAACAGCACCTGCGCACGCCAGACCTTGGGCCCCGGGTCATTGCCGAACAGCTGCGCGTTTCATCGCGCTACCTGCGGATGATCTTCGCCGCCAGCAGCGAATCGGTGTCGAGCTACATAATTCGCCGCCGCCTCGAAGAATGCGCGCGCCAGCTGGCCGACCAGCGCTGGCGCGGGCATTCCATCAGCGACATTGCCTTCGGTTGGGGCTTCAACAGCGCCCCGCATTTCAGCCGCAGCTTCCGCGAGCGCTACGG
Source organism: uncultured Gammaproteobacteria bacterium (assembly GCA_963777735.1). Taxonomy (GTDB): domain Bacteria; phylum Pseudomonadota; class Gammaproteobacteria; order Steroidobacterales; family Steroidobacteraceae; genus ZC4RG30. The sequence goes on along the minus strand of CAVZRQ010000001.1, from coordinate 152,626 downwards.
TGCGTCGCCGCGCGAATACCGCCTGCGGCACATGGGTGAACAGGGATCGCGGCAAACCGTTACCATCGCAGCCGGTGCCTGAACAAAGGGCCGGAGCAGCAAGAATGGCGGGTTTCGACAAGCGGGTCACCGGGCTCGACGCAGCGCTGGCGGGTCTCAAGGATGGAATGACGGTGGTCGCGGGCGGCTTCGGCCTGTGCGGCATTCCCGAGAATCTCATCGCCCACATCCAGAAGATGGGCATTCGCGGCTTGACCGTCGTCTCCAACAATTGTGGCGTGGATGATTTCGGCCTCGGCCTGCTGCTGAAGGATCGCCAGATCAGCCGGATCGTGGCCTCCTATGTGGGCGAGAACGCGGAGTTCGAGCGGCAGATGCTGGCCGGCGAACTCGACGTGCAGCTCACGCCACAAGGCACGCTTGCCGAGAAGATCCGCGCCGGCGGCGCTGGCATTCCGGCGTTCTACACCGCCACCGGCTATGGCACACCCATCGGCGAAGGCAAGGAAGTCCGGGAATTCGGCGGCCGCAAGTACATCCTGGAAGAGTCCATCACCGGGGACTTCGCCATCGTGAAGGGCTGGAAGGCAGACTGGTACGGCAACGTCGTCTATCGGAATACGGCGCAGAATTTCAATCCGCTGGCCGCCACCGCGGGCCGGATCACCGTTGTGGAAGTGGACGAGATCGTGGAACCGGGAACACTCGAGCCGAGCGCGATCCATACGCCAGGCATCTACGTGGATCGGCTCATCCAGTGCCATTGCGAAAAACGCATCGAAAAAATGACCGTACAGGGCAGCTGAAGTACTACCCATGGCATTGACCAGAGAACAGATGGCGCAACGCGTCGCCCGCGAGCTCAAGGACGGATACTACGTGAACCTGGGCATCGGCATTCCGACGCTGGTCGCCAACTACATACCGGAGGGCATCGAGGTCATGCTGCAATCCGAGAATGGGTTGCTGGGCATGGGTCCGTATCCTGCACGTGCCGATGTGGACCCGGAAATGATCAATGCCGGCAAGGAAACCGTGACCGCCCGGGCGGGCGCTTCCATCTTCTCGTCGGCGGATTCCTTCGCGATGATCCGCGGCGGCCACATCGACCTCACCGTGCTCGGCGCCTTCGAGGTGGATGTGGAAGGCAACATCGCCTCCTGGATGATTCCCGGCAAGCTGATCAAGGGCATGGGCGGTGCCATGGACCTCGTGGCCGCCGCCGAAAACATCATCGTCACCATGATGCATGCCTCGCGTGGCGCGTCGAAGCTGCTGCAGCGCTGCTCGCTGCCATTGACCGGAGCCGGTTGTATCCGGCGGGTGCTGACGGACCTCGCCTATCTGGAGATCGAGAACGGCGCCTTTGTGCTCAGGGAGCGTGCACCTGGCGTGAGCGTCGAGGAGATCCGTGCGATGACAGCGGGAAAGCTCATCGTGAATGGAGATATCCCCGAGATGAAGCTGTGAGCCGCCATGCGTGAGGTGGTTGTCGTTGCGGCGACCCGCACAGCCATTGGCAGTTTCCAGGGCGCACTCTCGCAGATTCCTGCCGTGGAGCTCGGTGTTACCGTGATTCGTGCGCTGCTCGTGCAGAGCCGCGTGGATCCCGCATTGGTGGGCCAGGTTGTGATGGGACAGGTGCTGACCGCTGCGGCGGGCCAGAACCCCGCACGACAGGCCGCCATCAAGGCTGGCCTGCCTTTCACGACGCCCGCGCTGACCGTGAACAGGGTCTGCGGTTCTGGCCTGGAGGCCGTGCATCTTGCGGCGCAGGCCATCGCCTGCGGCGAAACCGATGTGGCCATTGGCGGCGGCATGGAGAACATGAGTCTTGCTCCCCATGCCCTGCCCGGATCCCGGACCGGTCTGAAGCTCGGGCCTGGCACGCTGGTCGACACCTTGGTTGTCGATGGCCTGTGGGATGCCTTCAACAATTACCACATGGGCAACACCGCCGAGAATCTCGCCCGCCGCCACGGCATCACGCGCGCACAGCAGGACGAGTATGCAGTGCTCTCGCAGACGAGAGCGCGGGCAGCCATTGCCGAAGGGAAGTTCCAGTCGCAGATCACGCCGGTGCTGGTGCCGCAGCGCAAAGGGGACCCACTCGTATTCAACCAGGATGAGCAGCCACGTCCGGAAACGGACATGGCCACGCTCGCGAAGCTGCGACCGGCTTTCGACAAGGAAGGCACGGTCACTGCGGGCAATGCTTCGACCCTGAACGACGGAGCGGCCGCCGTGCTGCTGATGAGTGCAGCTTGCGCGCAACGTCTCGGCTTGCCGGTCCTGGCGAAGATCGTGGCTTATGCAAGCGCAGGTGTGGATCCCGCGTACATGGGCGAAGGGCCTGTTCCCGCCACGGCGAAAGTCCTGGCCAAGGCAGGCTGGACGCTCGACCAACTGGATCTCATCGAGGCGAACGAGGCATTTGCCGCGCAGGCCCTGACGGTGGCGAAGTTGCTGGATCTCGATCTATCGAAGGTCAACGTGAACGGTGGTGCCATTGCCCTTGGCCATCCCATCGGCGCCTCGGGCTGCCGGGTTCTCGTGTCGCTGATCCATGAAATGGCGCGGCGGAACGCGAAGCGAGGCATGGCTACGCTCTGCGTGGGCGGCGGACAGGGCGTCGCACTCGCGGTGGAACGCGACTGACCTGGACATTTCCGTGACCAGAAAGGGTCACGCTTGCATACCTTCAACTTAGAGGTATATGATACCTCTAACCTGGAGGCATGCGATGGCGCGCGAACCAAATCCCAACTTCATGGCGGGCGTACCCGAGCTGATGATCCTGCGGCTGCTTCAGCAGCGTGAGATGTACGGCTATGAACTGGTGCAGGCGATCCGCGCCCAGACCGGCGACGTGGTCAGCCTTGGCGAAGGCATCACGTACACGGTGCTGCATGCACTCGAACGCGAGGGGGCGCTGAAGTCGCGCCGCATGACGGTGGACGGTCGCAGCCGCATCTACTACTGCGTTACCGCACGGGGTCTCAAGCGCTACCAGGCCCTCGCCGGAAGCTGGACAACACTCGCCCGGGCCATACGCTCGGTCATGGAAGGAGAACAGCATGCATGAGCAAACCCTGCTGAATGTGCGCGAAGGACTACTGCGCGCCGGGATCGCCCCGCGTCACGTAAAACGCTATGTCACGGAACTGCGCGATCACCTGACCGATCTGGTCGCACGTGAACGGTCGGCGGGCCTCGACTTGAAAGCCGCGGAGGCAAAGGCCTGGACGTTCCTGGGCACGGATACCCAACTCGTGCAGGCCATGATTGATCGCGGCACACCACGCTCCTTCTCTGCCAGGGCTCCGTGGGTGATGTTCGGCATGCTGCCGCTCGTTACGCTGGTCATCCTGACGATTCTGCTGGCTGTCGGCTCGATGGCATTCTTCGCGCCATTTCGCGAAATCTCCGGGGCTGCGGTACCGCAGGGCATCCACGCTGCAGGCATGTTGGTCACTTTCCTGGGCAGCTACGGCATCGGCCCAATGCTGGCCGTGGCATGCATCGCCGTGGCCACACGTCAGCGCCTGTCTTCCCGCTGGGTTTGGGCGGGGCTGATCCTGATAGCACTGGCAAGCGGACCACTCGGAGTTCACATCGAGTTTCTGCAGCCGGAGGCAGGCCTGCCCGGAGGCGTCAGAGGTTCCGTCGTCCAGACGGTCTCTGCGGGGAGTGGCATCGATCTCGGCGCGACTCTGCTCGTGATGTCGATCCGGACGATGGTCTTGTTTGCGCTTTCCGCGCTCGCATTCCGGATGCTCAGGCAACGGGCGGAAGCCAGCATCTCCTGATTACCGCAGAGCGGGAGGCCACTTTGCGCAGTCAATTTTCCTGGAGTCTCGCGACCGCCCTGCTTTTCGCAGCATGTCAGCTGTGCGCCCAGCAAACGACTCCACCGGAACCGCAAAGTACCATCGCACTGGCCCCTGCACAGTTCGACCGGTATGCGGGGTACTATCAGTTAGGCCCCCGTTCAGCCATCCGCCTGTTCCGCGAGGGCTCCCGGTTCTACATGGGGCCTGTGGGCACAACCCAGAAAAGAGAGCTCTTCGCCGAGACGGCGGAGCGCTTCGCCGTCGGGAACTTGCCAGTGACCATTCGCTTTGTGCCAGGCGCGGATGGCTCCGCGACCGAGGCCATCGTCAACCAGGCTGGTCGTGACATCACTGCGCCGCGCATCACCGAACAAGCGGCCGCTGCGTTGATGCTGGCGGTCCCGGCTCCGCCATCTCCGACACTACGCAACTGGGCAGTGAAAGTAGCACCCCATCGCATACTCACGAGCCTGCCAGGCAGCAGTGTGGACTACTGGCCAACCTTTACCCCTGATGACCGCAGCATCGTGTTCAGCCGCAGCCCCGATGGTGGCCGAAGCTGGTCCCTGTTTCGGGTGCCGGTACCAGGTGGGGCAGAGCAACTGCTGTTTGAACGCCCGGGCGTAGCTGCAACGCGTGCCCGCAGCGGGCCTGCAGGTCGCCTCGCCTTCAATGCCGGCAACGCAATCTGGACCATGCTCGGCGATGGCAGTGAGGCGCGCGCCGTGCCACTGCAAGACATGATCGCCCCGGCGTATCCTTCCTGGTATCCCGATGGCGGCAGCATTGCGTTCGTCGATGGTGCGCGGAATGTCCTGTATCGCGCGGATATCGCCAGTGGTGCGGCAACGCCCGTTACACGGCAGTCCGAGGTATTGGCGGGAATGTCCAGCGTCTCGCCGGACGGTAGATGGATCGCCTTCGCAGGCCAGAAGAACAGCGGCCAGATCTACAACCAGAACGACAACCAGATCTGGCTGGTCGAAGAATCAGGATCGTCGCGACCGGTTGAAGCGAGTCCTGGTCCAGGGCGCGCTCCGAGCTGGTCACCCGATGGGAATCGAATTGCCTTTGAATCGGTTCGAGGAAGTCCGGACGGCCGCTACGCGCTCTTCATTGTGAACCGGGATGGCTCTGACCTTACCCAGGTGACCGACTACGCCCTCAACGGCAATCACCCGACATGGTCGGCGGACGGAGCACGACTGGTGTTCTCCTGGGGCAATGAACCAGGCAAACCAAATGGCATCGCGGTACTGGAAGTGCCCGAATGACCGTGGCCGGGAGCAATTACGACTCCGGGAAAAAGCCCGGGCCGGATCTGTACGCCCAGGGGACAGACCGGCCGTTCGGCAGATGCCACACGGGATCTACTGGCAGCTGTAGCCGCCACCCGGCTGGCCGGTCGGCAGTTTCGGCCACGCGCATACATTCCACGCCAGAGTGGAATCCTTCTTGGTAGCTGGCAGCTCCTCAGGCGTCGTGCCCTTGTCTACCCATTTATCCAGCGCTGCAAGCCAGTCGATGCGATCCGGACCATCTCCGCCAGCGCAATGGGCAACCCCTGGCGCGAGAAACAGGCGCACAGACTCAGCAGCACTGGATGTTGCCGCAAGCGCCTTCTCGAAATACTCGATCGTGCCGCGCGGGCTTGGACCCGGATCGTTGAAACCATGCCAGAGGATCAGCTTGCCGCCACGTCCGGTGAATGCAGCGATATCCGGGTTGCCCGCCTCATAGACACTGGCCAGCCAGCTGCTGCGCACCTTGGGCACATCGTCTGGCCTGAATTTGTCCATGTCGAATGCCGGATCGCCCAGCAGTGGTCCGCGCAGCGCATGCATGCCGCCGCTGTTGGTGCCCGGTTCACCGGGTTCGGTCGATGGCACGAATCGCACCCAGCCGGTTTCTCCGCCTTTTTCCAGCGGATAGGCGGCAACGACCCCATCGCTCGATTTCTGGCCCGAGTACAGCTTGCGAAGTGCGGCCACCTGCGCTGCGGCGAGACAACTTTCACCCGACTGCCCCGACTTGCATTGCAGAACGCCCGGATCGAAGTCGCAGGCGAGCGGATTGCGCAGAACGCCGTCCTCAGCCCCATCCTTGGCGTCACAGGATGACAGGACAGCCTTGTGGATCAACTGCAGATGCGCGGGAAGCAAGCGCGCACCTTTAGCCGCGAACGCAAGGGAGCGCAGCTGCGCACTGGTCTGAGTCTGCAAGGTGTAAACCGGCGCACCCGCAATCACACCGTCGAAATCTTCCGGATAACGCTGCACTTCCATCAGGCCCATGCGACCACCGGTACTGCAGCCCTGGTAGTAGGCGCGGCTCGCGGGTTTGCCGTAGTGGGCGGCGATCACTTCCTTGCCCCGCGCCGTCATCAGGTGAATGGCACGATGCGAGAAATCCTCGAGCCTGGGCTGGTTCGGGCTGCCATCGGGGAGCAGCGCCCACGGCGATGCATCGAAGCCGGTGCCAGTCGTATGACCCGCATCGGTCTGCAATGTGGCATAGCCACTGCCAAGACCAGCCGCGGCCGCCTGCGGCGTGGTGTTGCCCATCCAGCCACCACCACCGAGGGCCAGCAGCTTGCCGTTCCAGTTGTCGGGCAGGCGATAGACCACGCCGATCTCCGAGCCTTCTGCCGGCCGGATGACAGCCTGCACCTCGCAGCGCGCTGGCAGGTCACCTTCCGCCGGCACGCGTGTGGTGCCTGTGACCTCGGTCTGTTCGAACGCGGCGCTGCCCTTCAGCCCCGCACAGGCGGCAGTCTCGTCGCGCACTTGCGCGGGGGCCTGCGCGTCCCGCGAACATCCTGCAATGCCGGACAGCAATGCAGACAGGACTGCCCCGGATAGCGCCAAGCGTTTGGTGTAAGTCATGTTCCCCCCTTGAAGGGTCCAACATTGCGCTTCTGCAGATCCATTGTCGACGGCGAGAAGCTAGACTGCCGCGACCGAAACCCCCTCAAGATCCGCATGACACCGGCCCGCCGCACCCGCATTCCCTACCGCTATCCGGATCACCTGCGCGAACAGGTCGAGTCCGTGCCAGCGCGGGCCGGGGTCTATGTCTTCCATGGCGAAGCCGCCGATCTGCCGCTGTATATCGGCAAGAGCGTGAATCTGCGCAGCCGCCTGCTGGCGCATCTGCGCAACCGCGCCGAGGTGCGACTGCTCAGCCAGGCGAAGCGCCTGAGCATCCATCGCACGGCGGGCGAGATCGGCGCCCTGTTGCTCGAAGCGCGCATGGTCAAGCAGGATTTTCCGCTGCTGAACCGGCGCCTGCGCCGCAACCATCGCCTGTGCTCGATCCGGCTTTCCAGCGCAGGGCCCGTGATCGTCGACTGCCAGACCATCGATTTCAGTCGCGACACCGAGTGCTTCGGCCTGTTCCGTCATCGCACCGCGGCGCTCGCGCATCTTGCCGGGTTGGCCGACGCCCACCATTTGTGTCTCGGGCGACTGGGGCTGGAGAAGCTGCCGAACGGACGGCCCTGCATGCGCTCGATGCTGGGTCGCTGTGCCGGCGCCTGCTCGCAGAAGGAATCCGCTGCGACGCACGATGCCCGGCTGGGCGCAGCGCTGTCTGCGATGGCGTTGCGCTGCTGGCCCTGGGCTGGCGCCGTGGTGATTTCGGAATCCGACGGCGAACTGACCGAGCATCATGTGGTGCGCAACTGGTGCCACCTGGGCACCGTCGCCACGCGCGAGGAAGCGGCACAACTCGCCAGCGTGCGTCCGGAGTTCGATGCGGACTGCTATCAGATCCTGTGTCGCCCGCTGCTGGAAGCCAGCGTCCCGGACACCATGGAGCAACCACCGCGCCACACCATCACGCTGGTGGCCTGACTCCGGAGTCGCGGTTCAGTTCGTCCCGCCGACCGTCATCGCATCGATGCGCAGCGTGGGCTGACCCACGCCGACCGGCACGCTCTGCCCTTCCTTGCCGCAGGTGCCGACACCGGCATCGAGCTTCAGGTCGTTGCCCACCATGGAAACCCGCGTGAGCACATCCGGCCCGTTGCCGATCAGTGTTGCGCCCTTGATCGGCGCCGTGATGCGGCCGTTCTCGATCAGATAGGCCTCGCTGGCGGAGAACACGAACTTGCCGGAAGTGATGTCCACCTGGCCGCCACCGAAGTTGACGGCATAGATGCCCTTCTCCACGGAAGCGATGATCTCGCCCGGATCATGCGGGCCGGGCCGCATGTAGGTATTGGTCATGCGCGGCAATGTCATGTGCGCAAAGGATTCCCGGCGGCCATTGCCGGTGGACTTCACACCCATCAGCCGCGCGTTGTGCTCATCCTGCAGGTAACCCTTCAGCACGCCGTTCTCGATCAGCGTCGTGCACTGCGTGGGCGTGCCTTCGTCGTCGATGTTGAGCGAGCCACGGCGCGCGGCGAGCGTGCCGTCATCCACCACGGTGCAGTGTTCGCTGGCCACGCGCTCGCCAACGCGATTGCTGAAGGCCGAGGTGCCCTTGCGGTTGAAGTCGCCTTCCAGACCATGGCCGATGGCTTCATGCAGCAGGATGCCCGGCCAGCCTGCGGCCAGCACCACGGGCATCTGCCCTGCCGGCGCGGGCACTGCTTCGAGATTCACCAGCGCCTGCCGCACGGCTTCGCGCGCCAGCTCCAGCGGCCGGTCGCCAGCCACCAGCTCCGACATCGTGTAGCGGCCACCGGCACCGGCATAACCCTGCTCGCGGCGGCCGTTCTGCTCGACGATGACGGACACATTGAAGCGCACCAGCGGCCGCACGTCGGCGGCGAGGCGGCCGGCGGAGTTTGCGATCAGGATGACTTCGTGCACGGCGTGGCAACTGGCCATCACCTGCTTGACGCGCGGATCCATGGCGCGGGTCTCGCGATCCACGCGCTCGAGCCAGGCCACCTTTTCCGCATCGTCCATGCTCGCCAGCGGATCGACCGGCTGGTAGAGCAGCGAAGTCTCGCTGCGATGCCAGGCCTGCACGCCCTTGCCGGGTGACTGCTTCGCAATGGCGCGCGCAGCGCGCGATGCCTCTTCCAGTGCAGCCGGCTGGATCTCGTCGGAATAGGCGAAGCCGGTCTTCTCGCCGCTGATGGCGCGCACACCCACACCTTCCTCGATGCTGGCGCTGCCTTCCTTCACGATGCCGTCTTCCAGCGACCAGGATTCTTCGCGCGACACCTGGAAATAGAGATCGGCGGAATCGATGGCGTGATCCATGACGAGGCCGAGCATGCGATCCAGGCGCTGCTCATCCAGCCCGCCCGGGACCAGGATGGTTCTGCTTGCCAGTTGCCAGATTGTCTTGTGTCGCGCTCAATGCCATACCCCTGTCAGTCGATGATGCGGCCCAGAACCCGGTGTTCAAGGGCCGGAAATTCGCGGCGCACGCGCGCCTGGCGTTCCAGGTCGAGCTCCCCGACGGCAACCCCGACTCCCGCAGGCAGCACGCCCGCCACACGGCCCCAGCAGTCGATCACGGCGCTGTGGCCGTAGGTGCTGCGGCCATTTTCATGCTCGCCGACCTGCGCCGAAACCACAAGGTGACAGAGATTTTCCACCGCCCGGGCACGCGTCAGCACATCCCAGTGCGCCTCTCCGGTGGGCACCGTGAAGGCCGCCGAAACCACGAAGCAATCGGCTCCCATTTCGGCCATGCGCCGGAACTGCTCCGGAAAGCGCAGGTCGTAGCAGACGGCGATGCCGAGCTTGCCCACGGGGGTGTCGAGCACCGTCACCTTGCGGCCCGGCACCATGCCGGCCGACTCTCTATGTGATTCCGCCGCGTCGGGAACGTTCACATCGAACAGGTGGATCTTGTCGTAGCGCCCGATGCGCTCGCCGTCGGGGCCGTACACCAGGCTGGCCGGCGCCACGCGCTCCTCGCCGGGCACTCGCAGCGGGATGGTGCCGCCGACGATCACCAGTTCCAGATCACGCGCACTGCTGGCCAGCATGCGCTGGATCGGCCCGTCGCCATCCTCTTCAGCCACCGCGCGCCGGTCGCGCTCGCGGCGCGCCATGATGGCGAAGTTCTCCGGCAGCACCGCGAGCTTCGCGCCCTGCGCGGCCGCCTGCTCGAGCAGCATCCGGGCCTGCGCCAGATTCGGTTCGACCTCGACGCCCGAGGTCATCTGTACCGCTGCTGCCTTCATGCCAGCACCACGTCGTACTGGTCGATGCCGTACAGCGGTTCGGCCTGCAGCCGGATCGGCCGACCAGCCTGGGTTTCGAGTTCTGCCAGCACGGAAGCCTCCTCATCCTGCAGCCAGCTCACCACATCCTGGTGCGCCAGCACGACCAGTTCATCGCTCTGGAACTGCCGGCTCTGCCGCATCAGCTCGCGGAATATCTCATGCCCGACGGTCTCGGGAGTGCGCACGAAGCCACGCCCCTGGCACTGCGGACAGGTGGCGCACAACAGATGCTCCAGGCTTTCGCGCGTGCGCTTGCGCGTCATCTCCACGAGGCCCAGCGGCGAGATGCTGGCGATATGCGTCTGCGCGCGATCACTGGCCAGCGCCGTCTGCAGCGCTTCGATCAGCGCCTTGCGATGATCTTCATCCTGCATGTCGATGAAATCGAGCACGATGATGCCACCCAGGTTGCGCACCCGCAGCTGCCGCGCGATGGTGACGGCCGCCTCGAGATTGGTGCGGAAGATGGTCTCCTCGAGATTGCGATGCCCGACATAACCACCGGTGTTCACATCGACCGTGCTCATCGCCTCGGTCTGCTGGATCACGATGTAGCCGCCGGACTTCAGCGGCACGCGCGCCTCGAGCGCGCGGCTGATTTCTTCATCCACGCCATGCAGGTCGAAGATCGGGCGCGGCGCCACATGCAGTTCGATGCGATCGGCAAACTCCGGCATGAACGAGCGCGTGAACTCCTGCATGCGCGCGAACTCGGTGGGCGAATCCACCAGCACGCGGCGCACTTCGGTGCGCAGTTCATCGCGCAGCACGCGCGTGGTCAACGGCAGATCTTCATGCACCAGGTTGCCGGCAGGGGTGGACAACGAGCGATCACGCACATGTGCCCACAGGCGCTGCAGGTACAGCATGTCGGCATGCAGGGCTTCGAGGGGTGCGCCCATGGCAGCCGTGCGCACGATGTAGCCACCGCGCGCACCGCCACCCTGCGCCAGCTCTTCGGAGAGAGTGCCCACGAGCTCCCGCAGCCGGCTGCGCTCGGCTTCGGATTCGATGCGGGCGGATACGCCCACGCGCATGCCGCGCGGCATGTACACGAGGTACCGCGAAGGCAGCGACACATGCGTCGACAGTCGTGCGCCCTTGGAACCCAGCGGATCCTTCACCACCTGCACCAGCAGTTCGTCGCCCTCGCGCACCAGCGTGCGGATATCGGTGGTGCTCGGTGTGGCGTCGTCATGCGCGTCGTTGCCCGGGTCGGGCGGTGGCGCGAGGATGTCGGCCACGTGCAGGAAAGCCGTGCGCGCAAGGCCGATTTCCAGGAACGCCGCCTGCATGCCGGGCAGCACCCGCGACACGCGCCCCTTGTAGAGATTGCTGACCAGCCCGCGCCGGCTGGCGCGTTCGATGAACACCTCCTGCAGCGAACCGTTCTCCAGCAGCGCGGCGCGGGTTTCGCGCGGCGCCACGTTGACCAGGATCTCAATGCTCATCGGTTTCCTCCGGACGGCTGCAGTGTCTGCAGCAGTTGCGCTGTTTCGTACAGCGGCAGCCCCATCACTCCGGAGTAGCTGCCACTGATGTGTTCGATGAACATCGCGCCGCGTCCCTGGATGGCATAACCACCGGCCTTGCCCTGCGGTTCGCCGGTATCCCAGTAGGCCGCGGCTTCCGCCGCCGTGATGTCGCGCATGGTCACCGTGGTGCTGCTCAGCGCCTGTGCGACGCTGCCACTGCCGGAGACCAACGCCACGGCCGTCATCACCTGATGGGTGCGGCCCGCCAGCGCGGCCAGCATTCTCTCCCCATCGGCCTGATCCTGCGGCTTCCCGAACACCACTGCATCGACCACCACCACAGTATCCGAACCCAGCACCGGGCGCCTCGCGCCATCGCGGCGAAAACCCTCCTGCGCCTTGAGCAGCGCCAGCCGCGTTACCAGCTGCTCGGCGGATTCCCCAGGCAGCGCCGATTCGTCGACATCGACCGCCAGCACTTCATGGGGCACGCCCAGCTGCTGCAGCAGTTCACGACGGCGCGGCGACGCAGAAGCCAGCAGGATCGGTGTGAACTGGAAGGGCCTCATTCGCGGTGGTACGGGTGGCCGTCGAGCAGGGTGACCGCCCGGTAAAGCTGTTCGGCGAACACCACGCGCACCAGCGCATGCGGCAAGGTCAGCGCAGACAGCGACCAGCGCTCATTGGCGCGTGCCAGCACCTCCGGAGCGAAGCCGTCGGCACCGCCGATCAGGAAGCCGAGGTCCTCGCCGCTGCGCATGCGCTCAGCGAGCCATTGCGAGAGTTCCAGGCTGGTGCGTGTCTTGCCGCGCTCATCCAGTGCCACGAGATGATCCTGGGGGCGCGTGGCGGCCAGCTGCTTGCGGCCCTCTTCGGTCATCGCGCGCGCAATGTCGCCACTGCCCCGCTTCACCGCAGGAATCTCGACCAGATTCAGGGGGAGGCGGCCGCGCAGCCGCCGTGCGTATTCGTCGTAGCCCTCGCTCACCCAGCCGGGCATGCGCTGCCCTACGGCTATCAGCGTGACGCGCACGGCAAGGTCAGCCGCGTGACCGCGAACTCACCTTGGCGGAGGATTTCTTGCCGCGGGCTGCAGCAGCAGCCGGCTTGCGTGGCCGCGATGCGGCAGCGGGCTTGCCGCGTGGTTTGCCGCGCGCGGCCCCTGCACCGCCAGACTTCCTGCCTGCAGCGGACTTTGCACTGCTCTTTGCTTTGGCCTTGGGCTTCGCCTTCGATGGCTTTGCCTTTGGCCTGGCAGGCACGGTTTCCCAGAGTTCTTCAAGACCGTAGAACTCGCGCACGCGCGGCAGCATCACGTGCACGATCACATCGTTGAGGTCGACCAGCACCCACTCGGCATCGCGCTCGCCTTCCATGCCCATGGGGCGGAAGCCGGCGGCCTTGGCGCGCTCGACCACGCGGTCGGCAATGGAGCGCACATGGCGATCGGAATTGCCGGAGGCGAGCACCATGCAGTCGGAGACATCGGTGACCTTGCGCACGTCCATCACCTTGACGTTGACGGCCTTCATGTCGTCGAGGGCGGCCACCACGGTCTTGACCAGCGCGGCGCGGGCGGGAGGGCGGGAAACTTTACTGGCTGTCATTGCCGGTGAGCATACCATCCCGTCTCGCGCAGCAGTTTGCAGACGCTGTCGGGGACGAGATAGCGGGGGTCGCGGCCGCGGGCAATGAGCTGCCGCAGCTCGGTGGAGGAGATCTCCAGCTGGGTGACCGCATGCACGAAAATGCGCCCGGCGGTGGAATCATGCAGGTCGCGTACCGAGCCGGTGCCACGGTCGACCATCACTTCGCCCAGCGGCCCCTGCGTGGGCGCCTTCCAGCCGGGGCGGTGGGCCACCACCACATGGGCGAGTTCCAGGATCTCGCGCCAGCGATGCCAGTTCGGCAACCCGAGGAAGGCATCCATGCCCAGCATCAGGCAGATGGAGCGATGCGGAAACTCGGCGCGCAGTTCGGCGAGGGTATCCACCGAATAAGAAAGCCCACTGCGACGGGTTTCGCGATCATCCACCGTGAAGCCGGGCTCATCGGCCACGGCCGCCCGCACCAGTGCCAGCCGCATTTCTGCCGTGGCCTGCGTGATCTCCCGATGCGGTGGATTGCCGGTGGGCAGGAAGCGCACTTCCTCCAGCCGCAATGCCTCGCGCAATTCAAATGCCGTGCGCAGATGGCCATGGTGCACCGGATCGAAAGTGCCACCGAATATGCCCATTGGGCCCAGACCCTGTGCTCGCGTCACGCCCATACTTTCAAGCCGCCTCCTGCAGCACCGCACGACCCGCCGCAAACTCCGCCACCAGCAGCGCGAGTGCGTCCCAGGGATTTCCCCACTGCCGACCCTTCACGATGCGGTCTGCAGCAGCCATCCGTTCATTCACGCGCGCAAAGAAGGCGCGGCCCAGCGGCTTCAGCCGCGCCGCAGCGGGCGCGATGAGATTGCGGTTGCGCGACCAGACACCTGGCAGCGGCGCGCCCGGCACCAGTGTCAGCCAGACCATGCGCAATTCCTGCCACAGCGCCCACAGGATGAGCGTGGGCTCCACCCCTTCGGCTTTCAGGCCCGCGAGCACCCGCAAGGCGCGCGCTGTATCGCCGCGCAGCACCGCCTCGCCCAGCTGCGTGACATCAAAACGACTGCTCTGGGTGCTGCTGGCAATTACCTCGGCAGCACCCACCTGCGTGTATGCCCCGCCAGCGAGAGCTTGCGCAGCTCCTGCACGGCGGCGAGCAGATTGCCCTCGGTCTGCTGCGACAACGCATCGACGGCGGCAGCGTCGAGAATGATCGACTCGGCAGCAGCGCGACTGCGCAACCAGTCGGGAAACCGTGCGGCGGTCACTGGCTGTGCGTCGACCCAGACTCCGGCCGCATCCAGCGTCTGCACCCAGGCCGCCTTCTGCGTGGTCCAGTCCAGCTCGCCGGTGGTCACCATCAGCATGAGATCTGGTCCGGTGAGTCGGGCGAGCTCCTGCAGTGCTTTCGACCCTTCCGTCCCAGGCTTGCTGCCAGGCATGCGGATTTCAATCAGCTTGCGCGCGGCAAACAGGGACATGGCCTGCGCGCCGACGCAAAGATCTCGTCCCAGGGACCGGTATTGGCGCGATCGACGAAAAACACCTCGCGTTCGGAAAACCCCGCGGCGCGCGCTGCAGCGCGGATGGCATCCGCGGCCTCGCCCTGTGTCAGCGGTTCGTCGCCGGAGAGCAGATAGACAGGTGCTGGCCGCGCTGCGCAGCGCGCCCAGAAGCTTTTCCGGTGAGGTTTTCAAGCTGGTTATTATAGGGGCAACAGCCAGCGAGGTTCCTGCCATGCCCACCCTGTTCGAGCGCATCGCCAGCGGCGACCTGCCGGCCGATATTGTCTACAGGGATGCTGAAATCACTGCCTTCCGCGATATCCACCCGCGCGCGCCGGTGCATATCCTGATCATCCCGAACAAGCCCATTCCGACTGCCAACGACATTGCGGATAGCGACGCTCTGCTGATCGGCCGGATGTTCCTGGTGGCGCGGGATCTGGCCAAACAGCTCGGCATCGCGGCAGATGGCTACCGCCTGCTGATCAACTGCAATGCGCATGGCGGGCAGGAGGTCTACCACCTGCACCTGCACCTGATCGGCGGCGCGCCGCTCGGCCCGATGACAGGCGCACGCTGATGGCAAAAGCCAAAGCCACAGTGAAAAGAAAGCCCGCCCGCACGCCGGTGAAGCCGCGCAAGCCAGTGCCGTCCGATGGGCTGTACCCGACCTTGCGCGCCTATCGCACGGGACGCCTGCGGGTTTCTGCCGTGCATACGCTTTACTACGAGGAAAGCGGCAACCCGAAGGGCAAGCCGGTCGTGTTCCTGCACGGCGGCCCCGGCGGCGGCACCAATCCGCAGATGCGGCGCTTCTTCAACCCGAAGCTCTACCGCATCGTCCTGTTCGACCAGCGCGGCTGCGGCCGAAGCACGCCGCATGCCAGCCTCGAGGAGAACACCACCTGGGATCTGGTCGCAGACACCGAGCAGCTGCGCGAACATCTGGGCATCGAGCGCTGGCAGGTTTTCGGCGGCAGCTGGGGCTCGACGCTGGCGCTGGCCTATGCGCAGAAACACCCCGAGCGCGTGACCGAACTGGTGTTGCGCGGCATCTTCCTGCTGCGTCGCTCGGAACTCGAGTGGTTCTATCAGAGCAGCGAAGGCGCAGCGTCATTGTTTCCGGATCTGTGGGAACACTTTGTCGAGCCGATCCCGGAAGCCGAACGCTACGACATGATGCGCGCCTACTACCGCCGGCTCACGAGCGGGGATGCAAAGGAGCGCAATGCCGCGGCGCGCGCCTGGTCGATCTGGGAAGGCGCCACCAGCCATCTGCGCACCGATCCGGGCTATGTGTCGAAGTTCCGCGATGCGGAGTACGCGGCAGCCTTTGCGCGCATCGAGTGCCATTACTTCGTGAACGGTGGCTTCCTCGACGCCGACGACCAGCTGCTGCGTGATGTGCCGAAGATCCGGCACATCCCCGCGGTCATCGTGCAGGGTCGCTACGATGTCATCTGCCCGATGCGCAGCGCGTGGCATCTGCATCGCGCCTGGCCGGAAGCGCAACTGGAGATCGTTGGTGATGCCGGTCACTCGGCGTTCGAGCCCGGCATCGCAAAGGCGCTGCGCAAGGCGACGGACGGCTACGCCCGTCGCTGAAATGCGGCGCGTTCAGTACGCGCCCATGAAATCCTTCTTGCCGATGGGCAGCCCGTTGTGGCGCAGGATGGCGTAGGCCGTGGTCACATGGAACAGGAACTGTGGCAGGCCGTAGTTGGAAAGATAGACCTGCCCGGTGAGTTTCTTTTCCTTCGGCGTGCCAGGGCGCAGCACGATTTCCTTCGATTCGCTGCCTGCGAACTGCGCAGCACTCACGCCATCGAGAAACGCCAGCGTCTGAACCAGCAGCGCGTCGAGATCGGTGAAGCCCTGCTCCTTGCCTTCGTAGACGGGAACTTCGACGCCAGCCAGGCGCGCAGTGACTCCACGCGCAAAGTCGGCGGCGATCTGCACCTGCTTGAGCAGCGGGAACATGTCGGGATACAGGCGTGCCTGCAGCAGTGCGTTCGGATCCATCGACCTCGCGGCAGCGTGCTCTTTGGCCTGCAGCAATATGGTTCGCATGGCCGTCAGCAATTGCCTGAAGACGGGAACGGAATGGACATACATCGGGCTGGTCATGGTCGATCCTCGTGGCGGCTTCAAAAACCCATGTTACCCGGAACCGTACTTTGCCCAATGCTCCGGAGTCATTCCCGGCTCGAAGCGAGAAGCCGCCAACCGTGAGCGCTGCCCTGAAGTGGCTTGCCACCCGGAAGATGGCATCTACGCAAGCTGCGCTGAGCCTGGATTCCCGCCGGCGGACTGCTACATCCGCGGCAAGCCGCTCAATCTCCCGTCTGAATGGATCACGCCTTCATTCAGCAGCCACAGCCGCGCATCCTCGGCATCCTGCTCGAACCAGGCCCGCGTCGAGCCCAGGCGGAAGCTGTAGCCCCAGTCATCCATGTCCTGGCAGGCGCGGTCAAAACCGAACTGGGGCAACTCCATCGCGAGCAGCATCTGCAGGTAACACACGGCGCATTCCTCGGCGTCATCGCCGCCGGCGTCGGTATCGAGGCCGGCGCGCCGCTCCGGCGACATGCAGATGAAATGCGAGGCCTCATGCAGCACGGAATGCAGCGGGGTATCGCTGCGGGCATACAGCACCTTGCCCAGCAGGCCAGCCTCACTTTCGCCCCAGTAGCTGCCCGGAATCTGCTCGCCGGGCGAGAGCATGCGCAGTTCGAGACCGTAGCGATCCAGCAGCATGGCAACTGCCAGTCGATCCAGGCCACCGATGCTCAGCACGCGAGGGTTCGCCGGCCTGGCTCTACAGCGCGGACAGGCGCCGCGTGACCACGCTAGCCATGTCGCGTGCCAGGGCTTCGCGCAGGATGACTTTCTCGCGCTCCTTGGCCAGCAGCTTGCGCTCGTCGAAACTGTAGATGCGCGACAACTCGAAGGACTCGGGCGCCATCAGCTCCCGCCCTCCCGCACGGACTTCCACCTCAACCTGATAGGTGAGCTCGAAGTCGGTCGGAATATTGCGCGCATCCACCGACAGCACGCGCTCGGTGAGTTCATCGCGCACGATGCGCACACTGGCGCCATCGGCGCCGACTTCGTCGACCAGGCGCGCACCGGAAGCCTTCAGCGTCGTGCGCAGGGCGCGAGTGAAATCGCTCTGCTGGTCCACCGCATTGACCTTCAGTGTCGTCAGCGAGGCGGGCATGACCTGACGGCCCTGCAGCTGGAAGCCGCAGGCGGAGAGCAGCATTACAACGGCAAGCGCTGCAATCCTCATCACAGCACCACGTTCACGAGTCTGCCCTTCACCACGATGACCTTCCTGGGCTCGCGCCCTTCGAAATGCTTGCGCACGCCTTCGTCTGCCAGCGCCACGGCCTTCACTTCGTCGTCGCTCGCGCCCGGCGCGACGCTGACGCGCCCGCGCAGCTTGCCATTCACCTGCACGACCACCTCGATGGCATCCTGCACCAGTGCCGCGGGATCCGCCTTGCGCCAGCGGCTGCGCCAGAGTTCGGCGCCCTGCCCCAGCTGCTGCCAAAGCTCATGGCAGACATGCGGCACGATCGGCGAGAGGCACATTACCGCAATTTCCAGCGCTTCCTGGCGCACGGCACGCGCGGCGGGCTGCGCGGCGGCGGAATCGGCCGCATGCTTTCCCACCGCGTTCAGCAGCTCCATGACACTGGCCACGGCGGTATTGAAGATGCGGCGCCGCCCGATGTCGTCTTCCACCTTGGCGAGGGTCTGGTGCGCAACGCGGCGCAGATCACGATCACCCGCCGCCATCCCGCCATCTGCGATCAACAGCGCGACTTCGCTCCGGGGCAATGCCCCGCCCGCGGAAACATGATCAAACACCGCCTTCCACAGCCGGCGCAGGAAGCGATTCGCACCCAGCACGCCCTCGTCGCTCCACTCCAGCGATTGCTCCGGCGGTGCAGTGAACATCATGAACAGGCGCGCGGTGTCCGCGCCGTACTTGCTGGTCAGCGCATTGGGATCCACGCCGTTGTTGCGCGACTTCGACATGGTGCCCATGCCTTCGTAGGTCACGCTGCTGCCATCCTTGTGCAGCGTGGCGCGGGACTCGCGCGTCGCCGGATCGACAACGAGGTCGACATCTGCCGGATTGAAGAACTCGCGCCGCCCGGTGGGTGGGGTGCGATGAAAGATATGGTTCAGCACCATGCCCTGCGTCAGCAGGTTGGCGAAGGGCTCCGGCGTCTTCACCAGCCCAAGCGAATGCATCACCCGCGTCCAGAAACGCGAATAGAGCAGATGCAGGATGGCGTGTTCGATGCCACCGATGTACTGATCGACCGGCAGCCAGTAATTGGCGCGCTCGTCCACCATGGCCGAAGCATTGCCGGCACTGGCGAAGCGCAGGAAATACCAGGACGAATCCACGAAGGTGTCCATGGTGTCGGTTTCGCGCTTCGCCGCAGCACCACAACGCGGACATTTGCACTCGTAGAAAGATGGCGTCTTGCCCAGCGGATTGCCGCTGCCATCCGGCACGAGATCCTCGGGCAGGCGCACTGGCAGATCCTTGTCGGGCACCGGCACATCGCCGCAGGCGGCGCAGTGAATGATGGGGATCGGGCAGCCCCAGTAACGCTGGCGCGAGATGCCCCAGTCGCGCAGGCGGTATTGCACCCGCTTCGCGCCGAGACTGCGCTTCACCAGCGCCTCGGCGATGGCGTTCACTGCAGCCGTCGAGGTGAGTCCGGTGAAGTCTCCGGAATCGACCAGCACGCCGGCTTCTGCGTAGGCCTCCTGCCAGGGTGCCTCGACGGTCGTGTATTTTCCGCTCGCGGAAGCAACCACCGTGCGCACCGGCAGCGAATACTTCTGCGCGAATTCGAAATCGCGCTCGTCATGCGCCGGCACGGCCATCACCGCGCCTTCGCCGTAACCCATCAGCACATAGTTGGCGACGAACACCGGCAGATCGGCGCCGGTGAGCGGATGCCGCACATGCAAGCCAGTGGGCAGGCCGCGCTTCTCCTGCGTGGCGAGATCCGCTTCCATGGTGCTGCCACGCTTGCACTCGTCCACGAATGCCGCGAGCGCCGCATCGCCTTGCGCCGCAGCCATCGCGATGGGATGTTCGGCAGCAACGGCCACATAGGTGGCCCCCATCAGCGTGTCGGCGCGCGTCGTGAATACCTTCAGCGCACCATCGCGACCCAGCAATGCCTGTGTATCGGCAGCGAAGGGGAAATCCACCTCCACGCCTTCGCTGCGCCCGATCCAGTTCGCCTGCATGGTGCGCACGCGCTCGGGCCAGCCCGGCAGGTGATCCAGCGCGGCGCGCAGTTCATCGGCATATTTCGTGATGCCGAAGTAATACATCGGGATCTCGCGCTTCTCGACCACCGCGCCAGTGCGCCAGCCCTTGCCGTCGATCACCTGCTCGTTGGCGAGCACGGTCTGGTCCACGGGATCCCAGTTCACCGTGCCGGTCTTCTTGTACGCGATGCCCTGCTCGAGCATGCGCAGGAACAACCACTGATTCCACTTGTAGTAATCGGCGTCGCAGGTGGCGAGCTCGCGGCTCCAGTCGATGGCAAGGCCCAGCGACTGCAGCTGGCCCTTCATGTAGGCGATGTTGTCGCGGGTCCACTTTGCCGGCGGCAGGCCATTGGCCATGGCCGCGTTCTCGGCCGGCAGGCCAAAGGCATCCCAACCCATGGGTTGCAGCACGTTGCGGCCCTGCATGCGCATGAAGCGCGCAAGCACGTCGCCGATGGTGTAGTTGCGCACATGCCCCATGTGCAGCCGTCCCGACGGGTACGGGAACATCGACAGGCAGTAGTACTTTTCGCCGGGCGCGGATTCGTCGGCGGCAAAGGCATTGGCGGCAGCCCAGGCTGCCTGCGCGCTGCCCTCTACGGCAGCCGGGTCATATCGTTCTTGCATGCGGAGGCGATAAAAGGGGTGGCCCGCAAGAATACACGAGCCACCCCCCGCATTTTGGACCGGCCGACGCCGCTAGGCGCCGGTGTCCCGGTCAGGGACGGATCGCGATGAATGCAATCCTGTCACCACGCTGGATATGGAGGGCGACCACCTTGCCGGAAACCTTGCCGGCAGCGGCTTCCAGC
Organism: uncultured Gammaproteobacteria bacterium; assembly: GCA_963777735.1. Classification (GTDB taxonomy): domain Bacteria; phylum Pseudomonadota; class Gammaproteobacteria; order Steroidobacterales; family Steroidobacteraceae; genus ZC4RG30. The sequence goes on along the minus strand of CAVZRQ010000001.1, from coordinate 131,897 downwards.
TCGGCGACGGTCTTCACCGGCGAACCGTGCACTCCCAGGATGATGTCGCCGCGCTGCAGACCGTACTTCTCGGCCCCACCGGTAATGTCCTGAATCACCAGCGACCCGGAGGTTTCCACCTGCTGCTTCTCTGCGGCCGTCAGCGGCCGCACTTCCAGACCACCCAGGACCGTCGTGGAAGCGGGATTGCCACCGCGCTCGCCGCGCTCACCGCCACGGCCCGGAACAAGAGCTGCTGCAACGGTGGCTTCCTTGTTCTCGACCACACCCACCGTGACCTTGCGCTGCTTGCGGTCTCTCCAGATCTCGAGTTCCGCGGTGCCGCCCGGCTGAATGGCTGAAATCATGACCGGCAGGGCAACTTCGGTTTCCACAGGCTTGCCGTTCACACTGAGAATGACATCACCTGGCCTGATGCCGGCTTTGTCTGCAGGGTCACCCTTCACGACATCGGCGACCAGCGCGCCGCGCGGACGATCCAGCCCGAAAGACTCGGCAAGCGAGGCGTCCATCGAATCCATCTGGACGCCAATGCGACCACGCGTGACCTTGCCATTCTTCACGAGCTGCTCGCGCACGTCATTCGCCATGTCGATGGGAATGGCGAACGACAAGCCCTGGTAGCCACCGCTCTGGCTGTAGATCTGCGAATTGATGCCCACCACCTCACCATTGAGGTTGAACAGCGGACCGCCGGAATTGCCCGGATTCACCGCCACGTCGGTCTGGATGAAGGGCACGTACTGCGCACTCGGCAACTGGCGCGACGTCGCGCTGACGATGCCGGCCGTCACGCTGTTCTCCATGCCGAAACGGCGAGCCGATGGCCACCACCCACTGGCCGGGCCTCAGGGTTTCGGGATTGCCGATGCGCACTGTCGGCAGATCTTTCCCCTCGATCTTGATGACGGCCACGTCCGTGCGTTCGTCGACGCCGATGACGGTGGCTTTGTATTCCCGCCTGTCGGTCAGCTTCACCGTCACTTCCACGGCTTCATTGACCACGTGCGCGTTGGTGAGGATGTAGCCGTCCGGCGTAACGATGAAGCCGGACCCCGTGCCACGCGGCTGCTCGCTTTCACCCCGGGGAATCTCGGTTCCCGGGATGCCGAACCGGCGCAGCTGCTCGCGGAGGATGTCGTCCTGCGGGTTTCTCTGGGGCCGCTTCTCGGTCACCTCCACGTTCACAACGGCCGGGCCGTAGCGCTCGACCAGCGGGGTGAAGTCCGGCAGCCCCGTGACGAGGGGAGCCGTGGTGACAGCAGCCGCCGCGACAGCCGGCGCAATGACAGGCACCGGCGGCACCGCGGTGGACGCGTTGGGAGAACAGGCCGCGAGGGCAAAGCCACTCAGTGCCAACATGAAGTATCTGCCACTGCAACGTTCAACGGACATAGCCATCATTCCTCCGAAACAGATGCACAGAATAGACCGGCCACACGCCCAGTAGTTTCAACAACTGGCCCGTCTGAAAGTTTCATTGCGGGTAAGTGGTGCCGCCCCGGGCTTTTCGCAAGTGCCAGATTGTCGCGGCTGCCAGTATGAGCCCGGCCAGACCGATCGCAAGCCAGTTTCCTGCCTGCAGATAGGGGGTGGTGCCCTGGCGGGGGGTTACCTTACCCTGCAACACGGCCTCGGTGAATTCCGGTGCGCGGCTCACCACCGCGCCCCACGGGTTGATCACTGCAGACACTCCATCATTGGCGGCCCGCAGCAGGAAACGGCGACTCTCCAGGGCCCGCATGCGGGCGATCTGCAGATGCTGGTATCGAGCCGCAGATCGACCAAACCAGCCGTCGTTGGTGACTGTGACCAGGACATCTGACAGCCGGGTTTCCGGATTCATCATGGCCGGGTAGGCATCTTCGTAGCAGATGCTGGCCGCAAGCTTCATCCCTGCCAGCTCGAACAGCGTCTGCCGCGCGGTGCCCGGCGTGAAATCCGAGTACGGCAGGTTCATCAATCGCATCCAGTTCCGAACCCACTGCGGCACGGGGAAGTACTCACCAAAAGGCACCAGATGCCGCTTGTCATAGAACGCGGGCTCACCGGTGCCGAGACCCAGCAGTGAATTGAAGTACAGCGGCTCGTCGGCGGGTTTTGCGCCTTCTGTCTCGCGGATGACGCCCATCAACACGGCCGAGTTGTTGCGGCGGGCTGCCGACCACACGATGCCGACATAGTCCGCGTACAGATTGACGAGGTCGGGCAGCGACGACTCCGGCCAGACGATGAGGTCAGCGCCCAGCGCCTGGCGGTGCAGTCGCGCGTAGGTGTCGAGGATGTTCTGCTGGTTCGACAGCAGCCATTTCATGTCCTGGGGTATGGCGCCCTGCAGGATGGCGACCGTCCGCGCGGGGCCTGACTCCTGCGTCCACGCGGTATCCCGCAGGGAAAGGCCCACGGTCCAGGGCAGGATCAGCGCCACCGGCGCCAGCCAACGCACGGCGCCACGCCCGCGCCACAGCAGTATCAATCCGCCGGCCCCCATCAGCAGCGCAAGGCTCAGCAGGTGCACGCCGCCCACCGGTGCAAGCCCGGCAAGCCAGGTGTCGGTCTGCGAGTAGCCCAGCGACATCCACGGAAAGCCGGTGAGGAACCAGCCACGCCACCACTCGACCATCACCCAGGCCGCTGGCACCAGCAACAGGCACCCCGCTGCGGATCTGGGTGCGAGCCAGCGCACCACGACATATCCGAGCAGCGCCTGCCAGGCCGCCATGATGGCCACCAGGCCCGACATGATGAACAGGGCCACCCAGATCGGCGCCTGTCCGAAGCCACGGATGGAGATGTACAGCCACCAGGTGCCGGCAGCATAAAGCCCGAGACCAAAGGCGAAACCGAGCCACGCGCCCTCGCCCGGCGTAGCGGCTCGCGACCACAGAAAGAACAGGATTGCCGGACACAGCAGTGCCAGCCACCACAGGTCATAAGGCGCGAATGCGGTCGTGAGGGCGGCGCCCGCCAGCAGCGCCGTCAGTCGCCACGGCCAGCGCCCGGCAAAGGCCGCGCGGAGGCCGGCCAGAGCCTCAGCCACTTTGATCGGAAGCTGCGACTGAATCAGCCGGTGCCGTCGCCGCAACCGGCAAGGTAACCCGCATGGCCTCGATGCGACGCCGGTCTGCGCGCGTCACGCGGAACTCGTAACCCTGCAGCTGCACCGCCTCGCCGCGCCGCGGGAGGCGTCCGAAGTGCTGCGTGACCAGGCCCGCCACGGTGTCGTTGTCGTCGTCGGGAAACTCGGCGGCGAAATATTCGTTGAAATCCAGGATGCGGGTCGTACCGCTCACCAGGTAATGCCGCTCGTCTTCCTGGCGGATGTTCTTTTCATCCTCGACGTCATATTCGTCGTCGATCTCGCCGACGATCTGCTCGATCACGTCTTCCAGGGTGACAAGACCAGCGACACTGCCGTATTCGTCGACCGCGATGGCCATGTGGTTGCGGCCCGCGCGCAGCTCTTTCAGCAGCACATTGACGCGTTTGGACTCCGGCACGAACAACGGCTTGCGCATCCAGTCACGCAGGTCGAAACGCGCGGCCGTGTTGACGGTCAGGAGGCGCAGCAGGTCCTTGGCGAGCAGGATGCCCACCACCTTCTCGCCGTCGGTTCCGCCCATCACGGGGAAACGCGAGTGGCCGGAGTCGATGGCCACGGACAGGGTGCGCGGCGCGAGATCATCCTCGCGCACGCAGATCATGTGGTTGTGCGGCACCATGATGTCGCGCACCTGCAGGTCGGCCACATCCAGCACGCCTTCGACCATCGACAAAGCATCGGTATCGAGCAGCCCGTGCTGGGCGGCCCCTTTCAGGGTATCGCGCAGTTGCTCGCGATCCTTCGGGGCGGCAAACCGGCGGATACGACGCATCACGGAAGTGGTTGTACTGTCTGGGTCACTCATTGGTCATCAATCTGGCGCGGGTTGCGCCGGTAGGGATTGGCAAAGCCAAGACGCTTCAGCACGGCGATCTCGCGTCGCTCCATGCGGGCCGCCTCGGCATCCTGTTCATGATCGTAGCCGGCCAGATGCAGGGTGCCATGCACGATGAGGTGCGCCCAGTGCGCGGTTTCCGTCTTGCCCTGCTCGCGCGCCTCGCGCCGCAGCACCACAGGGCAGATGACCACGTCACCCAGTGGCTGGGGGCGTACTCCCGGCGCGGGTGCAGCGGGAAATGCCAGCACGTTCGTGGGTTTGTCCTTGCCGCGATACTGGCGGTTCAAGGCACGCATGCGCGGCGCTGAAACCACCTGCAGTGCCATCTCGTGGCCAATGCCGCGCGTGCCGAGCGCCGCATCAGCCCAACGTGCCATCAGGTGCCGCGAGGGCGCGCGCACGCGTGGTGGCACGCGACAGTCGACGATCAACGCACCGCGCGGGGTCATGCAGGACCTTGCGCTTCATAGGCACGCACGATGCGCTGCACCAGCGGGTGCCGCACCACATCGCTGGCATCGAAATGCGTGAAGGCCACACCCGCCACCCCGGGTAATACGTCCAGCGCATTGCGCAGGCCCGACATCTTGCCGTGCGGCAGATCGGTCTGCGTCAGGTCGCCCGTCACCACCGAGCGTGAGCCGAAACCAATACGCGTGAGGAACATCTTCATCTGCTCGGGCGTCGTGTTCTGCGCCTCGTCGAGAATGATGAACGACTCATTGAGCGAGCGGCCACGCATGAAGGCCAGCGGCGCCACTTCGATGATGTTGCGCTCGATGAAGCGCGCCACGCGTTCGAAGCCCATCATTTCGTACAGCGCGTCGTACATCGGGCGCAGGTAGGGATCGACTTTCTGCGTGAGATCGCCCGGCAGGAAGCCCAGCCGCTCGCCGGCCTCCACGGCAGGCCGTACCAGCACGATGCGCCGCACGCGCTCGCTCTGCAGCGCTTCGACAGCGCAGGCCACGGCGAGATACGTCTTGCCGGTGCCGGCCGGACCGATGCCGAAGGTCAGGTCATGGCCGTGGATGTTCGCGAGATAGCTCTTCTGATTTTCACCGCGCGCGCGGATGGTGCCCCGCGGCACCCGCGCGGCGTCGTCGGCCAGCAGCGGAATGACGGGCGCGGCGCGCACGGAGGTGGTGTCGTCCGCATCCGCGTGTTCACGCAGCGCCAGATGCACTTCGGGCAGATCGATCGGCTTGCCGCCTTCCGTGAGGCCGAACAGGTCGCGCAGCACCTGCGTCGCGCCGGCCGAGCGTTCGCCCTGCACGCGGAACTGGTTGCCGCGCCGGCGCACTTCCACGCCCAGGCGCTGCTCCACCAGCCGCAGGTTCTGGTCCAGTGGCCCGCACAATGCAGCCAGGCGGGAGTTGTCTTCCGGCAGCAGTTCGAATTCCATCGGCTGCGCGAGCGCCGAATCGCGTCGTTGCTTCACGCGCGCAGTTCCGGCAGCGCCTGTTGCACCGGCAGCAGGCGGCCACGCAGGGAATTGTTCATCGCTTCGGTGATCTCCACATCGACGAAGCGATTGATCAACCGCTCGTCGCCATCAAAGTTGACCCAGCGGTTGTTCTCGGTGCGGCCCGCCATCTGGCGGGCGTCGCGGCGCGAGGGGCGCTCCACCAGCACGCGCTGCACGCTGCCGGTCATGCGCGCGCTGATGGCGCGGGACTGGCGATCGAGCAGGGCCTGCAGTCGCGCCAGGCGCGCGGACTTCTCCGCATCCGGCACATCGTCGGGCAATGATGCCGCCGGTGTGCCGGGCCGCCGGCTGTAGATGAAGCTGAACGACTGGTCGAAGCCCACTTCCTCGGTGAGGTCGAGTGTCTGCTGGAAGTCGCGCTCGGTCTCGCCGGGGAAGCCGACGATCAGGTCCGTGGAAATGGTGATGTCCGGCCGCACGGCCTGCAGGCGTCGCAGTTTCTGCTTGAATTCCAGTGTGGTGTAACCACGGCGCATCAGGGCAAGGATGCGGTCCGAGCCGCTCTGCACCGGCAGATGCATGTGATTGGCCAGCTTGCGCGTATGCGCAAAGGCTTCGATCAGGGTGTCGCCAAAGTTCAGCGGATGCGAAGTGGTGAAGCGCACGCGCTCCACACCAGGCATGGCGCTGATGGCCCGGATCAGTTGCCCCAGATCCATCGGCGCGGCGCCGGGCCGCTCGCCCTCATAGGCATTCACGTTCTGTCCGAGCAGGGTGATCTCGCCGACACCCTGTGCAACCAGGCCCCGCACTTCCTCGAGCACGGAAGCGGCCGGACGACTGACTTCCTCGCCCCGTGTATAGGGCACCACGCAGTAGCTGCAGAACTTGCTGCAGCCTTCCATGATCGAAACGAATGCGGCAGCACCGCTGGCGCGGGGCGCCGGCAGGTGGTCGAACTTCTCGATCTCGGGAAAACTCACGTCGATCTGCGACTGGCCGGTGCGGCGCAGCTCGGCCAGCAGCTGCGGCAGGCGGTGGATGGTCTGCGGACCAAACACCAGATCGACGAATGGCGCGCGCGCAGTGATGGCCTCGCCTTCCTGACTGGCCACGCAGCCACCCACGCCGATGATGATCCCGGGACGCTGTGCCTTCAGCAGCCGCCAGGTGCCCAGCAATGAATAGACCTTGTCTTCGGCCTTGTCGCGCACCGAACAGGTGTTCATGAGCAGGATGTCTGCAGACTGTTCGTCGGCGGCAGGTGAAAGCCCTTCAGCTACCGCCAGCACGTCCTCGATGCGAGTAGAGTCGTACTCGTTCATCTGGCAGCCGAAAGTCTTTATGTAGTAGTGCCCGGGCATAGATCCTTGGTCTTGAGACTGACGGCTATTTTATCGATTGTGCAGCGCACAATGAGGCTTCCGCCAAAAACAGGTGGTTGGGGGATGCTGCGATTGATCCATGTCAAAGCAGTTATTGCCTTCCTCCAGGAAAATAGACCTTAAACCGGAGATCAGCGGATGTCAGCCAGTCAATCAGGGTTCTACAACGACAAAGTCGTACGCCAGTTCGTCGTCATGACGGTGGTCTGGGGCATCGTCGGCATGTCGGTGGGGGTGCTCATCGCCGCCCAGCTGTACTGGCCGGCCCTGAACTTCGACCTCCCCTGGCTGAGCTACGGCCGCCTGCGTCCGCTGCACACCAATGCCGTGATCTTCGCCTTTGGCGGCTGCGCGTTGTTCGCCACCAGCCTGCATGTGGTCCAGCGCACCTGCCATGTGCGCCTGATCTCCGACGGCCTTGCCGCCTTCGTGTTCTGGGGCTGGCAGCTGGTCATCGTGCTGGCAGCCATCACCCTGCCGCTGGGCCTCACCCAGGGCAAGGAATACGCCGAACTCGAATGGCCCATCGACCTGCTGATCACGGCGGTCTGGGTGTCCTACTTCGTGCTGTTCTTCGGCACCATCGTCAAGCGCCGCGTGAACCACATCTACGTGGCCAACTGGTTCTTCGGCGCCTACATCGTGACCATCGCGCTGCTGCACATCGTCAACAGCATCGCGATCCCGGTCGGCCTCTTCAAATCCTATCCGGTGTACAGCGGCGCCGTGGATGCCATGGTGCAGTGGTGGTACGGCCACAATGCCGTCGGCTTCTTCCTGACCGCCGGCTTCCTCGGCATCATGTATTACTTCGTGCCCAAGCAGGCCGGGCGCCCGATCTATTCCTACCGGCTGTCGATCGTGCACTTCTGGGCCCTGATCGCCATCTACATGTGGGCCGGACCGCACCACCTGCACTACACCTCGCTGCCGGACTGGGCGCAGTCGCTCGGCATGGTGTTCTCGCTGATCCTGCTGGCGCCCTCCTGGGGCGGCGCGATCAACGGCATCCTTACGCTGTCGGGCGTGTGGCACAAGCTGCGCACCGACCCGATCCTGAAGTTCCTGATCGTGTCGCTGTCGTTCTACATGATGTCGACCTTCGAAGGGCCGATGATGTCGATCAAGACGGTAAACGCGCTCTCGCACTACACCGACTGGACCATCGGCCACGTGCACTCCGGCGCGCTGGGCTGGGTGGCGATGATCTCCATCGGCGCGATGTATGCGCTGTTGCCGAAGCTGCTGGGCCAGACCCAGATGTACTCGGTACGCTGGATCGACACGCATTTCTGGCTGCATACCATCGGCGTGGTGTTCTACATCGTGTCGATGTGGATCGCGGGCGTCATGCAGGGCCTGATGTGGCGCGCGACGAATGCCGACGGCACGCTGACGTATACCTTCGTGGAATCGCTCAACGTCACCTACCCCTACTACCTCGTACGGCTGGGCGGTGGCCTGCTGGTGCTTTCCGGCATGATCCTGATGGCAGTCAATTTCTGGCGCACCTGGCAGCAGGCGAAGGAGATTCCGCTGCAGCCGGTGCTGGAGCCTCACGTCTCCGAAGCGCGGGCTTGAGGAAATACCCATGAGCAAGATGCACGAGAAGATCGAAAAGAATGTCGGCCTGATGGCCGTGCTGATCGCGGTGGCGGTTTCCTTTGGCGGCCTCGCCGAGATCGTGCCACTGATGTACCAGGCGGAAGCCATCCAGCCCTCGCCCGGCGTAAAACCCTACGCAGCGCTGCCGCTGGCGGGACGCGATGTCTACATCCGCGAGGGCTGCTACAACTGCCATTCGCAGATGGTGCGTACGCTGGCCTTCGAGACCCTGCGCTACGGCGCCTATTCCGAATCCGGCGAGTCGGTGTATGACCGCCCGTTCCAGTGGGGCAGCAAGCGTACGGGCCCGGACCTCGCCCGCGTAGGCGGCCGGTATTCGGACGACTGGCATCGCGTGCACCTCATGAATCCGCGCGATGTCGTGCCGGAATCCAACATGCCGGGCTTCCCCTGGCTGGCCGAGACACCCGTGAACGGCAAGCGCCTGGCAAAACGAATGGGCGCGCTGCAGACACTGGGTGATCCCTACACCGATGAAGAGATCGCGGCGGCGCCCAAAGCCGTGGAAGGCCGTACCGAACTCGACGCATTGGTGGCCTACCTGCAGGGCCTGCGCAAGCTCGCGCCCGTGGGAGAGTGAAATGCTTTCAGGAGTGATCACCGCAGTGCTGATGCTGCTGTTCATCGGCGGCTGGATCTGGGCCTGGAGCCCCCGGCGAAAGGCAGATTTCGAAGCGGCCGCAAAGCTGCCGCTGGCTGAAGACAAGGAGACCCGCGCATGAAATCCGGATGGACTTGGTATGTCATCGCGCTGGTGGTGCTGAATGTCGCCGGCTGCCTGGCACTGCTGTGGTACACCTCCCGCAAGCGCGACGCAGGCAGCACCGGCGAAGAAGGCACGGGGCATGTGTGGGACGGCGACCTGCGCGAATACGACAAGCCGCTGCCACGCTGGTGGATCAATCTGTTCTACATCACCATCTTCTTCAGCATCGGCTATGTCATCTGGTTCGGCGGCCTGGGCCATATCGGCGGCACCAGCGGCTGGACTTCGAAGGGTGAACATGATGCGAACACGGCAGCTGCCAATGCACGCCTTACCGAAACCTTCCGTCCCTACGACGGCAAGGCCATCGATGTGCTGGCGAGCGATCCGGCGGCACTGCGGCTGGGCCGCGCAGTTTTCAGCAATCACTGCGCCACCTGTCATGGCTCCCTGGCACAGGGTGCGTTGGGCTACCCCGACCTGACCGATGCCATCTGGCACTGGGGAGGTACGCCCGACGACGTCACGCAAACCGTGCTGCATGGACGCAACGCACAGATGCCCGCCTGGGCTTCGACATTGACCTCCATGGGCGGCGCAACCGCGCTGGATGATGTGGCCACCTACGTGCTGTCGCTCACCGACCCGTCCCTGCTGGCCACGAATGAACAGGCCGTGGCGCGTGGCGGCAAGCTGTTTGCGAACGTGTGCACCGCCTGCCATGGACCGGAAGCCAAGGGCCTCACGCAACTGGGCGCGCCGGACCTGACCGACAATTACTGGCTGTATGGCCGCAGCCGCAGCGCCATCCGCGCGGGCCTCGAGCAGGGACGCAATGGCGCCATGCCCGCGCACCTGCCACTGGTGGGCGAAACCCGCGCCCGCCTGGCGGCCGCGTACGTGTGGTCGCTGACACATCCCGCCACGCCATGAGCCTCGCACCGGGCACGGACTTCGATCATCCGCGGCGATCGTTGAGCCAGAAGCTCGGCGCCATTCTCTGGCCGAGCTTCTTCGCCGCAGGCGTGGCGTCCATGGTGTGCTTCGCCCTGTTCGACCCTGTTGAGCTTTTTGCCCTGGCTCTGCCCGATCAGTCCATCGGGCGCGAACTGGGCTATACACTCGGGTTCTTCCTGTTCTGGATGGCGACTTGCGCCTCCAGCCTGTTCACCTGGATCCTGCTGCGGCCAGCGAGCCGGTTCAACCGGCCACTGCCTTAAGGCATTCGCCATGAACCTGGACCTGCCTGCGACCACCGCCAGCACCGGCCAAGCTTACGTCAGCGAGTCCAAGATCTATCCGCGTGGCGTACGCGGACCACTGTGGCGCATGCGTTATGCCGCTGCATTTTCGCTGCTCGGACTCTTCTACCTGATCCCGTGGTTGCGCTGGGATGGCCGCCAGGCCGTGCTGTTCGATCTGCCGGCGCGCAAATTCCACATCTTTGCACTGACCTTCTGGCCGCAGGATTTCCTGTTCCTCGCGCTGCTGCTGATCATGGCGGCACTGGCGCTGTTCTTCTTCACCGCGCTGGCCGGGCGCCTCTGGTGCGGTTACGCCTGCCCGCAGACGGTGTGGACCGAAGTGTTCATCATCATGGAGCGCTGGACCGAAGGCCGGCGCATCGAGCGCATGCGGCTCGATGCCGCGCCCTGGAATCTCGAGAAACTGCGCCGCAAGGGATCCAAGCACTTTCTCTGGCTGGTGTTTGCGCTCTGGACCGGCTTCACCTTCGTCGGCTTCTTCACGCCGATCCTGGACCTTGCCTCCAGGGCCTGGCCATTCGCCTGGGGCGGCTGGGAAACCTTCTGGGTGTTGTTCTATGCGCTGGCCACCTGGGGCAATGCCGGTTTCCTGCGCGAGCAGGTGTGCAAATACATGTGCCCCTATGCGCGCTTCCAGAGCGCGATGTTCGATCGCAATACACTGATCATTGCCTACGACCCCATGCGCGGCGAGCCACGCGGCGCGCGCAAGCGCGGTCTCGACAGCGTGCTGAAGCGCGCACGCGGCCTGCTCGACAAGGTCACGGCCTACGACTTCGCGTTCCGCGCCAGCGTGCATCCCAGTGCCGCGGATGCCCGTGCCGGAGCGCGCGGCACCATCACCTATGACTCCGTAAAGGCCGAGCCCCTGCCACAGTTCGCGCCCGAGCAGCTGGGCGATTGCGTGGACTGCACGATCTGCGTGCAGGTGTGCCCGACCGGCATCGATATCCGCAACGGGCTGCAATACGAATGCATCGCCTGCGGTGCGTGCATCGACGGCTGCAACGAAGTGATGGACAAGCTGGGCTACCCCAAGGGCCTGATCCGCTATTCCACCCAGAACGCCATCGATGGCAAGCCGACGCGCGTGCTCCGCCCGCGCATCATCGTGTACGGACTGCTGCTGGCAGCGATCGCCATGGCATGGCTGTGGGGAGTTTCCCATCGCGCGCCATTCCTTGTGGAAGTGCTGCGCGACCGCAATGCGCTGTACCGGCTGGGCCAGGACGGCTCGGTAGAGAACGCCTACACCATCAAGATCGTCAACAAGACCGATCAGCCGGTGCAATACACACTCACTTTGCAGGGCGCGCCTGCTGGCGCCGTGCTGCGCGGATTGCCCGAGCACATCGATGCCCCGGCCGGCGAAGTCATCTCGGTGCCGGTGATGGTGACGGCACCGGAGGGCACCAGTGGCCGGTCGTCACTGAACATGGCCATCACCAGCAGTGCCGGTGTCACGCGGGAAGTGGACAGCAGCTTCTTCGGCCCAGCACCGCCCCCATGAACGCGGCGCTGCCTGCGGCGAATGCGCTTGATGCGCAGGACGCCGCAGCTGCACGGTGTTTCCACTGCAGCCTGCCGCTGCCGCAGGCACCGGTTCAATCCTCCATCAAAGGCAATGCGCAGCAATTCTGCTGCGCCGGCTGTGCGGCTGCCGCCACCTGGATCCACGGCGCGCGCCTGGAGGATTTCTACCAGTTGCGCAGCACCGCCAGTGCGCGCGTAGGCACGGACCTCGCCGATCTTGGCATCTGGGATCGCGAGGACATCATCGCCCCGCATGTGCGCAATGTGCCGCAGGGCCGGGAGATCGTGCTGCTCACCGATGGCATGCAATGCGCCGCCTGCGCCTGGCTGATCGATCGCGCACTCACCCGTGAAGCGGGCGTCGGCGAGGTGTGTGCGAATGCGGTTACCGGCCGCATCCGCCTGATCTGGAATCCGGCACAGAACCGGCTGTCTTCCATTCTGGGGAGATTGCAGGCGCTGGGTTTCCGGCCCTATCTCGCCGGCGACCTGGCCAGTGAACAGGCCCGTCGCCGCGAGCGCAATGGCTGGCTGCTGCGTCTGGGGCTTGCGGGCATTGCCACATTGCAGGCGATGATGTTTGCCGAAGCGCTGTACCTCGATACCGCGCGCCAGATGCCGATCCCCACGCGCGATTTCTTCCGCTGGCTGACCTTCCTGCTCGCGACACCGGTGGTGTTCTATGCGGGCTTCCCGTTCCTGGCCGGCGCCTGGCGCGAACTGCAGCAACGCCATGCCGGCATGAATGTGCTGGTCAGTGCCTCGACGCTGCTCGCCTGGGGCGCCAGCACCTACGAAACCATGCGCGGCGGCGCGCAGGTCTGGTTCGATGCGGCTGTCATGTTCGTGTTCCTGCTGCTGGCTGCGCGCATGCTGGAACAGCGCGCGCGGGTGCTCGCCACGGAACGCATCGACACCCTCGCGCGACTGCGACCGGTGCTGGCCTTGCAGGAAGCGGCAGACGGCAGCACCCGCGGCGTCGCGGTCTCGCAGTTGTCCAGCGGCGACATCATCCGTGTACCAGCTGGCGAGCATGTGCCGGCCGATGCCACGCTGCTGGATTCCGCGGCCGCCTTCGATGAATCGCTGCTCACGGGCGAAGCCCGCGAGGTGCGGCATGTTCCAGGTGATGCCGTACTCGCAGGCTCCATCTGCGCGACCCAGGCGCTGCGACTGCGTGTCACCGCCACCGGCACTGCCACGCGCCTTTCTGCGCTGACACGCCTGGTGCTGCAGGCACAGGAGAGCCGCCCCGCCGCCGCGCGCAACGCAGACCGTGTAGCGTCCTGGTTCGTACTGGGCCTGGTCGTGCTCGCCGTGCTCACCTGGCTGTACTGGCGCGCCACCGAGCCGGCCCGTGCTTTCGAAGTGGCGCTCGCGATGCTGGTGGTGAGTTGCCCGTGTGCGTTGTCGCTGTCGGTGCCGGCGGCTCTTGCCGCCGCCTATTCCCGATTATCGACACTCGGGGTGCTGGTGCTGCGCCCCGACGCGCTCCAGACCCTGGCCGAAGTGGACACCGTGGTGTTCGACAAGACCGGCACGCTGGGCGACGGCCAATGGCAGATCGAAGTCACCACGGCATTCGGCGGCCATGACACCCGCACTGTGCTGCAGCTGGCCGCTGCACTGGAAGGTGATGCGCTGCATCCCATCGCCACGGCTTTCCGTCCGCATGCGGACCAACGCATTGCCACCGATGTGCGGCGGGAAGCGGGGCAAGGCATCGAAGGCACGGTGGAGGGAAGAAGGCTGCGGCTCGGAACCGCGCCATTTGCCGCCGCCATGCCGGACGACGGCGCCATCTGGCTCGGCACTGGCGAGCAGGCGGTTGCCCGCTTCACGCTGCGCGAGCAGGCGCGTCCGGAAAGTCGGGCCGCATTGACGCGCCTGCGGCATCTGGGTCTGCAACTGCAGGTACAGAGCGGGGATGCCATCGCGGCCGTGCAACGCTTTGTAGCGGACCTGAACGTGCCACTGGAAGCCGCCGCGGGACGCCTGCTGCCCGAAGACAAACTCCGCCGCATCCGCGCGCTGCAAGCGCAGGGGCGCAAGGTGGTCATGGTCGGCGATGGCATCAATGACGCTCCGGTGCTCGGTGGCGCGGATGTTTCCATCGCTGTCAGTGGCGGCGCAGCGCTGGCGCGCCAGAGCGCTGATCTCGTGCTGCTGCATCCGTCGCTGCAGCGCGTGGGGGATGCCATCGAACTCGCGCGCCGCACCCGCCGCATCGTGCGCCAGAACCTCGCCTGGGCGATCGGCTACAACGTGATCGCCATACCGGTGGCCGCCATGGGTTATATCCAGCCCTGGGCTGCGGCGCTCGCCATGGTAGTGTCATCGCTCACGGTCACTCTCAATGCGCTGCGCCTCGCGCGCGGTCGGCCATCATGAACATCCTGTTTCTGCTGATCCCACTGAGCCTGATGCTGCTGCTGGCCATCATTGCGGCGTTCGTCTGGGCCGTGCGCAGCGGGCAGTTCGAGGATCTCGACACACCGCCGCTCGACGTACTCCGCGAAACCCCGCCGGACGATGAACGCTGACCTGCTGGTGCTGGGCAGCGCCTGGCTTAGTGGTGTGATGGGCAGCGCGCACTGCGCTGCCATGTGCGGCGGCATCGCCGTCAGCTTCAGCAGCCATCGCGCGTCCACGAACCTGCTGGATGCCCTGGAGCCCAACCTCGGGCGGATACTCGGCTATGGCATCGCGGGCCTCGTCGCTGGCGGACTGGGTCACGGTATCGTGACGCTGGCGCAGTCGCAGACGCTGGCGCTGGCCTTGCGCTCGGCCGTCGGGCTGGTGCTCATCATCGCCGCGCTGCGATTGCTCGACCGGCAAGGCCGGCTCGCATTTCTCGCCCTGCCCGCGCAGTGGGGTGCGCGCTGGCTGGCGCCGCTGCAACGCCGGCTGCGCCCCACCGACACCGGCGCGAGGCGCGTGCTGGCTGGCATCGCCTGGGGATTTCTACCCTGCGGCCTCAGCAGCACCGTGCTGCTGGCCGCCTGGTTGCAGGGCAGCGCCATCCAGGGTGCCATGACCATGCTGGCCTTCGGATTGGGCACCTGGCCGGCGATGGTGCCGTTGACCTGGAGTGGAGCCCGCCTTGGTCAGGGGTTGCTGAAAAACCGGCTGCGAATGCCCGCCGCAATACTGGTACTGGTGGCTGGTCTTGCGACGCTGGCCGGACCGTGGCTGGCCAATGTGCCGGCCGTGCACAACCTGCTGGTGGCTCTGGGGTGTCGCAGCCTGGGCTGACACGCCAGCCTGCCCGTGCGCGGTGATCAGGCCTGCCGCTGCAAGGGTGGTTCGTGATCGGTGCCTGGCACCTGTGCAATTCGTCGCAGCTGGTCCACATCCAGGATCTTCACGGTACGCCCGGCCACTTCGATCACGCCTTCGTCCTGCAGTTTCGTGAACCCGCGGCTGATCGTCTCGAGCGCCAGACCCAGATACCGGCCCACATCTTCGCGACTCATCGGCAGATTGATTTCTGCGGCACTGGCGTCATAGCGACGAAAGCGCATCAACATGCCGTGCAGGAACAACGCGATGCGCTCGCTGGCCTGGCGGCGCATCAGGACATCGACATGGGCGTGGCTATCATGCGCTTCGCGGCCAATGATCTGCAGCAGCTCCCGGGTGCGCCCGGGTTCGGCCGTGCTGCGTTCTACGAGCAGATGCATTGGCACGGCACAGACATGGCTGTCGGACAGCGCGATGGCTTCGACGCAATGCTCGCCCGAGCCGAGGGAATCGAGACCCACCAGCTCGCCGGGAAGATGGAAGCCGAGCACATGCTCCTCACCCTCTTCCGTCACGGCGGTGGTCTTCAATGCGCCACCGCGCACGATGTAGACGCTGCCCTCCGCATCGCCAATCCGGAACAGGCTGGAACCACGGGACAGGGATTGCACCTGGCCGGCGAAATCACCGGCCAGATCCAGAGTCGAGGCGCCAGACTGCTGGCAGAACTGGCGCAGCGTGCAGGGCGCGCAGGCGCGACGAAGCAGTTTGAGGTCGGGCGCGGGGCGGCTCATAACCAGATGTTGCCACACCGCGCTCAGCCCGCGCTGTCCGGCACCGATCAGAAGGGAATGTCGTCGTCGAAATCGGCGGCGGGGGCGCCGCCACCGGCACGCTCGCCGGCGGGTGCCGAGCCAAAGCCCTTGCCGGAGCCCGCATCACGGCTGTCGCGGGTTTCCTGGGTCGCGCCGCCACCGCCGCCCCGGCCGCCCAGCATCTGCATCTCGCTGGCCACGATTTCGGTGGTGTAACGGTCGTTGCCCTGTTTGTCCTGCCATTTGCGGGTCTGCAGCCGGCCTTCGACATAGACCTGGGAACCCTTTTTCAGGTACTCGGCAGCGATCTCGCCGAGGCGATTCCACAGCACGATGCCGTGCCACTCGGTCTGTTCCTTCATTTCGCCGGTGGTTTTGTCTTTCCAGCTTTCTGAAGTCGCGATGCGGATGTTGGTGACCGTGGTGCCACCAGGCGTGGTGCGCGTTTCCGGATCCGCGCCCAGATTGCCGACGAGAATGACCTTGTTGACGCCGCGTGCCATGACTAACCCCTGCAGATGAATTTGGAGGACCTGAAGCCTAAAGCGATTGCCGCCGCGCCCGCCCGCGGCATTCCTGCTGCGAGTGTCCAAAAAGGCGCGTCCGCCCTGTTCCGGCAGCTATAGTAATCGTTTTCCCAAGGCCCGCGCCTACCCGAAACTGCCCATGGAATTCATCCGCGTCCGCGGCGCCCGCACGCACAATCTGCGCAATGTCGACGTCGATCTGCCGCGCAACCGGCTGGTCGTGATCACGGGCCTTTCCGGTTCCGGCAAGTCGTCGCTGGCCTTCGACACGCTGTATGCCGAAGGGCAGCGGCGCTACGTGGAATCGCTGTCGGCCTACGCGCGGCAATTCCTGTCGATGATGGACAAGCCCGATGTCGACAGCATCGAGGGCCTGTCGCCGGCGATCGCCATCGAGCAGAAGGCGACCTCCCACAATCCGCGCTCAACCGTCGGCACCGTCACCGAAATCTACGACTACCTGCGTCTGCTGTATGCACGCGCCGGCATTCCACGCTGCCCCGATCACGGCCTCGACCTCACGGCCCAGACCGTCAGCCAGATGGTCGACCAGGTGCTGAAGCTGCCCGAGGGTGAAAGCTGCCTGCTGCTGGCGCCACTGGTCGCGGCACGCAAAGGCGAACACCACGAGGTGCTGGCAGAACTCGGCACGCAGGGCTTCGTCCGCGTGCGGGTCGATGGCACCGTGCATGAACTGGACGCGGTGCCGGCGCTGGACGCGAAGCGCAAGCACGACATCGAAGCCGTGGTCGACCGCTTCAAGGTGCGTCCCGATATCGCCCAGCGTCTGGCGGAGTCATTCGAAACCGCGCTGCGCCTCGGCAATGGCGTGGCACGTCTCGCCTTCGCCCATGGCAAGCAGGACGAAGTGGTCTTCTCCAGCCGCCATGCCTGCCCCACCTGCGGCCACAGCGTGCCGCCGCTGGAACCCAAGCTGTTCTCCTTCAACAGTCCCGCCGGTGCCTGCCCGGCCTGCGATGGCCTGGGCTACCAGGAATTCTTCGATCCGGCGCGGGTGGTGATGCATCCGCAGCTGTCGCTGGCGGGCGGCGCGATCCGCGGCTGGGACCGGCGCAACGCCTATTACTTCCAGATGATCCGCGCCCTGAGCGCGCACTTCACGTTCGATATCGAGGCGCCGTGGGTCAGCCTGCCGGCGCCGGTGCGCGAAGTGGTGCTGCACGGCAGCGGCGAAACCGAGATCGCCTTCAAGTACACCGATTCGCGCGGCCGCAGCGCGAAGAAGATGCATCCCTTCGAGGGCATCCTGCCGAATCTCGAGCGCCGCTTTCGCGAAACCGAATCGACCACGGTGCGCGATGAACTCGGCAAGTACCGCGGCACGCGCCGCTGCCCCGAGTGCAATGGCGGCACGGCTCAACAGCGCCGCGCGCCACGTGCATGTGGCCGGCACCACGCTGCCGGAAATCACGCGGCTGTCGGTGGCGAAGGCCATGCAGCACTACACCGAGCTGCAGGTGGCCGGCTGGCGCGGCGAGATCGCCGCGCGCATCGTGAAGGAAGTGGCGGACCGGCTGCGCTTCCTGGTGGATGTGGGCCTCGACTACCTCACGCTCGATCGCAGCGCCGAAACACTCTCCGGCGGCGAAGCGCAGCGCATCCGCCTCGCGAGCCAGGTGGGCTCGGGCCTCACCGGCGTGCTCTATATCCTGGATGAGCCTTCCATCGGCCTGCACCAGCGCGACAACCAGCGCCTGCTCGCCACGCTGCAGCGCCTGCGTGATCTCGGCAACACGGTGCTGGTGGTCGAGCACGACGAAGAAGCGATCATGACCGCCGACTACGTGCTCGACATCGGCCCTGGTGCCGGCGTGCATGGCGGCATGGTGGTCGCAGCAGGCACGCCTGCCGAAGTGCGCGACAACCCGGCTTCCCTGACCGGCGATTACCTCAGTGGCCGCAAGGCCATCGCCATCCCGGCTGCTGCGCCACAAGCCGGATCCTGAAAAGCAGATCAGCATCCGCGGCGCCAGTGCCAACAACCTGCGCAATGTGTCGGCGGATATTCCGCTGGGGCTGTTCACCTGCGTGACCGGCGTCTCCGGCTCGGGCAAATCCACGCTGGTCAACGACACGCTGTATGCCGGTGCTTCCCGGCATCTGGGACTCACCGGCTTCGACGCGCCGCTGGTCACCAGCATGGAAGGCCTGGAATACATCGATCGGGTCATCGACATCGACCAGAGTCCCATCGGCCGCACGCCACGCTCGAACCCGGCCACCTACACCGGCCTGTTCGCACCGCTGCGCGAGCTGTTCGCACAGTTGCCGGAAGCGCGTGCCCGCGGCTACGACGCCGGGCGCTTCAGCTTCAACGTGAAGGGCGGCCGCTGCGAGGCCTGCCAGGGTGATGGCGTCATCCGCGTCGAGATGCATTTCCTGCCCGATGTGTACGTGGCCTGCGATGTCTGCCATGGCCGGCGCTACAACCGCGAGACACTCGAGATCCGCTATCGCGGCAAGAACATCCACGATGTGCTGCAGATGACCATCGAGGATGCGCTCGCGTTCTTCTCGGCCGTTCCCCTGGTTGCAGGGAAGCTGCAGACGCTGCTGGACGTGGGCCTGTCCTATATCCAGCTCGGGCAGAACGCCACCACGCTGTCGGGCGGCGAAGCGCAGCGCGTAAAGCTCGCCCGCGAGCTCGCCAAGCGCGCCACCGGTCGCACGCTGTACATCCTCGACGAACCCACCACCGGCCTGCACTTCCACGACGTGGCGCAGCTGCTGACAGTGCTGCACCGTCTGCGCGATGAAGGCAACACGGTGGTGGTCATCGAACACAACCTCGATGTGGTGAAGACCGCCGACTGGATCATCGATCTGGGTCCGGGTGGCGGCACGCATGGTGGTCAGATCGTCTGCACCGGCGTGCCGGAAGCCATCGCCGCCCATCCGGATTCGCAGACCGGGCGCTTCCTGGCGCCGTTGCTCAAGCCAAGGAATTAGGGAAATGTCGAATCACTGGGAGAAGAATCCCCGCCACTGGTCGCGGATCGAACCGCCATTGCGCCCGGATGAAACCGTCACGCGCGCCATCCAGCAGCTCGCCGGCGGCCCCGCGGCCAGGGTGCTGCTGCTCGGCGTCACCTCCGAACTCGCCAATGCGTTCGACTCGGTGCAGGCGATCGACAAGAGCACGATGATGATCGCCAAGGTGTGGCCAGGCGACTCCGCTACCAAGCATGCACGGCAGGGCAACTGGCTGGAGATGCCGGTGCCGGAACAACTCTTTGATGCCGCGGTCGGCGACGGCAGCTTCAGCAATCTGGACTATCCGCACGAAGTTACGGAAGTGCTGCAACGCGTGGCGCACAGCCTGCGACCGGGCGGCCGCTTCGTGTTCCGGATGTTCGAACGGCCCGATGTGCCGCCGAGCCGCGAGGAGTTGCTCGCCACGGCATCTGGGCCGGCGCGCATCAATTTCCATGCCTTCAAGTGGCAGCTGTTCATGCACCTGGCAAGCGTCACACAGGCAACCGTGCCCGTGGAGCAGTTGCTGGACTTCTTCAACGAGCTGTTTCCCGATCGCGCCGCGCTCGCCGCACGCACCGGCTGGCCGCGCGAGCTCATCGATCTGGTGGATGTCTACCGCGACTCCGAGGTGCGCTTCACCTTCATGACCCGCGGCGAGTTCCTCGCGGTGCTGCCACCCGGCATCACCGACCTGCGCTTCGAAGACTGCAGCGACTACGATCTGGCCGAGTGCTGCCCGCTGGCGAGCTTCGCGCGCGCATGAGCGCGGCAGACAGCATCGCCACGCTGCGGGCGATCGTTGCCGAATTGCAGCGGAACGAGCAACTTTCTGCAGCGGAATCACGTGCAGCTGCAGTCGCAGCAACTGGCTGCGCTCATTGCGCACCACGTCCGGCACACGCCTTCGTTCGCCGCCCGCCTGCGGCGCGCGCGCCTCACTGCTGCCGACGTGAACTCGGTGGCGAAGCTGTCGCAACTGCCCCTGCTCACCCGGCGCGAGATCCAGGACCTGGGCGGCAACTTCTACAGCAGCCGTATTCCCGCGAATCACGAGCCGACCAGCACCACGATGACCTCCGGCTCCACCGGCGAACCAGTCAAGGTGCGCAAGTCGAGCATCTGCCAGCTGTACTGGGGCGCGAACACCACGCGCGATCACCGCTGGAACGGCCGCGATGTCACCGGCCGCCTGCTGTCCATCCGGCCGACGATTCCCGAACGCAAGGAAGTGGAGAACTGGGGCTTTCCCATGGCCGCGCTGGGTCGCACCGGGCGCGGGCTCGGATTGCCGACAGCGATGGATCTGAGCGAGCACCTGCGCTGCATCGACGAGTTCCAGCCAACCACCCTGCTGGTGTTCCCGAACGTGCTGGGTGGCCTCGTGGGTGAATGGGAACGACGGGGCAGCGCCCCAGCCAGTATTCGGCATTTCAAGGCCGTCGGCGAAACCGTGCGCGAGGAACTGCGCGAGCAGGTGCAACGCGTATGCGGCCTCCGGATCGAGGACAGCTACAGCTCGCAGGAGTGCGGCATCATCGCCATCCAGTGCCCGGAAGGCGGGCTGTACCACGAGATGTCCGAATCCGTGCTGGTCGAAGTCATCGACTCCGCTGGCCGCGCCTGCGAACCAGGCGAAGCCGGACGGTTGGTCGTGACCGACCTGCGGAACTTCGCTTCACCGTTGATCCGTTACGAGATTGGCGATGTCGCGGTGCGCGGTGCCGCCTGCCGCTGCGGGCGGCACATGCCCACACTGCAGAAAGTCCTGGGCCGCGACCGCAACCTGCTGGCCCGGCCCGATGGCAGCCGGCGCTACCCCATCATCGGATTCCACGATTTCTTCAAGGTGGCGCCGGTCCTGCAGTTCCGGTTCATCCAGCACACCCTGCAGGAGATCGAACTGATCGTGCACACCCGCGTGGCCCTTGAGCCGGATCAGCTGGCCGCCCTGGGGAAGATCGTGCAGACCGCTCTCGATTACCCCTTCGATGTCCGGGTCACGCACAGCCCGGTTCCGCTGCCCCGCACTTCCGGCGGAAAGTTCGAGGATTTCATCTGCAAGGTTCCCGACCCGCACTGATTGTTGCTTCTGAGACACAAATCCGGTTGATTGGTTGGTCAGCCCAATCAGATCACCTACAATCCGGCCGCACCTTCAACTGGTGCCTCACATACACGGAGTTCCGAATGCGCAAGCACATCGCCCTGGGAAGCGTTCTGGCCCTGGGTCTCGGCGGGCAGGCTCTTGCCACCGAGAATTTCAGCTACAGCAACCTTGAAGCCTCTTATGTCAAAACCGAGATCGACGATTTCAATGTCGACGGTGACGGCTTCAGCCTGGCCGGCTCTTTTGAATTCACCGAAAACTTCTTCGGCTTCGCCAGCTACAAGGACGTCGATTACGACGATCTCGGCGGTTTCAACTTCACTTCCAAGCAGACCACACTGGGCCTGGGCGCCGCATGGCCGCTGTCACCCTCACTCGATCTGTTCTCCACGCTCTCGTACGAAGATCTCGAAGTCGAACTGGATGGCTCCGAAGGTTTCAGTGCCAGCGATGACGGCTTCGGTCTCGGCGTCGGGTTGCGCGGCAAGATCAGCGACAACCTGGAGTGGACCGGTGGCGTGAAGTACATCGATCTCGGCGGTGGCGCGGACGACACCACCTTTTCGGTCGGCGGCCGCTACTACTTCACCCCGGCGTTTGCAGCCGGCATCGATGTGGGCACCAACGACGATGGCACCACCTGGGGCATCGCGCTGCGCTACGACTTTGGCGGCTGAAGTCTTCACGCCTTTCCGGGCGTGAGCTGCAACGGGGCGCGAGATAGCGCCCCGTTTGCATTCCGGCCCTGCGTATTACCTGCCCTGCTGCCCAGGTCGCGGCACGTTCGAGTTGAAGAACTGCCGCACTTCGCCGTTGTGGACGCGTTCCCGGTAGTCACCGCGTGTATACGCCGACACCACATTGCGCCAGAAACTCACCGCTGCGGGATTGCGCGAATACTCGACAATTTCCCAGCGACCGGCGAAGCGGTCGAAAATAAGACGCACTGCGCTGCGTCCCACGCCACGGCGCCTGCTGCCACGCGCAATGAAGAACTCGGCCATGCGGAAATCCACGGCTGGCGATGCCCGCGTCTCGCGGGCGACCATCGCAAAACCTGCCGGCTGACCTTCACTGACTATGGTGAGCAGCGTCGCCGTGCGATCCACGATCCAGCGTTGCAGTTGATCGGGCTCGCGGTGCCCAATCTCTCCGAGCGCAGGAAAGATGCCGGTGTTCAACAAGCCGAGGTCATCGAGATAGTCACGGTAGACGCTCTCGATCCACTCCTGGTCCCGGGGGTTGGCGCGCACATCGCGCAGGCTCACCGTCATGTTCTTTGTCCGTAAAAAAACAAAAGCCCGGACAGGATATTCTCCTGACCGGGCTTTGTTTCTGTCCGACTTCGCAGTCGGACAAATCAGCTGGCTAGCCCTTACTTGGCAGCAGGAGCAGCAGCTTCCGTCACAGCAGCAGCAGCATCCGTTACGGCAGCGGCGGCATCCGACGTAGCAGCAGCAGCGGCTTCCGTCGTAGCAGCAGCGGCGGCGGTTGCATCGGCAGCAGCTTCGGTCACAGCAGCGGCAGCTTCAGCGGCAGGAGCGGCTTCAGGAGCGGCAGGAGCCTCTTCCTTCTTCGCGCAAGCGGTAAGAGCCAGCGCCACGGCAACGGCGCTGAGTGCGAGTTTGATTTTCATCGAGCAGATACCCCAAAAAAGAGTGGATTGAGAGCAGAGACCTGAATTTGCAACAGGAAAAAGGACATGAAGTCCTGACGATTTCGCATCGCTGCACCGAATTGTAGCGACTTCTGCGACCTGATTCAAAAATCTTGCGGGAAAAGGCCGGAGCGTCGCATAAATACGACAGCAAGACTGTCTGCTTTCGCACCCACGGCGATGGCAATATCGGCTGCATGCCCTGGTCTTCCATCGACGAAGTGACATTTGCGGCCCATCTCCAGACCGCACTGACCGCCCTGGAATCGGCCATGGAAGGGCTGCAGCTCGACACGCTGGTCATCCAGGCTGGCGAAATCCGCCTGGCCTTCCAGGACGATCAGGCCTGCCCATTCCGCATCAATCCCTGGTTTGCATGGCTGGTACCGGCACCGCCTGCACCAGGCAGCCTTGTGGAACTGCGGGCCGGCGGGCGCCCACGGCTGCTATTCGTCGCGCCAGATGACTTCTGGCACAGCGCTCCTGCCACGCCAGATGGCGGCTGGACCGCACTGTTCGAAATACAGGTGGTGCCCACGGCTGCTGCGGCCATCGCTGCGCTTCAGGACGGCGGCAGAACGGCCTGGATCGGCGAATCCGCCGCGCCGCAGGCCAGCTGGCAGTGCAATCCGGAGCGCCTGTTGGGCGAGCTGGCGCAGGCACGCTGCCACAAGAGCAGTTATGAGCTCGCCTGCCTGCGCGAGGCTACCCACATTGGAGTACTGGGGCATCTGGCCGCCGAAGAGGCCTTTCGCAATGGCGCCAGCGAGTTCGACATTCACCTCGCCTTCCTGCGGGCCACGCGGCAGAACGAATCCGAGCTGCCCTATCCCGCCATAGTTGCCCTGAACGAACATTGCGCCACCCTGCACTACCAGTTGCGCGACACGCGGGCGCCGGCTCGCCCGCAATCCTTTCTGCTGGATGCCGGCGCTGCCTGCCGTGGCTACGGCAGCGACATCACCCGCACCAGCGCAATGCTTCCCGGAGCGTTCGCGGGCCTGATCGATGGCATGCACAATCTTCAGCAGGAGCTGTGCGAAGCAGTCGCCCCCGGAATCGACTGGCGTGAACTGCATCTGCGGGCGCACCACCTGGTGGCGCAACTGCTGCGCGATGCCGGCCTGCTGCATATGTCGGTTGAAGCTGCCGTCGCGGAAGGCGTGACCTCCGCGTTCCTGCCGCATGGCCTCGGGCACCTGCTGGGACTGCAGGTGCATGATGTGGGAGGATTCGTGCCGGCTGCGGGTGCTGAGCCCATTTCGCGCCCGGAAGGTCATCCTGCGCTGCGTCTCACCCGCCGCCTGGAACCCGGCATGGTGGTCACGGTTGAACCCGGTCTGTATTTCATCTCCAGCCTGCTGCAGCGCCTGCGCGCCGGCTCGCATGCCAAGGCCATCAACTGGACGCTGGTGGAAACCCTGCAGCCCTGTGGTGGCATCCGCATCGAAGACAACGTCGTGGTCACTGCATCGGGCCACGAGAACCTGACACGCACGGCGTTCGCCGACGCCAGCTGAGCCTTGTGCGCAAGCCGGCGAACCGGCCTGCGCAGGAAGCGGGCTACTTCTTCAGCAGATCGCGAATCTCTTCCAGCAGCACTTCATTGCGCGGTGGTGGTGCAGGCGCAGCAGTGGGTGCGGGCGCCGGCTTCTTGAGCTTGTTGATGCCCTTGAGCGCCAGGAAGAGGATGAAGGCGATGATGATGAAGTCGAAAATGGTCTGGAAGAACGCACCGTACTTCAGCACGACGGGAGTGCCATCCGGCCCGGCTCCGATCTGACTGCCCATGTCGCTGAAGCTGACGCCCGACAGCGCCATGCCCAGCGGCGGCATGATCACGTTCTCGACCAGCGACGACACGATCTTGCCGAAGGCTGCACCGATGATGACGCCCACGGCCATGTCGACCACATTGCCTTTCATGGCAAATTCTTTGAATTCCGATGCGATGCTCATGCCAACTCCCTGTTTTGATGAATCGCCGGAAGCGTAGGCGATCATCCCAGGCCGGGCAACTGCAGCGCCTTGCAAGCCATGCCCCTTTGCCCGAGGCCTGCACAGTCGTAGCATGCGGATGCTGTATCTGGCAGATGGGCCAAACCGGGGGATATCAGTGCAACTGCATCCGCATGGACAATTCGACAATCATGCGCAGCCTTACCGGCACATCAAGGCGCTGCCCCTGGCCGCCGCCATGGGTGCCGAGATTCAAGGCGTGGACATTGCGAATGTCACCCATTCGCAGTTCGCGGAGATCGAACACGCGCTGTTCCGCCACAAGATGATCTATTTCTGCAATCAACGCATCGGCCATGCCGAGCAGCATGCATTCAGCCTGCGTTTCGGGGCATTTGCAGAAGACGCCTACACCGACGGCGTGCCGGGCTTTCGTGAAGTGCAGCCGCTCATCAAGGAAGCCGACGATCGTTCTGCCATGGTGTTTGGCTCCGGTTGGCACACGGACTCACCCTTCCTCGACGAACCACCTGCCATCACGATGCTGCGCTCGGTCGAAACTCCGCCTTATGGCGGCGACACCATCTGGGCCAACGCCGCGCTCGCCTGGCGAATGCTCGGCAGCACCACACGCAACATGGTGGCCGGCCTCAAGGTGCGTTTCTCGATGCGCGACGTACTCGCCTCCGCGCAGGCCAACGTCGAACAGCGCGACAGCCCCATCGGCAAACTGGCCGCCACTCGCGACCTGCAGGCATTGCCCGAAGGCCTGCAGCGCAAGGTCCGGGGCAACGTACATCCCCTGGTCCGCACCCATGCCCGCACTGGCGAGCAGTCGATGTACATCGATCCTTCCTACGGCATTGGCTTTGAAGGCATGAGTGATGCGGAATCAGCGCCCCTGCTGAAGATGCTTACCGATCACCTGACGCAACCCGCCTTTACCTGCCGGCTGCGCTGGTCTCCCGGCATGCTGGCGCTCTGGGACAACCGGTTGTGCGTGCACCAGGCATTCAACGACTACGACGGGTTCCGGCGCGAGATGTATCGCACCACCATCGCGGGCGAGAAGCCCCGGTAATCGCACCCACATCGAACCCGGCTGTTGCCCGAAGTCATCGGGAGAGATCGTTGAATTGCCGCGCGGTCGCACTGTGTGCGGGATTCTTCCGGACGAATTCCCGCACCACGGTGATGGTGCGGGCGTGGTGTGTGAGGGGTTTTGCGCGCGAGTTCGGGCCGTCTTCGGCCCGCTGTCTGAGCGCGCAAAATTCCGCACGCGCCGCGACCGCACCCTTGCAATGAGATTCCGGGATCTCTCCAGACACAAAAAACCCCGGACAAGCCGGGGTTCTTCGCTGAGGCAGATGCCCGACTGAAGATCAGGCCGCTGCGGCCTTCTTCTTCTTCGGAGCAGCCTTCGCCTTCGGAGCAGCAGACTTGGCTTTCGCCTTCGCCTTTGCCTTCTTGGCAGGCTTCGCATCATCGCCCTCGACCGCTGCCGCAGCAGGACCGTCAACGAGCTGCATCAGCGCCATGTCGGCGTTGTCGCCAGGACGCGGAGCCATGTGCAGGATGCGGGTGTACCCACCGGCACGCGCCTTGAAACGCGGCCCGATGTCGACGAACAGCTTCTCGACCACCTTGGCATCGCGCAGGCGCGAGAACGCCAGACGGCGCTTGGCCTCGGTATCCACCTTGCCCATGGTGATGAGCGGCTCGACCACGCGCCGCAGCTCTTTGGCCTTGGGAATGGTCGTGCGGATGGTCTCGTGCTGCAGCAGCGACACCGCCATGTTGCGCAGCATGGCGCGACGATGCGGCGCATTGCGCGACAGCTGACGACCTGAATGTTGATGACGCATTGCTTCTAACCCTTAGATTCCGTCGCGATCGTCGTGGCGCAGGCCGGCCGGCGGCCAGCCGTCCAGGCGCATGCCCAGCATGAGGCCGTGGCCCTGCAGCACTTCCTTGATCTCGGTGAGTGACTTCTTGCCGAGGTTCGGGGTGCGGAGCAGCTCCACTTCCGTGCGCTGTACCAGATCGCCGATGTAATGAATGTTCTCAGCCTTGAGGCAGTTGGCGCTGCGAACGGTGAGTTCGAGCTCGTCGACCGGCCGCAGCAGCAGCGGATCGAACTGCATCTCGGTGACCTTGCTGACGGCTTCGTCTTCGCCCTGCAGATCCACGAACACCGACAGCTGATCCTTGAGGATGCTGCCCGCGCGGCGGATGGCTTCTTCGGCGTCGATGGTGCCGTTGGTCTCGATGTCGAGCACCAGCTTGTCGAGGTCGGTGCGCTGTTCAACGCGCGCGGCATCGACCGCGTACGTCACGCGACGCACGGGGCTGAACGAGGCGTCGAGCTGCAGACGACCGATCGGACGGGTGGATTCCTCGAACGCTGCACGCTGCAGCGCCGGACGATAACCACGGCCCTTCTCGACCTTCAGCGTCATGGTCAGGCTGCCGGCCTGCGTCAGGTTGGCAATGACCAGCTCGGGATTCACGATTTCGATGTCGTGATCGACCTGGATGTCGCCAGCGGTGACAGGGCCCGGGCCCTTCTTGATCAGGCGCAGCTCGGCGCTTTCGCGCGAATGCATGCGGATGGCCACAGCCTTCAGGTTCAGCAGGACGTCGACGACATCCTCCTGCACGCCTTCGATGCTGGTGTACTCGTGGAGCACGCCTTCGATCTCGACTTCCGTGATGGCGGCACCCGGCATCGAGGACAAAAGCACGCGACGCAGGGCGTTGCCCAGCGTGTGCCCGAAGCCGCGTTCGAAGGGCTCGATCACGACGCGCGCCTGGCGCGGCGCAACAGGGTGCACCTTCACAACACGTGGCTTCAGGAATTCGTTTACTGAGGATTGCATGAAACCTCCACCATCACTTCGAGTAAAGCTCGACTACGAGGTTTTCGTTGATGTCTGGCAGTACGTCATCACGGTTCGGAGCCGCTTTGAATACGCCGCGCATCTCCTTCTCGTTGACATCGAGCCACTCGGGGAAACCAACCTGAGCCGCAACCGTCAACGCGTTCTGGACGCGCAGCTGCTTGCGGGACTTTTCGCGAATCTGCACCACGTCGCCAGGCTTCACCTGGTACGACGCGATCGTGACGGCCGAGCCGTTCACTTCAACGCACTTGTGGCTCACCAGCTGCCGGGCTTCGGCGCGGGTGACTGCAAAACCCATGCGGTAGGCAACGTTGTCCAGCCGGCACTCGAGCAGTTTCAGCAGCGTCTCGCCGGTGGAACCGGGGCGACGGGCAGCTTCCTGGTAGTAGTTGCGGAACTGGCGCTCCAGCACACCGTACATGCGGCGCAGCTTCTGCTTCTCGCGCAGCTGCGTGCCGTAGTCGGACAGGCGCTGACGGCGCTCGCCCTTGATGCCGCCGGGAGGGACCTGCAACTTGCACTTGCTCTCGAGGGGCTTGGCGCCACTCTTCAAGAACAGATCGGTGCCCTCGCGACGCGAGAGTTTGCACTTCGGACCAATGTAACGTGCCATAACTACCTATTTCCTGATCTACGCTGCGCGTTCAGACGCGACGCTTCTTGGGCGGACGGCAGCCGTTGTGCGGAATCGGCGTGATGTCCTCGATGCTGGTGATCTTCAGACCGCAACCGTTCAGCGCACGCACTGCCGACTCGCGTCCCGGGCCTGGGCCACCAACGCGCACTTCGACATTCTTCAGGCCGTGTTCCTGCGCGGCATTGCCCGCCTTCTCGGCTGCGACCTGCGCAGCGAAAGGCGTGCTCTTGCGGGAACCACGGAAACCGCAACCGCCCGACGTGGCCCAGGACAACGTGTTGCCCTGGCGGTCGGTGATCGTGATGATCGTGTTGTTGAAGGAGGCGTGAATGTGCGCAATGCCATCGAGCACATTCTTGCGCGCCTTCTTCGGCTTCTTCGCGTTTGCAGCTGCTGTTTTCTGATCGGCCATCTTGATTCGTTGCCTTTAAAAAGCTTGTGCTCTTATGCCTTGCCCGGAGGTGCGTTCAGCTTCACCGCCTGCTTGCGCGGACCCTTGCGGGTACGTGCATTGGTGCGGGTGCGCTGACCGCGCAGCGGCAGGCCCTTGCGATGACGCATGCCGCGCCAGGTGCCGAGATCCATCAAACGCTTGATGTTCATGGACACTTCGCGACGCAGGTCACCCTCGACGATCCACTTGGCGATCTGGGAGCGCAGCGCGGCAACCTCGGCCTCGGTCAGATCCTTCACCTTGGTGGAGGAATCGACACCTGCCAGCTGGCAGCACTCTTTCGAGCGGGTACGGCCGACGCCGTAGATGTGGGTCAAGCCCACCCATACGTGCTTGTTCATCGGAATATTGATGCCGGCAATACGTGCCATGACTTAACCCTGCCTCTGCTTATGGCGCGTCTCGGAACAGATCACGTAAACAATGCGCTTGCGGCGCACGATCTTGCAGTTCTTGCAGATCTTCTTGACTGACGGACGTACCTTCATCTCAACCGCCCTCGTTATTCCGGCCACCCAGCAGGTTGGCCTTCTTCATCAAACCCGGATACTGGTGGGACATCGCGTGAGCCTGAAGCTGCGAAATGAAGTCCATCACCACTACCACCACGATCAGCAATGACGTGCCGCCAAACTGGAACGGCACCCCCTGCGAAGCCATCATGAACTCAGGCACCAGGCATACGCCGGCGATGTAGAGCGCGCCCCACAGCGTGAGCCGTGTCAGCACCTTGTCGATGTACTCGCCGGTCTGCTGCCCGGGACGGATCCCGGGGATGAAAGCGCCGGACTTCTTGAGGTTGTCCGCCGTTTCACGCGCATTGAAGACCAGCGCGGTATAGAAAAATGCAAAGCCGATGATCAGGGCCCCGTAGAGCACCAGATGCAGCGGCTGGCCGTAGGAGAGTGATGCGGCGACCTGCTGCAGCACTCCGCTGAACCTCGAATCCGGGTTGGCGCCGGCGAAGCTCGCAATTGTAGCCGGGAACAGCAGCAGGCTCGAGGCAAAAATCGCGGGAATGACGCCAGCCATGTTCAGTTTGAATGGCAGATGGGTGGTCTGCCCGCCCATCAGGCGTCGGCCCACCTGGCGCTTGGCGTAGTTCACGGTGATGCGGCGCTGTGCCCGCTCCATGAATACGCAGAAGGCCGTCACGAAGACGATGATGAACAGCAGACCGATCGCGACCGGACCTGCCATCTCGCCGGTATTGACCTGCTCGATCGTGAGGACCACCGCTCCGGGCAGGCCAGAGATGATGCTGACCAGGATGATCATCGAAATGCCGTTGCCGATGCCGCGCTCGGTGATCTGCTCACCCAGCCACATCAGGAACATGGTGCCGGTGGTCATCGTGATCGTGGCCGGCAGAACCCAGGTGAAAAAGCCCGGGGTCAGCACCATGCCGTTGCTCTGCATCGTCGCTGCGGCGGCGAACGACTGGAACACGCCCAGCACTACGGTGCCGTAACGCGTGAGCTGGGTGATCTTGCGCTTGCCGGCTTCGCCTTCCTTGCGGAGTTCCATCAGCGATGGCACCACCATCGACATCATCTGGATGATGATCGAGGCGGAGATGTAGGGCATCACGCCCATGGCGAAGATGGACATGCGCTCCATCGCGCCGCCAGAGAACATGTTGACCACACCCAGGATGGTGCCGGCCTGGTCACGGAAGAACGCGGCCACGCGCTCCGGATCAATGCCCGGCACGGGAATGAACGTGCCGATGCGATAGACCACCAATGCCCCGATCAGGAACGCCAGACGGGTGCGGATCTCGCCGAAGCGAGCCGCGCCACCGATGGCTGCCGGATTCATTGCGGGGTTATTGGCCAACGTCTTTCTCTTGTTCGCTTACTTGGCAGCCGGCGCAGCAGCGTCGGCTGCTTCAATGCGACCGCCAGCCTTGGCAATTGCCTCGGCCGCACCCTTGGTGGCGCCAATGCCTTTCAGCACGACAGCCTTCTTGAGCTCGCCCGAAAGCACGACCTTCGCCTGCTTCGCGAACACATCGACCACGCCTGCCTTCCTGAGCACTTCCAGGTCGATCACCGCAGCGTCGATGCCGTTGAGTTCCGACAGGCGCACTTCAGCGCGGCTGGCCTTGATCTTGGAGCGGAAGCCGACCTTCGGCATCCGGCGCTGCAGGGGCATCTGGCCGCCTTCGAAGCCAACCTTGTGGTAGCCACCCTTGCGGGCGCGCTGGCCCTTCACGCCGCGACCAGAGGTCTTGCCCTGGCCGGCGGAAGCACCGCGTCCCACGCGCAGGCGCACCTTCTTGGAGCCTGCACCAGGCTTGATGGTGTTCAGTTTCATGTCTACTTCGCCTCTTCCACTTTCAGCAGGTGGATCGCGTGGTTGATCATGCCGCGGTTCTCAGGCGTGTCGGCGACCACTACAGAGTGGTGGCGGCGACGCAGGCCCAGACCCTTCACGCACGAAATGATGTTGCGCAGTTCACCGAAGGTGCTCTTCAACTGGGTGACGCGTACTGACTTGGTAGCCATGTGCACTTATCCTGTGATCTCTTCGACCGTCTTGCCGCGCTTGGCAGCGATGTCGTCCGGCGAACGCACGGCAGACAGCGCTTCAATGGTGGCGCGAACAACGTTGATGGGGTTGCGCGAACCGTAGCTCTTGGCGAGCACGTTGCGCACACCCACGCATTCCAGCACCGCACGCATCGCGCCACCGGCGATGACGCCAGTACCGTCGGATGCAGGCTGCATCAGCACGCGGGTAGCGCCATGCGCACCACGCACTGCATAGAAAAGCGTGCCTTTCTTGAGGCTGACATGCACCAGGTTCTTGCGAGCCTGGGCCATTGCCTTCGAGATGGCGACCGGCACTTCACGCGCCTTGCCGAACCCGAAACCAACGCGGCCACCGCCGTCACCCACCACCGTGAGCGCCGTGAAACCGAACTGACGACCACCCTTCACCACTTTCGCAGTGCGGTTGACCGCCACGAGCTTCTCGGTGAATTCGTCCGCCGACTGGTTCTTTTCAATTCTTGCCATCTGATAAACCCGCCTGGATTAGAACTCGAGACCCGCTTCACGTGCTGCGTCGGCCAGAGCCTTGACGCGACCGTGATAGCGGAACCCGGAACGATCGAACGAAACCTTGCTGATGCCGGCGGCCTTGGCCCGCTCGGCAATCTCGCGACCCACGGCCTTGGCTGCATCCACGTTGCCGGTTCCCTTGAGCTCCTTGCTCACTGAATCCTGCACGGTCGAAGCCGATGCGATGACGGTCGAGCCCGA
Organism: uncultured Gammaproteobacteria bacterium; assembly: GCA_963777735.1. Taxonomy (GTDB): domain Bacteria; phylum Pseudomonadota; class Gammaproteobacteria; order Steroidobacterales; family Steroidobacteraceae; genus ZC4RG30. The sequence goes on along the minus strand of CAVZRQ010000001.1, from coordinate 99,444 downwards.
GGCGTCGAACACCTGAGCGTAGATATGACGCGGCGTGCGATGCACCGTCAGACGGGCACCACCGAGTTCGCGAATGTGCAGCCGGCTTTTTACGGCGCGGCGCTGACGACGGTCTTTGGAAGTGAGAGCCATGGTTACTTCTTCTTGCCTTCCTTCAACGTGATCTTCTCGCCGGCGTACTTCACGCCCTTGCCCTTGTAGGGCTCGGGCGGACGGATGCCGCGGATTTCCGCTGCAACCTGGCCGACGCGCTGCTTGTCGACACCCTTGATGAGCACCTCGGTCTGGGTCGGTGCTTCGATCGTGATGCCTTCGGGAATCGCGAACACCACCTGGTGCGAAAAGCCCAGGGTGAGGTTCAGTGACTTGCCGGCCACCGCGGCACGGAAACCGACGCCGACCAGTTCGAGCTTGCGCTCGTAACCCTTGGTGACACCGGCGACCATGTTTGCAAGGTGCGCCCGCACCGAGCCGGCACGCATGCGCGCACCATCGGCATCGGTGTAAGACACCTGCAGGGTCTTGTCTGCTTCGGAGACTGATACGCCCGGGCTCAGCGGCACGATCAACGTGCCCTTTGCTCCCTTGATCGTGACCTGTTCGGCCGCAATCGTGGCGGTCACGCCTTGCGGCAGTGGTACTGGATTCTTGGCTACACGCGACATAGTTTCTTCAGACCTTAGGCCACGATGCAGAGGACTTCGCCGCCCTGGCCGATGGCTCGGGCCTGGCGATCGGTCATCACACCCTGCGGCGTGGAGACAATCACGGTTCCCATGCCACCGAGCACCTTGGGCAATTCATCCTTGCTGCGGTAGATACGCAGGCCCGGCCGACTGACGCGCTCGAGGCGGTCAATGACTGGTCTGCCTTCGAAATACTTGAGATCGATCGTCAGGCGCGGCTTGCCGGTTTCGGCAGCCACGTGAAAATCAGCGACGTAGCCTTCGTCCTTGAGGACGCGGGCAATGGCCGTCTTGATCTTCGACGAATCGAGACTTACATGTGTTTTGCCGGCGGTCTGACCGTTTCGGATACGGGTCAGCAGATCGGCAACTGGATCGGTCATGCTCATGCTTGCTTACGCCTCTTACCAGCTCGACTTCACGAGGCCGGGGATTTCACCGCGATTGGCTACTTCGCGGATCTTGGTGCGGGCCAGACCAAACTTGCGGTACACGCCACGTGGACGCCCGGTCAATGCGCACCGGTTACGACCACGGGTGGGGCTCGCGTCACGGGGCAGCGACTGCAGCTTCACCTGCGCCTCCGCACGCGCTTCGTCGGAAGTGCGCGGACTGCGGATGAGCTCCTTGAGCTTCAACCGCTTGACTGCGTACTTCGCCACTGTGCGTGTGCGGCGCTTCTCGCGCTGGACCATGCTTGTCTTGGCCATCGTCTTACCTCTAGCCCGTTACTTGCGGAACGGGAAGTTGAATGCTGTCAGCAGCGCCCGACCGTGCTCATCGTTCACGGCAGTCGTGGTGATGGTGATGTCCATGCCACGCAGCTGATCGATCTGGTCGTACTGGATCTCGGGGAAAATGATCTGTTCCTTCACACCGAGCGTGTAATTGCCGCGACCGTCGAAGGCACGGGCCGACACGCCGCGGAAATCGCGGATACGTGGCATGGCAACCGTGATCAGGCGATCGAGGAATTCGTACATGCGCACGCCGCGCAGCGTGACCTTGCAGCCGATCGGCAGGTTTTCGCGCAGCTTGAAGGACGCAACGGCCTTCTTCGACTTGGTGATCAACGGCTTCTGGCCGGTGATCTTTGCCATGTCGGCTGCGGCAGCGTCGACGACCTTGCGGTCGGCCACGGCTTCGCCCACACCCATGTTCACCGTGATCTTGGTGATCTTCGGGACTTGCATCGGATTCTTGAGTGCCAGGTCGCTGATCAGCTTTGGCACAACAGTGGTCCGGTAATATTCCTGCAGTCTGCTCATGTTCGTTTTCGCTTACTTGACGTCGAGCACTTCGTTGTTCGACTTGAGGAACCGCACGCGCTTGCCATCGGCCAGCGTCTTCACGCCGATCCGGTCGGCCTTGCTGCTGCCCGGGTTCCAGATGGCAACCTTCGAGATGTGCAGAGGCATCTGCTGCTCGATGATGCCGCCCGGCTGGTTGCGCTGGGGGTTCGGACGCTGGTGCTTCTTCGACACGTTCAGGCCTTCGACCAGCACGGTATCGTTCGCCAGTACCTGATTGATCGCGCCAGTGCGGCCCTTGTCCTTGCCGGACAACACCACAACCTGATCGCCTTTTCTCAGTTTCTTCATTGCATCAACCTTCAGAGCACTTCCGGCGCAAGGGAAATGATCTTCATGAAACGCACGGTGCGCAGTTCGCGCGTCACGGGCCCGAAAATGCGGGTGCCGATCGGCTCCAGCTTCGGGTTCAGCAGCACGGCGGCATTGCCATCGAAGCGGATCAGCGAACCATCGGGGCGGCGCACGCCGAACGCGGTGCGAACCACCACGGCGTCATAGACCTCACCCTTCTTCACCTTGCCGCGCGGGATGGCATCCTGCACGCTCACCTTGATGACATCGCCCACCGTTGCATAACGGCGATGCGAGCCACCCAGCACCTTGATGCACATCAGGGTGCGGGCGCCGCTGTTGTCAGCGGCATTGAGCACTGTCTGCATCTGAATCATCTTGCTACCTGCCTAAATACTTGGTTCAGACCGCGCTCGCGCGCTCGACTACCGTCACCAGCTTCCACGACTTGCGGCGTGAAACCGGGGCGCAGGGCGAGATCGTCACCTTGTCGCCTTCGCGCGCGTCGCCAGCCTCGTCGTGTGCCAGCAACCGGGTGGTGCGACGGATGTACTTGCCGTAACGCGCGTGCTTGAGCACGCGCTCGATTTCCACCGCAATCGTCTTCGCCGTCTTGGCGCTGACAACCATTCCCGTCAGGGTGCGGGGTGCCTTTTCAGCTGCTTCCGTCATGATTACTTGCCTCCCGTCTTGCCGCGCTGCTCACGCTGCACGGTCTTCAGACGCGCGATGTTCTTGCGCACTTTTCCGAACTGGTCGGGCTTCGGGGCCTGGCCAGTCGCACGCTGCAGGCGCAGCGCGAACTGCTCCTTGCGCAGGCTGACCAGTTCGGTGGTCAGTTCCGGGGCCGACTTGGCCCGAAGATCGCTCACTTTCATCAGCGCACCTGCCGCTTCACGAAGGTCGTGGCCACGGAGAGCTTGGCACCGGCAAGGCGGAACGCCTCGCGGGCCTGGGCTTCCGGCACGCCTTCCATTTCAAACAGAACCTTGCCGGGCTGCACCTTGGCAATCCAGAACTCGACGTTGCCCTTGCCGGAGCCCATGCGGACTTCCAGTGGCTTCTTCGAAACCGGCACGTCGGGGAACACCCGCACCCAGATCTGGCCACCGCGCTTCACGGCGCGGGCCATGGCGCGACGCGCCGCTTCGATCTCGCGGGCAGTCATCCGCGCGCGCTCGGTTGCCTTCAGGCCGAATTCGCCGAAGGCAACAGTGCTGCCGCGCTGTGCAAGGCCCGTGTTACGGCCCTTGAACTGCTTGCGATACTTGGTTCGCTTTGGTTGCAACATGACTTACTGACCTTCAGGCCGCCGTCTGCGCAGCATCAGCTGGCGCAGCCGCATCGGCAGCAGACTCTTCGACAACTTCCGGCACCAGGTCGAACACTTCACCCTTGAAGATCCAGACCTTGATGCCGATCACGCCATAAGTGGTGTGAGCTTCGGCAGTTGCGTAATCGATATCGGCGCGGAACGTGTGCAGCGGCACACGGCCCTCGCGCGAAACTTCCGTGCGTGCGATTTCCGAACCGTTCAGACGGCCCGACAGACGCACCTTCATGCCCAGCGCGCCACTGCGCATGGTGCTCATCACGGCGCGCTTCATGGCGCGACGGAACATCACGCGTTTTTCGATCTGCTGCGCGATGCCTTCGGCAACCAGCTGCGAGTCGAGCTCCGGCTTGCGGATCTCGGCCACGTTCAGACGCACATCGCCAACCGGCATGCCGATCAGGCGGGCAGTTTCTGCACGCAGCTTCTCGATGTCCTCGCCCTTCTTGCCGATCACGATGCCCGGCCGTGCCGTGTGGATCGTGACGTTGACCTTGCGGGCTGCGCGCTCGATGTTCACCTTGCTGACCGAAGCTTCGGACAGCTTCTTCTTCAGGAACTCGCGCACCTGGTAATCAGTGTGGATCTGCTCTGCGTACTGCTTCTTGCCGGCGTACCACTTGGACACCCAGTCGCGGGTGATGCCAAGACGTATTCCCAGCGGATTGACCTTCTGGCCCATTCGCTATTCCTTCCTGCCGTCGCTGACGTGAACGGTGATGTGGCTGGTGCGCTTGACGATGCGGTTGCCACGACCCTTGGCGCGCGCTGCAAAGCGCTTCAGCACCGGGGCGTTATCAACCATGATCGCCGACACTTTCAGTTCGTCGATGTCCGCGCCGTGGTTGTGCTCGGCATTGGCCACGGCTGATTCGAGCGCCTTGAGCACGAGCTCGGCACCCTTCTTTGGCATGAAGCGCAGCTGCGAGAGGGCGAGGCCCACGCGCTTGCCACGCACCACGTCGGCGATCAGGCGGCATTTCTGCGGCGAGATATGTGCGTACTTGAGTTTTGAGAATGTCTGCATGGACTTAACCCGAAACCTTCTTGTCGCCGCCGTGACCCTTGAAGGTCCGAGTCGGCGAGAATTCACCCAGCTTGTGACCGACCATGTTCTCGGTCACGAGCACTGGGATGTGCTGCTTGCCGTTGTGCACGGCAATCGTGAGGCTCACCATTTCAGGTGTGACCATCGACCGGCGTGACCAGGTCTTGATCGGCTTGCGATCGTTCTTGGCCGCAGCAACCTCGACCTTCTTGGCCAGGTGCAGGTCAATGAACGGGCCTTTCTTAAGCGAACGTGGCACTGCTTACTTCCTCCGCGACACGATCATGTTGCTCGTGCGCTTGTTGCGACGAGTCTTGAGACCCTTCGTCTGCCAGCCCCACGGCGAAACCGGGTGCGGGTTACCCTGACCAGGCTTGCCCTCGCCACCACCGTGCGGATGGTCGACCGGGTTCATCACGACGCCGCGCACCGTTGGGCGGATGCCGCGCCAGCGCTTGGCGCCGGCCTTGCCGTAGTTGCGCAGGTTGTGTTCATCGTTCGACAGCTCGCCCAGCGTGGCGCGGCAGTCGATGTGCACCTTGCGGGTCTCGCCCGACTTCAGGCGGATATAGGCATGGAGGCCTTCGCGCGAGGTGAACTGCACCGAGGCGCCGGCGCTGCGCGCGATCTGACCACCCTTGCCGGGCTTCATCTCGACGTTGTGCACCTGCGAGCCAATGGGGATGTGCCGGAAGGCCATCGCATTGCCCGACTTGATCGGCGAATCCGCGCCATTGCGCACTTCATCGCCAGGGGCCATGCCCTTGGTGGCGAGGATGTAGCGACGCTCGCCATCGGCGTATTTGATCAGCGCGATGTGCGTGGTGCGGTTCGGATCGTACTCGACCGTCTCGACGACGCCGACGATGCCATCCTTGTCGCGCTTGAAGTCGATGATGCGGTATTTCTGCTTCGAACCGCCGCCCTTGTGGCGCGTGGTGATGCGGCCGGAATGGTTGCGCGCACCGGTCTTGCTCTGCGACGTGGTCAGCGGAGCGTACGGCCCGCCCTTGTGCAGATGCGAGCGGTCGACCTTGACGACCTGGCGCGTGCCAGGTGACGTCGGCTTCATTTTAATAAGTGCCATTAGCGCTTACCCTGATTCTTCATGGCCTGGGCTTCGTAGTCGATCGCCTGGCCATCGGCCAGCCGTACGTAAGCCTTCTTCCAGTCCTGCGTGCGACCGATGCGGGCACCGAAGCGACGATCCTTGCCAGGCTCGTTCGCGACCTGCACGCCGGCCACCTTGACGTCGAACATCATCTCGACGGCAGCCTTGATTTCAGTCTTGTTCGCGTCGCGACGGACACGGAACGCGTACTGGTTGGAATTCTGCATGGCGAGCGCAGTCTTCTCGGTGATATGCGGCGCCACCAGCACGGTGGACAGACGTTCGATGCTGCTCACTGCAGGCGCTCCTCGATCATCTTCACGGCGCCGACAGTCATCAGCACCTTGTCGTAAGCCGTCAGCGACAGCGGGTTGATCTCGGAAACCGTGATCACTTCAACGTTTGGCAGGTTGCGCGACGCCAGCATGAGTTTGTCGTCCTGCGCTTCGATCACGATCAGCGCGTTCTTCAACGACAGCTTGGTGAGCTCACCCAGCAGCAGCTTCGTGCGCGGCTCGGCAACCGACAGGGCTTCGGTGATCACGAGACGATCGGTGCGCACGAGCTGCGCGAGCATCGAGCGGATGCCGGCGCGGTACATCTTGCGATTGACCTTCTGCGAGTAATCGCGGGGGCGCGCAGCGAAGGCGCGACCACCACCGACCCAGATCGGGCTGCGGTTCGAGCCCGCACGTGCCTGGCCAGTGCCCTTCTGCGAGTGCGGCTTGCGGCCACCACCACGCACTTCGGCACGGCTCTTCTGGCGCTTGGTGCCCGAGCGACCGGCAGCCATGTAGGCGACGACCAGCTGATGCACCAGCGCTTCGTTGTATTCAGCGCCGAAGTTTGCGTCGGAAACCGACAACTCCGCACCACCATTGGCGACTTTAAGCTTCATGACTCAAGCCTTACTTTTTCGCGCCCGACTTGGCATCGGACTTCTTGCTGGGCGTGATGCTCTTGCGCAGCGCCAGACGGGCCGCCTTCACAGAGGGACGCACGATGACTTCGCCACCCTCAGCGCCCGGTACGGCACCGCTGATGAGCAGCAGGTTGCGCGCGAGGTCGACCTGGACCACACGCAGCTTTTCGATGGTGACGCGATCGACACCCATGTGGCCGGACATGCGCTTGCCCTTGAACACACGGCCCGGCGTCTGGCGCTGGCCGATCGAACCCGGCGCGCGATGCGTGACCGAGTGACCATGCGAGGCAGGACCACCGCGGAAGTTGTGGCGCTTCATGACACCGGCAAAACCCTTGCCGATGGTGGTGCCGGTGACATCGACCAGCTGACCCGTCTTGAAGATTTCGGCCGTGAACTCGGCACCTGGCTGGACATCCACGCCTTCACCGGCGACGAGCCGGAACTCGACCAGCGAGCGCCCCGGCTCGACCTTGGCCTTGGCGTAGTGGCCGGCCAGCGCCTTGGAGAACAGCTGGGGGCGACGCTTGCCGTAGGTGACCTGCAGCGCGCGATAGCCGTCAGCCGCCTCGCTCTTCACCTGCGTGACGCGGTTGGGCAGCACTTCGACGACCGTGACGGGCACGGATTCGCCTGCTTCTGTAAATACTCGCGTCATGCCGCATTTGCGGCCGACCAGTCCGATAGTCATCTCGCTATCCTCGGTTCAACGCTACCGGATGGAGAGCCAGGAACTGACGCACGAGCAAGGCAAACCCCCTGGATTTGGGGGTTGGCGAGGCTCGAGCGGTCTTGGCGCCTGCTTTCAGGGGGGCCAACCGTTCCCGATTCCACATCCGAAGACGCGGGCCGCCGGAACAGCCGGCGGCGAAAAGGGCGCGAAGTATAGGCACGGTTCGCGCCGTGTACAAGTTTTTTGAGAGCTATTTCCGGATTCGGACGGGGGCGGCGCAGCCGACCCCGTAAAACCCCGGGCGTAGCCCTAATTCAATTTGATCTGGACGTCCACGCCGGCCGGCAGCTCGAGCTTCATCAGGGCGTCGACCGTCTTGTCGGTCGGGTCCAGGATGTCCATCAGGCGCTTGTGGGTACGCAGCTCGAACTGGTCGCGCGCGTCCTTGTCGCCGTGGGGAGCAGTCAGGATCGTGAACTTCTCCATTTTGGTCGGCAGCGGCACCGGGCCGCGCACGGTGGCACCGGTGCGCTTGGCGGTTTCGACGATTTCCTTCGCTGAGGTGTCGATCAAGCGGTGATCGAAAGCCTTCAGGCGAATGCGGATGTTTTGATTGGCCATATATTTCGCCTTACTTCAGGATCTTGGAAACGACGCCGGCACCGACGGTCTTGCCGCCCTCACGGATGGCGAAGCGCAGGCCTTCGTCCATCGCGATCGGGGCGATCAGCTCGACCACCATCTTGATGTTGTCGCCCGGCATCACCATCTCCGCGCCGCCGTCCAGCTCGACCGAGCCGGTGACGTCCGTGGTGCGGAAGTAGAACTGCGGGCGGTAACCCTTGAAGAACGGCGTGTGACGGCCGCCCTCTTCCTTCGTCAGCACGTACACCTCGCACTCGAAGTTCGTGTGCGGCAGGATCGAACCAGGCTTGGCCAGAACCTGGCCACGCTGCACGTCTTCACGCTTGGTGCCGCGCAGCAGCACGCCCACGTTGTCGCCAGCCTGACCCTGGTCCAGCAGCTTGCGGAACATCTCGACACCGGTGCACGTCGTCTTGACGGTCGGCACCAGGCCAATGATCTCCACTTCGTCGTTGATCTTCACGATGCCGCGCTCGATACGGCCCGTCACCACGGTGCCGCGGCCGGAAATCGAGAACACGTCTTCCACCGGCATCAGGAACGGCTTCTCGATCTCGCGCACCGGCACGGGGATGTAGCGGTCCATCTCGGCAACCAGCTTCACCACCGCCGGCACGCCAATCTCGCTCGTATCGCCTTCGAGGGCCTTCAGCGCCGAACCGATGATGATCGGGGTGTCGTCGCCGGGGAACTTGTACAGCGACAGCAGTTCGCGCACTTCCATCTCGACGAGCTCCAGCAGCTCCTTGTCGTCGACCATGTCCGCCTTGTTCATGAACACGACGATGTAGGGCACGCCCACCTGGCGGGCCAGGAGGATGTGCTCGCGCGTCTGCGGCATCGGGCCATCGGCTGCCGACACCACCAGGATCGCGCCGTCCATCTGCGCGGCACCGGTGATCATGTTCTTCACGTAGTCGGCGTGGCCAGGGCAGTCCACGTGCGCGTAGTGGCGCTCGTCCGACATGTATTCCACGTGCGCGGTGGAAATCGTGATGCCGCGGGCCTTCTCTTCAGGCGCCTTGTCGATCTGGTCGTACGCCTTGAACTCGCCGCCATGCTTCTCGGCCATCACCTTCGTGAGCGCCGCGGTCAGCGTCGTCTTGCCATGGTCCACGTGGCCAATCGTGCCAACGTTGACGTGGGGTTTGCTGCGCTCGAACTTTTCCTTCGACATGTTTGTGTACCCTGGCTGATTAGACTGACAATTTACTGTTTGATGATGTTCTCGGCGACATTCGCCGGGACTTCCTGATACTTCGCGAATTCCATCGTGTACGTGGCGCGACCCTGGCTCATCGAGCGCACGGTCGTGGCGTAACCGAACATCTCGGCGAGTGGCACCTCGGCCATTACGGTCTTGCCCGCTGGCGTGTCTTCCACGCCATGGATCTGGCCACGACGACGGTTGAGGTCGCCGATGACATCGCCCATGTATTCTTCCGGCGTCACGACTTCGACCTTCATGATCGGCTCGAGCACCACGGGACTCGCATCCCGGAAGCCATCCTTGAAGCCGAAGATCGCCGCCATGCGGAACGAGATTTCGTCGGAATCGACGTCGTGGTAGGAGCCGTCGAACAGCGTGACCTTCACATCGACCACCGGGTAGCCGGCGATGACGCCCGTCTCGGCTGCTTCCTTCACGCCTTTTTCGACAGCGGGAATGAACTCGCGCGGCACGGTGCCGCCCACGATGCCATTCACGAATTCGATGCCCTTGCCTTCTTCGTTCGGCTCGAGCTTCAGCCACACGTGGCCGTACTGGCCGCGGCCGCCGGACTGCTTGACGTGTTTGCCTTCGGATTCCACCTTGGCGCGGATGGTCTCGCGGTAGGCCACCTGCGGCTTGCCCACGTTGGCCTCGACCTTGAACTCGCGCTTCATGCGGTCGACGATGATCTCGAGGTGCAGTTCGCCCATGCCGGAGATGATCGTCTGGCCGGAATCCTCATCGGTGCTGACGCGGAACGAAGGATCTTCCTTCGCCAGCCGCTGCAGCGCCATGCCCATCTTTTCCTGGTCGACCTTCGTGCGCGGCTCCACCGCCACGGCAATGACCGGCACCGGAATCACCATCTTCTCGAGGGTGATGATCTTGCTCTCGCTGCAGAGCGTGTCGCCGGTGATGACGTCTTTCATTCCCACCGCGGCGGCGATATCGCCGGCACGCACTTCCTTGATGTCGGTGCGTTCGCTGGCATGCATCTGCAGCAGGCGGCCGATGCGCTCGCGCTTCCCGCGGGCAGGCACGGCCACGGCATCGCCGGTGCTCATGACGCCGGAGTAGACGCGGAAGAACGTGAGATTGCCCACGAAGGGGTCGTTCAGGATCTTGAATGCGAGAGCTGCGAACGGAGCGGCGTCATCCGGCTTGCGGGTGGCGGGCTTGCCGTCTTCGTCCAGGCCCTTGGTATCCGGCAGCTCCATCGGCGACGGCATGAACTCGATCACGGCATCGAGCAGCGCCTGCACGCCCTTGTTCTTGAAGGCAGTGCCGCACATGCAGATGACGAGCTCGTTCTTCAGCGAGCGACTCTTGAGGCCCCGCTTGATCTCGTCGGAGGTCAGCTCCTGGCCGTCGAGGTATTTCTCGGTGAGCGCATCATCGCCCTCGGCCGCGGCCTCGATCATCTTCGCGCGATACTCCTTTGCCTGCTCGAGCAGGTTGGCCGGAATGTCGCGGTACTCGAATTTCATTCCCTGGGTTTCCATGTCCCAGTAGATGGCCTTCATCTTGATGAGGTCGACCACGCCCAGGAAATCTTCCTCGGCGCCGATCGGCAACTGGATGGGCACGGGGTTGGCGCGCAGCCGCTCGCGGATCATCTCGACCACGCGCAGGAAGTTGGCGCCGGCGCGATCCATCTTGTTGACGAAGGCGATGCGCGGCACGGCGTAGCGGTTCATCTGCCGCCACACCGTCTCGGACTGGGGCTGCACACCGGCTACGGAATCAAACAGCGCCACGGCGCTGTCGAGCACGCGCAGGCTGCGCTCGACTTCGATGGTGAAGTCGACGTGGCCCGGGGTGTCGATGATGTTGATGCGATGTTCGGGGAAGTTGTTTTCCATCCCCTTCCAGAAGCAGGTGGTGGCCGCGGAGGTGATCGTGATGCCACGCTCCTGCTCCTGCTCCATGTAATCCATCACGGCCGCGCCGTCATGGACTTCGCCGATCTTGTGCGACACGCCCGTGTAGAACAGGATGCGTTCGGTCGTAGTCGTCTTTCCCGCGTCGATGTGCGCAGAAATTCCGATGTTCCGATAACGCTCCAGTGGCGTAACGCGTGGCATTTTTACGGCTTCGCCGGGGGTTCAACGGAGCCCGCTGGAAGCGGGCTCCGAACTGGAATTACCAGCGGTAATGCGCGAAGGCGCGGTTGGCGTCTGCCATGCGATGCGTGTCTTCACGCTTGCGCACGGCGCCGCCGCGGTTCTCGGCCGCATCCATCAGCTCATGGGCGATGCGGTAGGCCATCGACTTCTCGGTGCGGGCACGCGCGGCTTCGATGACCCAGCGCATGGCGAGGGTCTGGCGACGCGAGGAACGCACTTCGACGGGCACCTGGTAGGTGGCACCACCGACGCGGCGGGATTTCACCTCGACCGCGGGCTTCACGTTGTCGAGTGCCAGCGACAGCATCTCGATGGCGTCGTTGCCCTGCTTGCCGGTCTTCTCGGTGATGCGATCGATCGCACCGTAGAGAATCTGTTCAGCGGCGGACTTCTTGCCGTCCTGCATGACCACGTTCATGAACTTGGCCAGCATATCGCTGTTGAATTTCGGATCCGGAAGGATGTGGCGGCTGGGTGCTGCTGCGCGACGGGACATTGCAAAACTCCTGGACTATTTCTTCGGGCGCTTGGCGCCGTACTTGGAACGACTCTGGCGGCGATCATTGACGCCGGAGCAGTCGAGCGAACCGCGAACGGTGTGATAACGCACACCAGGGAGATCTTTCACGCGGCCACCGCGGATGAGCACAACCGAGTGCTCCTGCAGGTTGTGACCTTCGCCGCCGATGTAGCTCGTGACTTCATAGCCATTCACGAGACGGACGCGACAGACCTTGCGCAGTGCCGAGTTCGGCTTCTTCGGCGTGGTGGTGTACACACGTGTGCAAACACCACGCTTCTGCGGGGCCGCGCCCAGGGCGGGAACCTTCGTTTTCTCAGCGTTTGTCCGCCGCGGGTTGCGGATCAGCTGATTCGTCGTTGCCATGCGATCTCCACAAAATATCCATTCGCAGAAAGTACGGGCCACACCTCATGGTGCGGCCCGGCTTCCAGACACTGTTTTGACCCGCCGACCTATGCAGCTGACGGACCTTGAGAAAGGCCGGCGATTCTAGGAACCGCCTGCCACCCTGTCAAATCACTGCTGCGGTGCAACAAACACCGCAGCCCTCCCGACCGGTCGTGAGACCTGTCAGGCGCTCTCTTCTTCGCCTACCGAACTTTCTTCCGATTCCGCCACGCCGCTGCCCACATCCATGAAGCTGCGACGGTTGGTGTCGGCGATCTTGCGACGACGATGCTCGTGCGCCGCAAAGCCGGTACCGGCGGGGATCAGGCGACCCACGATGACGTTTTCCTTCAGGCCGCGCAGATCGTCCTTGAGGCCCCGAACCGCGGCTTCGGTCAGCACGCGGGTGGTCTCCTGGAACGAGGCTGCCGAGATGAACGACTCGGTGGCCAGCGACGCCTTGGTGATGCCCAGCAGCACAGGCTGCAGGGTTGCCGCGCCCTTGTTCTCCGAACGTGCGTGGTCGTTGATGGCCAGCGCACGCGAACGGTCGAGCTGCTCGCCGCGCAGCAGCGCGGTTTCGCCGGTCGCCATCACCTCGGTCTTGCGCAGCATCTGCCGGATGATCACCTCGATGTGCTTGTCGTTGATCTTCACGCCCTGCAGGCGATAGACCTCCTGGATCTCGCGCACGAGGTAATTGGCCAGCTCTTCGACGCCGCGCAGACGCAGGATGTCATGCGGGTTCGGCTCGCCGTCGGCGATCACTTCACCGCGGGTGACCTGCTCGCCTTCGAACACGTTCAGCTGGCGCCACTTCGGGATCAGCTCCTCGTACTTCTCTTCACCTTCGGCGGTGATGACGAGGCGACGCTTGCCCTTGGTCTCCTTGCCGAAGCTGACGGTACCGGACTTCTCCGCGAGGATGGCCTGGTCCTTCGGCTTGCGGGCCTCGAACAGATCGGCCACGCGCGGCAGACCGCCGGTGATGTCGCGGGTCTTCGACGATTCCTGCGGAATGCGTGCGATGACGTCGCCGACAGACACCTTGGCGCCGTCGCTGAGGTTCACCAGTGCGCCGGCCGGCAGGTTGTACACCGCCGGGATCTCGGTGTTGGCGAACGGCACTTCCTTGCCCTTCGCGTTCAACAGCCGGATGGTTGGCTTCAGTTCCTTGCCGCCGCGCTGCTTCGAATCGAGCATCACGGTGGAAGAAAGACCGGTGACTTCGTCCACCTGGCTCGTGACGGTGAGGCCGTCGACGAAGTCGGTGAAGCGGATCAGACCCGCCACTTCCGTGATCACGGGGTGGGTGTGCGGATCCCAGGTGGCCACGATCTGGCCGCCCTTCACCTTGTCATGCTCCTTCGAGTTGATGACGGCGCCGTAGGGGATCTTGTAGCGCTCGCGCTCGCGGCCGAAGGCATCCACCACGCCGATCTCGCCCGAACGCGACACGGCGACCAGATGGCCCTTCTCGTGCTGCACGGACTTGATGTTGTGGAAGCGCAGTGTGCCCTCGTTGCGGATTTCCACACTCGAGGCGGCTGCGGCTCGCGACGCGGCACCACCGATGTGGAAGGTACGCATCGTGAGCTGCGTGCCCGGCTCACCGATCGACTGCGCGGCCATGACGCCGACTGCCTCGCCGATGTTGATGATGCGGCCACGGGCCAGATCGCGACCGTAGCAGGTGGCGCAGACACCGTAGCGCGTGGCGCAGGTGATCGGCGAACGCACGAGCACTTCGTCGACGCTCTGCTGTTCCAGAATGCGCACGCGATCTTCATCGATCAGCGTGCCGCGCGGGAAGATCACTTCTTCGGTGCCCGGCTTCAGCACGTCCGCAGCCATCGTGCGGCCGAGCACGCGCTCGCCGAGGCCTTCGACCACGTCACCGCCTTCAACCAGCGGCGCCATCGTGATGCCTTCTTCGGTGCCGCAATCCGGCTCCGTGACCACCAGGTCCTGCGCCACGTCGACGAGACGACGGGTGAGGTAACCGGAGTTCGCGGTCTTCAGTGCGGTATCGGCCAGGCCCTTTCGCGCGCCGTGGGTCGAGATGAAGTACTGCTGGACGTTCAGGCCTTCGCGGAAGTTGGTCGTGATCGGCGTCTCGATGATCGAGCCGTCGGGCTTGGCCATCAGGCCGCGCATGCCGGCGAGCTGGCGGATCTGGGCGGCGCTACCGCGCGCGCCCGAGTCGGCCATCATGAAGATCGAGTTGAACGACTTCTGGCGCTGCTTCTTGCCCCAGCTGTCGGTGGCCTCTTCCGTGCCGAGCTTTTCCATCATGGCCTTGGCGACCTGATCGTTGGCGCGGGACCAGATGTCCACAACCTTGTTGTAGCGCTCGCCGTTGGTGACGAGACCCGACGCGTACTGGTTCTGGATCTCCTTCACTTCGGTGGTCGCCTTGTCGACGATCTTCACCTTCTGCTCGGGGATCACGATGTCGTCGATGCCGAACGACATGCCCGAACGCGTGGCGTACTGGAAGCCGGTGTACATCAGCTGGTCGGCAAACACCACGGTCTCTTTCAGACCCAGGATGCGGTAGCAGACGTTGATGAGGCCGGAGATCGCCTTCTTGGTCATGTCGGCGTTGACGAGGTCAAACGACAGGCCCTTCGGCAGGATCTCGGACAGCAGCGCACGCCCGACGGTGGTGCTGACCACGCGGAATTTGCGGGGACCGAGCTTGCCATCGACCATGGCGTATTCAGGGACACGCACCTTGACCTTGGCCTGCAGGTGGACCATGCGGCTTTCGTAGGCCCGATGTGCTTCGTGCACATCGGAGAACATCATGCCCTCGCCCTTCGCACCGACCATTTCACGGGTCAGGTAGTAAAGGCCGAGCACCACGTCCTGGGAAGGAACGATGATCGGATCGCCGTTGGCGGGCGACAGGATGTTGTTCGACGACATCATCAGCGCGCGCGCTTCCAGCTGGGCTTCCAGCGACAGCGGCACGTGGACGGCCATCTGGTCACCGTCGAAGTCGGCGTTGAAGGCCGTGCAGACCAGCGGATGCAGCTGGATGGCCTTGCCTTCCACCAGCA
The DNA here is from genome assembly GCA_963777735.1 of uncultured Gammaproteobacteria bacterium. Taxonomy (GTDB): domain Bacteria; phylum Pseudomonadota; class Gammaproteobacteria; order Steroidobacterales; family Steroidobacteraceae; genus ZC4RG30. The sequence continues at coordinate 84,105 of CAVZRQ010000001.1, read as the reverse complement.
CCGGCTCGAAGGCCTGGATGCCCAGGCGATGCAGCGTCGGGGCGCGGTTCAGCATCACCGGATGTTCGCGGATCACCTCTTCGAGGATGTCCCACACTTCCGGGCCTTCCCGCTCGACCAGGCGCTTGGCGGCCTTGATGGTCGAGGCGTCGCCACGGACCTGCAGCTTCTGGAAGATGAACGGCTTGAACAGCTCGAGCGCCATCTTCTTCGGCAGACCGCACTGGTGCAGACGCAGGGTCGGACCCACCACGATCACCGAGCGACCGGAGTAGTCGACGCGCTTGCCCAGCAAGTTCTGGCGGAAGCGGCCCTGCTTGCCCTTGATCATGTCGGCGAGCGACTTCAGCGGGCGCTTGTTGCTGCCCGTGATGGCGCGGCCGCGACGGCCGTTGTCGAGCAGTGCGTCGACCGATTCCTGCAGCATGCGCTTTTCGTTGCGCACGATGATGTCGGGTGCGTTCAGCTCGAGCAGGCGGCGCAGGCGGTTGTTGCGGTTGATGACGCGACGATAGAGATCGTTCAGGTCGGAGGTGGCGAAGCGGCCGCCATCCAGCGGCACCAGCGGACGCAGGTCCGGCGGCAGCACGGGCAGTACCGTCAGTACCATCCACTCGGGCTTGTTGCCGGATTCCAGGAAGGATTCCAGCAGCTTCAGGCGCTTCGACAGACGCTTCAGCTTCGTCTCGGAAGACGTGCCGGCCATCTCTTCGCGCACCTTGACCTGCTCGGCGGCGAGATCGATGCTGGTGAGCAGCTCGTGCACGGCCTCGGCGCCCATGCGGGCGTCGAATTCATCGCCATGCTGCTCGATCGCCTCGAGATACATCTCGTCGGTGAGCAGCTGGCCACGGGTCATTTCGGTCATGCCCGGGTCGATCACGACGAAGGCTTCGAAATAGAGCACGCGCTCGATTTCACGCAGCGTCATGTCGAGCATGAGGCCGATGCGCGATGGCAGCGACTTCAGGAACCAGATGTGCGCGACGGGGCTCGCGAGGTCGATATGGCCCATGCGCTCGCGGCGCACCTTGGCCTGGGTGACTTCGACGCCGCACTTCTCGCAGACGACGCCGCGGTGCTTCAGGCGCTTGTACTTGCCGCACAGGCACTCGTAGTCCTTCGTCGGTCCGAAGATCTTGGCGCAGAACAGGCCGTCACGTTCCGGCTTGAACGTGCGGTAGTTGATGGTTTCCGGCTTCTTCACTTCGCCGAACGACCACGATTTCACCAGTTCAGGCGACGCGAGCCCGATCTTGATGGAGTCGAAGTTCTCGACCGGAGCCTGCTGCTTGAACAGTTTCAGTAGGTCTTTCATGGTTAATCCTGCTCCAGTTCCATATTGATGCCGAGCGACCGGATTTCCTTGATGAGCACGTTGAAGGATTCGGGCATGCCCGCCTTCATCTCGTGGTTGCCATCAACGATCGACTTGTACATCAGCGTGCGACCCTGCGTGTCGTCTGACTTGACCGTCAGCATTTCCTGCAGGGTGTACGCCGCGCCGTAGGCTTCGAGGGCCCACACTTCCATTTCACCGAAGCGCTGGCCACCGAACTGCGCCTTGCCACCCAGCGGCTGCTGCGTGACCAGCGAGTACGGACCCGTGGAACGCGCATGCATCTTGTCGTCGACCAGGTGGTTCAGCTTCAGCATGTACATGTAGCCGACCGTGGTCTGGCGATCGAATCGCTCACCCGTGCGGCCGTCGTACAGCCAGGTCTGGCCCGAGGTCGGCAGATCTGCCAGCGTCAGCAGGTTCTTGATCTCGCTCTCGGCCGCGCCATCGAACACCGGGGTTGCGATGGGCACGCCCTTCGACAGGTTCTTCGCGAGCTCGGTGATTTCGCCATCGGTGAAGGACTTGATGTCCTCGCCCTGGCCACCGGTGCTGTTGTAGATCTGGTCGATGAAGCCGCGGATTTCCGCGGTCTTCGCCTGCGCTTCGATCATCTTGCCGATCTTGAGGCCCAGGCCCTTGGCGGCCCAGCCCAGATGGGTCTCGAGCACCTGACCGACGTTCATGCGCGAAGGCACGCCCAGCGGGTTCAGCACCACGTCGACGGGGGTGCCGTCTTCGAGATACGGCATGTCTTCGACCGGGGTGATGTGCGAGATCACGCCCTTGTTGCCGTGACGGCCGGCCATCTTGTCGCCTGGCTGGATGCGGCGCTTCACGGCGAGATAGACCTTCACCATCTTCAGGACGCCGGGAGCGAGGTCGTCGCCCGCGGTGATCTTGGCGCGCTTCTCTTCCAGACGCTTCTCGAGGCTCTTGCGCTGCGCCTTCATGCGCTCCGACGCGGACTCGAGCTGGTTGTTGGCTTCGTCGTTCTCGAGGCGGATGGCGAACCAGTCTTCACGCGCCACGCCATCGAGGTAGGCGGCATCGATCTTGGTGCCACTCTTGAGCTTGTTCGGACCGCCGGCGGCGACCTTGCCCAGCAGCTGCTCGCGCACGCGCTGGAACAAGTCATCCTCGAGGATGCGCTGCTGGTCCTGGAGATCCTTCTTGACCTTCTCGATCTCGGACTTCTCGATCGACAGGGCGCGGATGTCCTTCTCGACGCCATCGCGCGTGAACACGCGCACGTCGATCACGGTGCCATCCATGCCCGGCGGAACGCGCAGGGAGGTGTCTTTCACATCCGAAGCCTTCTCGCCGAAGATGGCGCGGAGCAGCTTCTCTTCCGGCGTCAGCTGGGTCTCGCCCTTCGGCGTGACCTTGCCGACGAGGATGTCGCCAGCGCGCACTTCGGCGCCGATGTAGGCGATACCCGCCTCATCGAGCTTGGTCAGCGCCGCGTCGCCCACGTTCGGGATGTCGGCAGTGATGTCTTCAGGTCCGAGCTTGGTATCGCGGGCTACGCAGGTGAGCTCTTCGATGTGAATCGTGGTGAAGCGGTCTTCCTGTACCACGCGCTCGGAGATGAGGATCGAATCCTCGAAGTTGTAGCCGTTCCAGGGCATGAACGCGACCAGCAGGTTCTGGCCCAGCGCCAGCTCGCCGAGATCGGTGGAAGGGCCATCGGCCAGCACGTCGCCACGCGCGATGATGTCGCCGTTCTTCACGAGCGGCTTCTGGTTGATGCAGGTGTTCTGGTTCGACCGCGTGTACTTGGTCAGACCGTAGATGTCGACACCCGGCTCCTTGGCGGTGGTCTCGGCGTCGTTCACGCGCACCACGATGCGCGAGGCGTCGACCGAATCCACCACGCCGCCGCGCTTGGCGACAACCGTGACGCCCGAGTCGATGGCGACGGGGCGCTCCATGCCTGTGCCCACCAGCGGCACTTCGGCGCGCAGCGTCGGCACCGCCTGGCGCTGCATGTTCGAACCCATCAACGCGCGGTTCGCGTCGTCGTGCTCGAGGAACGGGATCAGCGAAGCGGCGACCGAGACGATCTGCTTCGGCGACACGTCCATGTAGTTGATGCGGTCACGCGGCATCAGGGTGAACTCACCCTGGAACCGGCACGACACCAGGTCTTCACCGAGGTTGCCCTTGGCGTCCCGCGCGGCGTTGGCCTGCGCGATGGCGAACTCGCCTTCCTCGATGGCCGACAGGTAATCGATCTTGTCGGTGACGCGGCCAGCATCCACACGGCGGTAGGGCGTCTCGAGGAAGCCATACTGGTTGGTGCGGGCATAGCAGGACAGCGAATTGATCAGACCGATATTCGGACCTTCAGGCGTCTCGATCGGGCAGACACGGCCGTAGTGCGTGGTGTGCACGTCGCGGACTTCGAAGCCGGCGCGCTCACGCGTAAGGCCGCCTGGGCCCAGTGCCGAAACGCGACGCTTGTGCGTCACTTCCGACAACGGGTTGTTCTGGTCCATGAACTGCGAGAGCTGCGAGGAGCCGAAGAATTCCTTCACCGCAGCCGCCACCGGCTTCGCGTTGATCATTTCCTGCGGCATCAGCGGCTCGGACTCGGCGATCGTCAGGCGCTCCTTGACGGCGCGCTCGACGCGCACGAGACCGACGCGGAAGGCGTTTTCGGCCATTTCACCGACCGAACGCACGCGGCGATTGCCGAGGTGGTCGATGTCATCGACACCGCCGTTGCCGTTGCGGATGTCGATCAGCACGCGCAGCACGTCGAGGATGTCTTCCTTCGACAGCACGCCCGAGCCTTCGATTTCCTTGCGGCCGACGCGGCGGTTGAACTTCATGCGGCCCACGGCCGAGAGGTCGTAGCGTTCGCCGTTGAAGAACAGGTTGTTGAACAGGTTCTCGGCGGCATCGCGGGTGGGCGGCTCGCCGGGACGCATCATGCGATAGATCTCGACCAGCGCCTCGAGGCGGGTCTTGGTCGGGTCGATGCGCAGGGTGTCGGAGATGAACGGACCACGGTCGAGGTCGTTCACGTACAGCGTGTTGACCTGCTTGATGCCGGCCTCGATGAGCTGCTCGACCGAGGCGGCCGTGAGCACTTCGTTGGCCTTGACGATGATCTCGCCGGTGTCGGTGTTGACCACGTCGTGGGCCACGATCTTGCCGTAGACATAGTCACGCGGCACGGCCAGCTTCTTGACGTTGGCCTGCTCGAGTTCGCGCACGTGGCGCGCCGTGATGCGGCGGCCTTCCTCGACGATGACCTTGTCGCCGACCTTGATCTCGAACATCGCGGTCTCGCCGCGCAGACGCTGCGGCACGAGTTCCAGCGAGGAATCGGTCTTGCCCAGGAAGAACGTGTTCTTCTCGAAGAAGATGTCGAGGATCTCGCCCTCGTTCATGCCAAGGGCGCGCAGGATGATGGTGACCGGCAGCTTGCGGCGACGGTCGATACGCGCGAACACGGCATCCTTCGGATCGAATTCGAAGTCGAGCCAGGAGCCGCGGTAGGGAATGATGCGGGCGGAGAACAGCAGCTTGCCGGAGCTATGGCTCTTGCCGCGGTCGTGGTCGAAGAACACGCCGGGCGAACGATGCAGCTGCGAAACGATGACACGCTCGGTGCCATTGATCACGAACGTGCCGTTGTCGGTCATCAGCGGCAGGTCGCCGAGATAGACCTCCTGCTCACGGACATCCTTCACGGGCTTCTTGGCGCCGGGTGCTTCCTTGTCGAGCACGATCAGGCGGACCTTGACGCGCAGCGGCGCGGCATAGGTGAGGCCACGGAGCTGGCACTCCTTCACGTCGAAGGGAGGATCGCCGAGGCGATAGCTCACGTATTCAAGCGTGGCATTGCCCGAGTAACTCGTGATCGGGAACACCGTCTTGAAGGCGGCATGCAGACCGATGCTGGTTCGCTCGGACTCGGCCGTGTTCTCCTGCAGGAACGTGCGGTACGACTCGAGCTGGATAGCCAGCAGATATGGAACATCCAGAATTCCCGGCTGCTTGCCGAAATTCTTGCGAATGCGCTTCTTTTCCGTAAAGGAATAAGCCATCGGATTCACCACCTTCAAAAAACAAAAGACGCGCGCACCGCGATCACTGCCTCATTCGAGACAGTGTCGCGGCGCGATTTGGGCCCTTGCAGACCCGGCGACGACACATGGTCGTTACTTGACGACCACCTTGGCGCCAGCTTCTTCCAGCTTCTTCTTGATCGCATCGACGTCGGCCTTGGCCACGGAATCCTTGACCAGGGCGGGAACGCCCTCGACCAGGTCCTTGGCTTCCTTCAGGCCCAGGCCGGTGATTTCACGCACGACCTTGATGACGGTGACCTTCTTGTCAGCCGGGTACTCGGACAGCGTGACGCTGAATTCCGTCTGCTCTTCCACGGCAGCAGCGGGCGCAGCCGAAGCAGCAGCAACAGCGGCCACAGGGGCGGCAGCGGTAACGCCGAACTTCTTCTCCAGGTCGGAGATCAGCTCGACCACGTCCATGACGCTCAGCTTGGCGATTGCGTCGACGATTTCTTCTCTTGAAACGGCCATTTTGAATTACTCCAGTAAAATTTATAGTCGGGAATCGAAACGGATCAGCCGGCCTGCTTCTGGTCGCGAATCGCGACGACAGTGCGGACGAGCTTGACCGGTGCTGCTTGAAGGGTTGCAGCGAGCTTCTGCAGCGGGGCTTTCATCACGCCCAGCAACATCGACAGCGCCTGATCCTTCGTCGGCAGGCTCGCGACCTTGTCGAGATCCTTCGGCGAGAGCACGGCGCCCCCGATCGAAAGACTCGTCGTCACGAGCTTGTCGTTGGTCTTCGCGAAGTCCTTGATCACGCGCGCGGCTGCGCCCGGATCGTCCTTCGAAAAGGCCAGCACCAACGGTCCTTTCAGCGTGGTTCCCATGGATTCGAATGCCGTGCCCGCGAGAGCCTTGCGTGCCAGCGTGTTCTTTACAACGCGCATGTACACGCCAGAGGCCCGCGCCTTCGAGCGCAGATCCGTCATCTGGGAAACCGTCAGGCCACGGTATTCGGCCGCCACCACGGACAGGGCTTTCGCCGCTACCGCGCTGACTTCCTCTACCAATGCCTTTTTGCCTGCAAGGTTCAGTGGCATTGACCAACTCCAGTTGAATCACCAAAACACGGGATATGGACACCTCACTGGCCTCCAGACCCACCTTCCATCCGACGGTGACCAACATCGATTCCCGATGTGCGCACACCATCTGCGCGGGCTTCGTCATTAAGGACTCACTCCGTTGCCGGATTCGTCCGCCTGCGGTCTTCGACGATGAGCGGTGGCATGCATTGCGGCATGCCACCGACCCACATCAAACTCAATCAAACCAAAGTCGACTGATCCACGATCACGCCCGGCCCCATGGTCGAGGACAGCGTGACGCGCCTCAGATAAATTCCCTTCGAACTCGCGGGCTTGGCGCGCTGCAGATCGGCCATCAGGGCCTGCAGGTTCTCGCGCAGGGCCTGCGGCTCGAAGCCGGCCTTGCCGATCGTGCAATGCACGATGCCGGCCTTGTCGACGCGGTAGCGCACCTGGCCCGACTTGGCGTTCTTCACGGCAGTGGCCACATCCGGCGTCACGGTGCCGACCTTCGGGTTCGGCATCAGGCCGCGGGGACCGAGGATCTGGCCCAGCTGGCCGACCACGCGCATCGCATCCGGGCTCGCGACCACCACATCGAAGTTGATCTCGCCGGCCTTCACCTTCTCGGCGAGGTCTTCGAGGCCGACGATGTCGGCGCCGGCAGCACGGGCTGCGTCCTGGTTCTTGCCAGAGGTGAACACGGCCACGCGCACCGTCTTGCCGATGCCGTTCGGCATCACGGTGGAACCGCGCACCTGCTGGTCGGACTTGGTGGCGTCGATGCCGAGGTTCACGGCGACATCCACCGCTTCGTTGAACTTCGCCTTGGCGAATTCCTTCACCAGACCCAGGGCCTCATCGATCGGATAGGCCTTGCCCGGAACGATCTTCGCCTTCCAGGTCTTTGTACGTTTTGCTACGACAGTCATGACATCGCTCCCTTACAGGCCTTCCACATCGACGCCCATGCTGCGGGCAGTGCCCGCGATGGTGCGCACGGCGGCTTCGAGGTCAGCCGCGGTGAGATCGGGCGTCTTCGTCTTGGCAACTTCTTCCAGCTGCTTGCGAGAGATCTTGCCGACCTTCTGGGTGTTGGGAACGCCACTGCCCTTCTCGATGCCGATCGCCTTGCGGATCAGCACCGACGCCGGCGGCGTCTTCATGATGAAGGTGAAGCTGCGGTCCGAATACACCGTGATGATCACGGGAATCGGCAGGCCCTTCTCCAGCTTCTGCGTCAGTGCATTGAACTGCTTGCAGAACTCCATGATGTTGACGCCCTGCTGACCGAGCGCAGGACCGATTGGTGGCGACGGATTCGCAGACCCCGCGGGGACCTGCAGCTTCACGTAGCCTTGTACTTTCTTCGCCATTTACTGCTCCTGGGTACAGACGTTCCGTTACCGGAACTCCCCATTGGTTACGGGCATTTGCCCGGGACTACACAAACCTCAGGCTTTTTCCACCTGAGAAAAATCGAGCTCGACGGGGGTGGAACGGCCGAGAATCTGCACGGCTACCTGCAGCCGGCTCTTCTCGTAATTCACGCTCTCGACCACGCCATTGAAATCGTTGAACGGCCCGTGCGTCACGCGCACGACCTGGCCCGCCTCGAACAGCACCTTCGGCCGCGGCTTGTCGACGCCTTCCTCGACGCGACGCAGGATGTTGTTCGCTTCCTTCTCGGTGATGGCAGCGGGCTTGTCGCTGGTGCCACCGATGAAACCGAGCACCTTGGGCACATCGCGCACCAGATGCCAGGTGGTCTCGTCCATTTCCATCTGCACGAGCACATAGCCCGGATAGAACTTGCGCTCGCTCTTGCGCTTCTGACCCTCACGCATCTCGACCACTTCTTCGGTGGGCACGAGGATCTCGCCGAACTTGGCTTCGAGGCCATCACGCTTGATGCGGTCTTTCAGACCTTCCGCAACGCGGTGCTCGAAATTCGAGTAGGCGTGCACGACGTACCATCTCAGCGCCATCTCAACCTCCCTGTCCGGTCAGAAGGCGTGTAGCCCACGCCAGAAACAGGTCCAGGAACCAAATGAAGATTCCGAGCAGAACGGCAAATCCGAACACCACCAGCGTGGTCATCCAGGTTTCGTTTCTGGTCGGCCAGAAGACCTTGCGCAGCTCGTTGCGCGCATCCTGCACGAACTGCAGGAACTCGCGGCCCATGGCCGAAAGCCCGAACACCAGCGCGCCAGCGATGAACCCGCCCACCACGCTGAGCCAGCGCATCCAGGTTGGCTGCGCGCTGAGCACGTAATAACCCGCGACTCCTGCCAGCAGGAGTACCGCCGCTATCCACAGCGGGGCACTGCTGGCCTCGCCCGCTTCTGTCTGCCGTACCGGTTCGTTCATTTACCCGAGCATCCATGGCAGTCGGCGTGTGTAACGCCGCTGCCGTTCCGTCGCGCTAAGTGCTGGCAGGCCAGGAGGGAATCGAACCCCCAACCTGCGGTTTTGGAGACCGCCGCTCTGCCAATTGAGCTACTGGCCTAGACCTTCCTATAAAACGCCTTACTTCAGGATCTTGGAAACGACGCCGGCACCGACGGTCTTGCCGCCCTCACGGATGGCGAAGCGCAGGCCTTCGTCCATCGCGATCGGGGCGATCAGCTCGACCACCATCTTGATGTTGTCGCCCGGCATCACCATCTCCGCGCCGCCGTCCAGCTCCACCGAGCCGGTGACGTCCGTGGTGCGGAAGTAGAACTGCGGGCGGTAACCCTTGAAGAACGGCGTGTGACGGCCGCCCTCTTCCTTCGTCAGCACGTACACCTCGCACTCGAAGTTCGTGTGCGGCAGGATCGAACCGGGCTTGGCCAGAACCTGGCCACGCTGCACGTCTTCACGCTTGGTGCCGCGCAGCAGCACGCCCACGTTGTCGCCAGCCTGACCCTGGTCCAGCAGCTTGCGGAACATCTCGACACCGGTGCACGTCGTCTTGACGGTCGGCACCAGGCCAATGATCTCCACTTCGTCGTTGATCTTCACGATGCCGCGCTCGATACGGCCCGTCACCACCGTGCCGCGGCCGGAGATCGAGAACACGTCTTCCACCGGCATCAGGAACGGCTTCTCGATCTCGCGCACCGGCACGGGGATGTAGCGGTCCATCTCGGCAACCAGCTTCACCACCGCCGGCACGCCAATCTCGCTCGTATCGCCTTCGAGGGCCTTCAGCGCCGAACCGATGATGATCGGGGTGTCGTCGCCGGGGAACTTGTACAGCGACAGCAGTTCGCGCACTTCCATCTCGACGAGCTCCAGCAGCTCCTTGTCGTCGACCATGTCCGCCTTGTTCATGAACACGACGATGTAGGGCACGCCCACCTGGCGGGCCAGGAGGATGTGCTCGCGCGTCTGCGGCATCGGGCCATCGGCTGCCGACACCACCAGGATCGCGCCGTCCATCTGCGCCGCACCGGTGATCATGTTCTTCACGTAGTCGGCGTGGCCTGGGCAGTCGACGTGCGCGTAGTGGCGCTCGTCCGACATGTATTCCACGTGCGCCGTGGAAATCGTGATGCCGCGGGCCTTCTCTTCAGGCGCCTTGTCGATCTGGTCGTACGCCTTGAACTCGCCGCCATGCTTCTCGGCCATCACCTTCGTGAGCGCCGCGGTCAGCGTCGTCTTGCCATGGTCCACGTGGCCAATCGTGCCAACGTTGACGTGGGGTTTGCTGCGTTCGAATTTTTCTTTGGACACGGCGAGTTCCTCTGGAAATCAAGCTCAAATAAAAAAACACACGCTCCACATCGCTGGAGCTCACGACCGGGATCGAACCGGTGACCTCGTCCTTACCAAGGACGTGCTCTACCAACTGAGCTACGTGAGCGGACGACGTGCAGAACCAGCGAAACGAATACCCGGAAACCTGAAACGAGAACCTTCAACAACATCCTGACCTGGAGCGGGTGGCGGGAATCGAACCCGCGCCATCAGCTTGGAAGGCTGAGGTTCTACCATTGAACTACACCCGCCAAGTAATGCCGCCTAAGTCTGCAATCAACCGCTAACGCGAAAGCCCTTTGGTGGAGGGGGTAGGATTCGAACCTACGAAGGCGTAAGCCGGCAGATTTACAGTCTGCTCCCGTTGGCCGCTTGGGTACCCCTCCGCGAAAATCGAGCCGCGTATTCTGATTTCCTGCCGGCGCAGTGTCAACGCAAGAATTAGGCCATTTTGTCCAGAGAGGCCAGCTTCGCGTCGAGTGCGGCTCCGGTGATCAGCAGCGTCTGGCCGGGCGCGAGGTCGTCCGGCAACTCGAAAGGTCCGTAGGCCAGGCGTTTGAGTCGGCTCACCTCGTAGCCGGCCGCCTCGAACAAACGCCGCACTTCGCGGTTGCGCCCCTCGTGCAGGGTCACCTGATACCAGCTATGGCCCTCCGACCTGCCCTGCGGCTCGATCCGGTCGAAACTGGCGGGGCCATCTTCCAGCACGAGGCCGCGCTGCAGGCGCTCCACCAGATCCGGGCCCGGCGCGCCGCGCACCCGCACCAGGTAGCGACGGGCGATTTCAAACGAGGGATGCATCATCCGGTGCGCCAGCGCGCCATCGTTGGTGAACAGCAGCAGACCGGAAGTGTTCACATCCAGACGCCCGATCACGACCCACCGGCCGGCGGGCGCCGGTGGCAGGCGCTCGAAAACGGTGGGCCTGCCCTGCGGGTCGCTGCGGGTAGTCACTTCGTTGATGGGCTTGTGATACAGCAACATGGCCGCCGCGGCAGTGCCTGTCACGGGCTGACCGCCGCCGGTATCGAGGAGAAGGCCGTCCAGAGAAAGCTGGTCTTCCGGGCCGGCCCGATCGCCCAGTTTGGCCACCTCGCCATTGAGGCTGATGCGGCCGGCGCGCAGCCACTCTTCTATGGCGCGTCGCGAGCCGTGCCCGGCTGCGGCCAGCAGCTTCTGGATACGCTCACTCACCGCCCTGGCCTAGCGGACCGGCAACTGCAGGCGACCCAGCATTTCGGCCTTGCTCTCCGGATCGCGCGCCTCGATGGCGTGCTCGATCAGGCGGCGCGTGAGGTGAGGGCCGAATAACTGCATGAAATCATAGGCATAATTGCGCAACAGGGTGCCGCGACGGAAGCCGATCCAGGTGGTATGGATCGGAAACAGGTGCGAGGCGTCGACCAGCGCGAGGTCCGCATCCGCTTCCGGCTCGAAGGCCACGCTGGCGACGATGCCCACGCCCATGCCGAGCCGCACATAGGTCTTGATGACGTCGGAATCGCGGGCGGTGAGCGCAACCCGCGGCTTCAGGCCCTCGCGGGCGAACAGGGTCTCGAGCGAAGACGGGCCGCTGAAGCTGAAAACATAGGTGACCAGCGGGTACTTCTCGAGCGCCGCCAGGGTCAGCTTTGGAGCGCCCGGACGCGCCAATGGGTGGTGTTTTGGAACAATCACCTGTCTATGCCATCGATAGACGGGCAGAAGGACCAATTCAGGAAACAATGCCTCGGAGCCCGTGGCGATGGCCAGCTGCACGCGGTCGCTCGCCACCATCTCGGAAATCTGTTCCGAAGTTCCCTGGTGCAGGTGCAGGTCGACCTCCGGGTACCGCTTGCGGAAGGCCTGCACCACCGGCGGCAACACGTACCGCGCCTGGGTGTGGGTGGTTGCAATCGAGAGGGTGCCGCGAGCGTCCTGGTTGAGATCGGCCGCGACGGAACGCAGGCTTTCAATCTCCGCCAGCGCACGAGCTGCGTACTCCAGCACTTTGGTGCCTTCCGGCGTGATCCGGGCGAAGCTGCGGCCTTCCCGCACAAACAGGTCGAAACCCAGTTCTTTCTCCAGCTCCTTCAGGGCGCGGCTGATGGCCGGTTGCGAAGTGCCCAAAGCCGCCGCGGCATTGGTTACCGACAGACCATTGCGGGCCACGGCGAGGGCGTACTGCAGTTGATGGAAATTCATGACTGACCTGACAGTGAAACATTCTCATTATAACAAACAGTTATCAATGCTTCACCTGCCCTTGGGGATCTGTTGTCGGGGTGTATACAGATTTAGAGTCGCGCTCCGGCCGACCGGGCGACAACTACAAGGCGGGAGGCGCCGATGATCTACAACAGCATTCTGGAAACGATCGGCCGCACGCCCGTTGTCCGGATCAATCGGCTCGCGCCTGCCGGCATCACGATGTATGTGAAGTGCGAGTTCTTCAATCCGGCCTCGTCGGTGAAGGATCGACTCGCGATTGCCATCATTGAAGATGCGGAACGCAGCGGCGCCCTGAAGCCTGGGCAGACCGTGATCGAGGCAACCTCCGGCAATACCGGCATTGCCCTCGCGATGGTGTGCGCCGCCAAGGGTTATCCCTTCGTGGCCACCATGGTCGAGACCTTCTCGATCGAGCGTCGCAAGATCATGCGCATGCTGGGCGCGAAGGTGATTCTCACGCCCGCCGCAGAGCGCGGCAGTGGCATGGTGAAGAAGGCCGAGGAACTGGCGAAGAAGAATGGCTGGTTCCTGGCGCGCCAGTTCGAGAACCTGGCGAATCCCGCCTATCACCGCAACACCACCGGCCCGGAAATCCTCAGCGACTTCGCCGGCAAGCGCCTGGACGCCTTTGTTTCCGGCTGGGGCACTGGCGGCACGATGACTGGCGTCGGTGAAATACTGAAGCTCGCACGTCCTGAGACGAAGATCGTGATTGCCGAACCCGAAAATGCCTCGCTGCTGTCGGGCAAGCCATTCGCCCCGCACAAGATCCAGGGCTGGACGCCGGACTTCATTCCCGCCGTGCTCAACCCGAAGGTGGCCGATCGCATCCTGCCGGTGAGTGATGCCGATGCCATCGCCACGGCGCGCGCGCTGGCGCAGCGTGAAGGCATTTTCTGCGGCATTTCCTGCGGCGCCACGTTCGCCGCGGCACTGCAGGTGGCGCGTGATTCTGCCGAAGGCAGCGTGATCCTGGCGATGCTGCCGGACACCGGCGAACGCTACCTGTCGACGGCTCTGGCCGAAGGCATCAATGAGGGGAGCGACCCTGAGCCCTGAAGCCAGCAACGCCGTGCTCAAGCCTGCCGAACCGCCTAGCGCCGTCCGCTTCGCCGCGTTGCCGGATCCTTTTCGCCTGTGGAAAGGTGGCGAGCTCAAGCGCGCGCGGATCGCCTATGAATGCTGGGGCACGCTGAACAAGGAACGCAGCAACGCCATCCTGTTGTTCACCGGACTGTCACCCTCCGCGCACGCGGCCTCTTCGCCGGAAAACACCGAGCCTGGCTGGTGGGAAAAGATGATCGGCCCTGGCCGCGCCATCGACACCGAACAGTATTTCGTGATGTGCGTGAACTCGCTGGGCAGCTGCTTCGGTTCCACCGGGCCTGCATCGGTGAACCCCGCCACCGGCAAGCTGTATCGACTCGACTTTCCCGAACTCGCAGCGGAAGACATCGCGCGCGCCGGTTTCGAAGCCGCGCGCACACTGGGCATCGAGCAGCTCGACACCGTGATGGGCCCTTCACTGGGTGGCATGGTGGTGGTGGCGTTTGCTGCTGCCGTTCCGGGCGGTGCACGTCGTGCAGTGAGCATATCCGGTTCGTCGGCTTCGTCGGCCTTCGCCATCGCGCTGCGTTCGGTGCAGCGCGAAGCGGTGATGAGCGACCCGGCCTGGAACAAGGGTCAATACTCCGACAACGAACGTGGCCCGCAATCGGGCATGCGCATCGCGCGCAAGCTCGGCACCATCACGTATCGCTCGTCGATGGAGTGGGCGGGCCGCTTCGCGCGGCAAGGCATCACGCCGGTGGGCAAACGCGCCGTGGAACAGGCCCTGAAGCGTGTGCCGGAAGGCTTTGGTCCGCGCTTCGCGGTGGAAACCTATCTGGAAGCGCAGGCCGAGAAGTTCGTGAACGTGTTTGATCCGAACTGCTATCTGTATCTGTCGCGCGCCATGGATTGTTTCGATGTCAGCGCGCATGGCGAGGCGGAAGAAGTCTATCGCCGCGCGGGGTTCAGCCACGCACTGGTGGTCGGCGTGCAGTCGGATTTCCTCTTCGGCATCGAAGAGCAGCGGCAGATTGCCGAAGACATGAAGGCCGCCGGAATCAAGACCAGCTTCTCGGAACTCTCGAGCGTGGAAGGGCACGATGCCTTCCTGGTGGATCTGCCGCGCTTCGACGCGGCGATCCGCAATTTCCTGAACGGCTGAAGCCCTTCGGGTTCCTACTGCAGGAACCCGACCTTCACTTCCGCTTCCGACAACAGTCGCACCGGCACGGACTTCGCGCGCCAGATGTCGCGGCAATACTCGCGGATGGTGCGGTCTGACGAGAACAGCCCCGAGCGCGCGCTGTTGAGAATGGCCATGCGCACCCAGGAATCCGTATCGGCGTAACGCGCCGAAACCTGCTGCTGGCAATCCCGGTACGAGGAGAAATCCGCCAGCACCAGATAAGGGTCGTGGTACTGCAGGTTGTCGAGCAGCGGCCGGAACAGTTCGGTGTCGCCTCGCGAGAAGAATCCATTGCGGATCAGCTCCAGCACTTCTGCCAGCTCCGGATCGCTGGCGCAGGCCGCCATCGGTCGATAGCCGCGCGCCCAGATGGCCGCGACTTCTTCGGTGTCGTGGCCGAACAGGAAGAAGTTCTCCGGGCCCGACCTGCTCGCGGATCTCGACATTCGCGCCATCCAGCGTGCCGATGGTCAGCGCGCCGTTCATGGTGAACTTCATGTTGCCGGTGCCGGATGCTTCCTTGCCAGCCGTCGAGATCTGTTCGGACAGATCCGCCGCCGGATAGATGCGGTGGCCGTTGCTCACATTGAAGTTGGGCATGTACACCACCTTCAATTGATCGCGGATCGCCTCGTCGCGGTTCACGATGTCACCCACCGAGTTGATCAGCTTGATGATGAGCTTCGCCATGCGATAGCCGGGCGCGGCCTTGCCGCCGAAGATGAAGGTACGCGGCACGATCGACATGCCGGGACTCGCCTTCAGCCGCAGGTACATCGCGATCACGTGCAGGATGTTCAGATGCTGGCGCTTGTATTCATGGATGCGCTTGACCTGCACATCGAACAGCGAAGAGGGATCGACCACAACCCCGGTACGCTCCAGTGCCAGCGCCGCGAAATCCCGCTTGTTGGCCTGCTTGATGGCCTGCCACTCGGCGCGGAAACCGGAATCCTCCGCCAGCGGCTCGAGCCGCGTGAGTTCGTTGAGGTCGGTGATCCAGCCACTGCCGATGGCGCCGGTGATGAGCTTCTCCAGCCGCGGATTGGCCAGCACCATCCAGCGGCGCGGGGTCACGCCATTGGTCTTGTTCTGGAACTTCTCGGGCCAGAGCTCGAAGAAGTCCTTGAGCACATCGGTCTTCAGCAGCTCGGAGTGCAGCGCGGCCACGCCGTTGATGGCATGGCTGCCCACGCAGGCGAGATGCGCCATGCGCACGTAGCGCTCGCCACGCTCGTCGATCAGTGACAGACGCGCGAGGCGTTCTTCATCGCCCAGGAAGCGGATGCGCACCTCATCCAGGAAGCGCGCGTTGATCTCGTAGATGATCTCGAGATGCCGCGGCAGCACGCGACGGAAGAGATCCAGCGGCCAGCACTCCAGCGCCTCGGGCATCAGGGTGTGATTGGTGTAGGCCAGCGCGCGGGTGGTGATGGCCCAGGCATCGTCCCAGGCCATCACCTGCTCGTCGATCAGCAGGCGCATCAGCTCGGCCACGGCAATCGCCGGATGCGTGTCGTTGAGCTGGATGGCGAACTTCTCGTGGAATTTCTCCACCGGCAGGTTCTGGATCTTCAGGATGCGGAACATGTCCTGCAGCGAGCAGGTGACGAAGAAATACTGCTGCTCCAGCCGCAGCTCCTTGCCCTGCAGCTGCTCATCGTTCGGATAGAGCACCTTGCTCAGGTTCTCCGATTCCACCTTGCGATTCACCGCGCCGTAGTGGTCGCCACGGTTGAAGGTGGAGAAGTCGAACGACTCGGAGGCTTCGGATTTCCACAGCCGCAGCGTGTTGGCCGTGTTGTTGCGATAGCCGAGGATGGGCGTGTCGTAGGGCACGCCGATCACTTCCTTGTGCGGCACCCAGCGAACACGCAGGCGATCGAGTTCATCGCGATAGCGTTCGGTGTAGCCGCGCAATTTCACGCTCACCGCCCATTCCGGCCGCACCAGCTCCCACGGATTGCCGAAGCGCAGCCAGTTGTCCGTACGCTCCTGCTGCCAGCCGTCGACGATCTCCTGGTGGAAGATGCCGAACTCGTAGCGGATGCCATAGGCCACCGAAGGCACTTCGAGCGTGGCCATGGAATCGATGAAGCAGGCAGCCAGCCGGCCGAGGCCGCCGTTGCCGAGACCTGGCTCCTGCTCCATCTGCAGCAGCTGCTCGAAGTTGAGCCCGAGCTCGCCCAGCGCGGCGCGCACGTCGTCGTAGATGCCGAGGTTGATGAGGTTGTTGCCGAGATGCGGACCCATCAGGAATTCGGCCGACAGGTACGCCACCGTGCGCGAACCCTGCCTGGTGTAGGCCGCAGCGGTGCTGATCCAGCGTTGCAGCAGGTGATCGCGCACCGTATGCGCCAGGGCCTGGTAGTAATCGTTCTGCGTCGCCAGCGCGGGGAACTTGCCCTGGGTGTAAAACAGGTTGTCGAGGAAGGCGTGTTTGAATGCATCGCGGGTGGTGACACCCGGTGCATCGACCGGCTGAAGCATCATTCGATTCCGTTTGGCGAGATCAGACCCGGACCAATGCAATTACCGTGCAGAAACGGCACGCGGGTGTCAGCGGGTTGCAGCCCACGACCTGCACCAGGATGGAGCGCCCCGAAAGGGGCGGTGCGCTGTTTTGAAGCAGCGCGCTTTGGCTCAGCCGCTGTTGCGCAAGGCCTGGGCCACTGCATTGATCGACAGCTGGATGCCTTCCTGCACGCGCGGATCGGCCTCGCCCGCGCGGTGCCGCCGGATCAACTCCACCTGCAGCAGGTTCAGCGGCTCGATGTACGGCATGCGCAGCCGGATCGAGGCGTCGAGCACCGGGTTGTTCTCCAGCAGTCGTGATTGCCCGGTGATGTCCAGCAGTGCGTCGTGCGTGGTCTTCCAGGCCGACTCGATGCGCCCGAAAATCGCCTGCCCCAGCTCCTGGTCCTCGACCAGCGTCAGATAGCGGCGCGCGATCTGCAGATCCGATTTGGCGAGCACCATTTCCATGTTGGAAAGCGTGGCCTGGAAGAATGGCCAGCTCCGCGCCATTTCGCGCAGCAGGCCGCGATCGCCAAAGGCGGCCATGGCCTGCCCTGCGCCATACCAGCCAGGCAGCATCACGCGCGACTGGGCCCACGAGAACACCCAGGGAATCGCGCGCAGATCCTCGATGCGATCGGACTTCGTGCGCGAAGCCGGGCGCGAGCCGATCTTGAGCGTCGCGATCTCCAGCAGCGGTGTGAACTGCCGGAAGAAGGTCTTGAATCCTTCCGTGCCGTAGACCAGCGCACGATAGGTATCGAAGGCCTGCGCGGAAATACCGGCCATCGCATCCACGAACGCGGCCTGGTCGACGGCCTTGGCGTTCTCGGGTTCCAGTGAGGCCAGCAGCGTCGCGGCGGCAATGGATTCCAGATTGGTGGCCGCGCTCTCCCGGTTGCCGTACTTGGCCGCGATGATCTCGCCCTGCTCGGTGATGCGGATGCGTCCCTGCACGGTGCCGCGTGGCTGCGCGCGGATGGCTTCGAAGGCAGGGCCACCCCCGCGACCCACCGAACCGCCGCGGCCATGGAAGATCTGCATGCGCACACCAGCCGACGCAAACACGGCAGCCAGCGCCCGGGTGGCCTGGTTCAGACTCCACACAGAGGTGAGGTAGCCACCGTCCTTGTTCGAGTCGGAGTAGCCGACCATCACTTCCTGGCAACCTCGCGCCAAGGCTGCCGCACGCACATCGGGCAGCGACAACCACTCGCGCATGATCTCCGGCGCGCGCTCCAGATCGCCGATGGTTTCGAACAGCGGCACCGTCATGATGGCCGCCCCGGCCCCTTCTTCCGTGCGATACAACCCTGCTTCCTTCAGCAGGATCTGCACTTCCAGCATGTCCGAGACGCTCTCGCACTTGGAGATGATGTAGGCAGTGATGCACTGGGGGCCGTACTGCGCATGCGCGGCTGCCGCGCCATGCGCAATGGCGAGTTCGGACTGCGTCTCCGCGCTGTATTCCAGATAGGGGTTGGTGAGCACGCGCGCGCTCGTGAGCTCGCGACGCAGCAGGCGTACGCGCTCCTCTTCCGACATGGCGTGGTAATCACCGCAACCGGCGCGGGCCAGCAGCTCGGCCACCACCCGCGCGTGCACATCGGAGTTCTGGCGCAGATCCACGGTGGCCAGATGAAAGCCGCAGGCTTCCACCTGCCGGATCAATCTGCCCAGCGCACCACCGGTGGCCAGCAGGCCCGCGTCGTGGTCGGCCAGGCTGCGTGCCAGCGCCGCCAGATCGCCGCGCAGTTCCTGGGGTGAAGCATAGGCAGGCAGTATCGAGTTGGCCAGGCGCGGCGGCGCCTGGCCGGTGAAGGCCTGGTAGGTCGCCGCGAGTCGCGAATAGATGCCGGTCAGTGCACGACGATAAGGTTCATCGCGCCGACCAACATAGGTATCGCCACTGGCCTCGGCCAATGCGGTGACCTCGGGGTTTGCCGCAGCCAGCTCGGTGGAGATCGACAGCTCCTTGCCGAGCGCGTGGATCTGCTGCAGGTAGGCGTTCAGCAGCGCACGCGATGCCGATCCGAGCGCGTATTTCAGGCTCTCTGCGCCCACGTTGGGATTGCCATCGCGGTCGCCACCGATCCAGCTGCCGAGCCGCAGGAAGCTGCTGCTGCGGCGAGGCAGCAGGCGGTCCCAGCGCGCATACAGTTGTGGCAGCACCGGCAGGAACACATCGCGCAGGTAGGCCAGCGCAATTTCCACTTCATCCCGCACCTGCATGCGCTCGCGCCGCAGCGGCCGCGTATGCCACAGCAGCGCGATCTGCCTCTGGATGGCCTGCTCGATCACATCGCCGTTCGGCGTTTCCTCCGCACCACCGTCGCGCAGCGCCATGAGCTCGGCGATGCGGTTGCGATGATCGAGCATGCTCTTGCGCATCACTTCAGTCGGGTGTGCGGTGAGCACGGGCACGATCAACGCGTGTTCGAGCAATCCGGCGGCGGCATCCGTCGACACGCCTGCGGCCTGCAGCTTCTCCAGGGCGGCAGCGAGATCGACATCACTCTCGGCGGTACGACCCTGACGATCCTCCGCGAGGTTCGCCAGCATCGAGAACAGCATGAAGCTGCGCACGAAGGAGAGCGTGTCATCCAGATCCAGATCGAGCGCTGCCGGCGCATCGTCGGCGGCGCCATTGCGCGCGATGCCGCGAAAGCGATCGACAGAGCTCGAGCGGATGTGTTCGATGCGCTCGAACAGCGATTGCCCGCCATAAGCACGGATGACGTCGCCGAGCAGACGGCCGAGATAGCGGATGTCGGCGTTCTGGGAGAGGGAACCGGGTTGAGTACTCACCAGCTGCATGATGCAAGAACCCTGCCGCACAAGGCAGCAATACTTGTGGTCACCATCCAATTCGTCATCGAGCCAGTCAACGCCGCTGCGCAGTTTCTGCGCAGGCAGACCCGATATGCAGGGCGCGGCAGGCACTCCGGCGTGGCAGCCTCTGTACATGCGCATTCCCCGCAAGCAACTGCTGCTCGGCCTTCTCGGCGCTCTGACCCTCGCAGCCGCTGCGGTGTGGCCTGGTACCCCGGAAAACGAGGGAGTCATCACCATCGCGACCTGGAACCTCGAGTGGCTGGTTGCCCCCGGCACGGCCCATGCGGGCCGGCTGGCCTGTCGCAGTGGTCAGCGGTCCTCCCTCCCCTGCGACGTAGTGAAAGATCTCTCGCGAGACAGCGCGGATCTGTCACGCCTCGCTGCGTACGTCCGCAAGCTGGATGCCGACATCGTGGCTTTCCAGGAAGTCGAGAATACGGAGATTGCCCGCGAGGTGTTCCGTGGCTACCGCATCTGCATGGCCACCGGCACCGGTGCGCAACAGGTGGGTTTTGCCGTGCGTCCCCATCTGCCACATCGCTGCGGTCCGGAAGTGGAGTCACTCTCGATGCAGGGCCGCAGTCGCAAGGCGATGTCGATGCTGCTCACTCCCGTCCATGGCGACCCGATCGAGCTGCTGGTGGTGCATCTGAAATCCGGCTGCTCCCGCGACCCGCTGGATTCCGGATCAGCATCTTGCCGCCTGCTGGCGCAACAGGCAGAACAGCTGGGCGAATGGATTGGCGCGCGTCGCGAGCAACCATTCATCGTGCTCGGAGATTTCAACCGGGTTCCGCCGGCTTCACCGGACGATGCCTTCTGGCAGCTGCTGCAGACCGATCACGCGGGGCTGGTTGCCGAGCAACTGCCATTCGGAAACTGCTACATCGGGCAGCCTTACTGGCAGTTCATCGACCACATCCTGATCAGCCCGGGGCTAAGGCACCGGCTCATTGCAGACAGTCCGCGGCATACGGGCTTCCGCAGCACCGATGTCGTGCGGTACCGTTTGTCAGATCATTGCCCGGTCAGTATTTCCCTCAACATGGTTGACTCGACAAGGTTACTGCCCGAATAAGTCTAGTCGTCCACTGGACATGCCAATCGCCTGCATAATGTGACGCAGTTCCACCTGGAACCATTTGGGGGATTCATCTTGGAGCGTCGCCTACACACCAGACATCGTGCACGCACCATCGTGTACATCATCATGCCGGATGGACGCCGCTCCCTCTGCAAGGCCGTGAATCTCAGCGCCACGGGCGTGTTCATCCGGACTTCGGGCATGGGCCTGCGCAAGGGCCAGAAGGTGGAACTGGCATTTGCCATCAACCTCGGCACCATCACCAAACTGCATCGCCGCACGGCCGTCGTGGCGCATGTATCCGGCGGTGGCACCGGGCTGCTGATGGAAGCCTACGCGACGCGTTAGCGGCCAAGGCGACATAATGTCGCTCTGCATGAGCGACCTTCCCGTGACCCACCTGTGCCTGGTTGAACCAGCGGCCTTTGGCTTCAATGCCGAGACGGCTGCCACCAACCGGTTCCAGCAGAATATCCCCCTTCCTGCGGCGGCCGCGGCAGCACGCACCGAGTTTGCGGCGCTGGTCGCTGCCCTGCGCGCGGCCGGCATCCGCGTGTGCGTGGCACCGGATTCACCCGAACCGGCAAAGCCGGATGCCGTATTCCCCAACAATTGGGTCAGCTTTCACGACGATGGCACGGTGGTGCTCTACCCCATGCACAGCCCGCTGCGCCGCACTGAACGCCGCGAGGCCGTCATCGAACGGGTGAAGCAGGAACTCGGCTTCGTCGAGAGCCGGCGCATCGATCTCACCGGCCATGAACAGCAGGGGCGCTTTCTGGAAGGCACCGGCAGTCTGGTGCTCGACCGCCAGGCGCGCATTGCCTATGCCTGCCGCTCGCCCCGCACCGATGAATCGCTGGTGCGCGACTGGGCGCAACGCATGGGCTATGAGCCATTCGTGTTCGACGCTGCCACCGGCGATGGCACGCCCGTGTATCACACCAATGTGCTGCTATGGATCGGCGCGAACATTGCCGGGCTCGGTGTGGGCTGGGTGGCGCCTCGGCAGCGCGACGCATTGCTGGAACGGCTGCACGCATCGGGCAGGACCGTGCTGGCGCTGGATGATGCGCAGCTGCATGCCTTCGCCGGCAACATGCTGGAAGTGCCAGCCAGCAGCGGGCGGCGATACCTCGTGATGTCCGCCAGTGCTGCGGCAAGCCTGCATCCAGACCAGCAGGCACAGCTGCGCGAGGCAGGCTGCCAGCCACTGGTGGGCGCGGTGCCGACCATCGAGCGACTTGGCGGTGGCAGCGTGCGCTGCATGCTGGCCGAAGTGCCCGCGCAACCGGCTGCAGACCGCTGATGCGTCTGGCGATGTCGCTGCTGCAGGCACTGGCCACTGCGAGAGCAGGTGAAGCCCGCGCCCGGCACTTTGTTTCTGGCGAGCAGCTGGCCAGCGGCCATGGCGTTACGCGCGCCGCAGTGTGGAAGGCCGTGGAAGAACTGCGGGAACTGGGCACGGAAGTGGAAGCCGTCACGCACCAGGGCTATCGTCTCGCGCATCCGGCCAGCCCGCTGGATGCAGCGGGCGTCACCGCCTTGTTGCCGCCGACCACGCGCGCCATGCTGCGTACCGGCGAGTGCCTGGGCTCCACCAGCTCCACCAATTCGCTGCTGCTGGAACGCGGCGCTCCACCATCTGGCCATTTCGATTTCCTGACCGCCGAACACCAGAGCGCGGGTCGCGGGCGGCGGGGTCGAAGCTGGCTCGCACCCCCCGGAGGCGCCATCTGCCTGTCGTGGTCCTGGTGTTTCGAAGGCATGGCCGCGCAGCTCGGCGCGCTGAGCCTCGCCATCGGTGTTGCCTGCCTGCGCGCGCTGCAGGCGCAGGGCATCACGGGCGTGCAGCTGAAATGGCCCAATGATCTGGTTACCGCGGGCGGCAAACTCGGCGGCATCCTCATCGAGATGCGCTCGGAATCCGCGGGACCGGTGCAGATCGTGGTGGGCCTGGGGCTCAACATGGCGCTGGGCGATGCGCTGCGCGAACAGATCGATGGCAACCGGCCGGTGGACCTGTGCTCGCTGACGCAAGGCGCCGTACCCACGCGCAATGCGCTGGTCGCGGCGTTGCTCCACCATGGCGTGGCCGTGATGCGGCAGTTCGCAGCCGATGGATTTCTGCCATTCTGCGCCGAGTTCGGAGAGGCGGATGCCTTGCGCGACCGGCCCGTTCACGTTCAAGGTGGCGCGGCGATCACCGCCGGCATCGCGCGCGGCGTGGATCCGGATGGCGCGCTGCGTGTCGAAGCGGGCGGCAGCATCCATCGCATCATCGGTGGCGAAGTTTCAGTACGGGCAGGCAGTTCATGAACACAATGCTGTTCGACGCGGGCAATTCCCGCATCAAGTGGGCGCTGGTGCGCGATGGCCGGCTGGGCGCCCTGCAGGCCGCGGCGCTGGACGACATCACGGCGCTGCAGCGCTGGCTGGCGCGCACCGCGCAGATCGATCGGGCCGTGGGCGTGTGCGTCGCAGGCAAGGCCTATGAGCGCCTGCTCAAGGTCGAGCTGCATCGAGTAGGGCATCCGGCACCGGAGTTCGTGAAGAGTTCCGACCTGGCTGGCGGCGTGCGCAACGGTTATCGCGAAGCCTGGCAACTCGGTGACGACCGCTGGGCAGGTGCCGTGGCAGCCTGGCATCGCGCCGGCTGCTATCGCACCGTGTGCGCCGTCAGCGTGGGCACTGCGCTCACCATCGATCTGGTCGACCACGATGGCCATCATCGCGGCGGGCTGATCGCGCCCGGACCGGAGATGATGCTGGGTTCGCTGCTCGGCAAGACAAAAGGCATCGCCGAACGCGCCGCATCCGCCGGTGCCCGCGCGCGTCGCAAGCCTGCTGCAAAGTTGCGTGGCGTTGTCCGGCCGCTGGCCGACAATACCCGCGCGGCCATCGAAGCCGGCTGTCTCACTGCCGCTGCCGGCCTCATCGATCGCACCGTGAATCAGCTCACCCGCGAACTGGGCGTGCGGCCCGTGGTATTCGTGACCGGTGGCGGCGCGGATTCCGTGTTGCCACTGCTGAAGGGTGCCTCCAAACCCTGCCCGGAACTGGTCCTGCGCGGCGTGGCCGTCCTCGCCGACGTGCCCATCCGGCGCAGGGCTTGATACGCTCCCGCACATGATCCGCCTCGTCGTACTCGTGCTGCTTGCCTGCAACCTGCTCTACCTGGGCTGGTCGCAGTGGGTGGGCAAGGATCAAGAGCAGCTGACTGCAGTGACCCCGGGCACAGAACCACCCACGCCGCCCGTGCCTGCTTTACCGGTCGGGCCACCTCCCTGCGCCACGCTCGGGCCGTTCAGCGATGAACTGCTGGCCCTGCAGGTGCAGGAAAAGCTCGAAGCTGCCGGCTGGGGCGTGTTGCGTCGGGTCGTCAGCGAAACCCTGCATGAAGGCTGGTGGGTGCACGTCGACAACGCCGACGAGACCCGGCAGGCACGCACCGTGAACACCTTGCGCCGCGCCGGCATCGGCGATGCGTTCGCCATGCCGGACGACCCCCAGTTCCGCGTTTCCGTCGGCATTTTCTCGGAGGAAGACCGCGCCGAGGATCGTGCCGCGCAGGTGCAGCGTCTGAAGCTCGATGCCGTGGTTACCGAGCGGCTGCGGGACCAGGCCGTGGTCTGGTTCGACGTGCCGGGCGTGGCACGCGAGACCCTGAGTGATGGCCGTCTGGCGACGGCGGGCGTGGCACTGGACAAATTGCGGGTGGAGAGCTGCCCACCTGCGGCAGAGGCCGCCCCCGCCGATCCCGCCGTGGCTATAATCCCGGCCCCCTGACGCCCCCAAAGCATTGTGGTGATGCAGCGGTTTTGTAAACCGCAGAGCTTGGTTCGATTCCGAGTGGGGGCACCAGCCGGTGCCGGGGAGATCGACCGAAGTGGAACAAGCCGCGGAACTCATCGGCGTCGCCATCGTCCTGTTCTTCGCCACCAATCTCGACGACGTATTCCTGCTCATCGCGTTCTTCGCGGATCCGAAGCTCAAGCTCGGTCAGATTGTCGTCGGGCAGTATGTTGGCATCGCATTGCTGTACGCAGCGAGCGTCGCTGCTTCGCTGACAGCACTCGTCATTCCCCAGGTTTACGTCGGGCTGCTGGGTCTGATACCCATCGGGATCGGTCTATTCCAGCTGCGTGAAATCTGGAGTGATGACGCCGAAGCAGATGAACCGGTGCCTGCCGCGCGCGGTGGGGCAGCGGCCGTCGCCGCCATCACCCTTGCCAGTGGTGGCGACAACATCGCGGTATACACCCCGGTTTTTGCGCTGCGCCCGCTCAGCGAAACGCTGGCCATCGGCGGGGTCTTTGCCGTCCTGGTTGCGCTCTGGATTGGCGCGGCCTGGTGGCTGACGCGCCATCCGAAGGTTGGGCCACCCATCCGTCGATGGGGTGAGAAGGCCGTGCCGTTCGTGCTCATCGCCATCGGTGTGCTGGTGATCATGGAAGCCCGCAGCTACGAGTTGCTGCAGTAACGCCTGCTGCTACGGCTCGCTTATCACGCAGCTGCGGGCGAAAGGCACGAGCACCAGCAACTGCACCACCGCGCAGATGACGAAGACCGTCGAGGCGCCAGTCAGCGAGGTCAGATGGCCTGCGCCAAAGATGGCAAATGGCATGCCGAGTTTGAAAATGGAACCGGTGATGCCGGCTACCCTGCCGATGAGCGGCGCCGGTGTCGTCTCGTGGCGGTAACTCCAGACCATCACGTTCTGTATCGTCACTACGAAACCGAACAGGAACAGCGTCGTGACGACCACCCACACCGCGTCGCTCAGGGGAATGAGCGCATACACAACAGCCAGCCCGGAGATGGTCAGCGCCATGGACTTCCCCAGACCAAATCGTTTGCGAATCTGCTGTACCAGCAAACTGGCCAGCAGGCCGCCCGCTCCCGCACAGGCGAGAACACCACCCACCAGAGCCGTGCTCCACGCCAGTTCATCCTTCAGGAAGAAGATCAGCATCACTTCAAATGCGCCGGCGGTTGAATTGAAGAACACGACGAACCAGGTGATGGCCCACATGGGCCGGTTGCGCCGCAGTTCGCGCCAGCCGTCCTGCAGTTCCTTCTTCAGGTTGTGTTCTGGCCGACCGCCGGGCAGTTCGGGGAGTTGCAGGCGCTTCAGAATGAACAAGGCGACCAGATACACCACGGCTGTGATGAGCAATCCGTAGTAGAGACTGGCCAGGAACAGGATCATGCCGGAGATGGCGGGCCCCATGACCTGCATGAAGGTGTCGATGAAGGTGAACTTGGCATTGGCCGAGGTCAGCATCTCCCTGGGCAAGGCCAGCTTCAGGCTGCTGATGCGCGCATTGCCCCAGGCATACTGGAACAACATCAGGAAGAAGCCGGCCACGTAGAAGATTTCCAGACGCGCGAAATTCAGCTCGATGAGCAGATAGAGCGCAAACAGCAACATGGTCTGCAGTGCGACTACCGTCAGGATCCACCGCTTCTTGTCTGCACGGTCGACCAGCACGCCCACGAACATGGCGAGCAGCAGGTTGGGCAGGAACTCGATGGCCCGCATCGTGCCCATGGCCACGGATGACTGCGTGAGCTCGTAGATGATCAACGGCAGTGCGAGCTCGTAGACCCGGCCGCCGAATCCCAGCAGGACTGCCGAAACCAGCAGCACCATGAAGTTGCGGTTCTGCCAGATGCTGGTTTCCGGCGGTGGGGGCGACATGCCGATATCTGACCACAGTCAGTCTCTTTTAGAAACTTTCTTTTGCATCTGGGGTAGGATGCACGGATGACAAGGCGACAGGTGCGCTCCGACGACCCCTGTGGCATCGCCCATGCGCTTGGCGTCCTGGGCGACCCGTGGAGTCTGCTCGTGCTGCGCGAAATTGCCGGCGGGCGTACCCGTTTCGAGCAACTGGTCGCCGAAACCGGCATCTCGCGCAAGGTGCTCACGCAGCGCCTTGCTGCGCTGGTCGCGGATGGCGTGCTGAAGCGCTGTGCCTACGCGAAGCGGCCACCTCGCTACGAATACGTGCTCACCGGGATTGGCCGGGGAGCGCTGCCTGTGCTCGGTGCGCTGCAGGAGTTCGGTGACAACTGGCTGCTCGGCGATGGCCTGCCCCGCGCCAATGCAGACGATCACTCGAACGAAGTGGGGCGCGTGCGGGCGCTGGTGGGCGAGCGTATTCCCGCTCTCCACTCGCTGGACCCGGTCACCGATCACCCGCTCACTGTCATCTACTGCTACCCGGGCAACGCATTCCCCGGGGCCAGCGAGATTCCAGGCGGGGTTGGCTGCACGCTGGAATCCTGCACATACCGCGACCGCCTGGGAGAATTCGCCGCCAGCGGGGCCGCGGTGGTGGGCGTCTCCACGCAGCGCCCGAGCGAACAGGCTGCCTTTGCCGCCGCGAACCGCATCCGGTTTCCGCTGTGCTCGGATGCCGATCTCGAGTTGACCACCGCGCTGCGCCTGCCCACCTTCCGCGCCGGCGGCGCGACCCGGCTCAAGCGGCAGACCCTCATCGTCGACCGCGAACGCGTGGTGCGGGCGACGCTGTTTCCGATACCGGATGTCACCGGCTCAGTGGAGGACGCGCTGCGGCTCGTGCGCGGGCTCCGCATCGGGTTATAGTTATTCTGTGAGCTTCACCACGCAGATTTCCGCCAGCAGCAAAAAGCGCCCTTCAGGGGCGTCTGGATCCTGTCTGTGTTGAAAGCAATCACATAGCAATCCAAAGGCCCCGCCGGTAACGGACGGGGCCTTTTCTTTTCCTGGCACTCGTTCCTCCGGCTCCATCAACAGGAGTAACGAGTCATGTCATTTCAATCCCCCAGGGTGGCCGTGGTTGGCGCCACCGGTGCCGTCGGCGCGGAAATCATCGCCTGTCTGCAGGCGCGCCGTTTTCCAATGGCGCAGTTGCGGCTGTTTGCTTCGGCGAGATCCGCAGGGCGAACGCTTCCATTCCGGGGCGAACAGCTGCCGGTTGAAGCGCTCGACGAAAATTCGCTGGCGCAGAGCGATATCGCCCTGTTTTCCGCAGGCGGGACCATTTCCAGACAGTACGCGCCGGGCGCTGCGGCAGCGGGCGCGGTGGTGATCGACAACTCATCTGCCTTTCGCATGCGCACGGATGTGCCGCTGGTGGTGCCGGAGATCAATCGCGACTCGCTGCGCCATCACACCGGCATCATTGCCAATCCGAATTGTGTGGCCATCCTCAGTGCCCTGCCTCTATGGCCCCTGCATCGAGAGTTCAGTCTCTGCCGTGTGATTGCCTCGACCTATCAGGCCGCCTCGGGTGCCGGTGCGGCAGCGATGGAAGAGCTGCGTGCCGCAACAGGCGCGGCTCTGGCAGGGGGTGTCTACCCGCCGCGCGTGTTGCGTCACCCCTATGCATTCAACCTCTACAGCCACGACACGGCTGTCGATCCGGCCACTGGCGCCAATGAGGAAGAAACCAAAGTCGCGCAGGAGCTGCGCAAGATCATGCAGCTACCGGAGTTGCGCATCGGGGTCACCTGCATTCGGGTGCCCGTGCTGCGCGCGCACGCGGTGTCGCTGACGCTGGAATTCGAACGTCGCCTTACGCCAGTCGCGGCTCGCGAACTGCTTGCGCATGCGCCGGGAGTACGCATCGTGGACGATATGCAGAACAATCATTTCCCGATGCCAATCGAAGCCTCCGGCGAGGGTGATGTGCTGGTCGGGCGAATCCGCAGCGATGGCAGCGACCCTTCCGGCCGATCACTGAGCCTGTTTCTGGCAGGCGATCAGCTGCTGAAGGGCGCTGCGTTGAACGCGGTGCAGATTGCGGAGTTGCTGACTCAATCATCACATTGCAACTGACCCCTGCACGGACAGTTATGACCACGCATGGAAAGTGAAGTCGGCAACAACTTCCGGGGCGCGCGATACACTTGCGCGTCCCGTCTGATGCCGCAAGAACAGCAACAAGAATTTCTCCGCGCATACGAAGGAGCGTCGCGTCATGCCGATCCTGAAACAGGTAGTCCTCGCCGGGGTCATTGCCCTTGCCGCCGGATCCGCGGTGCCAGCAGCCCGCAATGATTCGAGCTCCGCACTCGGCAACATCCTGCAGTCGGAACTGCAGCGCAACTTCGAGCGACTCTCGAAAGAACCTGTTCCACCCTATTTCGTGAGCTACACGGTCCACGATGTGCGCGGCCATCGGGTCGTGGCTTCCTTCGGCGCGCTCCAGCGCAGCGATCAGGGTCGCTCGCGCTTCGGCACGGTGGAAGTCCGCGCGGGTGACTACACGCTGGACAGCACGCATCCGCTGCGCGGTGGCAACAACGCACTGGCGAACGCACTCGGCAACCAGCAGTCCCGCGTGTCGTTGTCGCACGCCGATGTGGAAGCGCCGATCCGCGCGGCGTTCTGGCAGGCGACAGATCGAGCTTTCAAGCAGGCCACCGAATCCCTCACGCGCGTGAAGGCCAACATCTCCTCCACGGTGAAGGATGAAAATCCGGCACCGGACTTCTCGCGCGAACAGCCACAACTTGCCACGGCACAGCCGATCATTCCCGTTTTCGACAAGGCCGTGTGGGAGCGGCGCGTGCGTCGGATCTCCGAGCAGTTCGCGGCGGATCCGCGCATCTTCCGCGGCGAGGTGCTGATCTCGGTGGAGTCGAGCACGCGCTACTTCACCAGCAGCGAAGGCTCGAACCTCACGACCGCGGGGCTGGTCTGGCGCGTGAGCATTCAGGCCGCGACGAAGGCCGACGATGGCATGGAACTGCCGCTGTACGCCACGCACTACGCGCGCACTGCCGAAGCGTTGCCGAGCGAAGCGGAGTTGATCCGTGAAGCGCGCGAAATGGTGGCGCAGCTCGGGCGCCTGCGCAGCGCTCCGCTGGTCGATCCCGCCACCGTCCCGGCCATCCTCTCCGGTCGCGCCGCGGGCGTGTTCTTCCACGAGATCTTCGGACATCGCATCGAAGGGCATCGCCAGAAGAATGCGGACGATGCACAGACCTTTGCCAAGCGACTGAATGATGCCGTGCTGCCACCCTTCCTCAGCGTCGTGTTCGATGCCACGCGCGAGCGCCAGGGCAACACCGCGCTGAGCGGTTACTACCAGTTTGACGACGAAGGGGTACGCGCCCGGCCGGTGACGATCGTCGACAAGGGTGTTCTCAAGACCTTCCTGCTCGGCCGCACCCCACTTGCCGCGTTTCCCCAGTCCAACGGGCACGGGCGCGCACAGGCGGGGATGAAGCCCGTATCGCGGCAGTCCAACCTGCTGGTGCAATCCGAACAGTCGGTGTCGCCGGAGCGCCTGATGGCCATGCTGCGCGAGGAGATCCGCAAGCAGGGCAAACCATTCGGGCTGTACTTCGAGAACATCGAGGGCGGCTTCACCCAGACGGGGCGCACCACACCCAATGCCTTCAACGTGCTGCCGAACGTCGTGTACCGGATTTATGCGGACGACCGGCCGCGCGAACTGGTGCGGGGCGTTGATCTCATCGGCACGCCACTCTCGGCCTTCGGCAAGATCATCGCCACCGACAACCGGCTGGAAGTCTTCAACGGCATGTGTGGCGCCGAGAGCGGCAGCGTGCCGGTATCCGCCGTTTCGCCGGCATTGCTGGTGAGCGAGGTGGAAGTGCAGAAGAAGAGCCAGTCGCAGGACACTCTGCCCATCCTGCCCGCGCCACCCTCACGCAGGGGGTCCTGATCATGCGCGCACGCATTGTGATGATGCTGACCTGTGCCCTCGCCTTTGCGGGCACTTCCGGGGCGGCACAGGAGGATGCGGTCATCGCCGCCATGCAGGATGAACTGCAGCGGTCGATGTCCGGGCTGAGAATCGATGGCCAGCCTGCGCCTTATTACATCGCCTACCAGCTGGATGACATGACCGGCCGCCGCGTCACCGCCCGGCTCGGCGAAATTTCCGATGTCGACTCCGGTCGCGGCCGCACGCTGCGCGTGGAAGTGCGGGTGGGGGATTACGAATTCGACAGTTCCCGTTTCGTCAGCACCGGCAACGTGGGATCCGATTCCGCTGCCGCCATACTCGACGAGGATTACGAGGTGCTGCGCCGACAGATCTGGCTGCTCACGGACTCCGCGTACAAACGTGCCGTGAACACCTTCGCCCGCAAGAAGGCGGCTTTCCAGAACCGCAACGCGAGCGAGGCGATTCCCGACTTCTCGCGGGCCACACCGGTGCAGCGCACAGCGGTGCCGCCGCTGCCCGAAACACCCTGGAACGAATGGTCCGCACGTGTGCAGCAGATGTCGGCGGTGTTCCTGAAGCATCCGGAGATCCATTCTTCCGAGGTCAACCTCATCGAGGAACGCGGCCGTCGCTATTACGTCAACAGTGAGGGTTTCAGCATCGTGTCGCCCATCGGCGTAAGCGGACTTCGCGTGACAGCCGATACGCAGGCCACCGAAGGCGCGTCCGTGCGCGATTACTTCGAGATCGCCGAACTCGCTTTGACGGACCTGCCTCCCGCGACGGAACTCCTCGCGCGCACGCAGGAGCTTGCAGCACGCCTCGTGGCGGCGCGCAGCGGCAAGATCGGCGAGGACTTCACCGGCCCTGTGCTGTTCGAAGGTCGCGCGGGAGTCGAACTCACCGCGCAGGTGCTGGTGCCGGCGCTGCTGGCTGTGCGCGCCCCCGACAACGAGCGCACGACGCAGACTGGCGCGCCGGCATTCCTGTCACGCATCGGCTCGAGAGTCATGGCGGATGGCATGTCGGTGATCGATACACCCTCGCTGAAGCGGTTCGGTCAGCGTGTCGTGGCGGGTGCCTACGAGTTCGACGATGAAGGCGTGGCTGCCCAGGATGTCAAGCTGATCGAAGACGGCAAACTGCTCACAATGCTCACCAGCCGTGTGCCGCAACGTGGCTTGCTGCAGTCGAACGGTCATGGCAGGGGAGGTTCGGTACAAGCCGGTGTCGTGCAGCTTTCCAGCGCAGAAACCCTGCCCGCTGCGCAGCTGAAGGCGAAGTATCTGGAGCTGCTGAAACAGCAGGGGCGCGCCTTCGGCTACATCGTGCGCTCGATGGCACCGGCGGCTGCGCTTGCCGGCTCGACCACCGACATCCAGGAACTGCTGGCGCTGATCACTTCCGGCGGCCAGGGGGCAGCCGCAGGGCCAACGGGCCCGCTGATTCCGCAGATCATCCGGGTGACGCCCGATGGTGCGGAGGAAGTCGTGCGCGGCATGCGATTCGGAGCCCTGGCACCGACGCTCTTCCGGGAGGTGCTGGGCGCATCGGCGGAACGCGAGCTGCTCAACATCCGCGGCACGGGTGGCGTGTCGCCCGGGCCGGGAGCGCTCGGCAGCCGGCAGGTGCCGGTCTCGGTGATCGCTCCCGCCCTGATCGTCGATGATCTGGAGATCCACCGCATGCGCGAGGTGCCATCGAAGCCACCCGTGGTGCCCTCGCCTATCGCGCCTGCTCCGCGGCCATGAACGCGCGGCGCGTGTCGCGCGTCATCGCCGCGTATTCCAGCATCTGCGCAGTGAGATCCTGCGGATAGGAGATCTTCACATCGGTGATCGTGCCATCCGGTGCGGTCACCGCCTCGAGCCTCGGCTGGACGATGCCCGAGTAGGACGGCAGCTGCAGCGCGTCGGTGCGACGGACGATTTCGTCGCGCAGCGCGGGATCGAAGTGGATGCCGTGCTCGTCGAACAGTTTCCGGGCTCCCGCGCGATCCCCTTCTGACTTGATGCGCTGGACTTCGGCCAGCAGCTTGCCAACACCGGCACGGAACGCGGCAGCGTCCACCATCACGTAATAGGTCTTGCCATCCCTTGTGCGCTTCTCGACCGCCTTCGTATTGGCCATCAGCCAGTGCACGATCAACTGGCGATTGCGCATGTGATCCTGTTCGATCTGCGCGCCCTGCCGGATACGCCGCAACTGCAGCAGCACATTGCGCGCGTAGGATTCGTATTCGGTCTGGACGATCTCCGTCTGATCGGCTGCGGGCACGAGCTGCAGCTCGACGAGTTTCGGATCAGCGATGAAATACAGACCGACCAGATCCGCCCGGGCCTCCTCCAGGGCCGAGTAATACTCCCCCAGGGCCACATCGGCCTTGCCGTCGAGCCGATCGGCGAGCTTCCCCGATGCGTGGCCGATCACCTCATGCATGTTCGTGGTCAGCTCGCTGGCCAGCGCGCCCCATTTCTCAGTGCGTGCCGCTTCTTCCGGCGTCCACGAGAACTCCGTCCGCAATTCGGTCGCGGTGGATTTCTCGTAGGCCTCGCTGATGTTCGAGAGCGACACGGATTTGCTGCCGTGGTTCTCGCGCACGAATGAATCGTTCGGCAGGTTGATGCCTACCGGCGTGGTGGGGCCGGCATCGCCGGTCTCGACCACCACGTCGATGGCATTCGCGGTGATGCCCTTCACGCCCGTCTTGCGGTACTTCGCGTCCCAGGGCATGCGGTCCTCGAACCATTGCGCCTCGGCCGCCAGACGGCGGATCCCCGCGGTCTTCTCCGCGTTGACGTAGTACACCAAAGCTTCCCATGAGCCCTTCGCGCCGCGGGCATCGAGATACACCTCGATGAAGCCGTTGATCGTGTCGACGGGGGAGTCCTTGTCTTCCACCCAGGCGATGTCGTACGCGCGTTGATCGGCGGCTTCACCGGTGCGGTTCCACTGGATGAGCGCGTCCAGGGCCCGCGCCATCGCGGGCGTTGCGAAAGCCTTCGACGCCTCCAGATGCCGCACCACCTCGGTCAGCTGTTCGCTGTAGAGGCCACCGATGCGATACACCTCTTCCTTGAGCCCCGAAGGGGTCTTCACCAGCCGCGAGTTCAGCGGATAGCGCTCCTGGAAGCCGCGCAGATCGCGCAGTGCCACGCCGGAATACAGGTTGTTGTGGCTGGCAGTGAGGATGTCCTCGCCGGCGGGCGGAGTTTTCGCGGTGTTCGAAGGCTTCACGGCAGGATCGAGGAACATCGGTCCCAGCCGCGCCAGCAGCTGATCTACCGTCTCTTCCGGTCGCAACGGCAGCGTGGCGCCGGATGCCAGCGCAGAATTGACCGCCTGGGCAAAAGCCGCAGGCGAGAGTTTCAGGACGAACTTCTGCGAGGTCTGGTTGTTGTAGGGCCCGCTGTTGATCCAGAAGAGCTTCGTGTAGCGGCGAATCTCGGCCAGTGCTTCAGCGCTCCACCTTCTCGGGGTGAGTGACGATGCCTTCCAGGATCTCGCGCATCTCGAGGCCGTGCGCCGAACTCTGGTCGTAGTAGATGTCGCGTCCGGCGATCGCCGCATTGTAGAGATGCCAGACGAGTGTCTTTTCCTTGAGCGGCAAAGCTTCGAAGCCATCTGCATAGGCCTGGACAATGGCCGCGTCATCCACGCGCTCGAGCAGGTACTTGCGCGGCTCGGGTGGAGCGGCTGCGGCTTGTTCCGGGGCAGGCCTCGTGCAGCTGGTTGCAGCAAGGGCGGCCAGCGCAAGCAGTCGGAAGCTTTTCATCATTCGATCCTCTGCGTTCAGCCCATTGGCTTCTCGTCGACGAGCAATCGATAGCCCAGCCCCAGTTCCGTTGTCAAATACCGCGGGCGCGAGGGCTCCGGTTCGAGCTTCTGCCGCAGGTTGCGGATGCACACCCGCAGGCTGCGGGTATCACCGGCATGCCCCGGCCCCCAGACCTCCCGCAACAGGCGCTCCTGCTTGACGATGGAACCCGGGGCCCGCGCCAGCACTTCCAGCACCCGGAATTCGAGCGGCGTGAGATGCACACCGCTTGCCGCACCATGCATTTCGCGACGCGCGAGATCCACCTGCAGGCTGCCAAGCCGCAGCGGTACCGAGCCGGTTGCGCTGGTAGCTGCACGCCGCAGCGCCGCCCTGACCCGTGCGAGCAGTTCCGGCGCGGAGAATGGCTTGGTCACGTAGTCATCGGCGCCTGCATCGAGCGCGGCAATCTTCTGCGATTCCCCGCTGCGGGCGGACAACACGATGATGGGCACGGCCGACCAGGCCCGCACACGGCGTATCAGCTCCACCCCGTCTACATCCGGCAGGCCCAGATCCACCAGCAACAGGTCCGGCTTGTGGGTACGGGCTTCAATCTCACCCCGGGCCGCCGTTTCCGCTTCCACCACGCGACAGGAAGCTGCGCCGAGCACGGCGCGCAGCACATCGCGGATACCCGCATCGTCTTCCACCACCAGCACCTGGTGCATGGCCTGGGTCACGGCTGGCCTTCTGCTGCGGGCAGCAACACTTCGAAACGCGCGCCACCATTTTCGCCGCGCACGGCATGGATCTCGCCGCCATGCGCCTTCGCAATGGCGCGGCAGATCGCGAGCCCAAGGCCGACTCCCCCGACGCTTCCTTCATCATTGCCGCGCTGGAATTTGTCGAACAGGCGATCGGGGTCACCAGGCGGGAGACCAGGGCCATCGTCTTCCACCACCACCCGCACCCGCCGGCCTTCATTCACGGCGGTGACCTGCGCGGTCGAGCCGGCCGGCGTATGCCGCACGAAATTGTCGAACAGGTTGGCGAACAACTGCACGGCAAGACCGGCATCCACGTTCACGGGTTGGAGATCTTCCGGAAGCATCACCTTCACGTCATGCCCGGCAAGGCGATCACCCACACGCTGCAGGGCGAGGTGCAGGAGCTCGTCCAGCGTTTCCCACCCAGGCTGCATGGCTGGCGACCCGGACTCGAAGCGAGTGAGGTCGAGCACATTGGAGACCAGTTCGGACATTTCACGGGCACGGGATTCAATCGACCTCGCCAGTTTCATCCGCGTGTCTGCATCGAGACTGCTCTCCTGCTCTGCCAGCGCACTGCCCGCGCCGGCAATCACCGCCAGTGGCGTGCGCAGATCGTGGGAGATCGACGCGAGCAGGGTATTGCGCAGCATCTCGCCCTGCGCCTCGACGCGCGCCCCTTCGGCCTCTGCGGCCAGCTGGCCGCGCTCGATGGCCACACCGATCTGGCTGGCGAATGTCTCGAGCAGGTGCAGCTGTTCGGGCAGCAGCACGCGCCGAGGATTGCGCGGCTGCACGGCGAGCACTCCGAGTGGTCGCGTTACATCTCCCAGCGGCAGATACAAGGCCGGGGTCGCTGGCAGCGTGTCGGAACCCAGCCCTGCACGCCTGCCGTGATCCAGCACCCATTGCGCGATCGCCAGATCTGCCTTGTGCAGCGAGCCTGGCATTGCCGCGGCTCCGGGATACCGCAACCGTCCGGCTGCATCCGGCAGCAGCACGACATTGTCGCCCTGGAATACTTCTGCCACATGCCGCACGGCGATGCGCGCCATGCCGGCCGGATCCCGCGCGGCCGCCAGCTCACGACTCATTGCATACAGTGATGCCGTGCGCCGTTCGCGCGCGCCGGCCACACGGGTCTGCTGCCGGACATGCGCCATCAGCGTGGCGATGACCAGCGCCACCACCAGCATCACGGCGAAGGTGACCAGGTACTGCACATCGCTCACCGCAAAGGTGAAGCGCGGTGGCACGAAGAAGAAATCGAAGGCCGCGACATTCAGCACTGCTGCCGCCACGGAAGGACCTCGGCCGAAACGCAGGCCGGTGCCCACCACACCGAGCAGATAGATCATCACCAGATTGGAGAGTTCGAAGCGGCCATACATCGGTGCGGCAATCGCGGTACACAACAGGCAGATCGCCAGCGCCGCGAGATAGCGCGGCCAGGCAACGGGCGCATCACGCTGCGCAAGTTCTACGCGCCCGCGCGCATCAACCGGATCGGCCAGGCTCTCGCTGGCGGCAACGACGATGACATCGAAGCCCTGGGCGCGACGTGCCAGTTCCGTAGCTGTGGAACGCCGCAACAGCGCGCGCAAGCCGCGGCGTTTGGGCGCGCCTACCACTACGCGCGTGATCTGCCGGGTGCGGGCGTATTCCAGCAGCGCGTCCACGGCGGAAGGTCCGTCCAGCGTCACGGTTTCCGCGCCAAGGGATTCAGCCAGCCGCAGCAGCGCCACGCGACGATCCCTTTCACCGGCCGAGAGGTGCAGCAGTGCCGGAGTTTCCACATAGACCACCGTCCACGCGGCATCCAGTGCATCGGCCAGCCGCTTGCCCGCCCGGATGATCTGTTCCGACTGTGGGTCTGGTCCGGTGGCGACCAGCAACCGGTCACGCGCCTGCCAGGCCGGTGCTGTGCGATCCGCACCCAACGAGGCGCGTGAAGCAGAACCCACGCGCGCAGTCATGCGCCTCAGCGCGAGCTCGCGCAGCGCAAGCAGGTTGGCAGGACGGAAGAAGTTTTCGGTGGCGGCGCTGGCGTCCGCTGCCGCGTAGATCTTGCCGGCACGGAGCCGCGCGAGCAGATCCTCCGGTGGCAGATCGATCAGCTCGATCTCATGCGCCTCGTCGAACACCCGGTCTGGCAGTGTTTCCCGCTGCCGCACGCCCGTGATCTGCGCCACCACATCATTGAGACTTTCCAGGTGCTGCACATTCACCGTGGTCCAGACATGGATGCCCGCATCCAGCAGTTCTTCCACATCCTGCCAGCGCTTGGGATGGCGCAGCGGCGGCTCGCCACCCACCGGATTGGAATGCGCGAGTTCATCGACGATGACGATGCCCGGGTGGCGGGCGAGCACCGCATCCACATCCAGTTCATTGCGCGACACGCCCCGGTAGGCCACCGGTCGGGTGGGAATGCGCTCGAGTCCCTCAGTGAGACGTTCGGTTTCGACCCGGCCGTGGGGCTCGACATAGGCCACCACCACATCCTGCCCCTGGGCGCGCGCGACGCGGGCCGCTTCGAGCATGGAATAGGTCTTGCCGACGCCCGCCACCGCGCCAAAGAAAATTCGCAGCCGGCCGCGGTGCGCCCCGGCCTGCTCGGCCTGCACCCGCTGCAGCAGCTGGTCGGGATCGGGCCGGTTTTCGGCCATGGTCTTGGTCACTCTGCCGGACGTTGATCCAGTGCCAGGTTCAATTGCAGCACATTGACGCGCGGCTCGCCGAGAAGTCCGAAGGTGCGCCCTTCGGTGGCAGCCTCGACCACTTCCGCCACGACAGATTCGGTCAGCCCGCGCGCGCGCGCCACGCGCGCGATCTGATAACGCGCTGCCGCCGGCGAGATGTGCGGATCCAGACCACTGGCCGAGGCGGTCACCAGATCCACTGGCACCGGCAGCAGATTCGCAGGGTCGGCAGCGCGCAGGTTCGCGATTCGTTCCTGAACCGCCGTGGCCAGCGCGGGATTGACCACGCCCTGGTTCGAGCCGGAGGACGCGCCGCCGTTATAGGGCTGCGGCCCGGTCGCCGACGGCCGGCCCCAGAAGTAGCGCGGATCGGTAAACGACTGTCCCAGCAGGCTCGACCCCACGGCGTCGCCAGCTGCGACCACCACGCTGCCATTGGCCTTGGCGGGAAACACCAGCTGCGCCACCACGGTTACCACGCCCGGGTAGAAGACCCCGGTCAGCAAAGTCATCAGCGCCAGCACGATCGATGCAGTCCGCAGTTCCTGGATCACAGCACACCTCCGACAGGCGGCAGCACATGCAGCGCGCCGAGCAACAGATCAATCAGCTTGATGCCGACGAATGGCACGATCAGACCACCCAGTCCGTAGATGAGCAGATTCCGCCGCAGCAGATGCGCGGCACTGGTGGCCCGCGTCTTCACGCCGCGCAGCGCCAGCGGCACCAGTGCCACGATCACCAGCGCATTGAAGATCACCGCCGACAGGATCGCGCTCTCGGGGCTCGCCAGTTGCATCACATTGAGGGAGTTCAACGCGGGATACGTGGAGGCGAACGCTGCGGGAATGATGGCGAAGTACTTCGCCACATCGTTCGCGATCGAGAATGTCGTCAGCGCGCCGCGGGTCACCAGCATCTGCTTGCCCACATCGACAATTTCGATCAGCTTGGTGGGGTTCGAATCCAGGTCCACCATGTTGCCGGCTTCCTTGGCAGCCTGCGTGCCGGTGTTCATCGCCACCGCGACATCCGCCTGCGCGAGTGCTGGCGCGTCGTTGGTGCCATCGCCGCACATGGCTACCAGATGCCCTTCTGCCTGATGGCGGCGAATCAGGGCGAGTTTGGCTTCGGGCGTTGCCTCGGCCAGGAACTCATCCACACCCGCCTCGGCGGCAATGGCTGCGGCCGTCAACCGGTTGTCGCCCGTCACCATCACGGTCTTGATGCCCATGCGGCGCAGTTCGGCAAAGCGTTCGCGGATACCGCCCTTCACGATGTCGCGGAGCTCGACCACGCCGAGCACGCGGCTGCCGTCGCAAACCACCAGCGGGGTGGCGCCCTGCCGCGCGATGGAGTCGACGACATCGCCCGCCTGCGCCGGCCAGGAACCGCCCTCACTCTCGACAAAGCGGCGGATGGCGTCGGATGCACCCTTGCGGATGCGTCGGCTGTCCAGATCCACGCCACTCATGCGGGTCTGTGCGGTGAACTTGTGGAACACATGCGGGACGGTGGAGAGATCGCGCGCACGCAGCTGGTGCTGCTGCTTGGCCAGGACCACGATCGAACGACCTTCGGGAGTCTCATCGGCCAGCGAAGCCAGCTGCGCGGCATCGCCCAGTTCACGCGGCTCGATACCGGCAACGGGGTGAAAGGCAGTGGCGTGGCGGTCACCCAGCGTGATGGTGCCGGTTTTGTCGAGCAGCAGCACATCCACGTCGCCGGCAGCTTCCACTGCACGGCCGGAAGTGGCGATGACATTGGCACGAACCATCCGGTCCATGCCGGCGATCCCGATGGCCGAAAGCAGACCACCGATGGTGGTCGGAATCAGGCAAACCAGCAGTGCTACCAGCACAGTGATGCTGACCACCGAGCCAGCGCCCGAACTGGTGACGGCATACTGGGAGAAGGGTGCGAGCGTGGCCGTTGCCAGCAGAAATACCAGCGTGAGCATTGCCAGCAGGATGGCAAGCGCGATCTCGTTGGGGGTGCGGCTGCGCGACGCGCCTTCCACCATCGCGATCATCCGGTCGAGAAAACCCTCGCCTTCACGGCTGGTCACCCGCACTACCAGCCAATCGGACAACACGCGCGTGCCGCCAGTCACAGACGAGAAATCCCCACCTGCTTCGCGCAATACGGGAGCAGATTCTCCGGTCACAGCGCTTTCGTTGACCGAGGCCACTCCTTCGACCACCTCGCCATCGGCCGGAATGATGTCGCCCGCAGCCACCAGCACAAGATCGTCGCGACGCAGCGCGGCGGCCTCCACGATTTCGGTGTCTTCCCGACTGTTGCTGCGCAACCGTCGCGCCTGGACGTTGCGCCGCATGGCGCGCAACGTGGCCGCCTGTGCCTTGCCGCGACCTTCCGCGACAGCCTCGGCGTAGTTGGCGAACAGCACCGTGAGCCACAGCCAGGCGGCAATCGCCAGCACGAATCCCGGACGTCCTGCGTCGGGCAGTTTTCCGGCCGCTGCACCGATGCCAATCAGGGTGGTGAAGATGCTGCCCACGAACACCACGAACATCACGGGGTTGCGGAACTGCACTTTGGGATGCAGCTTGAACAGGGTCTGCTGGACGACGGCAAGCATGGAATCAGCCCCTTCCAGTCATCTGGAGAAATTCGACTACAGGTCCCAGCGCCAGTGCCGGCACGTAGGTGAGCGCGCCAACCAGCAGCACCACGCCGGCGAGCAAGGCGATGAACAAGGGGCCATGGGTGGGCAAGGTGCCCGCCGTGATGGCAGTGGCGCGACGCGCGGCCAGACTGCCGGCGATGGCGAGCACCGGGATCATCAGCCAGAAGCGCCCGATCCACATGGCAATGCCCAGCGCCACGTTGTAGAAGGGCGCATTGGCCGAGAGGCTCGCGAACGCACTGCCGTTGTTGTTGCCGGCGGAAGTGAACGCATACAGGATTTCGCTGAATCCATGCGCACCCGGATTGCCGACGGCCACCGTGCCCGCGGGCAGCACACTGGCGATGGCCGTGCCGCCCAGCACTACAGCAGGGGGAATCAGCAGCGTCAGGGTCGCCATCTGGATCTCGAAGCGCCCGATCTTCTTGCCAAGGTACTCCGGCGTGCGCCCGACCATGAGGCCCGCGATGAACACCGCAACGATGGCAAACATCACCATGCCATAGAGGCCGCTGCCCACACCGCCGAACACGACTTCACCCAGCTGCATGAACCACATCGCAATGGCGCCGCCCAACGGGGTATACGAGCCGTGCATGGAATTCACGGAGCCATTCGAAGCGGCAGTGGTCGACGCCGCCCAGATCGCCGAGTTGGCGATGCCGAATCGTGTTTCCTTGCCTTCCATGTTGCCGCCGGCCTGCAGCGTGGAGGCGGATTGGTCCGCACCCAGCTGTGTGAGCACGGGGTTGCCACCTTGCTCCGCACCCATCACACCCAGTGTCAGCGGTGTGAATAGCAGCAGCATGGCGAACAGCAGCGCCCAACCCTGGCGGGTATCGCGCACCATCCGGCCGAAGGTGTAACACAGCGCCGCCGGAATCAGCAGGATCGCCAGCATCTCCAGGAAATTGCTGAGCGGCGTCGGATTTTCCAGCGGATGCGCGGAGTTCACGTTGAAGAAGCCGCCGCCATTGGTGCCCAGCTGCTTGATCGCAATCTGGCTGGCCGCAGGGCCCAACGGAATCACCTGGGTCTGCACGGCGTCGGTCTGCACAGCCACGGGCTCCAGTAGCGCGACCTCCTTGTAAGCCGAGAAACTCTGCACCACGCCCTGTGAGACCAGCACGATGGCCAGCAGCAGCGACAAGGGCAGCAACACATACAAGGTGCTGCGCGTGGCATCGACCCAGAAGTTGCCGATCGTGGCGGATTCCCGACGCGAGAAACCGCGGATCAATGCGATGAGCACACTCATGCCCGTGGCGGCCGAGACGAAATTCTGCACGCCCAGTCCCAGCATCTGCGTCAGATAACTCATCGTGGTTTCGCCGCCATACCCCTGCCAGTTCGTGTTGGATGCGAAACTGACAGCCGTGTTGAAGGCCGAATCCGCGCCAACCGCAGGGAAGTCCTGCGGGTTCAGCGGCAGCCAGTGCTGCATGCGCTGCAGCAGATACACCGCGAAGAATCCGAGCAGGCTGAAGACCAGCGCAGCGCCGAGGTAGCGACCCCAGCTGGTCTCGGAATCAGGTTTCACCCCTGCCAGGCGGTAGATCAACCTCTCCACTGGCGCCAGCACCGGAGTGAGAAAGGTCTTCTCACCTTCGTAGATCCGGGCCATATAGATGCCCAGCGGCTTGACCAGCAGCAACAGGCAGGCAAGAAACACCCCCAGCTGCAACAGACTCTGTGCGGTCACTGGAATTTCTCCGGGAAGAGCAACGCCACCACCAGATAAATGCCGAGCGCGACGGCCAGCGTCAGGCCGATTGCATCCAGAGCGCTCATTGGCGGTCCTTCAGCCAGGCAACGAGGAGGCAGAACAGCCATGTCAGGCCGACCAGTACAGCGACCAGGCCAAGAATTGCGATTTCCATGGCAGCAGCCTAAAACGCCGCCGGTTAGCGCGGCGTTAGGAAACTGCCGGATGTGCCCGGCGTCAGTCAGCTCCCGACTGACCCAGTCGCGCCCAGTTGACCTTGCGCGTCAGCACCATTACCGCGCCGAGCAAGCCGAACACCAGCAGCGATCCCATCAGCAACGCGTAATCCTCCGAACTGAGGATTCCATACAACAGGCCGTACAACGCGGCCAACGCACCGCCGAACGCCGCCGCATGGGAACGGCTCGCCAGCACGAACCTCACATAGAAGGTGATGAGGCCGACACAGGCCGTCGCCGACAGCAGATAGGCCGCTGCGAAACCGATGTGCTCGGAGAACGACAGCAGCAGCAGGAAGAACAGCGCCAGCGAAAGACCCACCAGCCCGTATTGCACCGGATGCACGCTGAACCGGCGCAGCACCTCGAACACGAAGAAGCCCGCGAAGGTGAGCCCGATGAACAGGAAGGCATACTTGGCCGCGCGGTCGCTCTTGAGGTACTGGTCCACCGGATCAACGAAGCTCACCCCGAAATGCTGCGCCCGGAACTGCGCGCAGCTGGAATCCTTCTCGTCATTGCCAGGCACGCAGCGCGCCAGCGCCTCTTCCATGTTGGTGGCGAAGAACGAGGTCTGCCATTCAGCCGAAAAGCCTTCTGCATTGATCTCGCGCGTCTTGGGCAGGAACTCGCCGGCGAAACTCGGGTGCGGCCAGTTCGAACCGAGCCGCACATGGCTGTCGCGACCTACCGGGGTCACCAGGAAATCCCCCGTGCCCGCCAGCGAAAGCTCGATCTGATACTCCAGCGCCTGCGCGGTGGCGGGCGCCGCCAGTGACAGCGGTGCCTGCACACCACTGGTGAGCACCACCGTACCGGTGCCCGGCTGGAAGTTCACGCTCTCGCCATTGGCCTGCAGCGTCAGCCCGTTGCCGATGCCACGGATATCGCTGATGCCAAGCACCAGATGCGCGGCGGCAAAGGTGTAACTGTCCACATCCGTGACAATGCCGAAATTCGCCGGGATGTCGAAACGCCCCTGCAATTTGGTGTCGGCATGGAAGATGCGCGCGCGATAGATGCCACGCTGACGTTCTTCGGTATCCAGGCGCCCGTCGAGATCCATCGTCGCCGGCAACAGTCGCAGCTCACCCGCTACTTCGCGGGTCACGGTGACCAGCTTCTGGTTCGCGTCCCGCTGCTGCTCCTGCAGTTTGCGCGTGTAGGGAACA
The DNA here is from genome assembly GCA_963777735.1 of uncultured Gammaproteobacteria bacterium. Classification (GTDB taxonomy): domain Bacteria; phylum Pseudomonadota; class Gammaproteobacteria; order Steroidobacterales; family Steroidobacteraceae; genus ZC4RG30. Next base: position 40,333 of record CAVZRQ010000001.1, on the reverse strand, counting down.
ATCAGCAGCGGACCAGTCAGTGTCTGCGCATAAGCAGCGCTGCGCGCGATCTCCTGCACCACGCCATCCCGCAGCGCCTGCCGCTCGCGAATCAGACCCTGGATCCGGCTCATGGGGATCAGCAGCAACAGGGTCAGGAACACGATCGCGAAGATCTTCAGGATGGGCATGAAGCGGTTCATCGCGCCACCTCACGGATTGCCAGCACTGCCAGCGTCAGCGCACCCGCCTGCACCGCAATGCGCAGCCAGGGGCCCGCCTGCTCCAGAGCAGCCATTCCGCCGGGCGCAATGGATGCCAGAACCGGCAAGAGGAAGTTGAGGCTGAATACGGCAAGACTCGCGCTGACCAGCAAACGCGACCGACCGTCGGATCTCCACAATGCCAGCGCGCCGGCCATCGCCACCGGGAACACCCACAACAGCAGCGCGTCAGCCACCTCCGATGTGATGCTGGCATAGCGCTCAGGCGCCTGCAGCCGCAGGGTCCGCGCATAGAGCTGGTCGACCAGCACACCCCCAGTCTTTGCCGCAAGCAACAGCGGGTAGAAACTCATCCACAACAGCCGGTTTGACTGGCTCAAGGCAGATCTCCCAAGGATTCCGATGCCCTGCAGTATCGGAAGTGCCGTCCGACTCCGCGGTGGAGTCTCTGTGGAGTTTGTATGGAGAGGCGCGGGGCCGGCGCCGGCATTCAGCCCTTCGGCAGGATCAGCTCCGCGCGCACGCCACCCGCCTCGTTGGCGATCCGGAAGACGCCACCATGCAGCTGCGCCACTTCCTGCACGAAGTTCAGACCGAGCCCCGTACTCTTGCGTCCGGTTCCCGGCCGCGGCAAGGAGTAGAAGCGCTCGGTCACGCGCGACAGCGCATAGTCGGGAATCGGCTCGCCTTCATTGAACACCCCGATGGTGATGGCCGGCGTGCCCGACAGCGTCGGCCCGGGCCGCGCATCGATGAGGATGCCGCGCCCCGCGGGCGTGAAATCGAGGCCATTGTCCAGCAGGTTGGTCAGCGCCTGACGCAACAGGAAGCGCTCGCCCACCACCAGCAGCCCAGGCGGCACTGCGTTTGTGGCCGATACCTGTGCGACTTCCATGCGTGGCCCGAGGCCTGCGAGCAGCTCCTCGACCAGTTCATGCAACGGCACCGGCACACGTTCATCCAGATCACGTCGTTGCTCCACCTGGGCCAGATGCAGCAACCGCTCGCTCATGGATTTGAGCCGCGCCGTCTCCACATCGATGTGGGTCAGGAACCGGTCGCGTTGCGCGGCGGTCATTTCCTGGCGCAGCAGCTCGGCCGCGCCGTGGATGGCCGCGAGCGGGCTCTTGAGCTCATGCGTCAGCGTCTGCACGTAGCGCTCCACATAGGCCTTTCCTTCCAGGCGCGCGCGCATGGTGTCGAGCGCGCCCGCCAGCTGGTTCAGCTCACCACCCGGCAGCGTCGGCACGGCTGGCCGCTCACCCGCGGTGACGGCGTCGGCATACCGTGTGAGGCGGCGGATGGAGTGACTGAGCCACCAGGACAGCAACCCGCCGATGGCGAGTCCGCCCGTGATGAACAGGCCGGCCAGGATCACCAGCCGGCGCTGCGCGCGTGCGATGAACGGCTGCACACTGCTGTTGGGCTTCGATACAGTGACGACACCAATGATGCGTTCTGCATCCCGCACGGGTGCAGCCACGTGCATCACTGCGGTGCGCTCGTCGCCCGGCACTTCTTCGGTCGAGCGTGCACCGTACTGGCCGCGCAGCGTCAGGTAGACGTCATTCCAGCGCGAGAAATCCTTGCCCACGTCACGACCGGCGGAATCCAGCAGCACGATGCCATTCGCGTCAGTGATGGTGATGCGGTGCGTGACAGAATCCTTGCGAAAACCCCAGATCTCGGCGTCCGGATGCCGCTCACCGTAAGAGGCGAGCACACGCGCCAGATCTCCCTGCGCCAGCGTACCGGCGCGCATTCCATCGGCCACCATCTCCGCGAGCAGGTTGGCGGTATCCACCAGCGTTTCTTCGGTGGATTGCCGCACGGCGGGCTTCACTTCATCCAGCACCTGGTAGAGCGCGATCCAGCCTGCCAGCGCCACCACCACACTGCCGACGAAGAACAACCGCAGCGTGAGCGAAAGCTGCTTCAAGGGCCGGTCACTGCAGGTGGCTGGTAGCTGTAGCCGAAGCCGCGATGCGTCTGGATCGGCTCGCGCGTTGGCGCCACCTCGCGCAGCTTGGCGCGCAGCGCCTTGATGTGGGTATCGATGTTGCGCTCGTAGCCGGCATCCGGAGTCATGCCGACACCGGCCAGCAGTTGTTCGCGGCTCAACACTCTCTGCGGCGCGGTCAGCAGTTGCAGCAGCAGCCGGAATTCCAGCGCCGTGAGTTTCAGCAGCTGGTTGCAGAAGCGGATCTGCAGGCGCTCGTGATCGACCTGAAACTCCTCAGACCCCTCGGCGCTGCGGTTGCCACCGCTGCTGCGCTTGAGGATGGCCCTGACCCGCGCCACCACTTCGCGCGGGCTGAACGGCTTCACCACGTAGTCGTCGGCGCCGATTTCCAGCCCCACCACGCGATCGATCTCCTCGGCGCGGGCGGTAAGGAACATGACCGGCACGGCAGAAAACTGGCGCAGCTGCTTGCAGACCTCGAAACCCGTCATGTCGGGCAGCCCGACATCCAGGATCACCATGTCGATCTTTTCGCGGCGCAACAAGACCAGCGCCTCACCCGCCAGCGACACGTGCCGGGCGGCGAAACCATTGCCGTTCAGCGCGAACAGCAGCGTGTCGGCAATGGCGACTTCGTCTTCGACGATCAGGATCTGCGGCATGGCCCCTCGTGGCCGCGCTGGGTCTGGCGCTGGCCTGCAGGATCAGTATGCTACGCAGATGATCAAATTCCTGCTCTGGCTCGTGCTGCTGGTCCTGTGCTGGCCCCTGGCTGTGGCCGCGCTGATCCTTTACCCCATTGTCTGGCTGCTGCTGCTGCCCCTGCGGCTGGTGGGCATCGTGTTCGAGGGATTGTTCGCCTTCGTGCGTGCGCTGTTCATGTTGCCGGCGCGGCTGCTCGGCAGCTGATCACAACTGCTGATCGGCGACGGCTTCTTCACCCAGCAAGGCAAGCAGCGCCTGAGCCTCGTCACGTGTTCCGGCGTCGCTGTCTGCTGCCAGCTCCTGTAGCGTGGGCGCGGGCGGCACCGACAGCTTCGACCCCTCGGCCTCTGCCAGTTGTTCGGGCGAACCGAAGTCCACAGAGGAGTCCGGATTCGCACTGCCCGATTCCATCTTGACCGGCATTGCCACAGATGGCGCTGGATGCTTCTTCGCGGGCCAGACTGCAATCAGGGTCACCCCGAAGCCCAGTACGGCGAGCGCACCAAGGAGCAGGAGATCCCGCCCTGGGCCAATGCGTTCAGTGATCGTGGCCATGTCCAACACCCATGTGCGCCTGGACGCGCAACACGAAAGGATCCCTCTCGTGGTCACCCAGGTCTGCAAAATCCAGCACGCCATAACCTTCGGATGAGGTCGGCTGCCAGGGTGCGCTTGCCAGTGCATGCGCCTCTACCAGCTCAATGCGCAGAGAGCTCTGCGCTGTGTCCTGCTCGACCAGCATCGGCAGCACCAGATCCATGCGCATTCGTACGCGCCAGCGCACGTCGCCGACCTTGCCGGCGTATTCTCGGTAAGGGATGGCATCGCGCCAGCCGACCTTGACCTGCTTCAGCTTTTCCAACAGATCGGGGCTGACAATCTGAGCCTGCTGCTCCCAGGTCGTGGCGCTGCCCGTGATCTGCAGATCCGCCTGCTCGAACTCGATGCCGCGGCGGTCCTCGTGAAACAGCAGGGTATGGAACAGCGTCGAACCGTCGCGCTGCCAGAGGTCGCCGGTCTTCTCTCCGAGATCCTCGCGCTGCACCCGGTTCTCACTGCGCCAGTAGCGCCACTCCGAAGTCGCGCGGTCGCCATCCTGGATCACAGTGGTGCGAAACTGGGCCGCAACCGGAGCGATGGCGGCGTTGGCGTCAAGCTCCGGCACAGGGAGCTCCGAGCTGGCACAGCCGCCGAGCACGAGCCCCAACATGGCAAGCAGCGGTAGCGAGGATCGGATCGATACGTTTCGACTCATCATGTATTCCTTGACTGTGCAGCCGCAGAAACGCCTGCGGGGGATGCATTGCTGCATCCCCCGTGGCGACTTTGCGTTGCTCTGACTAGAACCCCAGCGCGTCTGCCATCACGTGGTAGATCGCGTTCTGCTCCATCACGCCGCGGAACAGGTAGGCGCGCGGCCCGGTGGCATAGATCCCCACTTCCTCGCCAGCATGGGTCTCGGCCCCCTGCGTGGGAATGGCGGATTCCTGCAGGTAGTTGGGGCTCGCGGTATCCACGTTCGTGAGGTCCGGACGCAGGGCAGCGCCCGTATAGGGTGCGTCGGCATACCCTTCACTGCCACCGTTGGCAGGGGTTGCCAGCAGTTCACGACGCTTCATGCCGCCGGTCCAGCCGCCCGGGCCGTTCTGGTAACCCACCGTGGTGTACGGCAGGCCCAGCGCGTCCAGCGCCAGTGGCGAGATGCCGAGCAGGCCAAGCCCGCTGTCCGCCTTGCCCAAAATCGGATTGCCGCGCGAGGGGTAGCCCGCAATCGTGAACGTGTGGCTGTGGTCAGCCGTCACGATGATCAGGGTGTCTTCATCTCGCGTGAGTTCCAGTGCCTTCTTGACGGCCTCGTCCATGGCGATGGTGTCTGTCAGGGCGCGATAGGCATTGCCGGCATGATGCGCGTGGTCGATGCGGCCACCCTCCACCATCAGGTAGAAACCCTTGGGGTTCTTCTGCAGCACGCGAATGGCCTTCTCGGTCATCTCCGCGATCGACGGCTCGCCCGCAGGGTCGGTCGCACGATCATGCTCGTACTTGACGTGGCTGCGTTCAAACAGACCCAGCAGCTTGGTCCTGGCATTCGGGTTGATTGCATCGAACTGTGCCTTGTTCCACACATAGGCCGCATTGGGGCGCGAGGCCCACTCGGCAGTCAGATTGCGGCCATCGGTGCGATTGCCGACGCGCGTCGGATATTCCGGATCGGCCAGCGTGTTCGGCGTGAAATAGGAGCGGCCGCCACCGAGCACCACATCCACGCCATCGCCGTAGGGGAACTCGATCAGCTGGCGTGCGATGTCCTTGACGGTTGCGCCGGCGGGCAGGCTGTTGTTGGCCTCCCAGTCCCGGTTGCTGATATGTGCGTAGTTCACGGCTGGCGTCGCATGGGTAACGCGGGCCGTGGACACGATGCCCGTCGACATGCCGCGCTGCTCGGCACGCTCGAGAATGGTCTTGACGCTGTGCGCCGCGGTGACCGAGGCACTACCCTCGCCGCGTGCAATGTTCTGGTCCACCGAAATCGCGCCGTCATTGGTCTTGATGCCGGCGACCATCGCGGTGGCAGTCGGGGCGGAGTCGGAAGTCTGCTGGTTGGCGCTGGCCGTTACCGACAATGCCAGGTTCGGAAACCGCTCGAAGGACAGGCGGTTGAACTCGCCATCGACTCCCCGCTTCTGGCCCTCGAGAATCCGGGCTGCGGTAACCGTCGAGACGCCCATGCCATCGCCCACGAACAGGATCACGTTCTTCGCGCGGCGCAGATTCGGCAGACTGTTGACGAGCTTGTTCTGCCTCACCTCACGCTGGCCAGCCCTGAACCATTCGTCTGCATTGGTCGGAACAGCCGTGCTGGCTGAACTGCCCGAACCGTGACGATCACTCTGCTCGGCTACGGCGATTCCGGCCATGACCGCCATGCCGGCAACCAGCAGCTGGGACATTGTGGGCTTGCGGAACATGGTGCGATCTCCTGTAGGTGGGGACCGCAATACTGGAGATCGAATGTGATGAACGTGTTGCGCCCATGTTGCAATTGCATGGGATTCTGACATCTGCCTGCGACAGCGGGCCGCTACTCAGGGTTCAGCCTGGCGCAGACACCAGTGCGGCACACCCTGCTGCTCCAGGAACTGCTCTGCTTCGGCGCCTTTCAGCATGGCGAGCGTCGCCAGCAGCCCCGCTTCCACGCAACTGCTGGCGGCCACCGTGACGGACCGGGGCGCGTCGCGCACCGGATAGCCACTGCGCACATCGAGAATATGGCTGTAGCGACGACCGGCGTGTTCGATGAATCGATGGGTATCGCCGCTGGTCGCAAGGCCGCCGCGCTCGAAGTCCAGCAGCAGGCGCGCTTCCCGAGCGGAGTCGGGACGCTCGACGGCAACCTTCCAGGCACCTTCCGGTGGGGCACGGTTGGCCGCCAGATCGCCCCCGAAGTTCACCAGCGCCGCGCCACCAAACTCGGCGACCACCCTCTCCAGTGCGCGATCCACCGCGTATTCCTTGCCAATGCCCCCGAAGTCGAGCTCCATTCCATCGGGCACCACCAGCGCATTGCCATGCCATTGCAGTCGATGGAACCCGACTCTCTCCAGCAGCCTTTCGATTTGCGCTGGTTCGGGCATGCGGTTGCTGCCATCGAATTTCCAGGCCCGCCGCAGGATGCCCGAGGTGATGTCGAAGGCGCCGTCTGACAGGCGGTGGCATTGCCCTGCGAACTCCAGCAATGCGCGCGACTCTTCATCCAGCTCTACCGGATTTCCGGCACTGCGATTGAGTGCACTGGTCACACTGTCATCGCGATAGCGGCTGTACTTCTTCTCGATGCGCCAGGCTTCAGCCGCAGCGATTTCACCGAGATGCCTTGCCAGCTTGTCATCGGCTGTGGCGAGCAGCAGCTCACAGGGACTTGCCATGGCCTGAAAATGCACCGCGACGAGTGCATCGTTACGGCGCGAGACGGACACGGCACTCATGTCATCGATCGTGAACGATCAGTAGCCGAACCGCCAGTTGAGCTGCATGACCACAGCGCGCAGCCGCGGATTCAGATCGAGACCGCTCAGTGCCGTGAGGCTGCTGGAATTCACTTTCGGATCCTGCTGGTAGGCCTGCAGTCGCAGCCCGATCTCGTCCCCGTTGGCCAGCGGCATGCCGAGCTTCACGCCCAGCGTTTTGGCCGTGAAGGCGCCCAGTCGGGTATCGGCAGACATCAGGCTGGTCGTGGGATCCATACTCGTCAGATAGAGACGATAGAAGTCCGCAGCGTCCTGTCGGTACCAGCGCAGCTGCGGCTCCAGATACATCCTGCCACGCACCGGCAGGCGCCAATGCGCCTCGACCGTCTGCGAACCAATGCCCCAGTCGTCCTTGCCGATCCGGAAAGAAAGATCCAGCACCGAGCGCCCAAGCGCCACCTTGTTGCCCAGGTACACGCTGCGCCGCGTATGCAGGTCGGGCCGGCTCTCGAACTGGTAGCCGAGCAGCGCTCCCGCAGCATCGACGCGACTCAGGATCTTGTAGGGATCATTCTGGTAACCGCTGGCGCGGTCCATCGAAAGGTTCAGCTGCGTGATCCAGTTGCGCGCCAGCACCTGGGTGAGACCCAGTTGCGCGCCATAGACCTGCTTGGTTTCGTTGCCTTCCGTCTTGCTCTGCAGCGCATAGCTGGAGCCCGCCACAGGTGTGCCGCCAACGGCCTTGATCTGGTCGAACTCGGCGCTCAATCCAAGACCCAGCGTGGTGTTCTTGCTGTTGAAGTCCCGGCTGAAAGAGCCCGTCACCGAGGCGGAGAGAAAATCATACTCATGCGAGAGGTGCCCACCGACGGACAGCTTGTTGCCAATGCCCAGTGGCTGCGACCAGTTGACGTCCAGCGCGGCGCGCATGTCCTTGAAACCTGGAAACAGGGGTTGCTTGCCAGCGGCCACGCCGTAAAGCTGTTCTTCGTCATCCTCACCGCGCCCGCCCCCGGGGCTCAGGCTGTTGCCTGAAGGCGTGGCGAAGGTCTGCGCTACACGGGAAGCGACTGCCCCGTTGGGCGATCCACCCGTGAGGCTGTCTGCAGCCAGTGTCACACCCAGCACCCGCTCGTCACCGAAGTCGTGACTGAGCTTCACGATCGCACCGACGCTGCCAACGCGACCCTTGTCTTCCTGATAGTAGAGAAGCCCCGCATCGACCACTGTTTCCGCGTCGTCGCCGATGACTGGCGCCTGCGCTCTGGTCGCCGGGCTCAGCAAGGCGCAGGTTGCCGCCATCAGGCCAGCGCGCAGGCCATGCGCCGCCGTGTTGTGTTTCAGTTGCACCCGCAGCCTCCGCCGCCAAAGCCGCGGCCGCCGCTGGCGGCCTCACGACTGAAGTACAGGTGCTCGTCGAATGCCGTATCCACCGGTGCAGAATCCAGCGCCATTTCGCTGCGGGCGAGGATGTCGCGCTCCCAGGGCTTGATGCCGATCGTGCTGCAGCCGGAAAGCACGGTCACCAACGCTGCGACAGCTGCCGTTCTGAACAAAGGCCTGGACATGTCTGGTCTCCCGAATCAATGCAGGGCCGAGTGGATCGATTTTTCAAGGGAGTCACGGTCCTTCAACCGGAAGCCCTCATGCACGAACAGTGTCTTGCCGCTGCGGTCCAGCAGCACGCTGGTGGGCATGCCTTTCACCTTGAAGCGCTTTGCCAGCTTGCCTTCCGGGTCGAAACTGATGGCGAACTCCGCCGGATACTGCTGCAGGAACTTGTCCGCATCGCTGCGCACCTGATCCATGTTCACAGCCAGGATCACGAACCCATCCTTGCCGTATTGACGCTGCAGGGCGTTCATCCAGGGGAATGACTGGCGACAGGGAACGCACCAGGACGCCCAGAAATCCACGTAGACCACTTTGCCGCGATGGATTTCGAGGTCCAGCGGCTGCGCCATGGCGGACGCCGGCATGGGTGCAGGTGCGGCGCCGGCCCAGCTGAGGGGCAAGGCCATGCCGAGCAATACTGCTGCGAAGACTCTCACCAACCCTGCCTTCGCCATTGCAACCTCCGGACCGGCTTTGGTCAGGAAGCAGCCTAGGCGACAGACCTTAACAGGCTCTTAAGGTCGGCCTGAATGCGCTGCGCCCAGCACAGGCAGGCTTTGCAGGCGGTCCAGCACCACCCGCATCGCCCGGCAATCATCCTCGTTGTAATCGAGCAGCCGCTGGCGCAGGCGCGGATCGCCCGTCTTCGCCCACTGGTCAAACCACTCGATCGAGGATGCGCCGGATGGATCGACGTCGCGCCAGTTGAAGCCGCAGTGTTTCGCGAGACTCTTGATGGAGAAATCATGAGTCGGCCACTCGCTGCCTGGTCGCACCACATCCGAGTACAGATCCAGCGCCCGCGGTGCCGAAAACAGCGACTCGATTTCTTCCTGCCCGGCGACATCGGGATATTTGCCAGCCAGCTTCCGGTATTCCGTGCGTTCGTACTTCGAGTAATGCACGACCAGCGCGTCGGGGTAGCGACGGAACAGCGCCATGGCGGCCGCGAAGGCATCGCGCTCCGCCCGTGGCGACAGATCAGCCGCGAAGATCCCTTCGAACCGTTCGGTCAGTCGCCCCGCCGCATCCCGCTCGCGGATCACGAAGCCATGCAGATAACACAGGTCACGCATGGGATCGGTTTCGATGTCGAAGAACAGCTCGACGGCTACTTGCGGCCACTGCACCGCGCGCGTGAGATAGGGCTCGGCATTGGGCAGGAGCTGCAACGCGGCGCGACGCTGGAACTTGATCAGCGACTTCGCGCCGATGCCGGGGAAATCGGTCTTGTCGCCATGGATGTAGTGACCGGGATCTGAAGCTCCCAAATCGGCCAGAGTGGGAAACTCCGCTGCCAGTACGTCGCGTTTCGCGCGACCCAGTTCCGGCAACAGCGTGAGATCTCCAGCCTTGCGCAGCGCGCGGAAGCAGGCACTGCGCCACACACATTGCTTGCAGTGGCTGCACAGGGCCGGCCGACTTTCTGCCGGTGCGGCGAACGTTGCCTGCAGGGCAGCACGCGTCTTGAGATAGAGCTCCCACAGGCTGAGCGACTTCGGCCCCAGCGGCAGGTCGAGGTCATAGCGCGTTTCGACGCGATGCACATCCCAGATGTAGCCATGGCGACCGGCAGCCAGACCCATGCGGAGGAGTATGTCCGTGTAGAGCGCCAGCTGGACGCCGTATTCCCTGCGCAGCCTGCCTTCTTCCTCACCTTCGCTTCCTTCCCTCCCCGCACCGGACTTGATATCAACGGCCGCATACCCGCCCTGCTCCCAGCGCAGCAGATCAGGCTCACCCAGCAGCTCATGCACCGACAACCGACCGCTGTAGATCAGTGGTTCGCGGCGCGCGATGGCTTCGCGCGTGGCGGCTTCTTTGGCATCTCCAGCCAGTGCGGAGAGATCAAGGAATGGCTCGCCAAGCCCGGCCATCACCTCGTGCTCGTGGGCCGTGCCGCGTTCCCATAGCAACTGCACGAAGGGACTCACCGAATCGCGTTCGGCCGGATTGCCGAAGGCATCCCGCAGCACCCGATGCGGACAGGTGAGATGGCTGTAGAGCTGAGTGGCCGTGATGTGATTCATGCAGCGCTGCAGTGTGCCCGTTAAGCCCGCGGTGGGGGATGGTGCCAAACGCTGCAATCAACCAGAAATGTCAGTGCGTCAGGGCGTACACCGCAAAATTCACGCCCATTCGCAGGCCGAGCGATGCGGCCTCGGCAGGGTAATCCGGATCATCGGCCCACTGGAAGGAATCGCTGACATCACTGTTGAAGGCGATGGCCACCATCACGCGGCCGGAGTCATCGAGGATCGCGCGCCAGTACGGGGTATCGCCATCGCTCAGGTATCCGCCACCACCGCCCAGCAGCGAGTTCATGTTGGGCACCTGCCCCTGGGCGTCGAGGTTGTAGACGGTATGGAAGAGCTGGTGATCATCGGGCAGGTCGACGATCTCCCGATCCGGAAATATCCGGCGCATGCCTTCGGTGAAGCCTTCCCACTGCGCGCTGCCGAAGAAGCTGTCGACGAACAGGAAACCACCCCGCTCGAGGTATTCGCGCAGCTTGGCGACCATCTCGTCGTCCAGATCCCAGTTTCCAGCGAGACCCACGATGAGATAGGGCCAGTCGAACACGTCGTTGCCATCTTCCAGATTCACCGGCTGTTCCACTGACCGCACATCGATGGTGGTCAGCCGGCGCAGGATACTGGCGTAGTAACGATCGCCCTTGGGGTAATCCACCGCCCAGCTGGTGCCGCCCTGTCGCCAGTTGCCACCGCGACGGCCGCCAAAGCCACCGAAACCACCGAAGCCCTGGGGATACATCAGCCGGGCGATGACGAAACCGGCCGGTTTGTCCCAGTCTGGCGGCAGCTCGGTGTAATCGGCGTGCTCTTCGAAGCTGCGGTAGACGCGCCACTCGCGCTCGGCCCACGCAGCGCCAGCCAGCAGCAACCCGGCCGCGAGCACGGAGATCAGCAGTTTGCGGTGCCGGACCATCCACCGAGACTACAATATTCCAGCAGCGGGCGCGGCATGCCCGGGAGATCACCATGGCCACGGGCTGGGCGCATGAAGGCGCCGTTCAGGAACAGATCGACGCGACCGTGAAGGACGCCATCGACCGCGCCAAGAGCCAGCTGCCCAGCGGGCCCAGTCTTTCGCATTGCGCCGAATGCGGCGCGGAGATCCCGGAGGCCCGGCGTGCCGCCATCGCTGGTGTGCGCCTGTGCATCAGCTGCCAGGAACTGGCCGATCAGGACAACACGCCCACCACTGGCTACAACCGGCGCGGCAGCAAGGACAGCCAGCTGCGCTAGTCCATATCTGTCGATAGACGCCACGAACTGGCTTCCATGTCGACCGCGTGCGACGCGTGGCGATGTGATAATCCGTTGATGATCGTCGACACCCGTGCTGCCACCCTCGCCCGCGCCACCCGCATCCTGCAGGATGTCTTCGGCTATCCCGAATTCCGCGGCCAGCAGGCGGACATCGTCACGCATGTGGCCGGCGGCGGCGATGCGCTGGTGCTCATGCCCACCGGCGGCGGCAAATCGCTCTGCTACCAGGTGCCGGCACTGCTGCGCGATGGCGTGGGTGTGGTGGTGTCGCCGCTGATCGCGCTGATGCAGGATCAGGTTGCCGCGCTGCACGAAGCGGGCGTGCGCGCCGAGTTCCTGAACTCCACCCAGGACTGGCAGCAGGTGCAGGCCATCGAAAGGCGGGCCCGCGCGGGCGAGCTCGATCTGCTCTACCTCGCCCCCGAGCGCCTGCTCACGGATCGCGGCCTCGCGCTGCTCGATCAGCTCGAAATCGCCCTCTTCGCCATCGACGAAGCGCATTGCGTGTCGCAATGGGGCCATGACTTCCGGCAGGAATACCTGCAGCTCGCGGTGCTCGCCGAACGTTATCCGTCAGTGCCGCGCATCGCGCTCACCGCCACCGCCGACGCCGCCACCCGCCGCGAGATGATCCAGCGCCTGCACCTGCAGGATGCGCGCACCTTCATCGAGAGTTTCGATCGCCCCAACATCCGCTATCGCATCGCCGAGAAGGATTCCCCACGGCGCCAGCTGCTGCAGTTCATCCGCGACGAACACGCAGGCTGAATCCGGCATCGTCTATTGCCTGTCGCGCAAGTCAGTGGAAGAAACCGCCGAGATGCTGGTCAGGGAAGGCATCGATGCGCTCGCCTATCACGCCGGCTTCACCGCTGCCGAGCGCAAGGAACGCCAGGATCGCTTCATCGAGGAAGATGGCGTGGTGATGGTGGCCACCATTGCGTTCGGCATGGGCATCGACAAACCCGATGTGCGCTTCGTCGCGCATCTCGATCTGCCGAAGAGCGTGGAAGGCTACTATCAGGAAACCGGTCGCGCCGGGCGCGACGGCCAGCCGGCAGAAGCCTGGATGGTCTACGGCCTCGCCGACGTGGTGCAGCAGCGCCGCCTGATCGAGCAGTCGGAAGCGGAAGAGCCTTACAAACGCGCCACCAACGCCAAGCTCGATTCCATGCTGGGCCTGTGCGAAACAGCGCAGTGCCGACGCCAGTACCTGCTCGGTTATTTCGGCGAACCCAGCGAACCCTGCGGGAACTGCGACAACTGCCTGTCGCCGCCCGCGGTATTCGATGGCACCGAGGCTGCGCGCAAGCTGCTCTCCTGCATCTACCGCTGCGAGAAACACAGCGGTTACGCCTTCGGTTCACAGCACATCATCGACGTGCTGCGCGGCAAGCGCACCGAGAAAGTGATCGAGCGCGGTCATGAGGCCGTCAGCACCTTCGGTATTGGCGTGGAGATGGACGAATCACAATGGCGGGCCGTGCTGCGGCAGCTGGCCACGCTGCGACTGATCGCCATCGATCACGACCACTGGAACGTGTTGCGCCTGACCGACGCCAGTCGCGAGGTGCTCACCGGCGCCCGCAGCCTGACCTTGCGGCAAGCCGCCAGCGCCAGGCCGGGAGACCGGCGCCGGCGCAAGTCCACGAGCAAACACCCCGCTGTCGCGTCGGATTCACCCCAGGAAGAAGCCGTGTTCCAGGCGCTGCGCGAATGGCGCCGCGCGATCGCGCGCGAGCACGGGGTTCCGGCCTATACGGTGCTGCATGATTCCAGCCTGCGCGAAGTGGCGCAGCGGCTGCCGGATTCCACGGCCCAGCTCGCGAGCATTTCGGGTATCGGCGCCACCAAGCTGTCCCGCTACGGAGAGGCCATTGTCCAGACAGTACGCTCGGCAAAACCGGCTTCTATCGGGTAACGTACGCTCCACACAAATGAGGGGGGAGATTCAGGATGCACCTGCGATTCGAAGATCTGATGTTTCCGGTTCTGGAAATGCGCACCAACGTCAAGCACGACGCGAACGGCGATCGGGCCGGCACGCAATTGCTGATCAACCAGCAACTGCAGAAGATCGATGGCGGCGACAAACGCTACGGGTTTGCTGTTTCAGTGGGCAGCGACAACCAGGCCAGCGTGAATCCACCCTACAGTTTCCTGGTGGAGGCCTACGCCATCATTCACGCTGTCGATTCCACGCTGGATGCCGAAGCGGAGGCTAAACATGTGCAGGCCAATGGCCTGTCGCTCATCATGGGCGCCATCCGTGAACGCGTGTCGGAAATGACGGCGCGCGGCCCCTGGGGCCGATTCCTGATCAATCCCACGCCGCTGACCGAGCCGATGCAGATCACCTGCATCTAGCATCTGGATGATCGTTGCCGTGCTGATGCACGGCAACGATCCTACCGGCCGAACAGGCTCTTCAGCTTGTCCTGCACCTTTTCCTTCACCTTCTCCTGCACTTCTTCCTTCTTCTTCTCCACTTCCTGCTTCACGCGCTCCTTCGCCATGCCGGCCAGGTCCGGACGGATCTTCGGTTCGGCAAAGGTGCCGGTGATCTTCACCGGAATGGTGGCGCGTGCCAGCTGTGCAGTGCCCTCGTCGGCACCGGGTGGGGTCCTCAGCACCGTGGTCTTCACGGAATAATCCAGCTCCTGGGTCACCAGGTTGGTGCTGCCTGCACCCGATATCTGCAGCAGCTGCGAGCCGATCGACAGATCGTCGGTGGTGGCCACGCCATTCACCACCCTGGCTGAAGCCCTGAAAGTCTCGAAGGCCGTGCGCCGGGTGTTGGTCACGGCCGCGAGCTCGCGTTTCTGGATCAGTGACTGCGCCTGTGCGATGGCAAACCAGATGTCGATGCCCTCCACGGCGCCATCCACAAGGTTGGTGCTGATGGTGCCGGTAAGGCTCCGGAGCAGCGCATCGCCATTGCGGCCACTGGCCACCAGTTTCACATCGAGATTGCCCTTGCCCGCGAGCCGCTCACTGTCGGCGTATTCCTTCATCAGCTTCGCGATGTCGATGCCCACCATGTGCTCATCCATGCTGAGCTGGGGCAGTTCCGGACGCATGTCGATGCCGATGTTGCCGTTGTATTGACCGCCGTACAGCTGCGCCTTCAGCGGCGCGAAGCGCGCGACGGCGTCCTTCACATCGATGCCGGCAGACAGCTGCGTGAGCTGCGCACCACCGATCCGGATCTCGCCCACCGTGAACGTGCCTTTCGCCCGCAACGGCTTCAGGAAATCCACCGGCAGCTCGATGGGCTCCGTGGCAGCGTCCGGATCGGTGGGGGGTGGCTGATAGCGGTCGAGGTTGATGCGATCGAGCGTGAGCGCGAAATCCAGGCCACTGTTGCTGCTGTCCAGGGCAATGCGGCCGCTCAGGGCCGAATCATCCAGCTGCAGCTTGAGGTCGCTCAGGCGCGCCACATCGCCCTGCCAGGCATAGCCGCCCTGTGCGGCAAATCGCGCCAGCACGCTGCTGTCGCGCGTCACCGGCGGCACGATGCCGAACTGCTGCATCAGATCGCGCGGCGCGAGGTCCTTCAGCTGGAAGCGCCCGGCGAGCGCCGGCGCGTCGATCAGTTTCGAGCCGGCAATGCTGCCACCCAGCGATGCGGCACCGATTTCTGCGGTGAATACCGTCTCGGCCAGGGTCTGGGCGTTCAGATCCAGGCTGGCAGCGGGCATGCCCAGCTTCCAGTCGAGCGCCTTCGGCGCGCCTTCCGGTTGCACCGTGCCACTCAACGCGAGATCAGCCAGTTCATAGCGCTGCTGCGCCAGATCCAGCAGCAGCTTGAACTGCGCGGCCAGTGGCAGAGGCTGCGAACCCGGCGCCGTGACCAGTCGCATCCGGATGTCGATGGGAATGGGCGCGCCCGACGCGACACGACCCATGTCGAGATTCACCTCTTCGGCCACCATGTCTTCGAAGGCAATGCGACTGTTTGAAATCGATACCCCGGCGAGATCGATGCTTGTGCTGCTGGAAGATTCTTCCGGAGTCGATGCCGCATCTTCGGCGCCCCAGTCTTCCCAGTTGCCCTTGCCCGCCGCATCCTGCCTGAGCGCCAGATCGAGGCCATCGATCTCGATGCGCCCGACTTCCAGCTGCTTCTTCAGCAACGGCAGCAGCTTCACGCTGAGGGCGGCGCTCTTCAGAGTGAGGAACGGCTCATCGCCAAAGCCCGCAGGGTTGCCGAGGCTCGCCTCACCGGTGCGCACCGCCAGCCATGGAAACACGGAAAGCTTCAGCTCACCCGGCAAGGACAATGTGCGCCCGGTGGAATCCTTGACTGCCGCCGCAATGCGGTCCTTGTAGTCGTTCGGATCAACCAGCAGCCAGATGGCAACCAGCGCCAGTGCCAGCAGGGCAACCAGCCCGCCAATGGCAATGCCGAAAATCTTGAGCGCGCGCATGGGAAATCTCCGCAGGAATCGCCTTGTAGGCGAAGTTTACCCGCCTGGCTCACGGGAACCAGTAATCTAGAACTCCTCACAGCCGCCAGCACCGAAGTCGCTTGTCGTCGCCCGCCCCCGCAGACACCGCCGCCCTGTTCAGCCACCGCCCCTTCCTGCTGTATTTCAGCGGGCGGCTGTTCTCGCATTTCGCGAGGCAGATCATCGCTGTTGCCGTGGGCTGGCAGGTTTACGAAATCACCGGCAGTGCTTTCCACCTGGGCATGGTGGGCCTGGTGCAGTTTCTGCCGGCGCTGCTGCTCACGTTCAACGCCGGGCACGCGGCCGACCGCTACAACCGCAAACGCATCGTGCAGCTCTGCCAGTGGATAGAAGGCCTGGCCGCCGCCTATCTGGCATGGGGCAGCATGTCGGGGTCACTGTCGGTGCTCGACATCTACCTCGCATCGGCCGTGCTGGGCGCCGCAGCCGCCTTCGAACGGCCGGCGGGCGCTGCGATGCTGCCGAACATTGTGCCGAATTCGATGCTGCAACAGGCCACGGCGCTTGCCACCGGGGCCATGCACATCGCGTCGGTCGGCGGCCCCGCTTTGGGTGGATTCGTTTTTGCATTTTCCCCCTCTGCCGCCTACGGCATGACTGCCGCCTTCTGGCTGCTGGCGGGCATCTTCAATGGCGCGCTGCCGCTGGCCCATCGCCAATCCACGAGCGGGCAGATCTCGCTGGGCACCCTGTTTGCGGGCCTGCACTTCGTCCGCAAGAATCCGACCCTGCTCGGCACGATCTCGCTCGACCTCTTTGCCGTGCTGCTCGGCGGCGCCACCGCGCTGCTGCCGATCTTCGCCAAGGACATCCTGCACACCGACGCGCTCGGATTGGGATTGCTGCGCGCGGCTCCCGCCATCGGCGCCCTCGTCACCACGGCCATCCTGGCGCGCCGACCGCTGCAGCGCCGCGTCGGCCGGCGCATGTTCCAGGCCGTCATCGTGTTCGGACTCGCCACCGTGGTGTTCGGTCTCTCCACCAGCGTCTGGTTGTCCCTGGTCGCGCTGGTGGTGATGGGTGCCGCCGACCAGATCAGCGTGGTGATCCGCCTGTCGCTGGTGCAACTGGCCACGCCCGACCACATGCGGGGCCGGGTCAGCGCGGTGAACTTCCTGTTCGTGAATGCTTCGAACCAGCTTGGCGAGTTCGAGAGCGGCGTGACGGCTGCCTGGTGGGGCGCCGTGCCAGCCGTGCTGGCTGGCGGCGTGGGCAGCGTGATGATTGCATTGCTGTGGATGCGATTGTTCCCGACGCTGCGCGACGTCGAAAAGCTGGGCTAGAATCGGGCGCCACACCAGCAATCAACACCCGGGGGCTTCAGCCATGTGCGACCACGATACCTTTGATTCCATGCAGAAGGCCGGGGCGCTCTCCCGCCGCGAGTTCGGTGCGATGGGAATCGGCGCCAGCGTATTCGCCCTGATGCCCGCCGTGGCCAATGCGGTGGAAGTTACGGAGTCCGAAGTCTCCATCAAGACGCCGGATGGAACCTGCGACGCGCATTTCGTGCATCCGGTCAGCGGTGCCCACGCCGCCGTGCTGGTCTGGCCCGACATCTTTGGTCTGCGCCCCGCGTTCCGCGCCATGGGCAAGCGACTGGCTGAGTCCGGCTACTCCGTGCTCACCGTCAATCCTTTCTACCGCGCGCAGAAGGCCCCCACTGCTCCTCCGAACCCTGACTTCAGCGATCCGCCCACCCGCGACAGCCTCATGAAGTTCATGGGCTCACTCAACGCCACCACCCATGCCACCGATGCCAAGGCCTTCGTGGCCTGGCTCGATGCCCAGCCTTCCGTCGACAAGAAGCGCAAGATCGGCACCACCGGCTACTGCATGGGTGGTCCGATCGTGATGCGCACCGCAGGCACCCAGCCGGAACGCATCGGCGCCGGCGCGAGCTTCCATGGCGGCGGGCTCAACACCGCCAACCCCGACAGCCCGCACCTGCTCATCCCGAAGATGAAGGCCAGCATGCTGATCGCCATTGCCGACAACGACGACAAGTCCGACCCGACCTCGAAGGACATCCTGCGCAAGGCCTTCGATGCGGCCAAGGTGCCTGCCGAGATCGAGGTCTACACCGGTGCGCAGCACGGCTGGGTGCCTCCGGACTCGAGGGCCTACAACAAGGAAGCCGCCGAGAAGGCCTGGGCCCGCAAGCTCGAGTTGTTCAAGAAAGCACTGGCCTGATCGTTATGGCAAACCGCTGGGCGTCGGTGTGTGACCGCGCCCACGGCAGCCCGCTGCTCCCTCGCCTAACCTTGATCCCTGGCAATCAACCGCGAGGGATCCGCATGTTCGGCCAAGAACGTTCCTACTTCCGCTACGTCGTGGTGGCCCTGGTCGGCCTGATGTCCGCCACCTTCTATTTCGCCGGCTAGCTGCCGAAAGTCAGCGACAGCCCAGCGAACGCCACGGTTCCATCGACACCACCATCGGAGAATCCGAAGGTGGTGTCGATGTGCACCTGCTCTCCGGGTGAATACCCATGAGTCAGTGACAGGCTCTTGACCTTGTTGCCGGTCAGCGCGTCGCGCTGCAACCCGAAGTCGCCCTGCAAAGACGAGCGCCCGAACTCCCGTCCCAGCGTCGCCGAGAACTGGCGGTCCGGCGCGCCGGCGGCGCGCGTCACCACCGAATCCATCAACAGCTGCAGGCGCGGAAAGCGATCCGTGCTGGCGGACTCCAGCACGGCGCGCACGCGATCCACGCTGCGGCCGTAGCTGTAATCGAGGTAACGCACTCCGAGATTCCATGATTCACCGAACCAGGAAAGGTCTGCACCATAGCCTGACCCCTCGAAATCGATCTCGCGATCCTGCGTCTGGCCGAGGACGGTGGTCGTGTACTGCACCGTCATGCGGCGATCATCCAGCAAGGCACTGAACGAGAAACCGTTGTCGGCCAGCCAGCCGACCTGCCCCAGCACATCGGTTGACTTGAGCTGGCTGGAATCCTTCCAGCGCTGCATCGAGACACCCGCAGAGAATGCTCCGAGCGTCACATCCGTCGCCAGCCGCAGGCTGGTACCGGAAAAATCCGCGCCGCTGAGGCTCGACTCACTCTTGCCCACGCCTGCGCCGAGATACCAGTTGCCGGTCGGCGCGAACTGCGCGTCCAGGTCATAGGATGTACCGCCTTCGTTGTCAGCCAGTAAACCCAGGGTTACCGACGCGGCGTCCACGCGTTGACCCAGCAGGGTCAGCGCTGCCAGTGCAATCAGACTCGTGCGCATATTCTTTCTACTCTCCCTTGATTCAGGTCCGTAACGCAGCAGGCGCCCGGCCGTTGACACACCCGCTGTCAACCGCGGCGGCCCCGGCGCGTTGTATCTGCTATCGGCCGGCACATGGGCCAGGCACAAATTGAACATAGGTCAACCGGATCGCCAGACGTGCGTTGTAGTATCGAAGCCCCTGCGGATCGCGAAGGCCTGGTTTTGACGGCAGCGAGAGACCAGACCACGCGCGCGCTGAACGGCTTCCTTGCTGAAGTCGAACGCAAAGCCTATCGCATGGCGCAGATCGCGTTGCGTCACGAAGCGGACGCCCTCGATGCGGTGCAGGACGCCATGATCCAGCTGACCCGGCGGTATGCCGACCGGCCGCAGCAGGAATGGCGGCCACTGTTCTACCGGATTCTGGAAAACCGGATCCGCGATGCGCAGCGCCGGCGCACGGTGCGCGGCCGGGTGATGGCCTGGATGCCGTGGAGCGCAGATCAGGAAGCGGAGATGCCCGACCCACTGGAACAGGCGCCAGACCTTGCGCCCGGCCCAGCGGCAGAGGCGGAAGGCGGAGAGATCATGGTTGCCCTGCAGGCCGCGCTGCAGAAGCTGCCCGCGCGTCAGCGCGAGTGCTTCATGCTGCGCAGCCTGGAAGGCATGGATGTGGCGGAGACCGCAGCCGCCATGGGTTGCAGTGATGGCAGCGTCAAAACACACTATTCCCGCGCAGTGCAGAGTCTGCGGGAGCAGCTGGGCGAGTTCTGGACATGAACCCGGAAAATGAACTGACTGAATTTGAAAAACGCGCGCAGGCCGCATTGCGCAGCAGCGTCGAACAACTGGACGGGCCCACGCGGTCGCGGCTGGCGCAGGCGCGCAGCCAGGCACTGGCACAGCGCGAGGCGCGCAGCTGGTTCGACTTCCGTTACCTCGCCCCGGCCGGCGCCATGGCCGCCGCAGTGCTGATGAGCGTGCTGTATCTCGGGCGCCCGGACGCCCCCGGCGGTGTCAACGAAGCAGCCGGGAACGCGTTGTATGACCTGGAGCTGCTGGCCGATGCCGACGCCTTCGAACTGACCCAGGAAGCCGATCTGGAATTCATCGAATGGGCGGCGGCCATGGGCGAGCAGGATCAGGCCGGCACGTGATTCCGCGTTCACTGCTCGCTGTCGCGGTGGCTGCGCTGGTCGTGGATCAGGCCCGGGCTGCGGACTCCGCGAAGAAGGTGGACGCCGAGTTGCTGGAGTTTCTCGGCTCGATCGATGTGGAAGAGGAAGGTTGGCAGGAGTATCTGGAGCAGAAACCGGTCAAGCCCGCAGAAACGCCGCAGGCGAAGCCTGCGCCGGCTGCTGGCAAGCCTGACCCGAAGCAGGTGAAGAAATGAAATCGTTTATTGCAGCAAGTATCGTCGTGATCGCATTGGGTGGCAGCGCCTTTGGCGCCGAGCCTGCGGCTCCCGCTGCTGCCGCCAACCCTCAGTCCGATGCGCTGGCCTGGTCGAGCCTGAGCAAGGATCAGCAGCAACTGCTGGAGGAGTTCGAGTCGAACTGGGGGCAGCTGCCACCACAGCGCCGTTTCGCCCTGGCGCGTGGCGCCGAACGCTGGCTGAAGATGAACGATGACGAGCGTGGCAATGCCCGGCAGCGTTTCGGCAAGTGGCGGGATCTGTCCGAGCAGCGTCGCGAACTGATCCGTGGGCGCTGGAGCGATTTCCAGAATCTGCCGTCCGCGGAGCAGGTGCGTATCCGCCAGGATTTCCGGGAGTATCAGCGGCTCTCGAACCGGCGCCGCGCCGAACTGCGCCGCGAATGGGAGCGCCGCTCACGCGTGGAGCGCCAGCAGCTGCTGCGCGAGGCCCGCGAGCGCCGGCAGCAGCGCAAGCCCGCTCGCTGACCTGCAGATAGGTGCCCTGGGCAACCTTCCGCGCAGATTCCGGGCAGCATCAGCAAAACGCTGCCTCGGCAACTGTGCTAGACTGCGCTCTCCTTACCGGATCGCGACCGGTCTGATTCACGACCGGGTCCAGGCAATCGCGAGCCTGACGCACCCTTCAACAGGAAATACATGAACTTCTCAGAACTTGGGCTCAAGCCCGAGCTGGTGACTGCTGTCACCGAAAAAGGCTATACCGAACCCACCCCCATCCAGCTCGCTGCCATTCCGGCCGTGCTCGGCGGCCGCGACGTGCTCGCCGGTGCGCAGACCGGCACCGGCAAGACGGCCGGCTTCGTGCTGCCGATTCTGCAGCGCCTGGGCACCCGTGGCACTGGCGCCCCCCGCGCGCTGATCCTCACCCCGACACGTGAACTTGCCGCGCAGGTTGCAGAAAGCGTGCGCCATTACGGCAAACACCTGAACCTGCGCTCGGCGGTGATCTTCGGCGGCGTCAGTGAACGCCCGCAGATCGAAGCGCTGCGCAATGGCTGCGACATCCTCGTCGCGACGCCCGGCCGGCTGCAGGATCTCATCAACCAGGGATTCGTCTCGCTGGCGAAGATCGAAGTGTTCGTGCTCGACGAAGCCGACCGCATGCTCGACATGGGCTTCATCCACACGATCAAGAAGATCCGCGCGATGCTGCCGAAGGAACGGCAGAACCTGATGTTCTCCGCCACCTATTCGGACGACATCCGGCAGCTGGCCGAGAACCTGCTGCGCAATCCGCAGCGCATCGACGTCGCACCGCCGAACAAGACGGCCGATCGCGTGGAACAGGTGGCCTACCGCCTGCCCAAGGAACACAAGCGGCACCTGCTCGCGCATCTGATCAACGATGGCAACTGGCACCAGGTGCTGATCTTCACGCGCACCAAGCATGGCGCCAATCGCCTCGCGGAACAGCTCGGCCGATCAGGCATTCCGTCGCTGCCCATCCACGGCAACAAGAGCCAGAACGCGCGCGTGCGCGCACTGGAAGACTTCAAGGCGAACCGCATCATTGCGCTGGTGGCCACCGAAGTTGCGGCGCGTGGTCTCGACATCAAGGAACTGCCTTACGTCGTGAACTACGAGCTGCCCAACGTGCCTGAAGATTACGTGCATCGCATCGGCCGCACGGCGCGGGCCGGCTCCACCGGCAAGGCCATCTCGCTGGTGTCGCCAGACGAAGCGCCTTACCTCAAGGACATCGTGCGTCTGCTCGGCCGCGATCTGCCGACCCTGCCGCTGCCGGCCTTCGAAATGAAGGAGCCACCGGCTTCGGAACGGCCAGCGCAGTCGCATGCCCCGCAGCCGCCACGTCGCCACGCCCCTTCGCAGCAGCGGCAGCAGCATCGCGGTGGTGGTGGTGGTGGTGGTGGCCGCGGCCGCGGTAGCTACTCGGCTGCAGGTGGCGCCAGGGCCGGCGGATCCGCGCGCGCGAAGTAAGCCTTCCATCGCGACGCCGCGTCGTCGCGTTGTAGAGCCGCTCCCCCAAAACGCCTGCAAAGCCCTGGGGAGCGGGCTACAGTTGCAGCATGAAAGGACTTCTGGCTGCACTGCTGTTCACGGCACTTCCCGCCTGGTCTGCGACACCTGTTGGCTGCGCCACGCTGTGTGGCAACTGGCAGCTGGAAACTACGCTAAGCGACAACGTGGAACCCATGGTGGACGCGGCGCTGAGCACGTACAAGGCGCCACGCGCCAAGCGCATTCCGAATGCGGATTCCGATGACATGGCGGGCCGCATCAACGAAGAAATGGAACGCTCGCTGGGCCCCATTCATTCCCGCCCCGGTCGCGCCGAGTTGCGCAGCGAGCTGTTGTTGCGGCTGACGGTGCCCCAGAAGCTGATTCTGGAGGGGCGCGGCGAGGGGCTCACCATTCAGGGTGACGGAGCCCTGGCACGGCGGATCTCGCCGGGAACTCCCCATTCGCGGGTTGATGCAAACGGCACGGCGAAGATCCGCAGCAGCTGGAAATCCGGCGCGCTGGTGGTCGGCGAGGATTACGGCCGCAAGAACTCCTACACCGAAACCTACGCGCTGCAACGCAAGGATGCCACGCTGCTGGTCACCCGCGAGGTGCGCCGGCCAGGCATGAAGCTGCTGCGAATACGTTCTGTCTATCGCCGCAGCTGATCCGCCAGGCGCTAGAATCGCCACGGGTCGACAATAACAATTCATTTCGGGGGGCTGAACGTGAAGATTCGCTCGCTGCTCGCACTGGCATTGGCCATCTGCGCCACTCCAGTCATCGCGCACCATTCGTTCGCGATGTTCGATCACGAAAACCAGCTCCGGCTCACTGGCACGGTTGCCCAGTTCACCTGGCAGAACCCGCATATCTACATCCAGCTGGATGCACCGGACGCCAAGGGGAAGATGCGTCACTGGACGATTGAAGGCGCGAACCCGGGCATCCTCAATCGCCTGGGCTGGAAGTTCAACATGATCAAGAAGGGCGACAAGCTCACCGTGATCGTCGGGCCGCTGCGGTCCGGCGAACCAGGTGCGCTGCTCAAGCAGGTCAAGCTCGCGGATGGCCGCGTCTTCGGCAATGGCATTCCGGCCGGACCGCCGAACATCAGCATGGAAACCGGCAAGCCGCTTCCGAAGGAAGCCAAGCCATGAGCCGCGCCACCCGATACGCATTCGCCACGCTGGCGCTGATGGCCGTTGCGGCCTGCGCGCCAAAGGCTGAAACAGACTCTGCTGCCGCCACTACCGCTGCGGCTTTCGACCCGAAGGATTTCAGCGGAACCTGGGATCGCTACCCCCTGACGGGCACCGAACCCGCCCCAGGGGTGCCATTGCCGCAACCCATTCCGCCCCCGCCGCTGAAGCCCGAGTTCAAGGCCGCCTACGACGCCGAGCAGAAGCTCATCGCCGATGCCACTGCCGCCGGCGAGCCCATCGCCAACAACTACACGCACTGCATTCCCGATGGCATGCCGGCGATGATGATGAACATGTTCCCGATGGAGATCCTGCAGACCAAGGGCCAGGTCACCATCATCCAGGAAGCCTACAACCAGATCCGGCGCGTCTATCTCGGGTACACGCTGCCTGCCGTGGAAGATGCCGAACCAGGCTTCTGGGGACATTCCACCGGCCAGTGGGAAGGCAATGATTTCGTGATCGAGACCATCGGCATCAAGGAACACGTACGCTTCCGCGGCGCCCCGCACTCCCCCGCCATGCGCATTCGCGAGCGCCTGCGCATGATCGACGCGAACCACTTCGAGAATGCGGTCACCGTCGAAGATCCGGAATACCTCACCGGCCCGTGGAGCTGGACATGGGTTCACCAGCGCCGCCCGGATTACAAGATGTATGAGTACGTCTGCGAGGACAATCGCGAATTTGCCGATCCGGTGACCGGCAAGCAGCGGCTGAGGATCGACGCCAAATGAAGTTGCTGCACCTGGGGCCGCTGGGTGCAGTGATGGGTGCGGCACTGCTTTGTGCGGCACCTCTTTCCGCGGCTGTAGCAGCCACCCCGGCCACGGAAGTGGCGGCCACGCTGGCACGACATGGCATCCAGGAAGATGCCACACCCATCCGTGCGAATCCGCTGTGGCGCAAGCCACGCAAGGTGCTGGTACTGGAATACGGCACGCGCACGGGAACAGCCGAAGACATCCGCGCCCTGGCGGGCGACACCACGGTCATCGTCGCCACGGATCCGCGCAGTGCCATTGCCTCTGCGGTCGATGCCGATGTCATCATCGGCGCCAACCCCGAAATCTGCGATGCGCGCATCATCAACAACGCGCAGCGGCTGCGCTGGCTGGCTTCGACTTCGGCTGGTGTCGAACTCTGCATGTCGCTGCCGGCCGTGAAGGCCCGCAGCCTCGTGATGACCAACATGCGCGGGGTCGACTCGCCTGTCATCGCCGAACATGCCATCGCCTTGATGCTGGCGCTGGCGCACGGGCTGGATCGCTACGCCGTCGACACCGCGCAAGGCGTGTGGAGTCGCAGCAATGCCGCCGCCGTGCCGATGCAGTTCCTCGAAGGCAAGACCATGCTGGTCTCGGGCCTCGGCGGCATCGGCACCGAGGTGGCCAAACGCGCCCACGGGCTGGGCATGAAAGTCGTCGCGACGCGCGTCGGCGGCACCGGCAAGCCGGACTTCGTCAGCCACGTCGGCCAGCCCAACGAACTGCTGACCCTGGCCCGCACCGCCGACGTCATCGTCAGCGCCGTACCCCTGACGCCAGAAACCACCGGTCTGTACAACAGGCAGTTCTTCGCCGTGCTGAAGCCCACCGCCTTCTTCATCAATATTGCTCGCGGCGGGAGCGTCGACACCGAAGCCCTGATGGCCGCCCTGAACGAGAAGCGATTAGCCGGCGCTGGTCTGGACGTGGTCGACCCCGAGCCGCTGCCACCCGATCACCCCCTGTGGAAATCACCGCGTATCCTGTTCACGCCGCATATCTCGGCCCGTTCCGACCTCCCGGGCGAGGCCCGCCGGATCATCCTCATGGAGAATTTGCGCCGCTACTTTGCCGGTGAGAAAATGCTGAACATGGTGGATCTGGCGCGCGGCTTCTAGCTGTCTTCTCGCGTCAGCAGCCGAGGAATACTTGCAAGAAAACAAGCGCCTTGCGCCGACGCTGATTGGCGCGCTCGGCATCGTCTACGGCGATATCGGCACCAGCCCGTTGTACGCATTCAAGGAATCGCTCAATGCGGCCGGCGGTGGCGCCGGCCAGGCAGCCGAGATCCTCGGCGTGCTGTCGCTGATCTTCTGGAGCCTGTTGATCCTGGTCTCGCTGAAGTATGTCGTGCTGCTGCTGCGCGCCGACAATGCCGGCGAAGGCGGCATCCTCTCGCTGGTTGCATTGATCCAGCAGAAGCTCGGGCAATCCGGCCCCTGGGCAAAACGCGCCGTGGCCGTTGGCGTGCTGGGCACTGCCCTCTTCTTCTGCGACGCGCTCATCACGCCGGCCATTTCCGTGCTCAGCGCCGTGGAAGGCATGGAGCTGCTCGGCGAAGGCCTGCATCGTTACGTGCTGCCCATCACCATCGGCATCATCCTCGGAATATTCGCCATCCAGCGGCGCGGCACCGAGCGTGTCGGGAGAATGTTCGGCCCGATCATGCTGGTGTGGTTCGTCGTGATCGGCGTGCTGGGTGTACGTGCGCTGGTCGCAGCGCCTGAAGTACTGGCCGCGGTGAACCCCGTCCACGGCGTGACGATGCTGAGCACTCACCCCTTGCTGGCACTGGCAATTCTCGGCTCGGTGTTCCTTGCCGTCACCGGTGGCGAAGCGCTGTACGCAGACATGGGCCATTTTGGCCGCACACCGGTGCGCATCGCCTGGTTCGGCATCGTCTGGCCGGGGCTGCTGCTGAATTATTTCGGGCAGGGGGCACTGTTGCTGAGCGCCGAGGGGCCGGTGTCGCATCCGTTCTTCGCGCTCGTGCCGGCGGGAGTACTGCCATTGCTGATCGTCCTCGCAACCGCGGCAACCATCATCGCTTCACAGGCCACCATCTCCGGCGCCTTCTCGGTGGCAAGGCAGGCCGTGCAACTCGACCTGCTGCCGCGCCTGCAGATCCTGCAGACTTCGGCACATGCCCATGGCCAGATATACATCCCGGCCGTGAACATCTTCATGCTGGTGGCCGTGCTGCTGTTCGTGCTGGCCTTCCGGTCTTCCAGCGCATTGTCTGCCGCCTACGGCGCATCCGTGGTCGGCACGATGCTGCTCACCACGATGCTGGGCGCAGTGGTGGCAGTCACGCAGTGGAAGTGGCCGCTGTGGCGGGTGGCGCTGGTGTTCGGCGCATTCCTGCTGGTGGACCTCGCATTCGTGGCGGGCAACGCCACCAAGATCCCGCACGGAGGCTGGGTGCCGCTCTCCATCGCGGCGGTGATGTATTTCATCTTCACCACCTGGCGCGACGGCCGCACCGCGCTGCGCGCCGAACTGGGCCGGCGCGCAGTGAAGCTCGATGCCTTGCCCGGGCTGCTGGCCTCCGCCACCCGCGTGCCGGGCACGGCCGTATTCCTCGTGAGCAATGCCGGCTTCGTCCCCACCGCGCTGCTGCGCAACCTGGAGCACAACCGCGTCTGCCACGAACGCATCGTGATGCTGAATCTCGAGATCGCGCGCACACCGCGCTACACCGGTCCGCGTGCCTGGGTCGAAACACCGCTGCCGAATGTCTATGCCGTGCGGGCGCGATTCGGGTTCATGGAAACTCCCGATGTCATGGAAGCCCTGCGCAGCGCGCGCCAGCGCGGGCTGCGCGATGTGGATGAAGAACTGTCGTTCTTCCTTGGCTGGCATCTGGTGCGTGCCCGTCCACGCAACTCCTTCCTGCCCGACCTGAAGTTCCGGCTATTCGCCTACATGCAGCGCCGCAGCGCCCAGGCCGCCGAGTTCTTCCGCATGCCCACCCACGGCGTGATGGTTCTCGCCACGGACATCGAGCTCTAAGCGATCCTTGTTGCGGCCGCCGCCGCGCTGCTTCAGCGCGAATGTGACCGGCACGATCACATCCACGCTGCGCGGCACGCCGTTGTGCAGGTAGGGCTTGAACAGCGCAGCGAGCACCGAATCACACGCGGCGCGGTCCAGTGCTGCAAAGCCACTGGAACGATGCACGCGCGCCTCGCGCGCATGGCCCGTAACGTCCACCAGCGCGCGCACATGCACGACGCCCTGCGCGCGAGCCTGCGCGGCAGCGCGTGGATACACCGGATTCGGCATTCGCATCCACTCGGCCTGCGCAATCGAAATAGGCGTGGTCGTATCCGCCTCGGATTCCGGCGCAGGAGCCGGCCGAGGCGCTGGCGGTGGCGTGGCTTCCACCATCGTGATCGCCGTGGGGGGTGCTGCCGGCAGTTCGATGCTCACCACCGGCACCACCAGCTGCGGCGGCGCGACTTCTGTCTTCGGCACCGGAACCTCCGGCGCGGGTGGCTGCTCCGGCTCCGCGAACAGCATCACTTGCATGGGCGGATTCTCGTGCTGGGCATCGGGCCGCGGGCCCTTCAGCGTCATCGCCAGAACGAGGGCTCCTGCATGCAAAACGATGATCCCCAGCAGCGCAGCTCCCCGGGAGGCGAGAAAAGGGCGCGAGTGCCGGGAACCGGATCGGGAGTACATGCCTTGATGCTATGCAAACCGCAACATGAATGCAATTGCGACTCATTCGCAATAGCTGGTGCCGATCAGGTCTCGGCCCACATCCTAAGGAGGTTGTGATAGTGCGCCGTCAATGCCACGCAATCCGGCGCATCCCCCAGCTTGCCGCGCAGGGACCGAATGGTCTGGTCCAGGCTGTAGAGCAGCGCGCGCCGCGCATCGTCGCGCACCATGCTCTGGCTCCAGAAGAAGGCACAGACCCGCGCACCACGGGAAACCGGCAGCACCTCATGCACGCTGGTCGCCGAGTACACCAGCAGATCCCCGGCCGGCAGCTTCGCCTCATGCTCGCCATAGGTGTCGTGAACAATCAGCTCGCCCCCGTCGTATTCGTCGGGTTCGCAGAGGAACAGAGTGGATGACACATCACTGCGCAGACGCTGCACCGAGCCCGCCTGGCTCATCACCGCGCCATCCACATGCCTGCCATAGGTGGCGCCACCCGCATAGCGGTTGAACAGCGGTGGCAGGATCCGCAGCGGCAGCACGGCGGCAAAGAACTGCGGGTGGGTTGCGAGTCGAGAGAGGATGCGCTCCCCCAGCCTGCGGGCCGCCGGGTCCGACGGACCCAGCTGCTCGTTGTGCTTGACGCGCGCACCCTGCTCGCCAACCGTGGCGCGCCCATCCGACCAGGCCGCGGAATCCAGCTCGAGCCGGAACTCCCGCACCTCTTCCTTCGACAGCACGCCAGGTATGTGCAGCATCATGATCAGTAGAACTTCACTGCTGCCGTGAGCAGGATGGAACGCGGCGCGCCGAGCACGAAGCGCGAACCACCATTGTTGATGCTGTTCAGGTAGAACTTGTCGGTGATGTTCTGCAGGTTCAGCTGCAACACCACCCGCTGGTTCACGTCGTAACCGGCCATGGCGTCGAACACCCAGGCTTCCGGATTCACCGCCAGATTGGTCACGGAGGCCTGCGTCGCATTGCCGTTGCGGAACTGGGAATCCGTGTAACGGGCGCCGCCACCGAGCGTGAGGCCGAACGGGAAACGGTAGGTGGTCCACGAAGTGAAGGTCACCTTGGGTGAGTACTGCAGCTGCGCACCGGTGTTCGTCGCCGAGCCTTCCACGATTTCTGTATCCATCGAGGCAAAGCCGGCAGTGACCTGCCAGTTCGGCGTGATCATCCCCGAAGCGCCCAGCTCGAAGCCGCGCACCTTGCGTTCTCCATACTGCGTGATCTCACCGGTGTTCAGGTCCTGCGTCGCGAGATCGTTCTCGTTGCGGGTATCGAATACCGCAGCAGTGAGCACCAGCCGGTTCTCGAGCAGATCCCACTTCGTGCCCACCTCGAGATTCGTGGCCTTCTGCGGATCCAGGTTCGGGGCATTGCTGTTCACGGCGCCAGTGGTGGCGTTGGGGGCTCCGGATGCCAGCGTGAAGTTCGCGCCACCCGGCGGCTGCTCGGAAGTGCCGACGGCCGCGTAGATGCTGCCGTACTCCACCGGCTTGAATACCAGACCCAGCTTGCCCGTGAACAGGTTGCCTTCACCTTCAAGGTAGGAAGAGGCGCCCGGTACTGCGGGCGCAACCGGTGGCGCAGGGACCGAAGCATATTCGGTGCGGAACCGGTCCAGTCGCACACCGGCATTCAGGCTCCACTTTTCGCTGAATGTCAGCGTATCGAACAGGTACACCGCAGCCGTAACCGTTTTGCCGTCGGTGCGCGCACCAGTCAGCGATACGGGCCCGAACGCGTCCGCCGTGCTTGGCCTGTAGAGGTTCGCGGCCGCGGTGGTGCCGCTGGCGGCCATGGTCCGGTTGAGCTGACGCTCATAGATGAACTCGAAGCCGGTACTCAGTGAATGCGACACCGCCCCCGTTCCAAACGAGGTAGCAAGGTTGGACTGGTTGGTGAGGATCTCGTTGACTTCGTTGCGACCCTGGCGGCTGCGTGACACCGTCCACAGCGAAGGGTCGGACACGACCACAGCCGTGCCGGAATTGGCCGCTCCCGTGAACGTGTTGCCCAGCGCATTGATGCCGGTAATCACGCGCTGCAGCGTGTAGCGGCCGTAACGCGAAGTATTGCGCAGCGTGGTGTACTCGGACAGATCATGTTCGAACTTCGCCGTGAACATGTTGGCGCGCACATGCTCGTAGTCGTCCGCCGAACCATAGTAGTTTCCGAGGTCCACTGCGGGAGCCGCATTCACCAGCGGAGCGATGGCGTTGTTGAGCGCCGCGATGTTGTCGATCTGCTGCTGGGTTGACCCGGCCGGTGTGGCGATCGGGTTGTAGTTGTAGTCCAGCAAACCGATGGTCGGCAGGCCGCCATCCGGCGTGTTGTTCTGCTTGGTGAAAAGGAAGTTGAAGTAGGCACGCGTCTCGCTGCCGAGACCGAGCGCCAGCGATGGCGCGAAGCCCCAACGGCCACTGTCGGCCACATCGCGATCCGGGCGATCTCCCTTGTCGTAGAACATGTTCAGCCGCGCGGCCGCGCCTTCCCAATTGCCGAGTGTCTGGTTGAGGTCGGCCTCGACCCGCATGCGATCATCGGTACCGAACGCCAACTTCGAAGAAGCCGCGTCCTGCAGGTTCGGCTGCTTGCTGGACATGTTGATGTAGCCGCTGGGCGCACCGCGGCCGTTGTCCGAACCCGATGGGCCCTTCACGATCTCGATCTGTTCGGTATTGAAGGTGTCGCGGGAAACTGCGCCCAGATCACGCACCCCATCCAGGAAGATGCTGCCGGCCGTATCGAAGCCGCGCATCGTGATCGAGTCACCGGCCGTGGTATTGCCGTTCTCGCCCAGCGTGAAGGTGATGCCCGGGGTATTGCGCAGCGCGTCCGCCAGCGAGCCCAGCCCCTGGTCATCCAGCAGTGCCTTCGGAATCACGGTAATGGTCTGCGGCGTATCGAGCAGCGGTGCCGTGAATTTGGGGGAAGACGCTGTATCGACCTTGTAGCCATCCTCCACTTCTTCGGTGACGCTGACGCCCTGCATTACCTGGGGTTCTGCCGGCGCTGCCGCGCGAGCGATATCAAAGGCCGCGAGGGATACAACCACCAACCCTACGGCGCGCGCATCGGCCAGTTCGGAAATGCGGGTAACCGGGTACTTGCGGCTCTTGATCACGGACATGGCAGAAACCTCACTAGCTAACACGAATGGGAATGATAATGGTTCTCATTCGCGTGCACAAGCCAGTGCCGGGGTAACATCCGGTCGCCGCCAATATCAGGACCAGATCATGGGCCAACCGGACAACGCCTGGACTACCTGCTTCCCCGCCCTCGTTCAGGACGAGCACCCACGAGTGCGGCAGATGCTCGATACCGCGCGGCATATCGCGCTGGATGCCGACAGCATGGTGTTCCGCGCCGGCGACGCGTGCTCCCACTACCTGCTGGCCACTTCCGGCTCCATCCGGGTGCAACTCACCGCAGCCAATGGCCGCGAAGTCACCCTGTACCGGGTGCAGACCGGGCACTCCTGCATCCTGACCACCTCGTGCCTGCTCAGCGGCGAGCACTATCCGGCCGCCGGCATCGCGGAATCTGCCGTGACGGCGCTGGCCATCGACCGGCTCCATTTCCAGTCCGCCATCGAACAGTCACCGGCGTTCTGCCGCTTTGTTTTCACCAGTTTCGCGCAGCGTCTTTCCGACGTGATCCGCCGCATGGAAGAGGTGATGTTCGCGCCCATCGATACGCGGCTTGCCGAACTGCTGCTCGAGGCGCAATCGCGCGGCTCGCTGGAAGCCATTACCCATCACGCCCTGGCCGTCGAGCTGGGCAGTGCCCGCGAGGTGGTTTCCCGGCATCTGAAACGTTTCGAAACCCAGGGCTGGCTGCACCTCGGGCGGGGCCAGATCGAGATCACGCCCGCAGGGCTGCAGCACTTCCGCAGCGGCCCGATCGCTGGGTGACTGAGTCACTGACTCTCGGCTGAGCCAGGCGCCAGACTGGCTCCAGCATCCCGCCGGGATAGCCCACAAGGAAAACAAAACATGAGTCTTGCCAATGAAGGCACCGCCGACCGGGTCATTCGCGTCGTCGCCGGCCTTGCCATCCTGAGCCTGGCATTCATCGGACCGCAGTCACCCTGGGGTTGGGTGGGCCTGGTTCCGCTGCTCACGGGTCTGGTCGGGTTCTGCCCGCTCTACAAGATGCTTGGCATCAATACCTGCCCGATACGCAAGTAGTTGCTGCAGGGGCGGACGCGCCTGCGTCCGCCCTGCCCGGTGATCAGCTGGCGATGCCCTGTGCCCGCAGGTATTCGTCGTAGGTGCCGTTGTAGTCGGCGATGGTGCCGTCGGGCTTCATCTCGATGATGCGGTTGGCCAGCGCGCTGACGAACTCGCGGTCATGGGACACGAAAACCAGCGTGCCGGGGTACTTCTCGAGGCCGATCTGCAGCGACTCGATGGTTTCCATGTCCATGTGATTGGTGGGCTCGTCCATCAGCATCACATTCGGGCGCGTCAGCATCAGCTTGCCGTAGATCATCCGGCCCTTCTCGCCGCCGGACAGTACCTTCACGGATTTCTTGGTCTGGTCGCCGGAGAACAGCAGCCGGCCGAGCGTCGCGCGCACGATCTGGTCGTCATCGGCCTTGCCGGTGTAGGCCGACATCCAGTGGAAGAGGTCGACCTTGTCGGCAAATTCCGCCTGCGGATCCTGCGGCATGTAGCCCACTTCCGCGTTCTCCACCCAGGTGATGCGACCGCTGTCGGGCTTCAGCTCACCCGCGAGACAGCGAATCAGCGTGGTCTTGCCGATGCCGTTTGGCCCGATGATGGCAATGCGCTCGCCACCCTCGATGGTGAAGCCGACATTGCGCAGCACCTGCACATCCGCTCCCGGATAGGTGAAATTGAGCTTCTCGACGGTGACCGCCGAGCGGTACAGCTTCTTCGCCTGCTCGAAGCGGATGTAGGGATTCTGCCGCGAAGAAGGCCGGATCTCCTCGATCTTGATCTTGTCGAGCAGCTTCTTGCGCGAGGTGGCCTGCCGCGCCTTGGAGGCATTGGCCGAGAAGCGCCGCACGAACTCCTGCAGGTCCGAGATCTGGTCGCGGGCCTTGGCGTTCGAAGCCTCCACCCGCTGCCGCGCCTGCACCGAGGCCAGCATGAAATCGTCGTAATTTCCCGGGTAGATCTTCACCTGCTGGTAATCCAGATCCGCGATGTGCGTGCACACCTGGTTCAGGAAGTGACGATCGTGGCTGATGATGATCATCGTCGCTTCGTAGTCGTTGAGGATGTCCTCGAGCCAGCGGATCGAATTGATGTCCAGGTTGTTGGTGGGCTCGTCGAGCAGCAGCACGTCCGGCTTCGAGAACAGGGCCTGCGCCAGCAGCACGCGCAGCTTCAGGCCCGGCGCCACTTCGCGCATCGGACCGGTGTGGAGGGCGTCGGGAATGCCTGCATCCGTCAGGATGCTGCCGGCCCGGGCCTCGGCGTCATAGCCGCCGTACTCGGCGAATTTGCCCTCGAGCTCGGCCGCCCGCATGTAATCCTCGTCGCTGGCCTCCGCATTGGCATAGATGCGGTCGCGCTCGGTCATGGCCTGCCACATTTCCATGTGGCCCTGCATCACGACATCCAGCACCCGCACGTCCTCGTAGCCGAACTGGTTCTGGTTCAGCTTGCCGAGCCGCATGCCGGCCTGCAGCATGACCTCGCCGCCGCTGGGCTCCAGCTCCCCGCCCAGGATCTTCATCAGGGTCGATTTGCCGCAGCCGTTGGCCCCGATCAGGCCATAGCGGTTGCCGTCCGAGAATTTGACGGAAACCTGTTCGAAAAGCGGCTTGGCGCCGAACTGGATGGTCAGATTGGCCGTGGAAAGCATGGGGCAGCTCGCGTGGGTGCGCTCGGGCGGCTTCAGCCGCCGGAATTGCGGCGGCGCAGTCTATAGCAGATGGCGCCGACAGGGGTATTTATCGTATTCTTACGGGCTTTTTAGCGGGTCCGGATGCCTTAACGGGGCGACCGGGCCATCCCATCCGACCAGTCATGGAATCTTCGCAATGGCCCGCACAACCGCCCTCTCAGACATCCGCAACATCGGCATCATCGCGCACGTCGATGCCGGCAAGACCACGACGACCGAGCGCATCCTGTATTACACCGGTCGCAAGCACACCATCATCGACATCCATGACACCAAGGATCTGAAGACGTCGACGACCACCGACTATCTGGAACAGGAACAGAAGCGCGGCATCACCATTCAGTCCGCTGCCGTGTCGGCGTTCTGGAAGGGCAAGAAGATCAACGTCATCGACACCCCGGGCCACGTCGATTTCACCATCGAAGTGAACCGCTCGCCTGCGCGTGCTCGACGGCGCCGTGGTGGTGTTCGACGGTGTGGCCGGTGTGGAGCCTCAGTCCGAAACCAACTGGCGCCTCGCGGACAACTACGACGTGCCGCGCATGTGCTACGTGAACAAGATGGACCGCAGCGGTGCCTCGTTCACGCGCTGCTTCGACATGATCATCAAGCGCCTCGGCGCCCGCCCGCTGGCGCTGCAGATCCCGATCGGCTCGGAAGACAACTTCAAGGGCATGATCGACCTCGTCGAATACAAGGCCCTGGTCTGGGATTCAGACGACAAGGACTCCCAGTGGCAGACCCTCGACATCACGCCGGATCTCGCCGCGAAGCTCGGCATCACCGTGCCGACTGACGTCGCCATCCTCAACGCCGCACAGAAGTACCGCACCGAACTCGTCGATACCGCCCTCGAGATGGACGATGTCGCGATGGAAGCCTATCTCGAAGGCAAGGAGCCCTCGGTCGAAATACTGAAGGCCTGCCTGCGCAAGGGCACCATCACTGGTGCCTTCACGCCCGTGCTCTGCGGCTCGTCGTACAAGAACAAGGGTGTGCAGCAGGTGCTGGATGCCGTTGTCGATTACCTGCCTGCCCCGACCGACGTCGCCGCCATCAACACGGTGGACGCAGACGGCAACCCGACCGGCGAGCGCAAGTGCTCGGACGACGAACCGTTCTCGGCACTGGCTTTCAAGGTGATCAACGACGTGTACGGCGCACTGACCTTCGTGCGTGTGTACTCCGGCGTGCTCGCCAAGGGCGCCTCGGTGATGAACTCCACCCGCGGCAAGCGCGAGAAGATCGGCCGCATGGTCGAGATGTTCGCCAAGGAAGCCAACCCGATCGAAGAAGCCCGCGCCGGCGACATCATCGCGCTGGTCTCGATGGCCGATACCGATACGGGTGATACGCTCTGCGATACCGCCAACCCGGTGGTGCTGGAGCGCATGCGCTTCCCCGAGCCCGTCATCAGCGTCTCGGTGGTCCCGAAGAACAAGACCGAACAGGAAAAATTCGGTGCCGCGCTCGGCAAGATGGTTCGCGCCGATCCCTCGCTGCGCCTCGAAACCGACCGCGAAACCGGCCAGACCATCCTGCGCGGCATGGGCGAGTTGCACCTCGACGTCACGCTCGATCGCATGCGTTCGGAGTTCGGCGTGGAAGGCATCATGGGCCAGCCGCAGGTGGCCTATCGCGAAACCTTCACCAAGCCCCTGCAGGAAAACTACACCCACAAGAAGCAGACCGGCGGTTCGGGCCAGTTCGCCGAAGTGTGGATCAAGTTCGAGCCGCTGCCGCGGGGCACGGGTTTCGAGTTCGTCGACAAGACCGTCGGCGGCTCGGTGCCACGCGAGTTCGTGCCTTCGGTCGAGAAGGGCCTGAAGGTGCAGCTGGAAGACGGCGTACTGGCACGCTTCCCCACCGTGGATTTCCGCGCCACCCTGGTGGACGGCAGCTACCACGACGTCGACTCGAACGCGATGACCTTCGAAATCGCCGCCAAGGCCTGCTTCCGCGAAGCCATCAAGAAGGCAGGTCCGATCCTGCTGGAGCCGGTGATGAAGGTGGAAGTGGTCACCCCGGGCGATTACCTGGGCGACGTGATCGGCGATCTCAACCGTCGTCGCGGCCAGATCCAGGAACAGCTCGAGCGTGGCACCAACATCGCCGTCGTGGCCACCGTGCCGCTGTCGGAAATGTTCGGCTACATCGGCAACCTGCGCGCCATGAGCTCCGGTCGTGCCTCCTACACGATGGAGTTCTCGCACTACGATCCGGTGCCGAAGAACGTGGCCGACGTCGTCATCGCCGAGGCCAACAAGGCCAAGGCTGCCGGCTAACGCTGCACGGCTGCGCGGCTGCCCAAACAGCCGCTGAAAAAAAAGGCCCCGGACAACCATTTGTCCGGGGCCCAGTCTTCACTCGATCAAGACAGCGGAATTACCGCCGGGCGCTGTACGTGCTGCGCGTGTGCATTTCCAGGATCATGGGAATGGCGACCGCCTGCACGGCCTTGTCGAGCGCATCCGATACACAGACCTTGTGACTCTCGATGCTGATGTCACCCATTGCGGCATCACTACAGACCTTGTCGGCAGCCGCAAGCAGTTTGCGGTACAGCGTCCGGGCACCGTCCGTGGTGACGGCGGTCGAAGAGCTGTATTTCACGGTCTGGGTCCGCGTCACGACACCGGCTTCGTGAATGTTGGCCATTGCACTGGTGGAGAGCAGGGCTGCACCTGCAAGTAGCGCGATAGCGCGCAGATTGTTTCTGGATTTCATGTCATCACCTCTGTCAGGTTCTGTCGGGGGGTTTCGAACTGCAGGGTCTTGTCAAACCCGGCAAGTGCAAGACTGGGCTTGCCGACCTGAAGTGGCATTGTGATTGCATGAATAGTTATGAATGGATCTGCAGGATCCGCCCCGAATGTGACCGATCCTCCAGTGCAACACACGGTCTATGTCTTCGGCAGCTTTCATCTGGATGTCACAAGACGCCAGCTGCTCTCGAGCGGCGGACTCGTACTTCGGCTGAACTCCCGTGCAATGGATGCGCTGCTGCTGCTGGTGGCCCACGCGGGCGAGGTTGTGGACAAGCGACGGCTGATGGAAGCGGTCTGGCCCAATACCATCGTCGAGGAAAACAACCTGAATCAGTGCATTGCGGCCATTCGCAAGGCATTGGGTGAAATTGCCGGAACCAACCGCTTCGTGATGACTGTCCCGGGCAGGGGCTATCTGTTTGTCTGTCCCGTGCGCACATCCATACAGGAGTCGGAGTCGGAGGCGGAGCCGGAACCGGTCATTGCCACTGCACGCAGATCGGCGCTTTCCCCGCGGATGTTCATCGGTGTTGGCATCTGCCTGCTGGCCCTGCTGCTGCACTTCTCGGGGGCTTTGATGACAGGCCGGGATCGCTTGAAGGAAGGAGCCGGGGGTGCGAGTGTTCCTGAAAGCGCGGGTCAGCCTTTCCTGCTGCAACTGGGCGCCACCAACCTTGAAGGTGGCACCGCCAATGCCGGATCCCTGCTGGTGCAATGCATGGCTGCGAGACCCGACCTGAAAATTCAGATCGTGGTCGAACTCGTCAGCAAGGACCAGGCGCAACCGGCAATCTGGTCGGGACAATTCGATGCCATTGCCCTGGTTCCGCCAGACGGGGCGGAAGCTCACCATTCCCTGGAAGGGAGTTGCCGGAAACTGCTGCAAGTTGCAGCGGGACAATAGGCGTCGCCCACAACGCAAAGGTGGATCTAATCGAACAGAAACCAGCGCCCCTTGAACCGCCGCTTGCGTTCCGCCTTGTAACGCTCCTCCAGCGCAATGCGCTCTTCGATCAGGTTGCGCAATCGCCTGTCACCGTTGATCACCGCGACCGCCGCTGCCCGATATTCAGCCTGGCGCTCGAGTGCCACCAGTTGAGGATCCGGTGCAAAATGGCCTGTCAGCATGGCTTGGGCCCGATCCATCTCGGCCTTCACGTAGAACGCCACCTTGCAGATGCGCTTCCTGATCCGGGTCCCGAGCGGGGCCTGCATGCGGCAAACCACATCAAAGTCGTCGTTCTTGTTCAGCTCGTTGTAGAGCGCGTTGAACTTTTCCTCCAGCTCGACGATCTGGGCGCGCATCTTCCACAGCCGCGTACTGGTGACCTCGACTTCATCGAGCTCCTGCAGTTCCTCGCTGCCGCCAGCAGGTACCGGGGGCGCGACTGCTGCCAGCAAAGCTGGACAGCACAACAAAATTGCCAGGGCACATACCTGTTGCTGATGCTGCCTGCCTGACGCGATGCGAAAAAGAGCCACGATGCGACCCTGTCCTGTTCAGCCTTGTGGGCGCTCTCGCTGGTATTGTTCCAGCAGAATCCAGCGATCCTTGCCTGCTCCCATGCGCACTCCCGTGTGTCGAATGACCGCACCGCAGCAACGACCTGCGCCACAAACGCCAGAACTTCCGGCACTGCCGATGCTACAACAGCCTCCGTCAGCACAAACAGGCTATGGCTCTAATCAAAAATGATCCAGCGCCCCTTGAACCGCCGCTTGCGCTCCGCCTCGTAGGTTTTCTCCAGCTTGATGCGCTGTTCGATCAAGCGTCGCAGTCGCGCATCGCCGTTGATGACCTTGAGTGAGGCGGCCCGGAATTCATCCTGTCGCTGGAACGCAATCAGCTGCGGATCCTGTGCAAACTCGCCGCGCACGAACGCCTGGGCCTGCTCGGCCTCGGCTTCCTCCATGAACGCCACCTTGCAATTGCGCTTCTTGAGACGCGTGCCAAGCGGCGCCTCCATGCGGCATGTCACGTCGAAGTCGTCGTTCTCGTTCAGCTCGTTGAAAAGCTCGTTGAACTGATCCTCGAGCTCGACCATCTGCTGGCGCATCTTCCAGAGGCGCGTGCCGGTAACTTCGACTTCTTCCAGCTCCTGCAGCTCTTCGTCCGCAACCGCAGCTGGTGCCGGCACAGCCGCCGCCGGCACCCCCGCCACGAACAGCGAGGCAGCGAGGCCCACCAGGCCATGCATCATGATTCGAGCAGTCTTCAAGTCTCACTCCCGCGCATCGAACGCCCGCGCGGCTGCAGCAACCTGCTCCACCAGCGCAACAACTCCGGACCCGCCGGATGATACTGCCGGGTCGGGCAGCAGAAAAAGACCATAACTCTTGATCGCCAGCACCGCCGCCGCAGTGGGTGATCCGGCGCGCATCGCCCCCGGGAACAGCTGTTGGTGACGGCTTATGAATTCTGCGGCCCGCCGAACGGCTGCCCAATCATCCCGATCCCGCTGTGCGGGAAAGCTGAAGCGCCAGGACAGGACCCTGTTGTGGATCACTGGCCGGTTCCCGGCTGGCATCAAACCGGCGGCGGTATAGATTCGGCAATCGTAATCCCGGCAGGTTCTCGGTCGTTCGGCATAGATGGAGCACGCCCGGTCCAGCAGAAACGGGCAGCTGCCGTCATCACGAAAGCCCATCAGCAGGTGTCCTGGCCGCTGGCCAGGTACCGCAAGCAGAAACTGCTCCGGGACCAGTTCCTGCGCCATGCGATCGGTCGGACGCAGGGGAATGGGATAGGAAGAAACACAGCAGCCCACGCAGTCGCCGCAGGGCACATCCGCATCGAGTTCGTCGCGCAGTACGGCACGCATGTTCTGCAACCATTTGCTGAACGAGCCGGCATCGATGTCGGTGAGCTGGTTCAACCCGGTATCCGGTTCAGTATTCATCCCGCCCCGATCCTGGCAAACCGCGGACAAAAGCAAACGCCCCGGCTACTTTCGTAACCGGGGCGCTTTTCATAGGAGCCTGACAGTGACCTACTCTCACATGGCTGAAGCCACACTACCATCGGCGCAGAGCATTTTCACTTCCGAGTTCGGAATGGGATCGGGTGGTTCCTGCTCGCTAATGCCGTCAGGCAAAAAGGGAATCCAGAGAGTTTTGTTTCGACGCTTGTCGCATTCGACTAACGATGTGAATTTCTAAATCGCTTCAATAATCCTCGAAGCAAAACTG